>CBDCZI010000020.1:0-130000 GCA_965224495.1 Cytophagales bacterium | reverse complement strand
GAAACCCGCACACCGATAGACTAAGGTTTCCACAGCAATGCTAATCAACTGTGGGTTAGTCGGGACCTAAGGCGAACCCGAAAGGGGTAGTCGATGGACAACTAGTTAATATTCTAGTACCACCACAAGAAGTGATGGGGAGACGGAGTAGTGAAAGATCCACGCACAGACGGAATTGTGCGTTTAAGGGAGTAGTTATAGGACCAGTAGGCAAATCCGCTGGACCTGATGAATCTCGAAAGTACATCAAAGCTTCGGCTGCGATGAGTGATCCTAATCAGACTTCCAAGAAAATCCTCTAAGCGTTAATCGAAGTGGTGCCCGTACCGCAAACCGACACAGGTAGTCAAGGAGAGAATCCTGAGGTGCTCGAGTGATTCATGGCTAAGGAACTAGGCAAAATGGTCCTGTAACTTCGGGAGAAGGGACGCTTCCTCATCTTCGGATGAGAAGCCGCAGTAAATAGGCCCAGGCGACTGTTTACCAAAAACACAAGGCTATGCGAAAACGAAAGTTGAAGTATATGGTCTGACACCTGCCCGGTGCTGGAAGGTTAAGGGGGGGCGTTATCTTCGGAGAAGCGCTGAACTGAAGCCCCAGTAAACGGCGGCCGTAACTATAACGGTCCTAAGGTAGCGAAATTCCTTGTCGGGTAAGTTCCGACCTGCACGAATGGTGTAACGATCTGGGCACTGTCTCAGCCATGAGCTCGGTGAAATTGTAGTAACGGTGAAGATGCCGTTTACCCGCAACGGGACGGAAAGACCCCGTGAACCTTCACTACAGCTTCGCATTGACTTCGGGTCTTTGATGTGTAGGATAGGTGGGAGACACTGATCTTGCGTCGCTAGGCGTAAGTTAGTCGTCCTTGAAATACCACCCTTCAAACATCTGGAGTCTAATCCTTTATAGGAGACATTGCGTGGTGGGTAGTTTGACTGGGGTGGTCGCCTCCAAAAGAGTAACGGAGGCTTTCAAAGGTTCCCTCAGCATGTTTGGTAATCATGCGTAGAGTGCAATAGCAAAAGGGAGCTTGACTGTGAGGCCAACAAGCCGAGCAGGTACGAAAGTAGGATATAGTGATCCGGTAGTTCCGCATGGAAGGGCTATCGCTCAAAGGATAAAAGGTACTCCGGGGATAACAGGCTGATCACTCCCAAGAGCTCACATCGACGGAGTGGTTTGGCACCTCGATGTCGGCTCGTCACATCCTGGGGCTGGAGAAGGTCCCAAGGGTTGGGCTGTTCGCCCATTAAAGTGGCACGCGAGCTGGGTTCAGAACGTCGTGAGACAGTTCGGTCCCTATCTGTTGTGGGCGTAGGAAGCTTGAGAGGCTCTGACTTTAGTACGAGAGGACCGAGTTGGACAAACCGCTGGTGTATCAGTTGTGCCGCCAGGTGCATTGCTGAGTAGCTACGTTTGGATCAGATAAGTGCTGAAAGCATCTAAGCACGAAACTGACCTCAAGATGAGGCTTCCATAGAGGGTCGTAAGAGACTATTACGTTGATAGGCTGCAGGTGTAAAGGTAGAGATACCATAGCTGAGCAGTACTAATTACCCGATAACTTCCCATCAAATATCTCTTTGGTGATTTAATTTCTCTCTCATTATTGTTAATTAAAGTCGTAAGTCTTTAGTAGTAAGTCGCAAGATAACTACGAAGATAAACTTCAAAGAACAATTTATAATATTACAGGTAGTATATCCAGGATAAGTTTGGAGATATACAACTGCTAGGAGCCAAAAGCAACTAGCAAGAAGCCTAAAAAGAATGGTGGTAATAGCGCAGGTGTTCACCTCTTCCCTTTCCGAACAGAGAAGTTAAGCCCTGTAGCGTCGATGGTACTGCAATCATATGTGGGAGAGTAGATAGCCGCCAACCTTATTTTAAAGCCTCTGTATTTAATTATACAGAGGCTTTTTTTATGCCCAAAATCTAATTTTTACTATATTGTGAAGACCCATTTTTTGGTGGATGCTGTGATTGATTTTATTTCAAAACTTCTCTCATAAAGTCCTCATTGACTTTGTTTTGTTGTATCATACCTTGCCAACCTTGTAGTCCGCCAGTATGTATCAAAACAACCTTACTTCCTCGCTTAAAAGTGTTTTTACCGAGTAAGTCATAAAAAGCGATAGCCATTTTAGAAGTGTAAATTGGGTCTAATAAGATGTCGTGTTGCTCTTTGAACTTTCGGATAAATGAAAATAACTCTGTTGTAGTTTTTGCATAACCGCCAAAATGGTAATCAGTCAATACTTGCCAATTAGAAAAAGACGTATCAGTTAGCAGTGAAATGTCCTTAGTCAAAAAGTCACCTCCTTTTAATGCTGAAACACCCAAAATTCGCCCATTCCCGTTCATTCCTGTAATCAGCCCTGACAAGGTACCACCAGTACCAATAGCACAAAACAAATAATCAGGCACAAAACCAATTTCGTCCACAACCTCTGCACAACCCTTTACTGCCGACTCATTTGTTCCTCCTTCGGGAATAAGGAAAACATCACCAAATTGGTTCTTTAATTCTTCAATAATTACAGGAGACGTTTTTTCACGGTAGGCTGACCGAGACATATAATGAAACTGCATCCCGTTTTTTTGTGCAAACGAAAGCGTAGCATTCAACGGCAAATGTTCTTCACCACGAATACAACCTATCATTTGAAAATCTAATAAGTTTCCAGCCGTTGCCAACGCATGAATATGATTAGAGTAAGCACCACCAAAAGTCAATATTTTTTTGAACCCTTTTTCTTTTGCTTCTATTAAATTGTATTTGAGCTTTCGCCACTTGTTACCGCTTATATTTGGGTGAATTAAATCTTCTCGTTTAATAAAAACATCAATTCCTTTCTCTTCAAAAAGAGGGTCGTTGAGTTGTTGTAGAGGAGCGTTTACTTTTTGGTGTAAATCCAACATTTTATCAGCACAATAAGTTTAAAGCGTCTTTGCTAAAGAAAGTATACTGTCTAAATATTCTCTTGAATTAGACAAACGGGGCACTTTGTGTTGAGCACCTAACTTCCCTCGTTGTTTCATCCATTCGTAAAAAGTGCCTTGAGGAACAGTGAAAACCTTTAAACAAGTCAAAGCCAAATCATGTTGCCTTTTGGCGTCATAATCCGAATTGATTTCACGTATTTTATTGTCGAGTAATAAGGTAAATTGCTCTAAATCATTAGGCTGTTTTTCAAATTCTATTACCCATTCGTGACCACCTTTTTCGTTTTCTTTCATATAACGAGGTCCTGCTGTGTAATTACTAATAATAGCACCTGTTTTTTCACAAGCCTCAACTATTGCCGTTTCAGCATTCTCGATAATAACTTCTTCACCAAACGCATTGATAAAATGTTTTGTTCGTCCCGAAATTTTAATACGGAAAGGGTAGAGAGAGGTGAACTTTATAGTGTCGCCAATCATATAGCGCCACAACCCAGCGTTTGTAGAAATCACTAAAGCATAATTGGTATGTAATTTCACACTTTCAAGGGTAATTACTTTTGGGTTGGTTTTACCCAATTCGTCCATGGTAATAAACTCATAGAAGATACCATAATCAAGCATGAGTAACAAATCATTGCGATTAGGTTCGTCTTGAATGGCAAAAAAACCTTCAGAGGCATTATACACCTCTTGGTAATTAAAACCTTCTTTCGGAATGAGTTTTTTGAATAGCTCTCTATAAGGCTCAAACGAAACACCACCGTGAGCAAAAAGCTCTAAATTAGGCCATATCTCTAAAATACTATCCACCTTTTGTACTTCCAATAATTTACGGATAAGCACTAAAATCCACGTCGGCACACCACTAAACGAAGTAATATTTTCTTGAGGGGTTTCGACCAACATACGAGCCAACTTCATATCCCAATCACTAATTAAGGCCGTTTCTATCGAGGGAGCACGTTTGAACTCCGCATAGAAAGGTAAGTTTTGCATAAAAATGGCTGAAACATCACCGATATAAGAACCCTCATACAAAGGGTTTTCGCTAAGACTTCCGCCGATGGATAAACTTTTCCCTTTAAATAAAGCCTGATGATTAAAATTATTGATATAAAAAGACATCATATCTTTACCTGCCTTGATATGACATTCTTGTAAAGCCTCTTCGCTAACAGGTATAAATTTACTACGTGCATTGGTAGTTCCTGAAGATTTAGAGAACCAAGAAATAGTGGTAGGCCATAATATGTTTTGCTCCCCTTTTAGCATCCGTTCAATGTACGGAAACAATGTTTCATAAGTAGAAACAGGAACTTGCTCTTGAAATTCTTTTATCGACCCAATTGATTTATATCGGTGTTTTTGTCCCCATGCTGTGTTTTTTGCTGTCTCTATCAAATAAGTAAACACGTCACTCTGTACCTCAATCGGATATTTCAAAAATAACTCCGTTTGGTGTGCACGTTTCCGCATTGCCCAAGTGATGATAGAACTTAAAAGTGGCATTAGATTTTTCTTTTCAGTTCAAAATGCTCTCCTAAATACAGACGTCTAACTTCTTCGTCAGCCGCTAGCTCTTCTGCCGTTCCTGACTTCAAAATATTACCTTCATAAAGTAAATATGCTCTATCTGTAATAGATAAGGTTTCGTTTACATTATGATCGGTAATCAAAATACCTATGTTTTTAGCTTTAAGCTTGTGTACAATACTTTGAATCTCTGCCACAGCAATAGGGTCAACTCCTGCAAATGGCTCATCTAATAATACGAATTTAGGGTCAACTGCCAATGCACGAGCAATCTCTGTACGACGTCTTTCTCCTCCGCTCAATACCTTACCTAAATTTTTACGAACATGTGTTAAACTAAATTCTTCCAACAACTCTTCTACTTTCGCAGCTTGTTCTTTTTTTGATTTCTTTGTCATTTCCAAAACTGCCCTTAAGTTATCTTCTACTGATAAATCTCTAAAAACAGATGCTTCTTGTGCCAAATAACCGAGTCCTCGTTTTGCTCTTTTGTAAACTGGTAACGAAGTAATATCTTCGTCTCCTAGCGTAACGACACCTTCATTTGGCTTCACCAAACCAACACACATATAAAAAGAAGTAGTTTTCCCTGCACCGTTTGGCCCAAGTAACCCCACGATTTCACCTTGTGCGACTTCAAAGCTCACGCCTTTTACAACTGTTCGTTTTCCGTATTTTTTAATTAGGTTATCGGCTTTTAATATCATAGAAGCAATTTAATCATTCATTTCAATAGTCTTGTAGTAGATTAGCTACTTTTTATCGAACAAATTATAAAATACTGCGTATATCATCAAACATATTTTTACCAAATTAACCCAACTTAATGATTACTACCAAAATATTATGTATTGACGACGACGAAATGTTTGGTGTTTTATTACAGCACATTTTTGACAGCTTGGAGGGTGACAAGTACGAAGTAATCTTCAAAAAATCGGCAAAAGAAGGCATGCACTATTTGAAAAAAATAGGGATGTTTGAATTTCCTCGCATTATTATTTTGGATATTAATATGCCTGACGCAAGTGGGTTTCAATTTATCAAAGCTTATCAAAACAATAGTTTTGATATCAATCCGACGTCTATTTACCTTGTTACGTCAACTATTTTTCCCGAAGACCAACGCAAAGCTACAGCCGAACCATTGATAAAAGATATATTAACAAAGCCGTTTAATAAAGCTAGCGCCGAACAAATAGTAAAAGGAGCACTTATTAGTTAATAAACTTTAGCGACCTCTCTATTTCCAACTTTCCTTTCGTTTAAAACACCAATAAAATGAAGTTCGTTACTTGAACATAAGTGGGTAAATCAGAACGAGTTATTTTTCCTAATCCTTTTTACCTATTGGATAAATCAGTTGTTTAGCAAAATCATCAATAGGGAATTTTTCATCATTTTCAAAACCTAATTCTATCTCTCCACCTTCGTGAGGAATATAATTTGTTTTGAAAATATAATCCCACAGACTCAAGCTAATCCCAAAATTCACTCCTTGTTTCCCTTCAGGTAAAACCTTTACATGGTGCCAAAGGTGCATTACTGAGTTATTAAAAATATACTTCAAAGGACCCCAAGTAATTTTGATATTTGCGTGATTTAAGTGTCCGATAGCAATGGCTATAAAGTGAACAATAAATACATCTTGAGGTTCTCCTCCAACTAAAAGTAAAACTACTAACGTTTTTAACGGTTTGTAAAATAGGTTCTCCATCCAATGGTAACGCAAATGAGCAGCAAATCCCATTTCTTTTACTGAATGATGGACTTTATGAAAATTCCACAAAAAGGCATAACGATGCAATAAGAAATGTGTAAACCATTGGACAAAGTCATTTAAAATAAAGAAAATAAGTAACGCTCCCCATAGAGGTAATGCGCTCAAATCAAGTAAGGCGAGTGTATCTGTGTTTATTGGTGAATAGATACTAATTAACTTGTACAACCCTGCAATGATAGAGGAGAAGATGAAAAAGTTGAAATACATATAGAAGGCATCTAACCAAAAGTTTCTACGTATCTTTTTTTGATTTTTGCGCCAAGGAAATAACACTTCTAATCCAAAAACAAGGACAGAAAGAATAGTTAACCCCCAAAAGTAGTTGTCATTCCAGCTGACATCAAACATGATTTGTTTTCCTACCCAGTTAAAACCTCCTATAATCTCATTATAAATTTCCATAGTCACCAATTTTAACCCAATTTGGGCATTCTAAAAGACAAGAAGTGTAACCTGAGTTACATTTGGGCTATTTAATTACTCAATAATAACCTGTAGTCGTTTTCTCTTTTTTAACTCATCATTAACTCTCAGTAAATCAGCGATAGTTACCTCTTTAAGTCCGTCTAATAGACTAGAATAAAAATTAGCGTCAAGTTTACTTAATAAAATGTTTTTTTGAAGAGCCAGTTGAGAAAATGTGTTCTCCATATTTTTTAAAAAAGAAGCACTCGCTATTTTTTTTATCTGATCTAAATATTCTTCATTCAAATAAGACCCAAAATCATCCGTTATTTCGTCTATCTTAGATAAAACTAATGCCCCCTTTTTGTAAGGGGTAGTCGAACTTATATTGAGGTAGGCGTCACTGTTTATAGATAGTAAGGACGAGTGTATGCCGTAAGTTAAACCTTGCTTTTCTCTGATTTCTTGTGAAAGGATAGATTGAAAGCTCCCTCCTAAAATTTGATTGTAAAAATAATACAAAGGGTACGCTTCTGAATAAACAGAACAGAGTGGAGTAACCGAACGAATTAATGATTGTTCGGTATCTAATTTAGGGTAAGACACCACTGTTTTATTAGGGAACTGACACGGGATAATTGCTCGCTTATTATTGGCAGTAAATGACGACAAGTCAAGTGAGTCAGCAGGTATATTGACCGTAAGAATAAAATCTAGCTGTCCAAATAGCTCTTTAATCTTAGTTGTTATATCCCCTGCGGTCAAAGCAGAAATATTGGCTATAGAAAGACTGTTAGCCAAATTTGTTCCTTGGTAAAAATGCGTATTGAATGTTTTGTCGCTAATTGTTTTCTTTTCCAGTTTTCGTGTGTGGAGGTCTTTTATTAACGTGTTTTGACAATGCTTGAGATTACTTTCTTTCCAGTTTGGATAGGCTATAGCTTCTGTTACTTTATTCAAAATAAGCTGAAAATCCGAAGACAAAGCATATACTTTTATTGACGAATGAGTAGAAGACGATTCGTAAGATAATTGAGCCCCATAAAACTCTAATAGCTCAAATAAAGTTTGTTTGTCCGCTGTTTCCAAATAAGGGAAAAGCCGTGTAAGAACAGCGGGAATTGCTTTGTTTTTGTCATTGAGTTTTCCCGTAGAAAAAATAAGCTCTAAATAAGAAATCTCAATATTAGGGTCTGAGTAGCCGTAAACAGAAATACCATTGTTTTGGGATTGATTAAGCTCTTTTAAAGAAAAACCCTGCAAACGATAGTCATAGCTTGCAGGGTTTTGAAAACGGTTAGTCATGTGTTTTTAATTAACTACAGAATTATCTTTTGCTGGAGTAGTACCTTTAGCTAGACTTAGTTTATTGAACGATAAACTAAATCTAATTGTGTTTTGTAAAGGGTTGTTTTGGTCGGTAGGTATCAAATAAGCGAAATCAAAGCCCATTGTTTTGTAAGCTAAGCCAAGACCTAAAGTGAAATACCTTCGTGACCCTTTGTTTTTGTTTTCGTAAGAATACCCTCCTCTTAGAGCTAAGGTATTAGCGTAAGTATATTCAACACCTAAGCCTATCATGATTTCTTGCATCTCTTCCTTAAAGCCACCTGGTGCATCAGCGAAAGAAGAAAGAACACTTCCTTTTGGATTAATTACTCCTGGTTGAGGTGTTGGCACCATTAATTTACTAAATTCGATAGATGCACCAAATTTATTGTACATATCTATATCTGTATTCAATGCTGTACCTACTCTTATTTTTGTAGGGATACGTTGTGCGTTTTCAGGAGTTGTGTATGTAATCTTTCCTCCCAAATCTGTAATCGTAGCCCCGATATTTAATGTAGCAGGTTTTCCAGAGATCTTGATATCTTCGTTTTGATAAAAGAAGCCTAAATCAGTTGCTAAAGTATTACCTGCCTGTGTTTCTATTATTTGTCCTTTTTGAGAAATATCAACTGACCCTGTAAGGTTTGAGTGTATCCATTTAGCTCCAAGAGAAGCACTTATTCTTTTCCCTAACATTCTTGTGTACCCTGCTGTTAATGCTAATTCGTAAGGTTTAACTTCCCCTGTGATTAGACCTGCATCGTCTCTAAAGGTCATATTACCAAGGTTGAAATACTTAAATGACATATAAACAACCTCTTCTTTTCTTAGTCTTTTATACCCTGTTAGGTAATTAACAGACATATCGCTTACTAACCTTTTTAACCAAGGAGTGTAAGATATTGCCCCTCCGTAAGCGTAATCTAAATTTTGCTTTTCATCTTTATAAAAAGGGTATTTCGCAGGGTTCCAATACGAAGAGTTTACGTCAGGTGAAGTTGCTACGCCTAAGTCTCCCATTCCTGCGGCACGAGAGTCGGGGGTAATGGTTAAAAACGGAACTGCCGTAGTGATAATACCTCCTCCTGAGATGTTCTGACTAGCAGTTTGTGCATTCACAGAAAAAAAAGTGAATGTTGCTCCTAGGTATAATAAGACGTTTTTGATTTGCATATTTTATAATTAAACAATAAAGTTATCAATTAATTCTTTAATGTAGCAAGACTACTTTGTGTATTTTAGTAATGGTTGTTTGACCCGATGGGTAATGTAAATTAACTTGAACAAAATAAACACCAGAACGAGCCTTACTACCATTAAACGTGCCATCCCAAGTTATATTGTCAATAATACTGTTATCTTCTTCGTATGCATAATTTTCAGTTAGTACTTGTTGCCCTTTATCGTTGGTTATCGTAACCTGTACATTGACTTTTTCACCGTTATTGTGGTCGATATGCAAGGTGGTTTCGTCACTAAAAGGGTTAGGGTAAGTGTAAAAATCGACGTTGTCATCAACGACAAATTCTAATTCTTCCGTTACAGGGTTGTTGTGCGTGTCCCATGCTGTAAATTTTAAATGATGACGCCCTTTTTTCATGTTTTTTAATTGGTATTTCACCTTTCCGTATTGGTATTCATTTAGGTTTGTTTTATAAAAAGGATTAAGAATAATTGTATTGTCTTTGTCGCCATCTACTTCCAAGGTGATTTCATGTCCTATCCCCGTACTTGTTGTGTTTATCCCATTTTCGTCATACAAATCAGCAATAAACAAGGTTGTCTCTCTTGTTTTATCGCCACTAATAAAGGAATCGTCATCCATAAATAGAGTTGCAGATGGTCCTTTGTCATTTGGTGTTGCCGAAGAATTATTTCCTCCGATAACCAGATTTGTATAATAACCGATTGCGTCTGTGGTTTTTTGGTTGTTAGAGGCATACATAGTTATTTTTCCAAAAGCATATTGGTAAGAGATATCTTTGGGTACAATAAAAGTAATTTGAAAGAGTCCGTTACTAACCGAGACTTCTCCATTAAATAAATAGTTGGCATATTCGCTGTAATTAAACGGCTGGTCAACACTCCCTAAAGTTATTTTACCACTTTCTTGGTCGTAGATGGTCACGTTTAATTTACCATAAAAACTTGTCAATGTATTTTCTAATCCGTCAGTTACCTTTCCTTTAAACGTTACTTTAGTCAATGCTTTAAGTGTGTCTCTGTCATTTGTAATCATATCCTGATTCATTTCTGTTAGAATCAATTTATTATCAGGAAGGCTTAGTTTTAAACAAGGGTCTCCGAGTAAAGAAAAATTACGGTTATTTACACCCGAAGTACTTGTGTTTTTGGTGTGCATAAACGACTCACCAAGTGTGCGGTAAGTGGAATCCTCTTTTCGCTCAAAGGCATTGTTGTAAAACGCTTTGTTAATGAGGAAATTAGATGAGGCATAAACAGGACGGGTTGTTGAAACAGTTGCAATTGCTCCTCCTTTTGTGTTGTAAAGCAAATTCATAACGATAGAAGAAGTGGTTTCGGGGTTGTCGTATTTCCCTACGTCACAGGTTGCTGTCACATAGATAGGTAACTTGTTGTAATTCGTCATCGCATCTACCTGAGGGACAGTAAGCATTGAGCTACCGCTTAATTGGAAGGGAGCACCGTGTCCTGTGTAGTTTACAATTAGTGTTCCGTTAGTCGTCACGCGTTTGCGTTCTTTGTCAAAGGCAGGAGCAATTTCCCAACCATTCTCTTTTAAGGATTGTTCGTAATTGTCTAAATAGACTTTGTTTACCTTCATTCCTGGGGCGTTTTGATGAATGACTTTACTTAATTTATCTGCATCTTTTACATGTAAGTTTCCGTCGCCGTCATCCGCCAATAGTGTAACATACGAACGCCAATCGCCATACGTTTCAGGCGAATTTTCGTAATGTTTTATTTTATTAATTAATATTTCTGCTTCGGTAGTTGTTCGAGCCAATAAACGACCAACACTGACTACCATTTGATGATTTCCTGCGTTGGTTTCTGCCCATTCTCCATCGCCATCAGTTAAAAATCCATAATAATCATCCGACGAAAAAGTTTGTACATTATGTAGACTTTCTTCAGATTCGTAAATCGGTACGTGGTTGGTGTTGTTGGTTATTCTGTTTTTGTAATCGTAAGATGCTCCTCCAAACAAAGTAACGTATTTGAAATTAGTGGGGTCTTTGTCATATAACATTTTCAGAAAATCTCTGATAGCAGAAACGTCTTGTGCACCCGAAGAAAATTCGTTGTATATTTCTTGTGGTGTTGTAATTAATGTACTTAAACCCTTACTATTTCGGTAACTTGCATATTCTTGTGCCCATCCCATGACTTCATTATGCGTTATGATGACAATATTTGGAACGCTTGTTATACCGTGTAAATTTTGATTACTAAGAGGTGTCGTCGAATGAGGAGTTAAGAAGTTCGATGAATTAAATAAAATGTATTGGTTTAATGTTGAACCTTGCTCTACAAATGAAGTCCCCGAAAGGGTAACTTGCAGAGGAGAAAGCGGGTTTGTGATATTCCATACACGGTAACTCGAAGAAACACCTAATTGGTATTTGGTAAATTCTTGGTCTAAGCTTTCAAAATTTCTAAAAACAACTTGACTTGATGAAGTGGTTAGGTTTCGTTTGTATTGAACACCTGCATAATTAAAAAAACCGTGTGTTTGCAAGCCATCTTCTCTTGAGCTATTGCCATCTCCCGAAAAAGCTACGGTGACTCCCAAGCTACTACTGTTACCGAAAGACGAGTAATTCAAATTAAAATCAGACACGTTATTGTAACCTGTTACACCATAGTTTTTGCTACTTACAGCATTTTTCGTAATGTTTTGCGAGCCGATTCCTGCACCGTTTATTGTTGTCGAAAAAACTACACCCGAAGCGTAAGCTTGAGCCATTACGGCAGATTGGTAACGAAAGTTAGAGTTGTTTACTTTGTCAGGTGTCTCGATGGGGAAAGAATGTGTGTTTTGTGTATCGAAATTTTCGGCATACCACGAACGACCTGAGTTTAGAGCGTTGTATTTGTCTATTTCTCGGAAAGTGTATGCGTCAGAAGTCGTTATCGTTTTTGTCGCCGTCCCGTTATTATTTAGCGTTCCAATTCGCAATCCGTCATCACCATCAGTAGTTAAGAAATAATAACTCGATTCGGTGTAAATATTTTTAGTGTGACTCAATAATTTATTTGTTGTGTCAATGATGGTTTTGTGTGGCGATTGCCCATAAAACAGCACGTAATCATCTACTCCAAAGGAGTTGGTCGAACTCACGTAAATAGCATTCTCTACCAAGTCATCTGGTCGGGGTAAGTCATTTTGCTGTGGTAACATTGCGTTTCCACTACCGTATATTTTAATTTTATTCGCATTGATTGCTCCTAAATTAATTCCTAAAGAACTTAAATAAGCAGCGTCTAATTTATAGATGCCGTCTTTGTTTACAGCTAACTTAAACCACGCTCCATTCTTTAATTTTGATTCAGATACGTATATCACTGACTTTTTTATTCTTCGTTTGTAGTTGTTTTTAAGCGTGTTATACGTATGATGCCCTATTTTTACTGACTTTATTTTTTTTACTTTCCCGTTTTCTGTGTAATAAGCGGGGAGGTGTATATTTGTAATCGTCTGTTTACCCGAAAGTATCGTTTCTGTTGTTAATTGAAGAGGAGAGTAATCAGCTGTTTTGTAACCTAATAAAAATTCACTCTTTACGTTTTCTATCCACAAAGAGTCGATAGCTTCTGTTACTGTATAAATAATAGAGGGTTTGTTATTTTTATCTAACAAGCAGTAAGAACAATTTTGAATAAATGAGGTGTCGCCGTTTTGAATAACGCGTTGCTTCTCCCATTGTAGGTCAAGGTTGATTTGTGCCATTCCTATAGAGGAAATAAAGCACAAAAGAGGCAATATCGTCAATTTATAAAAACGTGTCATTGTATTAAATAATAACCTTTATAGAGAAAGGTTGGTTCGTTGTTTAACGCTGATGCTCCAATTTTATTGTCAAAACAGACAAGATAACATAGGCAGCGTAAACAATTAATATACCCGCAAATTGAAACAATACTAACGCAATGATAGATATCAAGAGTAGAGCATATTTGTTCCAATTGTTTTTTAAGGAGTAGTCCTTAAACTTTAATGCCAAAAATGGATGATTGGTAACCAATAAGTAAGATTGAACGACAGCTAAAATGATTAACAGTTTGGGATTAGATACATAATCTCCTAAAACTGGGTGGTCTAATAAAAAAGGAATGGCACAAAATAACAAGGCGTTAATAGGAGTTGGTATTCCTTTGAAATTATACGTTTGCTCAGTGTCCACATTAAATTTGGCTAAACGGTAGGCCGAAAACAAAACGATAACGAAAGCTAAATAAGGAAAAATAGAAGGAGGGATAAGCCCTGTGCACTTCCCATCACAATAAGGTGTTTGTAATATTTGGTAAACAACAACTGAAGGGAATAAACCGAAAGTAACCAAATCTGCCAACGAGTCTAATTGAGCACCTAAAGGACTGCTTACTTTGAGTAATCGAGCAACAAACCCATCAGCGAAATCAAACAATAAACCCGCAAAAACGAAATATACACCTGTTTTTAAATCTCCTTCAAAGGCAAAAGTTACTGCCAACGAACCACAAAGGAGGTTCAATAAAGTAATCGTATTTGGTATTTGTTTGATAAATGACATAATGTTTTTTTAGTAAATGATACCTTTTGCCGAATTTAAAGTAAATTATCCAATAAACTTTAGGATTTTTGTCTTTATGCAGACTCAAGTAGTAATTGTCGGATTTGGTATCGCAGGTGCAAACCTAGCTTATGCTCTAAAAAGAAAGGGAATTGACTTCGTTGTCATCGACGAACCCCGTGAAGTAACCTCTTCAAAAGTGGCTGCAGGTCTTTACAACCCTGTGACAGGTAAGCGTGTCGTAAAAACATGGTTGGCAGATGATATCTTTCCTTATGCGAGTACTTTTTATCAAGAAATTGAGAATGAATTAGGTATTAAAATTCGTTATGAACGTAAATCATACCGTTTATTTAAAGACGTGGCTGATGAAAATGACATAATTAGTAAATCGTATGACGAAAAATACAAAGGTTATTTAGATGCTGCTTTTGAGGGTAAAGAATTTAATGACAAACTACAAGAAAACATAGGAGGTGTTGAGGTTTTACAAGCGGGGAATTTAGATATCAAATCATATATTGAAGCGTTTAAATCTTACTTGGAAAAAAAAGGGCAATTCTTTTCTGCTAAATTTGATTATCAGAAAATGAGCTTAAATGAAGGTAAGGTGATTTACAATGAGTTTGTTGCTGATAAAGTGATTTTTTGTGAAGGATTTAGAGGAATGTACAATCCTTTTTTTAGTTGGTTGCCTTATGCGGTAACCAAAGGCGAAATGTTACGCATCAAATGTGATTTACCAAGGACGCATATTTTAAACAAAGGATTTTTTATCTTGCCTGATAAAGATGAAAAAACATTTATTGTCGGCTCGTCTTATGAGCGTGTGATAAACGAAGAACTTTCTGAAAAAGGAAGGTTAATAGTTAGTGATAAATTAGATGCGTTATTGAAAGGTAAATACGAAATAGTCGGGCAATACGCTGCTGTTCGCCCAACCGTTCGTGACAGAAGACCGTTTATAGGAGAGCATCCCGAGCTAAAAAACGTTTATTCGTTTAATGGAATGGGTACAAAAGGAGTTACATTATCTCCTTTTTTTGCACAGCAATTTACTGAGCACTTATTTGAAAATGGAGAAATAAATAAAGAAGCTAATATAGCCCGTTATTTTTCGTTATATTTTGAAGTTCAAAACAAAAAAACGTCTGAAAAATAAATTATACATATTGTTTTTTCTTTTTCTGTTGGTCTTTGGGGAAACTCAAGCACAAAACACGAAAATCACTTTTGGTAAAAACCGTTTGCAACATAAAACTTTTCGTTGGAAGCACATTTCAACCAAACATTTTAATATCTATTATTATGACGGTGGTAATTCGTTAGCGCATAACGCCGCACGTTACGCCGAAACGAACTACGAATCTGTTTCAAGCCTCATTGGCTACCCTTCTTATTCAAGAATAAATTTAATCGTTTACAATTCAGTCATTGACTTACAACAAAGTAATATTGGGTTAGGTAATGCACAATTTATTGGTGGCGAAACAGAGTTGATTAAGGCGAAAATAGAAATCGGCTTTACAGGTAGTCATATCGTATTTCGTGAAGATATTAAAACGGAGATAGCTAATTTGTTGATTAATCAAATGATGTATGGAGGCACATTTAAAGAGATGGTACAAGCGTCCTATCTTTTAAACCTGCCTGATTGGTTTACTGGAGGAGCTGCGGCTTACATTGGAAAGGGCTGGACAGTAGAAATGGAAACAGTTGTTCGAGATATTTTATTAAATCGAAGAAACGGAAAACCGTCTAAACTCAACGGAAAAGAGGCAATTGTTGCGGGACAATCTTTCTGGAACTATATAGCAAAATCGTACGGGAAAAGTACAATAGCAAACATTTTGAATTTAACAAGCATACTAAGAGATGAAGAAGCCGCAATAACAAGTGCCTTAGGTACGCCTTATTCTCTTGTAATTTCTGATTGGAGGCGTTATTACCTTTCCAAAATAAAGAATGGACAAACTATTGAGCCTAGTAAAAAAAATAGACTTCAACGCATTAAACTTCGCCCTTACAAAAACCAAAATATCGCTTACAACAAGGATTCTACGTTGATTGCTTACGGAGAAAATTTTGATGGACGTGTACGTGTCAAAATTTATAATTTTAAGACCAAGAAAAGCAGGGTTGTCTTTACAGGTGGTTACAGGTTGTCAGAGCAAAAAATAAATTACAAATTACCTTTGGTTGCCTGGCGGTCTTCAAAAGAGCTTTCTATTTTGTATTACAAGAAAGGGAAGCCTTATTTGGTAACAAAAAACCTGAATACAAGAAAAAAGGAATTAAAGAAGTTTATCACCTTCGATGATATTCATAGTTTTCATTACTGTGGTATTAGTGATGATATGGTGTTGAGTGGTGTCAAAGAGGGGAGAAGTGACATTTATGTCTATGATTATAAAAAAGACCGAGCACGACAAATCACAAGAGATATCTACGGCGATTTTAATCCGTATTACATTCCTAACACAAAAAAAATTGTATGGAGTAGTAACCGACAAAATGATACTTTAAGAGTAGGGCTTGGGGCTTACGGTAAGGTTTTCAATCATTACAAATTATTCGTTTATAATGACGATACGAAGGAAAAAGTACTTCAACGCTTAGTTGATGCCGAAGTCAGTGCCTTACAACCTATCGCACTGACGGAAACAAATTATTACTTTTTAGGAGAGATTGAACATCAACGTCAGATTTATCATTTTAACAGTCGTACAGACAGTATTTACCAAGTTTCTCATTTTGAGAATAACGTCCAATCATTCGCTGTGGGAAAAGAGGAGAGTAAGCTCTTTTATACATTTAAAACACGAAACAAAGATTATATTTATGAGGAAAATTTATTTTCCTTTTCAGGAAACCACCTTGGGTTCCAACGAATTAAGGCTGATGAAGAAGTACTCTTTACAGAGCGAAAATTGTCGTTACACGAAAAAATACTTCAATTAGACGCAAGTGATTATACTTTTGAATCGGATACCTTAAAACAAAAAAGAAATGCTAAAATCGAACAAGAAGAAAAAGGAGCGGAAAGAAAGAATAAGTTAAAAATACGAAGACCAAAACATTATGCCTCATTGATGGGGATAGATTATGTGGCGAGTACTTATGTTATGGATCAATTAAGAGGTGGTGGTTTGTTGTTTAATTTTGGAACGTCAGAAATGTTTGGTGACCATAAATTCACCGCGAACTTGTTATTATTCTCTGACTTGAAAAGTAGTAGCTTTGGTCTGAGTTATCAATTCTTAAAGAAACGAGAAGATTTAAAACTAAAATTTGATAGGTACAGTATGTACAACGCAAACGAATTAGTTTTTCAGCGTTACACCAAAAATGAGGTGGAGTTAGAGATGGCGCATCCTTTCTCTGTATCTAGTAGAGTGAGTGTTGCACCTTTTTTTACAAGTACACGATTCATCAATTTGAATATCATTGAAAGAAAAGATAATATTCATAACTATTTTGGTGGTCGTGTGAAATATGTATTAGACAACACCAAGAATATGGGGTTAAATATGTTGGTAGGTTCTCGTGGATTGGCATTACTCGAAACGCACCAATCGACACAAGGTAAAGCTTTTAGTTTCAGTAAATTTGTGTTGGACTTCAGAACCTATAAACGTATTCATAAACAAATGATTTTAGCATTAAGAGGTTCTTATGGGCAGTTTTTTGGGCAGTCAAAAAAGAATTTTATGTTAGGAGGAATGGATAGTTGGTTTTTTGCTAAAAGTAACAAACAAGGTATTGGTAATCCATTAAATATAGATTCCCCTTTAGACCATAGTGCTATTTTATTTCACGAGTTTGCAACCTCTGTACGTGGTTTTGATTACAATGAAACCTATGGTGATAAATTTATCGTGTTTAATGCAGAGTTGCGTGTGCCTATTGTACGAATACTTCAAAATGGACCAATAGCCTCTTCTTTCTTTAAGAACCTGCAATTGACTAGTTTTTATGATTTGGGCTCTGCTTGGCGAGGTAGAACTCCTTTCACCGAAGATAATAACTTGAACACAACTTTTACAAAGGGTAACGGGTTCACTTCAAAAACGGTTAATTACCTCAACCCATTTTTGCAATCGTATGGATTTGGAATGCGTTCGTTGGTTTATGGCTATTACCTTAAGCTAGACCTTGCTTGGGGAGTAAAAAATTATGTCGTACGAAAGCCTAGGTTACTTCTTTCGTTAGGCTATGATTTTTAAGGGTAGATAAAATTAATCAACCTCTTCAAAATCGACATAATCTCCTGCTTTAAATTTCTTGTTTTTCTCAGGGCGTTCTCCTTGAAAATGAATATCCCCTTCTTGATTTACTTTACGAGATGCTTTTTTCCTATTGAACTGTTTTTTTTCGTCAGAGGGACTAGCGAAAAGCTCATAAAAAAATCGACCTACCTTTTTAATTAAATAAAGTACGATGATGAAGATTAGAATGAATTTTATAATTGCTCCCATTTTTCTTTAAAACTTAGTTTTTTTAGAATAAACACTAACGAATACCGAGCCAAATTAAAAAGGCTGTCCTAAATATCAATTCAAGACAGCCTTTTATTACTTTGTAGTAATTTCTATCTTACTTATTTACTCAAGTAAAGGTTTCTTTCCTTGTATAACTTTTGGAAATAATCATCCTGTAAGTTATCAATGAAGTAAATTGCTTCTCCTGTTGATTTCATTTCAGGTCCTAATTCCTTATTTACATTCGGGAATTTATTAAACGAGAATACAGGTATTTTTATTGCATAACCTTTCTTCACTGGCTTGAAATTAAAGTCTGCAACTTTAGCTCCTAACATTACTTTGGCGGCTGCATTTACATAAGGCTCTTGGTAAGCTTTACATATAAATGGCACTGTACGAGATGCTCTAGGGTTTGCTTCGATGATATAAACCTCATCATTTTTAATTGCAAACTGGATATTGATAAGCCCTTTTGTTTTTAAAGCTACAGCAATTTTCTTTGTGTAAGCCTCCATTTTTTGAAGAACCAAATCGCCCAAATTGTAAGGAGGAAGTAATGAATACGAATCTCCAGAGTGAATACCTGCAGGTTCGATGTGTTGCATCATACCGATGATATGTACGTCTTTCCCATCACAAATAGCATCTGCTTCAGCTTCAATCGCGTTGTCCAAGAAGTGGTCAATCAATACCTTGTTACCAGGTATTTCTTTCATAATATTTACCACGTGTTGTTCCAACTCTTCTTTATTGATAACGATTTTCATTCCTTGACCACCCAATACGTAAGAAGGACGTACCAACATTGGGAAACCGATGTCATCACATAATCTTAAAGCATCTTCTGCATCGTCAATTGCTGCATAAGGAGGAAATGGAATTTTTAATTCTTTTAACAAATCAGAAAAACGCCCTCTATCTTCAGCTAAATCTAACGCTTCAAATTGTGTTCCTAATACAGGGATATTGTAACGCTCTAATTTCTCTGCTAACTTCAAGGCTGTTTGACCACCCAACTGAACGATTACTCCTTCAGGTTTTTCGTGAAGAATAATATCGTAAATATGTTCCCAAAATACAGGTTCGAAATATAATTTATCGGCTGTATCAAAATCAGTAGATACCGTTTCTGGGTTACAGTTAATCATTATCGTTTCGTAACCTTCTTCTTTTGCAGCTAACAAACCGTGTACACAACAGTAATCAAATTCAATTCCTTGACCGATACGGTTAGGTCCTGAACCCAATACAATTACTTTTTTCTTATCTGTACGAATAGATTCGTTCTCTCCATCAAACGAAGAGTAGTAGTAAGGTGTTTGTGCTTCAAACTCAGCAGCACAAGTATCTACCATTTTGAAAATACGTGTGATGTTCAGTGCTTGACGCTTATCAAATACTTCACTCTCAAGGCATTTTACTAGGTGAGCGACTTGCCTATCAGCAAATCCTTTTTCTTTGGCTTCTCTTAACAACTCCGCAGGTAAATCTGCTATTGTGTATTTTGCTATTTCTCTTTCCAGAGCAACCAAATCAGTGATTTGATTTAAGAACCAAGGGTCAATTTGCGTGATTGAATGTACTTTATTAACAGGTATTCCTAAAGCGATGGCATCACGTACGTGAAACAATCTATCCCAAGATGGGTTAGCTAAACTGTAAAGTAATTCGTCTTGGTTTGTTAATTCTTTTCCATCAGCACCCAAACCGTTTCTCTTTATCTCTAAAGATTGACAAGCTTTTTGTAAGGCTTCTTGAAAATTTCTCCCAATCCCCATAACCTCACCTACAGATTTCATTTGAAGTCCTAAAGTACGGTCACACCCAGGGAATTTATCAAAATTCCAACGTGGTATTTTTACAATTACATAATCAAGTGTTGGTTCAAAAAAGGCACTTGTTGTTTGTGTAATCTGATTTTTTAATTCATCTAAGTTGTAACCAATAGCTAATTTAGAAGCTATTTTTGCAATTGGGTAACCTGTTGCTTTCGATGCCAAAGCCGAAGAACGAGATACACGTGGGTTTATCTCAATTCCAATAATATCTTGATTGTCTGTACTTACAGAAAACTGTACGTTACATCCACCAGCAAAAGTACCGATAGAGTTCATCATCAATATTGCCATGTCACGCAACCTTTGGAAGGTTGTATCAGGCAATGTTTGAGCAGGTGCCACCGTGATAGAATCACCCGTATGCACACCCATTGGGTCAAAATTTTCTATTGAACAGATAATTACTACGTTTCCGATACTATCACGCAACAATTCTAATTCGTATTCTTTCCAACCTTTAATACTTTGTTCGATTAACACTTCGTGAGTTGGCGAAGCGTGTAATCCTTTTGTTAATGCACTGTCAAATTCGTCTGCTGTATTAACAAACCCACCTCCAGTTCCTCCTAAGGTAAACGAAGGACGAATAACTAAAGGGAAACCAATTTCTTGTGCAATTTCTTTTCCTTGTAAAAATGAAGTTGCTGTTTCTCCTTTACAAACACCAACACCTATTTCAATCATTTTTTGACGGAACAACTCTCTGTCCTCTGTCATATTGATAGCGTCGATATCGACACCAATCATTTTTACGTTATTTTCTTCCCAGATACCTGACTCATCACATTCGATAGCTAGGTTTAAGGCTGTTTGTCCTCCCATAGTAGGAAGTACAGCGTCAATGTTTGGGTGTTTCGCAAGAATTTCTCTGATAGAGTTTTTATCTAACGGCAACAAATAAATGTTGTCAGCCGTTACTTTGTCTGTCATTATTGTTGCAGGGTTTGAGTTAATCAATGTAACTTCTATCCCTTCTTCTCTCAATGAGCGAGACGCTTGAGAACCGGCATAATCAAACTCACATGCTTGACCAATTACAATTGGTCCACTTCCAATAATCAATACGGACTTGATACTGTTGTCTCTAGGCATTTCTCTCTCGTTAAAGTGTAATTCAAAATCCCACAAAGGTAGTTTAATTTTGAGAATGCGTAAAGGAAAAAGTATGAAATTTCACACTTCTTTTCATAAGGTTAATTCAATACAACAAAAGCCGTTTTAAAATCTAGCTAAACCTTTGTAGCACTAGTCAAATAGAGGTTAAATTGTTTTTTTGTTCTATCAATACAGCATCACACGGCTATGGTTAACTGATACCGTTCAAAAAAGTGTGTCTAGGTTATAAAGGTTTCCAACAATTTAACAAATTAGATTAAAGAGTCAGGAACCTTATTTAAAAGGAGTACAATTGAACCAAATCAGCGATGGCCCCTAGAGAAGATAAGAAAGAGTTAGCGCAAGATATGTATTATCTACTGATAATGAAAAACAGCTAACTCTGCGTTTAAAGTATGTTTTCATTCTCCACAACATACCAGTATCAAACACTAATATAAAGGATTGCTCACGGTTATCACAATGTACGTTTGATTTAAAATAGTTGGATAATTACGTCAATACTTTTTTGACAGTCGAAACAAATGTTTCTACAACAAAAGGTTTTTCGAGCCAACCTGTTGCTCCAGCCTCTTTGGCTTGTTGCTTAATACCAGTATGTTCTTCGGTGGTCAATAGCAAAATGGGTAAGAACCTGTAGCGCTCCAGTGAACGGATGTCTGTTATCAACTCAATTCCATTTTTGTTGGGCATATTGACATCAGTAATCACCAGGTCGAGATGGGTGGTATTGATATGTTTCAACGCTTCTTCACCATCAGAGGCAGTCAAAATGTTATACCCCTTGTTTTCTAAAGTAAAGGTCACAATCTCTCTAATGTTTTTGCAATCATCTACAACTAATATCGTTTTACTCATCTTTAATTGATTTGGTAATAAAAAAGTCACTCCCTTTTTAGTTAGGAAGTGACTTTTTAAACGTAAGTATTGTAAGTTGGTTGCCGTTATAAGACTTGATTAATCAAAAAAGCATAGTCCAAAGCAGTTTCTTTTTGAGCGGCAAAGCGTCCCGACGCACCTCCATGACCTGCCTCCATATTGGTGTGTAGTAATAATTGTGAATCATCCGTTTTGTAATCCCTCAATTTAGCGACCCATTTGGTAGGTTCCCAATATTGCACTTGCGAATCGTGTAAACCAGACGTTACCAATAAGTTTGGGTAGCGCTTTTTTTGCACTTGGTCATAAGGCGAATAACTCAACATATAGTCATACGAAACTTTCTCGTTTGGATTACCCCACTCATCGTATTCCCCTGTTGTCAATGGAATTGTATCGTCCAACATAGTTGTTACCACGTCAACAAAAGGTACGGCAGCAATGACCGCCTTAAATAATTCTGGATTCATATTGATAACTCCCCCCATGAGCATACCTCCCGCACTTCCTCCCATCGCACAAAGTTTATCGGTAGAGGTATACTTATTAGCCACCAAATATTTTGCTGTATCAATGAAATCGTGAAAAGTATTTAGTTTCTTTAATAGTTTGCCGTCTTCGTACCAATGCCTGCCCATATCTTCTCCTCCACGAATGTGAGCGATGGCGTAAATAAAGCCTCTATCCAACAAACTTAATCGAATAGAACTGAATTGAGCGTCAATACTGTAACCGTACGAACCGTAAGCATACAATAACAAAGGTGCTTTTCCGTCGAGTTGAACGCCCTTTTTATAAACAAGGGAAACAGGAACTTTTACGCCGTCTCTTGCTTCTATAAACACACGTTCACTTTGGTAATCTTCGGGGCTGTAACCTCCAACTATTTCTTGTTGTTTGAGTAGCTTTTTTTCTCGTGTTTCGAGGTTGTAATCATAGACCGAATTGGGTGTTGTCAATGACGAATAACCATACCTCAATGTCTTTGTTTCAAAATCGAAATTGACCGAAATGTAAGCTGTGTAGGTATCTTCTCCAAAATCTAAATAATGCTCATCTTTACTCACCAAATCAATTACTCGCAAGTGTGTCAAGCCATTACTTCGCTCGTCTAACACCATATAATTAGCGAATAATTCGACACTTTCTAACAGTACCTCTTTGCGATGAGGAATAAGATCTTCCCAGTTTCCTTTGCTTGTCGCTGTTTCAGTACACGTTGCTAATTTAAAGTTTTGTGCCTTTTCGTTCGTTAATATATAAAATGTATCTCCAACGTGCTCAAACGAATACTCAAGTTTAGCTTCTCTCTTCTGAAAGATTTTAAATTCGCCTTTTGGGTTGTCAGCCGACAACACACGATGCTCACTCGATAACGTACTATCCGAACCAATAGCTAAAAACTTCTTTGATTTCGTTTTGTAAGCGTAACACGAATAAGTATCGTCTTTTTCGTGGTAGATTTCGGTATCTGTTGTTTGTCCTAATTCGTGACGGAAAATTTTAAACGAGCGTAAACTATCAAGGTCTTTTAAAGTGTAAAAAAACAAATCTCCTGCTGGGTCCCACGTAATTCCTCCCGACGTATTTTCTACTTTATCGTCTAATAGTTTACCTGTTGACAAGTCTTTGACCACAATCGTGTAGAGTCTTCGTCCAACATGATCAAATGAATAAGCGATTAAGTTTTTTTTCTGATTGACGCTAATTGCTCCGACTTCAAAAAAATCAAAACCTTCAGCCAATTCGTTTGTATCCAACAAAATCTCCTCATCGGCATTGCTCTCGGTGTTGTAGGTGTTTCCTTGTTTTCTACAATAAACAGGGTATTCCTTTTTGTCTTCGTACCTCGAATAATACGAATAGCCCTCTAAAAAATAAGGCACTGTTTGGTCATCCTTTTTGATTCGACCGACGATTTCTTTATACAAATCCTCTTGTAAAGCCTCTGTATGCTTTAACTCTTTTTTTGTATGTGCGTTTTCATCTTTCAAATACTGAATTACCTCAGGGTTTTCACGGTCATTCATCCAATAATAATTATCTATTCGTGTGTCTCCGTGAATAGATAATTCTTTAGGTATTTTTTTTGCGATTGGTGCTTTCATGAGTAAAAAGGAAATTTTCTCAAAGGTATATTTTTTTAGCTACAAGTCGAAAAATAATAGCTTTTCTCTGAGATGGAAGTCCTTTTAATCTCTTAATTTTTTAAAAAAGTCAGTCAACAAACGACTGCATTCTTCGGCTAAAAGCCCATTATTGATTTCTATTTTTTTAGGAAAGACAGGAGGAGAAAGTCTTGCGAAGCCTCTGTCAGTGTCAGAAGCGCCATAAACAACTTTACTAATTTGTGACCATACACTTGCTCCCGCACACATAACACAAGGCTCTAATGTAACGTAAAGGGTACATTCTGTCAAATATTTACTTCCAAAAGCATTGGAAGCCGAAGTGATAGCAAGCATTTCGGCATGAGCTGTTGGGTCATTTAGCTTCTCGACCTGATTGTAGGCACGAGCAACTATTTTACCACGAGCAACTACTACTGCCCCAACAGGAACTTCGTTTTCTGACCATGCTTTCTGAGCCTCTTTCAAGGCTTCTTTCATAAAGTATTCGTCGGATTGTAAATCTATCATTTGACCTTTACCGTTTCCATAACTTTACCAATTGTTTCTTGGTAGTCTCCTTTTAATTTGTCGCTACAGATGAAACTAATCGAATAAATATTTTCTTTGACATAAGTGTAAAGCATATAATTGTACACTTTGGTCAATGATTTTCGACCTAATCTATCAACAGCTTCGATGACTCCGTCAAATTCAAAATAGATAAATTCTTTTCCATTAATCGTTTTTACACCGTCTTGGATGAAATTGATTTCTTGAAATTTCCCTGAAAAAGAGGCTTTTTTAAAAGCGTACTCCAATTGTAAATCTCTATCAAATCGGGCATCTCTTCCCAAGTGCTTTTGGTACTTAATCGTTTTCACACGAATACTGTCTGCGGTATGGTAAATAGCAATTGCCGACTTGTCTCTTGGACTTCTATAAACAGCGATAGGAGCATTTTTGCCTGAATATTCTCCGTGGCGTGTGAGTTCGTCAAGTTCTTCGAAAGTGGCGGGTACTTGCATTGCAACGTTACCTGCTTTTACTTTTTTTAATTTCATTGTTAGGGTAAAAGCACACAAAACAAGGGTGAAACTGATGATTATATATTTTTTCATAGTGTTTTTAAGTCAATAATATTGCCAAAGATAGGCAATTCAAACAGAATGTTATTTACTTATATAAGAATGCTTAATAAAAAGGCGTTAAAACGAGTGTTTTTTGTCTTTATAGTTTCTAAATTTGCATAACATTAAAATAGAAGGAGATGTATAGATCGCATACTTGTGGAGAATTGAGAATTGAGCATAAAGGTGAAAATGTAACACTTTCGGGGTGGGTACAAAAAAGCCGTGACAGAGGAGGTATGATTTGGATAGATCTTCGTGATCGTTACGGAATTACTCAATTGTTGTTTGAAGAAGGTTCGACTGCATCTACTATTTTAGCTACTGCTCGTTCTTTAGGGAGAGAGTTTGTTGTTCAAGCAAAAGGCGAGGTTATAGAACGTTATGCGAAAAATGACAAAATACCGACAGGAGAAATAGAAATTAAAGTTACGGAATTGAAGATTCTTAATCCTTCAAAAATACCACCGTTCATTATTGAGGATGAGACCGATGGAGGCGAGGATTTGAGAATGAAATACCGTTACTTAGATTTGAGAAGAAATCCTGTAAGAGAGAAATTGAAATTACGTCACGATATTATGCGTGAAACACGTAATTACCTTGACTTAGAAGAATTTATTGAAGTAGAAACACCTGTTCTGATAAAGTCAACACCTGAGGGAGCAAGAGATTTTTTAGTTCCTTCGAGAATGAACGCAGGTCAATTTTACGCTTTACCTCAATCACCTCAGACATTTAAACAGTTATTAATGGTTGGAGGGTTTGATAAATATTTTCAAATCGTAAAATGTTTTCGTGACGAAGATTTACGTGCCGACAGACAGCCTGAATTTACACAAATTGATTGCGAAATGTCTTTCGTTGATCAAGATGATATCATCAATACGTTTGAAGGATTAATTAAGCGTTTGTTCAAAACGGTGAAAGATATAGATATGACGGAGAAATTCCCTCATATGACTTATGCCAATGCAATGAAACTGTATGGTTCGGATAAACCTGACATTCGTTTTGGAATGGAGTTTCATGAATTGAATGATTTGGCACAAGGTAAAGGTTTTGGAATTTTTGATAAAGCCGAATTGGTTGTCGGTATTTGTGCACCTAACTGTGCTACTTATAGTCGTAAAAAGACAGACGAAATTATCAAGTGGATGCAACGTCCACAAGTTGGTTGCCAAGGTGTAGTTTGGGTAAAATGTAACGAAGACGGAACATTCAAATCTACGGTAGATAAATTTTATGACCAAGAGCAATTAAAAACTTGGGCAGAACGAATGAATGCCAAAAAAGGTGATTTGTTATTCGTTTTGGCAGGAGAAGCAAACAAAACAAGAGAGCAACTTTGTTCGTTACGTTTGGAAATGGGTACTCGTTTAGAGTTAAGAGACCCAAATAAATTTGCTCCGTTGTGGGTAGTAGATTTTCCTTTATTGGAATGGGATGAGGAGACAAAACGTTTTCACGCCATGCACCACCCGTTTACTTCGCCAAAACCTGAAGATTTTGCTTTGTTAGATACTGACCCAGGAGCTGTTCGTGCCAATGCGTACGATTTAGCGATAAATGGTGTTGAAGTTGGTGGTGGTTCTATTCGAATTCACGACAAAGAAATTCAGGCAACAATGTTTAAACATTTAGGGTTTACGGAGGAAGAAGCAAATGCTCAATTCGGGTTCTTAATGGACGCCTTTGAGTATGGAGCGCCTCCTCACGGTGGTTTGGCATTTGGTTTTGACCGTTTGTGTGCCTTGTTTGGAGGAACAGACTCTATTAGAGATTATATTGCTTTTCCTAAAAATAATTCGGGTAGAGATGTTATGATTGATTCTCCATCGCCAGTTGATAATGAACAATTAAGTGATTTAGGTTTACAATTGAAAAAATAGACCTTTTAATAGAGATGAAAAAAGCCACTAGTAACAATGTTATTAGTGGCTTTTTTGTTGATGTACTATATAGATGTAAAGAAAGTTGCTTCTTTTGCTTCGGTAGCTCTACTTGGTATGTAAACCGGCATAGGGATAGAAGAGAAAATCCTTTTTGGTTCTGTTCTTTTTCTTGGTTACAAGAAGTTGTGTGGTATGATTTCGTTACTAAGTAGAGCAAACTCTTACTCCAAAAAGATTGTAACGTATAGCCCGCCCCGCTCTTGGTTTGTGTCGGCTATCTTTGTTTCTATCGGTGTTTTGACTAATCAATGAAGCCAAAACAGTTCGTGGCAAAGGGGATGCTCCAAATGATTAGGGAGCACTTCGTTTTTGCTTTACAAATAATTTGATTTTTCTTACGGTGGTTTTGAGAAAAACTCGCTTAGCTTAACCAATCTTTTTTGTATCTTTGCTCATTAATTGAATACCGAACCTGTTAAAAACAAAAGACCGTATGGGCTTTAAAGAATACAAAGGCGTGAATTACCCAGAGATTGGACAAGAAATCTTGAAATTCTGGAAGGAAAATAAAATTTTTGAAGAGTCTGTTGCTTCTCGTAAAGGGAAGGAGGCGTTTACTTTTTTTGAAGGTCCGCCTTCTGCAAATGGTGCTCCGGGTATTCATCACGTGATGGCACGTGCGGTAAAAGATATTATTTGCCGTTACAAAACATTGAAGGGTTACCAAGTCAACCGAAAAGGTGGTTGGGATACGCACGGTTTGCCGGTGGAATTGCAAGTAGAAAAAAAGCTTGGAATAACGAAAGAGGATATCGGAACGAAGATTTCGGTAGAGGATTACAACAAGGCTTGTCGTGCCTCGGTAATGGAATTTAAGGGGCAATGGGACGATTTGACCGAACAAATTGGGTATTGGGTTGATTTGGAAAACCCGTATATTACTTTTGATAATAACTATATAGAGACGGTTTGGCATTTGTTACAAAAACTGTATAAAAAAGGATATTTGTATAAAGGGTATTCGATTCAGCCTTATTCGCCAGCGGCTGGCACGGGATTAAGTTCGCACGAACTGAACCAACCTGGTTGTTATAGAGATGTGAAGGATACGTCGATTACGGCTCAATTTAAAGTAGTTAAAAACGATAAATCAGCGGTTTTATTCGATTCAGATGATGAAAACGTGTCTATTTTAGCTTGGACAACGACGCCTTGGACTTTACCTTCAAATGCGGCGTTGGCTGTGGGGAAAGGGATTGCTTATGTGAAAGTGAAAACGGTTAATAAATACACGAAAATAGAAGGAAGTGTTATTTTAGCTAAAGACCGTGTAGCTGCTTATTTGAATCTTGAAAAAGAAGAAGGAACGGTTGTCGCGGAGTACAAAGGAAAGGATTTGGAAGGTGTGAAATACGAGCAGTTGTTGCCTTATGTTCAGCCCGAAGGAGATGCTTTTCGAGTAATTATTGGTGATTTCGTAACGACGGAAGATGGTACTGGTGTGGTACATATCGCACCGACTTTTGGTGCTGATGATGCTCGTGTGGCGATTTTGTCGGGAATACCAGGGATTACGGTTAAAGACGAAGAGGATAAAGATGTTCCTTTGGTAGATAAAAAAGGTTGCTTTGTAAAAGAAGTTACTGAGTTTGCCGGTGAGCCTGTAAAAGAAGAATATTTAAAAGAAATCCCTAAGGATTATAAAAACGTTGATGTACGTATTGCTATCAAGTTGAAAGAGGAAAATAAGGCTTTCGATGTGAAGAAATACGAACACAGTTACCCTTTCTGTTGGCGAACGGATAAGCCTGTTTTGTATTACCCATTAGACTCGTGGTTTGTTAAAACTACGGCGGTAAAAGACCGAATGATAGAATTGAACAAAACGGTGAACTGGAAACCTGAATCTACTGGGACAGGTCGTTTTGGCAATTGGTTGGAAAACTTGGTGGATTGGAATTTGTCTCGTTCTCGTTATTGGGGAACGCCTTTGCCTATTTGGAGAACAGAGGATGGTACAGAAGAAAAATGTATCGGTTCGATGGACGAATTGAATAAGGAAATGGCTCTTGCCAATGAAAAGTTAGGGATTTCTAATCCGACTGATTTGAAAGATTTACACCGTCCTTATTGTGATGATGTGTTTTTGGTTTCTGATTCGGGACAAAAGATGGTCAGAGAGTCAGACTTAATAGATGTTTGGTTTGATTCGGGGGCAATGCCGTATGCACAGCATCATTACCCTTTTGAAAATGCGGACATGGATAAATCGGCGTTTACAGCTGATTTTATTGCTGAAGGAGTGGACCAAACACGTGGTTGGTTCTTTACTTTGCACGCTATCGCGGTGATGCTTTTTGACGGAGAAGAAGGTTTTGAAGGCAAAGCATACAAAAATGTGATTGCCAACGGACTGGTTTTAGATAAGAAAGGAAACAAAATGTCGAAGCGTTTGGGGAATGGTATCGACCCATTTACTACGATTGACAAATATGGTCCTGATGCGACACGTTGGTATATGATATCAAATGCGCAACCTTGGGATAACTTGAAATTTGATTTGGACGGTATTCAAGAGGTACAAAGAAAATTCTTTGCGACTTTTCACAATACCTACAATTTCTTCGCTCTATATGCTAATTTAGATGGTTTTACTTATTCTAAAGAGGTGATACCTGTAAGCGAAAGAACAGAGTCTGACCGATGGATATTGTCTCGCTTGCATAGTTTAGTGAAATTAGCTGATGAGAGTTTAGAGGATTACGATTTGACAGGGACGGCTCGTGCAATTCAAAATTTTGTGAGTGCCGAATTGAGTAACTGGTACGTGCGATTGAATAGAAAACGTTTCTGGAAAGGGGAATACAACGAGGACAAAAAAGCGGCGTACCAAACGTTATTTGAATGTTTGTTTACTGTAGCTAAAATATCCTCTCCGTTTGCACCGTTCTATTTCGAGAAAGTGTACCAAGACTTAAATGGTGCGTGTCTTTTAGAAGATAGCAAATCAATCCACTTGACAACTTTCCCTGTTGCTGACGAGTCTGTCATCGACCAAGATTTGGAGGCAAGAATGGAATTGGCTCAAAAAACGACTTCTCTAGCACATAGTTTAAGAAAAGGAGAAAACATTAAGGTACGTCAGCCTTTATCTAAAATATTAATTCCTGTATTGAACGAAGAACAAAAAGAGCGTATCAATGCAGTGGCAGATTTGATTAAGTCGGAGATTAATGTTAAAGATATTGAGTTTGTAGATGATGCTTCGGGTATTTTGGTGAAATCTATCAAAGCCAATTTCAAAGTATTGGGAAGACAATACGGAAAGAAAATGAAAGCAATTTCTCAAGCTATCGGTAAAATGTCACAAGATGATATTGTGACATTAGAGAAAGCAAAAGAGTTTACTTTAGACATTGATGGAGAGGCTATCACATTAGGTTTAGATGGTTTTGAATTGGCGTTCAAGGATATCCCAGGTTGGTTAGTTGCCTCTGAAGGTGGGGTGACTGTTGCTTTGGATATAACAATTACCGAAGAGTTGAAAAAAGAAGGAATCGCTCGTGATTTGGTCAATCGTGTACAAAATATGAGAAAAGACCAAGGTTTTGAAGTACAGGACAAAATCAAAATTGTCGTTGAGAAAAATAACGAATTAATCAATACGGCTTTGGAAGTAAATGCAGATTATATTTGTGCTGAGACACAAGCGTTGTCTTTGGATATTTTAGATTCGGTTGCTGGAGCAACAGAGGTAGAAATGGACGAACATAAATTGATGCTTGCAATTAGCTTATAATTCTCACCACACCTGACAGATTTTGAGAACCTGTCAGGTGGTTTTAAAATAGACCAACTAATGAAAAACTTTAAACTTACACATTACTTTTTAATTGCTCTTGGAGTGATTCTTATTGACCAATTGGTGAAATATTTCATTCATCAAAATATGTATGAGGGAGAATCAATTACTGTTTTTGGTGATTGGTTTAAAATCAATTATGTGACTAACCCAGGAATGGCGTTTGGGATTACTTTGGGCGGTTCTTACGGAAAAGTGATTTTGACTGTTTTTCGTTTGTTTGCGATGATTGGTATCGCTTGGTATATCAAGACGCTTATTACAAACAAATCACATACGGGGTTTATTCTTTGTGTGGCGTTTATTTTAGGTGGAGCTGTAGGTAACTTGGTTGATAGTGTGGTATATGGTTTTTTTGATACAAATTTGATTGTAACAGCATTTGAAAATGGTGGAGTTGAAGCTCCGTTTGCCTTGTTTCACGGTAAGGTAATCGATATGTTTTATTTGGATATTATTTCTGGTTATTATCCTGATTGGTTACCGCTTATGGGGGGCGATTATTATTCTTTTTGGCCTGTTTTTAATATCGCTGATGCAGCAATATTTTGTTCTGTTATTGTTATTATGATTAAGCAAAAAGTGTTTTTTGTTGAAGAAAACAACGAAGAACAACCTGCTACCGTAGAAGGGCAAGAAACCACAAACGAAGACTAATTATGCGTACCTTATTATTCATTTCCATTTTTGTCATACTTTCAAGTTGCGCATCAAAAACCTCTCGTTATGCAAATACGAGTGGTTATGGAGGTGCTGACTACGATGAGTTGAGTGAAGGTGTTCATTCCGATAAAAACAAACACGAAACAAAAGCGACAAGAAAGGTTTTGTATTCTGCTGATATTAATTTGACCGTCAAACAAGTGGATACAACAATCGCTCAGTTGACAGCTATCGCAACAAAGCACAAGGGTTATGTTAATCAAGCAGGAACTTACCAAACGATTATTCGTGTAAAAAGTGATGCTTTTAAGAATGCGTTAGAAGAAATCACCTCTTTAGGAAAAGTGAAATCTAAAAATATTCAAGGGCAAGATGTCACAGATACTTACTTAGATTACCAAATTAGATTAGATAATGCGGTAAAAGCACGGTCGAGGTATTTGGAATTGTTAGCAAAAGCTGAAAATGTAGAAGCGGCGTTAAAAGTAGAAAAAGAATTGGAGCGATTGAACGGTGCTATCGAATTGTTTAAAGGTAGAATGAACCGTATCAACCACCTTTCTGAATTTTCGACTATTACTATTCGTCTGAAAGAAAAAAGGAAACCAGGTGTTTTAGGATATATTGGTTTAGGTATTTATCATTCGGTTAGGTGGCTGTTTGTCAGGGGTTAATATCTTTTAAAGAGTAGTTTCGTATTGATAGAAAGACTAAGTTTTATTAGCGTATGAAAAATACAGCATTAATAACAGGAGCATCAAGTGGTATTGGTTATGAGTTAGCCAAAATACACGCAGCAAAAGGTGGAGACTTAGTTTTAGTCGCCCGTAGAAAGTTACTTTTAGAGAAATTAAAAATAGAATTAGAAAGTCAATTCAAGGTAAAGGTGGTTGTCATAGAAAAAGATTTGGCATTTTCTCTTGCTGTCCAAGAAGTTTGTGAAGAGATTGACAGACAAAATATTCAAATAGATTACCTTATTAACAATGCTGGATTTGGTGATTTCGGTTTGTTTTTAGAAACGGACGAAGAAAAAGAGTTCGATATGATGCAATTAAATATGGTTGCGTTAACTCAATTCTGTAAATTTTACGCTCGTCAAATGGCAAAAAATGGAGGTGGAAAAATAATGAATATCGCCTCTACAGCCGCGTTTCAACCAGGGCCTGATATGGCTGTTTATTATGCTACAAAAGCTTATGTCCTCCATTTTTCGGAAGCATTAAAGGAAGAATTGAAAGCAGAAAATATCAGTGTAACCACACTTTGTCCAGGAGCTACTGAAAGTGGTTTTTCTCGAATAGCAGAAATGGGAGGGAGTCGTTTATTTAAAAACAAGAAACTTCCAAGTTCAGCAGAAGTGGCTAAATATGGCTACAAAGCAATGCAGAAAGGAAAAAGTGTAGCTATTCACGGAGTAATGAATTATTTATTAGCCAATTCTGTACGATTTACACCTCGTAATATTGTTTTGAAAATGGTGCGATTTATTCAAAAAGACGTGAGTAAAGCTTAATAGTTCGTTATTTAGGCAACTATCTCAAAGAGAATGAGTATCTTGTTTTAATTCTGAGTGGTGACTTCTAAAAATAACTTTAGGTTATGTTAAAAAATAAGTGGTATTTGATTTTAATTAGTTTTCTTTTGTTCTCTTGCGTTAACAAGGGTGAAAAATATTACGGTATAGGTAAAAAGAAATTCCAAGAAGAAGAGTTTCATTATGCTATAGAGAACTTAGATCAATCACTTTCTTACGGAATACAGCCAAAAGCAGAGGCAAACTACATGATTGCCGAGTCTTACCGTTTGTCTAACCGTTTGGCTGATGCCGAAAAGTATTACCAAATCGCCTTAGAGCAAGGTATCGAAGAAGAAAATGCGATGTTTTATTATGCTTTTGCAATGAAAGCAAATGGTAAATATTTGAGTGCAAAAAAGCAATTAAAAAAATACCTCAAATTTGGAACAAACTTTGGCTTCTTGGACAGAGCAAAACACGAATTGAGAAACTTGAAAGATTTAGTAAGTATCGCTCATCAACCACGCTTGTTTAAAGTAAATAATTGTGCGGAGATAAACACTGATGCTATTGAATATGCACCAGCATTTTTTAAAAAAAATAAAATGTATTTCACTTCTTCAAGAGGAGAAGGTGTCGTCTATGCAGGGCAAGGGACACGTTACACTGACATTTTCGAGTACCGATTTGACGGAACGAATTTATGTTCGGGTGTAGAAAAGCCAATAGGTAAAATTATCAATCAACATAAAACACACGAATCGTCAGCGACATTTACCGACAATTTTAGAACAATGGTTTTTTCTCGTTCGAATACGGGTAGAAAAAAAGACGCTACCAAAGAAGTCGATTTATTTGTGTCGCATTCTTCAGGAGGATTTTGGCAAGAACCTACTCGTTTGGCTATTAGTGAGCAATGGTCGTGGGATTCGAATCCTTCATTGAGTACAGATGGAAAAACCCTTTACTTTAGTTCAAATAGAGAAGGCGGTTTTGGAGGGGATGATATATGGAAAGCACTATGGAGTGACAGTGCAAAAACTTGGGTAAATCCTGTAAACTTAGGACCGAAAGTAAATACGGAAGGAAATGAACAGTTTCCTTACGAACGCTACGATGGAAAATTGTTTTTCGCTTCGGATGGGCGACCTGGCTTTGGTGGTTTAGACGTTTTTATGATGACTAAAGACGATAAAGGGAAACAAATTACGTGGAATGTAGGGAAGCCTGTAAATTCGGGAGGAGATGATTTTGCCATTATTTATAAAAATGACACCACTGGGTATTTTACCTCGAATAGAAAAGGAGGAAAAGGAGATGACGATATTTATTCATTCGGTTACCAAGCAAAAAACGCAACCATCGAGTACGTATTGGCAGGTGTTATTTATGGAAAAACATTAGACAGAAAAGGGAATGTAACCGATAGTGAGGTTATTCTACCCAATTCGCTTGTCGTATTGACCGACAAATCAGGGAAACAAATTGGTGTAGATACCGCAGATACCAAAGGAAAATACAGTTTTAAAGTTAAACCCGAACAACTTTACCGTATCAAGGCTTCACACGGAGGTTATTTGGCTAACGACAAAGAATTTTCAACTATTGGCAAGACATTACCTACTAAAAAAGTGGCTTTCCAAAAAGGGGCGGTTGTTTTCAAAGAAAACTTGACACTAATACCTCTTGTAGAAGGAATGTTGGTGGATTTCCCTCCTGTTTATTACGAGTCGGGAAGTTGGGAAATAACAAAAGAATCATTGGCGACATTGGAACAAATGGCCTTCGGTTTTGGGTGATAACCCTGATATTAAAGTAGAAATAGGAGCACATACTGACCCTCGTGGTAGTATGAAAGCCAATGACGTACTTTCTCAAAAACGTGCCGAATCAGTGGTAAAGCAATTAGTGAAAAACGGTGTTTCACCAACAAGGTTACAAGCCAAAGGTTATGGTGAGCGAGTGCCTTATGTATTAAAAGAAGAGATATTAGGAATGAAAAAAGGGAGTGCGTTAACTGATATATTCATTTCAAAACTAACAAATAAAACAGCTCAAAACAGGGCTTACCAACTTGATCGTAGAACAGAATTTAAGATTGTAGGTTTTGTGAAAGGTGTTGATTTAGAAAAAGGTATCGAATTGATTGAAGAGGTCGTTCCAGAAGAAGAAGCACCCCAAGAGCAATTGATTATTAAAAAACACGTGCAACCTAAAGAGGGAGAGTAAAACTCACTTAATACCAACAAAAACAAGCTTCGCTCCTTCCCTTAGTTCTTTAGCTACATTGGGTTGTGATTGTTTTTTTGTGTGCGTACCTTTTATAGATAACAACGTGTTCCTTGCTTCAAAGTCGAATAGCATCGTTGTATTTATTGTCTCTGTAGGGTAGTCAAAATAAGAAGCTATTTGTGTGCTATTATGTGTTGGGTTTCTTCGTTTCGCCAAAACTGAGGAAAACATAATTTTATCTTTATAAATATTGTTTGTTGTAATCAGAGTGTTGTAATCCTTATTAACGGTTACAAAAGATGCTCCTTTTTTTACTTTGTTTTGTGGTAAAACGAACAACCTCAAATAGGCATAAGGCATCAAGTCGATATAGACATCTTGAATACTAGGTTTTACCATAACTCTCTTCGCTACTTGATTTAGCCCTTCCCCTTTTATCGTATTACCATCCTTAAGAGAAAACTGCGAATAACTTACAAGCTCTATTTGGTTCGCGGGTTTTTCATTAATTTCACTCTCTTTAATTAAATAATGTGCCTTGTGTGTCAGAGCTAGTTGAAATTTTTCATTCACTATAAATTCTCCATATTTACTGATGGTGATTTTGGTAGTTAAAGCATTTTTAGGAACCTGAAAAAGAGCACCTATTCGTTTGTTTTTATCTGTTACAATTTCAAAACGAGTGAGTATTAATACAGCATGTACTAACTCGTTTTCATCTATTTTAGTTACGCTGATTTCAAATTCTGAAGAAGTATAAAACGTTTCTGCACTCATGTATTTCATTTGTAGCGTGTGGGCGTAAAAGAACTCTGACTGTGTTTCGGATTTATAACGATACGTTTTTCCTTCTTCCCAATTGTAGTGAATCTCAAAAGCGAATACAATCGAAGGAACAAGAAAAAACAGAAAGAATAAGTTTTTCATAATTGATTTAGTTTATCAGTTAAACAAGTGATAGGTGAAAAAATAAGTCGGAACAACCACTATATGTTTCAACGAAACAAAATTGTAGTGTATTAAATAATGAGGAATTAATCGACTAATCAGATAGAATGTTAGTTGAATGTATTTGTTATGAGGATAGGTTGTATTTTGCTTTGGGTCTTGTTTTCGTGTAAGTAATAACACCTATTTTTAAAATTGAGAATACTCCTTACTCTCTTGTAGGCACTATTAGCATTACCTCAGAGGCTTAGCTCTTGATAAATACAAAAAAGTGTAGTATCTTGGTGTTTTATTTGTGTTTTGTTTTGGTAGAAGACTTGTTTTTAGTATAAAGCATAACTTAATCACGACGAAACGAGTATAAATAAAGACGAAATTGATATTAAAGTTATTACTATGAGGAGATATTTAGTTGGTTTGTTGTTGTTGGTTGTGATTAATGTATTTGGACAAGGGCCGGGAGGTGTACCTGTGACCAACCTTGTGTCTTGGGAGAAGCCTGTTGGGATTGTAGCAAATGGTTCTGGAAAAGTTACAGCTTGGGCTGATGCTAGTGGGAACGGAAACGCATATAATGATCACGGAACAGCTTCAAAGCGTCCTACTCTTGTTGTAGGTGATGCAAATGGGCTTGATGTGGTTCGTTTTGACGGAACAAACGATTACTTGGAAGGAACAGGGGTTAGTTACCAGGCCCAGACAGTTTTTGTGGTTTTTAAAGCGAACTCAGCACTACAAAGCTCGTCAGATTTGGCTCAAATATGGGGGCATGATAATTCGGGGATACAATTAGCACTTGAGACAAGACCAGGGTCAGGAGGGCCAGGAAAGTACAGTGTGGACGGGAACTCCAACAGAACAGGGAAGGTAGGGTTAAATGGGGAGCGTTACGATGGTGCCTTAAAGAACCCTTTCTCTCCGACAGCATGGCAGTATGATGAATATACTATTGTAGCTCTTCAAATGTCTGCTGTAGGTCCTGTAATTACAACACAAATAATAGGAGATTTAATTGCTCCTGCAAACCATAATTTTGGAGGAGAAATAGCGGAAGTGATTGTGTTTAACAGTACCATTGATAGTGATGTAGAGAAACTAAGAATAAATAATTATTTAGGAGAAAAATACAATATATCTTTAACGCCAGATACAGATAATACACTTTATACAGACGCCACGTATAACAAAAACCTTTTAGTAATGGGTAATCATAATGGGGTAAATTATGATTCAAATATAGGTAAAGGAGGGGCCGGTTATATTTCAAAAAATGCAGGTTCTTTTGGTGTCGGTGAAAAAATATGGCTAGCTCATAATGGAACAAACCACGGAATATCGAATTTAGATGTCTCAGGAGGTTCTCGTTGGAAAAGAATTTATAGATTACAAAGAGACAATTCATCAGGAACATTAACGTCTATAGACGTTTCTTTTGGTACACAAGAAGCCGGTTTAGGAGATAATGATGCCAATGGACGTACCATAGCAGATTATAAACTTTTATATAGAGCAGGAACTTCGGGTACTTTTACAGAGGTTACTGGAGCAGTTGGTGTATTGGATGCAGGTAAAAACAAAGTGATTTATACGGTTAATAATGCAGATTTAGCTTACAGGTTATTATACGTTGGGCGTGCCAGGGGGGAATGTTTGGTACTCTTATTTAGCGACAGGTTCTTGGGATGACCCTGATATGTGGACACTTGATCCATCGGGAACACTTTATATCAATGGTGCGGCGACTATACCTAGTGGAGATGATGAAGCGGTGATTTTGAACGGTAAGACAGTAACTGATTTTGTGGGAAGTAGAAGCGTTGCTGTATTAACTGTAAAAGATGGGGGTGATTTTGGATATAGAAAATCATACAGGCATTACTTTTTCAACAATAAATGGCGAAGGAACAATAAGATTAAAAGCAGATAACTTCCCAACTTATACTGTAATTACTGATTTTGCCTCACGTGGTAAAGTAGAGTTTTACGGTTCTTCTTATACTATAAACACCGATTATTCATTTTTCAATGTAGATGTAAATCTTGATAACCCAGCCAATAAAATCATTTTCTCTTCAAGCTTGACTGTTAATGGAGAGTTGGTTGTGGAATCTGGAAAAATGCAAATAGGAGATAACACCGCTACGGTAAGAACAATTGATGTAAATGGAGATTTGACGGTACAAGCGAATGGGAAAATTGATGTTGATCAAACCTATGGTGGAGTAAATGTAACTCACCGTTTAGAATTGGCAGGTGATTTCACTAACGAAGGAACTTGTGTTTTCTCTGATGCAGGAGCGTATGATCCAACGGGTGCTTTAGTTGATGTGCAAGTGGATGTGCGTTTTAATAATCCTATCGCAGACCAAAAAGTTTACTTAGATGGACCAACACAGTTTTATAGAATAGTATCAGACAAAGGAGTAGATGCTAATTATTTATTAGATATAGAGGCAACGGCACCTGCTAATTTTGAGCTTATCGGAAAAAACAATATAGGTGGTGGGGGAGCTACTGCAGAGAATGGAAATGCACTAGGTCTTAAATCAGGGACAGTAAAATTAAGTAATAACATTGTTATACCAGCACTATTTTCAGGAGGAGGAAACTATGATCTTCCTGAGAGTGCTGCATTATGGATTCACAACTCCGAAGTTACCGTACCTTCAGCGGCAACAACCGCATTAGTAGTTTACGGTAAGATTTTAGTCACAGGACCATTAGCCATATTTAAGGTACATATGCGTTCAGGTGTTACTTTGAGAGGGACTTCAGTATTTGAAGTACAGGATGGGGTTGTAGAACTTAATCAGTTTAGAACTTCATCAACAGGAGGGACTCATAAAGGAGCTTATATACAAAGTGGAGGCTATGTAACTGTGGATAATAATTTTGGAGGGAATGCGTCTGGTCAATATTTCATTTTTGATTTGGCAGAAACCGAAAATACATTTAAAATGTCAGGAGGTACTCTACATGTTGTTTATGAGCGACACGAAGGAGGAGCGAATAATAGAGGTGCTATATTTATTAATTCAGATGTGACAAATCAAGATGTAACAGGAGGAAATGTTATTGTAGAAGTTGCTAATACAACACCTGCTGGAGCGGTTTGCCGTATCTCTTCTAAAGCACCTTTTTATAATTTAACTTTAAGAAATAGTGATGATGGTTCGCAAGATATCACTATCGAAGGAGCGTCAAGTGGTAACCCTGTGCGAACGATTACTAACCAACCACTCATTGTTAAAGGTGATTTGTTAGTTGAATCAAATGCAACCTTAGCGCATCAGGGAAATGCAATTAAGGTTTATGGTAACTTTGAAATACAGAACAGTGGAGATATGCCTAATGGATGTAATCTTTATATGTTAGGTGATGGAAATACAAACTTGATTTTTGATAATAAAACAGGTTCAGCGGTAGGTAATGAACAACGTTTAAATTATTTTATCATTGATAAAGGTGTGATGGACACGTTATTTATTTCGGGAGGTAAGAATATAAACAGTAATAATGGAAATAACTTAATTCGTGTTACAGGCCCAGCTTTCAAATTACTTTCAGGAACTGTTGATCATACAAATTTTAGTATTCGAATGTATTGTGATACTGTACTTAATTATGGGACTTTTGGTCTTTATAATGGGCTTGTTCCTCATGCTTCTGTAGGGTCAAGAAATGATATGATTAAGTTTAGAGACTCTAATGCTCCTTTTGTATTATTAACCAATGACAATTCTAAATTTGGTCGAGTAAGGTGGAATAATGCAAATAATATTGTTGATATGGTTAGTAATGTTGCTATTCAAAGTTTTCAATATAAACATGGTCGATTAAACTTAAATAGACATAACCTAAAGATAGACGAGTTGGAATTAGCTCTTGCTGGAGGTCAAGCCAATTACCAAGGATGTGCTGGAGGGTGTAATTCTGTACAAGACATGTTTATTACAGACGGTAACGAATCTGATGGAGGACTATCTCTATTAATACCTACTGATGGAGTGAATGCAATAAATGCCTCAAGTCAATTTGTGTTCCCTATAGGTGTTGGTATAGATAATGGAGATATTGATGTTGGTGACGGGACTTCTCGTTATACACCAGTAACCGTTACGATGTCAGATATGACGGGAGTTACCGAGTCGGCTTATATTACAGTACGACCTGTCAACAGCAGACTGAACACAACAAACCTAACACCTAATAGTGATTACCTTAATTATTATTGGGGGGTAACAAACTCGTACACCGCAGGATTGCCTAAGATTAATTTACAAGCTAATTATTACGATAGTGATGTGACTGATGATGGAGATGGAGCAACTACTGACGAAACGGATTTTGTACCAGGGAAAGTTTTAGATGTAGATCCTTATACACGTTCTTCAGAACTTCCTGCAAATATTAATACTGCAACTAATACATTGATATTTGATGCGGGTTCTAATTTCACCTTAGAAAATGCAAATTATACAGCAGGAGTAGTTGATCGTTTTACAGGAACGCCTGATATTTTTTATTCAAGAGAAATATCTGGACAGAGAAATTGGCATGACGGAAACAGATGGAGAAAAGGAGACCCTACAACAGGTACTTTAGGGCAGGTGCCAACAACGGGGAGTATTGCTATTATTAGAGACAGATGTAGAATGAATGTGAGAGTGGCATCAGTCCCTTCTCCTGCAAAAGTGGTATTGGATCACGATTTTGTGAATTACCCAATACCTCATTCAGAGAATATTCCTAGGCTACAGTTTCATGTAAACGGAACTTATGATATGGGAAAAGTTACAGGGACAGGTATGGTGTCTTTCAACGGACCTCGAACGATTAATCTTAGTGGTGATTTTGGAGATATAGGAACAGACTCCAATTCTGTTTATTTGTATTTTGGTGGAGGCGCTACGATTTCTTCTCCTCCGAACCCAATACCAAGTTTAATGGTTGAGGGAGGAACGAAAACATTTTCGAATAGTTTAGCTATTAATTATGATTTGATTATTCAAGGAAACACAACCATGATACCGCAAAGAGACATGGTCATGAAAAGAGATATGTTACTAGGTTTTTGGATAGGAGGTACATTACTTTTCCCTAATCAAGCAACACCTATAACGGTAACTGTCGGGCGAAACATTGATTTTACCACATACACAAATAGTCATACAAGAAGAATGATACCACAAGGAGGGGTTATAGACGTAGAGCATAAATTGATTGTAAAAGGGGATATTACCCAAGGGACATTAAACTCATCTAGAATAGATTTATGGGAAAGTAATACCCGTACAAGAGTTGTTCTTGAATTACAAGGAGAGACGAACAATACTTATACAAGGGGAGGAACAAACGTGCCTCAGCTTTATCGTGTAGTGATGAATAAAGGGACTGATAAAACTAAATCATTTACTTTCTCTGATGACTTCACTTTACATGGAGTGTCAAATACAGCAATTAAGCCAGTTGAGATACGACATGGTCGTTTAGTTTTTGACGATGTTGATATTGATATTGATTTATCAACAGGGGGAGCAGATTTCCTTATACCTAATGGTTCAGCTCTTGAAGTGAAACAAGGAGAGGTAAATGTAGTCAGCTCAAATGTATCACTTGATGGTTGCCTTATTGTTTCTGGAGGAACAGTAGATATGAGTAGTGACGGAAATACAAACAATTTAATTTACACTTCATCAGGAGGAGCTGAATTGTTAGTTTCTGGAGGTAACCTACATGTTGGAGGTCAAATGATGAGAGAGCTACTTGACGCAATTTCTGTTTTAAGATACACACAATCAAGTGGGATTGCTAGATTTGGAATTAATGGAGCTTCTCACCCACAAAGAGGAGTCTTTGAATTGATAGGAGCGGGTTCTGAATACACACGTTCTGGAGGAAGTTTAAGTATAGAAAGTGGAAATGGATCAGTAATAAACGCCGCTTTCGCTATTGTAAACCCATCTGTATTTTCAGAATCGGGAGCATCTACGGTATTAATTGGCGGCGGGTCTAATGGAGCAACAACCATTGGTATCAATAGTACAGAGGAGTTAAACACTTTGGAGATATCAGGTGCAGGAGACAATCCAATAGGAAGTTTATTAATTAACCCTTTACAAATTAAAAACCTGATTATCGGTTCAGGTTCAAAATTGAAAGGAAATGATTTAGATATTTATGTATCTGACACTTGGGATAACAACGCAGGGCTTACAGGCTTTGAAGCGGGTGTAGGAAAAACAGGAACAACCTTTTGCAGAGGTACAAGAGTGGATGTTACAGGAAATACAAGGTTTAATCACTTGACAAATAACTGTACAAGTAGAACGGTTTTAGGTGTGAGTAGCGAGACTTACGCAAACAACGTAAGGAATGCGTCTAATTTTTATACCGAAGATAATGATTTTCATGTTGCTGGAAACATGATGAATAACAAACGATTTTATTCTAGCGCAGGAGCTGTTGTATTTGATGGTACCGAAACTCAATATATACAATCAGAAACAGGAGGAGCTTCAACCAATACTAGGTTTGATAAAATTAGAGTAAATAATACTTCTAATGTAGAACTATTAGAATATAGTGGAAAACGCTTGCTTTCTTTCTTTTATAAAGATATAGAATTAGAAAATGGGAGTCTTAGTATAGGAGATAATTATATGTTCATCTATTCAGCAACAACGGTTACGGGAGTAGGTTTTGATAAAACTAAAATGATACGTACTAATGGGCGTACGTCTTCTTACGGTGTCCGGTTAGTTTTATATGCGGGACAATCTTACAATCAATATTTACCGATAGGAGTTACAGGGAAAATAAGTCCAATAGATCTTAATTTGACCAATTCAGGAGCTGGAAGAATGGATGTAATTATTCGAGCAGTGAATGAACAACACCCAACAACGTTGGCCGCTGCGTATTCTCAAAATTTATTAGATTTTTATTGGAGAATCTTATATTCTTCACCAGGTAGTCAATTAGACGGTACTCTTAAGATGTATTATGATCAAAACGATGTTAATGGAGATGAAGGCATCTATGGTTCTGCTAAATTTGTAGGGGGAAGTTGGGTTTTAAAAGTGCCAGACGGTATTTTAGGTCCTATATCAGCAGATGTGGATACATTAATTAATGAAATCACTTTTGATGTAACTAATATAACTACTTCAATATTGATTGATTATACTTGTGGAGACACAAAAACACCTGTACCAAACAATGCATTTCCGATTAACGTACCTATTTATGTTTCACAAAACACAGGTATATGGAACTTGTCTACAAACTGGTTGAAGGACGGAGTGATCAATGAAATTCCTCAAATAGGCTCAAAAGTTATTGTACAAAATGGACATACAATAACCTTTGATGCAAATAGTATCAATGTGTACCAGACAGAAATTAGTGGAAAAGTAAAGGTTAACTCCACCATTAAACACAACCTAGGTATTGTAACAGGAACAGGTGTTATAGATATGAATACTGGACTATTACCTGGAGGCTCTTATGATGATTTCTTAACAACAACAGGAGGAGGTATTGAGTATTCTGGAACAGGGACTTACACAGGTAGTGCAAGGGTTTCAGAAATCAGGAGTTTGACTTTCTCGGGAACGGGAACGAGAGTTTTGCCTGCAATATCGACTACGGTAGGAGATTCAATAGTAATTGATGGGGTAACTGTTGATAATACAATTAATAACACCTCTTTTGATTTGCAAGGGGATATTGCTCTTAGAAATGGCGGTAAATTTCATTCAGGAACAGGAGGTATTAATTTCACAGGAACAAAAGACAGTCATATAAAAACTTCAATGGAGGGTGAAAACCAAATTTATAATATGACTTTAGGTAAAACAGTCGGTGATGTTTACATTGATAACGGAACTGTAGAAGTGAAGAAGGAAATAGATTTTCAAAAAGGAAGAATTATACCAGGAAATAATGTGTTTTTGATGGATAAAGATATTGGATTTATCACTCAGCCTTGGGATAGCTCACATGTACAGGGGAATGCTTGTAAAACGATGGTGACTGGTGGTACGTTTACCTTCCCTATTGGTGATGATTACCAATACTCATATGCAAGGGTGAATTCGCCAACGGCAGGTCTTTGGTGTTCTAGATTTTATGATAAAGACCCGTTACTTGATGGTTACCCTACTGCTAATATCAAAACAGAGACGCCCCAAGTAACGAGTATTACAGACCTAGGTTATTGGGATATTGAAGGACCAGTAGGTGGGAAAGCAAATGGAGGTATAGCTTTAAATTGGGCGTGGTCAACTGCACATGCCAATCCAGGTGATGCTGAGGTTGTAGAGTGGGATGCAGTAAACTCTTATTGGTATGGACGAGGAGGTGTTTATAATCTCGGGATAAATGAAGCTGTTTCCGATAGTGTAATTCATTTTAGTAAAAAACAATTTACTATTGGCTCAATTACTGCGGGCGTTTTACCTATTGAACTACTAGAGTTTAAAGTAAGTTTAATAGAAGGGAATATTGCCTTGAGATGGATTACGGCACAAGAGCATAATAATTATGGGTTTGAAATAGAAAGATCATACGATTTAACCTTTTTTGAAAACATAGGGTTTGTCAACGGAAAAGGCACCTCTACTATCCAGAGTAACTACTCTTTCCTTGATGATGATGCAGAGAATGGTGTGATTTACTATAGATTAAAGTCAATTGACTACCAAGGTGATTTTACTTACTCTAAAGTAATTAGTGTTAATGTCCTTTCAAAAAAGAAGGAGGAAGATTATAAAATGATTATTTATCCAAACCCATCTTTTACGGGAGATGAAATAACGTTTGAATTTACAAATCATAGTGAAAAAGTGCGATTAACAATTTATGATTTAGAAGGTGAGATTTTGCTTGAAGAAGATGACCTAGGACTAGATGAAGATGGCATAGTAAGAAAAACAATGCATCTTAAACCAGGTATCTATCTTATTGAAACGGTATCAAATGTAGATATCTATCATGTTAAGCTGGTAGTTGAATAACTTATACCTATTTAAATAAAACAAAAAAGTCAAAGTGATTTATCATTTTGACTTTTTTTGTTTTTATGGAATTATGTATTAATACGCTTGTAATGAGGAAGAAATAGGCGTACCTTTGGGCTATTGGCTTTAGGGGTGTCCACAAAATAGGACTGAGACTTTACCCTCCGAACCTGAAACAGTTGATACTGGCGTAGGGAAAAGTCGTTCGAACTATTTTTTTATCGTTCCTACAGTCAATCAATAATAGTATTATGGAAGTAATTGTAAACAACGAGTTACAAACGTTGGAAAACGAATGTTCGCTTCAAAATCTTTTGATTCAAAAGGAATTGTTCGAGCAAAAAGGAATTGCCATTGCTGTGAATAATAAAGTTGTTTCTCGGAAAGATTGGGAGCAAACTATTTTATTAGCAAATGATAAAATCACAGTTATCAAAGCAACACAAGGAGGTTAAAATAAATAACAACCCTTTTAGAAGGGCTGTAAAGTAAAGAAATAAGTTATCGGCTCACTGCCAAAAACAAATAAAAGATGAAAGGAATAGATTCAAAACCATCAGAAGATGTAATCTCACAAGCGCCATTTACAGGTTCTAAAAAGATATATGTAAAAGGCGAAATTCACGACATCGAAGTTGCTATGCGTGAAATCTCTTTAGCTGACTCGGTATCAACTTTTGACGGAGGAAAAACAAGAGAGCCAAACGCACCTATTGCTGTTTATGACACATCAGGACCTTATACAGATCCAAACATTGATATTGATGTTAGAAAAGGATTACCAAAATTACGCCAGCAATGGATTTTGGACAGAGATGACGTGGAGCAGTTAGACGAAATATCTTCAGCTTACGGAAGAGAGCGATTAAATGATAACTCATTAGACCATTTACGTTTTGAGTATTTGGACAAACCTTTGAAAGCAAAAAAAGGTAAAAACGTTTCTCAAATGTATTATGCCAAACAAGGGATAATCACACCAGAAATGGAATATGTAGCCATTCGTGAAAACCAACGTTGTGAGGCAAATGACTTAGGGATAACACAACACCCTGGAGATAATTTTGGAGCACACGTACACACTGGGCCAATTACGGCTGAATTTGTACGTTCTGAAATTGCAAGAGGTCGTGCTGTACTTCCTAACAATATTAACCATCCTGAGTGTGAACCAATGATTATTGGACGTAACTTTTTAGTTAAAGTGAATGCCAACATAGGTAACTCAGCAACAACTTCATCTATTGAAGAAGAGGTGGAAAAAGCAGTTTGGGCTTGTCGTTGGGGAGCTGATAACGTGATGGATTTATCGACAGGAAAAAATATTCACGAAACAAGAGAGTGGATTTTGAGAAATTCTCCAGTTCCAATAGGGACAGTGCCGATTTACCAAGCACTTGAAAAAGTAAACGGTAAGGCAGAAGATTTAACGTGGGAGATTTTTAGAGATACGCTAATCGAACAAGCAGAACAAGGTGTTTCTTACTTTACTATTCACGCAGGGGTTTTATTACGTTATATTCCAATGACAGCCAAACGTGTAACAGGAATTGTTTCTCGTGGAGGTTCGATTATGGCAAAGTGGTGTTTAGCTCATCACAGAGAAAGTTTTTTATACACGCATTTTGAAGAAATCTGTGAGATTATGAAAGCTTACGATGTAGCCTTTTCTTTAGGAGATGGTTTACGTCCTGGTTCGGTTGCAGATGCTAATGATGAAGCACAATTTGCTGAATTAGAAACGTTAGGAGAATTAACAAAAATCGCTTGGAAACACGATGTACAAACATTCATCGAAGGACCTGGTCACGTGCCAATGCATATGATTAAAGCGAATATGGACAAGCAATTGAAAGAGTGTCACGAAGCTCCTTTTTACACATTAGGACCTTTGACTACTGATATTGCACCAGGTTACGACCACATTACTTCAGGTATTGGAGCGGCTATGATTGGTTGGTTCGGAACTGCAATGCTTTGTTACGTGACTCCAAAGGAACATTTAGGTTTACCTAACCGTGATGATGTAAAAGTTGGTGTGATTACTTATAAGTTAGCTGCTCACGCTGCCGATTTAGCAAAAGGTCACCCAGGAGCGCAAGACAGAGATAATGCCATGTCAAAAGCTCGTTTTGAATTCCGTTGGGAAGATCAATTTAACTTGGCTTTAGACCCTGATACGGCACGTGAATACCACGATGAAACATTACCAGCAGAAGGAGCAAAAACTGCCCATTTCTGTTCGATGTGTGGACCGAATTTCTGTTCAATGAAAATCTCTCAAGACGTGCGTGATTTTGCAAAAAAACAAGGAATAGAAGAACAAGATGCGTTGCAAAAAGGAATGGAAGAGAAATCAAAGCAATTCCGTAAGGAAGGTGCTGAGGTTTACAAATAAGCTAATCATCTCATTTTAATAATACAAAGCCCCAATTTCTTCGGACATTGGGGCTTTTATGTTAGTAGAAAACTGTAATTTTGACTAATGAATAAAACCACTTCCTATAAAGCAATACTTACGTTAGCGATTCCTGCTATTATTAGTGGGATATCCGAGCCATTAATTGGTTCGACGGATTTGGTGTTGCTTGGTAATTATACCAAAAACGGAATTGCTGTAATGGGAATCGGTGGTTCAGCAATCTTATCATTAATTTGGCTGTTATCCTCATTTTTCATGCCTGTATCAGCTCGTATAGCTCATCTTTTTGGAGCAGGGAAAACCGATCAATTACATACATTAACCAATTACCTACTCAAAAGGGTTGTTGTTTTTTCTGTCGTTATTTCTTTGTTGTTGTATCTGTTTTCTGAGCAGATTATCAGTTTCTACAACTCCTCGGATGCCGAAATAAACAAAGAGGCGCTGAGCTATTTCCAAATACGGTTAATAGGTCTTCCGTTTTTGTTATTTAGTATCTTTTGTTTCCAAATATTTAGGGGACTACAAAACACAACAATTGCCTTAGTAGTTACTTTAGTCGGAGGATTTGTTAATCTTTGCCTCGATTTTATACTTATTAAAGGACTTTATGGCTTTCCTCAATTAGGCATTGCAGGAGCAAGTATTGCCTCGACAGTTAGCCATGTTGTGATGGCAATCGGTACGTTAGTTTATTTTTATCGTTTTGGCTTATTCAACAATAAAAACCCAACAACTATTTATTTGAAACTATTATTTTCCAATAGCCTTAACCTTTTTTTAAGAACCTTATTATTGAACGCTTGTATCTTAATTGGTAACCGTATCACAACCAAACAAGGTGGTGCGTATATCGAAGTGCATACCATTATGGCGAACTTATTTATTTTGATAGCTTATTTTATGGATGGTATCGCACACGCTACAACGGCGATTATAGGTAAACTAAAAGGTCAAAACCAATTAGGAGGTATCCGAAAAGTCGCCTTTCGAGGAGTGTTTTTAAATTTATTGGTTGGTTTTGTTTACACCTTTCTTATTTTCGTTTTTAGTGCAGGGGTTGTTTCTTTTTATTCCCCAAAAATCAGTGTCTTAGAACTGTTTATTGACGAACGAATTTTGTTTCTATTAACCGTTTTTATTGGTAGTATAGCTTTTACTTTTGATGGTATTTATATAGGTTTAGAAAACACCGTGTTTTTACGTAATTCGTTACTTGTTGCGACATTGATTGGTTACTTCCCTACTTTGCTTATCTCACAAAACTATACCTTACACGGTATATGGGTAGCCTTATTGGTTTGGATGATTTTACGTTCGGGTATTCCGTTTTTCCATTTTCTGATGAATAAAAAAATAGTGTAATTGTGATGAAGACGATAAAGAAAATATTCCCTATTTACCTGTTACTATTAATCGCCTACCCTATGGCTGTAGGCTTGGTTATTGACGCTGATTTGTTTGATAGTCGATACATTGCTATTAATCTGATTTGGTTACCTCTTTTAACTATTCCTGCCTTACTTCTTAAAAGCAAACTCTTCAATCACGTTGTTTTATTTCTTTATTTCGTTATTGGATTTCTCGAAATATCTCATTGGGTTATCCTAAAATCCCCTATCAGTTTAACAAGTGTTTTGGTTATGGCAAATACAAATATCGAAGAAGCGAATGACTTTTTGAATTTAAAAGCAACTTACCGTTTACTTTTATTACTACCTTATTGCTTTATCTATTACCTCTCCTTTCTTAAAAAAGAGATACCAAGTCAGACGAGATACCAACCTGTAATCGTAGGGTTAGTCCTGTTGGTTAGTAGTACCTTTATAGGTGAAAACATTTACCATAACCGTCTAATTCGCAAAGGTGTTCCGCAAGTCGTCAAAACAGGAGCATCTTTTATAGAGAAAATAAAAATGTATGAAGAGGTAATGAAAGAAGTCATTCCTAAAGAAGTAGAAGCTAACGCTCAGGAAGAAAACCAACAAGAAATTTTTGTGTTAATACTTGGGGAATCTTGTAATCGAAACCACCTATCTCTCTATGGGTATGAAAAAGTAACTTCTCCAAAACTCAAAAAACGCTCCGACATACATGTTTTCGATGATGTAGTTTCTCCTTATTCAAACACACTGAGTAGCGTTTTGTCTATTCTGACGTTGTCTAATTTAGACCGTAAAATAGAGGGTAAAAAAAACATTGATATTATAGACGTTTTTCATTCAGCAGGATTTAAGACTTTTTGGCTCTCCAACCAATCTCCCATTGGAGTTTGGGACAACCTTGTCACTGTATTTGCCAATAAATCAGACGAGAGAACATTTGTTAATATCGCAAGTAGCTCTTCTGCTGAAGCCACACACACGGCATCTTATGATGAAAAATTATTCAGGCCTTTAGAAAAGGTGCTAAAAGATACAGCACAGAAAAAGTTTATCGTTTTACACCTTATGGGAAGTCATTCGGCTTACGCAAAAAGGTACCCTACTCATTATAATAAATTTAAAGGTGTAAGCAATAAGCAAGAAACTATTGCTCAATACGACAATTCTATTCTGTATAACGATTTTATTGTGGACGAAATTTTTGAACTCTTAAAAAATAACAATAAAGCAAATCCCGCACTTCTCTCGTCTTGTATTTATTTAGCTGACCACGGAGAAAATGTGTACGACGAATCAGGTAACGTAGGACATGACTATGCCAAAACATTGCCTAAGGCTAATGTTGAGATTCCTTTTTTAGTATGGCTATCCAGTAGCTATATTAACAAACGAGCAGTAAAAGAACAAACCATAAAAACGAACAGCACAAAACCTTTCGTTTCCGACGATCTTTTCCATTCAATAATAGATTTGAATTTTATAAAAACCCCTTATTTAAATAAAAAGAGAAGTCTATTCGATACTACTTTTAATTATAATAGGAAACGAATACTTGAAGACAAACAGGATTACGATGACAAATAAAAAAGGCTCCAATTGGAACCTTTTTTATTTGTTTAAATTACATTATCCCTTGAAATTGTTTCAAGAAACGTGTGTCATTTTCGGTAAACAACCTTAAATCTTTAATTTGGTATTTTAGCATGGTGATACGCTCTACGCCCACGCCAAAAGCAAAACCAGAAAACTCTTCGGGGTCGATACCTGCGTTTTTCAATACATTAGGGTCAACCATACCACAACCACCAATTTCTAGCCAACCTGTACCTTTGGTAATTCTTTTATCTTGTTCCGTTTTCAAACCCCAGTAAATATCAAGTTCTGCACTAGGCTCAGTAAACGGGAAATAAGAAGGTCTCAATCTGATTTTTGTACCCTTTCCAAAAAGCTCTTCTGCAAAATAAAGCATCGTTTGCTTTAAGTCAGCAAAACTCACTTTCTTATCAACATATAAACCCTCAATCTGATGAAACACACAATGCGCACGAGCCGAAATAGCTTCGTTTCTATACACACGCCCAGGCATCAACGAACGAAATGGCGGCTTTCCACCCTCCATTAATCGTACTTGCACCGATGAAGTGTGTGTACGCAATGCAATATCAGGATTTTTCTCAATAAAAAAAGTATCCTGCATCTCACGAGCAGGGTGGTTTTCAGGGAAATTTAAAGCCGTGAAATTATGATAATCATCCTCAATTTCCGGACCATCCGAAACACTAAAACCAATATTTCTAAAAATATCTATAATCTGCCCACGAACAACTGAAAGAGGGTGTCTTCCACCCATTTCGTTGGGAATAGTCGGTAAGGTCAAATCCAAATCATCAGCCGACGCTTCATCTTCCGCCTCTTCGATAGCCGAAACATAATCCTTAAATTTTGCCTCAGCCAATTGTTTCAATTTATTTAGCTCCTGCCCAAACTCTTTTTTTTGGTCATTGGCTACATTTTTAAAATCAGCAAACAAATCTGAAATTTCACTCTTTTTCGAGACAAATCTCAAACGGTATTCCTCCAAATGATCCTTAGATTCGACTGCGTATTCTTCTACTTCCTTAAAAAGTTGTTTTACCTTTTCTAACATATTACAAAGATAATAGGGATATAGTGAATTATGAATTTTATACCAAAAAAAGTACACAAATAGACATAAAATGTAACCATAACAAACTTAAGGGCGTGTCCCTCCTGCGTCGGGTCGGGCTTTTCACTCTCAATCTTTGGTGTCAAAGGTATCATTCTTTACATTCCTCAACCAAACACCACCGTTCAATACACCCAACACAGAGCAACAACACCAAAGGATTTCCGCTTCAATCCCTCACGCGGCGTACCACAAAGGGTAGCGCCTTTCATTTACTTTTACAAAAAACCGTTTTTATTCTTTCACTAAAAAAATGAATTTTGTAACTTCAACCTTACACAAAAACCAACAATGTTAAAAACACGCTTCAAAGACGTAATAAGTTTTCTAGCTGTCTTTTTAAGTATCTATACAGGTTTAGTATATTTGCTTGTTTATTTTGAGACACAAGACTCTAACTCCGCCATCGATACCTTCTGGAAAGGCGCATGGTACTCAGTTGTCACTATATCCTCAGTCGGTTATGGAGATTACGTGCCAAATACGACAAACGGAAAAATCATAGGATTTATTTTTGTCTTAGGAAGTATTGGACTATTTGGTTTTGTAGTCAGTAAATTAACAAGCTATATCACAATCATCAACGAACACAAAAGAATGGGATTTAACGGAACAAATTTTGAAAAGCACACCGTGATTATTGGGTGGGATAGTTACAGTAAAGCCGTAGCCGATCAATTGGTAGAAGTAGGTTACAAATTAGCCATTGTAACACGCAACAAAGAAAACTTGGATTTGATTTACGAACATTTCGCCAAAAGACCCAAACAAATATTTGCCCTCTATACCGAATTTGACAACTACGAAACATTAAGAAAAGCCAACATCCACAAATCGGTGATGGTCTTTATCAACGCAGGAGATGACTCGCAAAAATTGGTACATACCTTAAACTTAAAAAGAGAATTTCCCAACACCAAGTACATCGTCACCTTAGACAACACCGATTTAAAAGACACCTTTAAGACAGCAGGAGTCACTTACCCCTTGTCTAAATACGAATTGTCTTCTAAATTATTGGCAAGTTACATTTTCGAACCAGACGTAGCCTCTTTGGGCGAAGAACTACTTTCTTACGCCAAAACAGACGATGATTATGATATCAAAGAATTTTTGGTTATCAGTAGCAACACCCTTATTGGTGAAGATTACAACAGTGCCTTTTTTGATATGAAAAAGCGATTTAACACCGTGCTTTTAGGGATTAGTAAACTCATCAATGGCAAACGTCACTTGATAAAAAACCCTGAGGAAAACCTGCTCATCGGAAAAGGCGATTACCTAATTTTGATTTGTAACGGTAAACGTGAAAAGGACATCACTGAATTTTTCGGAGTCGAAGAAGGATTTAAACACGCTTAATTTGTAATTGGCACGATTATAGATTCTACTATTAAGATAAATTAAAGACATTTGAAAAAGCTTATTACATATTCTCTTCTTGCCCTACTTGTTGTAGCCTGTACAGGTTCTCGAAAGATGGTCAAAAAAGCCTTGGAGTTGGAAACTGCTGGGTTGTACAAAGATGCGTCCGACTTTTATTATGACGGATTAAAGCGCAATTACAAAAACACAAAGGCAATCATTGGACTGAAAAACACAGGACAAAAAGTATTAGATGACAAATTAGAAGTGTTTTACAAAGCCTATTCTTTTGCTAATTACAGAGAAGCTGTTTATTCTTATATAGACGCCCAAAAATACGACACTAAATTAAAAGGAGTAAGCGTTGTCTTAGATTTCCCTTCACATTACGCAGGTTATTTCACCGTATCAAAAGAAAAATATTTTGATAAAATATACAGAGAAGGTAGGGTACTCATAGCCAAAAAAGAATACGCTAAAGCAGAAAATGTATTTAATGAAATTATTGCAATAGAGCCAGATTACAAAGAAGCGGCAGCGTTAAGTAAAGTTGCCTACGCCGAACCTTTGTATCAAAAAGGATTGGAAGAGATGGATATTGAGCATTACCGTTCAGCGTACTTTCTTTTTGACAAAGTAGTTACTGCAAATAAAAATTACAAAGACGCCTTTGAATTAAAAAAAGAAAGTCGGCAGTCAGCAATGTTTACGGTTACATTTTTACCTTACCGAGAAAAAAAACAATACGCAGCTATTCGTTCGGCGATAAACAAAACAATAGCAAATGATTTGACTAGGTCAAAGAATCCTTTTTTAGTAGTTGTAGATAGAGAAAATACAGAGCGTTTAATTGCAGAACAAAAGCTAGCTTTAGGAGGGGTTGTCGATGAACGAACAGCCTCTCGTGCGGGACAAATATTAGGAGTAAAAGCTGTCGTTATCGGTGAAGTTGTATCTATTAATGAGAATAAAAGAATATACCCTCGAAGTACACGTAAAGTAGCCTTTGAGAAATATGAACTCCAAAAGTATGACCGACAACTAAAAAGACATTTTACCATCACGCAATTTAGAAGACAATATTACACAGAATACACAAATAATATTTCTGTATCTATTACTTATAATTACCAATTAATATCTTCTGAAACGGGAGAGATTTTGCGTACAGGTTCGTTTACTCGTACCACTTCTGACAAGATAAGGTATGCGACCTACCAAGGTAATTACAGAGAATTATATCCTTCTGAAAATGCGAGTTACCGTCAGAAAAGGTCTTTTGAGCAATTGTTTACAGCACGTTCTTACTTGAAATCATTTAGTGAATTGTCCCCTGTAATCTACAAGGACATTTCAAAAACAGTAACCAATCAGATTTTAGCTTATGAAAACACTAGGATTTAGTCTTGCCCTTTTGTTTTTGTTATTAGGCTGTAAAACAAAACAAACGCCAATAATCATTGAGGTAGAAGATGCTCGTGCAGATTGGATGAAAAATCGACCGATAAGTTCGGCTTTTTATATTGGTATTTCAGGTACATCAAAAACAAGCTTTCCGCTCGATTATGCAGCTAACGGAAAAATAAAGGCACTAGAAGATTTAGCTTCTGAAATAAAAATAAGAATAGAAAGTAGTTCGGTCTTGTTTCAATTAGATAAAAATGGGACATACAGAGATAATTACGAATCTATAATCAAAAGTAAAACCTCGCAAGAGATTGAAGGGTTCGAGCTTATTGATGCTTGGGAAAACGATAAAGAATATTGGGTTTACTACCGTTTATCTAAAGCTAAATTTAAAGAAATACAACGTGAGAAACAGCAAACAGCACAGCGTTTAGCCTTAAGTAGCTATAAAAAAGGCTTAGCTTTTGAAAAACAAAGACAGCTATTACCCGCTTTGCACAGTTATCTAAGTGCTTTGCATACATTAGAAAATTATTTGGGCGAGTTAAACGGGGTAGAGTACCAAGGTAAAACCATTTATTTGGGTTCTGAAATTTATAATTCCATTCAAAAATTAATGAATGACATTACGATTACCTCCTCACCGCAAATAACTTATGTACGAGGAATTACAGGTGATAAAATGATAAAAGCAGCGGTACAATACAAAAATAGAGGATTAGAGAATTACCCTTTGTCTATTGAGTTTTCTTCAGGAGAAGGTAAATTAAGTTCTACTGCTCAAACGAATAAATACGGAGAAGTAAATTTTGTTTTATCTTCAGTACAATCAGCGGTAAGAAATCAAGAGTTAATTGTATCTCTTGATTTTGAAAAAACAAAAACACAAAATGCTTTTTATAAAACGACACTAGATAATATTGTTTTACCTCAAAAGGCTATTTATCTTGCGGTAGGAAAGCCGAGTGTTTATGTTTCATCGGTAGAAAAATTATTTGGGTTATTGTCAACAACTAACTTATTAAAAGACTACACCACAAAACAACTAATTAATCAAGGGTTTACTATTGCCTCATCAAAACAGTCTGCAGACCTCATTTATTTTATTTCTTCAGATACAAAAAAAGGCTTAGAGACCTCGGGTATCTTCAGTAGTTATTTGACAGCCTCGTTTGTTATGAAAAAAAAGGTTACAAATAAAACGCTCTACACAGGAAAGTTAATTGACATAAAAGGAGTTCAATTAGACTATTTGAAGGCAGGAGAGGATGCTTACAAAAGAGCATTAAAATCTATTAATAAAAAAATACTAGCGGAAATGGGAAAAGTTATTTTTAAATAATTAACTTTTCGGCACGGTATATGTAAAACATCAAAAACGAATTAAACTTTAAATAAATCAATATGAAAATTACTACTAAAATTATCGCTTTAAGTTTGCTAGGTCTTACTTTGGCTGTATCTTCTTGTAAGAAGAATAAAACTGCACCTGCAAAAGCAGGAAAAGATATTGAGGTTAAACTTTTTTGTGAAGGATCAGATTACCAAAATTCGAAAGAATACTTTAGAGCATCTGCGACAGGAGAAAGTACTGACAGGGAAACGGCTAAGAAAAAAGCAATGTCTAATGCAAGAAATTACATTGCCTCAAATATCAATACAACAGTAAAAGCGGTTACTGATAACTATGTAAACTCAAGAGAATACAACAACAAAGAGGAGATTGAAGAGCGTTTTGAGTCTTTGTCTAGAGAAATTGTAAACCAAGAGTTACAAGGTTTGAAAATCATTTGTGAAAAAGTCACTCAAAATAGCAATACATTGAAATACACCTACTACATGGGTATGGAACTTTCGGGAGCTGAGTTGTTAACTAAGATGAATGAGAAATTATCGAAAGACGAAATGTTGAAAGTGGATTACGATTACGAAAAATTCAAAGAAACATTTAATGAAGAAATGAATAAAATGTCTAAATAAATACTTTTACTCTTAAAACTATTAAACCGCTATTTGTAATGAATAGCGGTTTTTTTGTGTTTGTTTTTTTTGATATTAGGTCAATTCAAAAAAACGCTGTATTTTGTACTAAAGATTTTAAAAAATAATGTTTCGTTTTTTCATTAATCGTCAGCAAGGTACTTTACAAGAGGTATTGGCAGGGTTCACCACAGGGCTTTACCTTTTCCCTGAAATATTAGCGATATCATTTTTAGCAGGTATCTCACCAGAAAATGCTTTGTTTTCGGCAAGTTTATCTTGCTTGGTCGCAGCTATATTTACAGGAAGCCCAGGAATGATTACAGGTTCTTCACGAGCAATTGCATTGATTTGTGTGACTATTATTATTAATTATGGTACAAATTTACTTTTTCCAGCTATTATTTTAGGTGGTGTTTTCCAGTTTCTTATTGGTTATTTCAAACTCGGTAAATTTATCCGTTTAGTCCCTCGAAGTGTCTATATGGGGTTTTTGAATGGTTTCTCTATCCTTCTTTTACTTTATTTGGTTAAGTCGATCTATACGCTATTTGATCATCCAGAAGAGCTGTTTGAACATAACTTGTTGATTGAAATAGTTATTTTCGGATTGTCTTTGGCGTTAATTTTTATTATTCCTCGTTATTTCAAATTGATTCCTTCTATATTGATTTTGTTTGTAGTAGCCGTTTTAGGAGCAACTATTTTCAGTACAGAGCAAATGATTACATTACAAACTTACTTTGATTCTTTTCAGGTCAAATTGGGTATCTTACAGCTTCCCGAAATTTATTTTCAGTCTTTTTCTGTTATCGAATTTGTGGAGGTTGTTTTGCCTTTCTCTCTATTGATTGCATTTTTTGCTTCCGTAGAATCTTTACTTTGCGTAATGATGGTTGACGAACTAACAGGGCAAAGAGGTACAGGAAACAAGGAGTGTCAAGCACAAGGAGTGGCTACTATTTTATCAGGTTTTACCATGGGACTACCTTCTATTGGTATGATTGGAGCAACAGTACTAAATATTAAATCGGGAGGTAAAAAACGACTTTCTGCCATTGTTGCCGCAATAACGTTAATGTTCACTGCTTTGTTTTTATCACCTATTTTGAGTGTTATTCCTTTTTCGGTCTTTTTAGCCGTCAACTTTGCTGTTTTCATTGGTTTATTTAGTTGGTCGGGTATTCGCTTTTTTCACCGTATTCCTCTAAAAGATGCGATCACCTTAATTATTGTTTCAGGGCTAACCATCTTAACCGAATACCCTGCTTTAGTGGTGTTGTTTGGAGTAATTGTCTCAGCCTTGGTCTTTGCTTGGGAAAACGCGATCCAAATTCGTATCTATGCAGAAACGGTTGATGAGAATACTAAATTATATTATGTAAGAGGTGTGCTCTTTTTTGCGTCTTTTAATCATTTTTTAGATAAGTTTGACGTTGACAATGATCCTAAAAACATCATTATCGATTTTAAAGAGGCTCGAATAGTTGATCATTCAGGAATTGACGCGATTTATTCGCTCTCTGAAAAATACTTAAAGAAAGAAAGTCACTTAAAATTACGTCACTTGAGCCGTGATTCTAAGTTCTTAATAAAAAAATCTGCGATTAAAAATCACGTGCATTTACACGATGATCCAAACGATCCAGAGTACAAAGTAGTTACCGATAAGGTGATTGAAAATTATGGGTAAGCGATTACAGGCAGGTAAAGATTTCTTAGAAAAAGGATTTTACGAAAAAGCGATAAAAGAATTTACGATTCAGCTGTCTTCAGAGAAAGAAGATATGCAATCTATCTATTTACGAGGTATTGCTTACCGTAAACAGGGTAAACTGACAGAGTCGTTAAAAGATTTTGATAAAGCGATTAGATTAAACCCTAATCAAGCGGATTTGTTAAGCGACCGAGCGATTACCTATCATTTGATGAATCGTGGCGAAGAGGCCATCAAAGATTTGGACAAGGCTGTTGAGTTAGATATAACCAACCCTTACCGTTATTCGTGTCGTGCTTATGTCAAGGAGCAATTAAAAGATGCCCAAGGTGCTATTTCCGATTATAATAAAGCTGTTGAGTTAGACCCACAAGACGAGGTAAGTTTCAATAATTTAGGTGTATTACAAGAGAAATTAGGTAAGATACAGGAAGCACAAAAGAACTTTAAAACAGCGGACGAAATCCTGAAAAATAAAGGACAATTTACACCTAATAAAGAAACTGAAAAACTTGACAAACAGGAACTTAAAATCAACCATTCGGCTGACGGGAAGGTCAGTTTTGAGTCACCTAAAAAACAAAAGGAGATAGCCGAAAAACAAACGAGTATTCCCAAGAATGAAAAAGTAAGTCTCTCAACCTATTTTCAAACTTTGAAAAGCATTTTCTCTTCCAAAAAAGAATTAGAATTGTTTGTTGACTTTGTGAAAAGCTTTTTTAAGAAGTAATACTTCTATTTCTTATTAGCCAAAATCGTAATTTCTGTCCTTCTGTTCAAACGACGACCTTTTGGGTTATCCGAACCGTCTGCTTTTTCATTTGGTGCAATAGGTATTGATTCACCATAACCTTTTGCTGTTATTCGATTTGGTGCTATCCCTCGCTCTATCATGATATCACGAACAGACTCAGCTCTGTCTTGAGACAATTCTAAATTGTAACCTTCATTACCTCTGCTGTCTGTATGTCCTGAAAGTTCAATTTTGACACCTTTATTCTTAGCTAAGAAATTGTATAACAAATCTAGCGATTCCTTCGCCTCCTTTTTTACCGTAGACATGTTGTATTCAAAATACATATTCTCTAAAATAAAGGTTTGCTTCTTTTCCAAGTCTTCGGCTATAACTGAAGCTGTCAATGATTGCTTGACCTCTACCTTTTCAATCGGCTTATCTATGGTAACCGTATCTACAACAATATGCTTAAAACCAAAACGAGCCTTGTTTTTTGTTTCATCAAGGTCAATAATCGTATCATGAAAGCCTTCTTTTTCTACTAACAAAACGTAATCTTTATTTGCCAAAAAAGCGACTGACGTTCTTCCTGCCGTGTCTGTCACATCTACCCAAGTAACCAACTCTTCAAATGAGGCTGGTGTTAAGGTAGAATCGTTTTTCATCATTTTTTTGTAAACGTATTTTTTTAAATAACCTACTCGTACACCTCCCAAATTAACAGAGTCAAGTTTGTTTTCCACCACAGTAGAAATTCCATTGAGGTGAGTAGTAGGAATGCTCGTTGTATCCACCAAAGTATTTGTCGTTGAGTCTATCGACGCTAAAGCCAAGGTGTCAACCAATACTTGAGCAAATGCTTTTTTGGGTTTTAACTCCGTAAACAACAAATCAATAGTTGTCGAATCTGGTACATAAGATTCGTAACGGTAAATATCATCACAACACGTCTCACTTGCCAAAGCGTGACCTCCTGGTCGGTTAGATACCAAGTAACCAAAATTGTTTTTGTTTGCCAAAATATCTAATGAGGGCACATAGTAAGTGTCATCGTAAGAGGAGTTAAAAGGCATACCCATATTTTGTGCTTTTCTAAAACGTTTCAATTTCCCTTTCGAATAAAAAATATCAAAACCTCCTAAACCATATTTATAATTAGAACTGAAGTACAATACACCTGTTTTTTGATTATAATAAGGAGTAATTTCATCTCTTACCGTATTAATTGTTTTTTTACAATTGATAGGAGTGCCAAATTTCCCTTTGTTAAGAATACTATACCAAATATCCATTCCTCCTACTCCTCCTGGACGATTTGAAGCAAAGTACATCACGTCATACCAAGTTTTTTTCTTTCCTTTTCGCTTGTAAAACTTTCCGAAAGTTGGTTGTGTAGAAGTGTAATGACCTTTGTTTATTTTTCCTTTTATTTTCTTCTCTCGTTTATCAAACGACCCATCGGCTAAGACTTTACGTGTAAATATTGAACAGATAAACTCATTGTGAGGGTTTTGGTAACATTTGGTGTAATAAAAAGTGTTATCTGGTCCAAAAACACCATTTGCTACATGGTCAAACTCTTCATTTAATTCCTCTTTCATTTCAGCAGTAGTCCAAGTAGCATCTTCGTTTCTCACTGACTGATAAATATTTACATTAAATATTCCGTCCTCTCCTTTGTGGTAATGCACAACAGAATCTTTTCTCAATGAAGCAAAATAAAGGGTGTCAGTACCTACTGCTGTTGGTGAGAAATCTGTATATCCAGAATTAACCTCTACAGGCAAAACTTCTGTATTAAAAAATAAAGTGTCTTTTTGAGAAGCAATCATCGCATATTGACAATAGTTTTTTGCATTCTTTGCCCATTTCTTCGCTTGTTTTATCTCTAAACTTGTCTTGTCCTTTACTCGTCTAAATTTTGAAAATGCTTTCTGAGCAGCGGCGTATTTTCCATTGTATTTGAACGTCTCACCCAACTCAAACCAAGCCATTCCGTATTTTGTTTTTTTATGCTTGGTGACTAACTCTAAAAAATACTTCTCTGCATTTTTATAATCTCGCCCTTTGTAGTAAGCGTGTGCCATCTTGAATAAGATATATTCATTGTTAGGTAAGCTGTCATAGACCTTGTGGTAGGTGTCAACTGCATTGTAATAACTTTGTTGACGCATTTGTTCATTAGCTATTTTCACGGTGTGCCACATTGTTTTATCCGTAATCCCATGGTGTTTCCCTTCGGTTTCATCCTGCTGAGCAAATGACTGGCTGTAAGTCAATAGTGTTATTAATAGTAATAAAAGTGATTTCATTTGAATGTTTTTTATCAATTTCTTAAACGAGAAGAAAAAAGGTTGTTTATCTATTTGTAGCTAAGTTTATGTCAGTTCCTTTAAAATATACCACAAGGAACGGTATAGTCATTTGCGTAATTATGATTTTTAAATAACCCTTTAAAAATCAATGACACCTCCCAAGCACCTGCTATATTGTTAGGTGCTGCACCTTCATATTTTTTTGATTTTCTAAGACCAGAAGTTGTTACATCGTAAGAAAGCTTTGCTTTAAACCCTTTATAATCAGCTCCACCGACTAAAATAAAAGCATCAGAAGTTCTATAAAAAGCACCAAAGACTACATTTGTTTGTGAAGAAGGGATTAATTCGTATTTAACCAAACCTCCTAAATTCAAGTCTTTCGCTCTTGATTGGTTCACATACATAAGTTGTGGTATGATGATTATTTTTTCAGTAAGCTGATGCTTTACCCCTACATTAAAAACATAACGACGACCTAACTTACTTTCTGTACCCGAGATACTTTGCTTCGGTGAGTTTATTTGGAAAGTAGATAAACCTGAAAACAAGTGTGTTTCTTTTGTTATTTCAAAATCATAAGTTAATCCTGCTTGTACAGTCATACTCCCTAATTTTGGCGATTCAAAAGCTTCATTACTCGATAAATTGGTGTTGTATTGGTGGTTTTGGTATTGATTACCAAATTGAAGATCATCCGTATTGATAGATTTTCTCATATACCCAAACTGAAGTCCTCCGCCAACACGATGCCTTCTGTGTCCTCCTAACGTATGAATATATGACCCAGAGAGCAAAAAACCTTGTGTTTTCAAAATACTTGCTTGGTCATCTAAGTAAATTTGTGCTCCAATGCCTACTTTGTCCTTGTTGAGTTTTCCTCCTTGCAAGTTTATATCTCCACCAAAAGCCGTGGTCTGAAATTTTGACCCGATACCACTCCATTGGTTTCTGTGAATTAAATTCACTCTGTAATCTTCTTTAAAGTTCCCCGTCAATGCGGGGTTTAGCAACTGAGGGTTTGCATAAAATTGAGAAAAATGGAAATCTTGACCTATTAATTGACTCAATCCAATCAAGGTAAGTAAAGAAGTTGTTATTAATTTTTTCATCGTTTAATGTTTTAATAGCTAGTAATGAAATTATCTTAACAACGTAAGGTTCTTTTTAAATTGAAATGACGTTTCGTACGCTCCTTGCCCTTTTACAATGACTACATAAACACCCATTTCTTGGTTTACACCGTTCATCGTTCCATCCCATGTTAAATCTGGATCATCACCACCATCAAAGACCACTTGTCCCCAACGGTTATAGATTTTATATTCGTCAATATTTTTAATCGCTTTATGAATCAATCCAATCACATCGTTATTTCCATCTCCGTTTGGAGAAAATGCTGTAGGTATATCCAAATACACATTCAAATCCGTTCGTTTAGTAATCGTATCAGAACAACCTTCAATGTTTTTCACACTGTGTTTTACTTGGTAAACAGCAATTTTATCGTAAGTATGGTCAACAGTTGCTTCTGTACTTGTTGTGCCATCATCAAAATCATAGAAATATTCAGTGATTTGAGAACCAGAAGTCGTATTGTCTGTAAAGGTGATAGGAATATACGCTTCTAAGAAATCCTCATCGTAAATAAAATCTGCCTTTGGTTTGTATTTCACATAGACCTCGTTAGTCGCCGTTTTTGTATCACTACATTTTGAAGCTGTCACTGTTAAGGAAATGGGTTGAAAACCTCCCTCTTCAAAAACATGTGTTGGGTGTTCTTCCGTAGAGGTTGTGCCATCTTTAAAATCCCATAAATAGCTTTCTATTTTATCTGGAGCAACTACTGTCGAGCTGTTTGTAATCAATGTAGTTTCATCTGAAGCACATACAGGGTTGGTTACTGTAAAGTCAATAACAGGTACAGGAGCGACGAATACCGTTGCGTGGGCTAAAGAGTTACACTCATGCACTTCACCAATTGTTCCTTGCATAAATACAGTTACACTATTTTCTCCAGATTGATCAAACTTATAAGAGATTATCCCATTATCAATAGAGTGTAAACCAAAATCTCCAGGTACATAGTTAATGTCTGTTTCGCTTGGTTTATTTGGGTTAGGTGGTATTCTCATACCTGTATTATTATCTACAACATACCAATTCTCTACCTCTCCAATATCTTCCACCTTTATCTCAAAAGTAGAATATTCATTTGCACAAGATGTATCAGTAACTGAAAGTGTCGCTTTTACAATTTCTTGCATTTGAAAATGCCCTACCGAATTACCTGGTGTCAGGTAAATATCACAACCAATATCATCCGTTACTTTTACTATATAATCAATGTAATATCTTTGGTTCAATACTTTTTCCAGTAAAGGCTCTGTTGTCTGTTCATTAAGAATTACTTGACTTGTATTAAAATCAAATAAGTACCAATCAACCGATGTAATATTACCACCTTTAGTTTGAATAAATTCAAATTTGGCTGTGTCACCTACACAATACCTTCTCCCTTCGAGTGTTCCTGCCAGCTCGGGTTTAATATTGATAATTTGTGTATTGTCTTCGTAAGAGCGTGTACACGTCAAACCTTCAGCTATTGTTTCTATTGGAGTACCGTCTAAATCATATATTATGTTTTCATTATATTCAATAGCCAATGTGATTTTATAATCACCGTCAGTTGGGAAAAGAAAAACCTGTTCTCTACCTTGGTCTATATTACTTCCTGAATAAGTATAATTACCACCCGATCCATTATTCCATGTAAGCTTATCTGCATGTACTAGATTTGGAGCATGCCCTATAATTGTATCATTTTTTGCACAAATAATAGGATTTAAAGTTAAATCTGGGTCAAGACGGAAATTATTATCAGGGAAAGAGTAGAACACTGTCTGCATTTTTGTTGAGGAACAACCATTGACATCATACACGGTTAGCGTAACATCATAATCTCCTTCTGTAGTATAAGTATGTACGGGGTTTTCTTTTGCATTTTCAGCCGTTACCATCGAGCCGTCTCCGAAATTCCATTCGTAACGGTCAATAGCTACATTTACTCCTAAAAGGAAAGAAAAGATATCTCCAACTAATGTTCTGTTGTTAAATTGTACTTCTTCTCCAAATGCACATACAATATCATAATTGAAATCAGCTGATAACAACTCTAAAACAGCCACACTAGCGGTATCTCTACAGTTCTCTTTGTCTCTTACTTCCACCGAATAAAAACCAGGAGAGTCTGTTGTGTAAATACTATCATTAACCTGATTTGATGCTATATAAGGTAAAGATAAAGCCCAATTCCAAGTAATTCCTCCATGTCCTGTATCAATTAAAGAAGCTCTTAATGTCGTGTCAGGGTCATCACAATTGTAGGCAAATGATTGTAATAATTGTCCACCTTCCAATAGCTGTACTTCTGGAGTTTTAATCAAGTTGACTGAAAATGTAGAGTCAATAACGCAAGTACTAAGTAAAGTAGCTTTAGTTGAAAAAGGGAAACTGCCTTCTGCTTTTTCTATTCCATATTCAAAATAACCATTACTATTATTGCTTTTAGGATAATACACCCCTTTATTCGGTGTCATTTTCACTAATGCACATTCTTCGCCGTAAGCTGTTCTGTCTTCAATAATAACATGATTATTACAACTGTCTCTTACTATAAAATCAAACGTTGGTGCTGTACAGAGCTTAACTTCCCTTTTTAATGTGTCAATACATCCTTTATCATCTTCTACTATTAAATAAGGTTCGTGCTCTCCATTATTGAGGTAAGTATAGCTTTCTTGGTCAGTCCCTGTTACCGAAGATAGTCCATTGTCATTATCATCAAAATGCCATTCATAACGAACAATAGAGGTGAATAAAGTAGTAACGTGTGCTGTGAAAGTTATAGGCTTCCCAAAACACCACGTTTGATGAGTAACAAGGCCAGTTATACTTTTTTGTAATTTAATCTCATCTGTGCTTTTACAGCCAAAAGCGTCTTCCACAGTAAAATTAATATTACCTGGTTTTGTTGTGCTAAATACAGGGGTATCTTCTAGAAGAGTAGTTAGTCCATCTTTCCATGTGTAAGTATAAGGTGTTTGCCCTCCCATTATTGAGGGAGTCATAACAAAAGGAGTGTTACAAGCAATAACGGTGTCTTTGCCTAAACTAAACTGTGGGCGAGACCGAACAGTTATTGTGAACTCTTGAATTATATCTCGACTCACAGGGCAAGCATCATCTTTTAACTTAACCGAAAAAACATGTGTTCCAACATCCGCATCAGATATTGACCAATTAAATCCTAATTTCCTTCCACCAGTTGGGATAGCCTGTTGTTGAGTAACTCCTTTGCCAATCACTTCAAAAGAAATGTTTTGTTTGTCTAAACCAGTCAAAGTTTCATCAACATCACTTCCTAAGATGTATAAATCGTCTATAGTTAGGTTTTCGCCTGCACAAAAAGTAGTATCAAACGATGTCCCTCCATTAAATCCAGTCATTACAGGGGCGTTATTCACATCATCAAAGGTGTTAAATTGAATTGCTCGACTTGTTGTAGCAATTAATTGACCATTTCTATATTCAGAAACAAGTATATCTACAATGCCTATTTCTCCCGCTACAGTAGGCGAAAAAGTAATTTTTCCTTCGCTATCAATTGTCATTGGCGTACCTGCTGTAACTGGATTTGTTTCATCAAAACCATTTTTGTACAAGATATCTACATCTGCAGAGATTCTAGGGCTTACTATTTCAAAGCGAAGTTCGTCTCCGTCAGTATCCTCTATTTGTGGATTATATACATTTTCTTCCCCTATAATGGCTGTGATAATTGGGGAATTATGAAAGACAGGAGAACTATTAGATGCGATGTCTTTTGTGTTCAATGTAGTTTCTACATAATAGGCTTGATTTACGCTGTTATTAGTTGTTGTAAGATTAACACTTCTAAAGTTTTTTGCCCAATATACTAACCAATCATCTGTCTCTGTAAGTTGACCAAAATTCATGGTTCCCTTATAAGTAAACTTTTCTAAGCCTCTCACGCTACCTCCTTGACAGTTTATAGCTTTATTGCTACATAAAATGTAAACTGTCTCTTTTTTTATTTTAGTCAGATTAACCGTTAACGCATTAACCAACTCTATGCCTAATTTTGGTGACTCGATAATCAGTTTCTGAAAAGGTATTTTTTCTAAATCTACCGCCCCATCACATTCTGTATAAACATCGAGATAAAAAGTATAATTACCATTCCCTACATATTCATACCTCAAATCAGAAGCTGTAATGTATGAATAAGCTCCTGTAGAACTCATTACAAATAGCAAAGACAAGACAATGCCTTTAAAAAGATTTTTCATAGTAGGTTATTTTAATAACTAATTGACAAATTCACGAAATAAAACAATGTCTATTTCAAATAGTACTTCCCTCTCAATCGAGCAAGTTCCCAAGGGCTTTGTTGCCCTTTTGATTTTTCTTCTACAGATATTCTTGTGTTAATAAAGACATCTTCTATACGTTGGTGATTTTTAATCTGATTAATTAATTCGCCAGTATAAAGCCCGTGTCCATTCGCTCCGTCAGACGCTGTACTCCCTGGCGAAGTCGCAAAAGCTATTAGCGTACCGTTAGGCGGATTAACTTGAGCTAAACCTCCTCCCGAACTACGTGACCAAGTTTGAAAAGGGTTGCTTCGGCAAGCGTCTAAAACCAATACGTTGAGCCTTTTGTGGTTACTTGTCATTTCCAATGTTTTAATTACTGTTTCGATACTTATCGTCTCCAATGCAACTTGTTCTTTGGTCTCAATATTCGCGTTGATTGGTACTAAATAGTTTTCTCCATCCACTTGTAAGCCGTGTCCCGCATAATAAAACAAAGCTACGTCAGCATCTTTTGCTTCTTTACTAAATTGACTTAACCCTTTACGTATGCCGTTGTAATCTGCATCCAATACTTTAATTACTTTAAAGCCAATAGAAGTCAATGCCGAGTCAATACCATTTGCGTCATTGATAGGGTTTTTTAATTTTGCAGATTTGGTATAACCAGCATTCCCAATAACTAGGGCAATCTTTACTTGCTCATTAATCGCTTTTACTTTTGTGAAAACGACAGAGGGCACAAGTAAGGTTTCAGCCTTTTTTAGCTCGATGGTTTCTTCCTCTAAAGATTTTGTTGGTTGTTCTTTATCTTTTTTAACTTCTAAGACAACTTCCTTTTTCTTTTCTCCAATAGCGTAGGTTTTTTCTTTACCTATTCCGATTAAAGATGTTGCTGTAATGATTTTTTGAGGAGCGACTTCGTCGGCTGTTGTTTTTCCTTCTACACCAATAGCATAAAACTTAGCCGAAGAAACCCCTTGAATTTCTTGTCCTATCACACCAAACGAAAGAGTGAAAAGACTAATTAGAATAAATCCTTTCATAATTACTTATTTACAGGGATGTTTTTAATAATCATAAAGTTGTTAGGGAATTTCGTTTCTAACTCCAAAGAAGTTAAAAGTGAAATAGAGGTTGCTTCAAAAGTAACTGTTAGCTTTAATTCACCTCCTTTTTTTATGCTAATAGGACGTTTGGTCGTTACTTTATCAGTGCCTTTAATGTAGTTTATTGCATACAACTCATTCCCCTTATTGTCAACCGCTTTGATGTAGTTTGTATGCAAATCAAAACGTTTTGCATCTTTTGGATTCTTGAAAATCAAATCGACCGTGACAAATTTACCGTGCTGAAAACAGTTCTGAGCGGTTACTTTCATTCCGTCTAACCTTCCTGTTGTTGTTCGTAACAATTGAATAGGATTAGCGATAATTTTAAAAACTACTTTACCGTGTAACTGTCCAAATTCTTTGATAGGGTTCCATAGAATAGCCTTCGTTCCTCCTCCAATAACAGTTTTACCAACAGCTCCAGTAACTTCTTTTAAAGATTGAGCTATTTCTTTACCATCTATTGAGCAAAAAACAAAAACCTCAAATTGTTGTAAGGGATTTGCATCAACAAGTTGGTATGAAATCTCAATATTAGTTCCTTGCTGTTTTGATTGAATATTTTCAACTTGAGCAGCCCAAGCCATATTCACAAGTAACAATAAGAGTAAAGAAGTCGTAAATCGTTTCATATCTATATAATTAAAGCCTATTTTAGTACCGTATTTATTTCAAACTTTTGTTTGTCTAGCAACTTATGTGCCAAAAGTAATTATCACCTAAGTAAAAACACCTAATGACTAGTCTCTTTCGTAAAAAACATAAGATGTTGAATAGTCAGAGAACTCAAAATAAACTTTCTTTTCACCTTTGTCTCTTTTTCCGTTTAAATTCAAGTCATCGTAACCATAACCGTAGCGGTAGGGGCGTATCCCACTTTTATTTGTTCCTTGTGCCGTAGATAATTTATCTATCCCTATAAAACGATGGACTAGTTTATCTCCTGCATAAATATCTAATGTCCCATTTGTTCCCGTCCAATTTTGGATAGAACGGTTGATACTATTTTGTGTTTCTTGTGTACAAGAAGTAGTGAAAAGAACAGCTACTAAGGCAAGATATATATATCTAACTTTCATTATTGGTTTATTTTATCAATTAATTGACAAAGCTACTAATTACTAATGACTTTTTAATGCTTATTATTCTATATAAGTCGCTCATTCTAACAAAAATCATTATTTGTCGCTTATATGTCCTTTACTCTCTCATCTTTTTTTGTATCTTTCTGTTTCCAATTTCGATTTTATGAAAGCATACATACAAAGGAATAAGCAACGTTTTTTAGATGAACTTTTTGATTTACTTCGTATTCCTTCGGTGAGTGCATCGAGTAAATTCACTAAAGAGGTACGTAAGGCCGCTGAATTTGTAAAAACAAAATTGGTGGATGCAGGAGTTGACAAAGCCGAATTACACGAAACAGCAGGTCACCCAATCGTATTTGCTGAAAAGATAATTGACCCAAAATTACCGACTATCTTGGTTTATGGGCATTATGACGTACAACCTGCCGACCCATTAGAATTATGGGAAACGCCTCCATTTGAACCAGAAATTAGAAACGAAAAAATATATGCTCGTGGTGCAAGTGACGACAAAGGGCAAATGTATATGCACGTCAAAGCATTGGAAGTAATGCTTGCCAAAAACGAGTTGCATTGCAATATGAAATTCCTTATTGAAGGAGAAGAAGAGGTCGGTTCAAATAACTTAGATGTGTTTGTAAAAGCCAACCAAGAGTTGTTAAAAGCAGATATGGTTTTGATTTCTGATACAGGAATTATCTCAAACGAACACCCAAGTATAACTGTTGGTTTACGAGGTTTAAGTTATGTAGAAGTGGAAGTAACTGGTCCTAACCGTGATTTACATTCAGGAATGTATGGTGGAGCAGTTGGCAATCCCATCAATATTTTGTGTGAAATGATTGCTTCATTACACGATGAAAACGAGCAAATTACTATTAAAGGATTTTATGATGCCGTTGCCGAATTATCGCAAGAAGATAGAAATGAAATGGCAAAAGCACCTTATTCGGAAGCTGGTTTGATGAAAGATTTAGCAATTGATGAAGTGCACGGAGAAAAAGGCTATTCGACATTAGAGCGTTTGTCTTGCCGGCCGACTTTAGATGTCAATGGTATTTGGGGCGGATATATTGGCGAAGGAGCAAAAACAGTTATTGCCTCAAAAGCTTATGCCAAAATATCGATGCGTTTAGTGCCTAACCAATCTTCTGAAAAAATCACACAACTATTTCAAACTCATTTTGAAAGTATCGCTCCAAAATCGGTAAAAGTTAAAGTTACCCCTCACCACGGAGGCGAACCTGCTATTACACCTACCGATTCGGTTTCGTACAAAGCATCTAGTCTCGCTTTTGAAGACACCTGGGGTAAGAAACCTATTCCTATGCGAGAGGGTGGCTCGATTCCTATTGTTGCTTTATTTGAAAAAGAATTGAAAATTAACGTCCTATTGATGGGCTTTGGTTTAGATGAAGACGCTATCCATTCGCCAAATGAAAGTTATGGTGTATTCAATTATTTAAAAGGAATTGAAACCATCGCTTCTTTCAATAAATATTATGCAAATTTGATGAAGGCTTGATTTTAAAACTTGCTTACACTAAAAAAAACTTTACGACGTTGTTACCTTACCCGTACAAATCACATTTATGACTATGAAACATTTACTGCACATACTCTTTTTACTTTCGTCTATTCTTTCTTTCGGTCAAATCGGAGGAGGCATTAACATAGGAGGCACTTTACAAGAAGAGGAAGTAAAAGACCCAACAACTTGGAATTATAAACTTTCTTCAACAGACTTAAAAGTTGGAGATGAAATTGAAATTTATTTCGATGTCGAGCTGGAGGACAAATGGGTAATCTATGGAACAGACATTAAAAACGGACCTTTACCAACAGAATTTCATTTCACTAAAAACAGTTCGTTCTCTCTAGTCGGAAAAGCCTCGGCAGTAAACCCTGAGAAATACTATGATGAAGGTTTTGGTATGCAAATATTTGCTTTTCACCATAAAGGAAAGTTTAAGCAACGTATCAAAATTTTAAAGGAGGCTTTAAGCGTTAAGGTGAAAATAGATTACCAAGCGTGTACATTGACAGGTTGCTTCGATTTTGATAAAACGATTATATTCACAAAAACAGCCAAAGAACAACTTATTAAATCGAAAACAGGTATTATCACTCCAATAACGCCTACAATAAAGACACCTAAGACAACAAAGATTGGTTGTGAGTGCGAAGGCATCAAAGACGAATTAGATGCTATCAAACAAAACATCGCAAAAACAAACGAACACATAACAGAACCTGTCGTCGCCAAATCAATACATATTCCTCGAAAAGCAGGTTTTGCAGATATTGTTATCGAACGTTTTGGAGGTGTACAACAAGAAACAAAAGAAGAATTCGGTTCACTTTTCATCTTTATGGGTATTGCTTTTTTGAGTGGTTTATTGGCGTTATTGACACCCTGTGTCTTTCCGTTAATCCCTATGACGGTTTCTTTTTTCACCAAAGGAGCACACGGTGACCACAAAGGATTTAAAAACGCTCTTTTTTACGGGTTATTTATTGTTGTAATTTTTACATTAATAGGCGTTGTTTTCTCAAAAATATTTGGTGACCAAATCGGCGATATCATTTCGGTACATTGGTTACCTAACCTTATTTTCTTTACTATTTTTGTGCTTTTTGCTCTTTCCTTTCTCGGTTGGTTCGAAATCACTTTACCAAGTAGTTTTGTCAATAAAATAGACGCTAAATCAGAGAAACAAGGTTTAGGAGGGGTCTTTTTTATGGCGATGACTTTAGTGTTAGTTACCTTTTCGTGTACAGGACCGATTGTAAGTTCTATTCTCATCACTTCGGCGGGAGGTAGTTGGCTCAAGCCTATTTTCGGAATGCTCGGCTTTTCTTTCGCTTTAGCTTTACCGTTTACTTTATTCGCAGCTTTCCCCTCTTTATTAAAAAATCTTCCTCGTTCGGGTGGATGGCTAAATTCGGTAAAAGTTGTTTTAGGATTCCTCGAACTCGCTTTAGCCTTTAAGTTTTTAAGTCAAATCGACTTGGTGTATGGTTTCAATTTACTCGATAGAGATGTTTTCTTGATTATTTGGGTAGTTATTTTCGCTGCTATGGGATTTTATCTTTTAGGAAAAGTGAAATTGCCACACGATAGCCCTTTAGAAAACATAACCGTATTTCGTTTATTGATGGCATTAATTACTTTTGGTTTTACTATTTACCTTTCCTTAGGCTTATTGGGTGCGCCACTAAAAATAATGTCTGGAGTCATTCCACCGATATACACACAAGATTTCAATCTCTTAAAGCAAGACAAACAAGACAGTTACCTTTGTGACGAACCAATGTATGGCAACGAGTTACACATGCCTCACAACTTACAAGGTTATTATGATTTACGTCAAGCGATTTCGTGCGCCATCGAACAAGACAAGCCTATCTTTTTGGACTATACAGGCAAAGGTTGTTCAAATTGCCGAATGTTTGAAAATAACGTTTGGGCACCCGAAAAAAACCTTAGTATTTTAAAAACCAACTATGTTGTTTTAGCACTTTATGGAGACAAAAGCATTGCACTACCTAAAGGTGAAGAATTTGAAGTTGACGGGGTTGTTTATGACGATATCAAGCAAGCACACCCTTATTTTATGAAAACGAAACTAGGAACGGTTGCCAAGCCAAGTTATTTTACTTTGGCTTACGACAAAGAGAAATCGACAAAAGACAGAATTGTATTAAAGGAGCTACAAAGACGCACCAATTTTGAAGAAGGTTACGATGAAACCATTTTTAATAAGTTTCTTAAGAATGGTTTAAAAGCCTTTCAAATGATGAAGTAGGAGAGCTAAAAAATTCAAAAAGAGAATAAAGTACAAGCTTGTTATTCTGAGGTTAAACAAAAAAACGTTTCATCCACGAGTCACTTGCTGGTATTTGCCAATCACTTTTAAACTCTTTAAAAGTGGCGACGCTGTTGTTAAATATAATCGTTTGTTGGGTTATTTTACCCGATTCGATTGTGGATTTTACTTTATTAAAAGGGATAATTTCGATTTTGTCATCTGCCCAAAAACCGACTAACCCTTTGTCTGTAAGGTTCACTTGAAATTTTTGTTCGGTCTCTTTGATAAAGCCAACCGAGCTATCAATCGAGCAACCCGATGCTGAATGATTGGTTTCATCTACCAAAAAAACAATGAATTGATTTTCTATCAATTGAAAATCAGCGATTAAATCAGCACCATGAGCTTGCCAACTCGCAGTGAAATCACGAAGACCAAGTGTCAATTCGGTGACTTCTGCGTCCGTAAACCTACGTGAACTTTGATAAACCCAAACTTTTGCTAAATCATTCATAATTTCTTTTTTTTCAAATCTACTCACATATAAGAAACCAAACAAGCCCATGAAGAAGTTCGTTAATAAAATAAGTTAGCTAATAAAGTGAAGTTTATTAGGTGTTGGAAGCCAATTTTAAGTTAATTAAATAAATAACCGTATATCAGTACTTTATTTTATAGGAAAAGAATTGAATTAGTAGTAATTTTGCCTAATAAAGATTAGTTGTAATTTTTAACCAAAGAAAATGAAATTCATCGTATCGTCTTCAACTTTGTTGAAGCAACTTTCAGGAATAAGCGGAGTGATCACTTCTAACCCTGTTGTTCCTATTTTAGAGAACTTTTTGTTCGAGATTAGTGAAGGTAAATTGCAAATTACTGCATCAGATTTACAGACTTCAATGATTACGGAACTTGAGGTAGAGTCAAAAGAAAGCGGAAACATTGCTATACCTGCGAAGATTTTGATGGATACATTGAAAAATTTACCTGAGCAACCTGTAACTTTTACTATCGACGAAAACACGTATGGTGTGGAGTTGAGTTCTGAAAACGGACGTTACAAATTGTCTGGTGAAAATGCTACTGATTTCCCAAAAGTACCTGTTGTAAGTGGTGGAGATACAATTGATTTATCTTCTGATATTTTACAAAAAGCAGTTTCTTCAACAATATTCGCAGCAAGTACTGACGATTTACGTCCTTCTATGACGGGTGTTTATGTTGTTATCAACGATGCAAGTACTACTTTTGTAGCAACTGACGGTCACCGTTTGGTTCGTTACCGAAGAATGGATATCACTTCTGACACTGAAAACACATTGATTATCCCTAAAAAGGCATTAATGTTGTTAAAATCATCGTTGCCAAGTGATGGAACAAATGTGAAAATCGAATTTACACCTTCTAACGCTTTCTTTAGCTTTGGACACGTGCAAATGGTTTGTCGTTTGATTGATGAACGTTACCCAGATTACGAAAATGTTATCCCTGTAGAGAACCCAAATATCTTAACTTTAGATAAAGGAGATTTCTTGAGCTCATTAAAAAGGATTTCTATCTATGCGAACAAAACAACGCATCAGGTAAGAATCAAAATCACAGGTAGCGAATTACAAATTTCGGCTGAAGATTTAGATTTCTCTAACGAAGCAAACGAGCGTTTGACTTGTGAGTTTAACGGAGAAGATATGGAAATTGGTTTTAACGCCAAATTCTTAATGGAAATGTTAAATAATATTGATAGTAAAACCATCAATTTGGAACTTTCAGAACCTAACAAAGCAGGATTAATTATTCCTCAAGGAGAAGACAGTAACGAAAATATATTGATGCTTGTAATGCCGGTAATGTTAAACAACTACGTTTAACCTTATTCATTTATAAGCTCCAAAATAGCCTTTCAATTTATTTTGAGAGGCTATTTTTGTTTAAATACCACAAAAATGAAAAAAGTATATTTCCTTAAGACCTGTGACACGTGCCGACGCATCATGAAAGAAGTTGGTGTAGATGATTCTTTTGAGTTACAAAACGTGAAAGAAACACCAATTTCAGCAAAGCAATTGGAAGAACTACATACACTGACGGGAAGCTTTGAAAGTTTGTTTAACAAACGTTCAAACGTGTACAAAAGTGAAGGATTGAAAGAGAAAAGCCTTGCGGAAGAAGAAATAAAGGCTTTTATTCTGAAAGAGTATACTTTACTCAAACGCCCTGTGTTTCTATTTGACGATGCCGTATTTGTAGGTAACGCCAAAAAAACGATAGAGGATTTGAAAAAATATTTGACTAAATAAAAAGATAAAAGATATGTTACGTTCGATGACTGGTTACGGAACTTCTGTTCTTGAAAATGAAAAGATTAGAGTTGTTGCTGAAGTGAAATCACTTAACAGTAAATTTTTAGATACTGCTATTCGTTTACCTCGTATTTTTGCAGATAAAGAATTGGAAGTTCGCAATCTATTGGGTAAATCTATGGAAAGAGGGAAGGTGAGTGTAAATATTGAGTTTTCATTTATCGGGATAAAACAACAAAAGTCATCGATTAATACCGGTTTAGCGAAAGAATATTACACCGAACTAAAGGCTTTGTCTGATGAGCTAGGTACTTCTTCAACAGATTTATTCAAAACAGTTTTACAAATGCCTTTGGTTATCGAGCAGGCACAAGTAGCTGAACAGGAAAAAGGTGATTGGGCAATAGTCAAAGAAGTATTGGTAGATGCAATTACCAAATGTAATGAATTTCGTGACAGTGAAGGAGCCGCTTTAGAAGTGAAGTTATTGGGCTACATTGATAATATTGGAAGCTATTTAGATGAAGTTATCGAGGCAGACCCTGAGCGAATGAAAACAATCAGAGAGCGTATCGAAGGTCATATCACCGAATATTTGGCTAAAGAAGAGGTGGACACCAACCGATTTGAGCAAGAAATGATTTTCTATATCGAAAAATTAGACATTAGCGAAGAAAAGGTACGTTTACAACGCCACTTAGATTACTTCAAAGAGATTGCATCTACTTCAAATAACAATGGTAAAAAATTAGGTTTTATCGGGCAAGAGATAGGACGTGAAATCAATACAATTGGTTCGAAAGCCAATAACGCGACGATTCAGCGTTCGGTTGTTAATATGAAAGATGAATTAGAAAAAATAAAAGAGCAAACATTAAATATTTTGTAATCTTGAATGTATCAAAAACAACCATTTATAGCACATAAAAAGAGGCTCTTATAAAATATTATAAGAGCCTCTTTATTTTTGAACTAGCTTAGTTTAAGCTCCCGCTGTTTCTACCCACGCTTTTACTTCGTCTTGAGAAGGTGCTTTGACATCTAATTTCAATTTCTTTCGTTGCCCGCAAACTGCTTGGTGTAATTTACCAGCGCTCGCTTCTGCAATCTGGCTGATTTGCATAAACCCTGCACGTTGAACTAATTCTATTAAATTAGCAGGTACGCCAATTGCTTTGTATTCTTCTTCTGAAGCAACCACTTCTTTTTTCTCTGGTCGCATTTGAGGGAAGAACAAAACGTCTTGGATACTTGGGCTATCTGTCATTATCATTGCCAAACGGTCAATACCGATGCCTAGACCTGCTGTCGGAGGCATTCCGTATTCTAATGCTCTCAAGAAATCTTCATCCAACACCATCGCTTCGTCATCACCCATATCACGCAATTTCAATTGCTCTTCGAAACGCTCTCTTTGGTCGATAGGGTCATTTAACTCAGAGAATGCATTAGCAATCTCTTTTCCGTTACAAATTACCTCAAAACGCTCAACCAACTCTGGACGATCAGCTTTACGCTTAGCCAAAGGCGACATTTCGACAGGGTAATCAGTAATAAATGTAGGGTTCATCAACTTTGGCTCAACGTGTTCGCCAAAAATTTCATCGATAATTTTAGCAGCACCCATTGTTTCATCAATCGGTACGTTCAATTGTTTTGCTGCTTTTTGCAACTCTTCAAGGTTCATTCCGTCGATGTTAACACCTGTGTATTCTTCGATAGACTCGAACATTGTCAGGCGTTTCCAAGGCATAGCAAAACTAATTTCGTTACCTGTAACCGTGATTGTTGTTTTGTTATGTAGCTTTTGGACTACTTCAGACATCATATTTTCCAACAAATCCATCAACCAATTGTAATCTGTGTAAGCAGCATACAATTCTACTTGTGTGAACTCTGGATTGTGAAAACGTGACATTCCTTCGTTACGAAAATCTTTTGAAAATTCGTAAACTCTGTCAAACCCACCCACGATTAGTCTTTTTAGATACAATTCATTAGCAATACGCATAAATAATGGCATTTCTAATGTGTTGTGGTAAGTTTTGAAAGGACGAGCAGCAGCTCCTCCATATACTGGTTGAAGAATAGGTGTTTCTACTTCTAAGAAGTCTTTGTTATCCAAAAAAGTTCTCATTTCCTTCACCATTTGGCTACGTTTCAAAAACGCTTCTTTGACGTGAGGGTTTACCACCAAATCAACATAGCGTTGACGGTAACGTTGTTCAGGATCAGTAAAAGCATCGTGAACGACACCGTCAGCATCCGTTTTTGGTAAAGGAAGTGGTTTTAATGTTTTGGTTAATAAGGTAAATTCTGTTACGTGGATAGTAATTTCACCTACTTGTGTGGTAAATACAAACCCTTTGACACCAACGATATCACCTAAATCAACTAATTTTTTAAAAATCGTGTTGTAGGCAGTTTTATCATCAGTCGGACAAATATCGTCTCTTCTCAAATAAAGTTGGATTCTTCCGTGTGCATCTTGTAATTCAGCGAATGCAGCAGAGCCCTGTTTTCGGATTCCCATCAAACGACCAGCAATAGAGACTTCTTTGTAGTCGTCTTTTGCCTTTTCGAAATTTTCTTTGATGTCTTTCGATGTAACATTGATTTTGAACTCTTCTGAAGGGTAAGGATTTACCCCCATTTTTTTAAGTTCTGTTCTCTTCTCTCTTCGTAACTGCTCTTGTTCGCTTAAAAACATAAGATGTCTATTAAATTCTAAGTTGCAAATATACGATTTATGCCATTCGAAATTCTATTTTATTCAGCAAACTTTCAATGGGCTAGAAGTGTTTTTTTAAAGATGAGGCTAAGGTATCATTTGGTTGTAAATAATACGCTTATTGTAGAGTTGTTTGTAAGCTTTTATTTCTTTTTCAACTTCATTGAAACGTTTTTTTTGTGTAGAAGTAAGGTCTTTTGTTAGTTGTGGATCTTTTTTGTAATTGTAAAAACCTTTACTTTCAGTTCCGTTAAACAGCAGAACATAGTCTCCTTTGATTATTTGCAGTAGCTCTTTTCCAAAAACAGCCCTTCTATTGGTCGTACCCGAAAGGGGCGTTCCAAAACTGAAATAAGGCTTTTCGTAACCAACCCATTCTAATACAGTACCCATAATGTCGATTTGTTGAAATATTTCTTGTCTTTTTCCAACCAAAGATGTGTCGTTAGGATGGTAAAATGCGATGGGTATTTTTAAACTACCTACTTTGTTGTCGTAAGATTTTTTGATACGGTAAGATGTATGGTCAGCTGTAATAATAAATAAGGTATTGTTGTACCAAGGCAGTTTCTTTACCTTTTCGAAAAACTTTTTCACAGAATAATCAGTGTAAGCTACCGTTTCTAAGATTGGGTGTGCTCCTTTTTTAAATTTGCCTTTGTGTTGTTTTGGTATATCGTAAGGATGATGGGATGACAAAGTGAAAATTGTACTGAAGAAAGGTTGTTTTTTTTTCGTTAAATCGTTAGCGAAAAATTGTAAAAAGGGTTCGTCAGGAATACCCCAAGAACCGATTTCAGCATCAGGGTAGGCGGACATTTCGTTGCACTCATCGTACCCTGCAACGTTGGTGTAATTGTCAAATCCCATGGTGCCGTCGTGTCCTCCATGGTAAAAAGAAGTGTTGTAGCCAAATGAACCTAAGGTGTTTGCCATACTGTTAAATTGGTTGGCTCCATAAGGTGAGGTGATTAAAGAAGTAGGCATAAATAACGGAACAGAGGCGGTAATCGCAGGTATACCGTCTGTTGATTTCATTGCGTTGGCAAAGCTGTTTTCAAAAGTTAAGGAGTGGTCAAATAAACTATCCAAAAAAGGAGTAAACCCATCTCCATTGTTATAATACCCAATGTATTCTTTCGAAAAGCTCTCTAAAATGATTAAAACAACATTGGGTTTCTCCCATTTTTTAGTTTCTAAGTTTGGTTGATGAAGGAGCGTGATGAGTGCTGTGGCTTCTTTTTCTGGCATATAGTGTACTTCCGATACGCCTGGTTCCTCAAATGTTTTGAGAATAGAAAATGGGGTATTTAACACTAGAGAAGCCATTTTTACGTCCACCGTATCTCCAGCATTGACTATAGAAATGGGGATGGGTTGAAATCCTCCTCGGAGAGCTAACACAAGAAAAGCGACAGAGATGGAAAATTGAATAAATTGTGTTCCGTAGTAAAAGACCAAATTAGTTGGAGACTCTTTATTGGGAGTTGTTTTTCGATACAAACGCTCGGCTATCCATAGTAACAATCCTGCTAAAAGCCATAAGTACCAAAAGTCAATGGTGTAAGAAAGTAGTAATTTACCGAAATTACTTTCTTTGGTTATCATGTCAAATAACGAGGCTGTTGAACGGTTATTGATAATTTTGAAAAATTCAATGTCTATTAAATTGAGAATAATACAAAGAGTATTGCTCAAATGAAATAAGAATTTTAAAATGATTTGGTAGAGTTTTGTTTCCCGAAAAGGAATGGGCAGTGCTGATAAAGCAAAAAACGGCAAAAATACCCAGCCAATACTTAGTGCATCGAAACGTAAACCGACAAAGAATTCATAAAGTCCAGCTTCTTCAAATTTTGAGTAGTTGAAGATGAAGAATAAAAGGCGGGCTAAAGAAAAAGAAAGGAAGGCGATTGCGATTCTTTTTGTTAATGTTTTGTAATGTTCGGAGTGTAAGTGCATCAACTAATTAGATAAGGAAAAAATGCCTCTAACAATTTTAGAGGCATTTAATTATTTCTATTGTCCTAAAATTAAAGGCATTCCGTCTTTTCCTCCGACGATAACGACTTTAGAATTTGATGAAGTGGCTAATTTCAATGTAGCCTCAATACCTTTGTCTTTTAAGATTTTATCCGTTAAAGACGCACTTAATATCTTGTTGGCATCAGCTTTTCCTTGTGCCTCAATGATTTGCTTTTGCGCCTCTTTGGTCGCTTTTTGTAATCTGAACTTGTACTCTAATGATTCTTGTTCTTGTCCTAACTTTCGTTCAATTGCTTGACGGATAGTTTGAGGTAATGTCACGTCTCTCACCAAGACAGAGATAATATCGATGTGTTTATCGCTTAATATTTTTCGAGTTTCTGTGTCTATTTCTTTTTGAATAACATCCCTTTTAGAAGAATAAATTTGCTCAGGTGTGTAACGACCCACAACACTTCTAGTAGCAGAGCGTATAGCAGGTTTGATTACTCTATCTAAATAACTTGCTCCAATTTTTTTGTGTAAAGTACCTAATTCATCTGTTTTTGGTCTGTACCAAATCGTAGCATCAAGTTTAATATCTAATCCATTAGAAGAAAGTACTTTCATCTGTTCAAAAAGTTCTTGTTGGCGCACTTCGTAGGTAAAAACTTTATTCCAAGGGAGAATAAAATGAAAACCTTCATCCAATGCAGGTTGGTCAGTAACGACACCACCGCCAAATGTTTTGTACAATACACCAGCCTCTCCTGCTTTGATGGTGATAGTTGATTTATAAGCGAAAATTAAACCTAAAACGACTAAAGCTACGGTTAGAAAGACTGTTTTGGGTAATTGGATATTTTGTTGTTGACTCATCGTTCTGTTTTTATTTGTAAGGTAAGAAAAATTACGGTTGTTTTATCATTTTTCCTATCCTTCAAATTTGTTACTTATTAGTAAGGTGTTTAACTTTGTGGCTTAAATAGATAAAAAGATGGCTGTAGAATTAGTAGCAGAAGACCAGAAATTCAGTTATGGATTGGGTCAAAGTATAGGACAAAATTTCCTTAAAGACGGTATCGAAAAAGCATTTGAAATGGATGCTTTTGTTGGAGGTATCGCAGATGCTTTGGAAGGTAAAAGTGCATTGAAACCTGAAGAAATCAACGAAGTAATTCAAAAGAAAATTACTGAATTGAAAGAAGGAACTTTCGCAAAAGTGAAAGAAGATGGTGCTACCTACTTAAAAGAAAATGGAACTAAAGACGGTATTACTGCTTTAGCAAGTGGGTTGCAATACGAAATCATCACGTCAGGTGATGCAAGTGGAGCAAAACCAACTCCAGAAAGTCAGGTAACAACACACTATACAGGTATGTTGGTAGACGGAACTGTTTTTGATAGTTCGGTAGAACGAGGAGAACCAGCTACATTCCCAGTAAATGGAGTGATTGCAGGATGGACAGAAGCCTTACAATTGATGGTTGTTGGAGATAAATGGAAACTATATATCCCTTACGATTTGGCTTATGGCGAAAGAGGAGCAGGACAAGATATTCCTCCTTTTGCGACATTGATTTTTGATATAGAATTGATTTCTATCGCTTAAATAAATTCAATGAATTTAAAAAGGGCTTATTTCTTTCATAGAGATAAGCCCTTTTTTTGTTTATTTACCGTAAAATACATTCAAATTACCTGTCAAGTCGAGGATGGTTTTCATTGATTTCTCTTCTAAAATCACTTCGTTGAGTAAGGCATTCGTTACGTTACATTCAACTTTTATCGTTTCGTCTAATTGACTTTCTTTTAGGTATTCTTCAATCATCTTTACAGAATCATCTAATTGTTCTTGAAGAGAGAATTTTAAAAAGCTATTGATTTTTTTGTTAAAAGAGCCTTTCAACACCCAAACAGCCGTTTTTAATACCACAGCTTTACTTTTTACGTCAAAATCAAAATCGTCGATAAATACAGTTTTTGTTTCTTCGTCAAATTTAGGAATGCCCGTCATATAAAAATCACCTTTCATATTTCCTGCAAAAGTTACCTTTACGACCAATTTATCTCCGTTGCCATAAACAGATGCGTCGGTAACAATTATCTTTTTCTTTTTTGTGTATTCGTATTCATAACCCACCAAGTTTTCTTGTAAGATTTCATCCATTTTGTCGTAATACATTTCCGTTTTTAATGAAATAGAAAAGGCATCTGAAAGTTTGTCTTTTTTAATTAAATCAGGTAACACCTTGTTTACCGTGTATTCAGGGCGTTTTCCTGTGATTACTTCAATGTAAGAATTGATGCCAACATTAAAAGAGAGCGTATTATTATTCCCTTTTATTGGAGAATAAACAAAATATTTAGGAACGATTTTCATCCACGAATTGTAAGCCTCATCCATCAAAATTGGCTCTTGAAGGTTTAGCCAAAGATCATTGACATACCTCTTTGTGTCAAAGTTTTCTTTGATTTCCATATCTATAATAGGTGTTGCCTTAGCCAAAAAGTTTTTTAACAAGACATTTACCAATCCTTTTAAAGGAATAGAGGTAACACCAAAATCTAAGCGAGGTTCGTTGAGTAGTTTGTAGCCCAATGATTTAGTTTCCGTAATCAAATTCCACTGTTGGTCAATATCTAATCTACTTTGGAATTTAAGATTTACTTCAAAGTCTGTTTTAGCATTCAATTCTGTAAACAAAACAGGTTGTCTTCCTTTTACTTCAAAGCGTAAAGGTAATTCGTAAATAATTAAATCATTTTTAGCATTTATTTTAATCTCACCGTGCTTTTTAACAAGTACTTTGATATTGTCATTCTCGTTGTTGGTGTAGCTATTGTCTTCATAAAGTGTACCGCTCAACTCTTTGTTTAGGGTTTTTTCCAACTCTGAAGTTTTGATAACCAAAGGGATATTTATTTTGGAAAGTGTCGGTGTGTAGTTTTTTGAAACAACTGCTGTTGTCGGCGGAGAAGGTTTGTTTTTTGATTTACAAGAAATGAAACCAAAGAACAAAACAGTAAGAAGAAGTAGTTGAGTTTTCATATTTATTCAAAATCTATTAGAAGAATACCAAATGTAGTAAAACTCTGCTTTCAAAACCGTATCTTTGTATTCTTAAAGATACAATTATGACAAAAGCGACAATAGAAACGGAAAAAGGGACAATGTTTGTTGAGTTTTACGACAACGACGCGCCAAAAACAGTAGAGAATTTTTCAAAACTTGCTAAAAAAGGTTATTACGACGGATTGACTTTTCACCGTGTTATTCCTGATTTCGTGATTCAAGGAGGTTGCCCTCAAGGAACAGGTACAGGAGGACCAGGCTACACAATTGATTGTGAACTTGATGGAGAAAACCAACACCACGATAAAGGTGTTTTATCAATGGCACACGCAGGAAGAAACACAGGTGGTTCTCAGTTTTTTATCTGTCATAGCCGTACAAACACAGCTCACTTAGACAGAAACCATACTTGTTTTGGTAAAGTTGTCAAAGGATTAGAAATCATTGACGAAATCAAAGGAGGAGATAAAATTGTGAAAATTACAATTTCATAGGTTCGCTATTTTCTAAAGTTATAAAACCATCTCTAATTTACTTTAGAGGTGGTTTTGTTTTGTAAGGATTTTTAAAAACACACGATGATTGCTTCACTACATTACATTACACAAGATAATTTACCCTTATCTCACGCACAACAAACCAAATTGGCTCTGGAAGGCGGAGTGAAATGGGTGCAATTTCGTAGTAAAACCTTGTCTTCAGACGAGATAAAAAAAGAAGCGTTATTGATTAAGACACTTTGTGCAAACTACGGAGCGACGTTTATTTTGAATGACAATTGGCAATTAGCGATAGACTTACAGTTAGATGGTGTACACGTTGGGTTGACCGATACGCCAGTTGATGAAATACGAAAACATACTGATTTTATTATTGGAGGGACAGCGAATACTTTTGAAGATATTCAATTGCACCATACTAACGGAGCAGATTATGTTGGGGTAGGACCTTTTCGATTGACCCAAACAAAGCAAAACTTGAGTCCTGTCTTGGGTTTAGATGGATTTAAAAAAATAATTCCATCTTGTAGAAAAGATAAAATAGAATTGCCTGTGATTGCTATCGGAGGAATACAACTTTCAGATATTCAAGACTTAAAGTCAGTTGGGGTATATGGTGTAGCTATCGCCTCACAGATAAACCAAGCAAAAGAACCGATTAAATCAGCACAACAATTCATTTCGCAGTTAGCTAAATAGCTTTTTTGTCCGTACATAATTGTATGGATGTACGTGTGAAATTTTTAGGTGGAGCTCAAACTGTTACAGGCTCTAAATATCTTTTAGAAATAGATAATTTTAAATTGCTGTTAGATTGTGGCTTATTTCAAGGTTTACCCGAATTGAAAGGTAAAAATTGGGAGAAATTCCCGATTGATGCCAAAGAAATCGATGCCGTTGTATTGACACACGCCCATTTAGACCATTCAGGTTATTTACCTCGGTTGTTTAAAGAAGGCTACAATGGACCCGTTTATTGCACCAAACCTTCGTGTGAATTATTGGAACTGTTATTGACCGATTCGGCGAAGTTACAAGAGGAAGAAGCGATTTACGCCGCTAAAAAAGGGTATTCTACACACCGTTCGCCTAAACCTCTTTATAATTCGGAAGATGTTGAAAAAGTCTTTCCTTGTTTGAGAGGGTATTATTACGATACATTGATTCGATTGACAGATAACATTAAAATAAAATTTAGAAATGCTTCCCATATTTTGGGTGCCGCTATCGTCGAAATTTATTTGACAGGGACAACTCAAAAGAAAAAAATAGTGTTTTCAGGGGATTTAGGGCGTAACAATGACCCCTTATTGTATCCACCAACAAAAATCAAAGAGGCTGATATTTTATTTATAGAATCTACTTATGGCAACAAGAAAAACCCTGTGAAAAACCCCGAAGACAGTATTGCTGAAATTATAAATACCACAACGACAAAAGGTGGTTGTGTATTGATTCCAGCCTTTGCTATTGGTCGTACACAAAATATTCTTTATTATATCAAAGAGTTACTAAGGAAAAAGAAAATCCCTAATCTCCCTATTTATATGGATAGTCCTATGGCAATTTCTGCGACTAAGCTCTATGGTCAAAATTATGATTTTCATAAGATACCATTAGATGAATTACAGGATGATAATTCGTTTTTACAGTTTAAAAATTCGTTAAATATTATTAATTCTCACTCGGCGTCAGTAGGGTTGAACGCAATAAAGAAACGTGCAATTATTATTTCAGCAAGTGGAATGATGAACGGTGGACGTATTTTACACCACCTATACAATCGATTACCACGAAAAAAAGATACCTTGTTATTGGTAGGTTTTCAAGCAGAAGGCACAAGAGGGAGACGGATAGTAGATGGTGATGAGAAAATATGGGTTTTCGGGCAGGAGGTTGATGTCAAATGTCGAATTGCACAAATTGATGGACTCTCAGCCCACGCAGACCAAACGGAGTTGATGGGTTGGTTAGGGCATTTTAAGCGCTCTCCCAAATACACCTTTATTATTCATGGCGAAGAAAAATCTTCACGTGCATTTTCTAAGTTAATAGAAAAGAAGTTAGAATGGAATACCGTTGTGCCTAAATATTTACAGTCGTTTAGCCTGTTTAAGAATATTTAAAATAAAAAAGGCAGTATTTCAATTGAAACACTGCCTTTTTTTGTTTTTTTACTGCTAGTTTTAAGCAGGGATAGCTTCTTTCTTTTTCTTAGCAGTTCTCATATATAAGAATACACCAATGGCTATACCTATAACCAATAATGAAACACCAAGGAATGGGCGGTGGAAAATCCAAGCAATAGCTATTGTTGTGAATGAGAACGCAAATGATATTAATCCAGAGATTAATAATAACCCCATATCGAGCAGGCTACCTAAGATAGGTAGTACGTCTGCTAAAATAACTAATGGTTTGAAGATAAGTGACAGTCCAAAAGTCATCATAAAAAAACCTACAACCCTTAGTATCCAGGTGAGTGTGGAGTTTCTTGATTGAGCAGAACTAAACATTGTATCTGAAGACTTTACACCACTTTCAATTATTTCTATTGTAGAGCCAGTAGTTGTTGTAAATGGTTCAAAGGTGTTTTTTATTTGTCTTGCCATCATGCTGTAATCTCCTCCCGACTTAACTACTTCGAAGAAAACTTTAGTGTCACCAATTTGTGGTTCTGATACAGAACCTTTACCTATAAATACTTTATTGACGACTGAGTTGTCGGCACCTTCAGTTATTATTTGAGCGTTTTCCAATTTTTTGATGTTATCACCATTTAACGGTAAATACTCAAAACCACCTAGCTTATACAATAAAGACTTTGACAACTTAAACTCTCCCAATGTAGCCATGTCAGTTGTCTTTGTGTATTTCCCAAAAGGGAAGCCGTGAGGGTTAGTATGATTAGCCTGCACTTTAAATTCACTAGAATTTAAGAGTGAACTACTCCATTCTTTTGTGTATTTATAGGTGGACGTTGTTTTTTCGCTACCCCCCATGTTTTTGTCCTTTTTACTTTCTTTTTTCTCTGTCCATTGAAACATTTGGACACTTCTTTTTAGTTTTAAAGCATTAGTACTTATACCAAACTCATTATCTTCAAGTGTTTTCGTTGTCTTTACTTCACCTACCAAATGAATCAATTTACCTGAGTTCACTTGGTCTATTTTGTTTGCGTCAACTGACACCACTTGAGATAAACCATCATCTAGTCCTTTAGAAGTTTTGACTGCACGTCCCTCGTTAAACCATAAGACAATAAATGCAGCTAAAAATAAGGCGATACCTACTAATACCGAGCTGATAGAACCCATTATTCTTGCTCCCCAACTTTCTGTCGATGTTTCTGTAAACGTATTTTGATCTTCCATATTCGGTAAGTATTTATTTAATCTTTCTTCAACTTTTTCTTACTGACTTTATCAAAAGTAATCAGTAGGGTAGGTAGTAACGTAAGGTTGGTGATCATTGCCATCAATAAAGTAGCCGAAGTAAGTACACCTAACATAGTAACACTTTTGGAATCTGAGAAAGAGAAAATAATAAACCCAAAGAATAGAATAATCGAAGTGTAAATCATACTTGCTCCAGTTTCTTTAATAGCTAACGAAATGGCTTTTCGGACATTAAAGTTGGTCACATACAACTCTTGACGGTACTTCGCTAAGAAGTGAATCGAGTCATCGATAGAGATACCAAAAGATATACTAAAAATTAGAGCTGTAGATGGTTTTAAAGGCACGTTGAAATACCCCATAATGGCAGCCGTAACAATCAAAGGGATAATATTGGGTACTAATGAAATAATAATCATCCGAACCGAACGGAACAAGAATGCCATAATTACAGCAATCAAAGCGATGGCTAAAAACAAACTTTCTTTTAAGTTTTGTATCAAATAACCATTTCCTTGTAAGAAAAGGTAAGATGTCCCTGTGACTTGTACAGGGTAACTTCGTGCTTTTCTATTCTTGATACGTACGTCTTCAAATAACTCGTTAGCCTTCGGGATAATTTTGTCTTTAATCAGTTTATTCAATTCGATAGAGCCAATGTCAGCACATTTGACGGAGATTCGTATTTGTCCTGTTTTACTTTTATCGTTAAAACCACCAAAAGAAATAGAGGTTGTCTTTCCTTTCTTTTTTGCCTTTTTATGGGTACGAACTAACAACTCACCAATAGCTTTTATCTCTCGTCCCGAAGGTGTGCTGTAATGTTGAGGCAATCCATTGTAGTAAGCCTGACGTAAACCTTTTGTTATCTGTACAATAGATAACGGTTTTGAAAGAACCTCTTGCTTCTCTAAAAAATCTTCAAATTCACTGATACGTGCAATGTTCTCTTCATGTTTGTACCATGTCGAATCACCTGTTTGTATGATGATTTCGAGGGGCATTGTCCCATCATAATTTTTCTCAAAAAACGCAAGACTCATTTTTGTTGGGTTGTTGTCTGCCATATCTCCCGTCATAAACGAGACGGCTTTGACCAACCAAACACCATAAGAAGCGATGAACACAATAACAATAGAAACGATGTAAACTTGCGTTCTGTAGTTTTGAACCAGGTTGTTGATTTTACTTAATACACCATTAACCAATCCAAAATCAAGGTGTTTCAATTGCTTTGTTGACGGCTTGGGTAAGTACGAAAACATAACAGGAATCAGTATAATACTAATAAAGAAGGTCGAAAAGACATTGATTCCAGCAACCACACCAAACTCTTTTAGAATAGTAATATCGGCACTCGTTAATACTAAGAAACCAATTGCTGTTGTGAAGTTAGTAATCAGTGTAACAATTCCAATTTTCTTAATTACATTGGTTAATGCTTTGATTTTATTGCCGTGTTGCGCAAATTCTTGGTGGTATTTATTGATTAAATAAACTGCATTTGGAATACCGATAACCACAAGAATAGTCGGTATCAACCCTGTTAATGAGGTTATTTCGTAGCCGAGTAATCCGATAGTTCCTTTTGACCAAATGACCACAGAAGCAATAACCAATAAAGGGAAAATAACAGAGGTAATCGATCGAAAGAAGACATAAAGAATAAGTGCTGTAATGAGTAAGGATAAAACTAAAAATAGCTTTAATTCTTTTTTTGTAATCGCCGCTTTTACTGTTCTTAAATGTGGTAATCCTGCAAAATGCGTTTTGATGTGGTGCTTTTTACCAAATATTTCCACCAAATCGACAATTTCCCAAACCATTGACTCACGAGAAGAAGAGTCCATGTATATTTTTTGAAAAGGAATGTAAATGTTAGACGCACCTGTTGCTGAATTAAAAAGTTGCCCTTCGTAAAGCTTAATGTTTCTGACCTGATTTATTTTTTGGGTAAGTACCTCTTTTGTTTTAACATGCCCGTTAAATATTCTTTGGGTCGTGAATATTCGTCTTCGCTTATTTGCTTGGATTTCATCGATAAAAGGTATTGCTAAGACTTTTTCTAAACCCTCAACTTTAGCAATATCTTCGCAAAGTGTGTAATAATCATTGAAAACAGCAACATTGTTGTAAAGACTACTGTCTTGCATACCTACAATCATCGCGTTGGCATCTTGACCAAAATCTTCTTTAAAATCTTTAAAAATGAAATGTTCTTTTTCGTGCTTAGGGATTAATTCAGCAAGTTTGGTCGTGATTTTTACGTTACGCCCTGCGTACCACATAAACCCTGTGATGACTGTCAATAGGATGAGTAAAAACAGTCTGTACCTTAAAATGAAATTAGCAATTCTTGTCCACATAATAATAGTGGCGAAGATACGCAAAATAGGGGGAAATATCTACCAAAAAGACTCCTTCTAAAAAAATACACTAAATAAAAATCGTAGCCTGTTGAAAATGTGTGATATTGAACGTTATTCGACTGCTTTAAAAGTGAAAACTTCACTTGTTTTCTCGTCAGAAGAAATGATATAATAGATCACTTTTTCAGGAGCACTGTTTTTAATAAAATAGTAATAATCAACAGCACTTTGTTTGTCAGAAAAAACTTTAAAAGTTTGACCTTGAACTAAACAGTTGTCTTTTTCAGCACTTAAACTTGTTGAATAACGTAACTCCAATGTCTTTGCTTTCGTGGGTTGGTGAATAGCAGTATTCGCTGTTGGGCTTATTGAAGCTGTGTTTGTACCTGCAAAAGCAAGTGAAAATAAAGAGATAAGTAGTAATTTCATTTTGTTAGGTTGTGTTGGTTATTGCTAATGTATAAAACCTAAGTGTAAATACCTACTAATCAGTAAATTTCTTTTTCATCAAAGACTAACGTTATTTCTCGTAAAGCACTTAAATCAGAGTCGGCTCCGTGCACTGCATTTTTGCGTAAACTCTCTGCGAACAGCTTACGAATTGTTCCGTTATCAGCGTCTTTAGGATTGGTTGCTCCAATGATTTTTCTGTAATCTAAAACAGCATTTTCTTTTTCTAAAACCAAGGCGACTATCGGATCGCTATACATAAACTCGGTTAATCCGTTAAAAAACTCTTTGCCTTTGTGTTCTTTGTAAAATTCTTCTGCTAATTCTTTGGTGAAAAAAGTTTTTTTCATAGCTGCAATACGAAAGCCATTTTCTTCAATAATTTGAATAATGCTACCTATATCCCCTCTTTTTACAGCAACAGGTTTTATCATAGCGAAAGTAAAAGTTCCTTTTTTAAGCATATTCCTTTATTAAAATAGTTTCTTGTATCTTTGAACTCTCAAATTAAGGTTTCATACTAATATATCAATGGATAATTTCAAGGAATTACAAAAGGAATTAGAAACACCGAGGAAAATAGTCATTACCACACATTACCATCCCGATGCAGATGCCTTAGGTTCGTCTTTGGGTTTGTACCAGTTTTTAAAAAAACAAGGGCACGATGTAAAAGTGATTACTCCGACTGACTACCCTGAGTTCTTGAAGTGGATGCCTTGTGAAAAAGATGTCTTGATTTATACCGAACAGCAAAAAAAGAATGATGACCTAATTAATGATGCGGAATTTATTTTTTGTTTAGATTTTTCAGGGAAAAACCGAATTGGTGATGAAATGGAGAAAATTGTTTTTTCCTCGTCATCAAAAAAAGTATTAATAGACCATCATTTAGACGCCGAACGGTTTGCCGAATACGAACTTTGGGTTGATACAGCATCTTCTACTTGCGAATTGGTTTATGATTTCATCAAAATGTTTAACAAACCTGACGGAATAGATATCCCTACGGGAGAGTGTATCTATGCGGGGATGATGACAGACACAGGTTCGTTTCGTTACCCGAGCACCAGTAAACATGTACATTTGATTGTCGCTGATTTGATGGATATTGGAATTACTCATTCTAAAATTCATCAGTTGGTTTATGACAACAACACAGTATCTCGTTTACGTCTTTTGGGTTATGCTTTGTCCGAAAAAATGACTATTTTAGAAGAATACCATACGGCTTTTATCGCTTTATCGTTAGAAGAGCAAAAGCGTTTTGAGGCAAAAGCAGGAGATACAGAAGGTGTTGTGAATTACGCATTATCGGTAAAAGGCATTGTATTTGCTGCGTTGATAAAAGAAGGAGAAGATACTGTTAAATTATCATTTCGTTCGAAAGGGGAGTTTCCAGCAAATAGATTTTCTAAAGAAAATTTTAATGGAGGAGGTCATAAGAACGCCGCAGGAGGACGTTCGGATTTACCTTTTGAAGAGACAATAAATAAATTTAAAGAGGTTTTAAAAAGTTTTAAGCCCCAATTGATAGACACTAAAAATAATACACATGAATAAACAGTTTTTAATTTCGTTGCTATTTGTAGCATTTGGTGTAAGTTCGTTTGCACAAACAGTAGGTTACCGTCAAAATGAGAATGACCTTTACTTTAAATTCTTTCTTAAAAATGACGGGAAAACTGCTCAAGTTGGTGATGTCGCTTCTTTGCACATGATAATTAAGACCGAAAAGGGTGAAGTGCTAAAAAACAGTTATGCAGAGAAAGGAGGAAAGACAATTTTGTTTCCTGTCAAAATATCTGCCTTTGCAGGGGATATTTACGAAGCGGTAAGTATGATGGCAGCAGGAGACAGTGCTAGTTTTTTGATTCCTTCAGACTCTATTTATCAAAAAACATTTCGCAAGCCTTTGCCTAAGAATGTAAAGTCGGGTTCGTTGTTAAACTTTACAATAAAGGTACAATGGATAAAGGCACAAAAAGATTTTCAAGTAAAAGAGCGAGAAATTGATGTTGACCGTACGTTGTTGGCTCGTCAAGAGGTGTTGATGAACAATTACATTGCTGAAAACGGTTTAGAGACAAAAAAAACCAAATCGGGTGTTTATATTGCCGAAATAAAAAAAGGTGCTGGTGCACCAGGTATTAAAAGTAAAATGATTTCAATTAATTATACAGGACGTTTTTTGAATGATAAAGTATTTGAGACCACTTACCAAGAAAATAAAATAGGACACCCTTTATCTGTTACTATTGGCAATCAGCAAGTCATACGTGGTTGGGAAGAGGCTTTTTTAGAGATGAATGAAGGAGGTCTGTACATTGTGATAGTGCCTTCTCACTTGGCATTCGGACCAAAAGGTCGAGGAGGAGTCGTTCCGCCAGACAAAGTGTTAGTTTTTGAAATACAGGTTTTATCAATTAGATAAACAAAAAAAGGGTTTGGTTATTATAACCAAACCCTTTTTTTTTATGTTTCATTCCGATAAGAATTATACTGTAACCTTACCGCTAATTAATTGTTGCAGTGCTACCATCTTTTCTTTCGGAAGAGAAAGCTTTTTACGAGTGAAATTAATATCGTCCATCGTTTGTAAAGGGACTAAGTGAATATGTGTATGAGGAACTTCTAACCCAATCACAGCGACACCAATACGTTTACAAGGCATTGCTTGTTTCAGACCAGTAGCTACTTTTTTAGCAAACAGCTGTAATTCCAAATAAAGCTCATCTTCTAAGTCAAAAATATAATCAACCTCTGTCTTTGGGATAACCAAAACGTGTCCTTCAACCAAAGGCATTACGTCAAGGAAGGCTAAAAACTTATCGTTTTCCGCGATTTTGTAAGCCGGGATTTCTCCGTTAATTATTTTTGTAAAAATACTTGACATAACTTAGCGAGTAACGTTGGTGATTTCAAATTTCATTGTTCCAGCAGGTACTTTTACCTCAGCAGTATCTCCTTTCTTTTTTCCTAACAAACCTTTAGCAATAGGAGAGTCTAATGATATTTTACCTTGTTTTAGGTTGGCTTCGTTTTCAGCTACTAAAGTATAAGTAACCTCCATTCCATTCGTTTTGTTTTTTATAGAAACAACTGAAAGAATAGCTACGGTATCGGCATCGAGTTTCGAGTCATCTAAAATACGTGCGTTAGAAACGACACCTTCTAATTGTGAAATTCTCATTTCCAATAAACCTTGTGCGTCTTTGGCTGCGTCGTACTCAGCATTTTCACTCAAGTCACCTTTGTCTCTTGCCTCTGCTATTTGTGCAGACATATCCGAACGTCCTTTTCCTTTTAGGTCAAACAATTCGTTTTTTAATTTATCTAAACCTTCTTTTGTGTAGTAAGTATATTTAGTCATAATGTTGTTGATTCTTGTGCTAATAAAAAAGAATGGTACTTTATCTTGAAAAGCACGATGCTACTTTTTACAAAAATACAAAAAATGCCCTAATTCCCAAGTCCTGATAACGAAAGCAAATTTTGTGTTTTAAATTAATTTTCGTTTTCTGTTCTTTCCTTTATCTCTACCTTGATTCGTTTAATTCGTTTTTGTGTTACCGATTCGACAGTGAATTCAAATTGTTCGTATTCGATAATCTCTCCTGAATTTGGTATGCCTGCGTGTAACTCTAAAAGCAAACCAGCAAGCGATTCGCTTTCCCCCTTTATTTCATCAAAGCTATCTGTTGGGATATTTAATATTTTAACCAAATCGTTGAGGGAAGTTTTCGCTTCGAAGATAAAGTTTTTATCATCAATTTTTGTGTATTCGATTTTATCGTGGTCAAACTCATCATTTATCTCTCCAACAATTTCTTCAATCACGTCTTCCAAAGTAATTAGACCTGATGTTCCTGCGTATTCATCAACAACAATAGCCATATGTACCCGTCGTGATTGAAAACTACGGAGCAAATCATCAATCTTTTTTGTGTAGGGTACAAAATAAGGCTTTCGTAATAGGTTTTGCCAACGGTAAGTTTCTTTACGTTCGATGTAAGGTAAAATGTCTTTGATGTACAAAATCCCCACAATATTATCGATAGAATCCTTAAAAACAGGGATTCTTGAAAAACCAGATTTGTTAATTTTATCCATCAACTGATGAAAATCGTCTTGAAAGTCGATAGCTGTGATATCCAAACGAGAACGCATAATTTGCTTTACGTGTATCGTACCAAACTTCACCACTCCTTTCAAAATATCTTTCTCTTTATCAGAAGTATCTTCGGTGGTCATTTCCAATGCTTCATTCAAATCATCTACCGATACGTCATAGCCTTTTTCTTCAATACGTCGTTCGATAACCGAACTCATCGCTAATAAAACGGCTCCAAATGGCCAAAAGACTTTATTCATCCCAGTAACTAGCATTGCACTATTTCGGGCAAAACTAATATTCATACTATTGGCATAAATTTTCGGAATAACCTCCCCAAAAAACACAATCACCACCGTCACAATCAATGTAGAGTATATCAACGCTTTGCTCGAATCATCGGTGGTTCCCGTTATTTTCCAAGCCAAAAGCGTACTAATCGTAACAATAGCTACATTTATCAAGTTATTGCCAATCAGAATAGATGCCAATAAACGTTTGGGTTCGGAGAGCAATTGGACAACCAGTTGGTCACGACGTTTTTTGCTTTTTTGTAGCGTAAAAATATCATCACCATCAAGTGAAAAGAAAGCAACTTCTGAACCAGAAATAAGCCCAGACAAAAATACTAAAACAAGTAACACCAAAAGATAGCCACCTATTTCAAAAGGCGCTTCTTCTAATGTATGTAAAATCGAAAGTAGGTTAATGGAACCTGCCGAATCGTCTAAATTTTCCAATAGTTAAACTTAAAAAGGTAAATCGTCATCCTCTCCAGCGGGAGCAGGAGGTGCTTCAAATGTTTTTGCCGGTGCTTGCGATTGTGGCGGAGGTGTGTAATTACCACCATTAGCTGGTGCTTTGTTCGCCCCAGGGTTATCCTCTTTCTTACCGAGCATAGTCAATTCCCTTGCCAAAATATCTGTGTTGTAACGAGTGATTCCGTCTTTTTCGTACGAACGAGTTTGTAATTTTCCTTCGATATAAACCAAACTACCTTTCGCCAAATAGCGTTCGGCAACGTCAGCTAATCCTCTCCAAACGACAATATTATGCCATTCGGTGTTATCTATACGTTCGCCTGTGTTTTTGTCTTTGTAAGATTCCGTTGTTGCCATTGAGAAATTAGCCACTTTAGCACCATTTTCCAATGTGCGTACTTCAGGGTCTTTTCCCAGATGCCCAACCAATATTACTTTATTTACTCCTGCCATAATTCCTTAATTAAAGATTTAAAAATCAAACTTCTCCAAAAACTTAGCAATCAAAATTGGCTTAGGCAACTCCCTCGCTTCTTCAATACTAAAGTACTTTGTCTCTTTATCCTCCAAAGATAAATTATCTTTGGCTATTTCTATAAAATGAGCGTAAATACTTTGGTGTGACAACTGATGTTTTTTTTCTGAATGAAACACAATTGCTTGATTTATACGAGTGTTATATTTTTTAGATACAGCAGAACAAATTTCTTTTTCCGTCCATTCCGTTTCGTTTTCTACCAAGGGGAAATCATATAGCCCTGCCCATATATCCGTTCGGTCTCGTTTTTTTAATAAAAAAGCACCTTCCTCGTTTTTACAAATCAAGTAATAAATATGACGGACTCTAATTTTTAACTTTTTGATTTTTATAGGTAAAACCGTTTGTTCTTTTTTCTCAAAAGCAAAACAACCCGTTTGTACAGGACAACTTTCACAAGTTGGTTTTTTAGGTGAGCACAGCAGTGCCCCAAATTCCATTATCGCTTGATTAAAAATATGAGAAGCCTCTCCTGTTGGTGGAAGGAGATCATCTAAGACAGCTTTAAAAACCTTTCGAGACGATGCCAAAGCAATATCGTCATAAACCCCAAAATACCTCGCCATTACACGGAAAACATTTCCGTCTAGCACTGCTACTCTTTCATTAAACGCAAAAGAGGCGATAGCACTTGCCGTATAATCGCCCACACCCTTCAATGCCAACAAGTCGTTGTAGTTTTTGGGAAACTCTCCATTCAACTCCTCCATAACAAATTTTGCCGAAGCCTGTAAATTCCTCGCACGATTGTAATAACCCAACCCCTGCCACAAACGCAAGACTTTGTCTTCAGGAGCATTTGCCAAATCATTGACTGTCGGAAAAGCCTCCACAAAATTGAAATAATATTGCAAACCCTGATTTACCCGCGTTTGTTGCAAAATAATCTCAGAAAGCCAGATGTAATAGGGATTAGATGTCTTTCTCCACGGTAAATCCCTTTTATTGAGGGAATACCACTCCGAAATTTGTTCAGTAAAGAAATGTGTCATATAGGTAAAAACACTTAGGTTGTAGAGGGTAAAATAAAACTTTTTCGCAAAATAGATGAAAAAGTCTTTTGAAAGAAGTTTTTGAAGTTTACTTTTGTAGAACAGAAGGTTAATGTTTGATAATTAAAAAGTTAGTGTTGTGACTAAAGCAGATGTAATAAACGAAATAGCAGAACGTACAGGTCTTGAAAAGACTGACGTATCAGCAACAGTGGAATCATTTTTTACAGTAGTAAAAGACTCTCTAGCAGATGGAGAAAATATCTACGTAAGAGGATTCGGTAGTTTCATAAACAAGAAAAGAGCGAAAAAAATTGCTCGTAACATTTCGAAAAATACTGCTATCGTAATTGATGAGCATTATATTCCAAGCTTCAAGCCTTCGAAAATGTTTGTTGAAAGAATCAAATCAAGCGATAAAGTAGGGTAATTCGATCCTTTATACTTGATTAATAAAAAACTCAAAATTGATTTATTCAGTTTTGAGTTTTTTTATGTGTAATTTTTTGGGCAGTCCCCTTACCAAATCCTGATTTTTCACCTTTCTGTATAGACAACATTGAAAACAGAAATTTCACCACTCAAAACAAGAGCGGGGTCGGGCTATGCGTTGCAATCTTTTTGGGAGTGAGGGACCTCGTTATTTTTTAACTTCTTCAAAGAGGTTTTCTCTGTGAAATCAACGAACAGTAAAGAACCAAAAAGGATTTTCTCTGCTATCCCTTATGCAAAAGAAAGAGTTAAGTCCTTTTACCTCTTGGTAGGTTACAAAACCCTAGTTTCTTCGCGTTAAAATTTTTATCTCGTACTACTTCCCCTCCTGTTTTAGGAGGGGTTAGGGGTGGTAAAACATAACACAAGAAAGTAGTAAACAGGCGTAAAGAAATTCTATCAAAGTTGGGTGTTTTGCGTGATTTTCGAGTGTTTTACATAGAGAAAAAAACAAAACGGTCATTCCGAACTTGTTTCGGAATCTGAGGGGGTTTGAACAACTCACTCCGTCAACATAAACACAGATGTATTGAAAGTCAGCAAGAAGCCAGTAGCTGATTGCTAGAAGCTGTATGTGTGTTGGAGACAATAAAAAAAGCTAAAAAATGAACCTTGTTTCTGAATAATAAGTTACTTTTGATACTATCAAATGATACTATCAATGAAGCCGCCTTACGAAATTACACCCAAAATATTACAGTTCGTAACTCAAATATCTGAGAAGATAGGAGAAATCAATGCGAACTTATTAGACAAACCTTCACCAACACTAAGAAAACAGAATAGAATTAAAACAATTCATAATTCACTTAAAATAGAAGGGAATACACTAACGGAAAAACAAATAACCGCAATTCTTGAAAACAAAAGAGTAATCGGTCCAGAAAAAGATATTAAAGAAGTAATAAATACTATTGAAGTTTATAACAATATTGAAAATTTCAAATACCACAATGAAAAAGACTTTCTAAAAGCACATAAAGTAATAATGACTGGGTTAATTGAAAACCCTGGGGGATACCGAAAACAAGGTGTTGGTATTGTAAAAGGAACAAAAATAGAACATATCGCACCGCCATACGAAAATGTCATATACTTAATGAAAGATTTGTTTAAGTATCTAAAAGATAAAAATGAATTAAGCCTTATAAAAAGTTGTGTTTTTCATTACGAAATGGAATTTATACACCCTTTTTTAGATGGAAATGGACGAATGGGGCGTTTATGGCAAACTTTAATATTAAAAGCCGAATATCCAGTATTTGAATTTATCCCATTGGAGACGCTAATTAGTAAATCACAAAAGGAATATTACAAAGCATTATCAGAAAGTGATAACAAAGGGAAATCAACACTGTTTATTGAATATATGTTAGGGATTATTAATGATTCTCTTGGAGATGTTCTGAAATTTGGTAATCGTAAATTAAACCAAACAGATAGAATTCATTATTTTAAGGAGTTAGCTAATAAAGAATTTACAAGAAAAGATTATATGAATGTTTTCAAAGAAATTTCTTCAGCAACTGCAAGTAGAGATTTAATTAAAGGGATTGAATTGGGAATATTTGTAAAAATCGGAGAAAAGAATAAAACGAAATATAAGCTAAAGTAACTGTGCCCAATAAAGTGTAAAACGCTGTTTTTAGAGGTGTTTTTCAGTTTTCTATTGCTATCAAAAAAGAAACTCAGATACTGAAACAAGTTCAGTATGACTTGTGTTTGTGTGTTGTTTGAGAAACTAAATAGTTAGAAAAACACCTATCAAAGAAAAAAAACAAAACTGTCATTCCGAACTTGTTTCGGAATCTGAGGGGACTTGAACAACTCACTCCGTCAACATAAACACAGACGTATTGAAAGTCTGGCTACTATTTATCGCTCGTCTTACGCGTGAGGGGCAAAGGCGGTATCCTTTTTAGTGCTTTTTTGCACTAAAAAGATATAGCCGACGACCCGACCCGACGAAGGAGGGGCACGCCCAAAGCTCAATACAAACAAATAACAATTCGCAAATAACTTAAACAAAGTGACTTATGCACTCGTTTATGTAGTTGTGACATTTGATTTATTAGTTCAACTAAAAAAACAAGTTATGAAAGTTAAAGTGAAAATAGCATTATTTATCGCGTTGCTATGCGCAATGAGTGTAAACGCTCAAAGTCCCGACAAAAGGTGGGGACTAGGTGTAAATGGAGGATTGGAGCAATATAACGGTGATTTTGGTGGTGGTTTTTATAACGTCAATCAAAATCCGTATGGCTTTTTTGGAATCTCAGTAGCGAGAAACTTGACCGAGCATTTTGATGTAGAAATGACCTCTACCTACGGGAAAGTAGGCTATTACGAAAATTCTGTTAACCGTTTTTCTGACCATATGTTTCAGTTAAATATGAACGCAAAATTAAATTTCTTTAAATATGATGACGTGAAATTGAGACCTTTTGTGTTTGCTGGGTTAGGGTATTTGTATTTTAAAGATAAGGAAATCGATAATATGCAATTGCCAGATTTTGGTGCGGGGGTGACTTATAAGGTCTCGTCAGTGGTCAGTTTGGTGTTGAAAGAAACGTTTATGTACACGGATTACGACAGAATCGAGAACGAAACGGGTGGAATAAATGATATGTATTTGCAACATTCTATCGGTTTGGTGTTTAATTTAGGTTCTTCAAAAGACAGTGACGGAGATGGTGTGTCTGATAAAAAAGATGCTTGTCCGACAGTTGCAGGGTTAGAAGAGTTTAAGGGATGCCCAGATACGGACAGAGATGGCGTGGCTGATGCAGATGATATGTGTCCAAAAGAGGTTGGTTTGGTTGCTTTCAAAGGTTGCCCAGATACTGATGGTGACGGTGTGTCTGATAGAAAAGATGCTTGCCCAACAAATGCTGGTCTGGAAGCTTTAAATGGTTGTCCAGATTTTGATGGCGACGGCGTGGCGGATGCGAAAGACCACTGCCCAAAGGTTGCTGGTTTGGTTGATTTTAAGGGTTGCCCAGATACGGATGGCGACGGTGTAGAGGACAGTAAAGACGCTTGTCCTCGTGAGAATGGTACGGCTAATGGTTGTCCTGATAGTGATGGTGATGGTGTGGCAAATAAATTTGATGCGTGTCCGAATACTGCGGGTATTCACGCTAACAAAGGCTGTCCTGCGGTGAAAGCTGAGGTTACTTCGGTATTGGAACAGGCATTGCACGGTGTGAAATTTCAATCAGGGAAAGATGTTTTAACAAATTCGTCTTATGGCATTCTTAAAAACGTGGTTTCTATTATGCAAAACAATCCTGCATACAAATTGGAAATCAACGGACATACAGATTCGCAAGGGAAAGATGACTTAAACTTAGCGTTGTCTCAAAAAAGAGCAAATGCAGTGAAAGCTTACTTAGTGAAAAAAGGTATTACCGAAGATAGATTAACTGCCAAAGGTTTTGGTGAAGTGACGCCTGTTGCTGACAACAAAACGTCTAAAGGTAGAGCATTGAACAGACGTGTAGAGTTAGTGATTAAATTCTAATTTAATACGGTTTAAATAAACCTGACCGATAAATATTGATTTATTAGTCAAACTAAAGCCTCTAAACAACTTCTTGTTTAGAGGCTTTTTTATGTTCTTTTTTTGAGTTGAATTAAGCGGTTTTAGATATGAAATCCCAAACGATAACACCGACACAAACAGAAACATTGAGGGAGTGCTTTGTGCCAAATTGAGGGATTTCCAACGCAATGTCTGCCAAGGGTAAGGCTTCTTCTTCTACGCCAAATACTTCGTTTCCAAAGACGAAAGCGTACTTTTCATCAGGTAATGGTTTGAATTCTTTCAAAGAGATACTGGTGTCTATTTGTTCTATAATAGCAATTTTATATCCTTCGGTTTTTAGTTTTGTGAGTAAATCAGCCGTGCTTTCTGCGTATTCCCAAGCAACCGAATCTTGTGCTCCGATAGCTGTTTTATTAATTTCACGGTGAGGTGGTGTAGCCGTGATACCTGTCAGGTATAGTTTTTCGGAAGCGAATGCGTCGCAGGTACGAAAAGCCGAACCGACATTGTTCATACTACGCACGTTGTCCATTACCACCACAAAAGGATGCTTGTCTGTTTGTTGAAATTCATCAACAGTTAATCGGTTGAGTTCCTGTAAAGCTAACTTTTTCATCTTTTCACAAATTAGTTGTTTCCTTTTATTCTTTCCCAAAGTTGTTTGAATGCGTCTTTTCCGACGTCTTTTCCAAAACGGTATTTAAGTGGCTCGAAAGTTAATTTGTTTTGCTCTCCAACCGTCATTTCGTAGGCAAATACAAAACGGTCGTTGCTATTGGATAAACCGTCAACCAAGCCAAAGCGAAGGTCGTTGATAAGGAAATGTTTGTCATCTGTTTTTTTGACGGCATACCACCCTTTTGTGATAAATAACAAACGTTTTAGCTCTTTGTTCTCTTTGTAAGGTGCTAACAAATGATGGTTTTTTTGGTGGTAAGAAAAGGCGATGGTGTCGTTTTTGTCAAGAAAAGAACGGTAGCCAATGTGGTAGCCATTTTCAGTTTCTACATTGGTTGTCCATAATATATTTTGCAAGGGAGCTGGGCGAACTTCTATTGCTTTCATTGGTATATTTTGTCGTCTGACCTCTTTTTCAAAAGCCGTTTTCATTAAGCTTTGGTTGAATAAAGTCAGCCCTAAAAAAGCAGTACTGAGAACCAATCCTGTTGTGTTTAATCGAAACCGTATTTTACTTGTTCGCTTGTAAAACATAGCTACAATCAGTAAAATCATAAACGGAACGGTGTAAAACGGGTCAATAACAAAGACACTGTGCCAGGCTACTCGGTAATCGAGAGGCCAAAAAAGTTGTGTTCCCCAAGTGGTAAAGCAATCTAAAATCGGGTGAGTGACTAATGCTAAAAATGCCATCAATGACCATTCTTTGACTGACGCATTTTCTTTGGGGTGAATTTTGGAAATCAGCCAACCCAAAACGGGTGCAAAAAGTAAACTGAAAATAATACCGTGCGAAAAGCCACGGTGAAAGTGTAATTCGTCAACAGTATCTAAAAAGAAACGACCAATAACGTCTAAATCAGGAATTGTCCCTGCTATTGCTCCCCAAAGTATGGCTTTGTTACCTACTTTTTTTCCTAAAGTAAGCTCTGCGACCGAAGCCCCTAATACTATTTGTGTTAATGAATCCATAATGAATGTTAAGAAAGACGTCGTCTTGCGTCTCTTATCGTAATAATTGGTTTGTTTTGAGATTAACTCAGTAAGTAAGTACCGTTAATTTGTTAATAGGGCCTCTTCGGATATCTTTAAGAGGAGCGTTTTGTAAAATGTAAGGAAATTTACTTAGGTGTAGTAAAAAGTTATTGACCTGCTTTTCAAATTTAGAAACTTCTTTTTGCGACCAATTTTCATCAATGTATTTTAATATTTGAGCATAGCCATCAATAGCTTTCTTGGACCATACAATGTCTAGCTCCATTTTCGAGGGTTTTTCATCACTTCATCGTGAGAAATAAAATCTCCTTTATCAAGTTGGTTCAACCCTTCTTCAATATCCTCTTTGTCTTTTTCATCTGTGTTTAACCACCAATCTTGTGCTTCTACTTTATTTTTTCGGTATTTCAAAAGACTTTTAAAAGCACGAATAAGCTCTGGGTCTTTAACGAAATTTAATTCCGATTGTATCCAATTTATATCTGCCTGTAAACTCATATTTTTAACGTTTGTATAAAGATAACATTTTTTAAGATGATTAGTTTCAAATCATTTCACTTCTCTTTGTCCAATGCTTTTTTTGCTTCTTTCATCAGGTCTAAATGTTCTTTAGAGATAAGAGGCATTTTTAGTTTGAGTTCTTTTATTTTTGAATGAATGATTTTCCCGATAGCCAGTCTTGCGTACCATTTGTTGTCTGCCGGGATAATGTACCAAGGAGCGTAATCAGTCGATGTTTTTTCGATTGCTGTTTGGTAAGCCTTTTGGTATTCGTCCCAATATTGACGCTCTTCAATGTCACTTTTATCAAACTTCCAATGTTTTTCGGGGTTGTTTAGGCGTTCCAAAAAACGGTTTTTTTGTTCGTCTTTCGATATGTTTAAGAAAAATTTGAGTACCAATGTTCCCGACTCGGCAGTTGTCTTTTCGAAGCGACTGATTTGTTTGTACCGTTCGTCCCAAAAGTCCTTATTGAGGTCTTTGACCGATGAAACCTGTGGAATACGTTCGTTTAAAATCAACTCGGGATGGACTTTGCTTATCAATACATTTTCATAATGTGAACGGTTAAAAATACCTATCATTCCTCGTCGAGGTAACGCTAATTGGTGTCGCCATAGAAAACTATGGTCTAATTCTATATTTGAGGGATGTTTAAAACTGTGGACAACACAACCTTGTGGGTTAATTCCTGACATTACGTGCTTGATTGTCGAGTCTTTTCCACCTGCGTCCATTGCTTGAAAAATCAATAATACGGCGTGTGTGTCTGAGGCATACAAAATGCGTTGCATATCTCGTAATTCTTCTACGTTTTGTTGTAAGGCAACTTTTATCTCTTCTTTGTTTTTAAATCCATTGGAAAAATTGGTCTCGTAAGTTTTCAATTTGACAGTTGATTTCTCTTTGACAAGGTACTTCTTTGCAGGATTTATCATAAATAGGTCGTTAAACTTAGTTTTACGGTTAATTGAAAGTTGGGTTATTTCTGTCGTTATGGGTTGGCGTCTTACTGACGGCATAGGGATAGAGACGGCATCCTTTTGTCTCAAATAGGTGACTGTTTTGTTCCTTTACGATTGCTCTTTGTAAATGAAAGTGAAAAGCCAAATTGTTACAGACAAAAGATATAGTCGAAAGCCCGACCCCGTTCTGTGTTTTGTCTGTTCCCTGCATTTCTATCGGTGTTTTGTCTATGAAATACTGAAAATCAGTTCGTGGAAAGGGGGATGCTCCAACTGATTATTGTCTTTTCTTTCGAGATAATTGCTTAATACCTTAAATAAAAGAGTAGAACTTTTTATTTTTGGGTATGAATATTATTCTTTTTGATACCGAGTCTAATCGTAAACAATTAAAGCCTTTTACGCTGACACGACCTGTGTGCGAGTTACGTTTGGGCTTGCTTTCTATTACTGATAAATGGCGTGCTCATTTTGAGGGAAACCAACTATCTATTTTGTCTTCGTTGTACTTGATGGAAAAGCATCATTTTCAGCAAGAGGATGATAATGTTTTTGTTAATGGTGCTTTGTTGCCTAATAAAGAGGTAATTGCAGAAATAAATAATTTGAAATCAAATGAGGGTTTGACCTACAAAGGGGCTGTTTTTGCGTTTCGAAGTGGGAGCTTTATGAGTATGTACGAGGTGAAATCGGAGGAAACAACGGCGGAAATCCAGTTGGTGAAACGTGCTTGGGATTTGATTGAATGGAATGGGCAAGAGATTATAAATGATATTTCGTTACTTAAATTGATTCCGACGAAGGTAAACGACCCGCATACGGTGGTTTATGGTGAGGATTTGTATGTTGGACAAAATACAACTATTCGCAATGCGTCGATAAATACGACGAAAGGTCCTGTGTATATTGGCGATAATGTGGAGATAAATGAAGGGGCAGTGATACACGGTCCTGTGGCGATTGGCAAGGATTCGGTGGTTGCTATTAATGCGAAGATTAGGAATAATGTGTCGATTGGAGAGAATTGTGTGGTTGGTGGTGAAGTAAAGGATTCGATTATTTTTAATAATACAAATAAGGCTCACGAGGGCTATATGGGCAATAGTGTGATTGGTGAATGGTGTAATTTTGGTGCGGGAACGAATATTTCTAATTTGAAAACGAACCTTTCGATGGTGCGTGTTTGGGATTATGAGAAGCACGAGTTTATTAGTTCTGGCAAACAAAAATTGGGTCTTTTGATGGCTGATTATAGTATGTGTGCGATTGGGACAAATTTTATGACGGGCTCAACTGTGGGGGTTAGTGCCAATGTGATTGAGCATCCTGAGAAGTATATCCCGTCGTTTACGTGGTCACGAACAGAGATTTACCAATTATCGAAGGTTTTGAAGAAAGTGAATGAGTTTGCTCGATTGAAAGGGAAGCAGTTAAGTGATGCCGAACTTCTTATTTTGGAGTATATTTGTACTTCTTAAAGAAGAGGTGATTTAATGTTTGTTGTTATTTGCCTTTAGTTGTTGTTTATGCAGTTTTCAGAAATTTACGGAGTTCATCATATTAAGGAAAAACTTATCCAATCGGTTAAAAACAACCACGTGGCACACGCCCAAATGTTTGTTGGGATGGATGGTAGTGCTAATTTGGCGATGGCTTTGGCTTTTTCTACTTTTTTGAATTGTGAAGATAAACAGGAGGAAGATTCTTGTGGGAGTTGTGCTTCGTGTGTAAAAATGAATAAAATGGTGCATCCCGATATGCACTTTGTTTACCCGATGTACGGCTTGGGTACGGGAGATAAGGAAAAGGCTCGTAATGAGAATTTAGCGAAATTTCGTTCGTTTGTTTTGGATAACCCATATGCAAATACGGTTGATTGGTCACATTTTGTGAAGGCAGAAAACAAGCAACTGAGCATATCAGTCGATGAAAGCCGTAAAATAATTGGTAATATTTCGATGAAGGCTTTTGAGGGCGAATTTAAAATCATCTTGATTTGGAAACCTGAATTGATGAATATTGCGTCTGCCAATGCGATATTAAAAGCCTTGGAAGAGCCACCAGATAAAACGTTGTTTTTTTTGGTTACTGGAGATTTAGAAAAAAATATTCAAACGATACGTTCGAGAACACAAGCGGTGATTATTCCTGGTTTTACGGAAGAGGAAATAGAGGCAACCTTGATTAATAAGTTTGAGGTAGAGCCTTTGAGTGCTCGGAAATCGGCTGTTATGGCTGAAGGAAACCTAAATCAGGCGTTAAAATCGAGTCAAGAGATAAAGGATGATAGTTTTCCTTTGTTTCAAGATTGGTTGCGTGCTTGTTATAAGTTAGATTTCACTTTTTTAATTGGTTTTGCTGATGATTTTCAGAAGATGCCGAAGGCTGACCAAAAAGGATTTTTTAAGTTTGGAATGCATATCGTACGAAGTGTTTTGTTGGTGCATTCGGGAAATAAAGATTTGTTGAAGATAGATGATGAGGAGGTGAAGTTTGTTACAAATTTGGCTACTGTATTGCCCTTACCAAAACTGGAAGGGATAGAACAAGCGATGAACATGGCTTTTTACCACCTTGAAAGAAATGCAAGCCCGAAAATAGAAAATCTAAATACGGCTTTTGAAGTGATTAAAATTTTAAGAAAACAGGAGTGAGTAAACATATAAAAATAGGAACAAGAGCAAGTAAATTGGCTCTTTGGCAAGCTTACCATATCGAAAGTTTGTTGCAAGCGGAAGGTTTGACTACCGAGATTGTAAAAATCGAGACAAAAGGAGATAAAATTTTGGACAGGGCATTGTCTAAAATCGGTAGTAAGGGTGTTTTTACCGAGGAATTGGAAGAGGCTCTTTATACTGGAGCGATTGATATTGCGGTACACAGCGCGAAAGATTTACCAAGTTCGATGGATGCTCGATTGAGTATTGTTGCTTTTACAGAGCGAGAAAAAGCGAATGATGTTTTGGTGAGTGATAAGGCAATCAATATGGAGGAGAAACTGGTTATCGGTACTTCTTCGACTCGTCGTGTGGCTTTATTGAAACACTATTACCCGCAACACGAAATCGTAGATATGCGTGGGAATTTGCAAACTCGTTTTTCGAAAATGAGAGATGGTGCTTGTGATGCGATGTTACTGGCTTTTGCTGGTGTGCATCGTATGGAAATGGACGAAGCAATAAAATTCACCTTTCCTTTAGATGAGTTTACTCCGCCTGTTGGACAAGGAACTGTGGCTATTCAGATTGCTCACGAGACACTTTCAGCCGAGAAAACAGCAATTATTAGAAATGCTTGCAACGAAGAAAATACGGAAAAGGCAGTGCTTGCCGAACGTTCGTTTTTAAGAAAATTGGAAGGTGGATGTAGTATCCCCGTTTTTGGTCACGCAATACATAATGATGGCGTTGTATCAATGAATGCTGGGATTATCAGCTTAGATGGTGGTACCTTGATTGAAATCGAAGGTGTCTGTAATGCCGAAGATACAGAACGTCTGGGCGATATTTTAGCCGAAGAGCTGTTAGAAAAAGGTGGTGATAAAATATTAAAAGAAATAAAAGAAGCGTTATGAAAAAAGTAATTTATATTTTGTTTTCGGTGGTTTTACTGAGCTCTGGGTGTAGTGTCTTTAAAAAAACCGCGAAACCAACCGATGAGTTGGTCACATTGAAAACGAGCTACGGGGAAATTCAAATCATTTTGTTTGATGACTGTCCTTTACATAAAGAGAACTTTTTGAAATTAGCGAAAGAAGGATTTTATGACGGTACAACATTTCACCGTGTGATGGATAATTTTATGATACAAGGAGGAGATCCTTTATCGAAAGACAACAATACAACAAATGATGGAACAGGTGGTCCTGGTTATACTATTCCTCACGAAATTTCACAAAATCACAAACACGTTTACGGTGCTTTAGCTGCGGCAAGGCTTCCCAATGCGGAGAAACGATCGAGTGGTTCACAATTTTATATTGTAGAAAACATAAAAGGTGTAGCTTTTTTAGACGGTCAATACACGGTGTACGGACAAGTAATAAAGGGTTTGACTATCGTTGAATTGATAGCTGTTGCTCCAAAAGATGGTAGGGACAGACCAAAGAAAAACATTACAATGACAGTTACTGTCGAAACGTTGACAAAAGAAGAAATCACAAAATTAACAGGATATATTTATGAAACGAAATAGTTTTAAAATTGCATTATATACGTTACTATTTACCTTGGTAGCGTGTGGAGGAAATACAGATAAGAAACCAAGTAAGCGACCTACAAAGGTAGTGGCAACGACTGATTTTTTGGTTACCATTCATACCAAATTTGGAGATATGAAAGCAGTGATGTTTGAAGAAACACCTTTACACAAAGAAAACTTTGTGAAATTAGCTAAGAAAGGGTTTTATGATGGGACAACATTTCACCGTGTAATTGAGGAGTTTATGATACAAGGAGGAGATCCTTTATCGAAAGATGATATTCCTGAAAATGACGGAACAGGAGATCCTGGTTATACGCAACAAGCTGAAATTACATTTAAACTAAAGCATAAATTTGGTTCAATTGCTGCAGCAAGAAAAGGAGGTCCAAGCAACCCTCAAAAACGTTCGGGTGGTTCGCAATTTTATATTGTTGACAATGAGGCAGGAGTTCCTTTTTTAGATAACGAATACACTGTTTTTGGTCAAGTAATCGACGGGTTGGATATTATTCATAAGATTGCACAAGAAAAGAAAGATGCGAGAGACAGACCTTTAGAAAATATTGAAATGTCTGTTGAAGTAGAAACTTTACCGATAACAAAATTGGTGAAACTTTACGGTAAAAACTACAATAAACAATAAGTATGAAATCGATTCTTATCACAGGTTCTAATGGGTTATTGGGGCAAAAACTACTTAGTTTATTGTCTGGTAATACCGAATACAAAGTAATTGCGACTTCTCGTGGCGAAAACCGTGTGTCTGAAACAAAAGGATTTGAATACCGAAGTTTAGATATTTGTAATGAAAACGAAGTGCTTACTTTGGTAAATGAAATCAAACCTAATTACATTATCAATACAGCAGCAATGACCAATGTTGATCAATGCGAAGAGGATAAAGAAGAATGTTGGGATTTGAATGTCAATGCTGTAGCTTATTTGGCTAAGGCGAGTGAGCAAGTCGGTGCTTTTTTACTTCATTTATCGACTGATTTCATTTTTGATGGGAAAGGAGGTCCTTATGACGAAGAAAGTGCTACGCCAAATCCTCTGTCTTATTATGGAGAAAGTAAACTAGCTGCCGAAAAAATACTATTTAAAAGCTCGATTGACTGGGCAATTGCTCGTACGATATTAGTTTATGGTATTACAGAAAAAATGAGCCGTAGTAATATTATTTTATGGGTAAAAAACAGTTTGGAAGAAGGAACGAACTTAACTATTGTTGATGACCAATGGAGAAGCCCAACCTTAGCTGAAGATTTGGCTATGGGTTGTTTCTTAATTGTCAAAAATCACGCAAAAGGGATATTTAACATTTCAGGAAAAGATGTATTGACGCCTTATGCTATGGCAATGCAAACGGTTGAATTCTTTGGTTTAGATAAATCATTGATAGAAAAAACAGACGGAAGTAAATTCCAACAAAAAGCAAAACGTCCACCAAAAACGGGCTTTATCATTGATAAAGCAGTGAAAGAAATCGGTTACAATCCTCATTCATTTATGGAAGGGATTAAAATATTGAGTGAACAATTAAATAAATAAAATGAAAAGTATAATTTTAATCACAGCCTTATCTTTATTGAGTTTTAATTTAATAGCTCAAAAAAAAGGAATGAAAAGTATTGAAGAAACACAAAAGTTATCAAAAGAAGTATCTAAACTTTTTTTTGAAGGGGAAATATCTAACTCAGTAAAGATTTTAAAAAAATACTGGCCTCTTCCAGAAGCTGAAATAGAGGATTTCGAAACAAAAACGACAAAATACATGTCCTTACTCGATGCACGATTTGGCAAAAGGTTAGGTTATGAAAAGGTTACAAATAAGACTGTTTCAGATTTTGTAATAAGGGAAACGTATATTATTCGTTATGATAAATCTGCCATTCGGTTAATGTTTACTTATTATAAAAATGATAATGGGTGGATTATTAATGCATTTAAATGGGATGATAGTTTTGCTAAAGAATTAAAATAAATAAAATAACACCAAACAGGTTTTCTACTTGTTTGGTGTACTCTTTTTAACTCAAATTAACTATGAAAACTCTATTTCTTACCTTATTTTTATTTGTAAATATCGGGCTTTTTGCTTCAGTAAACGACACGATTTATACCGTGCAATTAGTCGCTTTGAGAAGTCAAGATGCACTTCCCGAATTACTGGTTGAGCCCTTAGCAAAACAAGGGTTTGTACAAAAAGGTACTAAGATAAATGTAACAAAGCCAACAGCTTTCGTTTATAAAGAAAACCTCCCTTATACTAAAGATGACGTAAAACTTTCGGTAGGAGTTAATAAATTGTGTTTAGGAAAGTTCGCTTCTTACAAAGAGGCTCTGTTGTTTTACAAAAAAGATAAAGTAACAACAAAGTATTTTGCTAAGTCAACAATTGCAAGTTTAACGACTGACAAAGAGGGAAAACAACATTTGTCAGCTTATACATTAGAGGCGTCAGATAAATTTATGAAACCTTTAGTTGCTACCATCGAATATGTGTTGTTTTTTGATTTACTTTCTTTGTTTGAAGAAAATGCACTCGTTTATGACGAAAAGGGAATACCTGTCATCTCATTAAAAGGTAGTTTTAACGAAAGAAAAGTGCCTTTTGTAGTGTTATGGCTAATTATTGGGGCATTGTTTTTTACTTTCAAAATGAAATTCATCAATATTAGAGGTTTTAAACACGCTATCGAATTGGTGAGTGGTAAACACGATGACAAAGAAACAAAAGGAGAGGTTTCGCATTTTCAAGCATTAGCCACTGCTTTATCGGCGACGGTTGGTTTAGGGAATATCGCAGGAGTTGCTGTGGCAATTTCTGTTGGTGGAGCAGGAGCAACACTTTGGATGGTTTTAGGAGGTTTATTAGGAATGTCTTCAAAGTTTGTGGAATGTACCTTGGGTGTGAAATACCGAAAGATATCACCACAGGGCGTTATTTCAGGAGGTCCGATGTACTACTTGTCTAAAGGGTTAGAAAAAAGAGGGAAAGGTGTCTTAGGTAAGGTACTTGGCTTTACTTTCGCTGTTCTTTGTATCGGAAGTTCGTTTGGTGGAGGTAATATGTTTCAATCAAATCAAGCATTTTTACAAGTGAAAGATTATTTTCCAATGATGGCAGACCATTCGGTGCTTTTTGGTGTTGGGTTAGCTATTCTTGTAACGGTTGTTATTATTGGGGGATTAAAAAGTATTGCTAAAATAACAGAGAAAATAGTTCCTTTTATGGCAGTACTTTATGTAACAGCAGCATTAGCTGTTTTATTTATGAATTTCTCTCATTTGGGAGATGCTGTTGGGCAAATATTTTCAGGTGCATTTACAGGAAACGCCATCAAAGGAGGTATTATCGGTGTGTTGATTATCGGATTTACTCGTTCTGCTTTTTCAAATGAAGCTGGAGTTGGCTCGGCAGCCATTGCTCACTCAGCAGTTAAAACAGAGAAACCTATAACAGAAGGTATCGTTTCATTGTTAGAACCATTTATTGATACCGTAGTGATTTGTACAATGACCGCTTTGGTTATTATTGTTACAGGAATGCACGAAACACCTTTTGGTTATGCGGGAGCACAATTAACTTCGGCCGCTTTTGGGTCAGTATTTCCTTGGTTTAAAATTTTGTTGATGGGGGCCGTGTTGTTGTTTGCCTTTTCGACAATGATTTCTTGGTCGTATTATGGTTTAAAAGCGTGGACGTATTTGGTTGGTGAAGGACAAATAAAAGAATTGATTTATAAAGCTGTCTTTGTGGTTTTTATCGTAATAGGTGCTACGACAACAATGGATAACGTGGTCGCTTTCTCTGATATGATGTTGCTATCTATGGCTGTACCCAATATTATTGGTCTGTACATTATGTCTGGCGAAGTCAAAGACGATTTGAAAGATTATTTTAAAGGGATTAAATCTAAAGAATGAAAAACATAAAAGAGCGACTTTCTAATTTTCTTACTTTTTCTAAAAAGGAAATTGAAGGTCTTGCTGTTTTGTTTTTACTTTTGGGAGGTGTTTTACTTTTCCCAACTGTGCAACGCTACTTTAGCCCAACAGAGAAGGTAGTAGAGCAGAGTGAACAAATTTATCTCGATAGTATTGCTGATGTGTTACTTGTACAGTCGTTGAGTGAGAGTGCCAATAAAATAAACCCTAACTTATTGTCTTATTACCAATGGTTAGACTTGGGTGTTTCTAATCAGTTAGCAAATGCTATTTTAAAGGAGAAAAAAAGACGGAAAAAATTTCATTGTTTGAAAGAACTGAAAGCGGTAAAAGGGGTAAAATCGTCTGTTCTGGCTAATTATTTTGAGGATTTTTCTTTTGTGTCTGATTGTAGCCAAGAAGTAAAGGAGGTCATTGTGTCCACTAAAATTACGGTAAAAACAAAAGGAGAGCGGTTTGAATTGAACAGCGTATCGGTAAAACAGTTGGCAGGTTTTGTTTCGTTAACAAAAGCAAAGGGAATTATCGGTTACCGTGCTAAATTGGGTGGTTTTTACTCTGTTCATCAGTTAAAAGAAGTGCCTGGTGTCAAGGAAAAGGAGTTTGACCTATTGAAAGAGAATGTAAAAGTAAATCCTACTAAGATTAAGTTTTTAAAAATCAACTTATTGAGTAAAGCCGAATTAAGAAAGCATCCGTATTTGACAGAAAAACAGGCTTCGACTCTTGTGAATTTCCGTAAGAAAATTGGTCGGTATGAAGGCTTGGCACAGTTTAAAAAAGTATATGGTTTGTCTGCTAATGAACGTAAAAGATTACAGCCTTACTTGCTATTTGATTAACTTTGTAGAGTGGAGCAAGAGGGTTGCCCAGTTGTATGGTTTTAAATAGATAACATGGTACTTGAAGTAGCTGTTTTGAATGTAAAAGAGGGACTTGCAATTGATTTTGAAGTAGCCTTTACAAAGGCAGAAAAGATAATTAGTTCAATGAATGGTTATGTTTCTCACGAGTTGCAAAAGTGTTTGGAGGTTGAAAATCAATATCTTTTGTTGGTAAAATGGATGAAGCTGGAAGACCACGAAATAGGGTTTCGTAAATCGAAAGAATACCAAGTTTGGAAGGAGTTATTGCATCATTTTTATAGTCCTTTTCCTATTGTACAACATTATGAAATAGTAAAAGATGAGTGAGGTAAAACTCGGTTTAAAAGAAAATAGCCGACAGTTTGTTCTATTGTTATTGGTCAATGGGTTTGTCGGAGGTATGGTCGGTTTGGAAAGAACAATCTTACCGCAATTGGCAGGAAGCGAATTTTCTATGGTCGCTAAAACTGCGATTTTATCATTTATTGTGGTGTTTGGCGTAACAAAAGCTTTGACCAATTATTTTACTGGCGCATTGGCAAATAGGTACGGTCGGCGAAACTTATTAATCGCAGGTTGGGTGATTGCCTTACCGATTCCTTTTTTGTTGATTTATGCACCCAGTTGGAATTGGATAATATTGGCGAATGTTTTACTTGGTATCAACCAAGGGTTGACATGGTCGAGTACAGTCGTAATGAAAATTGATTTGGTAGGCGAAAAAGACAGAGGTTTGGCGATGGGATTTAACGAAGCTATCGGCTATTTAGCTGTCGGAGGAGTTGCTTTTTTGACAGGGTGGATTGCTTCAAATTATGGTGTGCGACCTTATCCATTTTATTTGGGAATTGGGTTTTCGGTAATTGGGTTGTTGCTGAGTTGGCTGTTTGTAAAAGACACAAGGCATCATGTACAAACCGAAATAACGGAAAATAAAGTTGAAAAAATGGGTAATGTCTTTTGGGAAACGACTTGGAAGAACCCTAATTTGGGAGCTATTTCACAAGCGGGAATGGTCAATAACTTGAATGATGGAATGGTTTGGGGACTTTTCCCTATTTTACTGGCATCAAAAGAGTTTACTATCGAGCAAATTGGTCTTGTTGTGTCACTTTATCCTATGACTTGGGGTTTTGGGCAATTGGTCACAGGTAAAATGGCGGATGTTTTGGATAAAAAGAAGATGCTTTTTTGGGGAATGTTATTACAAGGCGTGACGCTTTTGGTGATGTTGTTTGCCGAAACGATGTCTCACTTTGTGGTATTGTCCGTGTTGTTGGGTATTGGTACGGCGGTTGTTTATCCTACCTTTTTGGCAACTATGGCGGTGTTTACTCATCCCGAACAGCGTGCACATAGCATTGGTATCTTTAGGCTGTGGCGAGACTTGGGCTATGCAATTGGAGCTTTAATGACAGGCTTTTTGGCTGATTACTGGGGTTTGTTACCTTCTATCGCTATTATTGGAGGGTTGACGGTACTCTCTTCATTGGTTATTCAGGTACGAATGAAAATGGATAGCTAATCATTTGTGTAAAAAAGAAAGCCACCTTTTCTTGCGTAGAAAAGGTGGCTTTTTTATGTGTGTAATGAAGGTGTTATTGGTTCTTCATTTCAACAATTGCTTTTTTCAATAATACTTTCATCTCTTTAAGCATGTTTTTATCCTTTTTCAAAGGGTCTTTTTCTACCTCAAAAGAAGCGATTGCTCTTTCTGCATCAATTTTAGCATTCATATATTTCAATAAATACAATTGAGCAAACGAACGGTGGTAAAGTGTTTCACAATGCATATCTGTATCACTTTCACCAATGATTTCCATCATCTTGTTCAAGTCAAGATCAGCTTTCATCATGTATTTTTCTTTCACACTTGGTGGCAAACCTTGTAGTTCTTCTAATCTAACGTAAGTTAAAGCTCTGTATTTTAACAATTCACAATTTTCTGGTTCTACAAGTAAACATTCAGAGAAACGTTTTAAAGACTCTTGTTCTCTTCCATTTTTCTGAGAATAAGCAATAGCTAAAAGTTTTTGTGAAGTAATGTTTTCTTCTATTGCGTTTGCTTGTTCAGCAAATTGAATGTGCTCAGCTAAGTTTCCTTTACGCCAATGTGCTTTTGCTAATAAATTTAAAAATCCAATGTGCTCAGGTGTGTTCGCTAACACAGTACCACAGGCATCCATACACGGTTTCAATTTTGAGTTTAAGTACAAAATTGTTGCTTTGTCAAAACGCATTTGAATTTCTTCTTCGGGCGTAAGTACTTTTTTTACCGCTTTTGTTTTCTTAGATACTGCCATAATATTGTTATTAGAACCCTTTAGGGCTTACAAACATAGACTAAATATCAGCCATTCGCTATCTTTTAGGGCTTTAATACCGATAAAATAGGTGTTTTACGTGAGGGAATAGCTTAGATAAGTAGTGTAAGTGGGTTTAAGTTGTTCTGTATGACTTGAGTAAGTGTTTTTTCAACATTTTAGTCATTGGGTTTTAAGATTTTTTTAGTATAAAAAACCAAAATACCACAGAGGAATGATGTTTTGAAAAGTGGTTTCGATAGCGTCTTTTACGACGTAACTATTTTCAATTCCTGCAATTTGTTTTGCTTTTTTTGATTTTCCTACAATTTCAAAAGTGTATTCAAAATAGTTAAAATAGTATTGTGTTTTCAATACTTAAAGAATACGACTACCTTTGTTGTGTGAAAAAAGCTACTCCTTTTTGTTTGATGCCTTGGATACATTTACACGTTGGTAACGAAGGTTACGTAAAGGCGTGTTGTGTTGCTCCGATTACTTTGGGGAATATTAATGAGCAATCGTTGGGTGCAATTTGGTCGGGTAAACCGATGACGAAACTTAGGGGAAAATTTGCGAAAGGAGAAATAGATAAACGTTGTGCTGTCTGCACAAAAATAGAAGCGACAGGTGGAAAGAGTATTCGTCAAGAAACGTTTGATAAGTTCCCTCATGTATCGATAGAAACGGTTAGAGATCCGATTTATTTTGATATTCGGTTTTCAAATATTTGTAATTACCGATGCCGTACGTGTTGGCATGGTGCAAGTTCTCGCTGGTTTGAAGAAGCGAAAATACTTAAAAACAACAGTGGAAAAAAGGCGATCATCAAAAATGTAAAAGACTACGAACAGTTTATCGCTACGTGTGGCTCAGCATTACTCCAGGCAGAAGAAATTTACTTTGCAGGAGGAGAACCTTTGGCTACCGAAGAACATTATTTATTACTCAAATGGTTGATTGAAAATAAGGCAACCTCTATGCGTTTGCGTTACAACACAAATTTTTCTATGCTCAGTTTCAAGTCGCATCAGGTGGTTGATTATTGGCGAGAGTTTACTTCAGTCGAGATTTTGGCTAGTATTGATGCTTCTGAGGATTTGGGTGAATATGTTCGTAAAGAAATGAATTGGGAAAAGATTCTTCAAAACAGAGAGGAAATTAGAGCGTACCCACACCTGAAAATAAAAATAGCACCAACGGCAGTTTGTCTAAAAACCTCCGTTTTTTTTGTTAGTATTCAAAAATACAGAAAAGTACGACTAAAATATAGAAATCTGGGACAAAGTAAAAAAGCTAGAAGAGACTCTGTTTTTTAGCTTAATAGAGTGATATATGAAGAAATAGAGATAAACAGAGTGTAAACGATGAAAAAAGGAGGTTATTACCTCTAATAACCCCGTTATACCTATGATATTCATCAATCTTTTAAGATTGTAGGCTATGAAGATAAGACCAACATCTGCGGAAGCATGTTTTTTTGATTTTTTTGTCATGATATAGTCAAATCCCCAAGACCTTTTCATTGTCCCGAAAGGGTGCTCAACCACAGCTTGTCTTTGTGCGTAGATTTCTGGGTTCTTCGCTATGTTTTGTTTGTTAATAACTAGTGCTTCTGCAAATTGGTGACGTTCGATTATTCGTTGTGATTTAGATTTTGTGCAGCTAGATTTTACCGGGCATGCTTTACATTTATTGGTTTTATATTGCTTGACTTTATATACTCGTTTGTTGTACCAATTACCATTAGTTGTTAATGTATTTCCTGCGGGGCAGGTATAGCTGTCTTTCTCTGTATTGTATTTAAATTCACTTACATTATATGATTTGTCCGGCGCATTAGAGGCTGGTGCAGGAACACATACATGAGTGGTTACACCTAGTTTTTGAGTGTCGTGAATTTGTTCAGCTGTGTAATACCCCTTATCAAAAACGGCGTTAAACTCATTGCTTCCTATGATATCAATGGCACTTTTCACCATGTCTGTCATTGCCTGTTTGTCGTTTTTGTTGGTAACCTTATAATCAATAGGAATTTTGTTTTTAGCATCAACTGTAGATTGAACATTGTAGCAAACCTCAGTAACAACACCTCTAATAACTAATTGTCGTGCCTCAGGGTCAGAGGTAGATACTTGTTTTTCTCCTGTTTCCTCAAGTTGTTTTTCAATTGCTAAGTACTGTTTTTTATGTTTATTTTGCTTCTCTATCTTCGCTTGGATTTGTTTTTTCTGGTCTCCGTCTGCTGATTCTAATAACGAACAATACTCTGCTAATTTGGTTTCGATATAAGCAATGTGTCGGTCTATTTTCTTTTGATTGTAATTATTCTTTTTAGAATTCTGAGCTCTTAATTTTGTCCCGTCACCAGCAAGTAAAACACCACCAATCAAATCTAAGTTTTTAGCTATATTGACTGTAGCTCTAAATACTTTTTTAATCGCTTTAGGATTGTTCTTTCTGAAATTAGCAATCGTATTGTGGTCAGGTACTAATCCCTTGATTAGCCAAATGAGTTCTATGTTTCGCTTGCACTCTTTCTCCAAGGCTCTTGATGATCTTAGTTTATTCAAATAGCCATAAATATATAGCTTTAATAAGTCTTTGGGGTGAAATGGCGGTCTGCCATTTGTATTTCTGTTAGGGTTTCTAAAACCAAAATCTGCCGTTTGAAGAGAATCAACAAAAACATCAATAAACCTAACAGGATTGTTTGTATCAATAAGTTGGTTTATAGTTTCGGGTATCAAAACAGCTTGGTTTCTGTCAAATCCAGTGATGTAGCTCATAGCTTAAAGATAGCTATTTATACCTTTTACAACAAACTATGTGATAACTAATTTCGCTTATAGTTTTTAGACAGTCTGACGGTTTCGGTATTTAATATGTACCACCTCCCCGATTTGTACAAGCAGTCGTTGGCGAACAACTTTATTACAAAAGAAGGCTTGTATATTAATATCCTTCATTCCCCGTTACATTATAATATTCAAGTTTTTCCTTTGGCAATGAAGGAAAAGATAGTCAAGAAGTACAGCTTGTTTTTTGAATGGATGGAAAAGAATACTATCCCACAGTCTGTTCAGGTACAGTTTCAAGCGTGTTTGGATTATTTATTAGCCCAAGACCAAAGTAATTATTGGACAAAATACCTCTCAGAAACTAAAAAACTTGATGAAATGCGAGGAGAAGATGGTACTGGCGTATTGTTTCTTGAGTAGTAAGTTGTGAAGGGATATTATTATTCTATTGATAGAAATGAGATGAGCCGATATTTTGTTTGCTGGTTGTTTAACCAAATACACCTTCCAATTTATCCAATAACATAGAGAGTTCTTCTTTGGTATTGAAGCGACTCAAAGAAACCCGTAGCACACCGACCTCAGCAGGTAATCCTAAAGCTTCTGTCACGTGAGATTTCACGGCACCACTACCACAAGCACTGCCACCACTTACGGCTATTCCTTGTAAATCGAGAGAAAATAAAAGCATTGCATTTGATTTTTCAGGAGCGATAGATAAACTAATAATATTATTTAATGTTTTTCCCTTTGTTCCATTTATCGTGATAAAATCAAAACGTTGTGTAATTTCGTTGATGAAATAATTTTTTAATATTTTGAAATCCTTTTCTTGCTCAGGGTTTTCAAACGCCAATTCAAAAGCGAAAGCCATACCGATAATTCCCGCCGTGTTTTCTGTACCTGCTCGTAAATCTTTTTCTTGTGCACCACCCAATAGTAAAGGCGAAAAACGTTTGTCTTTTCTAACATACATAAAGCCACTTCCTTTTGGCCCGTGAAACTTATGAGCCGAAGCAACCAAATAATCAACAGGAAGTGTCGCTAAATCTAAAGGTGAATGCCCGATAGTTTGTACTGTATCCGAATGAAACAAAGCCTTGTGTTTTTTGCACAACAAACCAATCTCCTCGATAGGATTGATTGTTCCAATTTCGTTATTGGCGTGCATTACAGAAACAAAAGCATCGGTATTTACTTTCAATAATTCTTCTAAATGAGTAAGGTCAAGTACGCCATTTTCATCATTTTCAATAAAATGAAGTGTGATTATCCCTTGTCTCTCAATTGCTTCAATAACGTGTAAAACAGCGTGATGTTCTAATTTGGAAGTGATGATGTGTTTAATACCAAATTTTTCAACCACACCTTTAATTATCGCATTATTAGCCTCTGTTGCACAAGAAGTAAAAAATAATTCTGACGATAAACAATTCAATCGTTTGGCAATACTTTTTCTCGCTGTTTCAATAGCCACTTTTGCTTGTCTTCCTAAACTGTGTGTCGAAGAAGGGTTCCCGAAATGCGAAAGGAAATAAGGCGTCATTTCTTCAAAAACTCGTTGATCAAGAGGAGTAGTGGCTGCGTTATCGAGGTAAATCATAAGCTGTTTTCAAAAGCGATAAGCAAAAATACTAAATGTAAGTTGTATTTTGAGAGCCAATACGCCGTAATAAAGCATTTATTTTAAAGATTTCAATAAAAAACGTTGGGAATATGAACTAAACAATCTATGTTTAGTATATAGTAATTGATTATATTGCGTATTGATTATACAATTTACTTTTACGTCACCATTGAAAACATTATGAAAAAGATACTATTAGCCTTAGGATTTGCATTACTCGCCTCTGCGTCATTTGCTCAATTGAGTAAAACAGAGAAAAAAGCGATTAAAAAAGAGATTAAAAATCAAACTCCTGAACAATTTGTTCAGACAAAGAATGATTTGGCAGATGCTACTCAAAAAGTAATGTCTTTGGAGAGTGATTTGGAGACTTCATCTTCTGAAAAAGCATTACTTGAGTCTGAAGTGAAAGATTACAAGGCAGCAACACAGGCCGCTAAAATGAGAATAGAAGAGTTGGAAGCAAAACGTTTGGCTTACGACACACAAGGTGCAGGGCAATTACCGGCAGGAGAAACAAGTACAAGAAACAATGTAGCTCAGTCAGGCGGGACGTCAAGTGCGGGGAGCGGAGATACTTATGGTTCGTACAAAAAAACAAAAAGTGTACAAGGCTTAGTTTACAAAGTACAAATTGGTGCTTACCGTAACTATGACATTACAAAATACTTTAACCGCCACGATAATTTTAGTGGAACAGTAGATGAAGATGGTACAATGAGATATACACTTGGTGCTTTTGGTGATTATTGGGAAGCAGATAAGTTTAAGGCTTACTTAAGAGGTATGGGCGTAAAAGGTGCTTGGGTAGTTGCTTACAAAGACAACCGAAGAGTAAGTATGAAAGATGCTCGTGAAGGAAATATCTAAAAAAACAAAATCAAATAAAAAAGGGTTGTATTTTATAAATACAACCCTTTTTTTGTGCTTAATAAATTGTTATGATTACAATAATTTAGCGACTTCTTTGGCGTGGTAGGTCAGTAAGATATTCGCTCCTGCTCTTTTCATACTTAATAACTTTTCTAAGATAATTTGTTCTTCATCAATCCAACCCTTTTGAGCGGCTGCTTTTACCATAGCATACTCACCACTCACGTTGTAGGCAGCGATAGGCAAATCGAAATTATCGTGCAATGATTTGATGATGTCCAAATAAGACAAGGCTGGTTTTACCATTAGGATATCAGCTCCTTCATTGAAATCTAAAGTAGCCTCAATAAGTGCTTCTTGACTATTGGCAGGGTTCATTTGGTAAGTTTTTTTATCGCCAAATTTTGGTGCAGAGTCTAAAGCATCACGGAAAGGACCGTAAAAAGCACTTGCATATTTTGCGGTGTAAGAAATGATAGAAGTTCCTGTAAATCCTTTGTCATCTAAAGCTTTTCGTAAATAGCCTATTCTTCCGTCCATCATATCCGAAGGACCGATTAAATCAGCACCAGCTTCAGCCTGAGCGATGGTCATATTTGCCAAAATCTCTAACGTTTCATCATTTAAGATTTCGCCATTTTCGACTAATCCATCGTGTCCGTCCGAGCTGTAAGGGTCCATTGCTACGTCTGTCATCAAGGCGATGTGAGGGAATTCTTGTTTTATTTTTTCTAAGGCTTTGATGTAAAGACCTTCTTTGTTTGCTCCTTCGGTGGCAAAATGGTCTTTTTTGCTTTCTGGTAATACAGGAAATACAGCAAAAGAGTTAATGCCTAAATTCGTTGATTCTTCTATTTCTCTCAAAAGATTGTCAAGAGAATACCTGTAAATAGCAGGCATCGAAGCAACCTCTTCTTTTTTGTTGTTTCCTTCTACCAAAAATAAAGGAAAAAGTAAATCTTCTTTACGAAGGTGATTTTCTTGTACCATATCACGGATAGACTGTGATTTACGGTTTCTGCGAGGTCTTCTTGTCATTGTTTGTTGTGTTAAACTTCCCAAAGATACAATGTAGCTTGTTAAAACTGAAATTTAGGATTTTGATTATTATCAGACTTTTTTCTTTTTCGCTTTTAGTAACGAAGGTTTTTGTTTGAAAATAGCACTCAAATCAGCGTATAATTTAGGGTGCTTTTTCTTCATTAGTTCAGGGCTTTCAAAGAAATATTCACCAGTAACGGCTAAAAACTCTGCGTTGTTTGTACCTGCGTAAGGTTTGATGTCCGAACGGTTTTTGAAAATCTCTTCTGTTTTTTGTCGAATAAGCTCCAGCCACGGTGTGACTAATTTATTTTCAAGTAATAAAGTAGGAACGCCATCCGTTTCGCCGTCTTGTTTGTCGATGAGATGGATGAATTCGTGAATGCCAACATTGTTTTTGTCGTTTGCATTCCAAAAACCGTGTTCTAAAGCCGTTTTTGATAATATCATTTTCCCTTCCATTACACCTGTGCCGACCATTCCCAATACATTTCGTCTGTCACCTTCGAGTTTGTAATCCATCGAAAAGGCTTTTGGGTAAATAAGTATTTCTGTTAAGTTTGGGTATAAATAATAAGGAAAAGAAAAAACAGGAATAATCGCACTCGAAGCAATAAGTAACTTGTTTTCTTTTGTGAGGTCTGTTTTTATTGGAGTGATTCGTTTTTCTGCCAAAAAGAGATTGACCCATCGTTGGAAGAGTTGTTTTTTGTCTTGGTCTAAGGCACGGTAAAAAACGACACTTGCTTCAAGAAAATCGGCTGATTCTTTCGGGAAAGGTCTTTCAAGGATTCTTTTTTCCTTTTGTTTCTTGAGGTAAATAGATAGCCAAATAAAAAAGGCAATACCTCCTAAGGTCAATAAAACAGGGTACATTGTTATTCTAATTTTAGGTTGAGGTCTTCTAAAGCGTCTTTTATAGGGATGATAAAAACGGTGTTTCCGTGTGCTTTTTCAGACGTTTTACTGTCTAATATACCAATAACTTCTCCTTTACTATTGAGTACGGCCGTTCCGTCGGTGCTTTTCCCTGCGATTAGTTTTGCGGTATGGTAAAAATTGCCTTCCAAAGCAATTTCGTTTACATAAAGTCCTTTTTTGTATAACCATTTTCTTGCCGGCATCACACTGTATATGGTGTCGTTTTTTTGTGGTGATTGTTGTGCGAGTTCTAATGATTTGATGCCTTGATGAGGTTTGATTTGTATCAAGACTACACCTGTTTTCACTCCTTTTCTAATTACTTTTCCTTTGACTGTCGGCTGTCCTTTGATTTTGACATAGACCTCTTTTTCATCACCAATAAAGTTTTTATTGGTCAATAGATAACCTGCCTCAGCGATAACGAAACCTACAAATAACCCTTTTTTGGTTTTTAATCGAGCAACAGTACCCATATATTTAGTAGGGAAACCTATTTCTTCTGTTTTAACTGTGTTTATTTTTAGTGTGTCTGTTTTTGAAGCATAGAGTTGGGCTGTTTGCTGTGAAGTAGTATCTTTTTTACTGACAGCGACAAGGACTGGTTTGGTTTTTTTGTGTTGGCGTTTTGTTGCTCGTTTGATAGACGAAATAAATTGAGCGTCGTGCATCAAATCAATTAAGACCGTTTGGTATGCTTTGTTGACTGCTTGTTTGTATTGAAAAATAGTGGTGGGCTGTGCTGATACACCAAATACTTTTTTTGTAAAGATGGGTTGCTTTTTGTTATTCAAAACGTTTACTGAAACGGATAAATGCACATACCCATAATTGTCTTGCACGTCGATTAAAACGTCTTGTACCGATAAAATAAGTTGGTAAGGGTGTTTTTTTTGTTGGTAGTTGGTGCTTTCGGAGGGCAAACCATAAAGTGTTAAATAATTACTGATTTGTTGTGAAAAGTAAGTTGTGCTTCCTGTAAGCACGGTCTTGTCGGGGTTTCTCCAATAGAGGTTGGTTTTTTCATTTGTTCCGAAAAAGTGGTCAGTCGGAATGGTGTAATTTGTCTGTACATACAAGCTATCAAAATAGGCAGGTGGTAGTTTTACTGGTTTTGATACAGGCTTTGGCGTAATGATGTATTCTTTGGGAATGGTGGCAACTTCTAACTTTTCGATGGTTAAGTTGCCGTTTTTGTAAGTAGTAACTAGTAGGTTGGGTTGTTTGCTGTCGAGTTTTACTTTGGCTTTTTTGCAACCGATGAGCTTTCCGTCCAAAAAGATAGCTGATGTTTTGTCGTTGGTAAGTAGTTTTACACGCTTGATTGTTCGCTCTTCACCTACCTCAAAATCTGTTTCTGTTTGAGCAAACACCGAAGAGGAGCTACTTAAGAGTACAATAAGGAAAGAGAAAATATAAATGTGCTTATTTTTCATAACGCCAATTTACTAAATGAATGTGGTATTTAAAGGGTTTACGTTTATAAAGTCAGTTTTAGGGAAAAATGATGTTTTAAGGAACAAAGCTCTTATGTAGTTTTGGGATGTATCAAAGAATAGACATTATGGAGAGGTTATTAAAATTAGGAGGGTTTGTTTTGTTATTATTGGGGATAAATTCAGTTTTTGCTGAAGGGCAGGCTGGAATGGTAGTTATTATCTATGGTTTTTTCTTTTCTGTGGTTTTTGTTCTGACTCTTTTCTTTGGTTCTTTTGTTTTGGCTTTCAGGAAAGGCTTAGGTTATAAGTCTGATGGTGTGCACGTTTTTTTATAGTTATTTGTTTTCTTTTTGTTTTTATTGTCACTGGTTGTATTCTTTACCCTAAAGAGTGGTTAGAGCAATTGAGTAAACTCAGATGCTGAAACAAGTTCAGCATGACCCTAACTAGCATATCATTCCGAACTTGTTTCGGAATCTGATAGGTACACCCACGGTTAATGGGAAAAGTATAATTCTTTATTTTAGAGGAGGTTTGTTTTATAAGTAAACAAACCTACGAAGTGTTGTCCCTCGCATAAGGGATTGCAGTGGAAATCCTTTTGCTTTGTTGTGCTTGTTTTGTGTGTTTGGGGTTGATTGACCGGTAAAAAAGCCTCAAATCACTGACCTCTCAGCAAAAGATTGAGAGTGGAAAGTCCGACCCCGCTCTTTTTTCGAAGTGGTATTTGTCGTTTGAGTAAGTGGTTTTTTTTACGAGTTAGTGAGGCGACCTCAGCGGTAAGGGGACTGCCCAAAATGTTTTTTATTTGGACTACTTCATTTATTTGTAAATAAACTCTACTCTCTAAGTAAAATAAGCTAAAAATAGTTGTAACTTAGGAACTTATTCAAACTCAACAAAAACCACGTAATGGGCTTATTTGATTTTTTTACAAGTGATATCGCAATTGATTTAGGTACGGCAAACACACTAATTATCACAAAAGATAAGGTGGTGGTTGATGAACCGTCGATTATTGCCATTGATAGAATTTCAGGGAAAGTGTTGGCTATCGGCAAGGAGGCGATGCAAATGCACGAAAAAACCCACGAAAATATTAAAACTATTCGTCCTTTACGTGATGGTGTTATCGCCGATTTCCACGCTGCGGAAATGATGATTAGAGGGATGATTAAAATGGTTGACCCGAAAAAACGTTTTTTTACGCCTTCGCATCGTATGGTGATTTGTATTCCTTCAGGGATTACGGAGGTGGAAAAACGTGCGGTTCGTGATTCGGCTGAACACGCAGGAGCGAAAGAAGTTTATATGATTTATGAGCCAATTGCGGCGGCTATCGGTTTGGGTATCGATATTGAGCGTCCGTTTGGTTCTATGATTGTTGATATAGGTGGTGGGACGACAGAAATTGCCGTTATTGCTTTGTCTGGAATTGTTTGTGAGCAGTCGATACGTGTGGCTGGAGATGTTTTTAATAAAGATATTCTTGATTATATGCGTCGTCAGCACAATTTGTTGATTGGTGAGCGTTCGGCTGAAAGGTTGAAGGTAGAGGTTGGTGCGGCAATGACTGAATTGGACAATTCACCCGAAGATTATGAAGTGAGAGGACGAGATTTGATGACGGGTATTCCGAAAGTAATCAAAGTTTCTTATTCGGAAATTGCTTTTGCTTTAGATAAATCGATTTCTAAAATTGAAGAGGCGGTATTGAAGGCGTTGGAGATTGCTCCACCCGAATTGTCTGCTGATATTTATGATAATGGTATCAACCTTACTGGAGGTGGTGCTTTATTGAGAGGATTGGACAAGCGTCTGTCTTTAAAAACAAAATTACCTGTGATTGTTGCGGAAGACCCTTTGAGAGCGGTTGTACGTGGAACGGGAATGACATTGAAAGATTTGGATGGATTCAGAGCGGTCTTGATGACATAATCAATGCAACGAATTTTACAACTTTTAATAAAACACAGAGCTTTCATCGTTTTCGGACTATTGGAGGCTTTGTGTTTTAGGTTAATCGTAAATTTTAATTCTTTTCAAAGTTCGACCTACTTTACTTCGGTTAATTCTGTTTCGGGTGGCGTTTATGACGTGACTTCTAAGGTTTCAAATTATTTTTCTTTGACGGATATCAATGAGGGCTTAGCGGATGATAATGCGTTGCTACAAGCTCAAAATTTCTCATTGAAAGAGGATATAAGTCAATACAGTGAATTGAAATTACAAAATGAGTTGATGCGAAAAGAGTTGCGTTTGATTAAAAACGATACACTCAAGCTGGTTAAACCTTTTGAGTTGCGTTTGCGTCAGGCGGGTAATTACCTTCCCGCCAAAGTGATAAAAAATAGTACGATTGCTCAAGATAACTTTTTGACGTTAAACAAAGGTACAAATGACGGTATTACTATTGATATGGGTGTGGTGTCAACTGATGGTATTGTCGGACGTGTGGTTTCCGTTTCTGCAAATTATGCTTTGGTAAAATCTATTCTGTCAAGAAATTATAAGGTGTCTATTCAGTTTACAAGACAAAAAACGTATGGGTCGTTGGTTTGGAATAAGAATCATAAAGAGTTTATCGGTAAGTTGGAGACGATTCCTCGTCACCTTAAAACGTATGTAGGAGATACGATTGTGACTTCGGGTTACAATGCGGTTTTTCCTGAAGGGACGATGGTCGGTACGGTAAAGGAAGCAAATATATCTGATCATCAAACGTGGTATGACATATCGGTTAATATGTCCACTGATTTTAAGAGTTTGTATTATGTGTATGTTGTGAAAGATGCAAATAACCCTGAGCGTAAGTTAATTGAATTTAAAAAAGCTAAATAATGAAGAATAACAGCATTATAGAGGCAGGTATAAAAGGAGTGATTTACCTCGTAATTCAATTTTTCTTATTGAGTAATGTAACCCTTTTTGGAGCGGCTCAGGCGTGGTTGTATATAGCATTACTAATTACTTTACCAACAAGTGTGTCGAAGATACAGTTGTTGTTTATCGCTTTTGGTTTGGGGTTACTTGTTGATGTGTTTAGTAATACGTTGGGTATGCACGCTGCTTGTGCTGTTTTAGTTGCCTTTTCAAAACCTTTTTTCTTAAATATGTTTGCCTCACAAGTACCTTCGTCAACCAATACGGAAACGGAAACGTTGACTATCCGAACGAATGGGCTTTCGTGGTTTGTGATGTATGCGGGTGCATTGGTGTTTATTTACAACTTGGCATTTTATTTTATTGATGCCTCAGGCTTTTCGTGGTTTGGTTTTACGGTCAAAAAAATCATTTTAAGTACTTTGTTTTCCTTGATTAGTATTGTGATTTTACAATATATCATTTATCCAGTGCGTTCGAAAAGATGAAAAACCAACGACCATATTTTATCTATGGCTTTGTTGTTTTAATAGCAATCATCTACATTATTCGTTTGTTTAATCTTCAGGTACTGGATAAGAAATACAAACTTGAGGCAGAACGAAATACACGTAAAAAAATAGAAATTGATGCTTACCGTGGGCGTATTATTGATCGAAACGGTAAGTTGTTGGTACATAACAGTCCGATTTTTGACTTAGATGTGATTACTAATAAAGCTGAGATTGAAGATACAGCTCATTTTTGTGCTTTGTTGCAAATAACCAAAAGTGAATTTATCGAACGGATAGCCGAAATAAAAGCAGATAAACACCACAGTCGTTTCAAACCCTTTCCTTTTATTTCAAGAATATCTTCTCAACAATATGCCTTGGTGCAAGACTTGTTTAACTACAAGGGGTTTAGTTTTCGTCCGTCTATTGAGCGAAAATACCCTCACCATAGTTTTGGCTTAGGCTTGGGTTATATCGCTAAAATAAGTGGTGGAGAGTTAAGGAGAAATCAAACCAAGGGTGATAAATATTACCGTAGAATAGATTATTTAGGGAAAACGGGAATTGAACGAACGTACGAAAAGGCGTTGCGGGGAAGTCGAGGACTTGAATATGTTTTGGTAAATGTAAAAGGAGTAAAACAAGGAGCTTACGCAGGAGGTGCAGGGGACACAACAGCTATCGCAGGGGTTAATTTACAAGCAACTATCGACCTTGACTTACAAGCTTACGGAGAATTACTGATGCAGAATAAATTAGGTAGTTTGGTGGCGATTGAGCCATCTACAGGAGAAGTGTTGGCTTTGGTTTCAGGACCTAATTATGACCCAAGCTTACTTTCAGGTCCCAATTACTCAAAAAATTATTCGGCTCTTCTCAAAGATAAAAACAAGCCATTAATTAACCGTCCTGTTTATAGTCAGTATCCTCCTGGTTCTATTTTTAAAATTGCGCAGTCGTTAGTTCTTATGCAACACAAAATAATAGGTCCTTACCAAAAGATTTTTGTGCGTGTCAATGCGAGAGTAATGGGTGATCATGCTCCGTCAGGAATGTATAATATTACAAAAGCTGTTCAACATTCTTCTAATACGTTTTATTTGAAAATGATGAAAAAAATCATTGAACAAGGGAAGGCTAAAAGTCAATTTGTTGACGCTCGATTAGGTTTGGCTATTTGGCAAAAAAGTATGTCTCGCTTAGGTTTAGGACGACGATTAGGTATTGATTTACCATCAGAATCAAAAGGGTTAATACCGAGTGTTTCGTTCTATGACAACAAAGTAGGGAAAAACAGATGGAAATATTCAAACTTTCGTTCGGTATCTATTGGGCAAGGAGAGGTGCAGATGACACCTTTGCAAATGGCAAATTTGGCAGCTATTATCGCTAACCGTGGGTATTATGTCCGTCCGCACGTAATACGGACAGGTAATGATACCCTCAAACCAATAGATTCGGGTATTGATGCACAATATTTTGAACCTGTGATTGAAGGGATGCAATTGGTCGTAGATGCAGGTACGGCACGAAGAGCGATTACCAAAGGAATCACCATTTGTGGGAAAACAGGGACAGTAGAAAATGGAAAAGGAAAAGACCATTCGGTATTTATTGCTTTCGCACCAAGAGAAAATCCGAAAATAGCTTTGGCTTGTATTGTAGAAAACTCAGGGAATTATGGAGGTACGTGGGCAGCACCAATTGTCAGTTTGATGATAGAGCAATACTTGAACGGAAAGCTTTCGGAAGCAACAAAGAAATACAAAGAACCACGAATTTTAGAAGCAAACTTCATCAGCGATGAGAAAAAATAGCGATTCTATATTTAAGGACCTTGATTGGTCATTACTTAGCATTTATGGTCTATTGATTTTATTTGGTTGGCTAAATATTTACGCAGCTATTTTTGATGTCGATAACCCAACAAATATTATTGATTTATCGACCAAGTCGGGAAAACAGTTTATTTGGATTGCTATTTCGGTAGTTGCTATCGTCGTTATTTTAATAATGGATTTTAAGTTTTTCTTGACTATCCCTTATTTAGCTTACGGACTGACAGCCTTACTATTACTTCTCCTTATACCTTTTGGAACAGAAATAAATGGAGCGAAATCTTGGATAAAATTTGGTAGTTTTTCTATACAGCCCTCCGAATTTGCTAAGGTAGGTGTCTGTTTGGCAGTAGCCAAGTATTTAGACTCTCAATCAAGTCAATTTCGTTATGGTTTAAATAGCGAAAGTCTCATTTTATACGGACTGATATTATTTATACCTGCCTTGATTATGTTGCAACCTGATGCGGGTTCGGCCTTAGTTTATTCGAGTTTTATTATTATGATGTGTATCGATGGGTTGTCGTTTGCAATTCCTATTTTGGGGATTATTGGTGCAGGACTTTTCATTCTTACCAACCTCTATTTCAAGGCGGAAGAACTTTTGATTGCGATTATCCTTTTAGGAACGACTTTTTCGTTGTTTAATAAAAAGCTACATTTTCATTTGTCACCCGCACTCAATGCTTTTATCGTTATCTTGTTATTTGCCTCACCGTTGGCTTTATTGCTGTATGTCGAAGGAAGTAATTTGATTGTTATCGGTATTTATTCGGTTATCTTACTTGTAGGTGTAGTTAATATTTTAGTTAGACGTTCGTTTGTTAATTTTAATCTATTGATTGTTGGCTTGGCAATTGTCTCTTTGGTTGTTATCGGGTCGAGTACGGTATTTCAAAAATTACCCATACACCACCAAAACAGATTGAATGTTCTGAAGGATCCTTATATGGATAAGCGAAATAAAGGATGGAATATTATTCAATCTAATATTGCCATCAGTTCGGGAGGGGTTATAGGAAAAGGCTTTAAAGAAGGGACAATTACTAAAGGGAATTGGGTACCTGAACAGCACACCGATTTTATTTTTTGTACGATAGGAGAGGAACACGGTTTTCTTGGTACAACGATGGTTATCCTGCTCTTTGTCGCACTAATTATACGTTTGGGTATTGTTGCTGACCGACAGAAATCTCAGTTTTCTAAAATATATGGCTACTCCGTGATGGGTATTATCTTCTTTCATTTCTTGATTAATGTAGGTATGGTAATCGGTTTGTTACCTGTTATAGGGATACCTCTGCCGTTTTTTAGTTACGGAGGTAGTTCGTTGTTGTCGTTTACCGTTTTGTTGACTATAATGGTTAAATTGGACTTACACCGTTCGCAAATTTTGGCAAGAGGGTAAGATGCTCACGTTTCATAACCCCAAAGGACTCTACCAACTCGACTACCCCAAATCGTTTACGGTGACTTACCAAGAT
>CBDCZI010000019.1:0-44255 GCA_965224495.1 Cytophagales bacterium | reverse complement strand
CCTTTTATTGTCGGTAACTCAGGAGGCGTGTAGCCAATAACAACAGGTGCTACTACTTCTTTGGCAGGTTTAATTTCTTCAGTAAAAGCATCTTCGGTATCCCAATTTTCTTCGGCACTATCATCTTCCCAACTGTACCAGTCACCATATTCATCTTCGCTTTTTGTGTCTTCTTCCTGTTCTTCCCAAGCGTCTTCCGCTGATTTCACTTCTTCTTTTGGTTCTTCTACTTCTGGCACTTCAGGAATAACCTCTTCACGCCACACGATTTTAAATTTACCACGAGCAACAATATCATTTTTCGAACCATTATTTAAGGTATTTCTTTCTAAAAAAGGGATAATCGTACGAAAGAAAAATTCGTATTGTGGGCGTTTGTATTTTTCTACTACTTTATCAAAAGTAAACATTAGCGTATCCATCACAGCAGGAGCTACTTGTTGTGAATCGATAGCTAAACGTGTTGCCTTCATCATACTTGTGTAATGAGGATAGACACGGTAATGCTTTTTTGCCAAGGTATTGGCTAACTCAGCAAAATGCCGTTGGTGCTTTGCGGGCAAACGACCTGCATTCCAAAACGATTCAAACAAAGCCAATTCAGCTTTCGCTTTTTCATTTTTTGTGTCCTTAATAAACTTACCCAAATCTTGAATAAACGCTTCTTTCTCTGTCGAAAACTTGCCATGTTGAGCAATTACCAACGAACTTAAAAAACTTAAAAGAAGTAGTAGTAGTATTTTTTTCATTCCTATTTGATTTAATAGACAGGCTTTTCTTTATTTATAATTATGGAAAAACTACAGTTTTTCCATAATTAAGCTTGTCCAATTGTTTTTTGCTATCGACGATTTCAAAACAAAACCTGCCTTCTTAGCCGATTCGACCATATCTCCACAATCACTTTCATAAAAACCACTTAATAAAAGAAGCCCACCTTCTTTGGTAATATCTCCAAAAGCAGTCATACAATCTAAAAGTATGTTTTTGTTAATGTTTGCCAAAACCACATCGTATGTTTTATTTAATGCGATAATCTTGTTTACGTCACCCAACAAAAAGGTGATATGATCACTTTTATTTAATTTCTGATTATCTAACGAATTGTTGTAAGACCATTCATCAATATCACAAGCATCTACAAGTTTCGCTCCCAATTTTCTTGAAGCGATACTCAAAACGCCAGTACCACAACCAATATCAGCCACCGATTGTCCTTTTAAATCAACTTCTAATAAGTTTTTTAAAATCAAATGAGTCGTTTCGTGATGACCTGTACCAAACGACATACGTGGTTCAATAACCAAGGTTAGTGGATAATCTTTAATGTTTTTATGAAAAGGAGCTTTGATAAGTATTTTATCATCAATAAAAACAGGGTCAAAATTCTTTTCCCATTCCTCGTTCCAATTCTTTTTTTCTAATTGACCAGCTTTAAACGTTACGTTTGCCGTAAATTCATTGCTCGCTAAAAAGTCTGTTAATTCTTTTTCAGAATAAAGTGATTTTTCGATATAGCCTTTTACTCCTTTTTCTTCTTCTAAAAATGAATCAAAACCTACCTGACTCAACAAAGCAGGAAGGATTTCTACCAACTCGGTTTCGTGAACAAAACTTACTTCTATGTAATCTGCATTAATCATCGCAACCTGAAAAAGATTCTGTGTCTGTATAATAAATCGAAAAATCTGCGTAGCCATCCTCTTTGACAAGTGCTACGGTATAATCTGCAAAAATTTGCACATCGGTAATGTACCAATGCCCAGATCGATCTGCAAAACTCTCACTTTCTTCTTTGAAAATAAGCACGTCAGCAAAACCTTCGCTCTCTTGAACAAAGACCTTAAAATCTGCTTCGGCAGGGTAATCTGTGAAATAAATTGCACCAAAAACTTGGCAATATTCATTATGGTTTCCCACTACTCCAGCACTAAGCGGAGCAGATAGGAAAACCATAGTTATGAATATATAAAGTAATCTTTTCAATTAGAAAGATTTAACGATATCAATAAAATCACGTGCAACCAAAGCCGCTCCACCAATTAATCCACCATCAACATCAGCTTTAGAGAAAATCTCTTGTGCATTTCCTGGCTTACAACTTCCTCCGTAAAGGATAGAAATTTCGTCAGCCACAGATTGTCCGTATTTAGATGCCAAGTGATCTCTTAATTCTTTGTGCATTTCTTGTGCTTGATCACTAGATGCTGTTACACCTGTACCAATTGCCCAGATAGGCTCGTAAGCGATAACTACTTTTTTGAATTCGGCTTCAGGTAAATGAAATAAACTTTCAGTTAATTGAGACTTCACGAAATCAAAGTGGATACCAGCTTCTCTTTGCTCCAACGTTTCTCCACAGCAAAATAAAGGAGTTAATCCTTCGGCTAAAACAGCGTCAGTTTTTGCAGCTAAAAATGCATTGTCTTCGTTGAAATACTCTCTTCTTTCACTGTGACCTAAAATCACGTGTGTAGCTCCAACAGATTTTACCATAGCAGGAGAAACTTCTCCTGTATAAGCACCACCTTTTTTGTCGTAACAGTTTTGAGCACCAGCAAAAACTTTATTACTCAATGTTTGACTTACAGCGTGTAAACTTACTGAAGTAGGGCAAACAACAACATCAACACCATAATTTCCTTCAGTTTCAACGATAGCAGAAACTTCTTCTGCCAATTTGATACTTTCTTCTAAAGAATTATTCAATTTCCAGTTTCCTGCAACTATTTTCTTTCTCATAATTATTTTGGATTTACCAACTTCAAATATAACGTTTTTTACTCAGTCTTCGTGCCTTTGCCTCATAGAATACAAGGTAATACCAATGCTTATCACTATTTTTGAAACTTCAACGCCTTCAATTACAAAAAAATGGTTACTACTTTAGTCAGAATAGTCTTTATTTTATTGGCAAGTATTGCTTGTTTTCTGTCTTTCCAACGAGGAAATGATTTGGGAGGCGTCGCTTTACTGCTATTAATTATTTTTGTTATTGTCGATTATTTTCGTTCGGGTACTGTTTGGGTTTCCTTTCGTTATATCCGAAAAGGAGATTTCAAATCTGCCGAGAAACATATCTCTGAGATAAAGAAACCCGAATGGTTACGTACTGCTCATCGTGCCAGTTACCATACGGTATTGGGGTATATTGCTCTACACAAAAACGAATTAAAAATTGCCAGTCAAGAATTTGAAGAAAGTTTGGATACGGGCTTAAAACACACCCAAGATAGGTTGATTGCACAAATAAATTTGGCTACAATTTATCACCGATTAAAAAGACCCGATAGCGCAAGAAAAGCCTTAGCCGAGACCAAAAAATACAAGGTAAAAGGATTTGAAAAAGAGCTAAAAGAGTTAAATAAAAAGATTGCCGGATAACAACTTTTTTTGAAATCACTTCACGGGTTTTCGGTGGAAAAACCGATATAATGAATGATAGTCGATACAACAAAGAACGGATGGGAGAGTGAGGTAGATGGTTCTTGTTTTCTTTTTTAAAAAATAGCACTTCGCCAATAACATATTTGTGTTTCTACCTAAAGAAATAGAATAGAGAAATGTTTTATTGCACTGACTAAGTACCGACGCACAAGGGATTGTAGCGGAAATCCTTTCACTTCTGAATCCTTGTTTTGTGCGTTTGTGATAAACTGATCGATAAGGTGGCTACACAAAACCGAACTTGAAGTGAAAGATTGAGAGTGAAAAGCCCGACCCGACGAAGGAGGGTTGTGCCCTAATTGTTTTAACGTAATTGCTTTTTGTACATTTGAATGGTGTTTTGCAAACCGTAATACAAGGCGTCACAAATAAGTGCGTGACCGATGGATACTTCTTTGAGGTTGGGTATGTTTTGATGGAAATAGGCTAAGTTATCTAAGTCTAAATCGTGCCCTGCATTGACGTCTAAGCCTACTTTTTGTGCTTGTTTTGCGGTTTCGATAAATTGAGCAATGGCTTGTTCTTTGTTTTTGAAATAATTATCGGCGTAAGGCTCGGTGTATAATTCGATACGGTCTGCTCCCGTCGCCTTGGCACTTGCGATGAGTTTTGGGTCGGCGTCTAAAAAAATAGAGGTACGAATGCCCAACGAATTGAAATGACTGACTAAATCGGTCAAATGTTGTTGGTGTTTGATGGTGTCCCAGCCTGCGTTAGATGTGATGGCGTCATCGGCATCGGGAACGAGAGTGACTTGCTCGGGCAAAACTTCTGAAACCATATCGATGAAGCGTTGGTCTGGGTTTCCTTCGATGTTGAACTCGGTGGTTACGATTTTTTTGAGGTTGTACACGTCCTCAGTGGTGATGTGTCGCTCGTCTGGGCGAGGGTGAATGGTGATGCCTTGTGCTCCAAATGCTTCGCAATCAAGAGCGATTTGACTTAAATTTGGATTATTTCCACCTCGGGCGTTTCGAATGGTAGCAATTTTATTGATATTTACACTTAGACGCGTCATTATTCTTTTGTTGAAATTGATTAACTTTGGCGTAAGTTACAATATATCGGGAGGAACACATAATTTTAAAAATATGTGGCAGGGTAGATGTAAGGTGTTAAATTGTATAAAAATAGGTCGTTGACCATAAATTAAAAAAGATGAGTTTAAAAGAAACAATAGCAGTAGATATCAAAAAGGCAATGATTGCGAAAGAAAAAGATGCTTTAAGAGCGTTGAGAGCGATTAAATCGGCTATTTTGATGGCTGAAACAGATAAAGGGGCGACGGGAGAATTGTCAGAAGATCAAGAGGTGGCTTTGTTGATGAAGGCGTCGAAGCAAAGAAAAGATTCTGCAGAAATTTATGAACAACAAAATCGTCCTGATTTGGTTGAGCCTGAATTGGTGGAGTTGAAAATTATAGAAAGTTACTTGCCTCAACAAATGAGTGACGAAGAATTGACGGATAAATTGAAAGAAATTATCACTCAAGTTGGAGCGTCAAGTCCTGCGGATATGGGGAAAGTAATGGGAAAAGCATCTCAAGCGTTTAAAGGTCAGGCTGACGGAAAAAGAATTTCTATGGCAGTAAAAGCTTTATTAGCCTAATTGTATAACGCCTAACATTTTTTGTTGGGTGTTTTTTATCAAAAACCACTACAAACTATGAATACATTAGATATTATTATCCTTATTCCGTTGATATTCGGCGCGTTTAAAGGCTTTAGAAAAGGGCTTTTGATGGAGTTAGTCAGTATTTTGTCCTTGCTTTTGGCTTTGGTTTGCTCGTTTCATTTTATGCACAAGGGTGTTTCGATGTTGTCCAATTATTTGGGGAATGAGAGTTCGTTGTTGCCTGTTTTTTCTTTTCTTATCATTTTTATGGTGGTCTTGATGGGGGTATTTTACTTGGGCAAAGCATTGAAACAAGTACTTGACGTGACCTTATTGGGAAGTGTAGATGATATTGCGGGAGCTGTTTTGGGGATGTTGAAATGGGGCTTGGTTTTTTCGGTGTTTTTATGGTTGTTTGACAAGGCAGGGATTATTTTGCCTGAGACAATGACGGGCGAATCGGTGTTGTTTCCTTATGTGGTGGCGTATGCTCCGAAGTTGTTGGATATCGTCAATTCGCTGTTGCCGTTTACCGATGATTTGGTCGGAAAAGTCTCAGAGATGTTACAAAAGTTTGCTAAGTGATATTAATAGTAGATAACCTTGATTCATTTACTTACAACTTGGTTGCTTATTTTAAGGAATTGGGCGAAAAGGTAGAGGTGATTACGAATGAAGTTGCTCCTCAAACGATAGATTTCACGCAATATAAAGGAGTGGTTTTGTCTCCTGGTCCGTCGTTGCCCAAAGATGCAAATTACTTGAATGCTTTTATCGAAGTGTTACAAGGGAAAATGCCGTTGTTGGGAGTCTGTTTAGGTCATCAAGCGTTGGCAGAGCAAAATGGAGCTAGGTTGTTTCGTATGGATATTCCGTTTCACGGCAGGGTTTCTAAAGTAAATTGTCGAGGAAATGGGTTGTTTAAAGATATTCCTGACGAGATAGAAGTGGTGCGTTACCATTCGTGGTTGGTCAAAGATTTGCCGGCTGATTTTGTGGTAACCGCCTCGACTGATGCAGGAGAAATAATGGCTTATGAAAATGACAAGTTGAAAATAGATGGACTACAATTTCATCCTGAGTCTATTTTGACAAAGTTCGGAATTGCTATTCTAAACAATTGGTTATTGAAAATAAATAAAGTAGTTTGATTTATTAAACAAAAAGAAATGACAGCATTTGAACATATCGACCCCTCAATTCCCTTTCTGAAAACGACCGATACGGTAGAAAAAGGATTGGATTGGATGGAAGAGTACAAACTTTTCAATCTGCCTGTTGTTGGTCCAAAAAGTAATAAATTTTTGGGTTTGGTTTCTGAAACTGTCTTGATTAACGAGGAAGGAAAAGGGTTGTTGATAAAAGATATTCCTTTTCATTCGGAAGATAAAACGGTCAAATTAGAAAGCCATATTTACGATGCTTTAGCGGTAATTGGTTCATCTGACTTAGATATTGTGCCTGTTGTTGATAGCGAGCATAAGTTTTTGGGTTTGTTGACAACAAAAGAATTAATCAATTGTGTAGCTAAATTCAGTTCAATATCTACCCACGGTGGCATAGTCGAATTGATGATGAGTACGTATGACTATTCTATGGTCGAGATTGCCCGTGCAGTAGAAAGTAATGGAGCGAAGATATTGAGTAGCTACATTTCTACTATCGAAGGCGAAGTAGATAAAATAAAAGTATTGATAAAGTTAAATATAAGTGACTTGTCTTTGGTGGTCGCTGAGTTTCAACAATTGAACTATGTGGTGACGGCTTTGTACACAGAGTACGAACCGACAGATAATACAGAGACAAATTACAGGCATCTATTTAAGTATTTAGATTTATGAGAGTATATTTTTTTGGGAAACCAATTACAGTCAAATTAGCCAATCAATTGGCACCTGTATTTGCAAAGTTGTTTTCATTGAACATAGAGGTTTTGATGAATAAGGCGTTGCATAAATCTTTATCTAAAGATTGTGATTGTTTAGATAAAGTAACGTTAGTAGAAAATGAATTGGATTTTAGTACCATTGATTGTGCCGTATCTGTTGGTGGAGATGGAACTTTGTTGGAATTAGTTACACAAATTAACAGAGCAGGGACACCTGTTTTGGGAGTAAACGCTGGGCGATTGGGTTTTTTAGCAACTTTATCTATTGCTGAATCCGAAAAAATAATAAAAGGAATATTAGAAGAAAATAGGCAGTTTGACAAAAGGAGTTTGATTCGTTTAGAATCGAATATGGAGTTGTTTGGTAATCAAAACTTTGCGTTGAATGAATTTGCTATTACGAAAAGAGACACTTCATCGATGATAGTGATTAAAGCATATATTGATGGAGAGTTTTTAAATTCGTATTGGGCAGATGGGTTAATTGTATCCACTCCGACTGGTTCGACGGGTTATTCGTTGAGTGCAGGAGGACCTTTGGTGATGCCACAAACCAACAATTTTATTATCACACCCATTAACCCACATAGCTTAACGGTTAGACCTGTGGTAGTTCCGGATAATTGCGAAATACGACTAAAAGTTGAAGGAAGAGCAAAAAAAGTGTTAATTTCGCTTGACCATCGCTCTGTTTCTGTAGGAACAGATGTTGAAATAGTACTTAAGAAAGAAGATTTTCAAGTAAACTTATTAAAGTTGGAGTCCTACAACTACTTCAATACGTTGCGAAATAAGTTGAATTGGGGCTTAGATAATAGGAATTAACTCGTTTTAAACGACCATAGATGAAAAAAATACAATATATCGTACTTATGTTCTTGCTAGTAGCAATGGCTACACCAAGTTACAGTCAGGTTTATAATAAACAAGATAAAAAGTTTAGACACTGGCAAAAAGCACAGCATTTTAAGAAAGCTTACCGTTACTGGATAGCAGGATTAAGTGTAGGGACAATGACGTACAAAGGAGATTTGAACCCAAAAGCAAATTTGATTAGTACAAAAGTAAATGCTTCAAGGCTAAATGTTGGTGCTCACCTGATGTGGCGTTGGGGTCCTCGTATTACTTGGCGAGGAAGCTTGTCTTACGGGCGAATTAAAGGTTCAGATCATAAAAATGCAAAACCAGATAAAGGAGATGCGGGTAGTGAAGTAGCTCGTTATACAAGAAACTTAAGTTTTAGAAATGATATCGTCGAGCTAAATGCAGGAATGATGATGGATTTGTTTCAAAACAGAAAATCGATGCGAAGAAGGATGCATTGGACTCCTTATGGCTTTGTCGCAATAGCAGGTTTCTACCACAGTCCGAAAGCATTTTACGACGGAAAAAAATACAATTTAAGAAAATTAGGTACAGAGGGACAATTGATTGACGGAGGGAAACCTTATTCGGCCTTTCAAATAGCCATTCCTTTTGGTATTGGTGTTCGTTACCAACTAAGCACATCATTGGATATTGCCTTTGAGTTTGGAGCAAGATGGACATCAACAGATTACTTAGATGATGTAAGTGGTATTTATGCTGATAAAGTAGCGATAGAAAAAGCAGGAGGAAGAATGGCAGCGATTTTATCTGATAGGTCAGGGGAAGAAGCCTTTCACTCAAGAGCTGTTAGCGAGTTAGGTATAACAAAACAAACAATAGGTGATTACAATTATACAAATAGTTATACAGCAGGAGAGCAACGAGGAGATCCAACGGCAAAAGATTGGTATTTTGTTTCTGGGTTTCATTTAACTTATATTTTCCGTCCAAAAGTTCATGCTGCTAGGTATAAAGGGTAATGAGCAATAAAACAGTTGCAACACCGTTACTAGGGAAGATGAAACAGTTTTCCCTTTTTTTTACGCTTATTCTTTGTAGCTATTTTACAACTGCACAAGAGATTGATCACCGCATGGAGTTTGGTGTGATGGGAGGGCTATTGACTTACAGTGGTGATTTGAATACTGGAGCAAACATTCATTTCCGAGGTCCTGCGGGAGGAGCTTTTTATCGACACAATTACAAGAATAACATTTCGGTTCTTCGGTTCAATGTATTAGTAGGAAAAGTATCTGGAAATGAAAATGTAGCAAAAACACCTTTACAGAATAAACTCAATCGTAGTTTTAGTACGATAGTTACGGAATTTTCGGGACTGTATGAATATAATTTTTTTGATTTCAGAAAAAGTACAGGAAGAGAGAGTTACCCTATTTGTCCTTATTTATTTGGCGGTCTTGGTGTAGGTTTGGCTTCTGTTTCTACAGGAGAAACAGCTACCTATGTAGCCTTACCGTTTGGAGGAGGCGTTAAATTTAAAGTTGGTGATAAGTTAAACTTAGGGATAGAGTTTGGTGCAAGAAAAGTTTTCTCAGACAAAATAGATGCCATAAGCAATACGGAAGATTTAAACAGTAGCTCAAATCAAGATTGGTATTATTTTACAGGACTTACGTTTAGTTATACTAAATATGTTCAAATGTGTCCACGTAGTGCACCAAAAAGTCGAAGAAAACCTTCTAATGATATAAAGATACGTTAACTTTGTGTTTTGACTGAGAAATTAATGAATACCATAGATCGTAACAATATACCAAAGCATTTAGCCGTCATCATGGATGGCAATGGACGTTGGGCAGAGAAAATAGGAGAGAAACGTGCTTCAGGGCATCAAGAAGGTGTTAATTCTGTTCGAGAAGTAGTGGAAGGTTGTGTAGAACTGGGTGTGGAATATTTAACGCTTTATGCCTTTTCTACAGAAAACTGGAAACGGCCGCAAGAAGAAATAGATGCGTTAATGAATATTTTGGTAGCGAGTATTGCACAAGAGTTACCGACAATGATAGAGCATAACATCCAATTGAAAACAATCGGAGATACAAATGCTCTACCCAAAGAATGTCAAGAAACACTTTATGCAACAATGGAAAAGACAAAACAGCATAAAAAAATGGTGTTGAATTTAGCGTTGAGTTATAGTGGACGTTGGGATATATTGAACGCAACAAAATTAATCGCAAGTGATGTAGTTGCCGGGAAAATAAAAACGGAAGAGATTAAAGAGGGCTTATTTAAAAGTTATTTGACTACTTCATTTTTACCAGACCCAGATTTATTAATAAGAACAAGTGGCGAGTTTCGTATCAGTAATTTTTTATTATGGGAATTGGCTTATACAGAGATTTTCATTACAGATGTACTGTGGCCAGATTTTAGGAAAAGCAATTTAGTAGAAGCGATTACAGCATACCAAGGACGAGAAAGACGTTTTGGGTTAACTGGAGATCAAGTAAAATAGTTTAGATGAAAAAGTTTATTGGAGTAGCGTTTTTGGTTTTAAGTACATGGATAGTACTCGCTCAAGGTAATCAAAGTATAGACCTTAATTATTATTCGCCAACGACCTATTTGATTAATAAAATCACAGTAACAGGGACAACAACATTAAACGATGCTGTTGTGGCTATGTCAGGTTTACAGGAGGGTGACGAAATTAAGGTACCAGGAGATAAAATCACACGTGCGGTAAAGAATATTTGGGCACAAAATATCGTTGATGATGTTGAAATCCTTATAGAAAAGGTAGAAGGTGTTCGATTAGATTTGATTATTCATATCCATGAGTTACCTCGTGTCGATCGGTTTGATATTGTAGGGGAGATAAAAAAGTCTGAAAGAACAGAACTTTTAGAACAAATAGATGTAGTTAGAGGGCAACGCTTTACTCCATCATTAGAAAAGAACACAAAGAATATTATTGAGAAATATTTACAAGGAAAGGGTTATTACTATGCCAAAGCAATACCTTTTGACACTTTGTTTGATAATGAAAATTTGAAAAACATTACTTTTAAAGTGGTGAAAGGACGCAAGGTGAAAATCAATCAAATCTTATTGACAGGAACGAGTCAGGTAGAAGATAAAAAGTTTTATCAAAAATTAAAAAACACGAAAGAAAGAAGATGGTACCGTTTTTGGAAAAGGTCAAAGTATGTGCCTGTTGAATTTGGCACCGATAAAGAAGGTGTAAAATACCATTACAATTCTTTAGGTCTTCGCGATTTTGCAATTAACAAAACAAAAGTTATTCCGTTGGCTGATGACCGCCGTATCAATCTCTCTATTGATGTGACAGAAGGGAGAAAGTATTATTTTGGAAAAATTAACTGGGTAGGTAATCAAAAATACACGAGTGCAGTATTAGATTCGGTGTTAGGAATTAAAGAAGGAGATGTTTTTAATCAAGAATTGTTGGACACACGTTTAAATTTCAATCCACAAGGGTTGGATATTAGTTCGCTGTATTTAGATAATGGCTATTTGTTTTTTAATGTGAACCCAACAGAGGTAAGTATCCGAGACTCGGTTATTGATATTGAAATGAGCTTATATGAAGGTGAAAAAGCGATTTACAATAAGATTATTATTAAAGGGAATACAAAAACAAATGATCATGTCATTCGAAGAGAGTTACATACTTTACCAGGAGAGGTATTTAGCCGTTCAGATTTAATTCGTACACAACGAGAGTTGGCACAGTTGGGTTATTTTGACCCTGCACAGATAGGAATGAACCCAATACCTAACCCAGCAACGGGGACTGTTGATGTAGTGTACACTTTGGTTGAAAAACCCAATGACCAATTACAGCTATCTGGAGGTTACGGTGCCGGGACAGGGGTTGTCGGTACAATTGGGTTAGCGTTTAATAATTTTTCTTTACGAAATATCGCGAAAGTGAAAACTTGGGATCCATTACCGTCAGGAGATGGGCAACGTTTGTCTATTCGTTTACAGGCCAACCCTAACTATGTATCTTATAGCTTATCATTTACGGAACCGTGGTTGGGAGGTCGTAAACCGAACTCTTTAACAGTATCTTACTCTCATTCTAAGTCTAAGAATTTTGAAAATAATAGAGATTTTAATGATAGAGGAGAAGTAGTTGGTTCATTGAAAATAGATGCGTTGACGGTAAGTTTGGGTCGTCGTTTGAAATGGCCAGACAACTGGTTTACATTGGTCAATTCGTTGTCAATGACACGTTATGATAATGATAATTATTTTGAGATAGCGAATACTTGTGATGGTTGTAAAACAAACAACGTAAAATTTACAACCACCTTATCGAGAAATAACATAGGTACAAACCCAACTTTTCCTACAACAGGAGGGAGTATTTCAGGGTCATTAGCAGTAACACCACCTTATTCTGTTTTTAATAAAGACCAAAACCTACGCACAGGGAATTCAGAGTGGATAGAGTTTCATAAATGGATGTTTGATTTTAGTCAGTATATGCAGTTGACTAATTTACAAAAGAATAAAAACTCGATGTTTTCTGAAAAGAAAACTAAAAGATCATTGGTATTGGTAGCCAAAGCTCACTTTGGGCTGATGGGAAGGTATTCATCTAATTTAAGAACAAGTGAATATGAACGTTTCAAATTAGGAGGTAGTGGATTGTCAGGTACTACAGGTAGTTTCTTGTTGGGTACAGACGTGGTTGGTTTAAGAGGTTATGACGAAGGGACTGTGCATACATCTGAATACCGTGGAGATAAGAATGTAGATGGAATAGCATTTTCTAAGTATGTAATGGAATTAAGGTATCCTATTGTGACAGAGGGGATAGCAACTATTTATGTATTAGGCTTTTTGGAAGCTGGTAATAGCTATGCAAGTGTACAAGAATTTAATCCTTTTAAAGTCCGAAGATCAGCAGGTTTTGGTGCTCGTATTTTCATGCCTGCTTTTGGATTAATAGGTTTAGATTACGGAAAAGGATTTGACGCAATACCGGGAGATCCTAATGCAAATAGATGGCAACTTCACTTTTCTATCGGTCAACAAATACGCTAATGAGAAATTTACTAATTACAGCACTTGCTTTATTTACGGTATTTACTGTTCATGCTCAGAAATTTGGGTATGTTGACACGGATTTTATTTTGAAGAAAATACCTGCTTACAAAGAAGCGTTGATGGAAATTGATAACTTATCAATTGACCAACAAAAAAATATTGACAAGATGTATTTACAGGTTGACTCGATGGTCAATGCGTTGCAATTGGAAGAGCCTTTATTGACCGATCATCAAAAACAAAAACGTCAAGCGTTGATTACAGTAAAAGAAGAAGAGATTAAAAAGCTACAAACGGATGTCTTTGGTTATGACGGAGAAATCTGGTTAAAAAGACAAGATTTAATCGCTCCTATTCAAAATGATATTTATACTTCAATAACGAAAGTGGCTAAGAAGCATAAACTCTCTTTTGTATTTGATAAAGCAGGAGATTTAGTTATTCTTTACGCCAACCCTATCCACGATTATACAGATTATGTGTTGGAAGATTTGGGCTTAGGCGATAAAAAAGACACGTTAGAAGTAGATAAATAAGATGAAGAATATTGTTGTTTTATTCCTGTTTTTTAGTGGCGTTTCTTTTGCCCAGAACACAACAAAGGTTTGTCATAAAATAGCACACGTTGATGTGGAATATGTGTTGAGTGTTTGGCACAAAGTGAAGGAGGTAGACTCGATAGTTTATGGAGAAAAAGCCGAATATGAAAGACAATTTCAATCGACTTATAAAGAGTATTTAGATTTAGAGGAATTGATGTCAAAAAAGAAATACACAGAAGAGCTGTATATTGAAAAGGAGAAAGAACTCAATCAATTAAAACAAAAAGTGCAACAGTTTTCTTTTGACGTAAAAAATCGATTAGCAAATCGTCAGAATAAACTAATGAAACCACTATTAGCGCAAGTCAAGTTGGCAATAGACCAACTCGCTTTTGAAGGCGATTATGATTATGTCCTTTCTTCCACGACGGGTAGCACTTCACTTATTCTTTTTTGTAAAAACAGTGGTGACGATATCACTGATCAATTACTCAAAAAAATAGGCGTAAAATGATTACGCCACCAGCATTAAAAATAGGTGATAAAGTTGCTTTTATAGCTCCTGCACGAAAAGTGGCAAAGGCTGAATTAGCAAAAGCAACAGCGGTTTTAGAAAGTTGGGGTCTTGCTGTCGTTTTTCCAGAAGGGTTATTTTTAGAAAACAACCAATTTGCAGGAACAGACGCACAACGAGTGAATCATATTCAGTGGTGTTTTGATAATTCTGAAATTAAAGCCGTGTTTTGCGTGCGAGGTGGTTATGGTACTTCTCGAATCATTGATACGCTTGAATTTTCCATACTCAAAAAAAATCCCAAATGGCTGGTTGGTTTTAGTGACGTTACGGTCTTATTGAATCGTATGTATAATGAAGGAATAGAAACCATTCATGGTCCTGTTGCTTTGTTATTACACCAAAACCAAGAAGCACAACAGAAATTAAAACAACTTCTTTTTGGAGAAAATGTGGGGTTATCGGCACCTTATCATTCATTGAACCAATTAGGTAAAACGAAAGGAAAGGTAGTTGGAGGTAATTTATCTGTTTTAGTTAATCAAATTGGTACAACTAGTTTCCCCGATTTGAGGGGTAGTTTACTTTTTATCGAAGATTTAGACGAATACTTGTACCATATTGACCGTATGATGGTTCAACTGGATAGAACAGGTGTTTTTGGTCAGGTAAATGGTCTGATTGTCGGTTATATGTCGGGAATGCACGATAATAAAATTCCATTTGGTCATACTGCCTATGAAATTATTTCATCGATAAGTCAAAAATACAATTTACCTGTAGCGTATGACTTTCCAATTGGTCACGAAAATAACAACCAAGCATTAATTGTTGGACGCACAATGTGTTTAGAAATAACAGTACAGAAATCTATTCTATCAAAGAATTTTTGTGGATAAGTTCGTTTTTTAATAAAAGTATTGTACTTTTGTAGCGTACACTGATAAAAGATGAGGGGACTAGCAAGTCCCCTCTTTTGTTATTCTATGATTTCTATTGAAAAACTTAAAGAGTTAGCGAATTCGTTCATTGAAGAAATGGAGGGAATTTTCTTGGTTGAAGCTTCTATAAAAGGCTCAGACGGGAATATGAAGGTGACTGTTCTGTTGGATGGAGATGATGGTGTAAACGTTGATCAATGTGGGGCGGTAAGTAGAGGTTTAGGTAATTATTTGGAGGAGAATGAAATCTTTGAAGATAAATACCGATTAGAAGTCTCTTCGGCAGGAGTTGATTTTCCTTTAATGTTTCCCCGTCAATATGTAAAAAATATTGGGCGAGATTTACATTTGTTCTTTTTAGACGGAGAGGAGATGAAAGGACGCTTAATTGCTGTAAATGATGATTCTTTCATTGTTCACGAGTTGGTAGAAAGACCAAAGATGGCAGACAAATATAAAGAGGAGGATTTAGAGATAAAATCCAATTCAATTAATAAAACAAAAGTTTTAATTTCTTTTAGTTAAGTAATGGATAGTGCAGTATTAATCGAGTCGTTCGCAGAATTTGCGAAATTTAAAAATATAGATAGACCTACAATGATCAGAATTCTGGAAGATGTTTTCAGAGCAATGATTCGTCGTAAGTATGTTACAGATGAAAATTTTGATGTCATTATCAATATTGACAAAGGTGATTTAGAAATCTGGAGATACAGACAAATTGTAGGGGACGAGGCAGAAGATTTTGATGAAAATCTTCAAATCAAGCTTACTGATGCAAAGAAAATTGAATCAGATTTTGAGGAAGGAGAAGAAGTAGCTGAAGAGGTTAAATTAGATTCTTTTGGAAGAAGAGTAGTAATGACCGCTCGTCAGACGCTAATTCAAAAAGTAAAAGATTTAGAAAAAGACATTTTATTCAAACGTTACAAAGACGTAGTTGGAGAAATGGTTTCTGCAGAAGTTTACCAAATATTAGGTCGTGAGACATTGTTGGTAGACGAAGAAGATAACGAATTGGCTTTACCGAAAGGAGAGCAAATTCCAAAAGATAGATTTAGAAAAGGAGAAACAGTTCGTGCGATTATTCATCGTGTAGATATGAACAATGGGAACCCTAAAATTGTTTTGTCAAGAACTTCACCAGAGTTTTTGGAGCGTTTGTTTGAAAGCGAAGTGCCAGAAGTATATGACGGACAAATCAGTATCAAAAAAGTAGTTAGAGAGCCAGGAGAGAGAGCGAAAGTAGCCGTAGAATCATTCGATGAGAGAATTGACCCTGTAGGAGCTTGTGTTGGAATGAAAGGATCGAGAATTCACGGAATTGTTCGTGAGTTAAATAACGAAAACATTGATGTAATTAACTATACAACAAATACAGAGTTGTATATTACAAGAGCATTGAGTCCAGCTAAAATTGGATCAATTAAAATAGAAGAAGATGGTAGAGCTTCGGTTTTTTTAAAACCGGATCAAGTATCTTTAGCAATAGGAAAAGGAGGTCAAAACATCAAATTAGCGAGTCGCTTAGTGGGGATTGAGATTGACGTTTTCCGAGAACTTACCGAACACGAACAGGATGAAGATGTAAGCTTGAGTGAATTCAGTGATGAAATTGACAAATGGGTTATAGATGAGTTCAATAAAATCGGACTTGATACTGCTAAAAGTGTTTTAGCAGTGCCAAAGAAGGATTTGGTAAGAAGAACTGAATTAGAGGAGGAAACAGTAGATGACGTTTTCGATATCTTGAGTCAAGAGTTCGAATAATGAGTGTTTATTGTTTCAGTAAAAAATTAACGGCGGCGAAAAAAAATGAGGTTAAGTCAGGTAGCGAAGAAATTAAATGTTGGGATATCTACAATCGTAGATCATCTTGACTCAAAAGGACAGAAAGTAGAAGGTAAGCCAAATACCAAGATCACAGACGATCAATTTCAAATCCTAGAAAAAGAATTCCAAAGTTCTGCGAAAGCAAAAGAACGAGCTGCGGAAGTACAAATAGGTATTCCTAAACCCCAAACTCCAAAAGTGGAGGCTAAGGTAGAGGAGCCTAAAGTAGAACCTGCTAAAGTGAAAGTAGAGGCTACAAAACCAGAAGGTTTGAAAATTGTTGGTAAGATTGATTTAGAGCCAAAGAAAAAAGTTGCACCAAAAAAAGAAGCTCCCAAAAAGGAGGTTCCCAAAAAGGCTGTAGCTAAAAAAGAAGCACCTAAACCTGAAGCTAAAAAAGCGGACAAACCAGCCCCTAAAAAAGAAGCTCCTGTTAAGATTAAAGCAGAAGCGGAAAAACCAGAGGGTTTGAAAATTGTTGGTAAAATTGATTTAGAGCCAAAGAAAAAACCAGCTTCTAAAAAGTCTCAGCCGAAAAAAGAAAAAGCGAAGCCTGCTGCTAAAAAACAAGAGGAAAAGAAAGTTGAAAAACCTACTGCTCCTGTTGCCGAAACTAAACCTGAGGTTATAAAAGTTGAAACGCCCGCTCCTAAAAAAGAGGAGGTGATTTCAGCCAAAGCAGGGGCACTTAAAGGACTGACAGTTTTAGGTAAAATAGAATTACCATCAGCACCTAAGAAGAAAAAACCTGTTGCCTCATCTGACGATAAAAATAAAAAGCGTAAACGTAAACGTGTACGTACCGAAGGGAAACCAGGAACACCTGCTGCAGGTGGTCAAGGCGGACAAGGAGGTCAAAATAGAACACCTTATAAAGGAAACGGAGGTCCAGGAGGAGCTAACCGTGGACCAAGAGGGAAAAGTAAATTTAATAAAAACGCAAAAGGAAAGGGACCTGAAAAAACTGAAGTTTCTGCAAAGGAAATTCAGGATAAAATCAAGGCTACTATGGCTCGTATGAGTGGTGGTGGTAACCAAAGTTCTAAGCGTAAATATAGAAAAGACAAACGTTCTGCTCAAGCTGATGTTCGTGAAGAACAAGAAATCCAAGCGGCAGAAGAATTGAAAACATTAAAAGTAACAGAATTTATTGCAGCAAATGAATTGGCCAATTTAATGGATGTTTCGATTAATGAAGTGATTTCAACATGTATGTCTTTGGGAATGTTCGTTTCGATTAACCAAAGGTTAGATGCCGAAGCAATTACTGTTATTGCTGATGAATTTAATTTTGAAGTTAAATTTATTTCTGAAGAGGAGGAAGAAGATGAAGTTGAAGAAGTAGTAGATGCTCCTGAAGACCTTATTGAAAGAGCTCCAGTAGTGACTATCATGGGACATGTTGATCATGGTAAAACGTCTTTGTTAGATTATATTCGTGAATCAGATACAGATGTTACTACAGGCGAAGCAGGTGGTATTACACAGCATATTGGTGCTTACAGTGTAAAAACAAAATCAGGTAAGCAAGTTACTTTCTTAGATACACCTGGTCACGAGGCTTTTACAGCAATGAGAGCACGTGGTACTAAATTGACAGATATTGTGATTTTAGTTGTAGCGGCAGACGATAGAGTGATGCCTCAAACAAAAGAAGCAATTAACCATGCACAATTAGCAGGTGTGCCAATCATTGTAGCGTTGAACAAAGTTGATAAGCCGACAGCTTCTCCTGATAAAATCAGAGAAGAATTATCAAAAGAAAATATTATTGTTGAAGAATGGGGTGGTAAATACCAATGCCAAGAAGTTTCTGCAAAAACGGGGGTAGGTATTCCTGATTTGTTAGAAAAAATTCTTCTTGAAGCTGAATTATTAGATCTTAAAGCTAATCCAAACAAGCAAGCTATTGGTGCGGTTGTAGAGGCTTCTCTTGATAAAGGTAGGGGGTATTTATCAACGGTTTTAGTACAAGCTGGAACGTTGAAAATTGGAGACATTGTAATGGCGGGAGCACACTACGGTCGTGTGAAAGCTTTAATGGATCATAAAGGAACTCGCTTAAAAGTAGCTGGACCATCTATGCCTGTTCAGGTATTAGGTTTGGCGGGAGCACCACAAGCGGGAGATAAATTTACTGTAGCAGACACAGATAGAGAAGCAAGAGAAATCACAACTAAACGTGGTCAAATCTTGAGAGAACAATCTGTAAGAGCTCAGAAACACTTAACTCTTGATGAAATTGGTCGTCGTTTAGCGATTGGTAACTTTAGAGAATTGAACTTAATCATCAAAGGGGATGTAGATGGATCTGTTGAAGCATTGACCGATTCGTTATTGAAACTTTCTACTGAAGAGGTGCAAGTTAATATCATTCATAAAGCAGTTGGTCAGATTACAGAATCAGACGTATTGTTAGCAACAGCTGCCGATGCGATAATCTTAGGTTTCCAAGTAAGACCTTCGTCTAAGGCGAGAGATTTGGCTGAAAATGAGCAAATCGAAATCAAGCAGTACAGTATCATTTACAAAGCAATTGATGATATCAAAGATGCTCTTGAAGGCTTATTGGCTCCTAAATTTGAAGAGGTTAATGTAGGTAACATTGAAATTAGAGAAGTATTTAAAATCTCTAAAGTTGGTACAGTAGCAGGTTGTTATGTATTGGACGGTGTTGTTAAGCGTAACAATACAATCCGTATTATCCGAGAGGGTATTGTGAAATACACAGGTGAAATCAGTGCACTAAAACGTTTTAAAGATGATGTTTCTGAAGTACGTAAACAGTTTGAATGTGGATTGAGTATCAAAGGCTACAATGACCTTGAAGTTGGTGATATTATCGAAGCTTTCGAAGAAAGAGAAATTAAGAGAAAACTATAAGTTTCTTTTAGATATAAATAATAAAAGGGAATGTTTGCTTTGCAGACATTCCCTTTTTGTTGGGTAAAGAACTTGTATAGAAATGAAAAAAATACCTTTAGGATTAGTTTATAGTCGAGCGATTATCGCTTTAATCATTCTGTTTTTAACGATTTACCCTATACAGAACAACAACTTGGTTATTGCCCTACTTATTGTTGTAGGTTTGTTGACAGATGTGTTTGACGGTATTATAGCGAGAAAATTAAACGTAGCGACAGAACACTTACGGGTGTTAGACTCTAATGTTGACCAATTTTTTTGGGGCATTGTGATTGTCTCTGTTTTTTACCTAAGGTATGAGCTAGTTGAACCGTTAGGATATCATATACTAGTCTTATTGACTTTAGAGTCCGTAGCTTATATTGTAAGTTTTATTAAGTTTAAAAAGCCCATAGCAACACACTCTTGGTTAGCGAAATTGTGGTCAATTACTCTTTTGGTGTTTTTAGTAGAGTTAATTTTATACTCAACGGTTTATTCTTTTATGGCTTGTTTTGTATTGGGAGTGGTATCAAGAATTGAAATTATAGGTATTATCTTTTTACTAAATAAATGGCAGACAGATGTCTCTTCCATCTTTATGGTTAAAGGTATCAATGAAAAGGTTACCTAAAAGACCAATCTTTATAATCAGAGCTACTTTCTAATTTGTTTTCAATAGCATCAGGTAATCCTGGGAAAAAATCTATCCCAGTAAGTCGTTCGATTTCATCTATCGAAACTACAAAATCATACAATGGTCTGTTTGACTTTTCATGCTTCATCAAAAAAGCAATCGCTTTGATTTCTGGCTGTGTGTAATCGAGTAATATCTTATAAAAATACTCAGGAACAGCCACTTTTTCACGACCAATTGTCCGTAAATGAGGTTTTAAAACACCTCCTGTAACCACATAGATTTTCTGATTTTTCGTCGCCCAGTAACGTGTCTTACTCTCTAGTTTTTGCCAAATACCACCATTGAAAGCCATTGTCTGTGGCGAAATGTTAGACGTTAAAAATGTTTCGTCGAAAGCCTTCTTTGAAAATTTTCGATCACCCGCAGGACACAAATGTCCTTTGGTATAGCCAGATTTTTTATAATTTTTATAACTCGCAGATTTTGTACTTACTTTAGTGTCATAAATAAAGTAAGGGCGTTTTCTTTTTGTACGGCTCAAATGATTCTTTTTCAATTCGTAAGCTACCCATTCTGCTTGTTCAGCCTTCTCGTTGTATGAGAGTGTATAAAACTCGTGTTCAATAATTTGATTTGTAGTAGAGGTTGGCAAAAAATCAAATGAAGAATGATTGCTCTCAACAATAGAAGTAGAAGAAAACCCCGAATTAGAGTTACTTGGTCGAGAAAAAAAGAAAATGACAAAAAGAATGACACAAATAACCAATGTGTAAAAGATAGATTTATTTTTCATTTCTGTATTTAAAGTAATTACATGATTCATTATGTATTGAGATAACGAAAGTTGTATGGCACATATAACTCCACAACAAAGGTACACAATTTCATGTATGCTCGAAAATGATTATAAATAATCTGAAATAGCTATTAGCAAAGATAAATTGGTTATTAGTAGAGAAATAAAACGTAATAGTGATGGTAGAAATGATATTTACAAAAGTGAATTAGCCAAAAACACACACTATACGGCAAAAAGAAAACCCCAATGAAACTATATTTCATTGAGGTTTTATTAAACTATTAACCAAATTTTACAAAATCTCTAAATCCATTGTACGGTCTCTCAAATTGGTGTTCACCACTTTGACTTGTACAACGTCTCCAAGCGTAAATTTACGTTTGTTGCTTCGTCCGAATACAGTAAACGATTTGGCGTCAAATTCATAATAATCGTCTTGCATCGAACTCAATCTGACCATTCCTTCACATTTTGTTTCTACAATCTCCACAAAAATCCCCCAATCAGTTGCTCCCGTTATTACACCTTCAAACTCACTGTCGGCGTGGTTTTGCATAAACTCAACCTGCTTGTATTTGATAGAAGCACGTTCTGCCATCGATGCCGATTTTTCTTTTTCCGAAGAATGAATACATTTCTCGTCGATTTCATCGGAATCAACATTTTGTCCACCTGTCAAATAAAAGTCCAACAAACGATGCACCATCACGTCTGGGTAACGACGAATAGGCGAAGTAAAATGCGTGTAATGTGAAAATGCCAAACCAAAATGACCAATAGCTTCCGTTGTGTAACGTGCTTTAGACATCGAGCGAATTGCTAAATTTTGCAATAAATTCTCTTCGGGTTTACCTACAATTTCGTCAGTCAAATCGTTTAATGTATGAGCTATATTCCCTCCTTCAAAATCAATTTCATGACCAAATCGTTTGGCGAAAGTAGCAAAGTCATTCAGCTTTTCAGGGTCTGGGTTTTCGTGTGCACGATAAACCATCGTCTTTACGTTCTTTCCTTCTTTTTTGTTGTAAATAAATTCGGCAACTTTTTTGTTTGCCAAAAGCATAAACTCTTCAATCATTTTGTGGGCGTCAAAACGAACTTTCGTTACCAATTCCAAAGGCACGCCTTCTTCATCTAATTTAAAACGAACTTCTGCTGTTTCAAAGTTAACTGCTCCGTCTTTAAAACGTTTTTTACGTAAAAGTTTGGCTACATTATTCAACAAAATAATTTCTTTGTCATAGTCTCCTTTTTCTGCAACAATCACTTCTTGCGCCTCTTCGTAAGTAAATCTTCTATCCGAATGAATCACCGTACGACCAAACCACTCGCTGATTACCTCCCCTTTTTCTGTCATTTCAAATACGGCAGAAAAAGTTAATTTATCTTCATTGGGTCTCAACGAACACAGGGCATTTGATAAATTTTCGGGTAACATGGGTACCACTCTATCTACCAAATAAACCGACGTAGCTCGTTTGTAAGCCTCTTTTTCGAGTACCGATTTTTCGGGCATATAGTGCGAAACATCTGCTATATGTATCCCTATCTCAATGTTTCCGTTGTCTAAAAAATCAACTGACAAGGCATCATCAAAATCTTTAGCATCTAAGGGATCAACCGTAAATGTTGTTGTTTTTCTAAAGTCTCTACGTTTTTTTATTTCGTCAGGATGAATAGCTACACTGATATTGTCGGCGTATTTCTCTACCTCTTTAGGGAAATCCGTTGGTAAGTCAAACTCAGCCAAAATACTGTGCATTTCTGCGTTGTTTGTCCCTGCCTCGCCTAACCTATCGATGATTTTGGCAATTGCACGTTTATCTCCCGTAGGCCATTTTACGACTTGAACAATCACTTTCTCACCATTTTTGGCATCTCCCAATCTTGCTTCTGGAATGTAAAAATCACCGTGTACTTTCTTACTGTCCGCCACAACAAAACCAAAAGTCCCTGTCACTTGCAACGTTCCTACATAGGTGTCTTTCCCTCTTTCAAGAATCTCTAAAATTTCTCCTTCAGGGTTCCTGTCTCCTCTCGATTTGTAAACCGCAACACGTACAATATCCTTATCAAACGCACCATTCATATCATTAACTGATACCTTAATATCTTGCTCAGAATCTTCTGAGACGATAAAAGCAAAGCGAGGATTTACAAAATCCACACGTCCTGAAATCACTTTTTGATTGCTTGTCGCTAATTTAAAAACAGCGGGTTCTATCTGTACCAACTTGTTTCTATTTTCAAGATCAAGTAAGTTATCTAATAAATGTTGTTGGTTTTTCTTTCCTTTCACACCAAGTTTACGTCCCAATTGTTTGACGTTAAAAGATTCACTTTGGTGCTTCTCGAACAATGTCATTATCTGCCTGATATTGTTGGCCTCTGTGTAACTGTTCTTATGTTTTCTTTTTTTGGAATCTTTATTTCCTCTTGTTCTATTATTCATCTTATTGTATTTATTTGGCTCTAAACGGTTGAGCCTCGCCGTGGAAGTTAATCTCCCAAAATAATTTTATTTCTTTTTCTTTTTTTGAATCGCAATGATTCGTTCTAAATCTCCCGTAGGAATTGCCTCAATTAGCCCTTTTGTATAATCGGACTGAGGGTTTTCATAAATATCAATTGCCGTACCTTCTTCTTCAATTCTCCCTTTATTCATTACCAATATACGGTCAGAAATGAATTTAACCACAGAAAGGTCGTGAGAAATAAAGATATAAGTAAAATCAAATTCGTCTTTCAAATCGTTGAGTAAGTTCAGAACCTGTGCTTGTACCGACACATCTAAAGCACTTACCGACTCATCACAAACAATCATTTTGGGCGACAACGTTAAAGTTCGAGCGATATTAATACGCTGTCTTTGTCCTCCCGAAAACTCGTGAGGGTAACGATGCAAATGCATTTCACTCAAACCAACTTTTTCGAGTAAATAAATCGCTCGTTGTAACCTCTCAGCATAACTCCCCAATATATTATTGACCTTCATCGGCTCAATAAGTGTTTGTTGAATCGTCATTCGAGGGTTTAAAGACGCATAAGGATCTTGAAATATAATTTGAATATCCTTTCTCAATGCCTTTAACTTACGCCCTTTCAAATGGGTAATATCTATATCTTCAAAAGTAATTTTACCTGCCGTAGCGTCCTCTAATCGCAAGATAGTTCTTCCCAAGGTTGTTTTTCCACACCCCGATTCGCCAACCAACCCCAACGTCTCTCCTTTTCTCACTTCAAAAGAAACCTCATCAACTGCTTTGACATATTCGGTGTTTTTTGAGAAAAATCCTTTTTTCAAAGGAAACCAAGTACACAGATTCTCTACCTTTAACTGTATTTCAGCAACTTCAGTCGATACTTTTGGTTTATCCTCGACCAACGTTTTCCCTTCCATCACATCTTCAATCGTCAACAAACGATTGGTTGTAATATTTAATGTTGGACGGCACGCCAAAAGACCTTTGGTGTAAGGGTGTTTTGGGTTTTTAAATAAATCAACTACATTTTGTTGTTCCTTTACCTCGCCACGGTACATGACAACTACCTTATCAGAAACCTCGCCAATCACACCCAAATCGTGAGAAATAAACAAAATAGACGTACCTTTTTCTTCTTGCAACTCCCGAAGTAATTCGAGAATAGACGACTGAACAGTCACATCCAAAGCCGTTGTTGGCTCATCTGCAATAATCAAAATTGGGTCACAAGCCATTGCCATCGCAATCACAACACGCTGTTTTTGTCCGCCCGAAATTTCATGCGGGTAACTATCCATCATCTTTTCAGGACGAGGTAATTTTACCAATCGAAACAGTTCCAAAACTTTCGTTTCAATCACTTCTTTCGATAAATCGGTATGTATTTCTAAAACTTCTTTGACTTGATCACCACAACGCAACACAGGGTTTAACGCAGTCATCGGTTCTTGAAAAATCATAGAAATTTCTTTCCCACGAATTTTTCTAAATTCTTTTTCAGGTAGAGTTACCAAATCTACCCTTCCTAAAGTAGGACTGTCAAATAATATTTTTCCTTCTGTGATTATTCCGCCAGAAAAACGGTTTAATCCCATTACTGCCATAGTAGAAACAGATTTCCCTGAACCTGATTCGCCTACTATCCCCAAAGTTTCGCCTTTTTCGAGGTCATAAGAAATCCCTGAAACAACAGTTGTTATTTCTTTTCCCGACCGAAAACCAATCGCTAATTCTTGTATAGATAGTAAACTCACTAATACAAAGATAGTTCTTTATAATGAAATACGTGATTTTCTGATTAATAGTGTGTTCCCACTCCTAAAAAATACCCCATATACAGTGTCTAAATTGCTGTTTTAGCATCGTTGGTATTTTAAAAAATATCAATCTTGTACCTTGATATCTTTCACCATCAGTTGCACCGTAGTTTTTCCTCTAAACACATTTTTTTCGACCGTATAACACACCGAAAAAGGTTGTCCTGACTGTACAATATCAATGTAATCTCCCATTCCAAAAGCAATGCCACTTGCTTTATGTCCATTTTGGATTAAATCTAATTTAAGGTGTGAACCATCTTCACCCACACGTTTTGAATAACCATTATCTTCGACATTAGAGGTCATAAAGACAGGTGTCATATTCTCAGGACCGAAAGGTTGCATTTGGTCAAGTAAACCCAAAAACTTTCGATCAACTCGCTCAAAAGGCAATTCAAATTCCAAATCAATGGTCGCAGTAAGTAGCTCTTTGGTTATTCTTTCTGAAACGGCTTCTTCAAATTTTTTCTGAAAAGCAGGGACATTCTCCTCCTTCATGGTCAATCCTGCCGCATATTTATGTCCTCCAAATTGCTCTAACAAATCAGCACACGCATCAATAGCTTCGTGCACATCAAAATCAATTACCGAACGAGCCGAACCAGACACTTTACCATTTGATTTGGTCAAAATAATTGTAGGACGGTAATACTGCTCAATACACCGTGACGCAACAATCCCAATCACTCCTTTATGCCAATCCTCTTTATATAAAACCGTAGAATTCGCCTTTTTAAGCTCTTCACTCGATGAAATCATCTCTAAAGCCTCTTTGGTTATTTCCGCATCAAAAACTCTCCTTTCTTGATTAAACGCATCTATTTGTAAGGCTTTTTCTTTTGCTTGTTGGTAATCATTTTCTAACAATAAATCAACAGCACCAAGTGCGTGGTCTATTCTCCCTGCGGCATTTATCCGAGGGCCAATAGTAAAAACTACATTGGTCACATTTAGCTCACTCTCAAAACCTGCTACCTCTATTAACGCTTTAATTCCTGCAGACGGGTCTTTGTTTATTTGTTGTAAACCATAATAGGTCAATATCCGATTTTCATCGACTATCGGCACAATATCAGCACAAGTACCGACAGCAACCAAATCAAGGTAAGGGTACAATTCCTTTAAATCGATCGAGTTTTGTTCACAAAACCCTTGCAACAATTTGAAGCCAACACCAACGCCACACAACTCTTTGAAAGGGTAGTTACAACCTTCTTGTTTCGTATCAAGGACAATAGCATTTGGTAAAGCTGCTCCTGGTAAGTGATGGTCACAAACGATGAGATCAATACCTGCATCTCTCAAATCTTGAATTTTATTTACGGCTCTGATTCCACAATCTAAGGTAATCACCAATGAAACATCATCTTCAATAGCTGACTGTACACCCAAATCAGAAACACCATAACCTTCTTTGTATCGGTCAGGAATGTATTTGATTAAAAAACCGTCATGGTATTTAGTTAAAAAACCATAAACTAAACTTACCGACGTGGTTCCATCAACATCATAATCGCCATAAATCATTATTTTTTCTTGATTAGCTATTGCTTTCCCTAATCGATTCACGGCGTCTCTCATTCCTTTCATCAAAAATGGGTCGTACAAATCGCTTAGCTGTGGGCGAAAATAATCTTTAGCTTCTTCAAATGTTTTTATACCACGTTGCACCAACAATCTCCCTATGTAAGGATTGACATTAATCGCTTCCGAAAGGTCGCTGATTTCCTGTTGAGCAGGTGCTTTTTGTTCTTTCCATTGGTAATCCATAACAACTCACTTAACTAAAACTACCCTCTTTTACCTAAACGAAAATTAACGCCGAGTACAGTAAACCGTTCTAAAAAAAAGAAATGTTGATTGGCTTTATCTGATGAATGAGCCGTCGTTAAGACATCTGGCATGTGGATAAATCCGCCTTTTAAATTGTATTCTAAAAACAACCAACGCTTAAAAGTTAACCTCAAATTAGATACTGCTGCTATGCCATAACCTGCCCAATGCCATTGGTCATTTCGGATATTATGCATCAAACGAATATCACTTTTAGGGAATAAAATACCTGCTCCACCTCCTAAACTCCCGCTCAATAAAAACATACGAGAGGTGTCTCCCAATAACTGAAAAGATTTGGCTAACTCAATATTAATGTAATTCAACCCATTTGTATGCTCCAACGTTAAGAAATCTTCGTCAATATGAAAATCTTCATTAGTGTACTTTCCAGCGAATTGAGCGTTATATCCTGTGTCAATTTCACCATCAATTTTCACATCTTGCTCACTAACCATTACATATTTCATATGGTCAAAACCTGCTGAAACAGTCCAATTGTTTTTCAAATAATAACCCAATCGGTAATCATATTGAGGTACGCTTAAACGCAAAGGGTTAATATAATCTAAACTAAAATCAGATTGACGGTCTTTGGCTTTGACCCCTTTCAAGGTGAAATCATACCCGTCACCTTTGAAATGAATACGTGATTTTGAGTATGTTGCTCGGTTGTATCCCCAGAAAAAATAAAATCCGTGCTTCCTTTCTTCTTTCTTTGGAGCTTGCCCAAACGAAGTCATACTAAGGGTAATAAGAACAAGAATTAAAAGTTTAGTAAATAAATTTTGGGCTTTCATAAGACAAAATAGTTGAACTGCAAAAATACAAATTTCAACACAGTTCTTTCTGATTTAATTAGCCGACTTGATAAAAGTCAATATTTTTATTCTCCTTATTTTAAAGTTTTTAATGCCAACGCTCGTGCGTACACCGCTTCGTAAATAGGTAAAATCTCCTTTATATCGAACTCTTTCGCTCGTTCCAATGCTTGCTTCTTAAATTTCTCTAAACTTTCGGAGCTTTCAAGTATCTCAAGTGTTCTTTTTACCATCTCATCAATATCTCCCACAGGACAAATAAAGCCTGAAAAACCATCTTTATTCATTTCAGGTAAACCACCAACATCAGAAGAAACAACAGGCACTTCACAAGCCATCGCTTCTAAACCTGCCAAACCAAAACTTTCTTTTTCAGATGGCATCAAAAACACATCTGAAACCGACAATACCTCAGCAACATCCGCTATTTTACCTAAAAAACGCACGTCATTACACGTACCTAATTCTCGACAAAGACTTTCTATCGCAGGTCGTTCTGGTCCATCACCAATTAATAATAATTTTGCAGGTGTTTTCTTCAAAACCTCCGAAAATATTTTCACCACTTGATCGACACGTTTTACTTCTCTAAAATTTGACGTATGTACCAATAAATACTCTCCATTCGGGCAAATCGCCTTTTTAAAATGGTCTTTCGAGCGTTTTTGAAATTTCTCTAAATCAATGAAGTTTGGAATGACATCAATTTCTCTATTAATAGCAAAATGCTTAAAAGTATCCTTTTTCAAATCTTCAGAAACTGACGTAACAATATCTGAACGGTTGATGCTATACGTGACTACAGGTTCATACGAAGGGTCTTTTCCGACCAACGTAATGTCTGTACCGTGTAAAGTTGTAATCACAGGGATTTCAATTCCTTGTGTCTTTAATATATCTTTTGCCGTTACTGCTGCCGAAGCGTGAGGAATCGCATAATGTACGTGTAATAAGTCCAAGTTTTGGTGTTTTACCACATCTACAATAGCACTTGTCAATGCCAATTCGTAAGGAGGGTATTCAAAAAGTGGGTAATTTGAGATATTTACCTCGTGATAAAATAGGTTTGGATTTAACACATTAGAAATACGAGCAGGTTCTGCATACGTAATAAAATGAATTTGATGTCCTTTTTCTGCCAAAGCAATTCCTAATTCCGTAGCGACAACGCCACTACCTCCATAAGTTGGGTAACAAATTATTCCAATATTCATCGTAATTCAATTAGCGTGTATGCTTTCTTACGACAAAGTTACACCAATAATTCATTTTGGATTGTCTTCTTACTGACTTTATAAATCTCGCCGTTAGTACCTCTTCGGTTTAAGCGTTAGGTAAACCTCTATTAACTATTAGTTGTTGTGCATTCGGCTATTTTCTTTTCTTGCCACTTTATTGGTTTCTCAAGCTCCATATCAGAAAATTCTAAATGAATTACACGCCTTTTACTTTCATTTATAGTTCGGTTTGAAGCGTGTAATGTCAAAGGTTTCATCAACATACTTTCCCCTTTCTTTAATTCACAAAGCACTTCTTCTTCCGTTTTATAATTTTCTCTGTCAGTTCTTATTATTCCTTTCAAATGTGATTTTGGAATAACTCTTAATGCTCCATTATCTTTAGTTGTATCGTCTAAATGAATTCGAACAGTAAAAATATTTTCAAGAATTTTAATTGGCGGTTGGACTCCTATTTGGTTCCTTTTATTTGTCCAATTTACATAATCCGTTATTTCGTTTTTTTCAGTTACATTAATACTCAAGTCTTGATGATAAGAAACAAACCAATTAGATTTTTTCGGCTTATCAAAATAGATTGCTTTTGTCAAAAAATAATTTTCGCCTCCAATTTCAGCTATTAATTCAGATAGATTGTTATTTAGTAGAACATTCCAAAGCTCAGGCTTAACATTCATCAGTTGCCTTATAGCAAATAGCTCTTTGTTTTTTATAATCGAGGGAGAATCACTATCAATACGCTCAAGAGTTTGAATAATTTTAAGGACTTCATTTTTATCATAAATTTTAGATGTAATTGAAAATCCTTTTTGTTCTAATTCTATTTTATTTTGACTGAATCTCATCTATTTATACACTAAATATTTCCCTCAATAGATACCATTCTCTCGAAGAAAAACAAAATTTACTCTTCCTCCAATAGCTTTTTTTCGTGTAAGAACTCTTTGTATGCAGGCTCTATTTCTTCATGTGTTGGTTTGACTCCATTCCAAAGCCACGACCAATAAAACAATATCCAATTGCGAATAACTAACATTGCTGGTATCATAATCAAGGTTTGTACCGTCGCTGAACCTAAACCATAAGCGATAGAAATAGCCATAGGAATAAGGAATTGTGCCTGAAAACTTGTTTCCATTATCAAAGGGCTCAATCCAGCAATAGTGGTTACTGAGGTCAGCATAATCGGTCGAAAACGTGCAATACCTGTTTGGTAAACAGCAGGGAAAAACGACATCCCTCGCTTTATTTTTTGATTAAAAGTACTAATGAAAACGAGCGAGTCGTTAATCAAAACACCCAAAAGCGCAATGATACCAAGTATGGATAAAATAGAAATATGATGACCGTGTACCCAATGTCCTGCGATAACACCAATTAAAGAAAAAGGAATCAATAAAGGCATCACAATAAAGGACTGACTAAATGAACGAAATGTCAATACAATCATAATAAAAACAATGATTAAAATAATTGGCCCAGCCTTTTTTACCGAACGTTTTACTTTTCTCATTGTTTTCATTTGCCCTTCAAACGAATAACTGAGCATCGGATACTTGAGCATTAATGGAGCTAAAACTTCTTCTTTTAGTTGACTAATCATATCGCCAGTCGATACATCTTCCGATTTCACATCCGAATAAATACGTATTTCTCGCTGTCCGTCGATATGGCTAATCACCAAAGGACTACGGGTCATTTTGAAATTAACTATTTCGTTGAGTGGAAACTCTCCTTTAGCACCCAACCGAATACGCATATTCTCTAATTGCTGAAAAGTTTTTCTGTCCTCTTCTTTATAACGTACCCATATCTTTTCTTCGTCTTTTCCGTTTTGTAAACGCTGTATTTCTAAACCAAAAAAACCTTGACGAATTTGATTGGTAACCTCTTTTAAAGTGACACCTAATAGTTTTGCTTTTTGGTTAAGAGCGACTTCTATTTCTGGTAACCCTTTTTTGTCAGAGTCATAAGTATCGACCAGCTCACTCATACCGTCCATTGTTGCTCGTAATTCTGCTTTAGCAAGTTCTAAATTATGCAAATCATTTGAACGAAGAGAGATTGAAATAGGTGTACCAAAAGGTGAGCCGATACCGTAAGTCAATTTATCGGCTTCAGGTATTTTACCGATAGCCTTACGTAAACTATCAGTAATTGTGGTGTTTCGTACCGAACGGTGATCTCCCGACACCAAGCCAATATTCAATGAAGCCTTGTTGGTTTGAGGACCTAAACGCTTTTCAATTTTCATTACTACACCTTCTTCTGCTAATCCTGAGGATTTGAATTTCTCATCTACCTCACGGACTTTTTCTTCCATATAATCTATCAACCCCTCTGTTTTTGCTGTAGGTGTTCCTGCAGGTAATTCGAGATTTAAGAATACACTATCGTGCTCAATTTTAGGAAAGAAAGAAAAACTAATAAAGCCACTTTTAAATGCAGAGATAGATAACACTAAAAAACAAATCGGCACAATAATCCCCACGCCAATTGGACCGATACCATAAGGTGTACGAATAGTTGCTAATAAAACAGGCGCGTAAATCTTGTTTCTTAGAAAATGTAACACGTGGTTCATCACATTTTCTACTTTCTTCATTAGTCGGTCAAAAATAGTCGGTGTTTCATCTTTCAAACCTTTACTTTCGGCAATATGAACAGGCAATAATAACCCTGCTTCAATAAGAGAAAAGAGCAAAGTAGAAATTACAACAAAGGCAATATCTGAAAAGAAGTCGCCCATTCTTCCGTCAATGAAAAAGAACAAAGAAAAACTCGCACAAGTAGTGATAACCGAAGAAACCACCGAAGGAAGCACTTCCATTACGCCATCAATTGAGGCACGTAAGGCAGATTTTCCTCGTTCGTAATGTTGGAAGATATTTTCAGAAATTACTACACCATCATCAACCAAAATACCGACGACTATAATCATTCCGAAAAGAGACAGTACATTGATGGTCATCCCAAAGAAATTGGCAATCACAAACATTCCTGCAAACGAAATAGGGATGCCCAAAGCGACCCAAAATGACAACCTGAAATTTAAAAACAAGGCTAAAATAACAAATACCAATACCGTACCTATCAATCCATTATTGGTCAATAAATCAATACGTTCACGCAAGGTTTTACTTCCGTCACGAATGATTTTTAATTGAAAAGGGTTAGGGTTTGTATTGTAATGAGTAATGTAATTTCGGATGGTATCAGAGGAAAATAGAATATCTTCACTTCGGGTAGCATTCACTTTTAGGCTCACCGAACGCTCTCCGTCGATAAAAGTCTTGATTGGGCTGTCTTCCCATTGTTCTTTTACTGTTGCAATATCTTTGAGGTAAATCACTTGTCCCGAAGGCAAAGCTTTGATGACGATTTGCTCAATATCTTCCGCCTTGTTCGATTTGTTTCGAGAACGGATGATAAACTCTTGGTGTTCTCCTTTAATCAATCCACCTGTCAAATCAATGTTTTCGTTTCTAACCGCATTGCCAATTTCTCGAAAAGTAAGCTGGTAACTTCGCATCACTTGTTCGTTGAGACTGATTTCTATTTCTCGGTTGGGATAACCCGAAATGTCAATTTTAGAGATACCGTCAATCCCCATCAATTCTCGTTCAATTCGCTCAGCTTCGTGTTTTAAGTCTAATAAATTAGTACTTCCAGTAATGGCAAAACTCATTACGAAGGTCAATATTTCTTCTTTCCATACCACAGCAGGTTCCATAGCCACGGGGAAAGAATTGATGCTATTTACTGCATTTTTGACCTCCTGTAAAATATCATCTGGGTTGTATTGGGTTTTTAACTCGACCTTAACTTGTGAAAAATTTTCTTTTGATTGTGAAGTGATTCTCTCGACCCCTGTTACTGATTTGAGGTTTTCTTCAATTTTCAGGACAATGCTTTCTTCGATTTCTTCGGGCGATGCTCCTGGTAATGTTGTGTTAATAAAAATATAACGTGGTCGCTCAATCGGAAAAAATGACGACCGCATATTGGTCATTCCAATGTACCCAAAAATCATTATACTCAAAATAGCCAAGGTGACTAATTTGGGGTATTTGACTAAGTAATTGATGATGCTCTTCATTGGTAATTATTTTACAACCTCAATTTTAGTTCCTACCACTGCTCTTGTCAATGGCTTTTCGATTAAAACAGTTCCGTCTTTCAACCCTTTCAAAATCACTTGATCACTGTTTATTTTAATTACGTCAACAGGTAATGTAATGAGTACACTGTCTTTTACAGCATACAATTTATCGTCTGGCAACAGCAACAGGCGAGGAACTGAAAAGGCATTAGTTATCATTTTCCCTTCCACACCACCTTTTAGGTACATACCTTCTTTCAGCTCTTCTCCTTTTATTTTAATATAAATATTGATGGTTTGTGTGCTTTCGTTGATTACTTTTCCGATGCGGTAAATTTTCCCTGCCCACTTTTTGTCCAAATCGCTCGAATACAAATCAACCTCTTGACCCAATGCGATAAATTTCAAATTCTTAAAACTTATAGACGCCTCCAATTCGTAGCCACTTATAGCGATAAATTGTCCCAACGATTGACCGACTCTTACCAAGGTGCCTGCGGTAATATTTGCCGATTTCACGATGCCATTAAATGGTGCGTAAATAGTAAACTTGGCTACTTTTGTTTCTTGGCTTTTAATTTCATAATACGTGTTATTTATATTCCTTCCCGAAATAAAATAAGTTAGTTTTTTAGTAGATACTTTAGGAAGAGAAGGCAAACGTTTGGTAGGGTCAATACTTGCCAAATAGTTTTCCCAAAGAGGTGCATCACGTGGGTAATCTACTCGTAAATCAGGAATTAATTTAGTAATGGTATGAATGAATTTTGCTCGGTTGGCTATCAACTGCAACCGTTTTTCCGTAGCATCCAAACGTACCAATACTTGCCCTTTTCTAAAGCTATTTCCTTCTTTAAATTTAGGGTTTGTGTTTTTCATTACACCCGATACTTCTGCGTATAAATCAATTCTATCGATAGATTTGACTCTTCCTGTGAAATTTACTTTGGCAGGGTATGCCGTGTTTTTCACTTTAAAAACCTTTGTTTCTATTTTGTATTCTGAATGTGATTTTTGCTTCTTTTTACTTTCTGCAATCTTATTGAATTGCATCGTGATTAATTTCGTTACGAGGATAAGAGCAACGATGCTTCCAAGAATAATATATTGACGTTTTTTCACAGCTTTTTCTTTAATAACCGCTAAGTTAAACAATGTTGCGTAATTGTTTGAACGAAAGCCTTAATTTCAAATAAATCAACAGTATTTGGTTTTGGCAAAGTTGTTGTAATTCTCTTGGTATGAAGAAATTTATTCTAATCACTCTGACAGTATTGTTGGCGGTTGTAGCAACTGCTCAACAAGAATATGATATTACTTACCAAGCACACCAAAACGGTAACGCTTCTTTAGTAATGGTCAAACATCATACGTTTTTTTCTTTAGAAATATGGGACGACAAAGGAAATGAGAGCTATTATTTGGCTTATGAGCCTAATGATTATTTGCAATTTTCGGATATTGCCTACCATCAAAATGGTGTGGTGAAATGTGTAAAAATCACAACGTTTGATTATGACAACGCTGAACAAAAGGATACCATTATCGCTTTCAATAGTTATGGCGAACATATTGGGATGAGACATTTTTACTCTCCTTTCAAAACTTCTTAGCCAAAAATAGAGTACCTTACAGTTAAACGAACGGTATAGTTGTGAATCAACACAGCTACAACTAATCTATTGACTATGAAAAAAAGATTTTTATTCGGGTTTTTGGCGATTTTAGCCTTGGCTAACTTGGCAATTATCACTACAGGTAATTCATTTTTATACCCTGCTCTTTATCATCTGTTTCCTAACATTGATGACTATGAGTTTTTTGAAAACAATACGATAAAAAAAAGCCCTCAACCGCAACCTTGGTCTATCTCCAAAGAATACAACAAAAAGGAATTACCAACAGCTTTAACTTCTACTTTAGAAGAGTTAGAGTCTGTTGCTTTTTTGGTTATTCAAAATGATGAAATTGTAATAGAGAAATATTGGGAAGATTACTCCACTCAATCACTGTCAAATTCATTTTCTATGGCGAAATCTTACATTAGTGCATTGATTGGTGTAGCAGTGAAAGAGGGCAAAATTAAATCGATAGAAGACCTTGTAGCAAACTACATTCCCTCATTCAAAACCGACGGAAAAGAGAAAATACGTATAGTGGATATTTTAAAAATGAGTTCTGGTTTAGATTGGGAAGAAACGTACACTGGTCCTTTGTCAATGACCACCGAGGCTTATTATGGTGACCATTTAAACCAGCAAATCAACAAATTAAAAGCAAAGAAAAAATCCAATCAATCATTTGAGTATTTGAGTGGAGACACACAGGTTTTGGCAATGGTACTACAATCGGCAACGGGAAAAAATATTTCTCAGCTATTACAAGAAAAACTTTGGCAACCAATGGGTTGTGAAAATGACGCTTTATGGAGTTTGGATAAAGAAAACGGAATGGAAAAAGCTTACTGTTGCTTAAATTCTAATGCACGAGATTATGCTAAAATTGCAAAATTGTATATGCAAAAAGGTAAATGGAATGATGAACAGTTAGTGCCATCAGCGTATGTTGAAGCTTCGATTTCTCCTGCTGTTTATGAAAACGGAACAGATACACGTTATGGTTATATGTGGTGGTTGTTTGATGAAAATGTAAATAAAACACAAAACGTATTTTACGCAAGAGGTATTTTAGGACAATACATTATCGCTATTCCTGAAAAAAACATCATCATTGTACGATTGGGACACAAAAGAGACAAAGAAAAGACGGACCGTCACCCCAAAGAAGTTGCCGTAATGATTGATGCTGTGAATGCAATGTTTCCTTAAAATTGAACTAACTTTTCATTAACAAACAACCGTCGCCATAACTTAAAAAGCGGTAGTCATGATTTTTTGCGTAATCATAAATTGTTTTCCATTCTTCACCAATCAAAGCAGAAACTAACAAAAGCAAGGTGCTTTTTGGTTGATGAAAATTAGTAACTAACCCTTCAATTACTTGGTATTGGTAACTTGGAGCGATAATCAAACTTGTTTTAAAGATTAATTCCGTTAGTTTATTCACTTCACAATGGTTGATTAGTTCAGCTAAAACAATAGCAAGTGAATGGATATTTTCGGTTTCATAAGGTGTCCATTGGGTCAAATGAGTCGGTAATTGCCCTGTGTTTTTTAATATATTACCTACCCAAAAAAGACTTTCCAACGAACGACAAGAAGTAGTGCCTACAGCGATGATTTTACCTTGATTTTGTTGTAAGTTTTTTATCGTAGCCAACGGAATATGTACTTCTTCATCGTGCATATCGTGCCCTTCCATTTTTTCGCTTTTTACAGGCATAAAAGTTCCTGCTCCCACGTGCAAAGTCAAATAATCAATTGCAATACCTTTATCTGCTAATGCTGTTTTTAATGTTTTTGTAAAATGTAGCCCAGCAGTTGGTGCTGCTACCGAACCTTTATGTTCGGCATAAACTGTTTGGTAGCGGTTTTCATCACTCTTTTCAACCACACGTTTCATATAGGGAGGCAACGGAATATTTCCAATAGCCTCTAAAACTTCGGCGAAAGTTAGTGTGTCATCACTCCAATCAAATACAACATTTACAGAACCTTCCAAACGTTCTTTTATAGCTATATTTAACGTATAAGTTTGTTCGTCTATTTCAAATGTTTTAGTTAAAAAATCTTCTTTCCATTTTTTTAAATTACCAACCAAACAATTCCAAACAACGTTTTTTGTTGTTTGCATAGCGAACTGTATATCCAAATTTTCTTCAGCTGATTGCAAGCAAAACACTTCTATTTTCGCTCCATTTTGGTTAGTGAAATAAAGTCGAGCTTGTACTACTTTGGTATTATTAAAGACCAAAAAGTGTCCTTTATCTAAAAACTGTGGTAGCGTTTTATACGTCCCTTCTTCAATTTGTCCTTTTTTGTAAACCAATAATTTAGATTGATCTCTTTCAGATAAAGGAAATTTAGCAATCTTTTCATCTGCTAACTCGTAATCAAATGAGGCGATTTGTATTTGTTGTACTTCTGATTTTTTCACAAGACAAAGTTACGAAATAAAAGTTGGTACAGTTTTTACATGTATTGTAAATTCAATTAATTATTAACTAAAAAAAGGATTATGAAAAAAATAAACTACATTTTGGCTATTGTATTAGCATCAACCTTGTTTTGTTTTTCATCAAAAACACGACTTTTCATCGTTATTTATCGTATAAACTTTAAATAGAGTAAAACGAAAATGTAGTCACACGCAACGCATTATTAACTAATGTATTAGCCCATTTTCATTTATTTATCGTGTAAACCAAAAACTATGAAACCAACAAGACTTTTTGACTTATTACCTTACCAACTTGAAAAATTTCCTCAAGAAATTGCTCTTGCAGAAAAAATAAATGGTGCGTACAAAGGTTATTCGACCGCTACATTTTTAGAGAAAGCAACAGAAATCAGTAAAGGATTGGTCAGTTTGGGCGTGGGGCACGGTGATAAAGTTGCGTTAATATCGTGGAATTGTCCTCTATGGTTATTTACAGATTTTGGAATACAACATTTAGGTGCGGTCAGTGTACCGATGTACCCAACTATTTCAGCAAAAGATTACGCATATATCTTAAATGATGCCGATGTAAAAGTTATCATTATCCAAGACAAAGAGTTATATGAAAAAGTTGCCCTTGCCTTAGCTGATTTAGGGAGTAAAGTACCTGTTTATTCTTTCGATAAAATAGATGGTGTAAAAAACATTAGTGAATTGATTGCGTCAGGGCAGTCTATCGAAAACAACCTTATTGAAAAACACAAAGAAGCAGTAAAAGAGGATGATTTATTGACTTTGATTTATACTTCAGGAACAACGGGCGATCCAAAAGGTGTCATGATTACACACAAAAATTTGTTAGCCGATGGTCTGGCTATTGAGCCTTATGTTCCTTTAGATAAAGACAGTCGAGCATTGAGCTTTTTACCACTTTGTCACGTATTAGCTCGTTCGTTAGCGGTAATTTATATGCTAACAGGTACATCTATCTATTTTGCCGAAAGTATGGAAACAATAGGCGAAAACTTAAAAGAAGTCAAACCGCATATGTTTGTCACTGTTCCTCGTTTGTTGGAAAAAGTATATGATAAAATCTATGCTAAAGGCGATGCAGCAAGCCCGATTAAAAGAAAATTATTTTTCTGGTCATTGAGTTTAGGGCAACGCTATGAGTTTAATAAAGACCAAGGTTGGTGGTACAATTTGCAATTGAAAATAGCGAATGCTTTAGTTTTCAAAAAATGGAGAGCAGCCTTAGGAGGCGAAGTTCGTTTGGTAATTACGGGAGGAGCGGCAATGCAAGAACGCTTAATAAGAATATTTAGTGCGGGACAAATACCTGTACGTGAAGGTTACGGATTGACAGAAGTACCTATTATCAGTTGCAATCTACCTGATGAACGAGCAGCAAAAGTAGGTACAGTCGGAGCTCCATTTGAATGTGCTACCGTAAAGATAGCTGAAGAAACTGGAGAAATTTTGGTCAAGGGTGATATGGTAATGAAGGGATATTACAATAAACCCGAAAAAACTGCAGAAACAATTATTGACGGTTGGTTTCATACAGGAGACGTGGGGACATACACCGATGGTTTTTTAAGAATTACAGGACGAACAAAAGAAATATTTAAAACCTCTGGAGGGAAATACATCGCTCCTGCTGCCATCGAAAATAAATTAAAAGAATCGAAAGTTATCGAGCAAACAATGGTAATCGGTGAAAATAGAAAGTTTCCATCTGTCTTGATTGTACCTAATTTTGATAATTTAAAACATTGGTGTAAAGCGAAACAGATCAGCTACACAACGGATAAAGAAATGTTGAAGGAGCCCAAAATTATTGCTAAATTTCAGAAAGAATGTGATAGATATAACGCTGGTTTCGCGAAATATGAACGAGTAAAAAAGTTTATCTTATTACATAAAGAATGGACCGTGGACACAGGCGAATTAACACCGACAATGAAAGGTAAGCGTAAGGTTATTTTGAAAAATTACGCCGAATTGATTGAAGAAATGTACAATTGTTAGTAGAGATTTTCTTTTTTTGATAAAAGAACGGTAACTTTCTAATTATGGACACGCTAAAAAAAGTTATTCTTCTTTTTATCTTTCAATTATTGGCTTACAGCTCTTTTTCGCAAGAGTATTTGGTCGGTGGTTCGGCGATTTATAATTTTCAAACAGAGAGTATAGGTTTTGGCGTAAGAGGAGAGGTTGCTTTTGATCGGTACAGTATTGTCCCTCAATTCAGCTATTTTCCTAGTTTTAATAAGGTACACGAGTACTATATAGGAGTAAGTGGTCATTACAATTTGATTAATGCGTCAAGTTGGAAGTTTTACGGGCTAGGTAATCTATCTTACAACCGATGGATTAATGCTGACGCTGCACCTAACGGAAAAGGAAAAAAATCAAATATCGGTTTTGAGCTTGGTGGAGGAGTAGCTACGAATGGTATTTTAAATCCTTTTATCGAATACCGCTACAATATAAGGCATCAAGAAACCATGTTACATATTGGCTTGATATATTTTCTTGGTGGAAATGACAAGTTCATTTGTCCTACTTACCGCTAGAACTTACCTTTTTTCATTTCAAAGTATTCACCTTAACAACTGAATAATATTAAAAAAATAACATATGATGAATTTACTAAAAAAAATAATACTTGTTGCTTTTGTTTTTACAGCACTAGTTGCTTGTAAAAAAGACAGAGTAGAAATAGAGAAAAACAAATACGATTCAATGAGTGATTATTTGGATTCAAAAAAACAAAATGAGCAATCATTTGTTATTACAGCAGATGGACAATGTCCAATTGTAGGTAAAGAAGGAACGAAAATTTGTGGTTCTAAAGGTGTGCTAAGCCCCACAACTGATTACCCATACACTGTAAAGCTCATCGAATTATTGAACCCAAAAGAGATGATTTACTTTCAGCATTCAAACACAAATGGCTCAAGTTATTTAACAAGTGACGGAGAAATCAGATTAAATGTAGAGAAAGACGGTGTAGAACGTTCTATCAATTCTGGTTCGTCTTGGCAAGTTGAGTTACCCAATAGCAGTCCTTTAACAGGAATGAAAGTTTATTCAGGAGCTGGTAGCGGAGATGACGTTTCGTGGGGAGTTTCTTTAGGAGACTTTACAACAACAGCTTTTGGTTACGATGGCGTAACCTCTATGTTCGGTTGGTTAAGTGCAATAAAACCTGCAAATACATCGGCTCAGACAGCTACTTTTTCATTTACTTCAGAAACTGATGTGTTAGACAATGTGATTACGTACATTTATTTGACTGACAAAAAAAGTCTTACACAAGTACATAACCAAAGCTCTATTGGGCTACCGATGGGAGAAAACGTAAGAGTTATCATGTTGGCAATTGATAGTAAAGGGGATTTATATTCTTACTCAGCAAACGAAACTGTAAATGGGAATACAACCTTTGAGGTAAGCCTTTCAAGTATTTCAGAAAGTGGATTAAACACTTTATTAAATAGCTTATAAGGAATACGAACACAGAAAAGCCACTATAATTAAATTTATAGTGGCTTTTCTGTGTTCGTACGATTTACTTCAAAGCTTCAAATAAGATTTGTGCAGGGTGCTTTGCTTCTACGTCTGTACCGTCTTTTATTTGGTGGCGACACGAAGTGCCCGGTGCAGATATAATCGTTCCTTTTTCGGCTTCTCTTACCGCAGGAAACAAGACCAACTCTCCAATCTTCATTGACGTTTCGTAATTCTTTTTTTCGTAACCAAACGAACCAGACATCCCACAGCAACCTGAAGGAATTACCTCTACTTCATAGTTTGCCGGTAAACTCAAAGCGTCTTTGGTAAAATCTACTGACGAAAGTGCTTTTTGATGGCAATGTCCGTGTACTTTTATTTTTTCTTTGGTGTCTTTAAACAAATCAGCAGTGATATTTCCTTTCTCTATTTCTCTGCAAATAAACTCTTCAAACAACAACGCATTTTTAGCGATTTTGAGTGCTTTTGTTTTTAATTTTCCCTTCAATAATTTAGGGTATTCGTCTCTAAACGTCAAGATAGCCGACGGTTCGATGCCAATAATTGGTGTTTCATTCGAAACGACACTGTTAATGCCTCTACATTTTCTTCCGCTATTTTGGCTGCTTTTTTCAAAAAACCTTTAGATATTGCTGGTCTCCCACTTTCTGTATGTTGAGGGATTTCTACGTTGTAGCCAATTTTTGACAGCAACTCGATGGCATAAATACCAATAGGCACATCGTTGTAATTAACCATTTCGTCGGCAAAGAAATGAACTGTTCCTTTCGGTTTATCTCCTTGTTGCAAACGTGTTTTATTCTTTTTAAACCATTTTCTCAACGTTGTTTTATACAACGGAGGCAAGGTACGTTCGGGAGCAATATTCATCATTTTTTTGATGAGTGTACTCGAAACTGGTGCTGATGAAAAGAAATTGAACAGACCTGAAACATTAGAGAACATCGCATTGGAAGTAGCCACATTTGCTATCATTTTTGAAGCGAAAGGAGATCCGTGTTCATCGTAATAATTTTGTAAAAACTCTGACTTCATCGACGCCATATCGACATTTGAAGGGCAATCAGACTTACAGCCTTTACATTCCAAACACAAATCCAAGGACCTCTTTGATTTCCTCACTATCAAATCGGTTGGCTTTGGTGCTATTGGTCAATACATCACGTAAAATATTCGCTCTTGCACGAGTTGTGTTTTTTTCATCTTTGGTTGCCATATAACTAGGGCACATCGTTCCTCCCGAAATATGGGTTTTTCGACAAAGTCCTGTTCCGTTACATTTCTCCGCCATCGGCAAAATACCACCTGTCTCACTAAAATCTAAGTATGTTTTTATTTCAGGGTTTACCGCATCTTTTTCATAACGCAAAAACTCATTCATCGGTGCAGTATCGACTATCTTTCCTGGATTAAAAATAGTATTCGGGTCCCATGTTTTTTTCAACTCTTTTAATAAGGTATAATTTTGAGCACCTATCATTTTCTCAACAAAAGGACCTCTTACTCGACCATCTCCGTGCTCTCCACTCAACGAACCGTCGTACTTTTGACTAAAGTAGCCACGTCATCAGTGATTTGATAAAAAAGCTCTCTATCAACCCCTTTCTTCAAATCTAAAATCGGACGTAAATGAATTTCGCCATCTCCTGCGTGTGCATAGTAGATACTTTCTTTACCGTGCTTTTGCATAATTTGGTCAAACTCCTCGATAAATTCGGGTAAATCATCGGTTGTCACTGCCGTGTCTTCGATACAAGCGACTGCTTTGGCGTCTCCTGGTATATTTGCCAATAAACCAAGACCTGCCTTTCGTAAATTCCAAACTTTCGTGGTGTCAGCTCCCCAAACAATTGGGTAATGGTAGCCTAAGTTATTTGCTTTTAGCTCAGCAATTAAGTCAGTACAAATTTGCTCAATTTCTTCTACGCTGTCACGCTCAAACTCGATACAAAGTACCGCTTGAGGGTCTCCTTGAATAAAAAATCTATTCTTACGTTGATTTATATTCTCCTTTGTACAATCTAAGATGATTTTATCCATTAGCTCACTTGCTCCAGGATTGTATTTCAAAGCAATTTTATTGACCAATAAACTGTCGTTAATCGTTTTGCTATGTACAGCTAAAATTCCACATTCTTTGGGTGGTAAATCAACCAAATTTATTTTTATTTCTTTCGTAAATGCCAATGTTCCTTCCGAACCTGCCAACAGTTTACAAAAGTTAAAATCTTCCTTTCCATCGGTAAACGGTGCACTTTCCAACAATACATCGATTGCATAACCTGTATTTCTACGGTTAATTTCGGGTTTAGGAAACTCCTTTCTTATCTCTCTTTGATTCTCTGTTTTTCTTAAAACCCCTTCAATATGTTGGTAAAATTTATTTTCAAGTTTATTTCCTTTACATTTGTTGTAACTCCTCTTTTGTCAATGATTTAAATGTCGCTTCCGAACCATCTGACAATATCGTTTCTAACTCTAATAAATGGTCTCTTGTTGTTCCATAAATAGGAGAATGCGACCCACAAGAGTTATTTCCGACCATTCCACCTAACATACATCTATTTGCAGTAGAAGTTTCGGGAGCAAAAAATAAACCGTACGGTTTTAAATATTTATTCAAGTCATCGCGAATAACACCAGGCTCGACACGTACCCATTTCTCCTCTTTATTGACCTCAATGATTTTAGTAAAATGTTTCGAAACATCAACGACGATACCGTTTCCGACTACCTGACCTGCCAAAGAAGTTCCTGCGGTACGAGGGATGATTGAAGCTTTGTTTTCAGAAGCAAAAGAAATAATCTGCTTAATATCCTCGATAGTTTGAGGAATAGCCACAGCTAACGGCATTTCTTTGTACACTGAAGCATCTGTTGCGTAGAGTTTACGCATCGTTTGGTCGGTGTGAAAATCGCCTGTTAATCTCTTTTGAAGTTCTAATAATTTTGCTAACATCGTTTCTTTGTCTTGTATCGAAAATACAAAGATACAAAAAATAGAAATGAGATAAGCAATCCTTTAAAAACTCATTTCACTGTAAAGCATAAATGAAATTTGTTACTCTTTTCTGTTATGAGAGGCTTCTTTTTTAGTGTATATTTATATACGAAGATTATTATTAGTAATTAATGGAAAACATATTAGTAGAATTAATGTCAAACTTTATTAATTTGACCAAAGAGGAGGAGCAAGGTATTAGAGAGGCATTCCCTATCAAAACATTCCCAAAAGAAACAAATTTACTTAAAGAAGGTCAAATTGCTAAAGATGCCTTCTTAGTAATACAAGGCTGTGTTAGAAAATATTCTATTGAGGAAGGT
>CBDCZI010000018.1:0-10020 GCA_965224495.1 Cytophagales bacterium | reverse complement strand
CAAAACTCAATTCTAATGAAGGTAAATTTTGATTTACAGACAATTTTGAAAGCAGACATTTAGGTTCTTCTCAAGAAGAAATAAAAGGCATGTTAGAAGTGATTGGTGTCAACTCTGTAGAGCAATTGATAGAGGAGACCGTACCAGAAAATATACGTCTAAAAGAAGAGTTGAAATTACCGAAAGCAGTTTCTGAGTATGATTTTTTAGCAAAATTTAAGACCTTGACTTTAAATAATAAGGTGAATAAGTCTTATATCGGTTTGGGGTATTATAACACGATCGTACCCGAGGTGATTAAACGAAATGTCCTTGAAAATCAGGGTGGTACACGGCTTACACGCCTTACCAAGCAGAGATTGCGCAAGGTCGTTTGGAAGCATTGGTTAATTACCAAACGATGGTAACTAACTTGACGGGAATGGAGTTGTCTAATGCTTCGTTGCTAGATGAGGCAACAGCGGCTGCGGAAGCAATGACCATGTTGTACAACCAACGAAGAGGAAAGAAGAAATTGGCAAATAAGTTTTTGGTTTCAGCTCAATGTTTACCTCAGACGATAGATGTTTTAAAAACAAGAGCAACGCCTTTAGAAATAGAGTTGGTCATCGAAACGTTAGCAGACACTCATAAAGAAGAACAGAATCTGTTTGGAGATGAGTTTTTTGGGTGTTGTTACAGTACCCAGATGCCAATGGAGAGATAAAAGATTACAGTAAGTTTGTGAAACAAGCCAAAGAAAACGCTTATTGGTGGCGGTTGCTGCTGATTTGATGAGTTTGGTCTTGCTTACTCCTCCAGGGGAATGGGGAGCGGACGTAGTGGTAGGAACAACGCAACGGTTTGGTGTACCTATGGGATACGGTGGTCCTCATGCAGGTTACTTTGCTACATTAGAGAAATACAAAAGAGCAATACCAGGACGTATTATCGGTTTGTCAAAAGATGCGGAAGGAAACCCTGCCTACCGTATGGCTTTACAGACAAGAGAACAACATATACGAAGAGAAAAGGCTACGTCTAATATCTGTACTTCACAGGTGCTTTTGGCTGTGATGTCGGGTATGTATGCCGTGTATCATGGAAGTAAAGGATTGAAAACAATAGCACAACGTATCCATAGTTTAGCTGCTTATTTGAATAATGAATTGAAGGCTATTGGTTACGAGCAAACGAATGAACAATTTTTTGATACGTTGAAAATAAAAGTAACAGACAAAGAGTTGTTAAGACAAATAGCACTAAATGAAGAGATAAATTTACGTTATTTTGAAGATGATTTTGTAGGTGTGGCGATTGATGAAACGATTTCAAAAGCAGATATTAAATGTTTGCTAAATGTATTTCGTAAAGCGATAAGTTTAGAGGATATAGAACTGGAGGGAGGGAAAGAAGTAGAGGAGGTAATATCTACTGATTTGGTACGTACTTCTACATTTTTAACACATAGTTCGTTTAAGGCCTTACCATATCGAACACGAAATGTTGCGTTATATCAAGCGTTTGGAGAATAAAGATTTGTCATTGACTCATTCTATGATTCCGTTGGGCTCGTGTACTATGAAACTAAACGCTTCGACACAAATGGCACCAATTACTTGGAACGAATTAGGGAATATGCATCCTTTTGCTCCTTTAGATCAAGCAAGTGGTTACCACGAAATGTTAAAAACATTGAACAAATGGTTGAGTGAGGTGACAGGGTTTGCTGCTGTTTCGTTTCAACCCAACTCTGGTGCACAAGGAGAATATGCAGGACTAATGGTTATTCGTGAGTACCATAAACAGAGAGGAGAGGGGCATAGAAATATTGCTTTAATTCCTTCGTCTGCTCATGGTACAAATCCAGCGAGTGCGGTAATGGCGGCTATGAAAGTGGTTATTGTACAATGTGATGAGAAAGGGAATATTGATGTAGCTGATTTGAAAGCGAAATCAGAACAATACAAAGATAGTCTTTCTTGCCTGATGGTAACCTACCCTTCGACGCACGGTGTTTTTGAAGAAAGTATTATAGAGGTTTGTGAAATTATCCATACCAACGGAGGACAGGTTTACATGGACGGTGCGAATATGAATGCGCAAGTTGGTTTGACAAGCCCAGGTACTATTGGTGCGGATGTTTGTCATCTGAATCTACATAAGACATTTGCTATTCCTCATGGAGGAGGAGGTCCTGGTGTCGGTCCGATTGGTGTTGCCGCTCACTTGGTGGAGTATTTACCTAACCATGCAGTAGTGAAAATCAGAGGTGAAAAAGCGATTACGGCTGTCTCTGCCGCTCCTTGGGGAAGTGCTGGAGTTTTGCCTATCTCGTATGCTTATATGGCATTGTTAGGAAAAGAAGGTTTGAAGAAAGCAACTGAAACGGCTATTTTGAATGCTAATTATATAAAATCTCGTTTAGAAAAAGTGTACGATATTTTATATGTCGGAGCAAAAGGACGTTGTGCACACGAAATGATTGTTGATTTTAGAGCATTTAAATTATCTATTGGTTTGGAAGTTGAAGATGTAGCAAAGCGTTTGATGGATTATGGCTTTCATGCACCGACCGTTTCGTTCCCTGTTGCCGGTACATTGATGATAGAACCAACAGAAAGTGAAAGTAAAGAAGAACTTGACCGTTTTTGTGATGCCTTAATTCAGATTAGAGCAGAAATAAAAGAAATTGAAGAAGGCAAGGCGGATAAGGAAAATAATGTTTTGAAGAATGCCCCTCATTCGTTTAGAGTAATTACAGCAAACGAATGGAGTCGTCCTTACACAAGAGAAACGGCAGCTTACCCCTTGTCTTATGTAAGGGATAGGAAGTTTTGGGTTTCTGTTAGTCGAATAGATAATGCTTACGGTGATAGAAATCTAATGTGTAGCTGTCCGTCAATTGAAGAATATGCTTAATTGATTACGCTCACATAAAAAAAGCCCTGTCAATATTCAAATTGACAGGGCTTTTTTACTTTACAAGATATTCTGTTAATTATCGACGTCTCAAAAAGATAGATACATAATAGAAAAGAGTAGCTAATGAACTTAAGGCAGCAACCACGTAAGTTTTAGCAGCAGCACTCAAGGCATCAGAAACACCTGCGTGCTCTTGTGAAGTTGTTAAATTAGAAGTTTCTAACCACGCTTTTGCTCGATTGGTTGCGTCAAACTCAACGGGTAATGTAACAAAAGAAAATAAGGTAGTTAAAGCAAACATTACGATACCTGCCAATAACAAAAAGGGGAAAACCTGAATCAACATAATACCTGCCAAAAGTACCCATTGCATGTATTTAGAAGAAAAATTAATAACAGGTACCAATTTACTTCTCATACCTAAAAACGCATAAGCTTTAGCGTGTTGTACAGCGTGTCCACATTCGTGAGCAGCAACAGCGGCAGCCATTACACTTCTTCCTGCATAAATTTCAGGACTTAAGTTGACTGTTTTATTTGTAGGGTTGTAGTGGTCAGTTAATTTTCCTGCAACAGATAAAATCTCCACATCGTGAATTCCACATTCTGTTAGCATTTTTTCAGCGACCTCTCGACCAGATAATCCTGATTTTAAAGGCATCGCTGAATATTTTTTAAACTTGCGTTGTAAGTTTTTTTGAACTAACCAACTAGCGAGCATAATTCCACCCATTAGTAACATATAAGACATGTTTCCTTGCATAATTTTTGTTTTTAGTTGAAATGGTTTGTCTAATGTAAACTTGTTATTAGACAAATAAAATACTTTGACTTATTAATACGTGAAAAACAACAAATAGCGTACCAATAGGACATGTAAATTGCAGATAGTACACTATCTTTGCCAAATGAATACGATTATTGAAACCCACGCACATATTTATTCTGACAAATTTGACGAAGATTTGAATGAAACCATCGACCGAGCTAAAGAAATAGGAGTAACCAAGATTTTAATGCCCAATATTGATAGTACCTCTATTGATGCAATGTTAGAAGTGGCTCAAGATTACCCGAATTATTGTTTGCCAATGATGGGGCTACATCCTTGTTCTGTAACAAAAGATTTTGAGAAAGAACTTTATGTGGTCGAAGAGTGGCTTAATAAAAGTGAATTTGTAGCTGTAGGAGAAATGGGGATTGATTTGTATTGGGACAAAGCTTTTGAAGAACAGCAAAAAGAAGCCTTTCGTATCCAAGTTAGCTTGGCGAAAGCGAAGAAATTACCAATAGTTATTCATTCGAGAGAGGCAAACCATGTGGTAATTGATTTGTTGGAAGAGTTACAAGATGGCGAGTTACAGGGTGTTTTACACTGCTTTAGTGGTACGTTAGACGAAGCAAACGCTATTGTGAAGTTGGGAATGTATATTGGAGTAGGCGGAGTGGCGACTTTCAAAAATGGAGGATTAGATAAGGTGTTGCCACATATCGCTTTAGATAAATTGGTGTTAGAAACTGATTGCCCTTATTTGGCACCTGTACCGTTTCGAGGGAAAAGAAATGAACCCGCTTATTTGAACTATATAGCCTCAAAATTAAGTGATTTTCAAGAAATAAGTGAAGAAGAGATTAAAAAACAAACAACACTAAATGCACAGAACCTATTTAAGATATAAAGAAACTATCCCGATTTGTTTTATAAAATGGGAAGTTCTATAGCTTACGGTTAATTATTCTACGTTATCAAATAAAGCAGACGTTTTACTTGACCACATAATACTGGAAATAAGCCAGTAAATCCATCGTCAAAGCGACACCAATGTGGATAATAATACCGCCTAAAATATGTTCTTTTTTTAGTGCGATAGTACCTAAAATATAAGCCCCGAAAACCGAACCAATCGTTTCGCCAAGAGGTTTCCCGAAATGAAGGAAAGCATACAAACTAACCATAGGTAAAATAGCATTTCGACCAAGGAGTTGTGCCACACCAACGATGAGAGCTCCACGAAACAGTGTCTCAACACAAACAAAACTAATCCCATAAACCAACTCAAACAACGTTGCCGATTGCCAATCACTCATTCCAAAAGGATGCTGGGTAGTCCAAGCTTTTAGAGTAGGGTAGGTGGCTTGAAAATCCTCTTGAAAAGATGCCCACAACAAAAGAGGAAACATCAAACCAAGCATGATGAAGTAAGGTTTTAGGTTAGCGTTTTTGAAACGAAAGCCATAAAAAACACCTGTTTTTTTATCGACTAAAAGCCAAAAAACAAACAACGGAACAAGTGTCGTGAAAAAACAACTCAAGTTCATTACAATATGTTTGATGAACCTGTTTTCTTGAAAAGAGTAAGGAAGGTCTTGTAAAAACCAATGCAAATAAAACGAAGCCGAAAAGCCACAAACAAGGAGAAAGAAGCCTGTTTTTAGCCAGTAAATAGGTTGCTTTAAAACTTCCGTTTGCTTTAAGATAAACAGTTGAGGAATAGCCACACCGTAATAACCCACAGCATAAAACAACGAATAGTAAATAAACCCTAAAGGCGAGTGCAAGTAACTATCTAATACACTATCCTCAAAATCATAGACATAGTTAAAAGAAATACTCAGCACCAAAAAGAAAATCAAATAGCCATAAGTTGACCATTTGAAATCCTCTGTAAACTGCTCTTTAACTAAGTTGAAAACCGAACGCATAAAACTGGTATTAGTCTTCAATCATATCTAACTCCATCCAACGTTCTGTTTTTGTATCGATATCCTTACACAAATTATCATACACAATCGATAATTCAGTGATTTTAGAACTGTCAGACTCCGTACTCAAACTCTTTTCCAAATTCTCTTTTTCCATTTCCAAATCAAACAACTCAGTTTCTAACTTATCGTATTCAACCTTTTCCTTGTACGTTCTTTTTGGTTTATTAACCGTTTTTGCTTTTCAGCCTTTGGTTGACTTACTTTCAAGTTTTGAGCCTCTTTAGCATTGTCTTTTTCTTGCTTTTTATGCTTCAACCAGTATTCGGTGTAGGTACCGTTAAAATCACTGATTTTACCTTCTCCTTCAAACACAAACATATGTTGAGCCACTTTATCCATAAAATGTCTATCGTGAGAAACCACCAAAACACAACCTTGAAAATCTTCCAAATAATCTTCAAGAACATTTAAAGTAATCAAATCCAAATCATTGGTAGGCTCATCTAATATTAAGAAATTTGGATTTTCCATCAATAACGAAAGCAAATACAAACGTTTACGTTCACCACCACTCAACGTCGAGATATATTGGTACTGCTGTTTGGGAGAAAAAAGAAACTTTTCCAACATCTGACTCGCCGTAATCGTTTGGTTTTTTGTCGTCGGAATATACTCCGCAATATCCTTAATAAAATCAATGATACGTTTGTCCTTGGGCATCTCTAAACCTTGCTGACGGTAATAACCAAAATGTATGGTTTCCCCCTTTTCCAACGTCCCACTATCAATAGGCAGTAAGCCCATCACGGTATTCAGGAAAGTAGATTTCCCGACACCATTTTTACCAACAATACCTATTTTTTCGTTTCGTTTAAATGTATAACTGAAATTATCAATAAAAGTATTCTCACCAAAAGCCAAGTTTACATTCTCCATTTCAAGGATTTTTCGTCCCTGACGACGACCCGTAGTTTCTATTTTTAAACTATCAACAGACGTATCTATGTGTGCTTTTTTCTTGATATCACCAAACTGTTCAATTCTCGATTTCGACTTCGTTCCCCTTGCTTTGGGTTGACGACGCATCCATTCCAATTCTTTTTTGAACAAGTTTTTAGCCTTTCCTGTTTCCGTTACTAATTGTTCGTGACGTTCTGCTTTTTTCATCAAATAATCAGCATACGACCCCTTGTATTTAAACAATTGTCCATCTGCCAATTCATAAATCTCATTACAAACACTTTCCAAAAAATACCTATCGTGCGTCACCAAAAACAGCGACATTTTCGACTTTGAAAGGTAATCTTCCAGCCACTCAATCATCTCTAAATCCAAATGATTGGTAGGCTCATCTAAAAATAACAAATCAGGTTCTGAAAGTAATATTTTACTCAACGCAATTCTTTTTTTCTGTCCCCCCGAAAGACTCCCTACTTTAGAAGTCAATTTGGGCAACTTCAACTGCGAAGTAATTGTTTTAATTTTATTATCGACATCCCACGCATTCAGCTCGTCCATTCGCTCAATCGCCTCAGTCAGTTCGTCTAATCTATCCGCATCGTTGATTATTTTCTCGTATTCGATAGCGATTTTCACTTGCTCATTGTCCGAGTTGTACAACTCTTCCATGATTGTAGCCTCTTCGTTCAAGTCAGGCGACTGCTCCAAATACTCTACACGGACATCTTTCGCAAACCCAACTACACCACCATCAGCTTGTTCCTTTCCTTGCAAAATTTTAAACAAAGTCGTCTTCCCACTACCATTTTGTGCCACTAAAGCCACCTTTTGCCCTTGCTCTAAACCAAACGAAATCTTATCAAACAACAGCTTGTCCGCATACGATTTTGAAACTTCCTCTACCGATAAATAAACCATTTTGCAAAGTTACTTATTATTTACTGCCCAATCGTCCTTTATGCACTGTTTGATGAAACAGAATGTATATTGATGAGGAGCTTCCCCCTTTTCTCTTCACTGATTTGATACGATTCCATAAGTAAAAATACCGATAGAAACGTAGTTAGTTGATAAAAAACAAGAAAGGGGTCGGGCTTTCGGCTATATCTTTTGTTCGTTCCTCACAAAAGGATGTCGCCTCTATCCCTAAGCCGTTTTGATAGCGCCAAGTACACAATGAGGGCAAAAGAAAAAAGTGCTTTCAATTCGTGAAAACTACAAAGCTTTTAATTCCTTCTGTAAGACTTCAAAATAAGCATTAGCTTTTACCAAATGAGAGCCAAACCAACTAAACATTTCTCCATCGACCAACACAGGAGGAGCGAGGGAAGCGAACTCCTCAAAATATTTCTCCTTAAAAGGGAATGGTTCGGTTGACAGGAAAATGTAATCAGGTTTTTGTTGTTCTATATCTTCTAAAGAGATAATTGGGTAACGTTTTTTGTCTTTAAACACATTCTCAAAACCTGCGATAGTAAGTAGCTCATTGATAAAAGTATCGCCACCAATTGTCATGTAGGGTTTTCTCCAAATAAGGTAAACAACACGTGGTCTTGTGGCAGAAGTAACGGTTGGGAATGTAATATTATCAATTAATTTCCTCGCACATACTTCCGTGTTTGTTAATTTCCCAATAGCCAAAATCATCGCCTTAGCATCTTTTAATGTGGCAACATCACTCACCCAAACAGGGGCTGTTAATTCTTCAATTTGTTCTTTTACATTCTCTTCTTTACTTGCCAAAACCAGATCAGAAGCCAACGAATTGATGTGCTTTATCGCAATGTCTTTTGTGCCACCAATCAATACTTTTTTTTGTCGAATAGCGGGAGGACAAAAACGAGTACACGCAACCAAACGCTTTTCCAACCCCAAATCAATCAATAGTTCGGTGATACTTGGAACTAACGAAATGATACGTTGAGGAAAATCCGTGATTTGTATTACTCGGTTTATTTGGTCTGTAAAACTTTTCAAAGGTGGTTTTTTAGGACGAATTACTAATCTAAAGGCTTTTAAATGGTAATCATAAACTTTTTGGTTTTCTTTTTTGGTACTTTGTAACGAGTAGATAAAAATACAACAGTAAAAGTAAGCGTTCCAACTCAAGAATAAACCTTGCGGGTTTGTTCGATTAATTCTAAAAAATAGCTTTACTTTGTATAAGTTTTTGGGAAAGGTGACATTTTGTCGTAAAGTGACATTCTCTATCGGTCAGAAACGTTTAAATGGCAGTAATAAATTGCTGTTTGCAATTGGCACAAGAACTGTTAAAGAAAGGAAAAGAAAATTGAACTAATAAAATATATCAAAATGGCATTAAATATCAAACCTTTGGGAAGTAGAGTGGTAATTGAATCTGCGGAGGCGGAATCAAAAACGGCTTCAGGGATTTTTATTCCAGACACAGCAAAAGAGAAACCGCAACAAGGAGTAGTTGTAGCGGCAGGTCCAGGGACAAAAGACGAAGAGGTAACAGTGAAAGTTGGCGATACGGTTCTTTATGGTAAATATTCGGGTACAGAGCTTTCTATAGATGGGAAAGACTACATGATTATGAAAGAAGCAGATATTTACGCTGTAGTTTAAGTATAAGAAATAAAATAGGTCGTTGACCTCAAAAGATAATATAAGATGGCAAAAGAAATAGTATTCGGTTCTGAAGCGAGAGAAAAATTAAAAGCAGGTGTTGATATTTTAGCAAATGCTGTAAAAGTTACCTTAGGACCAAAAGGTCGAAATGTAATTTTAGACAAGAAATTTGGAGCACCAACAGTTACAAAAGATGGTGTATCGGTAGCAAAGGAAATTGAGTTGAAAGATGTTGTAGAAAACATGGGAGCTCAGTTAGTGAAAGAAGTAGCTTCAAAAACTGCAGATGATGCAGGAGATGGAACAACGACAGCAACTGTTTTGGCACAAGCGATTTATACCGCAGGTATCAAATATGTAGCAGCAGGAGCTAACCCAATGGATTTGAAAAGAGGAATTGATAGCGCAGTAGCGACAGTAGTTAAAGATTTGAAAAGTCAGGCAAACCCTGTAGCTGACAATTCTGAAATTGCTCAAATTGCAACAATTTCGGCAAACAACGACAACGAAATAGGTGAGATGATTGCCGATGCGATGGATAAAGTTGGTAAAGACGGTGTAATCACGGTTGAAGAAGCTAAAGGGACACAAACTGAAGTGAAAACTGTGGAAGGTATGCAGTTTGATAGAGGGTACTTGTCTCCTTATTTTGTTACAAATCCAGAGAAAATGGAGGCAGAATTAGAAACTCCTTTTATCTTAATATGTGAGAAGAAAATCACGTCAATGAAAGATGTTCTACCTGTTTTGGAAGCTGTAAATCAAACGGGACGTCCGTTGTTGATTATCGCTGAAGATGTAGAAAGTGAAGCATTGGCTACCTTGGTGGTTAATAAGATTAGAGGAGCGTTAAAAATC
>CBDCZI010000017.1:0-114639 GCA_965224495.1 Cytophagales bacterium | reverse complement strand
GAAAAAGTTTAATTTTTTCCTAAATGACTGATAATCTTCAGCATTTTCTCCAGGGAATTTTTTCAAGTGAGATGCTATTTTAAAACCAGTTGATTGCCTTGTGTTTTCAGATACTAATTGATTAAAAGGGTCAGAATTGATATTATATAACTTTTCATTTAATAAATCTCTTAATAAGACTTCAACTTCTTCAATTTCCTTTTTTAAATTCTTAATTGCTTCTGGTAATTCCTTTGAGTTTTTAACGATTTTATCAATTGTAATTTGTTTTCCTTGTGTTAAAAACCCAATTGCTTTAATAAAATAGTCAGCTCTTGCGTTGATGAAATCTTCAAAATCATTTGTTATTTTACTTACTCTATCTTCTTGTTCAAGGTTTTCATAACCACCATTTGCTAATTCTTTGATTGGAATTAAATGACTATTCAAACGATTATTTACAATGTCTTCATCTGCCCATTGGTATCTCTCTTTTAAATATACTAAAGGGTCTTTTCTTCCAATATTTCTATTCGTTTTTCCAGTTATTAAGGCACAATTTAATGCTAAAAAACTTTCAATATTTGCTTCTTGAAGAAGTGCATCAGGAAAAATGTGATGATATTCTCGTTTCACAATATTTTCTCTTGAAATTTGTTTTCCGTCTGCGAAATCTTGAGAACCTAAATATGTCGAAATTGCTAAAATTCCTCTTGCTCTAATATTTACTTTTTTAGCCCAACCAATTCCAATAATTTCCTCTTTATCAGCTAAAGGATAAAGTTTTCTGTTTAAAACTGGTATATCATTTTCTGTATATGAAATTCCGTGTTCTTTGACTTTGTTATTAATCACATTTTTAAGAGCAATATAATCTTGATAAGCACGAGAAGCTGCCGAATTTTCATAACGATAAGTGAAAAAAGATGACCATAAATATTTTTTAAGTAAAATTTCTCCTTGTCCTGCTAAATCTCCGTTTTCGGGTATTTGTGCCATTGTAGCTGCTATTACAGATAAAACTGCATTGGTAGGAAGTCTTGTTTTGTCAAAAACTCCTTGACTTTCCATAAATACCGCCATTCTACCTAAACAATTTTCAAGAATTGCCCAATTTCCAACAAGTTTAGATTTACTCATATCTGCCATTCCTCTGTGATTAGGTAACTTATCTTGAAGTAGGGCAGAAGTTGCTAATATTAAAAAATCAAGTTCAAAATATTCTTTTACTTTAGGAAATTTTTTATCTAAATTTGCTTGAAGGTCGTGTAATGAACTTTTCATTTCACTTTCGACTTCTGCAACAATAATATCATAAATTGAAAGAGGTTTACTGTTAGTATTCATATTGATGAACACTTGTAAAGCTATTTCTTTAGGTGTAGTTGCTGGTAGTGATAGATAAGGTAAATTAAAATGTGCTATTGTTTCTCTTAACTTTATAATTTTGTCTCGTAAACTTTCTTTGTCTTTATAAAACTGCTCTATTTTTTCTGGGAAATTTTCATCTTTTGGGTTTGGCTTGTTTCCTTCTGTTGCTTTATCAATCCACTCGTCAATTTCAGATTGAATATTCTCTGGACGAAATAATTGTAGAGGAACACAACCTCTAATTAAACTTTGTTTTGGCGAGTCAGCCCATAAAGGATATTTTTGTTCGTTTTTTAAATATCGAGTTCTGCAATAAATAGTTGTTTCATCAGTCCAAGACTGTTCGTAGTAACTTTCAAATTCAGGGAAGTAAACAAAATATGTTTCAAATTCATAATTATTGTGTAATCCTCTCCAAAAAGAAGTTAATCTTTGCTGACCATCAAGTAAGTGTTCATTAACTTTTTCTCCACCATTTGTTTCGGCTGTACTTATGTATCTTGATTTGAATTTTTCTTCATTTCCAACATTCAAAATTAATGTAACTCCAACAGGCAAGTTATGGATAACAGTTTCTAAAAAACTTTGAATTCTCCATCTGTCCCAAGCTTCCATTCTTTGAAATCTCGGAAGTTTAATATTTCCATTTTTTATTTTTGTGTACCAGTCAGTTAATTGTCTGTTTTGGGCACTACTTGATGATACTTCCATTTATGTTTTTTGTTGGGTTTTGATTTTTTCTGCAATTGCTTACAACGTCTCGGCTATGGTTAGTACGGGATTTCGAAGGACTGAACTTTCGATTAAGCACTTAGCCAAATTTTTAATTTTTTCTTTATTTAATAGACACGCAAAATTGAAAATTTTGCGGACTTTGTTCAAGGCACTTCACTTTGGGTTAAGCACCAAAACCCGTATTAACTATAGCCATTGTTGGCAACAGTATTTTTATTCGGATGCAATTATCTCTCGTATTTGGTCGCAAGCATCTGCAACTGCCGAAGCAAGATTTCCATTTGTTGGGTCATAATCTAAACACGTAATCCCGAGTAAATCAGTCATTATTTTTATGTCAGAACCTCTTGGTTTGATAAAAAACGCTTTATGTCTCGTATGTTTTCCTAAAAACATTCCATATTCAAAAATCACATTATCTCTCGGTATATTAACTTCTTTTCCTCTTGAAAAAACTTTGTCATCAGGTGTAAATACAAAAATTCCATAATCAAAATTAAGAACTGCTTTTTCAAGAACTTCAATATATGATTGGCTTGGTTTGTCAAACATTCCGTCAGCCCAAGTATCTACGTGTGCATCATATTTTAATCCACTTTTAATTTTCCTAGCAACATTTAATCCTTCAGTTGACGAGCCAATAAATATTTTTGTTTTTTGACTTCCAACACCATTTTCAAGTAGTTCTCCCGATTTTGACATTAATGCTCCAATTGCATTAAACTGGTCTTCCGAAATTGGCATTTTACTTTTTAGAATTTCACGCTTGCAATTGTCACAAAACGCATTTGCTCTCATACTTTTTAGAATATCTGTTTTTATTTCACAAAAATCAAATAAGCAACCGTTTTCAGATGATTGGTAATGATTATACTTATCCTTTAAAACAAATTTAAGAGCCATTCTTGGCAGATAATAGACAAAGTAGGCTGTCATTTTATCTTTTGGAATAATTGTGTCAGGTACAGAATTACTCGTTAATATTGAAAATCCTTTATCTATATATGTTGTTCCAAATAAATTTGTCCATCCATCATCTCCAACAGTTGAGTTAGTTATAAATAACATATATGGATAAAACCCTTTGTGCTCATCACGAATTTTTTCTGCTTCTGGCATAAATTCTTCTGCGATAATATTGTCAAAATTTAAAAGGTCATATTTCTTTTTTATTTGGCTTGGTACTAATGAAAAAAGAAATTCATTTTGAGTATTATTTGCTATATCAATTGCAGTTTCTATTTCTGTTTTAAATTCAGTGTTAAAGTTTATAATGTCAATTGGAAATTTACTCATTCAGTTTCTGTTTTTTTTATTGTTGCCAACGTCTCGGCTATGAGTTAGTGCGGGATGTTTCGCTTGCACTCTTTCGGTTTCCCACTTAGCCAAATATAAGGCATCTTGATGATCTTATTTATTCATTTAATAGCCATAAATATATAGCTTTAATAAGTCTTTGGCGTGACTTGGCGGTCAAAGCCATTTGTATTTCGGTTAGGGTTTCTAAAACCCGTATTAACTATAGCCATTTTAAGCAGAATGCAACTTAAACATCAATCTTGTTCTAACAGTTGTTTGTATCAATTTTTTAAGTTGGTTTCAAGTAGATTTCGAGAGTAAAATCAAATTTACAGCTTCAGGTTTCTGTCAAATCCAGTGATGTAGCTCTTTATTCTTGAACAGATAGTCTCGTTAAGTACCTTCTCTACAGTCTTGAATACTATGTGATAACTAATATTCGCTAATTATCAGTTATTAAAATCCCCTCAAATGACGTTATAAAACTTATGGTTATGGTGACAGAGTGATTTCGAAGTGACTGATTATCTTTCGATTAAAGTTACTTATTTTTCCAAATTTAAAATTAGTCCATTTTTTTCTTTACAAATTTAATTTCTTCACGTGCAAAATTGAAAATTTTGCGGACTTAAAAGTTCTCCCCAAAGGCTTCACTTTGGGTTAAGCACCAAAACCCGTATTAACTATAGCCATTGTTGGCAACAGTATTTTTATTCAGGTTGCAATTATCTACTCGTATTTGGTCGCAAGCATCTGCAACTGCCGAAGCAAGATTTTCCATTTGTATGGGTTTTCATAATTTTTGAATTCACGTAATCCCGAGTAAATCAGTTACAAATTATTTTTATGTCAGAACCTCTTGGTATTGAATAAAAATATCGCAATTTCTTCATTGTTCTCGATAGATTTTCCTAAAAAGTAGTTTTGCAACCTATATTCAAAAATCACATTAATAATCTCGGTTATAAAATTACTCACTTCTTTTTAGTGGTTTTTGAAAACGTTTGGCTATGCGTAGTAAGGGTTTTCAAAAAGATGAACTTTCAACTTACCACTTAGCCAAATATAAACATTTTGTGTTTAATTTTCTTTTAATTTAATGCCAAATTTTATATTTGGCGAACTCCGATCAGCCTCATAGTATCATTTTATCTCTGAATGCCTTATTACGTATAGGTGTTGTAATCCACTTTTAATTATATCCTATGTAACATTTATCCTTCAGTTTTATGATTTTCAATAAATCCATTTTTGATAATTTTCATGACCATCCAACATGTCCATTATTCAAGTAGTATCTCCCGATTGAGTGTGACATTATTATGCTCCAATTGCATCTAAATCTGTTCTGTCTCGAAATTGGCATTTTACTTCCTTAGTTTCGACGCATTAGCAATTGTCAAACATAAAGTTGCATTTCGCTCTCTATCTTTTTCAGAATAGTCTAACACCTCTAACTTTAAGTTGTCAGCAATTATAGATCAAATTCTTGCATGACCGTTCTTCTTGATTGGTAATGATTATACTTATCCTTTAAAACAAATTTAAGATGTTTCATTCCTTGGCATGATTTAGGGATGAGCCAACAGTTTGAAGAATGTTATTATTTAATCTTTTACTTGGAATAACTTGTGTCAGGTACAACGAATCACTTCGTTATATTGAAAATTGACTTTACTCTACTATATGTTGTTCCAAATAAATTTTGTCCATCCATCATCTCCAACAGTTGAGTTAGTTATAAATAACATATATGGATAAAACCCTTTGTGCTCATTCACGAATTCCAATTTCTGCTTCTGGCATAAATTCCTTCTGCGATAATATTGTCAAAATTTAATGAGGTCATATTTCTTTTTTTAATTAACTGGCTTCAAGTACTAATGAAAAAGAGAATCATTCATTTTGAGTTGTTATTTGCTAGTATCAAGTTCTGCAGGGGAATTACTATTTCCTGAGCCTTTACGAATTCAGTGTTAAAGTTTCATAACTGTACAAACTTCCTGGGAAATTTACATACCAATAAACTCCTAATGTTTCTGTTTTATTTTTATTGCAGGTAACAAATCGCTATCAGTAATCGCGATTACGATTATCGATATATTTTCTTTATGTAAACTACTAATATCGTTCTTTTCTCGTGATTAGCAAGGAATTGTTTTAAAACATTTAACTTAATCTAAAGGGTTTTTTATGTTCCTCATCGTTGTGTTGGCTACATGAGTGTAGATTTCGGTTGTGGCTATAGAATAATGCCCTAATAAAGTTTGTATCGAACGTAAATCAGTACCTTGCTCCAGTAAATGTGTAGCAAATGAATGTCGTAAAGTATGGGTAATCACTTTCTTTCTTATGTTTGCCTTTCGGCATGCGTTCTTTAATATCTTCCCGATAGATGCGGTAGAGTATTGTCCACCGTCTCTTCCTTCAATTAAATAGTTTTTTGGTCGATATTGTTTATAGTAAAGCCTCAGTTCAATCAATAGACTTTTACTAAGTAAGGTATAACGGTCTTTTCCTCCCTTCGAGTCTTCAACGCGAATCATCATTCTGCTGCTATCAATATCTGAAATTTTCAAATTTAACAACTCACTTATTCTTAATCCACTGGAGTAAATGACGCTTAAAATACAATGATGCTTGATGTTAGTGGTGCAGTTAATAATTGATTTAACCTCCTCTTTAGATAAAACGACAGGGAGCGTGTCTTTCTTTTTAGGACGTTCGATTTGATAAAACCGATTAGGCATTCCTAAAACAATTTCATAGTAAAATTTAATAGAATTAATAATTTGATTCAGTTGAGAATTTGATACGTGTTTTGATATTTTGTTACTTAAATAATCTCTAATTTCAACTTCTCCAAGTGCTATAATCTCCTTTTCTTTATAGTGGTTAATGAATGCTTCGAACATAGCGGTGTATGTTTTAGCTGTGTTTATGCTGTATTTTTTGAGTTCTAATTTTTGTAAGTATTCTTCGGGACAAGATCTGTAGCCTAATGGTAACTCACGTTTTCTGAAATTAGCTATTGAAAACTGCTTTTTTTCGTTTACTGGATGACTTAAAGGCTTATTGATATAAAAATATTTACCATCAACCCACGCTACACCTTTAAATGTCTTGTAAATCAATGTCAAATTAGGAGGTGTGTTTTTAACGAAAGCCACGCCTAACTCAGTATGCCACTTCACGTTAGGGAGTGTTTTGATAAAGTTTTGAATGATTTTATCAGGTTGAAATTGCATACCAATTTGCTTTTCACCATTTACCAATAGGTGCCGTAGAGAAATAAGTTTTAACTTCTTGTAGTTCATAGGGTAAGTTTACGATATTCAAAATATTTAACTGTATATTAAGGACTTAATAAGTGCTTAATAGGTTGTTATGAAAATATGTCCTACTTGTGAAGAAGAGGTCAGAGGGCGGTCTGACAAAATTTACTGTTCTAAAAAATGTGCATCAATAGCTTATTATGAAGAGTACCTTGAAAAAAATACTTTCTTTAATGAAGTCGATAAGCAACTCAAAATAAATCGTAAAATATTAAAAAAGTATAATCGAAGTGGTTATTCTACTTTAAGAAAAGAAGAATTGATTGAAGAGGGATTTAACCCTAATTATTTTACTCATTATTGGAAAAACTCAAAAGACCAAATTTATTTTTTTTGTTATGATTATGGTTTTTTGAAATTGAATCAAAATGGGAAAGAAAAGTATCTTTTGGTAGAATGGCAGGATTATATGAAGAAAAGTATTAAATAAAGATTGAAAAGTAAAAGGAGGGGCTTTGTGTTTCGTGCTTTTGAGGCGTTATATACAGACGTATTGAAAGTCAGCTATCATCTATTGTCTATCATATCTAACAACGGCTTAGGGATTGACGAGAAAATCCTTTTGGCTCTTTGCTGTTTGTTTTGATGGTGAATGTGCCTAATCGATAATGGGAAATAAAAGTTACGAACTCACCGCCAAAAGATTGCAACAAAAAGCCCGACCCGCTCTGAGTTTTTACCGATTGACTTCTTCTCTATTGGTGCTCTTTTTTTGAAGAAACGAAATGACCTTTTATCGCAAAGGGGAAGCTCCAAATTATCGTCAATATACTCCTCTTTTTTGGTGGTTTAGTGACTTTTTTAGAGCGGAATATAAGTCGAATAGCGTGGTGATTCCCCTTGTTTCCTTTCAAAAAAAATGAAAATAAGAGAAAGTTTGAAAATAAAAACTACTTTTTAACTAGCTGTAAACTATCGTTGTAGGGACTTTGTGGGGGTTTGTGGATAAGTAGCGTAACAAAAAGGGTTAAATGTGGGTAATAGTGGGAAGATGTGGTTGGAAATGTTTTTTTAATCTTTTAGTTTTATGATTATCAATAAAAAAGAATTGCTATAAAGTGAATTATTTCTCAGGAGAATATGATGCCAAGGTGGACGCTAAAGGTCGTATGGTTTTGCCAGCGAAGATAAAAGCGAAATTGCCCGAGTCGCACAACAAAGAGGTTGTGGTGAGTCGAGGGTTAGATCCTTGTTTGGTGGTTTATGCGATACCTGAATGGAATAAGAAAGTAGCGATTGTTTCGAGTCTGAATGAAAATGAGGGTGAGGAGGTCAGAAATTTCCAACGTAATTTTTTTAGAGGGAGTTCTGAAGTGGATTTAGATAATAATGGGCGTGTGTTGCTACCAAAATCTATGATGCGTTATGCGGGTATAGGGAAAGAAGTGGTGGTTGTGGGTGTCGGTAATAAAATAGAATTGTGGAATCCTGAACGATACGAAGAGTATTTGTTTAAAGGACCAGAGGAATATTCGGAATTAGCTAAAAAGTTTTTGTCAAATGAATAATTCAGAATACCATAAGCCAGTGATGCTGGAGGAGTGTATCGAGGGGTTGAGTATCAATCCTGAGGGAATTTATGTAGATGTTACTTTCGGTGGAGGAGGGCATTCGGCAGAGATTGTCAAGCGTTTGACGACGGGGAAGTTGTATGCGTTTGACCAAGATCCTGATGCTTTGGAGAATGCGAAAGATTTTCCTGCGGAGAAGTTTCAGTTGATTCAGGCAAATTTTGCCCATCTGAAAAAATTTCTTCGTCTTTATAAGGTGACGGGTGTAGATGGGATTTTAGCTGATTTGGGGATTTCTTCGCATCAGATAGATGAGCGTGACCGTGGGTTTTCTTTTAGAGAGGATGCAAAGTTGGATATGCGAATGGGGCAAGCGGGAGAGTTGAGTGCTTCGGTGGTGTTGAATACTTATACGGAGAAAGAGTTGCATCAATTGTTTGGTGCTTACGGCGAGGTTCGGAATGCGAAAACATTGGCTCAAGAGATTGTGCGGGCTCGTGCGACGGTAGAGATAAAGACAACGGATGAGTTGTTGGCGATTTTGAGTCCTTTAGCTCCTCGTGGGAAATACAACCGTTATTACGCACAGGTTTTTCAGGCTTTGCGAATAGAGGTGAATAAGGAAATGGATGTGTTGGTTGCTTTGTTGGAGCAAACGGCACAGGTGATGAATGAGGGTGGTCGTTTGGTGGTGATGTCTTACCATTCGTTGGAGGATAGACCAGTGAAAAACTACATTGCCAAGGGTGCGATGAGTGGGCAGGTGCAAAAGGATTTTTATGGAAACCCTTTGCGTCCGTTTGATGCGGTAAATAGAAAGCCTATTGTTGCTGATGCGGATGAGAATGCTCGAAATAACCGAGCGAGAAGTGCGAAATTGAGGATTGCGGAACGAAATAGTTTGGTATGGCCAATGAAATGAAAGAAAAACCTCGTAAGGAGGTAGGTTCTTCGGAGAGGTCGCTGTTTAGTCGATTGGAAGAAGGGATAGATTTGGATACGGTATTCGATAAGTATTTTTCGGGTAAATATTTGGGTTATTTGATTTTCACGTTGGTTGTCGGTTTGCTTTATATTTCAAATTCGCATATCAATGACCGATTGACGAGAAGGCATTTGGGATTGAAGAAAGAATTGGAGGGTTTGAGAGCTGAATATGTAACACTCAAACAGGAGTATTTACAGAATAGTAGCCGTTCGGAAGTGGCTAATCGAGTGAAGGAAATAGGTTTGACAGATGATGGTGGTAAGGTTTATCGCTTAGAGGAAGAGATAGAAAAAGAGTGAGTATAAAAAACGACATATTGACCAGGGTGAGAATAGTATTTATTGCTATTGCTTTGTTTGGACTTTTGATTCTGGGAAGAATTATAAAGATACAATATGTTGACGGCGATTTGTGGTTGGCAAAAGCGTCGAAGAGTTTGGTGAAGTCTAGACGTATCAAGGCAGATAGAGGGAATGTTTATGACAATGCGGGAAGAGATTTAGCGGTTTCTATTCCATTTTTTAAATTGGCTTTTGACCCAAGTATCAGTAACAAGAGCAAACGAAATAAGAAAATATATGATGCGGGAATTGATTCGTTGTGTCATTTGTTATCTACATTTTACCAAGATAAAAGTGCTAATTCTTATAAAACAAAAATAGCAAGGGCTCGAAAATCAAGTCGTCGTTATATAGTACTTAACTCGAAGTCGATTAATTATATCGATAAAAAGAGAATGGAGAAATGGCCTATTTTTAGAGAGGGAACAATGCACGGTGGTGTTCTTTTTGAAAAAAGCCAAAAACGTTTTAAGCCTCATAAAGAGTTGGCTCGTCGTACGATTGGCGATGTGCGAGATACAGAGAAAAACAACCAGCATACTGAAGCGGGTATTTATGGTGTGGAATATAGTTTTAACAATGATTTGGCTGGGAATGATGGACACGCAATGTTTGCGAAAATCAGTAGTAAGCATTGGAAACAATTGAACGGAAATGAAACGGTAGAGCCTCAACAGGGAATGGATATTTATACGACGATAGATATTGATATTCAAGATGTGGCTGAAAACGCCTTGTTGAAGGCGTTGGAAGAAAATGAGGCGGACAATGGTTGTGTGGTTGTGATGGATGTGAAAACAGGGCAAATCAGAGCGATAGCTAATCTTGACCGTATGGTGAGTGGAAATGGAAAGGTGTCTTACCGAGAGTTGTATAATTATGCGGTGGGAAAGAAAAGAGAACCAGGTTCGACGATGAAATTGGCTTCGATGATGGCTGTTTTGGAGGCTAATCCAGATTTGAATTTATTGACAGATAGTATTGCTGTGGGAAAAGGTGTTTGGGATTTTAGTGGTACGGATATGCGTGATAGTCATTTGTACGATAAAGACCATAAGTATTCTATTCAAGATGCGTTTGATGTTTCTTCTAATATTGGTATTGCTCGTTTGGTTTTGAATGAGTTTGGTGGTTCGTTGGATAAACAAACTGAATTTACTGATTATATGGAGAGTTTTATGGTTTCTAAATCAATGGGCTTTCAGTTGGTTGGTTCGGCTCAACCCGATATGCTGACTCCTAAAAGTAAACAATGGAGTGCGATTGCCTTGCCTTGGACTGCTCACGGTTATGGTGTGGAAATGTCGCCTTTACAGATGTTGGCTGTCTATAATGCCGTGGCAAATGATGGGTATTATAAAAAACCTACGATAGTTGGTTCGGTAAGAACAGATAATAAAATAGTTAAAGATTTTACGAGAACAGGTAGAGGAAAAAAGATTTGTTCGGAAGGTACGGTGAAGAAACTGCAACAGTTGTTGTTGGGTGTGGTGGAGCATCGTTTAGGGACAGCGAAAAACATTAAAAATAAGAATTTTTTGATTGCCGGAAAAACAGGTACAGCCAAAAAATTGAGTAAAAAAACAGTTGATGGTAAACGTGTTTACGAAAAGAAATATTACAGTTCTTTTGCCGGTTATTTCCCTGCGGATAATCCGAGGTACTCGATTATTGTAGCGGTTGATAATGCGAAGAAAGGTAAGATTTATGGAGGTGACTTAGCGGCGCCGATATTTAAAGAAATAGCAGATAAAATATATTCGAGTGAAATAAAAATGCACCGAGTAGTGGAGCTAAAGAGTGAAGCGAAAGATTTACCACGTATCACGGCTGGTTATCGTTCGGATATTGAGTACCTCTTGAATGAGTCAAATGTGGGATTGAGTCAATCGTCTTCTTTTGATGCTGATTATGTGTTTTCGAGTAGGGCGAGTGATAATACAGTGTATTTGAGAGAAAACACGGTGATGAAAAATGTTGTGCCTAAAGTAATAGGAATGACATTAAAAGATGCTTTGCCGTTGTTAGAGAATAAAGAATTGAAAGTTATATTTAGCGGAGTAGGTCGTGTGAAAACACAATCTAAAACTGCGGGTTCAAAATTATTAGTAGGTAGCACCATAAGATTACAATTAGCTGAATGAAGGTATTAAGCGACATATTGAATTATATTTCACTGCAACAGGTAGCGGGTAAAACCGACAAGGAGATAGAAGTAATTGCTTTTGATTCAAGAAAAGTAGTTGCCAATACCTTGTTTGTTGCTGTTCGAGGAACACAGGTTGATGGTCATCAATTTATAACGAAAGCGATAGAACTGGGTGCAACAGCGGTGATTTGTGAACAGTTACCAAATGATTTGGTGGCAGATGTAACGTATGTTGAAGTTGAAGATTCGTCGTTGGCTTTGGGTATTGGTGCTTCTAATTTTTATGACAATCCATCAAAGAAATTGACGTTGATTGGTGTTACTGGCACAAATGGAAAAACGACGGTAGCTACTCTTCTTTTTGATTTGTTTAAAGAATTAGGTTATTCGGTAGGTTTGCTTTCTACGGTCGAAAATAAGGTCAATGAAGAAATTATTCCATCGACACACACCACACCAGATGCTGTTGGGTTGAATGCTTTATTGGCTCAAATGTTACAAAAAGGCTGTACGCATTGCTTTATGGAAGTGAGTTCGCACGCTATTCATCAAAACAGAATTGCAGGACTTGCTTTTGACGGAGGGATATTTACCAATATCACACACGACCATATTGACTACCACGAAACGTTTGCGAACTACATTTCTGCAAAGAAAATGTTTTTTGATACCTTATCTAAAAAGGCATTTGCGTTAGTCAATGGCGATGATAAAAGAGGAACGGTGATGTTGCAAAACACCAAAGCTTCTAAAAACTATTTTGCGTTACGAACACCAGCCGATTTCAAAGGAAAGATAATTGAAAATACGTTGCAAGGACTTCTTTTGACTATCGGTAACAAAGAGGTTTGGGTAAAGTTGTTAGGTGAATTTAATGCTTACAATTTATTGGCTGTTTATGGAGTAGCTGTTTTGTTGGAGGAAGATGAAGACGAAGTGTTGCAAGCGTTGTCTTTGTTGGAGTCGGTAAACGGACGATTTCAACAACAAACGTCACAAACGGGGATTATCGGAGTGGTTGATTATGCACATACGCCAGATGCTTTGGAGAATGTTTTGAAAACATTGAATCAGTTTAGAGAAGGTACAACCGAAATTATCACCGTAGTTGGATGCGGAGGGGATAGGGACAGAGAAAAACGTCCGATGATGGCAAATACTGCTTGTAAAATGAGTGATAGAGTGATTTTGACAAGTGATAATCCTCGCTCAGAAGATCCTTCCGCGATTTTGAAAGAAATGAATGAAGGAGTAAGTATTACGCAAAAAAGCAAAACACTTACGCTTGAAGATAGAGCGGAGGCAATACAGTTGGCAGTAACCTTGGCGAAAGCAGGAGATATTGTACTTATCGCAGGGAAAGGACACGAAAATTACCAAGAAATCAAAGGGGTGAAGCACCATTTTGACGATAGAGAAGAGTTAAACAAGGTTTTTGAATTATTAAATAAGTAAGAGATGCTGTATTATTTGTTTTCATATTTAGATAAAGAATTTGACCTCGCAGGAGCAGGCGTTTTTCAATTTATTACGTTCCGAGCAGGAATGGCAGTACTGTTGTCGTTGTTGATAGCTTTGGTTTTTGGAAAATATTTCATTACTCGTTTGCAGAAATTACAAATTGGCGAATCTGTACGTGATTTAGGTTTGGCAGGGCAAATTGAGAAACAAGGAACGCCAACAATGGGAGGTTTGATTATCTTACTTTGTATAGTTGTACCGTCAGTTTTGTTCGCTCGTCCTGATAATGTGTATGTGTTGTTGCTGTTGGTAACCACAATTTGGATGGGAGCAATTGGGTTTTTAGATGATTATATCAAAGTATTTAAAAAGAGAAAAGAAGGATTACCAGGTAAGTTTAAAGTCATTGGTCAAGTTGGTTTGGGGATTGTTGTAGGTCTGACGTTGTATTACAACTCGAATGTAACAGTAAGAGAATACCATCAAATAGTAGAAAATAAAGTTTCGCATCAAGTGACGGATGTAACCGAATTTAACGAAACGACACCGAAACATATTGACCAGAAATCTACTTTGACAACCATTCCTTTTATGAAAGGTAATGAGTTGGATTATGATAAACTCTCACAGTTTTTGGGATTTAATGTTACACCGATTTTGTATGTTTTAGTTGTGATTTTTATTGTCACCGCAGTGTCTAACGGAGCAAATATCACCGATGGCATCGACGGACTTACCGCAGGAATCTCGGCTATTATAGGAGCGACGTTGTTGATATTGGCTTATGTTTCTGGTCACGCTATTTTTGCTGATTATTTGAATATAATGTACATACCAAACTCAGGCGAAATAGTGATTTTCACGGCTTCGTTTGTGGGGGCTTGTCTGGGCTTTTTATGGTTCAATTCCTTTCCAGCACAGGTTTTTATGGGGGACACAGGGAGTTTATCTATTGGAGGAATTATCGCAGTTATTGCCTTGTCTATTCGTAAAGAATTATTGATACCTATACTTTGTGGTATCTTTTTGATAGAAAATATCTCTGTGATTATGCAAGTAAGTTACTTCAAATACACCAAGAAAAAATACGGAGAAGGACGAAGGATTTTCAAAATGGCACCGTTGCATCATCATTACCAAAAGAATAATATGCACGAGGCAAAAATAGTCACACGTTTTTGGTTGGTAGGTATCATTTTATCTATCCTAACCTTGGCAACACTGAAATTGAGATAATAATAGATTATGAAAAAAATTGTAATTATCGGTGCAGGTGAAAGTGGTATTGGGGCTTCTGTTTTAGCTCAAAAAGAAGGGTTCGATGTGTTCGTCTCTGACTTTGGTACGATCTCTACTTCGCATAAAGAAGAGTTGAAAAGTTTGAATATCTCTTTTGAAGAAGGAGGACATTCTATCGACTTGATTTTAGAGGCTGATGAAATAATCAAAAGCCCAGGTGTACCCGAAAATATGGCTGTTATCCAACAAGCAAGACAAAAAGGGATTTCTGTTATTTCTGAAATAGAGTTTGCTTCACGTTATACTGATGCCAAAATTATTGCCTTAACAGGAAGTAATGGAAAAACAACAACGACTTTATTGACTTACCACTTTTTGAAAAGTGCAGGTTTTAATGTCGGTTTGGCAGGAAACATTGGGGAAAGTTTTGCTCGTAAAGTAGCCACTCAAAACCACGCTTATTATGTCTTAGAGTTGAGTTCGTTTCAATTAGATGGTTGTTATGATTTCAAACCAAAAGTGGCTGTGTTGTTAAATATCACACCTGACCACTTAGACAGGTATGAAAATAGTTTTGATTTGTATGCCAAATCGAAATTTAGAATAGCACAAAATCAAGATTTTAATGATTATTTCATTTCATTTATTGACAGTGAAGAAATACAAGAAGAAATGCCGAAGCATCAAATTAATGCCTTTCGATTGGCGGTATCTTTAAAAAATAAAATGTTAAACGGTGCTTACTTAAGCGATGACCGTTTGATGATAAATATTAATAATCATTTTACGAGTGTATTTAGCGTAGATAAACACGTTTTACCTTTGTTTGGTGAGCACAATATGATAAACACGATGTCAGCAATTATGGCGTCGTTGGCGGTAGGTGTAACCGAAGAACAAGTAATTAAATCTATCGGGCAGTTTGAAAATGCACCTCACCGATTGGAAGATGTAGCTGTAATCAATGGCGTACGTTACATAAATGACTCAAAAGCGACGAATGTAGATGCTGTGAAGTATGCCTTAGACTCGTTTGAGAAACCGATTATTTGGATAGTTGGAGGTATCGATAAAGGCAATGATTATTCGCTTATCGAAGAGGCTGTTTACGAAAAAGTAAAAACGGTCATCTGTTTAGGGAAAGACAACGAAAAATTAAAAGCCTTTTTTCACGATAAAGTTCCGACGATACTCGAAAGTGAGAGTATGAAAGAAACGGTGAAAATAGCCAATGAATTATCTCAAGCAGGAGACCACGTTTTGTTGTCGCCAGCTTGTGCCAGTTTTGATTTGTTCAATAACTACGAAGACAGGGGCGACCAATTTAAAGAAGCAGTAAGTAAATTAAATAGAAATAAATCTTCAATAAGTTCAATTGTTTTTTAATGCAATTAGAAAAAGAAAATAGCGTTTTAAAATATTTCAAAGGCGATAAAGTACTTTGGGCAATGGCTATTGTGTTGGCATTTATCAGTATTTTGGTAGTGTACAGTGCGGTAAGTGCCCCTGCGTTTAAATTTTATGGAGGAAATACAGAGAAGTTTTTATTTAAGCACGTATTCTTTGTTTTTGTAGCATTAGGAGCGATGTGGGTCACACATTTAATTCCTTATTCTTATTATAATCCTTTGTCAAGAGGCTTTTTGATGCTCTCTATCGTCTTGTTGGTTATCACGTTGATTTTTGGAAAAGAAATTAATGATGCCCGTAGATGGCTGATTATTCCTATTGTAAATATTCAATTTCAACCCTCTGATTTTGCCAAATTTGCCTTGATAGCTAACCTCGCAAGTATGCTGGCAAAACGGCAACGAGCAATTGAAGACGGGCGATTGGTTTGGCAGATGATGTTGTGGATAGGTATTGTGGTAGGATTAATAGGGATGGCAGATTTGTCTTCGGCAATGTTGCTTTTATTTACTTGTATGGTGGTGTTGTTTATCGGTCGTGTACCGATGAAAATGTTTATGCAAATATTTATTGGAGGGATATTGTTTGTCGGAATGGCATTTGCTTTTGGTTCGAGAGGGCGAACAGCGATGTCAAGAATAGACCATTGGATGAATGGTGTTGGGGGAGATGCAACTGATGTTGTAAACTCTGTGCCTGATCAATTGCAATACGCATATATGGCGATTGCTCGTGGCGGAATGACAGGCACAGGACCAGGGAACTCAACGATGCGTTACTTCTTACCAGAGGCATTTTCAGATTTCGTTTTTCCTATTTGTATCGAAGAATACGGAATGTTATTGGGAATCGTTATTATGGTTATTTACTTGATAATAATGTTTAGGGGAATGTCTATTGCACAAAAAAGCACAACAGCTTTTGGTGGTTTGTTAGCCATCGGATTGAGTTTTTCATTGGCTTTTCAAGGCTTAGTAAATATGGCAGTTGCCGTTGGTATTTTCCCCGTAACAGGGTTGCCTTTGCCTTTTATCAGTATGGGAGGTACGTCATTTATCTTTACAGGAATGTCATTAGGGATTATTATTAGTGTGTACCGAGGAAATCACGAAGAACCAAAAGAAGAAATTGTAAAAACCAACACGGTAAAAAAACAGGAGGATGAAATCGAACAATAAATACCGTTTTATCATCAGTGGAGGAGGCACAGGTGGGCATATTTATCCAGCAATTGCTATTGCAAATGGATTAAAAGCTCGTTTTCCTCAAGCAGATTTTTTGTTTGTTGGAGCTGAAGGACGTATGGAAATGGAAAAAGTTCCTCGTGCAGGGTATGAAATAGTAGGTTTGCCTATCGCAGGTTTACAACGCCGATTTACCTTAAAAAACTTATTAGTTCCTTTCAAGCTGTTGCAAAGTTTGCGTCAAGCAAAGAAAATAATAAAAGATTTTCGTCCTGATGTGGCAGTTGGAGTAGGAGGTTACGCCTCAGCACCGTTGTTGAAAAAAGCGGAAGATTTGGGTGTGCCTTGTTTGATACAAGAACAAAATTCTTACGCAGGGTTGACCAACAAATGGTTAGCAAAAAAAGTGAAAACGATCTGTGTGGCTTATGACCAAATGGAAAAATATTTTCCAAAAGAGAAAATCGTGAAAACAGGTAATCCTGTGCGTAGTGATATTACAGAAACAACGATAGACCAAAACGAAGCACGTGTTTCTTTTGGTTTAGAAAAGGATAAAAAAACGGTATTGGTAGTCGGAGGAAGTCTGGGTGCTTTTACTATCAATGAAAGTATAGAAAAATTATTACCAGAGTTTGAAAAGCACAATGTACAAGTGCTTTGGCAAACGGGAAAATACTTTCATAAAAGAGCAGAAAAAGCAGTAGTGGCTTATAAAAATATTGCGGTGAATGAATTTATTTACACAATGGATAAAGCCTATGCTAGTGCAGATATAGTGATTTCGAGAGCAGGAGCGTTGTCTATTTCAGAATTGTGTTTGGTAGGGAAACCAACGATTTTGATACCTTCGCCCAATGTCTCGGAAGACCATCAAACCAAAAATGCAATGGCGTTGGTCAATGAGCAATCGGCGTTGTTGGTGAAAGACAATGAAGCAAGAGAAAAATTAAGTTCGGTGTTGTTTGCCCTCATTTCTGATGAGAAAAAACAACAAGAATTAAGTAAAAATATAATCAAATTAGGTTTTCCTGATGCGACAGAAAGAATAGTTGACGAAGTAGTAAAACTGTTGAAATAAGTGGAGTTAAAAGAAATACATAGCGTATATTTTCTCGGAATAGGAGGGATAGGAATGAGTGCATTGGCACGTTGGTTTAAGGCGAACGATTATGCTGTGGCAGGATATGACAAAACCCCAACTCCTTTGACTGATGCTTTAGAAAAAGAAGGAATTGCGATTCGTTTTAAAGACGATGTACACGCAATACCTGAAAATTATAAAGACAAAAAAACGACATTAGTGGTTTATACGCCAGCTGTTCCTGTGCATCACACCGAATTGACTTATTTTAAAAAAGCAGGATTTCAAGTAAAAAAACGTGCTGAGGTTTTGGGTTTATTGACGCGACAATATTTTACGGTAGCAGTTGCAGGAACGCACGGAAAAACAACTACCTCGTCGATGGTGGCACATATTTTACACCATAGTGGCGTAAATACAATGGCATTTGTCGGAGGTATTTTACAAAATTATGGAAGTAACCTCATCTTAAATGATAAAAATGGAGCAAGTCCAATTGTTGTTGTCGAAGCAGATGAGTTTGACCGTTCGTTTTTACAATTATCGCCAGATTTGGCAATTGTAACCACGGTTGACCCAGACCATTTGGATATTTATGGTGACCAAAGTGATTTTGAACAGACTTTTAGAGATTTTATTGATAAAATACCTGAAAAAGGGTCGTTGATTTACAACAAAAAAGCGTGTACGGTTAATTTAGATGGTGTTGTCTCTTCTCAAAGAAGTTATGGTTTGTCTGAAGGAAATATTCAAGCTAAAAATATTAGAGCCGTTGATGGCGAACAATTATTTGATTACGAGGGCGAATCAAAAATAGAAGATTTACACTTGGCTTTACCAGGCTTACATAATATTGAAAATGCGTTGTCAGCTATCTCTGTTTGTTTGGAAGTAGGCGTTTCGCCGAATAAAATAAAAGAAGCAGTAAAAACATACCGAGGAGTAAAAAGGCGTTTTGAGTACGTGATAAAATCAAAAGAGGTCGTTTATGTCGATGATTATGCTCATCATCCGTCAGAATTGGAGGCTTTAATCGCATCGGTACGTCACCTGTTTCCAACAAAGAAAATCACGATGGTTTTTCAGCCACACTTATTTAGTCGTACCAATGATTTTATGGAAGGCTTTGCCGAAGCGTTGGCAAAAGTAGATGAATTGTACTTGTTAGATATTTATCCAGCAAGAGAATTACCGATGGAAGGAGTGACTTCGGCAGTATTGTTTGACAAAATAAAATCGACCAATAAAACCTTGACAACGAAGGCGGATTTGATGAACGATTTACAACAAATAACACCTGAAATAATGGTAACTGCAGGAGCAGGAGATATAGATATTTTCATTCAACCAATCAAAGAAAAACTGTTGAAATGAGAAATGTGGATAAAAAAATATCAAATACTATCCTGTGGGTGCTAAGTCTCAGCGTTTTGTTGGGGTTGGTTGCATTTACAGAGTATAAAAATAAGCAACAGGTTTGTGAAAGAATAAGTGCTAAAATTGTGCAAGGAACAAAGGAGAACGGTACAAAAGAAAATATTTACTTTATTGAAAAAGAGAATGTTAAAGATATAATTACCTATAATGGACGAGAACCCATTGAGGACACTAAACTTATCCACATTGATGTTTTTGATGTGGAAAAACGAGTCAAAATGGATAAATTTGTGAAAGATGTTGAGGTTTTTAAAACACTGAAAGGTGAGTTGAAAGTAAAAGTAACCCAACGTCGTCCTATTGCTCGGTTTATTCGCTCAGATTCTTCCTTTTATGTAAGTAATCAAGGGGTGTTTTTACCGATGTCGAACCGTTATTCGGCACGTGTGATTTTGGTGAGGGAAAATGGTAAAACACCTTACTTCTTAGGAAGTGAGTTAACAAGTGATGCCGATTTTGCTCTTTATGAATTATTATCGGTAATAGAAAAAGATGAGTTCTTAAACAAAATAGTTTCTGAAATCATTTTAAAAGAAGACGGTCAAGTTTGGATACGTCCGCAGGTCAGTCGTCAAATAATAATTTGGGGATTGCCAGTAGATACAGAGTCTAAACGAGAACGATTAATGAAAGTGTATCAAAATATTTTGCCTTCAAAAGGGTGGAATAAATACCAACGAATAAATCTTAGTTTTAAGAACCAAATAATTTGTGAGTAGTTATGGAAAATGAAATAGTTGTAGGACTCGATATTGGAACAACCAAAATAGCTGTTATTGTTGGAAGTAAAAACGAACACGGCAAATTAGAAATCTTAGGCGTAGGAAAAGCTTCATCGGAAGGTGGAGTTATTCGTGGGATGGTAGCAAATATAGATAAGACTGTTCGAGCGATAAACAAAGCACTTATAGAAGCCGAAGAGCAATCGGGAGTGAATATAAGTAAAGTGAATGTAGGTATCGCAGGACACCATATCAAGAGTACGATTACGCACGGAAGCATCATTCTTGAAGTAGCAGGAAATGAGATTTCAGTGGAAGACGTTACTCGTTTGACAAATGATATGTATAAAACAGTTACTGCACCAGGTAACGAGATTATACACGTGATGCCACAAGATTACGAAGTAGATTACCAAAAAGGTTTTGCTGACCCAGTAGGTATGTCGGCGACTCGTTTGGAGGCAGATTTTCACGTAATTACAGCACATAAAACGGCGATAGCAAATATCAATAAAAGTGTAGAAAGAGCAGGAGCGACCGACGTTTCGTCTTTAGAAATAGATAATTTAATACTTGAACCCATCGCTTCGAGTTTGTCTGTGCTGAGTGACGAAGACAAAGAAGCAGGTGTTGTTTTGGTAGATATAGGAGGAGGAACAACAGATGTTGCCATTTTCCACGAAGGTATTATTCGTCATACGGCAGTAGTGCCATTGGGCGGAAATATCATCACGCAAGATATCAAAGAAGGTTTGGGTGTGATGCAAAAACAAGCAGAGCAATTGAAACTAAAGTTCGGTAAAGCAATAAACGCAGAAGCAAAAAGTAATGAAATTGTATCTATCCCAGGATTAAGAGGGAGAGAGCCAAAAGAGATTTCATTGAAAAATTTGGCAGGTATCATCCAAGCAAGAATGGAGGATATCATCGAATTGGTTGATGCTGAAGTTATCCGTTCAGGGTTTAAAAAACGCTTATCTGCAGGAATGATTTTGACAGGTGGTGGAGCAGAATTGCAATACGTGGCACAATTGTTTGAATATATGACAGGAATGGATGTTACGATAGGGATACCAAACGAACATTTAGGCAAAAGTCCTTATGACTTTGTTAAGAGCCCGATGTATTCGACAGGTATAGGTCTTGTTTTGGCAGGGTTTACAGCTATTGATAACAGATTAATTAATACGTCAATAGCCGAACCTATTGCAGGTAACAAAGTGTTAAAGACAGATAAAGCAGTAACGTTTTTCCAAACTATCCTTGCCAAATCAAAGGCATTGATAATGGATAATAATATTGACAATACAGAATACTAAAAATAAGCGTAATGAATTGTAATGATTTATTACGCTTGTTTGGAAAAAAATAAATAACCGAAAAAAGTACCATTATGGCTGATAATTATCGTTTTGACATACCTACGCATCACAAATCTATTATAAAAGTGATGGGTGTTGGTGGCGGAGGAAGTAACGCTGTTAATCATATGTTTAATGAAGGTATTGAAGGGGTTGAATTTGTGGTCTGTAATACAGATAATCAGGTACTTGTTGAAAGTCCTGTGCCTACTAAACTGCCTATTGGTCAGGGGCTTTCAGAAGGTTTGGGAGCAGGTGGGGCGCCAGAGTTTGGTGAACGTGCCGCTTTAGAAAGTAAAGATGAGATTCGTGAGTTATTAGCTGATGGCTCTACTAAAATGTTATTTATTACCGCAGGAATGGGTGGTGGTACAGGAACAGGTGCGGCACCAGTTATTGCTCAAATAGCAAAAGAATTAGATATATTAACGGTAGGTATTTTGACTTTTCCGTTTTCTCACGAAGGACCATATAAGAAAGAGAGAGCAGTGCAAGGTTTGGATAAGATGAAACAGTTTTGCGATACTGTTTTAGTTATTTCAAATGATAAATTAGAAGAGGTTTATGGCGAATTAGATTTTTTCAACGCCTTTGCTAAAGCAGATGAAGTGTTAACAGTAGCAGCAAAATCGATAGCGGAAATTATTACAAAAAAAGGGATGCAAAACGTGGATTTTGCAGACGTTAAAAATGTGATGAAAAACGGAGGTCCAGCAGTAATGGGGAGTGCTGCCGCTTCAGGAGATAATCGAGGGATTCGTGCTGCTGAAGATGCTTTATCATCACCTTTATTGGAAAATACAGATGTAAGAGGAGCAAAAAAAGCAATTGTAGCCATTTCTGTAGATAGAAAAGACGGTGGGTTTACGATGAAAGAATTCAAAGAAATCAACCAGTATGTGAGAGAGAGCGCAGGTGCTGATGTTGATTTGAAATTTGGCGTTTTTGAAGACGATAGCTTAGGAGAGAAAATTCAAATTACGGTGATTGCCACAGGATTTGAAGAAAAAGAAATCTCAGAAGACAATATGAAAAAGGTTTTTGATTTAGATTCAAGTAAGCAAATTGACTCAAGAGTTAATAACGCTATTGTGTCGGATGCAAGTGCTTTTTCAAAAACAAGTGAAGAACCGAAACAAGAAACATTTTCTCAGCCAGAAGAGCAATCAGAATCAACTAACGACATAGGGGATAAAGTAGTTTATACTTTAGATGATGAATACGAAATCGAAGAGTTACCATCTAAAGAAGTTGAGACCAAAGAATCGCCTTTAGATACTCGTTTGAGAGGCTTTGAAGAAAAAAGAAAGCAATTAGAAGAGGAAAATAATAACCGTATCTCTCGTTTTAGAACACTCCAAAACAATCATTTAGATGAAGGAATGGAGAGTTTTAGAGAAAAATTAGATACACCAGCGTATTTGAGAAGGGAGGTTAAATTAGATGATAAAACACCGCAATCAACAGATAGAGAAATCTCAAGATTTAAACTTGATGACGACAATGATATTGCAGGAAACAACCGATTTTTACACGATAACGTGGATTAAGAAATGTTCCTGTTGAATCAATAAAAAAAGCTACCCTTGTTAAAGAGTAGCTTTTTTTGTGAAAGGATGCCACTAATAGATCAAACTGAAATGAAGAATAAAAACTATTTATCTATTTTATTTGTATTTATCGTTACGTTGGTGATGGTAGGTTTCAATACGCAAGTGAAGTTTAACTATGACTTTGAAGATTTTTTTCAGAAAGATGATGAAAATGTGATTTTTTATAAAGAGTTTAGAGGTTACTTTGAAGACGATTCACAATTTTTATTAGTAGGAATAAAAAATACGCCGACGGTTTTTGATTCGGTTTTTTTAGCAAAAGTAGATGCTCTTTATAGAGAGATTAAATTAGATACCAACATAGCTAAAATCTATTCGCCCACACGACTAAAAAAGACTTTTATAGGTCCTATGGGGAGCTTTCGTTCACCTATTTTGAATTATCAAAAGCCTAAAAAATACAGGGAGGATTCTATTTATATTTATAAATCTCCTCAATTGGTAGAAAGTTTTTTTGCACCAGACGGTCAGTCGTTGGTGCTAACTGTGAAAGCGAACGACGCTATTGATAGAGAAACGACCACAAAGCTTATCAAACGATTGAAAGCAAGCTGTAGCCAATTTGATTTTGAGGAATACCATATCGCAGGGAAATTGATAGCCCAAGAAACATATATAGAAAAAACACAAGTGGAATTATTGACTTTCGCTTCGGTATCGTTGGTATTGATTGTGTTCTTTTTGTATTTGACTTACCGTTCGTTTTGGTTGTTAGTTATCCCTTTGTTGGTGGTGTTTTTGGCTGTGCTTTGGTCAACAGGAGCAATGGCGATAGGAGGAAAAGATTTAGATTTGTTGATGTCGTTGTTACCTAGTATTATGTTTGTTGTCGGTATGTCTGACGTGATACATTTCTTTTCAAAATACATTGAAGAATTACGTAAAGGGCTACCAAAAGAGCAGGCAATATCCACTACGGTTAAAGAGGTAGGGAAAGCAACTCTTTTAACTTCTGTAACGACAGCTATCGGGTTTTTCACCTTGTACTTTATTGATATCAAACCAATTCGTGATTTTGGACTGTATTGTGGTTTGGGGGTGTTGTTTGCCTTTGTAATAACGATTTTATTGTTACCTCCTTTGTTACGTGTTTTACCAGAACCCAAGCAACAAAACATTTCTAAGGCAGATAAGTTTTGGGACAGGGTGTTGCCTCAATTTTTGGCTTTTGTATTAGCAAAAAGCGTAAGTCTATTTTACTTGTTTTTACCTTGATTACAGCAGTGTCTCTTTTAGGGATTTCAAAGATAGAAATCAATACCAAATTGATAGATGATTTGCGAGAGGACGACCCAATGAAACAAGATTTTCTATTTTTTGAAAAGAATTTTTCGGGAGCAAGACCGTTTGAGTTAGCAGTTTTCTTACAAGACAGTTCGAGTAATTTTTTAGATGAAAAGGTATTGGAAGAGGTAGATAAAATCACCACTTACCTACACGATAGTTATGGAGTGAAGAGTATTTTGAGTCCTGCGTCAATGGTTAAAGGAGTTTATCAAGCGATGAATGGAGGTTTGTCTGAGTATTACCAGTTACCTGCAACTCATTTAGACTTTAATAAGATAAAAAAAGTAGTCGCAAAAAATAAAAAACGACAAGAATACAAGATGTTAGTTAATGACCAAAAAAGTATAGGCCGAATAACGGGTAAAGTCGCAGATATAGGTAGTCAGGCGATAGAAAAGAAGAATAAGGCATTGGTATTGTTCTTGAAAAATGAAATAGATAATTCAATTATAAAAACACGTATTACAGGAAGTGCCTTGTTGATAGATGAAAATAATAAAGACTTGTCTGCCAATATGCTATTGGGTTTACTTGTCGCTTTCGGAACGATAGCTGTGATTATGGGCTTTTTGTTTCGCTCTGTTTCTATGGTGTTTATTTCATTAATTCCCAATATTATACCCTTGTGTATCTTGGGAGGGATATTAGGTTTTTTTGCTGTTGATTTGAAATTGAGTACTTCTATTATTTTCACCGTAGCATTTGGCATTGCCGTAGATGATACCATCCATTTTATGAGTCGGTATAAAATGGAAATAGAAAAAGGTAAAAGTAAGCTCTACGCAATCAAAAGAACATTTATATCAACAGGGAAAGCGTTAATTATCACTTCGTTTATACTTTCGTCAGGCTTTATGAGCTTGATGCTCTCTAGCTTTATGGGGACGTTTTATACAGGTTTGTTTATTAGCTTGACGTTGTTGTTTGCGTTGTTAGCTGATATGATTTTATTACCTGTTTTACTGTTACTTTTGAAGGAAAAAGTAAAATAAAAAAACCAAAGCCTATTCTTTAAGAATAAGCTTTGGTTTTTTAGATGTTAAGTGTCTTGTTAATTCGGTAATCTCTTTGTCTTTTGAAATTTACTGTTTCACTATTTTTTCAACTTGTAAACTCCCCTGTGTTTTTATTTGCACAAAATAAATACCGTTTTCTAGGTTGTCAATAGGTAAGTTGTATTCTGTCTCCGTATTTGGAGAGTCAATAGTCTTAGTTTTAACTAATTCACCAACACTATTGATGAAATTAATTTCCAAGTAGTTAGTTTCTTGTAAAAGGTTAAAGTAAAGGTATCCTGAAGTGATTGTAGGGTAGAGTTGCACTTTTGAAACCTCTGTTCTTTGGCAAGTTGATGCTACTACTTTTGAGAAATCAAAAGCTCCATTGTAATCAATTTGTTTAATTCTGTAATAACTTGTTTGAATACCTGAAGGACTATTTGTGTCGTAGAAGTCATAGTTTAGTAAAGACGAACTTGTTCCTGCACCTTCTAATTGTCCTATATTGGTGTAATCTACTGTGTTAGTTGTCTTTTGAATAACAAAGTGACTGTTGTTTTTTTCTGTAGCAGTGGTCCATTGTATCAACGTGCCTTTTGGTGTGCATTCTGCTATTATTGAGAAAAACTCAACAGGGAGCGGTGTGGCTGCAGAACAATCACTTAGGTTGATAGGAGATACGTAAGGAGGAACTCCGCAACTAAGTCCATCAGAACTGGGGTTTGAATCACTGAGGACTCCTCCCCATGTTAATACACTTGTGCCGCTACCACTTATTACGGTGCTATTATCAATCGCTAAATCACCACCTATTGTTAAGTCGGTGTCAGTCAGTGTTGTTGCCGCAGATCCATTAGAAGTAAAATCGCCACTAATATTAATATCCCCACCACCAACTATAAGTTTTCCATTTTGTAAAAGAGCATCCCCTCCTACAGTCATGTTTACAGAGTTAAATGTGGTGGTAAAACCAGTTGTACCAAAAGTAACGTTGTTTGTAACTGTGATAGTAGGGTTGTCTCCTGTAATGTTCCCGTTTAGTTGCATGTTGTTGTTTGCTATAAGCGTACCGTCCAGTATGACAGTTCCTTGGAGTAGTACTGTTGATGCAATAAGTGTAGCCCCACTATTTATTGTGGTAGTGGCAGATCCATTAGTGTAAAAACTTTTTCCACCAGATATTGTGAGCGTAGCTCCACTGTTTATCGTAAGTGAAGATCCAGCTCCTATTATACGTAAATCGTTGGAGGTAGTCATGTTGTGGTTGACTATTATCTGGTCATTAGGCCAGTTGTTAGCATTAGGAACTCCAGTAGGTGTCCAGTTAGTAGCGGTATTCCAGTCTGTACCGTTACCATTGGTGGTGTAAACAGTACCTGCCTGTGCTGTAACAAAACCAAAAACCAAGAAGATGTATAATGTGAGCTGTTTCATATCAATGAAATTTCATTTTTGCAAAGGTACTTTAAAAAGAGTTCTAAAAAAAAGAACATAACCGTTTATTAATAAATACGCTATCAGTGGTGAAAGGTAAGTGTGTAAATGGAAATACACAAAAAAAGCTCTCCTTCGTAAGAAAGAGAGCTTTATAGTTGTGATTAAAGGTTAGCTTATGGCTGAACTTTAATTGCTATTTTTATGCTATCTCCAGCATTGAATGTACCGTTGATTTCAATTACTTTGATAAGACCTTTTTTTCCATAATTATCAACAAATTGAATAACGTCTCCTACAGATAAGTTGTTAATTTCTTCAGTTGCTGAAGCAGTGATACCGCTTAAGTCAGATGAGGTAGTAACTGCTGTGAAATCCATAGTAGATGTTGCGAAGTAGCAATGGTTTAAATCTTCTTGAGGAGTTCCTGTAAGTACGTCAACATCATATACAGAATTACCCGCGTTGTTTTTAAAAGCTTCTTCGTATCCTGATGCAGAAGCTAGAGATGCGTATTCACTACCTGAGTTGAAATAACCAAAATCCCAAAGAGCAGCGAATTCAACACCGTCAGTTCCTGCGTAAGTATTTCCGTTTGTTAAAGAAACGAATGTTTTAGAACTAAAATCAGCCAAAGGCGCAGCTAGTACAGTTGCTGTGTAAGATTTTACGTTAGCAGCTCCGTTTGTTCCTCCGTAGTTTAATGTGATTGTTCCAGGACCAACAATTGTTCTTTTGTCCGTCTTTCTGTGATCGCCATTTCCTTTTGTTGCCCATATCGTGTAAACCACATTACCGGTTACACCTGTAGGTACAGGTAAGTTGATGATGTATTCTAAACTGTGTTTGTTCTGGTTAGAAACGTCAATAGATTTATCTCCTTTTAAAGATACTTCTTCAGTTACTTCGTAAACAGTTTCTCCTGCACCACCGATATTTTGTGTGATGTAAACTCTTTCCATTTCTTTAATAGTAGAAGTGAAAGCAATTTTAGCTTTAACAGTAGCTTGTGTGTTGGCATCAACTGTTACATTTACATTTTTAGAAGCATCACCTTCCGCCATTATTAATTCAACGTCAAAGTTATCTCCCTCAGTTGGAGTGATGTCGTCATCTTTTTTCTTACAACTTGAGAATAACAAACTAACTAAAGTTGCTATTACAAATAGGCTCATTAATTTTTTCATGATTGTTTTTTATTAGTTAAGGTTACTAAGCTACATAAAATCTTTGGTATAATCTGAGAGTGTACAATGAAATTCGTAAGACTCTGTTTTATAGAATTGCTGATTTTTCTGTTATTTTGCGTCTTAATTATTCGATATTCATAGGAAATGATTATCTTGTTGGTTAGAATTAATTAATCATTATATAAATAATAAAAATATGAAAGTTACCGTTGTAGGAGCTGGTGCCGTTGGGGCAAGTTGTGCGGAATATATCGCAATCAGAAACTTCGCTTCAGAAGTTGTAATCGTTGACATCAAAGAAAACTTTGCTGAAGGTAAAGCGATGGATTTGATGCAGACAGCATCTCTTTTGGATTTTGATACTAAAATTACTGGTAGCACAAACGATTATTCTAAATCGGCAGGTAGTGATGTTGCTGTTATCACAAGTGGAATTCCTCGTAAACCAGGGATGACGCGCGAAGAGTTAATCGGTATTAATGCTGGAATTGTAAAACAAGTTTCTGAAAACTTAGTGAAATATTCGCCAAATGTAATCATTATTGTGGTGAGTAACCCAATGGATACCATGGCTTATTTGGCTCACAAATCAACTGGTTTGCCAAAAAACAGAATTATCGGAATGGGAGGAGCTTTGGATAGTGCTCGTTTCAAATACAGATTGGCTGAAGCTTTAGACTGTCCTCAGTCTGACGTAAGTGGAATGGTTATCGGTGGTCACTCTGATACAGGGATGATTCCTTTAACAAGCATTGCGACAAGAAACAGTGTGAACGTTTCTGAGTTTTTGAGCGAAGAAAAATTAGGAGAAGTAGCTAAAGCAACTATGGTTGGTGGAGCTACTTTAACTGGAATGTTGGGAACAAGTGCTTGGTATGCGCCAGGTGCGGCTGTTTCTTCAATGGTTCACGCAATTGCGATGGATGCTAAGAAAATGTTCCCTTGTTCAGCAATGTTGGATGGTGAATATGGTCTTTCTGATATATCTATTGGAGTGCCTTGTATCATCGGTAAAAACGGTATCGAGAAAATCGTTGAAATCGAATTGAACAAAGCAGATAAAACTAAAATGGCTGAAAGTGCAGCGGCAGTAGCTGTTACAAATGGCTTGTTAGACTTGTAATCAGTTTTATTACTGAACAGTGAAAGGGTTGCTTTACAGCAACCCTTTTTTTTGTCATAGTTTTAAACTATTGACTTATTGTAAAGCTGAGCTCCCTCTAGCTGTGGTATGTTGAAAATAGAGGGGTGTAGTTAAATAAAAAGGCGAATTCAATTAATTGAATTCGCCTTTTTTAAATGATTTTGTTATTACTTATTTACTCTGGATAAAGTTTAGGAGCAACAGGTTTGTAATTTTCTTCTCTACCTACTCTTTTTAAGAACCTTACATGAGAACCAAGTGCTGACCAAAACGAAGGTTCTTCTAAATAGGGTACACCGAACTCGTGTGCGGTCTTCTTTACTATAGGTGCTAAATGACGGTAGTGAATACTACAAACATTAGGGAATAAGTGATGCTCAACTTGCATATTTAATCCGCCAGTAATGAATCCTGCTAAACGACTTTTTCGAGCAAAATTAGAGGTGGTGTACAATTGGTGAACAGCCCAAGAGTTCTCTAATGAGCCCGTATCCGACGGCTTTGGAAAATGTGTAGTTTCGACAATGTGAGCAAGCATAAATATAATCCCTAATACAAACCCTGCGAAGAAGTGCATAATGAAGAACGATAAGATGAATTCACCAACTTGCCCTTTATAAACTGTTAATAAAGGAAGGGCAATAAACATTCCGTAGTAAATAAACTTGTATGCGAATAGTTTGATTAAAGCAGAGGTAGGATGTTTTTTACCAGAGTAATTTCCAACGGTGTTTTGAAAAAACTTCACGTAATCTTTAGTGAAAACCCAAAACAATGTAGCTAATCCATAAAAGAAGAAAGTGAAAATATGTTGAAAACGGTGAATGCTTTTTAGCTTTTGATTTGGTGATAATCGGATAATAGGGAGCAATTCAATATCGCCATCATAATCACTTACATTGGTGTAAGTGTGGTGAGCTGTGTTGTGCATAAAGTGCCACATATATGAACTGGCACCGTTCATATCAAAGGTCAATGATAACAGGTTATTAATCCATTTTTTATTAGAGTAAGCTCCGTGTATTGCATCGTGTCCGATGTTGACTGCGGTCATCGAAACAAAACAACCTAATAAAGCCCAAAGTATGTAGTTAGTCTGTGTGTCAAAACCACCAAACATAATAGCGAGGTATAAGCCTACCCAAAAGCTAAAATGAAAGATTGTTTTGAAAATCATTAAACCATTTGCTGATTTAGAAATGTTGTTGGTTTTGAAATAACCGTCAACGCGTTCTCGTAAGACTGTAACAAACTCTTGGTTGCTTTTAGTGTTAAATTTTAATGCTTTTGCCATTGTTTCTAATTGTAATAGGGTACAAAGATAGTTAAAATAAAGGTCTCTTTTCTGATAATAATCAGTTAAGTAAAAACACCTTAGTTTAGTTTCTTTTTTGAAGTTTTGTTCAAAAATTGACTAATTATTTGAACAAAGTACGCTGAGTTTGTTGGTCCGTAGAGGTTCATGTCTCGTGTTTCAGCACTTTCTTTTGAGTAGTAATATTCTCCTTTGGTTAAATAACCGATATAACCACCGTTAAAACTTGTTGGTATGTATTCTTGGCGGTTGTTAGGTTGTTTTATTTGGTCAAAGGTTTCTCCTGAAATCTCGCCCGAAACTCCAATGAAGTTAAGGTTGTTTATTTCTAAAGAGGTGATTTTAGCTTTAGGTTTTCCAAACACAAACTGAAACCAAAACGAACGTAAGGCAAAGTTATTGTTTATTTTGAATTGTGGGGCAGGCAAGTCAACAGCTATTTGGTTGTAGTTGAAATGATGAATAGGTTCGAATGCTAATCGCTTGTAAAAAGGAACGATGGTGTCAGATATTTTTTTAGCGTATTTTGTTGCTCGTTCATATCCTTGTTTTGGCACGACAGAAGTGCTACCAATCGCTCCAGAAACATACAAAAGACTTGATAAGTCTAAGCTGTCAATTAAGTTTTGGGCAACCATTCCTGCGAAATCCCCTGATAAATAATGTTCGCTAATATCCATAAATGTAGGGTGTCCTGAAAAAGTGAGTAAACCTGCTTGTTGTCCTTTTGTGTTTTTTAAAATCAATAAACGTAAGTTTTCGTCGTAAGAGCCTTCACTATTTACTCTATTAAGTAAGAGTTCTTTTAGGTTTATTTTTGTGTAGGCCATTTCTACTTCATCAATAGAGTGAAAGGCATTATTGACCATTTTTTTTGTCTTTTCAACCATGAAATCAATGACTTCTGGGTTGTAGCCACCTAATGCAAATTTGGCAACCAACCCTTTTGCCCAACCTCCGTACGAGGAATGGGTGTGGGAACAGGTGTAATAAATACCTTTAATATTTAGCTTTTTATCTGCTAATAATTCTTTTTCTAAGGCTTCTGAAAAAGTTTGGTGTACCAGTATCAAATCAAAATTAAGGATTAAGTAATTTCCTTTTTCTGTGGCGATAAAAAAGCAATTAGCGAAAATAGAGTCTTTTACACTTGTGAATTTTCCACGTCCGCTGTACCCTGCTAACTCAACTGCTTTTTTCGGAGTGAAATTGATGCGGTCCCAACCAATTTTGACTTTTTTCACTTCGTTTTCCTGAGGCGAAATAGTTTGGATACGTGCTACCGTATTGTTATAATAATCTTCTTGCGTAAACTCGTCCACCGAGATAGGTTGGATGAGTGAGACAACAAGCACAGTTAAAAAGAGTAAGAAATAGAGAAAATATTTCATTTTGATAAGTTTATTACGAACTTAAAGAAAAGAAGGGATAAAAGGTTCGTTTTATGATGAAAAAATTTGATTTACATACGCATCAGTCCAAAGAAAATGCAATAATTAATGGTTATTTGGAGTCTTATGTTTTGACAAAGCAATGGAAATCCTTAGGTATCCATCCGTGGTTTATTACTGCTAATTGGCGTAAAAAGATAAGTGAATTTCAAAAAGAAATAGCGTCAGGTGAAACTGTTGTCGCTATTGGTGAGTGTGGTCTGGATAAGGTTTGCAAGACTGATTTCTCCTTACAAATAGAAGTCTTTGAGCAACATATTGAGTTGGCTAAGCGCTTCAATAAACCTTTACTTATTCATTGTGTAAAAGCATTTAATGAATGTGAAAAACTACTTCGAGAAGTCAAAAACCCTGTGGTTTTTCACGGTTTCATAAAAAACAAACATGTTTTACAGCAATTATTGAAACATACACACTTTTATTTTTCTTTTGGAGAGGCTGTTTTCAAAAAGTCAATGCTTGAAACATTGAAATCATGTCCTTTAGATAGGTTGTTTTTGGAAACTGATGACTGTCCAATTGAAATAGACCAAGTTTATAAGCAAGTGGCGTCAATAAAAGGTGTAACTTTGAATGAATTAGAGCGTCAGGTTTTATTAAATAGGCGTGTAGTTTTTGGGATATGAAAAATACAGATTGGTTGGAACGAACCGAATTATTGATAAAAAAAGAAGGGATTGATTACCTAAATAATGCGAATGTATTGGTTGTAGGTTTGGGTGGTGTAGGAGCTTATGCTGCTGAATTTATGGCGCGAGCGGGTATTGGTAAAATGACTATTGTTGATGGCGACGAGGTAGATGAAACGAATATCAATCGTCAATTGATAGCTTTGAAGACGACTATTGGGCAGTCAAAAAGTGACTTGATGGCAGAACGTATCCTTCAAATAAACCCAGAAATAGAATTGACAGTAATCAATGAATTCCTAAACCCAGACCGTATGTCTGAGGTGGTTACAAACGATTTTGATTACGTATTGGATTGTATCGACAGCATCCGTCCAAAAGTCACATTGATAAAAGTTTGTTTACGTAATAAAGTGAAAATTGTGAGTAGTATGGGGGCAGGAGGTAAAATTGACCCGACACAATTGAAAGTCGAGAATATTAGTAAAACATACAATTGTAAAATGGCACGTTATGTCCGTAAACAATTGAAAAAAGATAAGGTAAACCGAAAGTTTAAAGCTGTTTTTTCTTCCGAAGTACAAGATGAGAACTCATTAGCATTGACCGATGGGTCTAATTATAAGAAGTCATTTTATGGCACTATCTCTTATATGCCAGCCTTATTTGGCTGCGCCGTAGCCTCGGTGGCGATTCGTTATATCGCAAAGGGAGGAAAGAATGCCTGATAAATGTGTTTTTTCACGTTTTATTTAAAGAAAGAGTGAGGTTTGGTCTTGTAATTAGAAGGTAAATTAGTATCTTTGCAGTTCAATAAAAACATAAGTAAAAGTTTATGGAACTTAGAAATTATGAAACGGTATTCATTTTAACTCCCGTTTTGTCTGATGATCAGATGAAGGATACCGTAGCCAAGTACAAGAAAATCCTAACTGACAATGGTGCGAAAATCATCAATGAAGAGCAGTGGGGAATGAAAAAATTGGCCTACCCGATCCAGCACAAGAAGACTGGATTCTATAATTTATTCGAATATTCAGCTGATACAACAGTAACAGCTAAATTAGAGGTTGAATTTGGAAGAGATGAGACTATCTTAAGATTCTTATCTGTGTCATTAGACAAATTCGCTGTAGCATACAACGAAAAAAGAAAAAAAGGTTTTCCATCTAAAAAAGCTAAAGCGTAATGAGTTTAGTTAACGAACCAATCCACAGTCAAGCTCAAGAGAGTCGTAAAAAGTATTGTAGATTTAAAAAAAGTGGGATTAAGTATATCGATTACAAAGATCCTAACTACTTATTAAAGTTTTTGAACGAGCAAGGTAAGATTCTTCCTAGAAGATTAACTGGAACTAGTCAAAAATACCAAAGAAAAGTGACTCAAGCTATCAAAAGAGCACGTCACATTGCTTTGTTACCGTATGTTGCTGACCATTTAAAGTAAGAGAAAATGGAAATCATATTAAAAAATAACATTAAAGGGATAGGTTTCAAGAACGATTTAATCGTCGTGAAACCAGGTTTTGGAAGAAACTACTTGATTCCTCAAGGGTTTGCTATTTTAGCAACTTCTTCAAACAAAAAAATATTGGCTGAAAACTTGAAACAAGCTGCTCACAAAGCAACGAAGTTGAAAGAAGATGCTGAAGCAATTGCTAAAACTGTTGAAGGTTTAACTCTTGACGTGAAAGCGAAGATTGGTGATTCAGGAAAAATATTTGGAGCTATTACTACGTTAATGGTTTCTGATTTATTGAAAGACAAGGGCGTTTCTATTGATAGAAAACAAATTTCTTTCCCTGTTCAGCCTAAAGAAGCTGGTGAATTTAAAGCTGAATTAGCTCTTCATAAAGAAGTTTCTGCTGTATTAGCATTCAATGTTATTTCTGAATAAGAAATAACTGAGAAAATAACATTAAAGCCTTAGTATTTATACTAAGGCTTTTTTTTGGTTTAGATTTTAAAAAGCGAATAGATTTGTAAATAAAAAAAGTTATTTCACCCTTTTTGACCCCATCCATTGTATAATACCCCCTTTGATTGATCTTACATTTGTGAAACCTGCGTTTTTCATTTTTCTATATGCTTTTTTAGAACGAACCCCTGACTTACAATAAACGATATAAGCGTTGTCTTTTGGGTAGTTTTTTAATTGGTCAATAAAATCTGCACTTGAAATATCGATATTCACACAAGGAGTAAGGTGTTCTGGTCGGTATTCTGCATAATTCCTAACATCAATTAGTTGTGCGTTTTCTTTACGAATAGCGTCAATAGCAATTTGTTGTGTTATTTCATCTTTGCCAATACCGAAAATAAGGTCAATAATTCCCATAATATATTATAAGTTAAGTGTTTTTAGTTTTGTGTAGCGGACAGCAAATAGGCCTTGATATAGTCATTGATGTCTCCATCGAGTACATTTTGGTAATCTGTACGTTCGTGACCTGTTCTTACGTCTTTAATTAACTTGTAAGGGTGCAGTACGTAGTTTCTGATTTGAGACCCGAAATCGATATTCATTTTTGAGCCTTCAATTACGGCACGTTTTGCATTTTTTTTGTCAATCTCAATTTGATAAAGTCTTGATTTTAATAATTTCAAGGCTGTTTCTTTGTTCACTAATTGGCTTCTTCCTTGCTGGCACTCAACAACTAAGCCAGAGGGCTTGTGACGTACACGTACTGCTGTTTCTACTTTGTTGACATTTTGTCCACCAGCACCTCCTGAACGAAAAGTATCCCAAGTGCAGTCTGATGGGTTTATTTCGATGGTTATAGAGTCATCAGCAACAGGGTAAACATATACAGAAGCAAAAGATGTGTGTCTTCTTCCTCCCGAATCGAATGGCGAAATACGCACTAAGCGATGGACGCCATTTTCTGATTTTAGGTAGCCATAAGCAAAATCACCAATAAACTCTAAAGTCACTGCCTTTATGCCTGCAACTTCTCCTTGTTGTAAATTGACTTCTTTGACCTTAAAACCATTTTTCTCGCCCCACATGATATACATTCGCATCAACATAGATGCCCAATCATTACTTTCGGTCCCTCCCGCACCAGGGTTTATCTCTAAAACAGCACTTAATTGATCTTCTTCGTTAGAGAGCATGCGTTTATATTCGAGTTCTTCTAGTGCTTTTAAAGCAGTATTGTAAGCTTTGTTGACATCCTCTTCTGTACCTTCTCCCATTTCGTAGAACTCTTGTAAAGTATCTACGTCATCACAGGCATCAGTAACAGTTGCAAAACCGTCTGTCCAAAATTGTATTGTTTTTATTTCTTTTAAAAGGATTTCTGCCTTTTTTGGGTTGTCCCAAAAATCAGGTGTCGTTGTCTTCTCTTGTAACTCTTCTATTTCGATAATTTTTTTATCGACATCAAGATACCCTTTCAATGCTTCTTTTCGAATTTTCAGGTTTTTCTGTTGGTCGCTGGTCATAATTTCATCGAATAAATGAGTTGAGTACAAAAATACTGTGTTTTGGGCTATTTCTTAGGTATCCAAGCGATTTCTTCTACATTATTTATATGGTTGATGTATCTCGCCAAGACAAATAAGTAGTCGGAAAAACGATTAAGGAAAATTATAATTTGATTTCGCTCTTGAAATTCACCTTCAAACCCCACGCATTTACGTTCTACTTTTCGGCAAAGTGTTCTTGTAATATGTATTTGAGAAGAAGTAACATGTCCACCTGGCAAAATAAAATGCTTCAAAGGGCTAAGTGTTAAATTCCAATCGTCTATTTGTTTTTCCATTTGTTCGACAAGCCTGTTATTTAACTTAGGTAGTTTTAGGGTTTGTTTGTCAGGACTTGATGCGATGTATGACCCGATACTGAATAGTTCGGCTTGCAATTCTACAAGAAAAAGTTTTATTTCGTTTTCAATAATCAAATCGTGGATAAGCCCGATGTGAGAGAGTAAGTCATCTACCGAACCATATACGTCTATACGTTGGCTAGATTTGCTTACTCGTGTACCTCCATAAAGTCCCGTAGTACCGTTGTCTCCTGTTTTAGTATATATTTTCATTTTGTAATAATTAGAAATAGAAAAATAAATTAGTGTTGTTTTTAGATAAAACAAATGATTCTTTCGATAAAACAAAAAAAAATATTTTGTTGTGTTATGAAAATAAAGGTAACTATTCTTTGTTTATTTCAACTAGGTAATTATCTTTAGTTATTGAAAACTCTGTTTTCCACTATGATTGATACTTACAAAATGTATGAGGAGATGAAAGGCGACCATGTGTTGTTGTCTTATAAGGGAGAGGTGTCTTTTGATATGGTTAAATCTTTATTGGATATTCTTGAAGCTCGATTAAATCGTGAAGAGAAAGATCCTAAAACCAAGAAAAAGGTATTTAACATTCTAGTAGAATGTTTGCAAAATCTCAGTCATCACGTTGATTTGTCTAAAGGCGATATTAAAAAAGTCCCTGAAAGAAGAAACGCAGTTATTTTACTGTGGTTTGAAAAAGGTGCTTACCAGGTAGCGACAGGTAATTATATTCGTAATGAAAATATAGCAAAGTTGAAGACTTGGTTAGAAAGAATTAACGGATTGCCAAAAGAAGGTTTAAGAGATCTTTATAAAAGTGTGCTTGATAACAATACTTTCTCTTCGAAAGGTGGAGGTGGTCTAGGCTTTATTGATATAGCGAGAAAGTCAGGTGAAAAATTGGTTTACAATTTTGACCATGTAGATGAAGCCGATTCATTTTTTAGTTTTAGTATTCAAATACCGAAAGGTTAAAACAGCATTTAGATGGAGATTTTAGCAATAGAACCAACAGATATAACACCATTAATTAACCTAGATGCGGAAGAGGGGCAAATTGAACTGAGAGGTCGGTCAATTCCTGAAAATTCTTTGGAGTTTTACCAACCTGTATATAAATGGTTGGATGAGTATGTAGAGAGCCCAAAAGATAAAACGATTGTAAATGTACAATTGGATTACTTTAATACAAGTTCATCAAAATGTATCCTTGATATCTTAAAAAAGATAGATAGATTAGATGAAATGGGCAAAGATGTACTGGTAAAATGGTACTACGATGAAAATGATGAGGACATGATGGAAGCAGGTGAAGATTACTCTGACTTGTTAGAAGTTCCTTTCGAAATTATAGTAATGGAATAATGGAAAGACCTGTTCGAGCCAAAAAGCCACAACTTTTTCAGAGAGAGCAATCTATTCTCTCAGAGGCTAAAGGTGCCCTAGCAGGAAGTACTGATGTCAAAGAACAGATGACTGAGCTAATTGGTCATTATGAAGACTTACTTGATCAAAGTAAGTTAATAACTAAAGTAAGTGATCGTCTACAAAAGAAAATTTTACGTGCAACGACAGCGGTAGAAGAGAAAAATGCGGAACTTCAGCATACTTTAGATTCATTAACAAAAGCAAAGGCTGGAAGAAAAGCAACAACAATAACAATGTTTATTGCTATTGGTATGTTCCTTTTTGCAGAGGGTATTTTAGAGCCTCAGATTGATAAATGGGTTGCCACAACAGAATTATCCACTTGGCTTTTAGGAGATGTTAACTTTGTAGGTTTAGGCTTAAAAGGAACATTGATGTTACTTATTCGTCCGATAGAGAAAATAGTGGAAAAACGAATGTTAGCTAAAGCAGTAAAGGAAGAAGAGGAAAAGGCTAATTTAGCAAAGAAAAAATAGAACATAAGAGAATGTTTTTGTGTCCATAAGGTTTTAATATCTTCCCCTCTCTCTGATTTATACCGTTTAAACAATGATTTGGGTCAAAATATATACAACTCAGACTAGCTCTCTTTTTATAATTCCTTAATGGCATCCCAAATAGAAACAGATTGAGTTTTAATCCTAGTTAAAAGAATTGGGATATCTATTTTTCGTTTGCCGATTAAACTTTCTGCAGTACTACCTACCAGTATAGCTGAAAATTTATTTTTCCCCTTACTTCCTAATACCAATAAATCGGGTTGCACGTTGTTTATTGTAGCTTCAATAATTTTGGACGTACTTCCACAGTCGTTTAATGTGTATTTTATTTCGTAAGGAATATTTTTGAAATCAAAATTTTGCAAGAATTTTTCACATTGATCTTTCGCGTTTTTTTGCATAATCTTGGCAAATTCTAAAAAACTTTTACCAGATTTAGAATAACCCGTAGGTACTTCGTAAATGTTTTGAAGAATGATTCTTCCTTTTGATACTTGGGCTATATTAACTGCTTTTTCTATAGAGTATTTACTGTATTCCGAAAAGTCTATTGGTACGAGAATCTTATTAAAATTGGTTGTTTCTGTTTCAGGAACGATGAAAATATTTGATGTGGCTTTTCTGATGATCTTGCGGTAGTGTAAATGTCGATCGTGTTTATCGTTCTTTCTACCTATGATAAGTAAGTCAATATCAGACTTGTTAGATGCTTTTAAAATTTCTTCAAGTATGTTTCCTTGGATAGATTGGTAAGTAATTTTAGTATTGAAATGTTTGATATCTGTTGTCTCTTCAACCATTTCTTTGATATAGTGGTCGTCAATATTGTGGGCTATCTCAGGGAACTTTTCCAGTATATCTTCTGGTAACTCTTCTTTATGGATATTAATGAACTGTATTTCTTTTGGAGAAATGATAGGTATTATTTCTTTGACGAAATGAAGTAAGTAGCTATCGCTTTCATTAAGTTCTAAACCAACGATGATTTTATTGAGATTTTTCATAACTATAATAAGAAGTGTATCTTATATAGTACGATTTGAGAAAGGGTAAAGAGGTTGAATTAATATGATTAAAGCCCTGTTTAATCGAAAAACATGTGATTTATTTCACTAATAAATGCAATGACAAAGGAAGTATTTTATACTCTAAAACACCGGTTGTGTTGTTTTCGGGTTCTCCGTCTATGTGAAAGTAAGTATCGTTTTTAGCTGTGATTTTAATCTCTTTAGCTAAGTAGCTTTCATAATATTTAGATTTATCTATTCGTTTAGAAAGTAGTTTAATACTCACACCTACAGACATCATTTTGGGAAAAGGGCGAATGATACATAAGTTCATCAAGCCGTCTTGAATATCTGATAAAGGACTAATGAAAGCGTTGTTTCCATATTGGTTAGCGTTTGCAACCGTCAATGTAAATGCTTTTGTTGTGTGTTTTTTCCCATCAATTTCTATGTCATAAAAGTCAGCTTGGTAGCCTTTGATACTGTTCATTATTGCTTTGACGTAGTTAGTGAAACCACGCCCTTTTTGTTGAGCAAACAAATGCCCAATGCGTGCCTCAAAGCCTACTCCTGAGGTAATCAAAAAGCTTTTACCGTTGACTTTACACGTATCAATTGCTTTACTATGAAAAGAATTAAAAACCTCAATAGCCTTAGCTAAATTCAACGGAAGTTTCATGTGTCTCGCTAGTCCATTGCCTGAACCCATAGGTATAACCCCCATTGGTGTTCGGTAGCCAATTAATCCTTTGGCAACCTCATTGATTGTCCCGTCTCCTCCGACAGCGACAATGGCATCGTAGTTTGCTCTTTCTTTTAAAGCAATTTCCGTTGCGTGTTGTGCTCGTTCTGTATAAGTAATTTGATAAATAAATTCTTTAGATAGGTGTTTTTTGATTAAACTAGGAAGATTTTTCTTAGAACGAGTACCCGCAATAGGGTTAATAATGAAGAGAAACTTTTTCATTTTAGTTGTTGGTTTCTTCTAAGTCAATAATGTAATGTCCCACAAATGCATGTCTTTCGAATGAGAGTATCCAAAGGTGTAATTTACCTTCGTTATCAAAGTGTAATAAAGGACCATCAATACCTACTTTGTGACTGTCAATCCAATTATTATTTCCGTTGATAAGAAATGAATAGTAAGGGTTCTCATTGGAAGGGGTGGCTGTCATTTTATCTGATTTTTCATAAAACGAATGGTTCGATATACCCATAGGCATCTGAAAACCTTTGTTGACCTCACTAATAGATAGTGTAGGTATTTTATCCTTGCGTAGCCCACCGACGATTAAACTCATTTCTCTTTTTTTTATTGTGTCGTTAAAGAGTACCGTCAATTCAAAACAACCTGAATGGTTGTGGTTTTTTGATTTGGTATGAGCAAAGTGTATTTTCGTAGGGTTATTTAATCTACCTAATTCTGTTTTTCTTGGGTCTGAGGTATTGTAAAAACCAGGAGGACTAAAAGTAGCAAACGTCGTGCTGTCATTGAGTAAATCATTGATTTTAGTGTGTCTTTTAGGTACAATAATATTCATTTCTTTTTTCTTTCTCTCTCCTTTTATAGGGAAGTATTCATCATTTTTATTAATGAAAGAAAGTTCTTTTTGGTCCTTAAGCTCTCGTAATTGTGTCAAATCTAACTTTTGATTTTTAGGGTCAACCCAATCGACTAATGCTTTTTCATAATTGTTCCATTTGATATGGTTGCGTTGTTCAAAAAGCGATGCGTATTGTTCTTTAGGGAAGGTAAACCATCCGTGGTAATAAGGTTTTTGTTTCCCTTTTTCTTCTGTGTAAGCGATAACCTCCCACAAATAAGCGTTCAGACAGTTTCTTGCGATATCTATACGTTTGACTACTTTTTTCTCTCCATTTTTTCCTTTAATTTCAAAATCAAAAAACTTGACTTGCTGGCGGTTCCATTCTTGATTAACGATACCGATGTATTGCATGTATTTATCATCAATATATGAAGGGCAAGAAGGCATAAACTCCATCATATCAACACCCGAAACGATAAGTGTATCACTTCTATCATTTTTTGGAGTGAAGGTAAAAGTGAATAAACTGTCTTCCTTGGCAATGATTACTTTACAGTGACTAAATTTTCCGTCTAAGCTACTTCGTATAGATTTGTCGGGATTATCAGGGTAATCTTTATCCGTTAATTCAGTGATTGAAGCACTTATAGGGAATAATGACTTTTGTTGTGTATTGTCTGCTGTTTCTTTTTTTGAACAAGAAGACAATACGATTCCTAAAATAAATAAGAGAGGAAGTGTAAGTTTCATAATTATTTTTAGTTAAAAAGACCTACCAGAGTTATTAAAGCTGATAGGTCTTTTCAGTGTTTCTTTATAAAGGCTTATCCTTTATCGTTGATGTGCTTCACTAAGTCGTTGCAAAGTTTTTCCATCATATCAGCCATTTCGTTATCGTTAGTCGCACTTCGTAATGTTTGAGCTAACCCTCCGATACTATCTACTGTGAATTTTTTCATATCAAAAGAAGTCATTTCTTTTGTCCATAAATCCATTCTCAATGTGTTTTTTGATTTAGGATCCCAAACAGAAACAGCGATAGCATCCGTGTTGTCGTTGCCATCAGCTGGTTTGTCTGTCGCACTCCACACAATTTTGTCTGGCACGTGGTTGTTATCTAACTGTATTTGGAAATTGATATCTGATATTTTCATTTTGATAGTATTTTTTCTACTTCTATTTTATCTCGAACTAATTGTTCTTGTAATTCTGTAAGACTTGCAAATTTCTTCTCTTTTCTTATCAATTCAAAAAATTCTATGGAAAGTTTTTCCCCATAAATGTCTTTTTTGAAATCAAAGAGATTTACTTCTATACTTTTTATTGTTCCGTTGAGTGTCGGACGAACTCCGATGTTTAACATTCCGAAGTAAGTATGGTTATTTACACGTGCCTTTACAGCGTAAACACCATCAGAAGGAATCAATTTCACGTCGTCGTCTATTTGTATATTGGCAGTAGGAAAACCAATTTTTCGACCAACTTGTTCCCCTATAACTACCTTTCCTGACAAACTGTAAGGGCGGCCTAATAGTTTGATGGCTTGTTTGACTTCTCCTTTTTTTAAATTTTTTCTAATCAATGAAGAACTGATACCTATGTTTTCTAAATCTTGACGAGGTATTTCTTCTACATCAAAGGGATATAGTTCACTGTTTTTTGATAGGTATTCAAAACTACCCTCTTGGTTTTTACCAAATTTATGGTCATAACCAATTACTAGTTTTTTTGTGCCAATAGTGTCTATAAGTATTTCTTGAATAAACTCTTTAGATGTCAGTTGGCTAAATGATCTTGTGAAGGGAAGAACGACAATATGATCAATTTTTTCTTTCTTCAGCAGTTCAATTTTCTCATCTAATGTAGATAGTAACTCAATGGCTTGATTACCTAACACAAAACGAGGGTGAGGCCAAAAGGTAAGTACAACACTTTCTCCATCAATGTCTTTGGTTAAATCTCTTAGCTTTTTAAATATCACACGGTGACCATCGTGTAGACCGTCGAAAGTACCACTTGTAACCACTCCTTTTTTTAGTGTGGTAAATTTATCTAAACCAAAGTAAACAGTAGGCATTACTCAGCAATTGACGCCATAAATTCATCAATAGACATAGCGTCTTCTATTCGTAAGTCACCGATTTTAGTTCGAATTAACGAAGATAAATAGCCTCCACTGTCAAGACGTTTTCCGAAATCATAAGCCAAACTTCGGATATAAGTACCTTTGGTACACGCTACACGAAACGAAATGTCTGGTAAGTTTATTGCTGTGATTTCAAATTCGTGAATAGTGATACTACGAGGTTTCATAATTACTATTTCACCACGACGTGCTTTTTTATAGACACGTTCGCCATTGATTTTTATCGCCGAGTGAGCGGGAGGGATTTGTTCATTTAACCCCAAGAAACTTTTGGCTGTTTCGTAAATCATTTCCTCTGTAATATGTTCATAAGGAAATGATTGATCAATCTCTGTTTCTTTATCGTAAGAAGGTGTTGTAGCACCAATCGTGATTGTACCTGTGTATTCTTTATCAGTCGCTTGAATAAGGTCGATAGTTTTGGTCTTTTTACCCGTACAAACTACTAATAAGCCAGTTGCTAAAGGGTCTAATGTACCCGCGTGACCTACTTTTTTGATTTTAATACCATTACGTATTTTTCTAATTACATCAAAAGAAGTCCAAGTAAGAGGTTTGTCTATTAATAAGACTTCGCCATCTACAAAATTATATTCAGCCATTTATATAAAGGAATAACCTATTGCAATAGCACCAACGGCTAAACAATAGTAAGAGAAATATTTTAATTGACTTTTTTGAACGATTTTAATCATCCAAGTACAAGCAATGAGTCCTGTGACAAATGCAGCGACAAAGCCAAAAGCCAAAGGTAATATTTGATCATTTTGAGCAGTGAAATCTCCATCCATTATATCTTTTGCCATTTTCCCTAAAATAACAGGGACAACCATTAAGAAAGAAAAACGAGCAGCTTTAGTTCTGTCTATACCCAATAAAACGGCGGTAGAAATAGTAGCTCCCGAACGAGATATTCCAGGTAAAATAGCGATTGCTTGAGAAATACCAATGATAAAAGCATTGGACATTGTGACGTTTTTAGACGTGTTTTTTGCTTTGTCTGCTAAGAATAAAAGACCAGCCGTTAAGAGTAAACAAACACCTACCAAAAGTAAATTTCCAGCGAAAAATGTTTCTATAATATCATTAAAAGCTAAACCAATAAATACGGCAGGAAGCATTGACAATATGATTTTCACTGAAAATAGGGTTTCTTCATTCCATTTAAAAGAAAAAAGACCTTTGAAAATTTCAGCAACATCTTTCCTGAAAATCACCAAGGTACTCAAAGCTGTAGCTCCGTGTAACGCCACGGTAACAAGCAGACTGTTTTCTTCCAGACTTTTGTTTTCAAAGAAATGCTTCACTACTTCTTTTGCTATTTCTAAATGCCCACTACTACTGACGGGTAAAAACTCCGATAAGCCTTGAATGATTCCAAGAATAATATAACTAAGAATATCGCCCATTTAGTCCTCTGTTGTAGCTTTGTTTTTATAAAATATAGCGCCGAAAACGATGCCAAAACCAGATAACACAACAATAGGAGCAATGGTTAATCCCATTGTTCCAAAACCATATTCGGTATCATCTAATCCCATAATGACAAAACCAATAATAATAACTGCTAAGGCTACCAATAAAATAAGGTAGTTAGTTTTTCCGAAAATTAATTTTTTACTCATAATAGTGTCTAATAAAGGTCGTCAAGTGAATAGTTGAGGTACTTCGATACCGTTCGTGCAGTGGTGAAAGTCATAAAGACAGCACCAAGAATAGGCAAAAGTATTAAAATGTATTTTAAATCATCAAAAGAAAACAAGAAATCATAGTTCCCTAAGTCTAATAAACTCAAAGCCCATCGACGTCCAACCTCTGATAAAACATAAACTAAGCCCGAAGCAAGTATGCCACTTATCAGTCCGTTGATAAAAGCTCTGAAAACAAAAGGGCGAATAATAAAGAATCTTTTCGCTCCAACCAATTGCATACTTCGAATTAAAAAACGTTGTGAATACATCGAAAGTTTAATGGAATTTCGGATAATAACCAATACAATTAATAGACTAAGAATAGCAAAACTAACAATGACTATATTGAGCGTGTTAAATGTGTCGTTAAGATTTTGTATACTTTTTTTCAAATGCTTAGGGATATTTACTTCATAAACACCTTCAATACTTTCTAATTGCTGTTTAATAACGGGTAGATTGTCTGTTGTTGTGTATTTAGCACTTAAAGCTAACGTGACGACATCACGAAAAGGGTTTCCGATATCACCTAATACTTCAGAGAAATCTTCTCCAGAGCTCGTTGTGTATTCCTCGGCTATAGATTTGGCAGAAGTATAAGTAACGTTGGGTTTTCCTTTTGTTTTGGCAACAAAAGATTTATCCTTAATTCGTTCTAAACAATTTGTTAATGAACTTTTTCCCATATCTTTATTTAGATAGAGATTGATTTTCATTTCGTTTTTGAGAGAGTTCTGTAGGCGGTAGTACGAAAACGAGATACTACATAAGTACCCGAATACAAAAAGTGACAGTGTTGAACTAACGACTACTGTTAGGTAGGGGAAACTACCGTGTTTTTTCTTTTTTATTGGTTTTGCTCGCATTAAAAATAAAAATAAGATGTTTTCCTGTCAAAGGAAAACATCTTATTCATTATTTAATTTTTTCTTGAAGTTCTTTTACCAATTTGTTGTTGGTAATGATGTGTTTTGATAAGTTATCCCAACCTTTGTTTTTGTCTAATTGATAGAAAACACCTTTGTAGCTCATGAAAACCTCATGTTTTTCAGGGAAATCAATTAAAACCGCAGGTTTATCATCTGAGTAATTAGCAATCTGCACCAAAATATTATTTCCATCGTATTTGTAATGAAATTTATTTTTCTTGCTTTCTGCATAAACTTTCAATCCTGTTTTCGTGTTTTTTAAATTAGCAGAAATCTCTTTGTCATTGTTTGATTGGTTATCAAACTCGACCTTGTGTGAGTTTACAGATGGATTTGGTAAATTATCCAAAGGGTCAGCCAAAGAAGTGTTGTCAGAAGTTTGAACTTGTTGTTTCTGTGTTTTTTTAACAGACGTAGCAACTACAATTTCTTCTTCCATTGTTTCTACAACAGGTGCAAGTTCTTCGGTATCAGTAACAGGAGCAACAGCTACAGCTACAGCTACAGCTACAATTTCTTTTTGTGGTTCAGTAGTCGTTTTATCAACAATAACTTCTTCGTTTGTATTCATATAAAAAGCCAACCCGCCACATACAAGAGCAGTAGAGGCCACCATCGCTACTTTTTGCCACATTTGGAATAGCGGTTCGGCAGGAATAGTGAGCGCATTCAGTCTTGATTTTAACTGAGCTGTTCTCGCTTCTTTAATACCATTGAGCACGTCTTTTTGAAAATTAACTTCTTCTGCAAGTGCAGGGTTAGAAGTTAACTGACTTTCGAACTGTGTTTGCTCGTTAGCGTTAAGGTTACCAGTAAGGTAGTTGTCTATTAATTCTATTTGCTTATCCATAATTTAGTCTAAGAAATCACTTGCTGAATATTTAGCTTTCACCAATTTATCCAATTCTTTTTTACACTTATATTTTTTTGTCTTTGCTGTATCGGCATTTGCGAAGCCCAATTTTTCGGCGACTTCCTTCATCGAAAAACCATCGAAGTAATAGTACGTTAGTACCTTACGACAAGTTTCCCCCAATGAGTTTACACATCCTCTAATTGCTGCTATTTGCTCTTTACTGTCGTGGTTAGGTTTTGTTATCCCTTCCACTTCTTCGTGAGACAAACGCTTTTTGCGTTCAAGTTCTTTTCTCCACAAATTCCAGCACACGCCATAAAGGTAGGTGCTAATTTTTGCGGTTAATACTAATTCTTTTTTGATAACTTTTTGCCAAAAAACAATCAGTGCATCTTGAAAGATATCCTTTGCTTCCTCTTCTGTACCGCTATTTTTTATGATGAGATTTGTCATCATACGGTAGTTCTTAGTATATAAGAAATCTAATGCCTTTTCATCGCCTCGTACTATTTGGTCTATGACCTCTTGGTCTTTCATAGCTCTTCTACAACACTCGTTTATACATTAGGTCAAATAAAAGTAACCGTCTAATAGGTCTTTTTTATATTTGTTATGCCAGTTAGCTAAAAAGTAGCTGTTATTTTGGCTTATTTGGCGATTTACCTGTTTATTCTTTTAAGATTGAGCAGGAAATATAACTACGTTATTTTCCGTTTCGTGTAACACAACTTTCAAATCAAGCTTGGTATCTAACTTACAGCGCAATAGATTGTAAATAACGTAAGCAATATTTTCAGCCGTAGGATTCAACTCTTTAAACTCTGCAATGTCCATATTTAGGTTTTTATGGTCGAGTTTGTAAGTCACTTCTTTTTTTATAAGTGTACTTAATTCCTTTAAATCAATAACATACCCTGTTTTTTGGTCGATCTCTCCTGTTACGTGAACTTCCAATTCGTAATTGTGTCCGTGGTAATTAGGGTAATTACATTTTCCGAAAACTTTTTTGTTTTCCTCCTCACTCAAAGTCGGGTTATTCAGACGATGAGCTGAATTAAAATTTTCTTTACGAATTACGGTAAGTCGAAATGGTGTATGTGTCATAATGTAAAAATAACAATCCAACCGAAAACTACCAAAAGTAGAGGCAATACTCTTACTATATTGTAGTCTTTTTATTTTGTGAACAAATTTTTAAGGCTAAATGTTACAATAGTAGGATTTGTCTATCTCCTTAAAATCTATAATTAAGTTTGTTGTCAGACTTTATTGACAAAATAAAAGGATAGACCAACGTCGAAAAGACAAATAATTGAAAATAAAAGTGATTGAAAATCAGGAAAACAATCTTTTAGTTAAACGAAAAAGAAGTAGATTAAATTCTGTAATAGCACGAATAATTGTAATTTTACCAAAGAATATTTTGCTAAACCGATTAGTATGGATTTCGATAATATAGAGAAAAAAATAAGAGCATACCAAGAAGCAGGTAAAACACTGTTTACTTCTTCATCATTTCAGAGTCACAGTATTGTATTGTTACATATATTGAGTCGTATTGATAAAACAATCCCTGTTTATTTTATTAATACAGGTTATCATTTTCCTGAAACAATAAAATATAGAGACAAAATCACCGATTTGTTTGGACTTAACTTAATCGATAAAAAACCAAGTACTCCAAAATCGCTGCAAAAAGACGCTTCGGGAAAATTATTATTTACTTCAGACCCAGATTATTGTTGTCATCTCAATAAAGTTTTGCCAATGGACGAAGCTTTGATGGAATATGATATTTGGATAAACGGCGTTCGTGGCGACCAAAGTGCTGTCCGAAAAGCGATGTTAGTAGAGCAACCCGCACCACACGATACCTTACGTTTTCATCCGATGTTAGATTGGACAAGCAAGATGATTTTTGATTACCAAAAAGAGTTTGATTTACCCAAACACCAATTAGAAACTCAAGGCTATCTATCTATTGGTTGTGAACCTTGTACGAGAAAATTTGACCTCGAAATGCAAGAAAGAGAAGCCAGATGGTACGGAATGAATAAAACAGAATGTGGCTTACACACGGCGTTAATAAAGAAATAAGATGAAAGTATTAGTTACAGGAGGAGCAGGGTATATCGGTTCGCAATTAGTTTATGAGCTTTCAAACGACCCAAAAGTCAGTGAGGTAATTGTTTATGATAACCTGAGTAGAGGTAATATCAACCTATTTATTAGCGAACGAAATAAAGCAGGAAAAGGAAAGGTTCAGTTTATTCATGGTGATTTGTTGGATTCTCGCAAGTTGAAAAAAGCAATGAGCGATGTCGAAATTGTATATCACTTAGCGGCTAAAACAAGTTCTGCATCTCAAAATGTTGATTCATCAGTTTTTGAGCAAACCAACCATTGGGGGACTGCCGAGGTGGTTTATGCTGCCGAAGAAGAAGGTACAGTAAAGAAATTTATCTATGTAAGTAACACGGGCATTTACCAAGGCGGAAAAGAACTTTGTGATGAAAAAAGCACGATTAATCCAAGAGATTTTTATTCTATCGGTAAAATGCGAGGAGAGGAGCACGTTGCGAGGTTGGACAGTAAAATGAATGCCGTGATTTTGCGTGTGGGTAACGTTTACGGGTATTCACCTGCAATTCGTTTTGATTCTGTAATCAACACATTTTTGTTTGATGCACAATTCAACAACCGTATATCTATTCACGGAAGTGGTAAGCAAATCCGTCCGTTTGTAAACCTTAAAGATGTTATAAAGGTGTTGACCTACAATATCTCTAACGAGTTACCGAGTGATACATACAACCTGTCAGGTCAAAACCACAAGATTTTAGATTTGGTAGATATATTCAAAGAAGTTTACCCTGATTTAGAATTTATCTTCATCAACCAGCATATTGATATGAAGAATTTACAAATAGCTGATTGCCAAAAAATAAAGCAATACGTACCTTTTGAAACGGTAGATTTAAAAGAAGAAATCTTAACCTTCAAGGAAAATAGCTTTGCTTTTTAAAAAGTATTGCTTAAACAAAAAAGGGTTACTAAACAATAGTTGTTTAGTAACCCTTTTTTTTGTGCTATAAGTTTTAATTAAACTTCAACAGTCGAATGAAACCACTTTTTTGAGGCGTAAAACGTTCCGAAAGGAATGATAGAGGCGAGCATAGCTAAGGCGATGATGCCAAAACTCCATTTGAATTTCAGCCCGACGATAAGTACCGCTACAATGTAAACGATAAACAAAATTCCGTGTGCCATTCCTACCACTTCGACAGCCATAGGTTCATCGAAAAGGTATTTTAAAGGCATCGCTACACCAAATAAAAGGAGTAGCGAAATGCCTTCCAATAAAGCGATGAGTTTTAGTGATTTCAACATTTTAATAAGCTCTTTCGTCGTTGCCTTCCATAAAGTTGGTAAACGATTTATTTACAACTTTCATTCCTCCTTTTGTAGGGTAATTTCCTGTGAAATACCAGTCACCCGTATGCTTTGGTATCGCTGTGTGTAAATCCTCTACCGTTTGGTAAATCACTTCAATTTCAGCTCCAATACCTTCAGAACGTATCATTTGAGCAATTTTATTGGTGATTTGGTCGTACGTAAACAAATCGTAAAGAGATTGTACGTAATTAGGTGACATTTCTTGATTAATTTTAGAACGGTTGCATTGTTCGTACACTTCGTCTAATTTATAATTCAATTTATTCTCTTCTAATAACAACAACAAAGCACGGAAAGCAATAAATTCTTTCATTTTCGACATATCGATACCGTAACAATCGGGGTAACGAATTTGTGGTGCAGAAGAAACGATGATGATTTTCTTTGGTTCTAATCTATCCAATGTTTTGATGATAGATTTCTCCAAAGTTGTTCCTCTCACGATAGAATCATCGATGACAACGAGGGTATCGATTTTCTTTTTAATGACTTCGTAGGTGGTGTCGTAAACATTGGCTACCAAATCGTCACGTCCGCTGTCGCCAGTGATAAACGTTCTTAATTTGGCGTCTTTAATAACCAGTTTTTCTACACGAGGACGTAGCTTGAATAGGTTTTCTAATTCTTTATCAGAGAGGTTTCCTTCTTTGACTTTGTTTTTTCGGTATTCAAATAAGTGTTCGTAAACACCTTCTATCATTCCTAAAAACGACGTTTCGGCAGTGTTGGGGATAAAAGAAAATACGGTGTTTTCTAAATCGTTATTTACCGATTTTAAAATTCGAGGAACTAATAGTTTACCTAAATTTTTTCTTTCTTGGTAGATTTCAGGGTCCGAACCACGTGAGAAATAGATACGTTCAAAAGAGCAACTTTGCTTAGGTAATGAGTCAATAAATGGTTTCATTGACCATTCACCACTTTTCTCTATGATTAAAGCGTGTCCTGGTTCTACTTCTTTTATTTTATCGTAATCAACTCCAAAAGCAGTCTTGATGGCAGGTTTTTCTGAAGCAACAACAACTACCTCATCATCGGCATAATAGTAAGCTGGACGAATACCTGCGGGGTCACGAGCAACAAATGATGCTCCGTATCCTGTGATTCCACACATAGCATATCCACCGTCAAAGTCTTTACAAGAACGCTCTAAGATACCTTGCATATCCATTTCCTCTTCTATTTTTTTAGAGATTTCGTTGTTAGTGAATTCATCTTTGTATTTAGAGAAAATACGTTGGCTTTCTTCGTCTTGAAAATGCCCTATTTTTTCGAGTACAGTTACTGTATCGGCTTTTTCTTTTGGGTGTTGTCCTAGCTCAACCAAACGTCGAAATAATTCATCGACATTGGTCATATTGAAGTTTCCTGCAATAACTAAACTTTTACTTCGCCAGTTGTTTTGACGTAAAAAGGGGTGGCAACTTTCGATGCTGTTTTTTCCGTGTGTTCCGTAACGCAAATGTCCTAAAAAAACTTCTCCTGTAAAGGCACAGTTTTCTTGTAGCCATTTGGCGTTTTTAAACTCTTTAGGGTTCGTTTTTTTAACCTTTTTGAATTTTTTGTTTATTTTTTTAAAAATATCAGCAATTGGTTGGTCCGAAATCGAACGGTAACGACTGATATAACGAGTTCCTTCGGGTACGTCTAATTTAATAGAAGCAATCCCTACACCATCTTGCCCTCTGTTATGTTGTTTTTCCATCAACATATACATTTTATTAATAGGGTACAGTGGCGTGCCGTATTTTTCAATATAATAACTGTAAGGTTTTAATAACCTGACCATTGCGATACCGCATTCGTGCTTGATAGCGTCACTCATTATTTTTATCAATTAAGGCGTTAACCTATTTAAAATACAACTTTTTGTTTTGCCTTCTAGTTTGTGAATAAATGAACGAGTTCAAATAACCAATCGTTAAAGAAAAACAATACGAATAATGGTAAAGATAACACTACTCCCAATATTTTTTGGCTTAGCGTTTCTTTTTCTTTAAAATTATTCTCCTTTGAACGAAAAAAACATATAGAAAGGGATTTTTAAATAATAGAATAAAGCAATGGCGACATTGATTAGTCCGAGAAGTAAAACCCAAAAATAAATGTTATTTAACGCAAAATTTGGATGGTTGAATACGGATAAAAACACCCACATTTTCCCCATAAATCCGATAGTTGGTGGCAAACCTGTTAAGGCAATCATCGTCAAGACAACGAGTACACCCAACAACGGATACTTTACACCTAAACCACTAAAAGACTTAATTTGTTCGTTACTAGAAATTTTTATTAGCATTTCGATTAAATAAAACCCTGCGAAATTTAAAAATAGATATACTAACGAATAGTACATTGCACTTTCAACGCCTGCTTGACTGTAAGCAAACACACCAACCAACAAATAAGCGGAATGTGTAATGGAAGAATAGGCTAATAAACGTTTAGCGTTTTGTTGTCTTAATGCCGATAGGTTGGCTACAAACAAAGTAATTATCAAAATTACGCCTAAGAATAGAGCTAAGATAGAGCGACTTTTTTCTTCTGTAATGGCGTCCATAACATTTAATACAAAAGCTAAACCAGCTACTTTGGGAGCGTAAGAAAAGAAAGATGCTAACTTAACAGGTACGGTTTGGTAAACGTCAGGAACCCAAATATGAAAAGGGAAAATGGATAGTTTGAATAACCCACCGACCAAGAACATTCCTGAAAATAAATAAACAACAAGCGAGTAATCTTGTCCTGCAATTAAAGTGGTGTTGAATAGTGTCGAAAAATTCAATGAACCATTTAAAGCATAAATAATAGATGCCCCAAACAGCATAATGGCAGTTGAGACCGCTCCGAAAATAATGTATTTGATACCTGCTTCGGGGCGTTGTTTGTTGTTGCCAAATAAAACCAAAGCGTAAGAAGCGATAGAGACGATTTCAAACGATAAAAATGCCATCAACAGGTTGGACGCCATCACTACAAAATTTAAACCTAACAAAGAGGAGAAAATTAAGAAGTGGTATTCGCCTATTTGTTCGTCATCGTCTTTTTTGTTGCTAACCAAATAATAGAAATAGTAAATCACAGCACTTGCAAGAAATAGGTATTTGAAAAACAAGGTCTGTTTATCCAATAAAAGCATATTTCCATAGAGTTGGAGTGTGTTTTGGCTTTCTAACAACTGAAATTGTTTGCAATAAAGTACAACCAAAGGCAGTAAGGAAAACAAAGCTATCCATCCACCAAAACGAGCAATAAATGATTTGAAAAACGGTGTTGCTAAAATAAATAAGAGCAACACTGCTGTCAAATAAAGCTCAGGCAGAAGGTTTCCTGTATCTGAAAGTAGGGTTTGTAAAAGGGTTTTCATTATTTACTTAATAATTGAACTAATCCTGTAACCGCAGGGGTAATGTAGTTTAATAGGAGGTTGGGGAAAATACCAAAAGCGATAATTAACAAGGTCAAAGGCAACAATAAAATGTATTCTCTGATAGTCAAATCGGTTAATTTCTCTTCTGCAATAACTTTTGTTTTAACCCAAAACTCGCCAAAGAAAACGCGTTGTAATGTCCATAAATAATACGAAGCACCGAGAACTAAGCCTAATAAACTCACCGCAACCATCCATCGAGGAACTAAGCCATTGACTGTCTCACTCATAAATGCACCGATAAATACCATAATCTCAGCGATAAACCCAGCAAAACCAGGCAAACCTAACGAAGCGAAAAAAGCAATCGTTACAAAAGCCGTGTAATGAGGCATTTTTGAAGCGATTCCTCTGTAATTTTCTATTTCCAAATTGTGTGTTCGGTCATACAAAACACCTGCTAATATAAATAGCATCGAAGCAATCAGCCCGTGAGCAAACATTTGATAGACAGCACCATTTACACCTTCAACAGTTGCAGAAGCCAAGCCTAATAAGACAAATCCCATATGTCCAACAGAACTGTAGGCGATTAGTTTTTTTAAGTTTTGTTGAGCTAACGCGTTGTAACCACCATAAAGAATGGAAATCATTCCTATTAAAGCAACCCACCAAGCCATATCGTTTGCTTCTTGTGGGAAAACGGCATAGCCCATTCGGATGATACCATACCCTCCGACTTTTAGTAAGATACCTGCCAAAATCACCGAGCCTGCGGTTGGTGCTTCAACGTGTGCGTCAGGTAACCAAGTATGTACAGGAACGATGGCTAATTTGATTCCGAAACCAATGAGTAATGCCAAAAATGCCCATTTAGCCAAATCCATTGTTTCGTTTGGCAAACGGTAAAATACTGAATCAGGAATGTAATTTGCTCTGTCTGCCCAATTGACCATACTAAATGAATGGACTAAGTTTTCGGTAGCAATTTGCCCTGAAGCTAATTGTTGTTGTACCGTTGCAATGATTTCTTGTCCGTTAATTCCAACTTTTTCGGCAGTTGCTATCGGGTCGATGACACTTGCGTATTGTCCCAAAAACACGATTAAAATTAAAATAGAGCCAAATAAGGTGTAAAGGAAAAATTTGATTGAGGCATATTCTCTTCGTTCGCCTCCCCATATTCCGATAAGGAAAAACATAGGAAGCAACATAAACTCAAAAAACACATAAAACAAGAAAGCATCTAAGGCGACAAAACAACCGATGATAGAGGTGTTTAAAACTAAAAACAATACGAAATAACCTCTTAATTTAGTGTCTATTTTCCAACTTGCAATTACAGCAAATAATAAAATTACCACCGAAAGCCCTAGCATACTCAAACTTATTCCGTCGATTCCCAAGAAATAATACACATTGAAATACCCCAAAGAACCCAAGCTAAAGCTAATCCAATCGGTTTTTTCTACCAATTGGTACGCATTTTCCGAAAAAGGAATGTTAGTAGTGGCTGTTGAATAATTGCCAAGAATAAGTGCCAATAAACCAACTTGTACGATACTAGCCCCAAGTGCTAAAAACTTGAAACTGTTATTAAATTTCTTAGGTAAAACCAAAATAACCAAAGCAAAAAGCAGAGGTATAAATGTAATGTATGAAAGTAAATTTGCTGTCATTATATTAATATAAGAAGTAAAATAAGCTTGTAAATAAAAGAATAAACCCAAGAATAGCTGTTGTAACAAAGCTTTGGGCGTTTCCTAATTGTATTGTTTTTGTCATTGCACCGATTTTCCCTATCGTCCAAACGACCAGCTTGACTAGACCGTCAATCAACCACTTGTCAATAAAACCGAAGATAAGTGCAAAGATAACATTTATTCGAGCAAAGAAATCAATGAAGTTTCCTAATATGTTATTGTCAATTCGTTTGGCTGTACGACTTATATATAAATTCAATTCTTTAAAAACCATAACCGCTCCTTCAATGATTATTTTATCGATAAAAACAGCCGTAGCCGATAAAAAACCAAAAAGGTAAGACAAATAACCATTGGTAAATTTCATCTAAATACCAGTTGTTGAAAGACAAACGGTAAATGATATTGGAGTGATTGAAAACACCACGTTGTAATTGTCGGGCAGTGGTGTTTTTGTTTGGGTTGTAAAAATACCAAGCAACAGCAACGCCAAGACCAACCTCCAAAAGGCTAATGAGTGAAACGGTGGTGTGTGAAATGTGATGCTCAACAATATTTAGCGGACTAATTGACATCCAACGGATAATGTCAAATGTTTTATTAATTTCAAAAAACCATCCTTTCTCTCCATCAAAAGGGTTAACACTGTAGAAAATCCATAAAGAAAGTGAGCCTAAAATAATAATAGGTAAAAGCATCAAAATAGGTGCTTTATCAATTTTGAACTCCTCGTCCGTTAATTTTAATTCTTTTTGTAAACGATTTTCACCAAAAAACACCATCAATAACTGTCTTGTCATATAAAACGCCGTCATTAAAACAGAAATGATACCCAAAACAGGGACAAGTAAAAAAACACCTCCTTTTGTTACTCCCCAATTTAACGAACTGATTAAAATCGCTTCTTTTGATAAAAAACCACTGGTAAAAGGCAAGCCAACCAAGGCCAAACTTGCTAATAAATAAAAAGCAAAAACAGTTGGCATCTGTTTTCTCAAACCACCCATAAACGCCATATCTTGCGTATCGAAATCAATTCCTTTTTTGTGTTCGAATTTGTGTAAAGAGTAAATAATCGCTCCAGCTCCTAAAAACAAACTTGCTTTGAAAAATGCGTGGGTCATCAAATGAAACATCGCTCCGTCGATAGAACCAACACCCAAAGCCATAAACATATAACCTAATTGAGAAATGGTAGAGTAGGCGAGTACTTTTTTAATGTCTCGTTGAGATATGGCTACAAATGCCCCCATAAAAGCCGTAATAGCACCAATAAAAGCAATAATTTCTAATATTTCGGGTGCAAACAAAAAGTAAGTACGGATAATCAAATAAACCCCAGCGGCGACCATTGTAGCGGCGTGAATTAATGCTGATACGGGAGTAGGACCTTCCATTGCGTTGGGTAGCCATACATTTAAAGGGAATTGAGAAGATTTGGCAACTGCACCACTCAAAATACCTCCGCCAATTAAGTAAAACGAAAGTGTATCTAAATGGTAGGTGTTCATAAATGCAGTATCGAAACCACTGTTTGCACCTTCTGTGAAAATGTGCATCAACGCTTCAATATTGAGTGTGCCAAATGAAGTGTAAAGTGTTAATAAAGCGAGAATAAAACCTAAATCACCGATACGATTGACTATAAACGCCTTTTTGTTGGCACGAACGGCTTCGTTTTTTTTGTAATAAAAACCAATAAGGAGGTAAGAAGAAAAACCAACCAATTCCCAAAAACAGAAAACAATAAATAAATTTTCAGCAAGAATAACACCAACGATAGAGAAAACAAATAGTCCTAAATAGGCGAAATATTTTTCAAAATGATTGTCGCCACGTAAATATTCGATAGAGAAAAGGTGAACTAAAAATGAAGTGAATAAAACAATGACAATGAAAATAGCCGAAATAGGGTCTAAATGTAGGTTTAAGTCAATTTTACCGACAGCAGAAAGGTTAAACCAAGGCACTTCTGCAATGTAAATACTTTGTGTAAACCATATTTGTGAGAAGATATAAACACCTACAAACAACGAAATAAACATCATTGTTGTAGCGTAAATTCCTCTGAATTTATTGAATTTACGTCCCAAAACCATCAAGCTCACAAACACCGAAAACGGTATTACAAGTAATAGGTAAGGCAACCAAATAGCTAAGTCAATATGTGTTAAAACGTCTTTCAAGCTTCTTTTATTTGGTTAATTTTATTCAAATCTGTTGTCCCATACAGCCGTACCATTCGCAAAATGATAGCTAATATAATCGCACTTTCGGCTACGGCAACTACAATGGTGAATAAAGCGAATAATTGTCCGTCAAGATTGAGTCCGTGAATTTGTGAAACACCGACTAAAACAATATTAGAAGCGTTAAGCATTAGTTCGATGCCCATCAAAACGACAACAACATTCTTTTTTACAAGAACGATAGCCAAACCGATAGCGAAGAGTAAACTTGCCAAAACGATATAGTAAGTTAACGGAATCATTCTTTTTTTAAAGTTTTAGAAGCAATGAATACTGCACCAACTAAAGCCACTAAAAGCAAAACGGCAATGACTTCAAATGGTAATAAATAATTGGTTAGCAATTGTTCGCCTATTTTAGAGATAGTCGATTTTTGAGGTGTGATTTGCTGTATTTTATTCCAATCTATTTTAGCTAACAAGGCAATTAGCCCACCACCAACAAGTAGTGCTGTACCTCCTCCCCAAAAGATATTGGTTGTTGTGTCTTTTGCCGAATTATCTAAATCCGCTCGCTTACTAAGCATAATACCGAAAAGCATTAACGTCAATACACCACCAACATAGACCATAAGTTGCGTGACGGCTAAAAAGTCAGCTCCCGCGAATACAAATATAGAGGCAACTCCCAATAAACTGGTCATTAAACCGACTGCGTTGTAAATCAAATTATTAGATAACAAAACGAGTAACGCACCTGCTAAAGTAAGTGTAGAAAAGAGTATAAATATGATTTGTGTAATTTCCACTTAGTCGTCTTTCTTTTTAGGTTTTGGAATAACAATTTTCGGTTGTGCTTTCTTTTCCGTAGCGTCTGTTTTTTTCTTTGGAACAGGGATAATTATTTTTGGTTTGCTTTCTTTTGTTGTGTCGTCCCCCGTTCTTTTTTTAGGGACAGGAATAACGATTTTAGGCTTAATACCCGCTGTATTGGGTTTCGGTACAACTATTTTTGGCTGTGCTGTCTTTTCGTTACTCTCGGTTATTTCTGTTTTTTTCTTAGGAACAGGAATAACCATTTTAGGTTTTACAGTACTTGATTTTGGTGTAGGAACAACTATTTTAGGCTTTACACCAGTTGTTTTAGCTTTAGGGACAGGTATTTTAACTTTTGGTTTGGCGACACCTCCAATTTTTGGCAGGGCAACACCTTTTGGTTTGTTTGCTTCAGCTTCAGCCTTTTTTGCCTCTGCTTTTTTCTTTTTTTCAACTTGGAAAACGTCCCAATCTTCTTGTTTTTGTTTTGCTTGGTCGGGTGATAAATCGGTGTAATTGTAAACCAAATCAGTTAATTTGAATTCACTAAAATCATACGATTTAGTCATCGTTAAACATTCGGTAGGGCAAACGGTGGTACATAAACCGCAATACATACATTTTGCCATATCAATGTCAAAAGTAGAAGCATACAAGCGTACAGACGAGCCATCAGAAGTTTTTCGTATTTCCTCAGAACTTCTAATCATTTCGATATCGATGCAATTAGCGGGACATATTTTCACACATTTATCGCAGACAATACAGTCTTCAATCACATTGTCTAAGCGGTAACGTCCGTTGTCAGGTACGGGGAAACTTTCATTGGGGTACTGCAAGGTGAAAATACCCTCGTCGTGTTTCATATAGTCAGGGTGACTCACTCCAATCGGCGGACGGTTGCTTTTAAATCCTTTGATGAAATGTATAAACGTGAGTTTCAGCCCTGTAAGTAGGGTTGTTATTCCTTCGGCTATATCGCCCCAATATGTGTTGCGACTACCCTGCATTTAACATTAACATTTTCCAAATACACGCCACCAAAACCATTACCAAGCTAAAAGGTGTTAACACTTTCCACGCCAAATACATCAATTGGTCGATACGTAAACGAGGGTACGTCCACCTGACCCACATTTGTGTGAATATCCAAACAGCACCTTTGGCAACTGTCCAGAATGTTCCCCAAATGTAACCCGATAACTCACCAACGGTACCACTTGTCCAGTTTGCCAATTCTAAATTTCCAATATTTGGTAGAGGAGTTGACCACCCTCCAAAGAATAAAATCACACCCAATAAACCAGTTAATAGCATCATTGCGTATTCTCCAAGCATAATTACCGACCAACGAAAACCTCCGTATTCGGTTTGAAAACCACCAATTAACTCTGATTCTGCTTCGGGCAAATCAAAAGGTGCACGGTTAGACTCTGCTAATGTGGTAATGAAAAAGATAATAAAAACGATAAATGATAAGGGAAAACGAATAATATTCCAAGAAAGGAAACCACCAATTTTACTACTATCTATCGCTGTAATTCCAAATAAATAATTGGTGTTTTCGGGAACAAAAATACTTTGTTGAAAGCAAATTTCTTGTAAATCTAAAGATTGAGTAATAACCACCATACTCAAAACAGAAAGACCAAGAGGAACTTCGTAAGAGATAATTTGAGCAACACCACGCATTGCTCCGTAAATGGCATATTTGCTATTAGAACTCCATCCTGCCAATAAAATACCGATAACATCTAAAGAAATGATAGCTATCATATAAAATAAACCGATTTCTAAAGACGAACCAATTAAATCGGGAGCCATTGGTAATACCGCAAAACCAGCAAAAACAGAAACAAAAATAAGAATAGGAGCGAGGATAAAAATCTTTTTATCTACAGCATAAGCAATGATTTCTTCTTTTTGAATAAGCTTGAGGGCATCCGCAACAGTCTGTAAAAGACCTTTGTAACCCACTTCCATAGGACCTAAGCGGTCTTGAATAAATCCTGCGATTTTTCGTTCCGCCCAAACACCTATAATCAAATAGAAAAGTAAAATGGGTAATATGACAACAAATGCGACCAAATAAATCTTATTTATAAAGTAACAAAGTTAATTGAAAAGCAGTGAGTATTAAGCGAAAAAGCAAGTTTTTTACAAAAGAAAAAGAGGAATCAAAAAGTGATGAATACCAAACCTTTGTCGTAATGTTTTGTTTGCCGAATAAAGTATGGGTAAATAGGTGTTAGGGTTGTTTAAATAAGGTGTGAATTGATTAGTGTGAAATTTTAATATTTACGTTGTTTATTTGTGTTTTATATAAAAAATAAAAAGAGTAGTAGATTACTTGAAAGGCTATCTTGTTTGTTATCAAAAGGTTGTTGTTGTTTGTTTGAGAAACTTTTAAAAAAGAGTTTGTTCATTCTTGTGTTTGGGTAAAAGACTCTTATATTTGCACTCCCTTAACAAAAGAGATAAGGGAAACGCTAAAAGCTTTGGGGAGGTTCCAGAGCGGTCAAACGGGACGGACTGTAACTCCGTTGCTTCGGCTTCGTAGGTTCGAATCCTACCCTCCCCACCATGTTTTAGCGGGCGTAGCTCAGCTGGTAGAGCGACAGCCTTCCAAGCTGTAGGTCGCAGGTTCGAACCCAGTCGCCCGCTCTCTTTTTAAAAAGTCTAACAGTTTCTGTTAGACTTTTTTTTGTGCTTTTTTTTGATGAGTAGAAGTAGTTAAAAGGTGTTTCTTTGGGTTTGGAAGTTCATTTTGTGAGTAGATTTATAAAATAGTTGTGTGTAGTAAACTTTGAGTGGTGAATTTTTTATAAATTCGTGGTAGTATGAATGAAGAATTAGAGATTTTACTTAAAATTTTAGGGGGATTTGTCCTTGTGTTACTTGTCTTGTGGCAATTAGGTCTTAAGAAGATAGATAAACTGATATTGAAAATGTTTTTTGGACCGTTTTTGATAACTTTTTCGGTGGTGACTTTTATTTTTTTGGTGCAATACCTGATGAAATATGTCGATGAAATGGCTGGTAAAGATATTTCGTTAGCGAAGTTTGGTGAGTTATTCTTTTATTTTAGTTTTAATATGATGCCTCAGTCGTTGCCTTTGGCGATAATGTTTTCGGCATTGATGACTTATGGTAATTTAGGTCAACATAATGAGTTGACGGCTATTAAATCTGCTGGTATTTCTTTGTTACGAATTTTGACACCTGTATTCGTTATTGTAATGTTGCTTTCGGTCGGGTTATTCTATTTTAGTGATTTATTATTGCCCAAGCTAAATTTGAAGGCTTATAGTCTAATGTATGATATTAAAAAAACGAAACCAGCATTGGATATTAAGCAAGGTATTTATTACAATGAAATACCTAATTATAGTATTTATGTAGATAAAAAGCATAAGGATGGTGAAACACTTGGGGCGATTCAGATTTATGACCATAGTGATAATAGAGGGAAAACAAACCTGGTTTTGGCTGACTCTGGACGTATGAGTATTTCGGATGATAAACGTTTTTTGGTATTTGAACTATATAAAGGAGTAAGGTATAGTGATTATATGGAGGGAGATTTTAAGGCGGATGACAATTATATTCGTTCTTCTTTTTCAAAAACAAAGATGGTGTTTGATTTGTCCTCGTTTTCTATGAATGAAACGCCTGAAGAATTGTTTGCTAGGGATAGACGTATGAGGACTGTCGGGCAGCTTAATAAGGATATAGATTCGTTGCGTATATTGCAAAAGGAGCGAGGTGTTGAATTAGTAGAGAATGCGAAGCGGTTCTTTAGGTATGGCGTGTTTGATGATTCGACGGTTGTAGCCTCTTCGAGTTTGAGGAAATTGACTCTAAGTAAAAAAGATAAACCTAGAGTGTTGGTGAATGCGATGAATCGCACGTCGAATATAAAACATCAGGTAGAAGGTAAACAGCGGTCTATAAAAAATGTACAAGAAGACATAAATAGCTTTACGGTCTATAAATTGAAAAAATATGCGGGAGCGATATCTTGTATTTTGATGTTTTTGTTGGGGGCTCCCGTTGGGGCGATTGTTAAAAAAGGTGGTTTAGGGTACCCCGTCTTGATGACGGTGATTTTCTTTATCATTTATTATGTGTTGACTGTTTATGGTGAAAGGGTAGTTCGGTCAGGAGGGATGACGCCTAGTGAAGGGATTTGGGGTCCGTTTGCATTGATGGCGCCAATAGCTATCTTCTTTTTGTATCAGGCAAGAAATGATTCGGACTTATTTGATTTGAGTGGAATTAAAACTTTTTTCAATAAATTATTTAAAAAGGTTGTGTAGGTGTGATACAAATCCTTATCTTTGTATTTCGAAATAGAAGAATTGAAATAAGATATACATATGTATTTATCAGTAGAGAAAAAACAAGATTTATTTAAATCTCACGGAGTAGCTAAGAAAACAACAGACACTGGGTCTCCAGAAGCACAAATTGGGTTGTTTACTTACAGAATCGCTCACTTAACAGAGCACTTAAGAGAAAACAAACAAGATCATGCTTGTCGTTTAGGTTTACTTAAATTAGTAGGTAAGAGAAGAAGATTCTTAGATTACTTAGCTAAGAATGATGTCGAAAGATACAGAGCGGTCCTTAAGGATTTGAACTTAAGAAAATAATTTTTAAGGGAACCAATTGGTTCCCTTTTTTGCTTTACGCAACTTTGTTTTTATATATAAACCGCTTCTTATAATAAAGTAAGGAGTTTAAAGAAAATAGTAATGTCATTTAACGCAATATCAAAATCAGTTAAGTTACCTAGTGGTCAAGAGATCACTATCGAAACGGGTAAACTTGCAAAACAAGCAGACGGTTCTGTAGTAGTTCGTCAAGGAAATGCAATGTTATTAGCAACTGTAGTGTCTTCTAAAGATGCTAAATCAGGAGTTGATTTCTTGCCAATGTCGGTAGATTACCAAGAGAAGTTTGCTTCTGCAGGTAGAATACCAGGAGGGTTCTTGAAAAGAGAAGGTCGTTTGTCTGATCACGAAATTTTGATATCACGTTTAATTGACCGTGCATTACGTCCTTTGTTTCCATCGGATTATCATTCTGATACACAAATCATGGTGTCGTTAATTTCTCATGACCCAGAAGTTAAGCCAGATACATTGGCAGCACTTGCTGCTTCTGCTGCTTTAGCTGTTTCTGATATTCCTTTTGGAGGACCTATCTCAGAAGCAAGAGTTGCAAGAATTAATGGAGAATTGGTGGTTAACCCATCACCCGAAGCATTAGAGTCTGCTGATTTAGATTTGTTAGTTGCAGCTGATGCAGATAACATTATGATGGTAGAAGGTGAGATGGATGAAGTTTCTGAAGAGGAAATGATCGAAGCATTGAAAGCTGCTCACGATGTCATCAAGGCGCAATGTGCTATTCAAAAAGAATTAGAAACTGCTGTTGGGTCAACTGAAAAAAGAACGTATTGTCATGAAGACAATGACGAAGAATTAAAAGCTAAGATTTTTGCTGATTTAGCTGATGATGTAACGGCTGTTGTTGCGTTACATTCTACAAATAAAGATGTGAGATCAACTAAATTTGGTGATATCATCAAAGGATGGGTTGAAGCTCAAGGAGAAGATGCTGAATTAGACGGCGGATTGGTTAATAAATATTACGGTTCGTTGAAGAAAAAATGTGTGAGAGATCACGTATTAGCAACAAGAATTCGTTTAGATGGTCGTCAATTAGATGAAATTCGCCCTATTTGGTCAGAAATTGGTTATTTACCATCTGCTCACGGATCGGCAGTATTTACTCGTGGAGAAACACAATCATTGACTTCTGTAACTTTGGGAACAAAGTTAGATGAACAGATGACTGATGCAGCTACTACTGGTAAATCATTCAATAAATTCATATTACATTACAATTTCCCTGGTTTTTCAACTGGTGAAGTTCGTCCTAATAGAGGACCAGGTCGTCGTGAAGTTGGTCACGGTAACTTAGCTTACAGAGCAATCAAAAAAGTAATGCCTGCAGATGAAGATAACCCTTACACAATCCGTGTAGTTTCTGATATCTTAGAATCAAATGGTTCGTCTTCAATGGCAACAGTTTGTGCGGCTACATTGTCATTAATGGATGCTGGTATTCCAATTAAAGCACCTGTTTCTGGTATTGCAATGGGATTAATTTTAGACCCTGTAACAAAGAAATATGCTATTTTATCTGATATATTAGGAGATGAAGATCACTTAGGAGATATGGATTTTAAAGTAACTGGTACAACTAAAGGTATTACTGCTTGTCAAATGGATATCAAAGTGGACGGATTACCTTACGAAATCTTGACTGAAGCATTGATGCAAGCAAGAGCAGGACGTTTACATATCCTAGATAAAATCAAGGAAACAATCTCTGAGCCTAGATCAGAAATGAGAGATTCAGCACCACGTATCGAACAAATCTTTATTGATAAAGATATGATAGGAGCGGTAATAGGACCTGGAGGAAAAGTGATTCAAGAAATTCAAAAAGAATCTGAAGCTACCGTTACTTTAGAGGAGTTAGAAGATAACGCTAAAGTATCTATTTTCGGTAAAAATGGAGCAAGTGTTAAATTGGCATTGAAACGAGTATTAGCTATTGCAGCTAAACCTGAAATCGGTGTTGTTTACGATGGTAAAGTTAAAGCAATCATGCCTTATGGTGCGTTTGTTGAGATTATGCCAGGTAAAGATGGTTTACTTCACGTATCTGAAATTAAGTGGGAAAAAGTAGAAGATGTTTCTAAAGTATTAGAAGAAGGTGAAGAAATCAAGGTGAAACTTGTAGCTATCGATCCTAAGTCTGGGAAATTGAAATTATCAAGAAAGGTATTGCTACCTAAGCCTGAAAGAGAAACAACAGACAAATAATGAACTTTAATAAGTTTATGTTGTTTATTGATTGAGTAAGATTTAGAAAAGATTAAATATAGATAAATGAGGCAGCTGAAAATTAGTAAACAGATTACTAACCGAGAAAGTCAATCACTAGATAAATATCTTCAAGAAATTGGTAAAGTAGATTTGTTGACTCCAGATGACGAGGTGTATTTAGCACAACGTATCAAACAAGGAGATCAACTTGCTTTAGAGAAATTAACAAAAGCAAACTTGCGTTTTGTGGTTTCTGTGTCGAAGCAATACCAAAATCAAGGATTGTCTTTAGGTGATTTGATTAATGAGGGTAATTTAGGATTGATTAAGGCAGCACAAAGATTTGATGAAACAAGAGGGTTTAAGTTTATTTCTTATGCCGTTTGGTGGATTCGTCAATCTATTCTACAAGCATTGGCAGAGCAATCTCGTATTGTTCGTTTGCCTTTGAATAGAGTAGGGTCTTTGAATAAGATATCAAAAACTTTCTCTTCTTTAGAGCAAAAATTTGAAAGAGAACCTTCTCCAGAAGAATTAGCCGAAGTGCTTGAATTGACAACAAATGAAGTAATTGACACAATGAAAATTAGTGGGCGTCATGTATCTATGGATGCGCCATTTGTTCAAGGTGAAGACAATACTTTATTGGATGTATTAGAGAACAACGGAGAAACTTCTCCAGAGTCAGGTTTGATGGACGATTCACTTCGTAAAGAAGTGCAAAGAGCTTTATCAACGTTGACGCAAAGAGAAGCTGATGTAATTGGATTGTATTTCGGACTAAACGGAGAACACCCAATGACATTGGAAGAAATAGGAGAACGTTTTGACTTGACACGAGAGCGTGTTCGTCAAATTAAAGAGAAAGCAATTAGACGATTGAGACATACTTCAAGAAGTAAGGCGTTGAAACCTTATTTAGGATAATTGTTTTTTAGATAGAAAATGAATAAAAAAGACCTTTTTGTAAAAGGTCTTTTTTATTTTTTGTAAAAGTTGATTTTTAATAGACTTAAAATTAACTAAACAAAAGTTAAAATAGCATTTAAGAAAATAAATAATACCATGGCAGAGCATATTAAAGTATTGATTATTGGTTCAGGTCCTGCGGGATATACGGCAGCGATTTACGCTTCAAGAGCAGGTTTAGAGCCTGTTTTGTACCAAGGAGCTCAGCCTGGAGGTCAGTTAACGATTACTAATGACGTCGAAAATTTCCCTGGTTATCCACAAGGAGTAAATGGTCAACAAATGATGGTTGATTTACAAGAACAGGCTGTTCGTTTTGGAACAGATGCTCGTTACGGTGTGATTACGAAAGTAGATTTAGAAGCAACGCCTAAAAAAGTAATTGTTGATGAAACAACAGAAATCACAGCGGACACGGTTATTATTTCTACAGGTGCATCAGCCAAATGGTTAGGTTTACCTTCTGAGGATAAATTTAAACTAGGAGGTGGTGTTTCTGCTTGTGCTGTATGTGATGGTTTCTTTTATAAAGGAAAAGTTGTAGCGGTAGTTGGAGGAGGAGATACAGCGGCAGAAGAAGCTGTTTACCTTTCTAATATATGTGAAAAAGTTTACTTAGTTGTTCGAAGAGATGAAATGAGAGCTTCTAAAATTATGCAACAGCGTGTAGAAGATGTGAAGAATATTGAAATTCTTTGGAACTCTGAAACGGATGATATTTTAGGAGAAGAAGAGGTTGTTGGTATGAGAATCAAGAACCGTATTTCAGGAGAATTGACGGAGTACGATGTACAGGGGTTTTTCGTAGCGATTGGTCACAAGCCAAATACGGATGTATTTGTAGGGCAAATTGATTTGGATAATCAAGGTTACATTAATACCACTCCTGGTACAACAAATACAAATATTACAGGTGTTTATGCTTGTGGAGATGTACAGGATACAATTTACAGACAGGCTGTAACAGCAGCAGGTACAGGTTGTATGGCAGCTTTAGATGCAGAAAGATTTTTACAAGAAAAACAATTTTAATAAAAAACGTCTTGCTTTATTGTCTAAAGTAAGACGTTTTTTTTATACTAATTATCTCCTTTAGTTATCAGTTTACGTTATACGATATTAATTTTATTCTCTTGCTTTTTAACCGCCTCTTTTGCTCAAAGCAGAAGAGATTCGCTTAAGAAAAAGTACAGGCAACATAAAGAAAATTCTGTGTTGTTGGATACTTCTGCTGTTTTATTTGAAGAAGAAATTGAATTAGAACAAGCGAGGGTAAAACCAAGAAAAAACTCTACGAAAGAACGAAACAGTCCTTTTTCAGGCTCAGTTAATTCACAAGATTATTTAGAAGACTCTTTGTTGAAGTACAAAGAACAGGGGAAAAAAATGAATGCTGATAATTTATATTGGCAAGGGATTGATCCTTATTATACACGTATGGACTCAATGAGTGTTGATCCATACCGTTATGACGCAACAAAGTTTAAGGATACTTTACAAATCAAACTTTACGATACAGTACCCGATTTCTTTGGGGTTTTTAGACAATGGTCTATGCCTTTGCATAAAGGGCACCATGTGACTTCTAAGTTTGGTCACCGCCGTTCCAAATGGCATTATGGAGATGATTTAGGTTTGTCTATTGGTGACTCGGTAACTTCAACTTTTGATGGCGTAGTTCGTGTTTCTAAATACAACCCAGGAGGGTATGGTAATTATGTAATCGTTCGTCATCATAATGGTTTTGAGACATTGTATGGGCACATGACTAAGCGATTAGTTAAAGTCGGACAGAAGGTTTCTGCAGGTGATTTAGTCGGTTGGGGAGGAAATACAGGACGAAGTTCCGGTCCTCACTTACATTTCGAAGTACGTTTTAGAGGGAAAGCGATTGACCCTAATATTATGTTTGATTTTGCGAATAACCGTATCCGTTACCAAACATTTGAATTATCACCTTTACACTTTGAGTATATCAGAGAAATGCGTCGTCGTATGTATTACCGTGTACGAAGAGGGGATACCTTATTTGCAATAGCCCGACGTTACCATGTTTCGTGGCGACAGATAGCCCGATTGAACCGTATTTCTTCACGATCAACTTTACGTGTTGGTCAACGTTTGAGAGTAAGGTAGCTTTTTTTTTGCTATTTACGTCGGCGGTAATTAAATTTACACGTATAAAAAATCACAACGAACTAATAGAAATAATTATGGATTTACAAGGATTAAGTGTTTACAAAGATAAAGTCATTGAAATGGCTGTAGAGTATGGACCTAAGGTATTGATTGCTTTAGTAACCTTTATCGTCGGTAGGTGGATAATAGGAAAGGCTACGAAATTACTAAGTAAAGTTTTAGAAAAAAGAGATGTTGACTCTTCGTTAAGAGGTTTCTTAAGTAGTTTAGTATCTGTTTTATTGAATGCTTTATTATTTATTAGTATTGCAACGAGCTTAGGGATTGCTACAACTTCATTTATAGCGTTGTTAGGGGCAGCAGGTTTGGCTGTAGGAATGGCTCTTCAAGGTACATTATCTAATTTTGCAGGTGGTGTGTTGATTTTGTTATTCAAACCTTACAAAACAGGTGATTTGATTGAAGCACAAGGCGAGTTAGGTGTAGTAAAAGAGATTCAAATTTTTGTTACTGTTCTTTTGACTCCAGAAAACAAGACGGTAATTATTCCTAACGGAGCGATTAGCAACGGGAATATTACAAACTACACAAACGAAGGGTTGATTCGTGTAGATTTGGCTTTTGGTATTTCGTATGATTCGAGTATTAAAGAAGCAAGAAAAGTATTGATGGAAGTGATGGTAGGTCATGCTAAAGTCTTAAAAACACCAGCTCCTTTTGTTGGGGTAAATGAGTTAGGAGATAGTTCAATTAACTTATCTGTTCGTTCGTACTCAGCACCAGAGCATTATTGGGATGTTTATTTCGATGTAATGGAAGAGGGAAAAGAAGCTTTAGATAAAGCAGGTATCTCTATTCCGTTCCCTCAAATGGATGTACGTATAGAAAAATAGAGAATCTATTCTTCGTTAATAAAAAGGGCTATCGTTAACGGTAGCCCTTTTTTATTTTCTACCAAAATCAGCAGGTATTTCTCCCCATATTTTTGTTTCCCATTTGAGAATAGGATTAGAAAATGTATTGTCGAGCAACCAATTTTCGGCACGTTTTATCATTTCAAATAAATGAGCATTGATAGGAGAAGGGGTAAGTTTAGTTTTACAAATCTTTTTGTGTACCCAACCGATAGCGATTTTAGAATCCGAATAAACAGGTAAGTTGGAGTTTTTACTTTTTAAGAAAGCTAAGCCGTGAACTAACGCCAAAAACTCACCAATGTTATTTGTTCCCTCAGGAAATTTTTGATGGAAAATCAACTCTTTCGTTTCTGTATTGACACCTTGGTATTCCATTACTCCAGGGTTTCCAGAACAAGCGGCATCAACCGAAAGACTCGGTTTTACGATGTTAGAAAAGGAAAGTCGTGGTGACTTTTTTGTAATATCTCTACCTGTTTCAAACGCTTTTCGGGCATCAGTCATTGTGAGGTAGCCTTTATAATAGGCACCTTTAAAACCTTCGATTTGCTCTTTACAATCTACCCAAGATTGGTAAATGCCAGGTTTAAAACCTTTCCAAACGACATAATATTTTTTAGTAGCCATTTATTTTTTTTTGAAAACCAAAACGGCTCTATTGATGTTGTAAATACTCAAATGTGGAATATCATTTAATAGCATGGTTTCATAACCTTCGTTTTTTGTCACACGGTCAAACCCTCCAAACTGTTTATCGTCACTATTGAGTACTAATTGGTATTCACCAGCTTCGGGAACAAAAAAGTTGTAATCAAAAATACAATGTGACGGATGAAGATTGATAACAAAGATAAGCTCTCCAATTTTGTAAATAATGGTTTTATTGTAGGTATCAATGTTTAATTCTTGCGTATTGGTCTCTGCTAAGGTATGGTGCTCACGTAATAACGCAACCATTTCTCGTTCCCAATTATTGAGTTGGTCGTATTTGAGTTCAGGATTATCAACAAGGTTCCATTGTCTTTTACAATGTTTGTAGCTCCAGTTATTACCCTCTCGTGGAAAATCTACCCATTCAGGGTGACCAAATTCGTTACCGATAAAGGTCATGTAGGCTTCACCACCCAAAGAAGCCGTCAGCATACGAATGATCTTATGCAAAGCCATTCCTCGGTCAATAACCAAACTGTCATCGCCTTTAGACATGTGCCAATACATTTCTTTATCCATCAGCCAAAAAGCCAATGTTTTATCGCCCACCAATGCTTGGTCATGCGACTCGGCATAAGCGATTGTTTTTTCTTTGTAACGGCGGTTGCTTAGTGTTTGGAAAATCTCTTGTAAATCCCATGCTTCATCCGAAGAGTGTTTCAGTAGTTTTATCCAATAATCAGGTATTCCCATGGCTAAACGAAAGTCAAAACCAATTCCGCCCTCTTTTATTGGGCGACAAAGACCAGGCATTCCACTCATATCTTCGGCAATACTAATGGCTTTTGGGTTGATTTGATGTATCAGTTCATTCGCTAACTTGAGGTAAGTAATCGCATCCCATTCGATACCTTCTTTGAAATATTTGTCGTAATGGTCAAAAGCAATCGTCCCGTGGTGGTGGTATAGCATAGAGGTCACTCCGTCGAAACGGAAACCATCAAAATGAAATTCCTCCATCCAATAACGAAGGTTTGAAAGTAAAAAACGAAGTACCTCCGTATCGGCATAGTTAAAAACTTTCGAGTCCCATTGTTCTTGGTCACCTCGTTCGCCTTCATGAAAATATTGGTGTCCCGAACCATCAAAATCGTTTAATCCTTCTTCTGTGTTTTTTACCGCATGCGAATGAACGATGTCAATAACCACTGCTATACCCATTTGATGAGCCGTATGTATCAAGTCTTTTAATTCTTCGGGTGTGCCAAATTTAGAACTTGGAGCAAAGAAATTACTTACGTGGTAACCAAACGAACCATAATAAGGATGTTCCATTATCGCCATCAACTGAATGGTATTATACCCTAAATCTTTAATTCGTGGAAGTACATTTTCTTTGAACTCTTGGTACGTACCAACACCTTCTTTTTCTTGAGCCATCCCGACGTGTGCCTCATAGATAAAAGGAGTTTTTGCAGGAATAAATGATTTTCCTGTCCATTTAAACTCTTTTTCAGGTCGCCAAATTTGACCAGCAAAAGCATGTGTTTCCTCATTTTGAATTACACGTTTGATGTAAGCAGGGATTCTATCTTGACTTCCTTTATTAGAAATAACGTGTACTTTTACCAACTGTTTGTGTTGTAGAACAGTACCTTCTTTAGTGTCAGCAATAAAAATTTCCCAAACACCGTATTTATCTTTTGTTAGTGGGTGTGAAGATCTATCCCAATCATTAAAATCACCAATAAGAGAAAGTTGATGAGCATTTGGTGCCCACTCTCTATAAAACCAACCTTGTTTTTCTTCGTTATAATTAAAACCCAACTCGTGGTCTCGCATGGCGAAATTATGCAAAGAACCAAAATTATTGACTATCTCTTGCGATTTAGCAATGTACCTATCCGACCGTTCTTGAATATCATTTTGGTAAGGAGTAAGCCAAGGATCGTCTTTAATAATTTGAAAAGTGTTGGAATTGCTCATAATTGAGAGAAAAATTTAGTTTATTTGAAGTTACATATTTTGATTGATTATTTAAAGGCTTTGTAAGATGAAAATAGTAGTTCTTGATAAAAAAACATTAGGAGAGGATATTGATGTCCACGAAGGATTAAGCTTAATCGGTGAATTGGATGTTTACCAAGAGACACAACCGACAGACACCATTTCGCGATTAAGAGGTGCTGAGGTAGCTATAACCAATAAAGTACAGCTTACAAAAGAGGTGATGGACGCTTGTTCTTCGCTCAAGTTGATTTGTGTTACGGCGACAGGAACCAATAATATTGATTTGGAATATGCCCAACAAAAAAACATTCAAGTCAGTAACGTATCTGGTTATTCGACAGATTCGGTGGCACAGCAGACTTTTTCCTTTTTACTATCTATGCTCAATCACGTAAGTTATAATGATAATTATGTGAAATCGGGTACTTATAGTGAACACTCATTATTTACACATTTAGGACCTTCGATAGAAGAGCTCAATGGCAAAACATTGGGGATAATAGGTTTGGGCAATATTGGTAGAAAAGTCGCATCTATCGCTACAGCCTTTGGAATGAGCGTGATTTATTACTCTACTTCGGGAGCAAATTTGGAGCAAGATTACCCCAATGTCACCTTGTCAGAGTTGATGCAACGTGCAGATGTGGTAACTATTCACGCACCTCTCAATGAAAATACACAAAACTTGATAACTAAATCAGAGTTAAGAAAGTGTAAAAAGATCGGCCGTATTCTGATGAATATGGGGCGAGGAGGAATCGTTAATGAACAAGATTTGGCTGATGCTTTGCGAAATAACCAACTCAAGAGGAGCCTGTTTGGATGTTTATGAACAAGAACCCCCATTGCATACGAATCCCTTGTTGGCGGAAGATATAAAAACGAAGATTTTATTTTCTCCACATATTGCGTGGGCATCAAAACAAGCACGGCAAAAACTGTGGTCACTCACTTTAGAAAATATTCGTACATATTTAGCATAAGAAATGTTGTTTTTGTGGAGAGGTTTGGAGCTTACCCTTTGTGATGAAATGAACTTTGTCGGTAGTTAGTCAAAATACCGATAGGGATAAAGTTAAGCGATAAAAAGAAAGAGCGGGTCGGGCTTTCGGCTATATCTTTTGTCTAATTACTATTTGATTTTTTAAGTGTATTTAACAAGAGCGTAATACAGCAAGGGAATAGCTATCAGATTCAGACAAAAGGATGTCGCCTCTATCCCTAAGCCATCCGTTAGACGAGGAGAATAGTAACCGTTCTTTCGTCGGTGTAACTGTATCTCGTAAAAAAGTATGATGAAACAAACGTGCCTTATCTAAGGGGGTTAAACCAAGAAATACAGAACCCTATTCCTTCACAAATTTTTCTGTAATTAGTTCGGTGTTGTAATAAAACCTTACTGTATAAACACCTTTACTAAAAGTAGAAATATCTAAAGTATGTGTGTTTTCTTCAAAGTTAGTTGTTTGAAACACCTTGTTTCCATACATATCATAAATCTGCATACGATTTAACCCTTGCGTATTGTCTATAGATACATTTAGTTCATCCGTTGCAGGATTAGGGTAAACGTAATGTCTTCTCGATTTGGCTATAAACTCAACAGGTACGATGTGCGATATCGTTTTTGTATCATCGTAATCGTACTGTACCAAACGGTAGTAATTTGTACCGTTTAAAGGATGTTTATCTCGCACGTTGTAATTGATTATATTATTACTCGTACCGTTTCCTTCTGTTTTATTAACGATAGACCAATGGAGCAAATCAGCACTTCGTTCAATGTGAAAGTGACTGTTATTCAATTCGGTCAGTGTTACCCAATCAATAGTTACTTCTTCGTTTTCTGTTTGATAAGCTGAGAAATCTTTTAGTTTGACAGGTAAGGGACCACCACCTAAACTCGTACAATTTCCGGAGGCTTGTAAAACACCATTCCAGTAGTAGTTGTTATTGTTGGCACAGTCTGCATAATTTACCGCTCCAGTTTGTTCAGCAAAAGCACCAGGGCCATAAAACTTGCTTGTACCGTAGATATTCAAGGTTCCTGACCCTAGTATTCCTGTTGCTGTTATCGTTAATTCAGCACCATCACAGATATTAACCACTCCACCCGCTCCTAAATAAGACAAGTGTAGGTAAGTTTGATTTGTAGTAAAACAAATTTTATGAGCAGAGGTTATCCAAGCAGGTAGTGTAGCAGGGTTTATACTTGTGCATCCATCACCTGCGGTACATTGTCCAAAAGAGGATAATGAAACCCCTAAAAAGAAGAGTGTATAAAGGAATGAATGTTTCATAATAGTCAGTATATTTTGTTAGTAATCAGTAATCTAGTTAAATTTATTTGTTGCGACAAGTTTAATCTGTTGAATTTAATGTTACTTGTAGTTTATATACTGTTTAGAGCCTCGCTAGTCTAGTTTTTCTTTGATGCAACAAAAACTTTCAAAAGAGCAGATGTATAGTTATCTTTGTGTTATGCAAAACAAAGATGAATTTTATAAAAACCTAACAGAAAAGCTTAATGAGTTTTCAAAATGGCCATCAGTTTATATGTTTAAGTTTATCGTTCCTGGAGACTTGCAAAAAGTAGCCGAAGTGGAGGCTTTGTTTAATACAAAAACTGCCAAAGTATCTACGAGGGCTTCATCAACAGGGAAATTTATCAGTGTTACAGCTAAAGAAGTGATGACTTCGAGTGAAGCTGTTGTTGCAAAATACAGAGAGGCAGAGCATATTGAAGGGCTAATGTCTTTATAATAAAGGTTATTTAAGATTGGTTTCCGTAAATACTACTAGGTAAAATAGATTTGTAATGAATATTCAAGACATTCGTAAAGACTATAGAAAAGAAAAGTTGCGTCGAAAAGATTTGGTAGAATCGCCTTTTGGGCAATTTGAAAAATGGTTTGACCAAGCGGTACAATCAAAAATAGCAGATGTGAACGCCATGTCGTTGGCTACTTGTGTAAATAATATACCACATTCTCGTATTGTTTTATTGAAAGGGTTGGTGAATAACCAATTTCGTTTTTTTACCAATTACAGTAGCCAAAAAGGGAAAGAACTGGATGAAAACCCTCATTGTGCGTTGCTTTTTCACTGGGTAGAGTTGGAACGAACAATAAGAATAGAAGGTGTTGCCTCAAAAATCACAGAAAAAGAATCTACGGCATATTTTTTAAGTCGCCCTGAAGGCAGTCAGTTGAGTGCTATAGCGTCAAACCAAAGTGAAGTTATTCCGTCAAGAAGTTTTTTAGAGAAAAAATTATTATCTATCGCTACGGCAATCAAACCTAAAAACTGGGGAGGTTATGATATTGTACCTCAAAAGTTTGAGTTTTGGCAAGGGCGATCAAGTCGTTTACATGATCGATTTAGCTACGAATTGGTTGATAGTGTTTGGGTGGTCAATCGCTTGTCTCCTTGATAACGTACTCGATTTACAGAAAGATAGATAAGTGAAGTTTGTGAAGAGGTAAAAGTGAGCTAAAAGGACGGCATAGGGATAGAAGAGAAAATCCTTTTAGTTTGGCTATGTAACTTTTGAGAACAGAAGAATACTAATCGATAAGAAAACACACGACACTAAACTTACCACTAAAAGATTGCAACGAATAGCCCGCTCGATGCCCCAAAAATCACCAATCAATAGTATCTAAGTTTGTCTTTTTTAGAAAATCATTGGTTTTAGAAAAGGGTTTTGAGCCAAAAAAGCCTCGGTAAGACGAAAACGGAGAAGGGTGGGCACTTTTAATAATGTAGTGCTTTTCTGTATCAATAATAAGCCCTTTTTTCTGAGCATAAGCACCCCAAAGTATAAAAACAAGGTTTTCTTTTTTGTCAGAAAGGTGCTGAATAACAGCGTCAGTGAACTGTTCCCAACCTTTGTTTTGGTGTGAATTGGGTTGTTTTTGACGTACAGTTAGCGTCGCATTTAATAAAAGTACACCTTGATTAGCCCAAGGTTCAAGGTTTCCCGACAAGGGTGGTTCAATACCCAAATCGGTGTAATATTCTTTATAAATGTTTCTCAAAGAAGGTGGTAGTTTCACCCCGTCATTGACCGAAAAACTTAATCCGTTAGCTTGTTCAATACCGTGGTAAGGGTCTTGCCCTAAGATGATTACTTTGGTGTTTTCAAACGAACATTTGTTAAACGCATTTAAAAATAGATTGCTCGGGAGGGAAAAGTTTATGCTCTTTTTTTTCTTCTTCAAGAAACGAAAGAAGTGTCTTAAAGTAGCTTTTCTGAAACTCAGGACTTAAAATTTCCTTCCACGTGTTTGCCAATGTAACTTCCATTTTTTAAATGCGTTAAAGTTGATTATACCTAAAAGGTTTATTCAGTGCAAAAATACTAATATTTAGACCAATGACTACTCTTACCACTTCAGGCGTAAAAATAACAATAGATACACAGTATTTAGCAGAACAATCTTCACCATTTAAAAACCATTTTGTGTTTTCTTATCTTGTGCGTATAGATAATTTGACGGAATTTGATGTGCAGTTGCTCTATCGTCATTGGGAAATTTACGATTCAAACGGGACTTACCGAGAAGTGGAGGGCAAAGGTGTGATTGGTTTTCAGCCTGTTATCGAACCAAGTCAGACACACAAATACGGCTCGGGATGTCATTTACAAACAGATATGGGTAGAATGGGAGGCTATTATGTTTTTCGCCGTTTGTTAGATGGAGAGGAATTTAAAGTTCAAATTCCCGATTTTCAGCTTATTTCTCCTTATAGATTGAATTAAACCATTCGTTTGCTTAGTTTTGTTACTTAAATAACAAACTTTTGGCTTTTCAAACAAAACAATTTCTTCATTCGGCGTGGGCGTATGTCAAATACCTTTACAAAGGAAATAGTGCACATAGTATTCATTCGCCTTTCGTTTTTGAACTATATAATAAAGCGATAAAAAAGAAACCTCAATTGCCACTTGTGTTTCCTGAAAAAGTACGCACAGAACTTCTTTGTAATAAAAATGTAATCGAATTAGTCGGTTTTGGTGCAGGTTCGAAAAGCTACTCCGTTCAAAAAATAGAAGTGAAAAAACACGCCAAGCATTCTTTGAAAGGAAAAAAGGAGAGTGAATTGCTTTATCATATTTTAAAGTCTTTAGCACCTGCAACTATTTTGGAGTTAGGTACTTCTTTTGGCGTTTCTACGCTGTACCTCAGTGAGGCTGTCCCGACAGCTCAAATCACGACTTTGGAGGGTGAAAAAGCAATTCAAGAAATAGCGAATCACTATTTTACGGATAAAAATATTACTTCTACTGTTGGTAATATTGATCAGTTGTTACCTGAATTATTGAAAGAGAAAGAAGTGTTGGATTGTGTTGTTTTTGATGCAAACCATCGTTACGAACCAACAATGCGTTACTTTAAGGCTTGTCTAGAAAATATAACTAACGATAGTTTTTTTATTATAGATGATATTTATTGGTCGCAAGAAATGACAAAAGCGTGGCAAGAAATTAAAAGCCATCCGAGAGTGAAAATATCAATTGATTTGTATCATTTTGGGCTCGTTTTTTTTAGGAAAGAACAATTGAAAGAGCATTTTATATTGAGACAGTTTCAGTTGATTAGCTGATAATAAAAAAGGTCTGTAAATAATATTTACAGACCTTTTTTGTGTTTGAAAACAAGGAGGAGATTTACATTATTGCCTTTCTTATTTTTACTAACTGTGTCAGCAAATCCTCTAATTTATCAAGAACAAGCATGTTCGCTCCGTCAGAAAGTGCTTCTGCTGGTCTTGGGTGTGTTTCAATAAATATGCCGTCAACTCCAACAGCAATTGCAGCTTTACCTATTGTACCGATTAATTCGGGTTTCCCACCTGTTACACCACCTGGCTGGTTGGGTTGTTGTAAGGAGTGCGTAATGTCCATAACCACAGGAACACCAAATTCTTTCATTGCTGGAATATTTCTAAAATCGACGACCAAATCTGTGTAACCAAAAGTGTTTCCTCTATCAGTCAGCATTACACGGTCATTTCCGCTTGATTTTATTTTTTCAACGGCAAACTGCATTGATTCACCTGAAAGGAATTGTCCTTTTTTGACACTAATTGCTTTCCCTGTTTTGGCGGCCGCAATCAATAAATCGGTTTGGCGACACAAAAAAGCAGGAATTTGTAATACGTCAACATACTTGGCGGCCATTGCTGCTTCTTCTGCTGTGTGGATATCTGTAATGGTTGGGATATCAAAATGCTCCCCAACTTCTTTTAGTATATTTAGTGCCTTTTGGTCACCGATACCTGTAAAAGAGTCTAATTTTGAACGGTTAGCTTTTCTGTAAGAACCTTTGAAAATTAAAGGTATATTTAATTTGTTACTAATAGCAACTACTCGTTCTGCCACTTCAAAAGCAACTTCACGGCTTTCTATGGCACAAGGCCCTGCCATTAAAAAGAAATTACCACTATCGGTGTGTTTTAATTTTGGTATATCAAACATAGCTAAATAAATATTTTATCAAAAATACCAATTTAGTATGAGAATATTGGTTTGATTAAGTGAATTTTGAAAAATAAGACTTCTTATATAGATGTATTGTTGCGTAATTGAATTAAAATGATGTATTTTTAAGAATAATTAATTTTTAGTTAAGACTAACGCTATGAATACAACTACACAGACACCTAAGAAATCTAAAAAAGGACTTATCATTACGCTGTCGATACTTGCAGCTTTGTTTTTGGGAGGTAATATTTATCAATATTACATGAAACATAAAAGTGATGAAAAAATAGCTGTCCATGAAACAAAAATTGGTAAGCAAGAAGGTGAAATTACCGAGCATGTAGCTTCTATTACTAAATTGAATAACGATGTACAACAGAAAATCGACTCGCTCTCAGCGATGGGAGAAGATGTTGCTGAGTTAGAGGCTATGCAAGTGGAATTAAAAGATTTAGCGAAAAGTTTAAAGAGAAAGAATGTTAGTTTGGTTTATGCAAGAAGGAAATTAACACAACGGTTGAAAGGCTTTGAAGCATTATTAGCGCAAAAAGATCAGAAAATTGAAACGTTGTCTTTGACAGTTACAGCGCAGGGTGATTTGATTCAAGAAAAAAACCAAGTGATTATTCGTAAAGAGTTAGATTTTGAGGAATTAGAAAAAACGTCTTCAGAGCAAGATGCTATTATAGCGATTGCTAAAGTGTTAAAAGCTGATAAATTTAAAGTTGTAGCAGTTAAAAACGGAAAAATAAAAGTGAAAGACGTTTATAAGTCGAAAGATTTGGCAACTATACAAATTAGTTTTGACTTGATGCCTAATGAAGTGGCTGATGTAGAAACTAAAGAGCTTTATGTTTTGTTAAGAGAGCCTTCGGGAAGTGCTATCTACGATTTATCAACTGGAGGAGGGGATTTTGAGACAGAAGACTCTAATTCTTTTTACACAAAAAAGGTTGAGTCATTGTATGAGCGTGCAGGGAAACATGTTGTTTTTTCATTGGATGCTATTCAATCGTACAAATCAGGAACACACACGGTGGATGTTTATACTGACAAGAAAAAAATTGGAACGACTACTTTTGAAGTGAAGTAGTTTACTAGGAATAAAAAAAAGCCTGTTTTTGATTGTTTCAAAGACAGGCTTTTTTTGTTTAATGCTCTTTGTTCTTTTTAATTTATCTAGTTATTTCAAGATAGCTTTGGTTGCACCGTAACCAAATTTTTCTTTTTGAGCATCTGAAAAAGTAGCTACATTAGGGTGCTGACTTAATCTTTTTTGTATTTCAAATTGCAGTTTACCGTTACCAACACCATGAATGAAGGTAATGTGGTTGAGGTTTGCTCGAATAGCATTATCCAAGGCATCTTCGTAAGCCTCTAATTGTAGTGGTAAATAATCATTTTTATTCAGGTTTTCGTCTAACTCTAACGCTTCCGTGTGTAAATCAATTTCTGTAACGGCTTTGACCGCTTCTTTTGTTGGAGTTGAAGTATTAACCAAACTATCTTGTAATTTATCGATGTCAATTTTCACCTCAGACTGGTCTATTTGGAATGCCCAACCTGGGTTTCCTAGTGGTGTTTCGTCTGTTTTTGATTTAAAAAATACAGATGCTTTCATTTTAACCTCTTTCTGTTTGACACGAGGTAAGGTGTTTGATTTGTCAGGTAACGAATTAAACTGAAAGACAAATGTTGGCCAATTATCAAAATCTTCTAATAAAAACACGCTTCCTTCAGCAGTGCTTTTTGAACCAATAACACCTGCGGTAGATTTTTTGTAGGTCTCGTATGTTTTTTCGAAAAGAGCGAATAAAATGCCGTGACTTGTGTTGTTGTAAACACGTAGTTTTACCAATTTATCACCTTGTAAAGGTTCGAAAATCAAATAAAGTCCTTTTTCACTAATGACTTTGTGTACCTTTTTAATTTCAACTTTTTCAGCCTCACCATCACCGAAGTAAGTGTTTTCTTGAGAAGAAACGAGAACTAATTCGTTTTTGTGGACAGGGATTTCAAAGCCGTCTTCTATTTCAACTTCAATAATTCCATCGGGTAAAAACTTGGTAATGTACCCTTCGATATCTTCGTGTAATGCTCTTACTTTGTCGCCAATATTCATAATTCTGTATTCTGTTATACTTCTGAAAAAGAGGATTTAAAAACCACTACCACTGTTTGTTTGTAACAAGTTTTCTTGTTTTAGTGTAGTTTTAACCGTCGCTTTTATATTTATCGTGAAGTAAGGATTCGTAGGGTCGTTACTTTCAATGATTGTTGTTGCGGAGAAATCGCCTAATGCGTTGGGTGTGAAATTTAAAGTGTAAGGTTTTGATTGTCCTGCCTCAACCACGAAATTGGTAGTTGAAGGGTGAACACAACCACAACCTGCACGTGTTCGTTTGATTTTCAAAGGAACACTACCTTTGTTTTCAATCAGAATAGTAAGAGTTTCTGTTTTACGTTTCTCTATTTCACCTAAAACAAATGTTGTTTTTTTGATGTAAATCTGTGCTGATTTGGCAATACTGTCTTTTGAAATAGTGGTACTTTTCGCATCTAACACAACGCCTTTTATTTTTAGGCGCATAGTTGTTGTGGATGCATTTGAAACAATATTGATGGTTTTGATGAATTGTCCTGGTCGATTCTTTGAATTGTAGAGAACTTTTATTTCACCAGTTTCTCCAGGTAAAACAGGTGCTTTAACCCAATAAGGAGAGGTGCAACCACATGATGGTTTTACTGATTTTAATTGTAATGTATCGTCTCCAATGTTTTTAAAATGAAAGACATAGGTAGCTTTTTGGCCTTCTTCGATTGCACCAAAATCATGTGTGGTTTTTTTAAATTCTATTTTTGCTTGAGCAAATAAGCTACTCGATAAAGCGAAAAATAAGCTTGTTATTAGTAAGTTCTTCATAATATTTATTTTAAATGTAATTTAAAACTTTGTCTTTAAGGCTACAATAAGTCTAAAATAATTATTTTTGTTATACGACAAATTATATACGTTTTGGTTATCGACAAATTTCTACAAAAATACGGACTTACAAAGGAAGATTTACTACTTGACTTAGAATTGATTAGTCAAAGTAGAGAAATCGCTAACTTATCTAGAAAAGAGGTCTTTTTAGGAAAGGCAAGTTTTGCCGTTTCTGGTGATGGGAAAGAATTGGCACAAGCTGTTTTGGCTCGTTATTTCGAGAAAGGAGATATTCGCTCGGGATATTACCGTGACCAAACCTTATTGTTGGCGAATAAAACCTTGACCTCACAACAGTTTTTTGCCCAAGTTTATGCACACTCTAATCTAAAACATGAGCCTGTAAGTGCAGGTCGTTTGATGAGTGGACATTTTGGTACTCCATTTTTAGATAAAGAAGGAGATTGGTTGCCATTGGTCGATTTGAAAAATTCGACAACGGATATTTCACCAACAGCAGGGCAGATGCCTCGTTTATTGGGATTGGCTTATGCGTCGAAATTGTACAGAGAAAATCCTGACTTGCAAGGAGATAATAATTTTTCAAGAAGTGGAAATGAAATTGCTTTTGGAACGATAGGGAACGCTTCGTGTGCAGAAGGGATATTCTTTGAGACAATTAATGCAGGAGGTGTTTTACAAGTGCCTATGTTGGTTTCTATTTGGGATGATGGTTATGGTATTTCTGTTCCAAACGAATTGCAAATGACCAAGGCGGATGTTTCGGAAGCTTTGTCGGGCTTTCAACGAACAGAAGAAAAAGAAGGATATGAGATTTTTCGCGTCAGAGGGTGGGATTACCCCAATTTGATTAAAACATACGCACAAGCAACTAAAGTTTGTCGTGAACAACATGTACCTGTAATTGTACATGTAACCGAAATGACACAGCCATTTGGTCATTCCTCATCAGGGTCGCACGAAAGATATAAAGGTGCTGAGCGTTTGGAGTGGGAAAAACAACACGATTGTAACGAACGATATGAAGCGTGGTTACTTTCTGAAAATATAGCTACACAAGAAGAAATTGACCAAGCAATAGCTAATGGTAAAGCGACTGCCAAAAAAGGAAAAGATAAAGCGTGGAAATCTTTTCAAAGTGAATTGAAAGATGATAAGGCAAAGACGATTTCTTTATTAGATAATTTGATTGCGGTAAGTCAGTATAAAGCGAAATTACAACAATTACGAGATGGTTTAGGGAATGAGATGTATTTGCTTAAAAAGCATATTTCTCAAGCAATCAAACAGTCTTTGCGTATAACGCTTTATGAAGAAATGACTGAGGCCCGTAGAGAGTTGATGGGTTGGAATAACAAACTAAAACTAATGGCTCATGAGCATTTTAGTGGTTCGCTCAACAATACAGCGAAAGACAGTGCGATGAATGTGAAAACTGTGCGTCCTGAATACTCTGATAGGAGTGAAGTAGTTGATGGGTACAAGGTAATCAATAAATTTTTTGACTTGAAATTAGCAGAAGACGATAGGGTCTTTGCTTTTGGAGAGGATGTTGGTCTTATTGGAGACGTGAATCAAGGGTTTGCAGGGTTGCAAGATAAATACGGGAAATTACGAGTGACAGATACGGGAATTCGTGAAACCACAATTATTGGGCAAGGGATTGGGGCAGCGTTAAGAGGGTTAAAGCCTATCGCTGAAATACAATATTTGGATTATGTATTGTATGCACTACAAACGATGTCTGATGATTTGGCAACGTTACAATACCGAACATTTAGTCAGCAAAAAGCGCCTTTGATTATCCGAACAAGAGGACATCGCCTACAAGGGGTTTGGCATTCAGGTTCACCTATCGGGTTATTGATAAATGGGTTGAGGGGAATACATATTTGTGCACCAAGAAGTATGGTACAAGCCTGTGGTATGTACAATACCTTATTGAAATCAGGTGACCCAGGATTGGTTATTGAATGTTTGAACGGTTACCGATTAAAAGAAACTGTTCCAGATAACTTAAACGAGCATACGGTCAATTTAGGAGAAATAGAAGTTTTACAAGAAGGAACAGATATAACTATTATTACTTACGGAGCGATGTGTCGTGTGGTAATGACAGCAGCCGAAGAGTTAGCAAAACACGGTATTTCATGTGAAGTCATTGACGTGCAAACTTTACTTCCTTTTGATAGAGACCAACAATGCTTGGAGTCAATAAAAAAGACAAACAGAGTATTGTTTGCTGATGAAGACGTACCTGGAGGAGCAACAGCTTATATGATGCAACAGGTTGTCGAAAAACAAGAGGCTTATTATTACTTAGATTCAAAGCCAAAATCTATCAGTTCGTGGTCGCACCGACCAGCCTACGCAGTAGATGGTGATTATTTCTCAAAACCAAACGAAGACGATGTTTTTGATTATGTTTACGGAATGATGAGAGAATCTGATGCTAAAAAATTCCCAGAGTTGTATTAGTGTGAAATTACATTATGAGTTAAAAAGCCTATTTTTTATAAAAGAATAGGCTTTTTTTGTAGCCCAAGTAAGGGATAGCGTATTTTTAAATGTCATTATTTTAGATAATAGTTAGTTGATGAAAAATATTGGTTTATTTGCGTTTTTAGTCTTTGTTTCAATAATTGGTGTGGGACAAATACAAGTTTCAGATGTAGGTTCTGTAGCGTCTGCCGTTCAAAAATTAGCTGGAGAAGGAGTCTTGATTTCGAATGTAACTTATTCCATAACAGGAGGTAGTCCGATAGGTGTGTTTAAAGATGATTTTGGGATATTAGGGGTAACCGAAGGTTTGATGATGACGACAGGTAACGCAAAGGACGCAAGTGGGCCAAATGATGAATCGTGTACAACAACAGCTCATGATTTCGATAGCTTAGGTTTTAAGGAACTGACAGATTTGGTGGAAGACCCTATTTATGATTTGGTTGTCATTGAATTTGATATACAGGTGGCAACTGATTTACTAGAGTTCTCGTATGTTTTTGGTTCTGATGAATATCCTGAGTTTATTGACGGCTTCCATGATGTTTTTGGGTTTTTCATCTCAGGACCAGGTATTGTTGGTACTCAAAATTTAGCGGTTATACCAGGTACAGATACACCTGTTTCGGTAGGGACAATTAACCATACTTCATATACTAATTATTATGTAGCTAACGGATCAGGGCTTACACCAGTTGTGGAGATTGATGTGCAGTATGATGGTTTTACGAAACCATTAACAGTAAGAGCTCGTGTAGAGCCTTGTCAAGTTTACCATATCAAACTAGCTATTGCCGATGTCAATGATCAAACGTGTGATAGTGGTGTATTTCTTCAAAATAATAGCTTCTCCGCTCAAAATAAACCAGTTGTAGAAGTTATTTATGAGCACAAACGGTTTCCTTTTGCATTGGAGGGATGTAATGATTTTGAAATTAAAGTAAGTCGTGGGGCGTATGATTTGACTCGTTTAGATAAAGAAATAACATACACTTACCAATTGGCTGGCACGGCAACAAAAGGGGATGATTATGTAATGGTAAACGAACCTGTAGAAATAAAAATACCGATAGGTGAAAAATTTGTAAAATACCAATTTACTACAACGGCTGATGGGCAAACAGAAGGGGAAGAAAATGTACAGTTTGAAATAATAACAGGTTGTTCTTTTTTACCTGAGCAGGTATTGTTGGATGTGCCTATCAAAGAACAATATGAATATAAAATAGCCGATACAATTTTGTGTGTAGGGAATGAGTTAGTTCTTAATGAACTCCCTCAAAATACAGATGAACTTTTGTGGCAGGTGTCACCCAGTTTGAGTTGTGAAAACTGTGTATCTCCATTCGCTTCAAATGAAAAATCAACGTGGTTTTATTATACTGCAAAAGATATTGTTTCAGGGTGTGAAACGAGGGATTCAGTGTTTGTTGAGGCAGTAGAGTTATTAGCCGATTTTGATTTTCATGAGCAAGATTGTTATACTGTTCAAGATGTTCGTTTCATTAATAAATCACTTTATGCAGGCACCTACCTATGGCAATTTGGTGATGGAGAAACGGTAACCGAAGAAAACCCAATACATACTTATGGTAATTGGATGGATAGTAACAGTAAAGGAGAGTATAATGTGACTTTATTAGCTAAAAATACAGCGTTGCATTGTGAGAAATCAATAACGAAAGTAATAGCTATTGACGAAGTTTTATTGATTCCTAATGTAATGACGCCGAATGGAGATGATAAAAATGAAAGCTTACAAATCAAAGGAGTTATTGGGGAGTGCTGGGAGTTGACGATTTATAACCGTTATGGTCAAATGATATTGCATAAAGAGAACTATACAAATGATTGGATTGCTCCTGATGTTACTGATGGGCTGTATTATTACGCACTTCAAAACGTGAATGGGGATAGGTATTTTAAAGGGTATATTTTAATAGTAAGGTGATGAGGTTTTTTATATTAAGTATTAGTTTCTTTTTTACTTTAGGTACAGTGTGTGCTCAAATCACAATTAATGAAATAGCCATTCAAAAAAAGCAGGATTATACGGGGAAAAAAGGCGATGTAAGTTGGGTTGAATTGTATAATGACGGTAAAGAGGTGGCTGTAAGTTTATATTTTACTGATGATAAAAATAATTTCAAAAAATGGGAGGTTCAAAATAAACACACAAATAGTCATAAAATCAAAAAGAAGGGCTATTTGTTGATTGGTATTAATCGAAGAGTGAAAGGGGCAAAGGCTCAAGTGTCACTCTCTTTACCTCTAAAAGACACGTTTTATTTAGTAGTTGGTCGTAATGATATCCTACAAATTGTAGATACGGTGACGAATTTATATACTACCAAGAGTGAAGGAAATCAAAAAGGATCAGTAGGAGTATTGGGTGGCGTTTGGCGAATGGATTTAGAGCCGACACCTTTAAAATTAAATGATTTACCCTCTGCTTACGAATCAAAAAAAAGGATGGAAGTCTATTTGTCTCCTTTAGGAGTGACAGGGTTGAGAATTAGTTCGGTCAAAAAAGAAAGACCTATATTTTCTTATGGTTTAGGTTTTTATAGAACAAGGCGTATCGTTAAATTCGTGGATTTTCAATATGGGTTATCTTTCTATCGAATAGGTAGCAAAGCATCTTACAGTTCGGTAGATTATTTGGGTGCGATCAAAAGGATACGCAAAAGTGAAAGTAAGGCACTAGGTAAGCGGTTGGCTTTGGAATTGAAATTAGGCGTTCCTGTGTTGCCTAAATTAATGGTCTATTCAGGTGTAGATATCGGACTAGTTAATAGAGTAAATAAAAAACAAAAGACAGAGGTAGAAGTGATTTATGCTGACGGACGTATCAAGAAAAACGTGATAGAAACCGATAAAAAAGCAATTAAAGAAAGAGATTATATTTTAGGCAGTCTTGTTGAAATGGAATACCAATGGAAGAGAAATTTTTCTTTTTCAGTAAAATATAGCACAGCGAAAAATTTGAATTGGAATATATCTGAAAAAATTTGGCAATGGAATTTAATGGTTGGTGTTAAGTGGGCTGTCTGGAATGGTCGAAAAAGGGTGAAGAAGTGGAGTGTGGTTAAGCCGTAATCTACTTACATTTGTTAACCTTAGCAGTTACTTTTTCTTTGGTTAATATTTCGGAGTGAGGGATTTGCCAAGTAAAAGAAATGTAATTACAAACAGCAGCTATATCGTAATCATTCAGACCTTTTACTGGATACATTTCGTAATTGTATGGTTTACCGTTTACGGTAATGTCTTTGTGCATTCCTTTTCGAATAATACAAGGTAGCTCTTTGAAGTGTTCGTTGAGGTAATCTGAGTTTGCAAGCGGAGGGTATATTTTCCCTAAGCCTTCGCCTTCTATTTGATGACAACCAGCACAATGGTTAAGGTAAAGTTTTTTTCCTTTTAGTAAATCCCTAGTGGGAGCGACTGTTCCTTTTTTTCCTTGGAAACTATCACAAGAAATGAATAGAAGAAGAAAGGGAAGCGCTAAAAAAAACTTCATTGTTATTTATTCAAGTAGTTTTTTACTTGTACTTTAAATTTTTTGACAGCTTCTCTGTCTGTAGCTTGGCAAGTCGCACGTAAATGACCATTTTCATCAACTAAAACAATCCGTCCGTCGTGAGGTATTTCTCCATCGTCCGTTCTTTCGGGTACTGCGGCAATTAAATATCCGTTAGCTAATTTATAAATTTCTTCAAAATCAACATTTACAAAAGTCCATCGGTCAGACAGAATTTCTAAATCCGTAGCGTATTGTTTTAAAACTTTTGGTGTGTCTTGCTCAGGAGCTAGGGTGAATGAAACGAACCTCAACTTAGAAAAGGCTTCGTCTTTGTATATTTTAATCAATTGACTTTTGACTAAAGGGCAAATACTAGGGCAAGAAACGTAAAAAAATTCGGCAACATACGGTTTTCCTTTTAAGTCTACTTGCGTTAAAGAATCGTTTAGATGAGTAATGCCATTGAAATCAGGTACTTTGTATTTTCCTTCGATGGTTTCTCTCCCCAAAAACGGGAGTTCAACATTTTTTAACGCTTTATCGTTATTTGAAGGTTCATAAAAAGGTAAATTTCCATCACTACAAGAAAATAAACCAAGGATAAGTAGATAAAAGAAGTTTTTCATTATTTTAATTTTTGTTCAGCAGCGAGAATCGTTTTTGTGTAAAGCTGATTGACGATAATAACGGCTTCTTTTTGTTTAAGGAAATAAGTCGTATCTGTTTTGTCGTGAGAAGGGCTGTACCCTTTCATCCAGCTCATCATTTTGTCGTGAGCCAATTTTAATGAATCAACTGTAGGTTGAAAAGAACTTGTTTTCTCTGAGTTCTTTGTGATTTCGTTTTTTAAAGAAGAACGCAATTTCATTAAATGACTGGTTTGTGGCATCACCTCATCATGAATAGCCATGATTTCTGTTTTTAACGAATCAATGTAAGTGGACTTACATGAAATTGTGGTTTCAGCTTTGTGGTGACAGCATGACTTGGTTTCTTTAGCTTGTTGATTACAGGCAAATAAAGACAGTCCAATAATAGGAATGAGAAGTAATTTCATTATATAAATTAGTTTAACCCAAAAAAGGTAACATAATTAAATGTTACCTTTTTTTATGATTTTTCAAAAACTGAATTAAGCTTCTGCTGTATCAACAGATACAAACGATTTTCCGCCTCTACCTTTTTTGAATACAACTTTACCATCAGTAAGAGCAAATAATGTATGATCTTTTCCGATACCTACATTTGTGCTTGGGTGGTGTTGAGTTCCACGTTGTCTAACGATAATGTTTCCAGCAATGATAGCTTGACCACCAAAGATTTTTACACCTAAACGTTTACTTTCGGACTCTCTTCCGTTTCTAGAACTACCAGCTCCTTTCTTATGTGCCATCTTGTTATAATTTTATGCAAAAATGCGATTAAGCAGAGATGCTTTCGATTAAAATTTTAGTCATTTGTTGTCTATGACCATTTCTTTTTTTGTATCCTTTTCTTCTTTTCTTCTTGAAAACGATTACTTTGTCAGCTTTAACTTGGTCTAAGATCTTAGCAGATACTTTAGCTCCTGCAACAGTAGGTGCTCCAACTTTAACGTCTCCTTTGTTATCCAATAACAAAACTCTGTCAAAATTAACTTTATCTCCTTCTTTTCCTTCTAGTTTATCAACATAAAGGAATTTATCACTTTCAACTTTGTATTGCTTTCCTGCGATTTCTAATACAGCGTACATAGCTTCTTTATTTTTTCATTAACGGTCTGCAAAAGTAAAACAATTTTCAGTAATACCAAAACATTTCCACTTTCATTTTTAAAAAGAGTTGTTATTTTTTTTGGCTATTAATATGTGCTAAAAAAGTGTCCTACGCTAAATGAGTGCGTAAGGCTGTTGATAACTGTAAGTTGTTGATAACTAATAGTTTTAAAGTTGTGTAAAATAGACTTAATAGCCTGTTTGTGGATAAGTTAGAGTTGTGATTTTTCTTTGATTTCCCCATATTTGTAGAACGGCTTAACAATAATATTGTCAAGCTGTATGAAATAATTGATTAATTTATCTCTTGACTATTATGAGTACTATACAAGAACCTCTTTTGACCGAAAATAACGACCGTTTTGTGATTTTCCCTATTAAGCATGATGATATCTGGGAGTTTTATAAAAATGCAGAAGCAAGTATATGGACTGCGGAAGAGATCGACTTAAGTCAAGATTTGAAAGATTGGGAGAATTTAAATGAAGGGGAGCGTCACTTCTTGTCGCATGTATTGGCGTTTTTTGCTGCCAGTGATGGTATTGTGAATGAAAACTTGGCTGTTAACTTCTTGTCAGAGGTGCAATATGCTGAGGCAAAATTCTTTTATGCTTTCCAAGCAATGATAGAAAATATTCATTCAGAAACGTATTCGTTATTGATTGATACTTATATAAAAGATACTAAAGAAAAGAATCGTCTTTTTACCGCCTTAGATACAATTGATTGTGTGCAGAAAAAAGGTGCTTGGGCATTGAAATGGATAGAGAGTGATAGTTTCGTGGAGCGTTTAATTGCGTTTGCTGCCGTGGAAGGTATCTTCTTTAGTGGAAGTTTCTGTTCTATATTCTGGATGAAGAAAAGAGGTCTTCTTCCAGGGTTAACATTCTCAAATGAACTTATTTCTCGTGATGAAGGTTTGCATACTGATTTTGCTTGTTTGTTGTACAATAAGCATATCATTAATAAATTAGATCCTAAACGAGTAACTGAAATAATTGTAGATGCAGTGGCTATTGAGCAAGAGTTTGTTATGGACGCTTTACCTGTTGCACTAATAGGTATGAATGCTAAATTAATGGCTCAATATATTGAGTTTGTTGCTGACGGTTTGTTGGTAGCTTTAGGAGTTGATAAATATTACAATGTGAAAAACCCATTTGATTTTATGGAGATGATTTCATTGCAAGGGAAAACAAACTTCTTTGAAAAAAGAGTGGCAGAATACCAGAAATCAGGCGTTAAAAATGAAGGAGCAGGAAATTCTTTTTCATTAGATGAAGATTTTTAGTCCAACGATAATAATATTATAAACCAACCAACATGTTAGTTTTAAAAAGAGACGGAAGAAGAGAAACAGTTAAGTTCGACAAAATAACAGCACGTATTGAGCGTCTTTGTTATGGGTTAGATGCTAACTATGTAGACCCAATAGAGGTATCTAAAAAGGTGATTGATGGGCTTTTTGATGGTGTAACTACTGTTGAGTTGGATAGGTTAGCTGCTGAAACGGCTGCTGCAATGACAACGAGACATCCAGATTATGCTACGTTGGCGGCTCGTATTGCAATCTCAAATTTACATAAAGAAACAAGTAAGTCTTTTTCAAATACAATGAAAAGACTTTACACGTATGATGACCCTATTACAGGTGAAAATGCGGCTATGTTATCTACGGAGATATATGGTGTTATCAAGAATAATGCAGCACTTTTAGATTCTGTAATTATATATGACCGTGATTTTAACTACGATTATTTCGGATTTAAAACATTAGAACGTGCTTATTTATTGAAATGTAATGATAAAATAGTAGAACGTCCTCAACACATGTTGATGCGTGTATCTATTGGTATTCATGGAGAGGATATAGAAAAAGCAATTGAAACATACCATTTAATGTCTGAGAAATGGTTTACGCACGCAACACCGACGTTGTTTAATGCAGGTACACCAAAACCTCAGTTGTCATCTTGTTTTTTATTAACAATGAAAGATGATAGTATTGATGGTATTTATGACACATTGAAACAAACAGCTAAAATTTCACAATCTGCTGGTGGTATTGGTTTGAGTATTCATAATATCAGAGCTACAGGTTCTTATATTAAAGGTACAAACGGATATTCTAACGGTATTGTGCCTATGTTGAGAAACTTTGATATGACGGCTCGTTACGTTGATCAAGGAGGAGGAAAAAGAAAAGGTAGTTTTGCTATCTATTTAGAGCCTTGGCATGCTGATATTTTTGATTTCTTGGATTTAAAGAAAAATCATGGAAAGGAAGAATTGAGAGCAAGAGATTTGTTTTACGCTCTTTGGACGCCAGATTTATTTATGCAACGTGTCGAAGAGAATGGTGAATGGTCATTGTTTTGTCCTCATGAAGCACCAGGTTTGGCTGATTGTTATGGTGATGATTTTGAAAAGCTTTACACGAAATACGAAAGAGAAGGTAAAGCAAGAAAAACGATAAAAGCACAAGATTTGTGGTTTGCAGTTCTTGAGTCTCAAACAGAAACAGGAACGCCTTACATGTTGTATAAAGATGCGGCAAATAAGAAATCGAATCAAAAGAATTTAGGGGTTATTAAATCAAGTAACCTTTGTACGGAAATCATGGAGTACACATCTCCTGATGAAGTAGCTGTTTGTAACTTGGCATCGTTGGCTCTTTCTAAATTTGTCATTGATGGGAAGTTTGATCACCAAAAACTATTTGAGATTACACAAGTAGCAACACGTAACTTGAACAAGGTAATTGACGTGAATTATTACCCTGTAATAGAGGCTAAGAATTCAAATATGCGACACAGACCAGTAGGTTTGGGTGTACAAGGTTTGGCTGATGCGTTTAGTTTATTGAGATTACCATTTGATTCAGAAGAGGCTACGCAGTTGAATAAAGATATTTTCGAAACAATTTATTTTGCGGCAGTTACTACTTCAATGGAGATAGCTAAAGTAGAAGGGGCTTATTCGACTTACGAAGGTTCACCAATGTCAGAAGGGATTTTCCAGTTTGATATGTGGGGAGTGACTCCAGACTCAGGAAGATGGGATTGGGATGCTTTGAAAGCACAAGTAAAAGAAAATGGAGTAAGGAATTCATTGTTAGTAGCGCCAATGCCTACAGCTTCTACTTCTCAAATACTTGGGAATAACGAATGTTTTGAACCTTATACTTCAAATATCTATACAAGACGTGTATTGTCAGGTGAGTTCATTATCATCAACAAACACTTATTGAAAGATTTAATTGAATTAGGTCTTTGGGATGAAGATATGAAACAACGATTGATAGCCGCCAACGGTTCTATTCAAGCAATTTCAGATATACCAGACGATATCAAAGAACTGTATAAAACTGTTTGGGAAATCAAGCAAAAGAAATTGATTGATATGGCAGCGGATAGAGGTGCTTATATTGACCAAAGTCAAAGTTTTAATGTGCACATTCAAGATCCTAATTTCGGAAAATTGACGTCTATGCACTTCCACTCTTGGAAAAAAGGTTTGAAAACAGGAATGTATTACTTGAGAACTAAAGCAGCAACAGATGCTATTAAATTTACGATTGATCGTTCGCAAGATGCAATAACAGCAAAATCTATTGAAGAGGAGCAAGCAGCAATGGCCTGTTCTATAGATAATCCAGATGATTGTTTGGCTTGTGGAAGTTAGAAATAGTAGTTTATTCAAAATAGGATTAGATTAAAACAGAAATAGCACCTTTGGAGACAATGGTGCTATTTCTGTTTTCAATGAACTTGTGTTGATTACCTTTTTAAGGTAACGTAAAACTTTGCTTGGTTGAGCCAAAAGTTACGACTGTAAATCCGTCTAGCTTTCCATCCTCTATCTTCTAGTAATAAAGGTTTAGTGATGTGTGCTTCTTTACAGCTAATGGCGTTAAAGTAATTGTCATCGTCAGTTAAGAAGAGTTTGTTATCGATACGTATATCGGCAAATTGTGTTTGAGTAACGGTTAGTTCTTCTTTTAGATTGGTTTGAATAATCGTTTTTAGTAATTGCTCATTTTCTTGTACTATTGTTTTTTCTTCAAAAGAAAATTTACCATTTGAAACGTCTAAACCATACGCTAAGTACTCTTTAAATAAACGAGGCCCTAGGTGTTTCGATTCATCGACGTTGAGCTCGTTAGGCAAAATACTGGCGATAATTGTGATTGATTTTTTTGCTCTTGTAATGGCTACATTCAAACGTTTTTCTCCGTTCTCTTGATTGAGCGTACCAAAATTCATTACCAATCTGCCTTTCGTATTTTTAGCGTAACCGATAGAGAAAATAATATGTTCTCGTTCGTCTCCTTGTACGTTTTCAATGTTCTTGACAAATAAATCAATAGGTAAGGCTACTTGGTAATCTTGTGCGAACTCATCTAACAAATCCTCAATTAGATTTTGTTGTTTGTAGTTAAAAGTTACGATACCAATGCTTTTTTGCCCCTCCTCAATGAGCTTTTGTACGGTTTGAATAACTTTTCTTGCTTCGATTAAATTGCAACTATTCTCCCAAAGTCCATCGGCTAAATAGACGTAGTTTATAGGAGGAACGTGAGAGTCAACGTCCGTTGCGTACGGGAGCATTTGCAGTTTGTTTTTGTAAAAATGGCGGTTAGAGAAATCTATTAATTCTAAATATTGACTTCTGTAATGCCCTTGTAGCATTACTTGAGGCAAGTATTGAGAAGCTAAATCAAGTAACGAATCCTTTTCAAATTCGATTAATTCGTTTTCATCCTCATCCCAGCGGACTTGGTACAAATCGTTGGGGGATAGCTGTTGTGCATCTCCCGAAATAACAATTTGTCGCCCACGTTCTAAAGCAGGAAGGCTTTTTTCAGAAAAACATTGCGAAGCTTCATCGAAAATAACCAAATCAAACATTTTTTCTAAAGGAAAGATAGAAGAAACAGCTTCAGGAGAAGCTAACCAACAGGGAATGAGGTTAAAAACGTCGTCGTAAAACTCAGATAATAGTTTTCTTAAAGCCCAAATACGACGTTTTTTTGTTACTTGATGTTGGAGTTCTCTGTAGGTAATACGGTTTTTTAGACGGTTAAATTCAAGGTTTTGATAAGTTTGTTCTCGTGCTTTCAGTAGTAATATGTCTTTACTAATCGTGCTTTTCTTCTTGATGAGAAATTCCAAATCCTCTTCGATATGATGAATTTCTTCCGTGCTTACTATTTTTAGCACAGGGTATTTTTTCTCTAAATGATTAATCCATACCAGGCGATTACTATCCTTGAAGACCTTCGTCTTTTGAAGAGAAGAAACTTCTTTCAGCTCATTTAGTTTTAGAATAACGTCTTTTTGAGGTGCAGAGAGAGTTGCTTTTAATTGGTCAAAACGACACAAATCATCAAACTCATCTTTTATAGTCGTTATAGCGTGTTGTGTGTAGTCCTCCTCATCGAGCAAACGGTCAATTTGTGTAGCTGTAAGTTTTTTTAACCAATTATTGTAACTGGTTTCAAATTGAGCGGTCGTGGATTGAAACGTTTTTATACGTAATAAAACTTTTTCGAGTGGAAGTTCTTTGAAACCAAACAGATTACAATGTTGTTTGATGTCTTTGAGTATTTCGACACATTCGATGGCTTGAAAATTATCGTGTATCCAATGAAAAATGGTTTCTTTACTTGGGTGATCAGGCACGTCTGTAAGCCACGGAATATCATTAAAAAGGGAAAGTTTATGTTCTAAATTTAAGCGGTTATCCACACGTTGTACAATTCGCTTAAAACCTTTATTGTCCCACGGAAGGTCGTTTTCGACCATTACACGCTTGATGTAATATTTATTTTTATTAAATAAGGTCCACCACGCTTTTTTGAGAGGAGACTTCCTTGCCTCGATACCCTCTTGAAGAACGGCTAAAAAATTCCCCAATTCTTCTTGAGGAATACTCGTTTCGATACCAATATCTCGGTACAACTCATCAATTTGTTGCTCTTGCATCAATAACCATTCTTTATCAGGACGGTGTTTGAGTTTGAGTTGAAATTTCTTGAAGATATTAGGCTGACTCATTAAGTCAACAAGTGTATGTAAAGTTTCCTTTTTATTATAAAGCCATAACGCTTCTTTGTAGGGTAAAAGGTGTCCGAATAGTGCTTTTAAACCGTTTTCAAAAGCGGTAACTTTTTCAGGAAGTTCTTTTACAGCGTTTGAAATGTTGATTTGGTCAGTTAAATCAAACGAGGAGAAGTCAACACGGTCAGACCAAGGGTGGCTTTGGGTAAACTTATCTTGGTAAGTGATTATCCTACCCAAAAGCTTTTCGAAAAGCTGTTCTTTTTCAAAAGGGAAATCTCTGTATTGGTGGGTGAGGTCTATTTTCGCATTGTCTCTATCCGAATTTAAGTACAATTCTTTAATAGAAATACCATATTCCAAATCGTTAAATAAAGCCTCACGAAAACTTTCTAACTGTTCTAAATGTTGGTCGATTTGTCGTGAAGTTTGAGAAAATTCTCTTTCTAAATGTATAGCGTCAAAACCATTATTTAAAGACTGGTAATCATTCAAACTTTCAATTTGTTCGTTAATTTGGTTGTATAATGAAGCTCTATCCGATTTGAAGTCGTGAACTAAGGCAGTAAAAGGAGCTAATTCAATTTCTTTTAATCGGTTGTAAACTACGTCTAAAGCCACCCTTTTTTGACAGACAACCAATACACGTTTTCCACGGGCGATATAATCTGAAGCGATATTGCAGATGAGTTGAGATTTTCCCGTACCAGGAGGGCCTTGTACCACCAACGAATGCCCTTCTTTTATTGCTTTTAAAGCATTTTCTTGCGAACCATCAATAGCCAATGGCGTAATGGTATGTTCTTCTTTTATTTTAGCTAAATAATTGTAACTAAAGTTACTTTGTGCCTCTTCTTTGGTGAAGGTTTTATCGTAAAAAAGAGCTTCAAGGTTTTCATAAGTAGATTTTTCGAGTAGTTCCTCGTAATCAGGAATTAAATTAGAACCCGATTGCGGAGCGATACCTAATACAGCATAAGGCTGTAGTTTGATGATACCATTTTCATACGATTTGGTGAAATCATCTTTGCGGTAATCAATAAATTTTTCTAAACGGTTTCCGAATAAATCTTGGTTAAAATTTATTTCTAAAGGACTGCCTTTTAATAAATCGTATAGTTTATTTCTGAATAAAGTGATGTCTTTACCAAAGTCATCAAACGAAAATTCGAGTAGCTCTTCTTTCAATTTTACTTCATTAAATAAAGAATACGCCAATAAAAATGTTTTATTAAAACTAATATCAACTTCTTTTCGGAGTTTAAGTCGCCATTCGCCTGTAGTTAAAGCTATTTCTACGGGGAAATAAAGTAAGGGGCAACGAACAGGAGAGCCATTACTGAATTTACCTTGAACATAAGGCCATCCGATATAAAGGTCTTTTACGCCACGTTCTTCAAAAAGAAAGTTATCTTTTCTAAGTATTTTTTTTAATCGTTTAGATGCGTCATTTGTTTTGGTATTTCTTGGGTCAAGTTCTTTACAAAGAACAATGGAACGTTTTCCTTCGATGAGTTGTTGAATGATACTAAAAGAAGCACCGTCAGTTAAAAAATCAAAGGCATCAAGGTCAATATCTTGTGAAACAGAAAGGCGAAGTTGTACCAAGGATTTGTTCGAACCACTGAGGTTCGTGAGTTTGCGTTGGTAGTTTTTTAATAACTTCTGAAAATCGTTCATAAGGGTGTTTGGTCGCTTCTTAACTGTAAGATTAGATTTTCTTACGTAGAAAACCAACAAAGGCTCAAAATAAAAAGGAGAAACTAAAGATTACTTGTTTTATGGTATAAATAATTAACGTTGAGTAAGTGTTTTTCTAATTAAACGATAGAAATCATAACCCTAAAGTAGTCTTGTCAGTTTAATAAGGTATCTTGGTTTTTTAGGTATAGTTGTTTGTGAATAAATTACTTAATGAGTAAATAAGTCTTAATTTTGCTCATCTTGATTATGGAAATATGAAATTATTCAATTTTAAGGGATTAGTTTTTTTAAGTCTTTTGTTCTTTAGTACCACGCAATTGTTAGCGGTTGACCGTTATTGGGTAGCAGGAGCGAGTGCAAATTGGAACAATACAGCCAATTGGTCAGCAACAAGTGGTGGGGTAGGAGGTCTTTCTGTTCCTCTAGCTACAGATGATGTTTATTTTGATAGCAACGGATTAGGGGATTGCACTATAGATATAGCGGTTTCTATCGTAGGTTTCTCTATTGATGGTTATGTAGGGACAGTAGATTTAGCAGGTTTTTCTTTTTTATGTACGGGCGATGTTGATTTGCAATCAGGTACAATCAATGATACACCAGGGACAAGTAAATTTGAGGTGAATAATGCAGGAAGTACAACAATAGAAGGAACAACTTTTGGTGCAATTGTAGATGTGGTGTCTGCTAGTTTGTACCTGAACGATGGTAGTACGTTTAATGCGACAAGTTCATTCGAGAAAACGGGAGCAACTACTGATCATGGTAGTGGAGGGAGTACTTATGTAGGGAACTGTGTCATAATAAATAGTGGAGCAGGGCTATTGAGACTGGAAAACGTAGCAGGAAATACGGATGTGTTTTCGGGAAATTTACTTTTTAATAACACAGGAAGCGGGTATTTACATTTGGGAAGGTCAGGTTTAGTTACCGTAGCTGGTGATTTGGTGATAAATAATACGGGTTTGGGAGCTACAGCAAGAGTCACTTTGGCAAGATACGGAGGTAGTTCAGTGACTATTGATGGTGATTTGACACTAACACAAGATGGCTCAGCTACAGATTTGTCTGCTTATTTAGGAGGGTTAGGAGGTTTGTTAGTCAAAGGAAACACAACGGTAACCAATGCGGGGACTGGAACTGATGTTTCGGAAGTGTATTTGGGAAGAGAGGGTTCAGCAACTTTTAAAGGTACTATTGACGTAACGAATAGTAGTGTGTCTAATGCTTCTGAAACAAGGTTTAATTACAGTGCGACAGCATCAAATACTTACGAAGGAAATATTACATTAAAATCAACTAATATAGCAAATGACGGGTTTTCTTTTGGACGCTCTACTGGGACGGGGCTATTAACAGCAGGCAATACAGTTTCAATACCAGGAGGCTCAGCTAACTTTGTCGGAGGGGAACTGTATTTCAGGAATTTCACTCAAACGGGCGCAACAGCACAAACGTTAGAGTTGGCATCAACGGCAACTTATATCTATAACTATGATAACAATTGGGGTGGGAATGTTGATTTTAAAGCACCAAGGATAAATACAAGAGGAACAACTTACCAAGGGACTGCTGTTTTAGAAAAAACAGGAGCGGTGGTTGACGTTTTTGAAGGTGGGAATATTTTCAAAGGAAATACGATTATTACAAACTCAGGGAGTCGGTTTTTAAGGACGGGGCATCTTGTAGGAGATGCTTTTGAAGCAAATTTATCTTTGGTAGTAAAAGGTACGTCAAGCTTATTTTTCGCAATGAATACGGTAAATAATGTAAATGGGGATTTGAATGTTACAGTGTCCACATTAGCTAACGGAAGCCTTTATTTAGCAAGAGAGTCAACGGCAAGTGTAACCGTAGGAGGAAATACTACAGTTACAAATTTGGGAGTAAATACTACGTCACGAGTTTATTTGGGAGATGCAGGAGATATGGTCTTTAATGGTGATTTATCTATTGTTAACAATTCAAGTGCTGGTTCATCAAGGGTTTATTGTAATAATAAAGCAACTAGTTCAAACAGTTACAACGGAAATATTACAGTACAGTCTTTAGATATAAATAGTGATGGTGTTTTCTTTGGAAATAGCCAAGGAACAGGAACTTTAGCGTTAACAAAAACAATTTCGATACCTGGCGGTTCTGCTAATTTTATTGGCGGGCGACTGTTATTTAGAAATTTCACTCAATTAGGGGCTACACCTCAAACTTTAGAATTAGCTCAAACAGCAATTGAACTTTACAGCTATGATTCGAGGTGGGAAGGAGATATAACCTTTAAATCAAGGTTAGCCCCAATACGAACGAGTGTGTTTGTTGGAACAGCCGACATTTCAAAAACTGGTTCTGGTAATTCTAATTCCTACGGAGGGAATACTTTTGAGGAAAATGCAACATTTACTCATTCGGGAACGAATAGATGGAGGTTAGGAAATGACTTGGGGGATGATTACAACGGAGATGTTACTTTTGTAAGAACAGGAGGAGGAACGTTTGAACCTGCTTACAATCAAGGAAACACCTTTGCGGGGGATATTAATGTAAACACCAACGGTGCAATAGTTTTAGCCAGAGGTAGTGGTACAGTGGAACTAGACGGTACAACAGCCCAAAGTATAAACGACTTGGGAGCATCAGTGAAGTTAAATGTAGAACGATTGGTTGTACATAATCCTAATGACGAGGTGACTTTAAATATGCCTATAGATGTATTGAATGCATTAACAATGACACAAGGGAATATCAATACGACCGCTACAAATTTATTAACGGTAATGAATACCGCTACAACGTCAGGAGCATCAGACGACTCGTTTGTTGATGGCCCAATGATGAAAAAAGGAAGTGATGCTTTTGAGTTTCCTGTTGGAGACCAAGGGATATGGGCACCAATAGAAATTGCAAATTTGTCAGGAACAGATGATTTTACAGCCCAATACAATTTTGTGGACCACGGTACCAAAATGAACGTAGATGCCTCGTTAGTTTTGAAGTATGTTAGTGCAATTGAGTATTGGGATTTAGATAGAGCAGGTACACGTACAGCAGATGTAACGTTGCATTGGAAAAATGCGACGAGGTCTGAAATTAATAATAATGCCGATTTAGTGATGGCTCATAACCGAGCTTCAGGAGATGGTAAATGGGAAAGTCTAGGAGGTAGTGGAGTAGGAGGGGCGGTAGGTTCGCTTACTGTAAATGGAGTAAATGACTTTAGTCCTTTCACTTTTGGTTCGCTTACTATTGATGTAGGGACAAACCCTTTGCCGGTAGAGTTTCTTTCTTTTAAAGCGGTTTACCAAGACGGAGTTGTTCAGTTAGGTTGGCAAACAGCAACGGAACGAGATAATGATTACTTTGTTATTGAAAAAAGTACAGACTTAAAAAACTTTGTAAGGGTAGCTAAAGTAGCAGGTGCAGGAACAAGTACAGCGGTTATAGCCTACGAAATGAGAGACGAAGAACCTTATGAAGGCGTGTCTTATTACAGAATAAAACAAGTAGATTTTAATGATGAACTTACTTATTCGACGATAGAGGTGGTTAAAAACAATGATAAAGTTGATTTTGTAGTTTATCCAAACCCAGCAAAACATATTGTTTTTGTTGATATGCATGAAATGGAAGGGCTAGAGTTAAATTTAACCAATGTAGTAGGGTATATGTTTGATGTGCCAGTAGAAGTGTCAACAAAACAACTTCAATTAGATGTTTCAGCATTGAAATCAGACGTGTATATTTTAAGAATTACTTACCTTGGTGGGTTTTATACAACAAAGGTAGTTATCGAATAATAGCTATGCTTAACCAATAAAAAGAGCTTTAATCAATCTGATTAAAGCTCTTTTTTGTTTTATTAGCCCTCATGCTCCTCTGCGTGATGAGGTACTACATGTTGTGGGTTTTTCAAGTATTGCATACACATAAAAACACTCATAAAACCAGAGCCGATGGCCTCTATCAAAATCACACCTACCAACCCAAATATAGAAGCGCTACCTGAAATACGCCCTTTTATCAATAGTTCATCTACAAAACTTGGGTCAAAAGCATAATAAAGGAAAATAGCACCTACAAATAAAAATGCCGTAAAAAGTACCGTTTTCATACCGAATAATAAACCTCTAAAATAGGTGAAATCAGTAGTCGTTAAATCTTTGAAAGTGGAGATGCTTTTGTAAACCCCAATAAATAAGATTACAAAATTAAATAACCTCAAGGTGGTGTGTTCCGCAAGACCCAATACACGCATCAATAAAAAATAAACAACCAAGGCTACTGTTGTGAAGAACGCATACATAAATGCGATATTCGAATTTTTAATTACCGTTCTCATAATTTCTATTGTTTAAATCTAACAAAACCCAATGTTACTAAGGTGACAAAAGGCACTCATTTGTTTAAACGATATTAGCTATCAAAAAATAATGAAACTTAATAAAACAAGACGAATAACTAAAAGAAATCGATAAATAGACTATTTATATTTACCTTTCCAAAAGAAGTCCATACGCTTTTTTATTTCATTTTCTCGTGCATTAACTCCTGATTCATAAATAGAAAGACCACGTAACTCATCAGGTAAATACTCTTGCGTGACAAAGTTGTTTTCAAACTCGTGCGGGTAATGGTAATTCACACCGTAACCCATTTCCTTATTTAATTTTGTGTATGCTCCTCGGAGATGTAACGGGACAAACGTATTTCCTGTTTTTTCTACTAATTGCATGGCGTAATTGATGGCGTTATAAGCTGTATTGCTTTTTGGTGAAGTAGCCAAATATATCGTAGCCTGTGAAAGAATAATTCGTGCTTCAGGCATTCCTACCACGTTAATAGCCTGAAAACAATTGTTAGCGATAACCATTGCCGTAGGGTTTGCTAGTCCAATATCTTCGGATGCCGAAACAATCAAACGTCGTGCGATAAATTTAATATCTTCACCACCTGCCAACATTCTCGCTAACCAATACACCGCTCCATTGGGGTCACTACCACGTATCGATTTGATATAAGCCGAGATAATGTCATAATGCATATCACCACCTTTGTCATAATTTACAAAACGCTCTTTGGCAACGTGTTTTATGCTTTTATTAGATATAATGATTTGCTCGCTTGGAGAGGAGTCAACAAGTAGTTCAATCAAATTTAATAATTTACGTCCATCACCATCAGCCAATTGAAATAACGCATCGGTGCTTTGTAAATCAAAAGATAATTTCTTCAACTCCACGTCTTCTTCAAAGGCTTGCTTCAGTATTTTCGCTAACGCCTCTTTGGTCAGTGCTTTTAGCGTGTAAACTTGGCAACGTGACAACAATGCTGAGTTTACCTCAAAAGAAGGATTTTCGGTCGTTGTCACCAATTAATTTGATGATTCCTTTTTCTACAGCCCCTAACAATGCGTCTTGCTGAGACTTTGTAAACCGATGGATTTCATCAATAAACAAAATAGCTTGACCTTGTCTTTTTGCCTTGTCTATGATCTCACGTACGTCTTTCACTCCTGCGTTTATTGCAGACAAACTATAAAAAGGCTGTTTTATTTCATTTGCTATAATATTAGCTAAAGTAGTCTTGCCAACTCCCTGGAGGTCCCCAAAACAGCATTGAAGGAATTACTTTACTCTTCAAAATCTGTCTAATGACCCCATTCTCACCTGTCAAATGTTCTTGACCTATGTAATGATTAAGGTCAGTAGGTCGCATACGTTCCGCCAGAGGCGTAGAAGAGTTAAGCATCTTTGTTATCTAAAATGAAATGACAAAGATAAGGCTACCATAGAGACACTACCAAACACAAGTGTGATTTATTGAGTTTTTGGTATTTAATCTTAGGGTAATTGGTAGGTAAGCCATCTAAATATAAGTGAAAAACAAAAGACAAACACTTTCTGTTTTTAAGTTTTGATAAGTTTGATTAACTTTGCACTTTCAGAAAGAGAAGATGTTAGAGATTAGACACATAGAGCCACGAGAAATTGACCGTATTATTGCGAGTTTTGAGGTGTTTGATGTGCCTAATGACTTACAAGAGCTTATTATAGAGTCGTGTAATGCGTTAAATAATGGGGAATTTTCTTTTGACGGAACAACGGGAGATGTCGAACTTTGGGTGACTGTTTACGAACCTGCTTCGTTGGTGCATGATTATTTGTGGGCTACGGGACGTGGTGGGCTGATTGCTGACCGTATTTTTAGACGAATAATGAAAGTTTATGCTGTGCATCCGATTGTTTACTCGGCACGTTATTTGGCGGTAAGAAGTGCTTGGTCGTGTTATTATTATTGGAAACATACCTACAACCGTAATTTGAAGCCATTGACCAAAAGAATGGTTTCGTTGTCTTTACATTAATCTTTTCGGTAATAATCGAAGACCAGAGTTGCTTTTGAATTACCGATAATATTGGCTAATTCTTCTTGTGTAGCTGTTTTTATTTTCTCTGTTGATTTGAAAAAGTCTAACAATTGATTTCTTGATGTTGGACCTATCCCTTTGATTTTGTCTAAGCTGGATACCAAAAAGGAGTTGCTCCGTTTTTGCCGGTGAAAGGTAATTGCAAAACGGTGCGCTTCATTTCTGAGTTGCTGAATGAGTTTCAAACTTTCTGATTTTTTGTCAATGTAGAGAGGGTAGCTGTCACCTGGGTAATAGATTTCTTCCAACCGTTTGGCGATACCAACGATAGGAAGTCTTTTTTCTATTCCCAAACTTCGTAAGGCATTGTACGCTACACTTAATTGTCCCTTTCCTCCATCCACAATGATAAGGTCGGGTAGGGGTTTGTTTTCTCTCATCAAACGAGAATAACGACGTGTGACAATCTCAACCATAGAGGCGAAATCATCAGGTCCTTCTACTGTCTTGATGTTGTAATGACGGTAATCTTTTTTTGATGGTTTGCCCATTCTGAAGCATACCATAGATGCCACAGGGTGTGTGCCTTGTATGTTTGAATTATCAAAACACTCAATATGTTTGGGTAAATCTTTTAAACGCAGGTCTTTTTGCAAGGTCTCGATGACACGTAAATTGTTTGGTTTTAGATTGATTTCACTTTTTTCTTTTTTGTAGATTAAAGCATTTTTTAAGGAGAGTTGAACCAACCGTTTTTTATCTCCAATCATGGGGTTTACAAACAAGGCATCGTCCAGTATTTGCTCAGAGACTTCTATGTTTGTTAATATCTCTTTTGCTTTAGAGTTGATTTGTGTGCGAATGTCAAAGGCGGTGAAAGTGATTAACTCTTCGTCTGTAGATATTTCGGCGTTTCGTATTTCTATGTTTTTACTGGCTGTGATTGCTCCGTTTTCTATTTTGAGGTAATTAACAAATGCCTTTTTCTCGTTACGGGTTAATGTCAGTACGTCTAATTCTCCAAATTTAGGATTGGATACGATGGATTTACTTTGGTAATTTTCGAGGTAATCTAATTTCTGCTTAAACTGTTGTGCTTTTTCAAAATCTAAACCTTCAGCGGATTGTTCCATCTGCTGTAAGAGATAGGCTTTGGGTAATTTCAAATCACCTTTGAGTATTTGCCGAATGGCAATAATGTATTCGTTGTAGGTTTGCTCAGTTTGGTGAGATTCGCAAGGTCCTTTGCAGTTGCCAATATGGTATTCCAAACAAACTTTAAACGCCCCTTTTGCCAAGTTTGGTGGTTCTAAATTTAAGGTACAGGTACGGATGGGGTAGAGCTTATGAATCAGTTCCAATAAGGTACGTTGTGCCGAAATGCTACTGTAAGGACCAAAATATTCACCACTTTTTCTGTTCAAAACACGTGTGCTTTCTACACGAGGAAAAGATTGGCGTGTAATTACAATGTAAGGGTAGGTTTTGTCATCTTTTAATAAGATGTTGTACTTGGGTTGGTGCTTTTTTATGAGGTTATTTTCCAATAATAGCGCGTCAAATTCACTATCAACGACGGTGTATTCGATACGGCAAACCTGAGCGACCAAGCGTTGTGTTTTTTTGTTGTGTTGGTTGTTCTTTTGAAAGTAACTCCCGACTCTGTTTTTTAGTTTTTTTGCTTTCCCGACATAAATCAATTCGTCTTCTTTATCGAAATAGCGGTAAACTCCTGCTAATAGCGGTATTTCTTTGATGTAGTCGGTGATATGTTGGGGAGTTGTCAATGTTGTTTTTTTTTGGCTGATTAAAGTTACAAAAAATAAGGAGTTACTTCGCTACAACTTTTAGCTATTATTTACCGAATGAGGAGATGTGTTGTTTGGTGTAATCACCTAAGCTGTCTTGCTTCAGCTACTGAAACGAGCTCCTTAGGACTTTGTTTTTGTTCGAGAACAAAAAATATTGAAAAAAAGAGAATTTGAAAACTTGAAATTCAGAAAATAAAGAAAAGGGTGTTTCCTAAGTTGTCTTTTTCTTAGTAAAGAAAGAGATGAAACTAAGGAAGGTGTTTTCTTTGATGCGTTTTAGACGTTGGATGATATTTAACTTTTTAATAAAGTTCCAACGTTTTTTCTTTTTTTCTACGGGGTCAAAGAGCATACCTGTACAAAGACAGTTTTTGCGGTCCTTACTTTGTAATATTTCGTAATTGACACAGCTTTTACAGCCTTTCCAAAATTCGTTGTCGTCGGTTAGTTCTGAAAAAGTGACGGGGTAATAACCTAATTCGGAGTTAATTTTCATTACTGCCAAACTTGTAGTTAAACCAAATAACTTGGCGTTCGGAAAGGTGTCTCTTGATAACTCGAATGCTTTGAGTTTGATGCGACGTGCTAATCCGTGTTTTCTGAATTCGGGAAATACGATAAGACCTGAATTGGCTACGTAAGATTTTCCTCCCCAACTTTCGATGTAACAAAAACCTGCTACACGTAATGTTTTTTTGGACAAAGCGACTATTGCTTTACCTTCAGACATTTTGTTTTTGACGTATTCGGGAGAACGTTGAGCGATACCTGTTCCTCGAGCTTTGGCACTCTCCGTCATTTGGGCGGTGATGCGTTCGGCGTATATGTGGTCTTGAGAGTTGGCAACTCGAATGATGAAATCAGGCATTTTGTTTTATTATTAGGGTCAAATGAAAGGGTTGTGCTAAGGGCGTGTTACTGCCTCTGCCTTAAATGCCTTTGGTATATTTGAGTTGTTTTTTCCATTTGATTTTGCAAATATCGTTCTTATTGCTTCCAATTACAAAAGAAGTGCCAAAAAGTGTTGGTAGTTTGTGCTTTGAATTATTTTTTTAGGGTCGGTTTGGGTTTGTTTTTTGTCGGGATAAGGGGGCGAAAATACTGTTGAGGAGTAAATAATGGCTGTTTGTATAGTAGGTTGTGGGCGAAATGAAAGTGTGAGGGGGTGAAGTGAAAATCCTTTTGGTTCTCGATTGTTTGTTGGTTATAGAGAGAAGAAATGAATAAAGAATGTACTAAAGGATGGCGAACTGAGAACCAAAAGATTGGGAACGAAAGACCCGACCCCTTGTGGGTCACACCCTACTTTTTTTACGATTTATGGTGTTGTTTAACTAATTTTGGCGTATTATTAATTGATGGTTTCTTTAGATGAAATAATAGCAAGGTTGGGGCAAAAGGGTGTTGTAGAGGGTAGAAAGGCGCATTACGAATTGTCGCCGTTGCCGTTGGGTATGCGTGCTTTGCATCATGAAAAATCGAAAGATTACCGTGTGGGTGCGGTGGTGATTTTGCTGTATAACCGTGAGGGGAAACCGCATTTTGTGGTGACGCAACGGCAGGAATATGAGGGGGCGCATTCGGGGCAGATTAGTTTTCCAGGGGGGAAGTTTGAGGCGAAAGATGTGACGACGGAGCAAACGGCGTTGCGAGAAACGAAGGAGGAAATTGGTGTTTCTGGGATTGAAATTGTGCGAAATTTGAGTGAATTGTATATTCCGCCGAGTAATTTTTTGGTGTTTCCTTATGTGGGTGTGGTGCGAGGAAATGTGGTTTTTGAACGAGATGAGTTTGAGGTAAAGGAGATTGTGGAGGTGGCGGTGGCGGATTTGTTGGCTGTCGAAATTACTCAAAAACAGTTGCGAGATTTGGTGAAAACGCCTCAGTATGAATTAGAATGTCCGTGTTTTGAGCTTGGAGGGAAAGTTATTTGGGGTGCTACGGCGATGATGTTGAACGAATTAAGGTGCTTGTTACTCGATTAATCGCTATTTTTTGTGGTTATAGAATGGTCTTATTGATTAGATTTCGTATCTTAATAGTTTAATTAGGATATTTGTATGAAAAAAATAACGTTACTTTCTTTATTTTTATTGGTTTGGATGACTTCTCTGTTTGCGCAGGAAAGGGATAGTGTGGCGGTCAATAAATTTTTGGCGTACCTCGATGTGGAGGAAAAGCAAATTGCTGAAAACCGAAAAGAAAGAATTGTTTTGGGGGCTGAGTTGAAGGAAACGGAAAAGGCTTTGCTGGTTGCGAGTAAAGAAAAAACGGAAAAGGAAGAGGAGGAGAAAAAAATCCGTTTGGGTGCTACTTTGGTGCAATCGAATTTGAATACACGTTCGAAGGCATTGGATTACAATAAAAAGAGGACAGAAACGGTGAATGAGTTTCATTTGGCTTCGACTAAAAAAGTGGAGTTGACCGATGTGCTATTGAGTGATGTGACGAGGGAATATGATAACTTGTCGGCGAAAATAGAGGTGGAGAAAACCGAGGTTGAAAAGCAGGTGGTGGCGTTGAGAAAGCAAGAGACAAAGGTGCATCAGTTGGATGTGGATGCTAAAAAAAGAAAGAATAGTGTAGGAATTAATCAACAAGCGTCAACGATGTTGGCGGTTTCGTTGTCTGATGCTTCGGCGGAAAAGACGAGTTTGGAAAGTGGTGTTTCGACTACGGCTGTGCGTATTGAGAAGTTGGAAGAGGAGGTGATTGTGCAACAAAGGGAGTTGGAGGCGACGGAGGCTAAGATTGTAAATAATGCGAAGAAACTGAGTGAAAATGAGAAGACATTGGATAGTTGGGAGAAGAAATTGAAAGATGTGAATTTTCGTATTGTCAACTTGGAGAATAATAGAAAGGATAAAAAAAGTGATTTGGAGCATCTGCCCGATAGTTTAAAAACGAGTGCTGTTTTGGAGGCTACTCAAGAGGAGGTGCGTATGATTAATGATCATTTGTTGCAACTGGGCAAGGAGGTGAAACAGTTGGAAGTAGATATTACCCGATTAAAAGAGGTTTCTCGTGTGATAAAATTGGAAAACGAGAGTTTGATGAATGCCAAGAATATCAATCAAAGTCGTTTGTATTCGATTAAGGAGGATAAGAAAAATGCGAGTGATGAATACAAAAAGAAAAAGGTAGCGTTGGGTAGTCTAAATGAGAATTTGGAAAAGATGCTTACTGAGAAAGAAAAGGTGACTATTGCTCTGCATAAAGCAGAAAATGAGTTGTCGTTTTATGAGTCGGAGTATGAGAAAAGAAATACGCAACTTCAAACCGGAAAAACGGAACAGGCTGAACGTTTGAATAGGTTGGTGAGGGACGAGAAAAAACAAGCTACTTTAAGAACAGAGAAAAACCGTCTTTCAAAAGAGTTTAATACAACGAAACTTAAAAACACGAAAGAAAAAAAGGAGTTAACGATTTTGAGAAATCAAAGAAATACTTTAGAAACGAGTGTTGATTCGCTGGCGAGAGAGAAAAAACAGTTTGTGCATCACCAGAAGTTGGCGGATAAAGAGTTGGAACTAATTCTAAAAAAGGTAAACGAAATAGAAGCGAAAAAAATAGTTACTAATGAGCGCTTGAAGGAGTTGGAGAGTACGGTGGAAGAGGATTTGTTGGGTGGTTTTGCTGAGGCTAGAAGAGGTGAATATGATGAGTTTTTGACTTCGCTCGAAATTGCTTTAGATAAAGAACCTGAAAATGCTGAACTACATACCTTGATGGGATACACGCATTATATGGAAGGACATTTGGATTATGCTTCTCGTTTTTATAATAAGGCAATCAACGAAACACCTGATTTTGTTGATCCTTATTTGTTGCGTGCAGAGTTACGTGAGCACGAAGAAAATTACAGTGGTGCGTTAAAAGATTACAACCAAGTTTCTTATTTAGACCCTCAGCGAGGTGAGGTGGTTTATAAGGAGGGTGTGTTGCTTTATCATTACCTCAATAAACAAAAAGAGGCGTGTGAAATGTGGGAGAAGGCATTGGATCTGGGTGTTGAAAAGGCAAACGAACAGATTACGTTGCATTGTTCGGAGACTACGGAGGCTCGTTATTTTGTGATGACTCAATTGACTGATCGTGCAGTGAGTGGGACTTATGGTTTTGATCCTTCAAATCCTATCCGTGTGGGAAGAAATAAGACGCAACATGATAAGAATATCCCTTTGTTTTTGGAGCTTTTGCGAGATAGTAGAGGGCGGTCAGTGAAGTTTGTGCGTTACGGGAGTTGCTGTCGCTATTCGACGGAAAAGGGATTGCGAAACGAGGGATTACTGGAAAAGTACCGTGTGAGTTACCGAAATGAAAATGGTAAAAAGGTTACAGAAATGCTTTATTTTACTTTCTACGATTTTGAAACACCCAAAGTACCCAAGGGGATGGAAACCAACCACGAGATTTATTAAAGGGTATGTTGTACTCGTTGTAAAGGAGTGTTAGAGGGGTAAACAACGAAGAACTGAAAATCTACCCCAAAGTAAACAGACAATAGTAATACGGTTTAATATGCCGCTGAGTATCTACTATGACCTATAACACGGTACAGTACTAGGGTGGTTAAAAGAGAGGAAAGGTTATCTCTCGTGAGCGAGGGGTTCGTGTCCCGAAGCCCGATATTAAAACGACGATTGCTTTGTCCCGATTACGGAGAAAAGGTTATTACTACTCAAAAAAATCCATCTCAAATTCAGTGAATCGCCAAGTGTGGGGCAAAGTAAAACTTTGAGCCAGGTTGTGAGTTGGCTACGCTTGGTGGTGTGAGAGGTGTGCTGGCTGTCATTTGACCGTCAGCCGTCTACTCGACTAGCGGTAGGCTATATTCCATTAACTAAACATTTTCAATCTCTATTTCAGTACTAATTACTGATTAAAAACATTTTCAATTCAGAAATAAATTCAGAAAAGACTTCTCTATGTAAAAAATGTCCTGAGTTTTTAAAAACCACTGTTTTTGAACCTTTTGGCATTTTCTCTTTCATAGATGAAACTATCTTTTCTGTATAAATTAAATCATGTTCACCTAATAAAAAAAGAACGGGTGTTTTAGGTGCTTTTTTATAAAACGCTTGAACTTCTGGTAAATTTTGATCGGCTGAAAATGATCTATAATACCCAATTGCAGCTTCTGTACGATTAGGGAATTCAAACGTTTCTTTAATAGCATTACTTGATGCTTGGGAATTTTTGAAATCTGGCGACCATCTTTGATATAGTCTGTCAATATACTCGAAGTTGTTTTTCCGAGTGTATCTTACTCCATAATCGCTAGTTCCTAACAAAAAGAAATGTCTTCCAGCATAAGCTAACTCAGGAGTTAATTCTAAACAAGTTGAGTGAGGTATAGCGATTGAAACAAATTTTTGTACTCTTTCGTCTATTAGGTTTGTAACAGAAAATCCAATGGAGGCTCCCCAATCTTGACCAACTAACGTAAATTTGTCAATAGAGAGGGAATCCATGAGTTTCACCATGTCGTCAGCAATTGTTTTTACTGAAAAGTCATTGTTATTTGGGATTCCTGTTGGATAATAACCTCTTAAAAACGGAGCGATTACTCGATGTGTTTTCGATAATTCACTAATAGTTTCATCCCATGTATTTGCCATGTCTGGAAATCCATGTAATAATAGAATAGTTTCCCCCTTTCCCTTTTCTATGTAGTAATAATCAAGATTGTTGACGATAGTTTTCTTAATAGGATGAACACTAAGACTATTTAGCTCTTTAATGGTTATGTTTTCAATTTTATCATATGTTTTACGTCCAAAAGTACTGATTGAAATGATAAGAACTAGACTTATTAATATACTTAGATAGATTTTTGTTTTATCTGTAAATAATTTTGCATCCAATTTTGTTATAAAATTGGATGCAAGCGGAAGAAATAATAAGCCAACTGCCACAAATCCTATTCCAAATAAAGGTTCTTCAAGTAGAATGGTTAAAATTCCAATTAGTAGAAGCAATGTACTTATGATGTATTTGATTAGTTTCATATTTTAATGTATTTGTCCCAGTATTAAATGTCTTTTATCTTAAAATTATTTATCAAGAATACAATCCGGTGACGGTTGGGTACTTGCCGCTAAGGGTTTGTGTAAGAATAGTAAGGGATTTCGAAGGGCTGAACTTTCGGTTTATCACTTAGCCAAATTTACAATTTTCACCTTTAATTTTCTTTAAACCATCAAATTGTAAATTTTGCGGACTTTGTAAAATGAACTATACTTTGGGTTAAGCACTAAAACCCTTATTGTTTTTATACGGTGTGTGTACCTTGAATGTTAAATATAGCTCAAAGAGTTATTAAATCCAAAGGGTAAAAGCCCCGTGAGCGTGGGGTTTATATCCCGAAGCTAACAGTTGTTGTCTGTGAGGATAGGACTGATAAGCTACGGTATCTGACGAATAGTGAGAGGCTGGACAGTTGCTCAAAGCCCGATATTAAAAACGACGATTACTTTGTTCCGATTACGGAGAAAAGCTTATATCTCGATGCTTGATTATTACTCAAAAACTCAACCTCAAATTCACCGTATACGAGGTCCGTATGTATGATGGTGTGAGAGGCGCGCTGGCGGTCAATTGACCATCAGTCATCTACTCGACTAGCCATAGTTATTGTTTTTTCAGTATCTCTGTTAATCTCTCGTTAATATAATAATTTCCCGTTCCCAATTTCTCTTTTCTTAGCAAACCATCTTTTGCTAATTTATTTAAGTATTTAGATGCAGTAATTCTTGAAACTCCCAAATCATTTTCTATAAATTCAATTTTTGTATATGGATGTTTAAAAAGATTATTGAATAATTCGTGACTATAAAATTTGTAATTATTTCGTAAAGTGCTTTTGTATTCAGCCATTAATTCCTTAATTTTTCCAATTAAAACAAGTGTTTCTTTTGAAATTTGTTCAACAGCATTTAGCATATATAAAATCCAATTTTCCCAATTTTCTGTTTCTCTAACTTCTTGTAAAAATTTATAATAATTCCCTTTATTCTCAATAATATAGCGACTTAAATATAATATAGGTAAGTCTAATAAGTCATTCATTACTAAATACAAAACATTGATTATTCGTCCTGTTCTTCCATTTCCATCATAAAAAGGGTGAATACTTTCAAATTGATAATGTATAATTGCCATTTTAACTAAAGGGTCAAAACCAGAAGTGGAATTGTCATTTGTAAATTGCTCCAAGTTTTTCATCAAATCAAGTATGGTTTCATAGTCTTGCGGAGGTGTATAAACAACTTCACCTGTTGTTGCATTTTTTAATGCAGTTCCTGGAACTTTTCTAAACCCTGCATTATTTTTTTCTAATTCTGACTGTATCTGAATTATATCATTATTTGTTAGAATTCCTTTTTTCTTTATTAGAGAAAACCCTTTTTTAAGAGCAGAAATATAATTTTGAACTTCTTTAGCGTTTAAAGATTTAAAACCATCTAAATTTAATTCTGCTTTATAAATATCATCTTGAGTTGTAATGATATTTTCAATGGCCGAACTGTCTTTCGCTTCTTGAAGTCCTAAGGTATTTATTAAAATATTCTCATTAGGTATTGTTGAAACTACACCTTTCAATTCGGCAAGTGCTCTGTGTGCAGAAGCCAATTTTTTAAGTATCATTTTTGTTTCAATATCTTTATCAAGAGGTAGTTTTTTAAGTTCAGAAACATTCATTATGTAAAGATTTTTTTATTTTCTTTACAAAGGTACTTAGTTATGATAACAAAAATGAGTTTTTCTTTACATAGTTAGGCGGCAATGATAATGTTTTCCAGTTTTCTTATCATTCTGGTTTTCTGTGAAGATATTATGCACAACGTCAGCTTGTCTAAAAACCTCCGTTTTTTTTGTTAGTATTCAAAAATACAGAAAAGTACGACTAAAATATAGAAATCTGGGACAAAGTAAAAAAGCTAGAAGAGACTCTGTTTTTTAGCTTAATAGAGTGATATATGAAGAAATAGAGATAAACAGAGTGTAAACGATGAAAAAAGGAGGTTATTACCTCTAATAACCCCGTTATACCTATGATATTCATCAATCTTTTAAGATTGTAGGCTATGAAGATAAGACCAACATCTGCGGAAGCATGTTTTTTTGATTTTTTTGTCATGATATAGTCAAATCCCCAAGACCTTTTCATTGTCCCGAAAGGGTGCTCAACCACAGCTTGTCTTTGTGCGTAGATTTCTGGGTTCTTCGCTATGTTTTGTTTGTTAATAACTAGTGCTTCTGCAAATTGGTGACGTTCGATTATTCGTTGTGATTTAGATTTTGTGCAGCTAGATTTTACCGGGCATGCTTTACATTTATTGGTTTTATATTGCTTGACTTTATATACTCGTTTGTTGTACCAATTACCATTAGTTGTTAATGTATTTCCTGCGGGGCAGGTATAGCTGTCTTTCTCTGTATTGTATTTAAATTCACTTACATTATATGATTTGTCCGGCGCATTAGAGGCTGGTGCAGGAACACATACATGAGTGGTTACACCTAGTTTTTGAGTGTCGTGAATTTGTTCAGCTGTGTAATACCCCTTATCAAAAACGGCGTTAAACTCATTGCTTCCTATGATATCAATGGCACTTTTCACCATGTCTGTCATTGCCTGTTTGTCGTTTTTGTTGGTAACCTTATAATCAATAGGAATTTTGTTTTTAGCATCAACTGTAGATTGAACATTGTAGCAAACCTCAGTAACAACACCTCTAATAACTAATTGTCGTGCCTCAGGGTCAGAGGTAGATACTTGTTTTTCTCCTGTTTCCTCAAGTTGTTTTTCAATTGCTAAGTACTGTTTTTTATGTTTATTTTGCTTCTCTATCTTCGCTTGGATTTGTTTTTTCTGGTCTCCGTCTGCTGATTCTAATAACGAACAATACTCTGCTAATTTGGTTTCGATATAAGCAATGTGTCGGTCTATTTTCTTTTGATTGTAATTATTCTTTTTAGAATTCTGAGCTCTTAATTTTGTCCCGTCACCAGCAAGTAAAACACCACCAATCAAATCTAAGTTTTTAGCTATATTGACTGTAGCTCTAAATACTTTTTTAATCGCTTTAGGATTGTTCTTTCTGAAATTAGCAATCGTATTGTGGTCAGGTACTAATCCCTTGATTAGCCAAATGAGTTCTATGTTTCGCTTGCACTCTTTCTCCAAGGCTCTTGATGATCTTAGTTTATTCAAATAGCCATAAATATATAGCTTTAATAAGTCTTTGGGGTGAAATGGCGGTCTGCCATTTGTATTTCTGTTAGGGTTTCTAAAACCAAAATCTGCCGTTTGAAGAGAATCAACAAAAACATCAATAAACCTAACAGGATTGTTTGTATCAATAAGTTGGTTTATAGTTTCGGGTATCAAAACAGCTTGGTTTCTGTCAAATCCAGTGATGTAGCTCATAGCTTAAAGATAGCTATTTATACCTTTTACAACAAACTATGTGATAACTAATTTCGCTTATAGTTATTAGACAGTCTGACGTTACCAAACATTAGAGAAAATGAAAACATTTACTACAATTCTGATTCTAGTCATATTCATTTCGTGCAGCAATGAAAAAGGTTTCGTGCAGCTAGAAATGGAAACAGAAATGGAGAAAGAGTATTACACTTTTTTCGAAAAAGATTCAGACACTCCTTACTCTGGGAAATATATTAGTGAGTCAACCAATGATATAGTGACAATTGATTTTAAAAATGGAAAGAAAGATGGAGAATTTATTCGTTTAAACAATCAAGGAGATACTACAGAATTTATC
>CBDCZI010000016.1:0-44673 GCA_965224495.1 Cytophagales bacterium | reverse complement strand
ACAACAAAGTATAAAAATAATAGCCAAAATAGTAGTAAGTATGAACATTGTAGTCCGAATAAAACTCAGTAGTAAATTTAAAAATTCTACTTCCGAAATCGGCTACTATTCTTATACAAATCGTTGGGCTTCATTAAAAAAATAACTGTGAAAGAATATAAAATAGGAAAAGGTTGGGCAATATTCATTTACATTTTTGCTCCTTTATTGATTGCTCTTTTTGGTTGGTTACTAATAATGCCATTTGTATTAGACGACACCCCATTCGAAATGTTATATTTTTTAGCTCCTTTGTCATTATTAATGATTGGACTAATGGTTGTCGGTATTTTAGACACAATAAAAGGCAAAGTAATAATCTCATCTGATACATTAAGTATTAGAAGTACGTTTATAAATAGAGATTTAAAGTTTCAAGAAATTAAAGGTTTTCAAATAGACCAAAACTACATTTTTGTACTCCCAAATAGTGAAACAAAAAGAGAATTAAAATAAGTACTTACATTGGAAAATCTAACGAATTAATAATATGGCTAAGTACAAACTTCCCTGATTTACACCAAGTAAATGAAGAAAAAGAAGAGGCTGAAATTTTAGACAATTTTGAATATGGAAGAAATGCAGAAGAAAGGTCTTCTCAACTTAATCAAGCTAAAAAAGTTGCTAAAGTCTTAAATTGGGTTGGCGGATTAATACTTGTTTGGACATTATTCAAACCTGAACCATATGAGTTTGCAATTTTATCATCAATTTCACTACCTATTATTGCAACCTTTGTGGTAATCTACTACAAAGGACTTATTAGAATTGACGAAAAGAAAGGGAGTGCATATCCAACCATATTTTTTGCTATTTTAATGACTTCTTGCGGATTATTTTTAAGAGCTTTACTTGACTATGATATTTTTGATTATTCAAACATTTGGACACCTTCAGTAATAATTGGAGTAGTAATGATAACAATAGTTGTCTTTGGAACAAAGGAATTTAAGTTTCAAAAAGCTAAAGATTATTTTTCAGTTCTATCTCTAACCATTTTCTTTTTTGGATTTGGTTACGGTTCGATTGTAACTCTAAATTGTATGTATGACGAAAGCATTCCGCAAACATTCCAATCGCAAGTAATAGAGAAGCGTATTAGTTCAGGCAAAAGGACAACATATTATTTGGAACTTTCAGCTTGGGGTACACAAACTGAAAGTGATGACGTCTCTGTATCAGAGGAACTTTATGAGAGTTTAGAACTTGATGATAATGTAAATATTTATCTGAAAAAAGGACTGTTTGAAATACCTTGGTTTATGATAACAGCAGAATAAAATAACGAAAGCCCAACAATGGCTAAAAAACATAGGGGTTTGGGTGGTAAATTGAAAATTCAGAACTTCGATTGAAAACCGCCAAACCAAAATTTTGATAACGAAAAAAGAAAACTAATTATAAAAATATTTGATTTGGCTAAGTGCTAAATTGAAAGGGCAGAGTTTCAAACTCCCCTACGATTTCTTAGCCGGGTCGTTAGCTTTAATTATATTAAAATGAAAATATTCGTTAAACAAGACAAAATCACAATTTTCGGTAGAAGGTTTGTTGTTTATCAGAATAAGAAGAAACTATATAGCATACGTAGATTATGGTTAACCCCAATTCCAAAATACGTCATTAAAGAGTATTCCTCAGGTAAAATAATTGGAAGAATGCAAAACAAGTTTCTGTCATTTAGAGGAAATGCCGTTATTTCGATTCCTAGCGGACAATTCAAATTTGACCAAGAAGCTATAAGTTCTATGAAATATTCCTGCAAACGAATTGACGGTGAGGCGGAAGAATACAACCTTAAAGGAAACAAAGGATTTACAGGCTCAATTTATAAGGACAAAGAACAAATTGGACAATGGGATAAAAACAGATTTGTAATATTTGACGGGGACGCATACGAAGTTGATTTAGACTTTAATGCAGACAAACTCTTAATGGCTTCAATGATGGTTTTAATTGATACTTACAGAATTTCAGTTACCGTTGGTGGTGATATTGGTTGGGAAGTAGGAAATATTGGAAAAGGATTACAAAAAAGAAAATCTAATTGGATACCAAAAGAAAATAACTAAAAGCTAACAACACCTATAGTTAATGCGGGATTTATTGGTAAATTGAAAGTTTATAGAAATTAATGAAAACCGCTAAACCTTTGGTTTAGCTTTTAAAATGAAAAGATAAAAACAAAACACAAAGCTTTAGCTATGTGCTAAATTGAAAACTATTGCTTTCTAATCCCGCACTAACCATAGCTAGGCGTTACCTTGCATTAAAAACGAAAAATGAACAATAAAATAGAAATACAATTAAGTAAAAATAAGATTATATTATTGACAATTGGCTCATTTTTATTTGTAATAGCAGGAATATGGTTATTTGCAAACTCAACTGAATTTCAAAATCACTCAATGCGACTAATGAGAAATCCAATGGTAATTAAAAGTGTTGGTATAATTGCAGTTTTGTTTTTTGGAGCAACAGGAATTTACGGAATAAGAAAATTATTTGACAAAAAAGTAGGTCTAATAATTGACAAAAACGGAATAACTGACAACTCAAACGCTTCAAGCATTGGACTAATTGAATGGAATGATATTTCGGAAATTAAAACAGAACAAGTTATGTCAACTAAATTTCTTTTAATTGGAGTTGAAAATCCAGAAAAATATATTGGAAAAGCAAAAAGCGGAATAAAAGCAAGACTTATGAAAACGAATATGAAAATGTACGGAACACCACTTTCAATTACGTCAAATACTCTAAAATATGATTTTAACGAGTTGGAAAAACTAATACAAACTGAATTTGAAAAGAATAAAAACGCAAGGTAACAAAGTATAAAAATAATAAGGGTTTTAGTGCTTAACTCAAAGTTTAATGCATTTTACAAAGTCCGCAAAATTTACAATTTTGCGTGTCTAATAAATAAAAGAAAAAATTGTAAATTTGGCTAAGTGATAAACCGAAAGTTCAGTCCTTCGAAATCCCTTACTATTCTTACACAAATCGTTGTGTTTCATACAAAAACGAGCCAACCGCACATTTTACACATTTATTTTTTTGCCAATCGCTCAATATCCAACGCTAAAAATAAAAGAGTAAAATTTTCCAACCGCAGACCGAATATTCAAATAAAAAGATTAAATTTGTCAATAAATGACAAGTCTAATGAAAGTAACATTTGGAGAATATATTAGAGAGTTGAGAAATCTAAACGGATTGACTTTAACTCAACTTGCTGCAAAACTTGACTTAGATAGTGCAAATCTAAGCAAAATCGAAAACGGAAAACGTGACTTTGACGAAAAACGACTTTTAAAATTAGCAAAAGTATTCAAGTTAAACATCAAGGAACTCAGAAAGGAATTTGTGAGCGACCAAATAGCAAAACAAATTTACGAATGTGATTGCACAAAAGAAATGCTTGTTGTTGCGGAAGAAAAAGCAGCATACAGAAGACAATTAAATAATCAATATAAAAAAGTAAAAGCCATATGAAAATAGTATCTTTTTTTTCAGGAGCAGGTGGTTTAGACCTTGGATTTCAAAAAGCAGGGTTTGATATTATTTGGGCAAATGAATATGACAAAGAAATTTGGGAAACTTATGAAAAAAACCACCCAAAAACGATACTTGATAAAAGGAGTATTGTAAATATACCAGCAGATGAAGTTCCTGAATGTGATGGAATTATTGGAGGTCCACCTTGTCAAAGTTGGAGTGAAGCAGGTGCAGCCAGAGGAATTAAGGATAAAAGAGGTCAATTATTTTATGACTTTATTAGAATATTAGAAGCGAAACAACCAAAATTCTTTTTAGCAGAAAACGTAAGCGGAATGCTTATCAATAAACATAGTGAGGCTTTAGAGGGAATTAAAGAACTTTTTAGAAATACAGGAATTGGATATAACCTTTCATTCCAAATGTTAAACGCATCTGATTATAATGTTCCACAAGACAGAAAAAGAGTATTCTTTATTGGAATTAGAAAAGATTTGAATTTTGAGTTTGAATTTCCGAATATCAAGTTCCCTAAATTAACATTAGAAAATGCAATTTCAGATTTAAAAGAAGGTGTTTTACCTGCAAAAGAATACAATAAAACTAACGGAAGCGATTGTACAATAACAAATCACGAATATATGATTGGTAGTTTCTCGTCTATGTTTATGTCAAGAAATCGTGTAAGAAGTTGGGACGAACAGTCATTTACAATTCAAGCAGGTGGACGACACGCACCAATTCATCCACAAGCACCAAAAATGAAATTTATAGAACAAAACATTCGAGTTTTTGTTCCAGGAAAAGAACATTTATATAGAAGGTTAAGTGTTAGAGAATGTGCAAGAATACAAACATTTCCAGATGATTTTACTTTTCATTATACAAATGTGCCAGCAGGTTATAAAATGATTGGAAATGCAGTTCCAGTAAACTTAGCAAAGTTTTTAGCAGAAAATATAAAAGCACAATTAACCGCAAATGTTTCTAAACAAGAAAAATCAGAGATTAAGGAAGTTGAAAAAATAAGTGTAGCAGTATGACAAATATCTTAGAAGCAGTTTACAATATCGTAAATCAAAATGATTTCAAAATCCGTGCGTTATATTCAGGTAGAAATAGAGCGAATAGTATGGGTGAAGCACTTGAAAAATATATCAAAGATGCTTTTGCTGATACTTTAGGTGTAGAAAGTGAAACGGCACGAATGAAAATTTATAATCAAAAATTTTCTTGGCTAGGTTCTCAAAATAATCCACCTGATATTATGATAAAAGGAGGTGACGCAATTGAAGTTAAGAAAACTCAAAGTGCAAAAAGCAGTTTGGCTTTGAATAGCAGTTATCCAAAGGCAGATTTGAGACACACAAGTCCAATGATTACAAAGGAATGTAAAGAGTGTGAGAAATGGACAGTTAAAGATTTGATTTATTGTGTAGGTCATACAAATGACACAGAATTAAAATCTCTTTGGGTAGTTTATGGGAATATCTTTGCAGCAAAACACGAAACGTATCAAAGAATTAAAGACACTATTTCAGATGGAATTAAAACAATTCCAGACGTAGTTTTTTCTGAGACAAAAGAATTAGGTCGAGTAAATCAAGTTGACCCTTTGGGAATTACAAACCTCAGAATTAGAGGAATGTGGCAAATTGAAAATCCAAGAAAAGTATTTGACTATTTACATAAATCTGAAAACAAGGAATTTGAATTGGTTTGTATAATTCCAAATGAAAAATACAACTCGTTTAGCAAGGAAAGTAGAAACAAAATTGAAGGGATTAAGAACCAAGGCTTTGACATTTCGGAAGTTGAAGTGAAAGACCCTAATAATCCTGTAAAACTGATAAAATGTAAATTAATCACGTACAAACATTAATGAATAAGCCAACGCTTAAGCCATACACATTTTCAATTCGCTAAAGCCACCACATCAGCCAAAATTGAAAAAGAGTATGTCTTGCCTACGCTAAAAGCAAAACGTGAAAATAAAGTACGAAAACACAACAAAATGTAAACGTAATTGCGGGTTTTGTGCTTAATTTAAAGATTGTATCTTTGAACAAAGTTTAGTAATAAATTGAAAGGTAAGTGCCTTGAAATCCGCAACTACGCTTACATAGAACGTCAGACTGTCTAATAACTATAAGCGAAATTAGTTATCACATAGTTTGTTGTAAAAGGTATAAATAGCTATCTTTAAGCTATGAGCTACATCACTGGATTTGACAGAAACCAAGCTGTTTTGATACCCGAAACTATAAACCAACTTATTGATACAAACAATCCTGTTAGGTTTATTGATGTTTTTGTTGATTCTCTTCAAACGGCAGATTTTGGTTTTAGAAACCCTAACAGAAATACAAATGGCAGACCGCCATTTCACCCCAAAGACTTATTAAAGCTATATATTTATGGCTATTTGAATAAACTAAGATCATCAAGAGCCTTGGAGAAAGAGTGCAAGCGAAACATAGAACTCATTTGGCTAATCAAGGGATTAGTACCTGACCACAATACGATTGCTAATTTCAGAAAGAACAATCCTAAAGCGATTAAAAAAGTATTTAGAGCTACAGTCAATATAGCTAAAAACTTAGATTTGATTGGTGGTGTTTTACTTGCTGGTGACGGGACAAAATTAAGAGCTCAGAATTCTAAAAAGAATAATTACAATCAAAAGAAAATAGACCGACACATTGCTTATATCGAAACCAAATTAGCAGAGTATTGTTCGTTATTAGAATCAGCAGACGGAGACCAGAAAAAACAAATCCAAGCGAAGATAGAGAAGCAAAATAAACATAAAAAACAGTACTTAGCAATTGAAAAACAACTTGAGGAAACAGGAGAAAAACAAGTATCTACCTCTGACCCTGAGGCACGACAATTAGTTATTAGAGGTGTTGTTACTGAGGTTTGCTACAATGTTCAATCTACAGTTGATGCTAAAAACAAAATTCCTATTGATTATAAGGTTACCAACAAAAACGACAAACAGGCAATGACAGACATGGTGAAAAGTGCCATTGATATCATAGGAAGCAATGAGTTTAACGCCGTTTTTGATAAGGGGTATTACACAGCTGAACAAATTCACGACACTCAAAAACTAGGTGTAACCACTCATGTATGTGTTCCTGCACCAGCCTCTAATGCGCCGGACAAATCATATAATGTAAGTGAATTTAAATACAATACAGAGAAAGACAGCTATACCTGCCCCGCAGGAAATACATTAACAACTAATGGTAATTGGTACAACAAACGAGTATATAAAGTCAAGCAATATAAAACCAATAAATGTAAAGCATGCCCGGTAAAATCTAGCTGCACAAAATCTAAATCACAACGAATAATCGAACGTCACCAATTTGCAGAAGCACTAGTTATTAACAAACAAAACATAGCGAAGAACCCAGAAATCTACGCACAAAGACAAGCTGTGGTTGAGCACCCTTTCGGGACAATGAAAAGGTCTTGGGGATTTGACTATATCATGACAAAAAAATCAAAAAAACATGCTTCCGCAGATGTTGGTCTTATCTTCATAGCCTACAATCTTAAAAGATTGATGAATATCATAGGTATAACGGGGTTATTAGAGGTAATAACCTCCTTTTTTCATCGTTTACACTCTGTTTATCTCTATTTCTTCATATATCACTCTATTAAGCTAAAAAACAGAGTCTCTTCTAGCTTTTTTACTTTGTCCCAGATTTCTATATTTTAGTCGTACTTTTCTGTATTTTTGAATACTAACAAAAAAAACGGAGGTTTTTAGACAAGCTCACGTTACCGCCGATTAATTAACGGCTTAGGGGGTGAAGTGGAAATCCTTTCGTTTCTCTTCTCTTGCTTGATTATAATTTGTGTTGTGACACAATGTGCTTAACTAAATAACGGTACGCTTCACAACGAAAGATTGAGAACGATAAAACCCGACCCCTTTCGGAGTATTTATCGGTTATCTTTCTTTCTATCGGTTCTTTTACTAACGAACACAACCAAATCAGTACTGCACAAAGGGGGAAGCTCCAAATTAGTCTCGTCAAACATTTTCAAAATAGGTGTTTCTTTTGATAAAGTATTTGTATCTTTGTAAGGCTTATTAAGAAAGACCGAGGGATGGGCCCGATGACGTCTTAGCAACCATTCGCTTGAACAGGTGCTACATCCCACTCCTAAAAAGAGAACAATGAGCGTGTCGGGTTTCGCCTGACCGAGCACATTAATCACAAAGTTCTTAGTAAGCAGTTTAACGATTTGTCGTTTTGGACTTTAATTGTGTATAAATGAATATAAGAGAGATTTTAAAGGAACGAATTCTTATTCTCGATGGGGCGATGGGGACGATGATACAGCGTCACAAGCTCGAAGAAGAGGATTTTCGTGGTGACCGTTGGCCAAATCATCCTTCTCCGTTAAAGGGAAATAATGATTTATTATCGATTACTCGTCCTGAAATTATTAAGGATATTCACCGGCAATACTACGAGGCGGGGGCTGATTTTGCGGAAACAAATACGTTTAGTGGTACAACTATCGCTCAGGCTGATTATGGTTTGGAGGATGCTGTTTATGATATCAATTACGAATCGGCAAAAATAGCGAAAGAGGTTGCGGTCGAAATGACGGAAAAAGAGCCTCACAAACCTCGGTTTGTGATTGGTACAATGGGACCGACAAACCGTACGGCTTCTATGTCTCCCGACGTAAATGACCCTGGTTTCCGTGCGATTACTTATGACCAATTAGTAACTGCTTACACACAACAGGCAGAGGCTTTGTTGGATGGTGGGGCTGATATATTGATGGTTGAAACGATTTTCGATACACTGAATGCTAAAGCGGCATTATTTGCGTGTCAGGTAGTGTTAGAGGATAGAAATATTGAAGTTCCGATTATGGTTTCGGGAACGATTACTGATGCTTCGGGTAGAACGTTATCGGGGCAAACGACAGAGTCATTCTTGATTTCAGTGGAACATATCCCGTTGTTAAGTATTGGTTTAAATTGTGCTTTGGGAGCAAATGAGTTACGTCAATATTCGTCTGTTTTGTCTAAAAAATCACCTTTTTTCACTTCGGCTCACCCGAATGCGGGCTTGCCAAATGAGTTTGGAGAATACGACGAAACGCCTGAGGTTATGGCTGAACAGGTAAAAGAGTTCTTAGAAGCTGGAATGTTGAATATTCTCGGTGGGTGTTGTGGTACAACGCCTGACCATATTCGTGCGATGGCAGAGTTAGCGAAGGATTACAAGCCTCGGGGAATATAAGCTAACGCTTATAGCTATTGGCTTCTTGCCTCTAGCTGACTTTCTATTTAGCAATTTTAGATAACTTCGTTATCTATTTGAAATGTGATATTCGTAGTAAAGAAAATGAGAGATTTTAAAAAATATAGAGTTTGGAATGATGCGAAAGCATTGGTTGTTGCTGTCTATAAAATAGTTTCTTTATTTCCTTCTACTGAAAAATATGGTTTAGTCAGCCAAATGACTAGAGCAGCAGTTTCTATTCCTTCAAATATAGCTTGAAGGAAGTGCTCGAAATACAGATAAAGAGTTTAAACGATTTCTTGAAATTGCTTTAGGTTCGGCTTTTGAATTAGAAACACAACTTATGATAAGTGTTGAAATAAAATTGATTGAGAAAACTACAGGCGATATTCTAATAAAAGATTTAAACCTTATTCAAAAATCACTCAACGCATTGATTAATAAATTAAAATAAAAACGGTTTACTGTTTTTCACTATCGGCTCTACACAAATTGGGTACAGCCAGTAGCTAAAAAGCTAAAAGCCAGAAGCAATAAGAAAATGAGTTTACATCCAGATTACGAAGGAGTTTATAAATACAAATGGGACAATGTTCCTTTTATGCGATTGAGTGGTCTTGAACCCTTGGTTGTTACTCCTGAAATGAATTTCATCAATATTGGTGAACGTACAAATGTGACAGGTTCTCGAAAGTTTCTTCGTTTGATTAAAGAAGAAAGCTACGAGGAGGCGTTGCAGATTGCCCGTGACCAAGTGGAAGGTGGTGCGCAGATTATTGACATCAATATGGATGAGGGTATGTTGGACGGTGCCGAAACAATGACCACTTTCCTTAACCTGATTGCATCTGAACCTGAGATTGCTCGTGTGCCTATTATGATTGATAGCTCGAAATGGGATATTATTGAGGCTGGACTGAAATGTACGCAAGGAAAAAAGTGTGGTAAACTCTATTTCGCTAAAAGTCGGTGAAGAAGAATTTATCCGTCAGGCAAGATTGGTAAAACGTTACGGTGCGGCAGTGATTGTTATGGCTTTTGATGAAAAAGGTCAGGCAGACACGTACCAATCTCGTGTGGATATGGTCAAGCGTTCGTATGATTTATTGGTTTCTGATAAGATTAATTTCCCTCCACAAGATATTATTTTTGATTTGAATATCTTCCCTGTAGCTACAGGAATGGAGGAACACCGATTAAATGCTATTGACTTTTATTCAAGCGACACGTTGGGTAAGAGAAAATCTCCCTGGTGCTCACGTAAGTGGTGGTGTAAGTAATGTTTCGTTTTCGTTTTAGAGGAAACAATGTGTTACGTGAAGCGATGCATTCTGTTTTTCTTTACCACGCTATCCGTGAAGGTATGGATATGGGAATTGTAAATCCTGCCATGTTGGAGGTTTATGATGATATTCCAAAAGATTTATTAGATAGAATTGAAGACGTTATTCTCGACAGAAGAGATGATGCGACAGAGCGACTAATGGAGTTTGCTGAATCAGTCAAAGGTTCGGGAAAAGTACAAGTAAAAGATACTGCTTGGAGAGAGAAACCTGTCAAAGAACGTTTAGCCCACGCCTTAGTGAAAGGGTTGGTCGAATTTATAGATGAAGATACCGAAGAGGCAAGACAACTATTTACTCGTCCTTTAGAGGTGATTGAAGGTCCTTTGATGGACGGAATGAATATTGTCGGCGACTTGTTTGGCGAAGGGAAAATGTTTTTACCTCAGGTAGTGAAGTCTGCCCGAGTAATGAAAAAAGCCGTTGCCTACCTTAACCCTTACTTAGAGGCTGATATGTCAGAAGGTGCTTCGCAAGGAAAAATATTGCTAGCTACCGTAAAAGGTGACGTACACGATATTGGAAAAAACATTGTTGGGGTTGTATTGGCGTGTAACAATTACCAAATTGTTGATATGGGCGTAATGGTACCAACAGAAGACATTCTTAAGAAAGCCATTGAAGAAAAAGTGGATATTATTGGTTTAAGTGGTTTAATCACTCCGTCATTAGACGAAATGGTGGACGTAGCTAAGGCAATGGAAAAAGCAGGAATGACTTTACCTTTACTGATTGGTGGTGCTACAACTTCTCGTATTCATACGGCTGTAAAAATTGACCCTCAATATTCAGGAGCTGTTGTCCACGTATTAGACGCTTCTAAGGCTGTGCCTGTATCGGCTTCTTTATTGAAAAAAGAGAAAAAAGAAGACGTCAAACAACGTTATAAAAAAGAATATGCTGATGCTCGTGAGGCTCACGCTAATCGAAAACAAACAAAAACATACATTTCTTACACAGCAGCCCGTGCTAATAAAGCTGTTTTAGAGTTTAACGACGAGACGATTAAGAAACCTCATTTCTTAGGAAATAAGTATTTCAATAATTACTCGTTAGAAGAGATACAAAAATTCATTGATTGGACTCCATTTTTCGCGACTTGGCAATTGAAAGGAAAGTACCCAAAAATATTTGAAAATAAAATCATTGGTGTAGAGGCTAAGAAGTTGTTTGATGACGCTACAAAATTATTGCAAGAGGTTGTTGACAAAAACCTATTAGTAGCCAACGCAGCCATTGGCATCTACCCTGCCAATACAATCAATGATGATACAATAGAAATTTACAAAGACGACACACGCCAAGAGGTTATCAAAACTTTTGAGTCGATGCGACAACAAGGTAAAAAAGGAAAGACCTTACCTAATATGTCTTTATCAGATAATATTGCACCAAAAGAAAGTGGCGTAGCTGACTATATGGGTTTCTTTGCAGTAACCACAGGTATTAATATCGAACCTATCATCGAACGGTTTGACAAAGACCACGACGATTACAACTCGATTATGATCAAAGCTGTTGCCGATAGATTGGCAGAGGCTTTTGCAGAATTGATGCATAAGAAAGTGAGAACGGAACTTTGGGGTTATTCTCAAAACGAAACCTTAGACAATGAAGAATTAATCAGAGAAAAATATGTAGGTATTCGCCCTGCTCCTGGTTACCCCGCTTGTCCTGATCATACTGAAAAACCTCCTTTGTTTGATTTACTAAATGTAAACGAACACACAGGTATAGAATTGACGTCAAGTAATGCCATGTATCCTGCCTCATCAGTTAGTGGAATGTATTTCGCTCATCCAAAGGCTAAATATTTTGGTTTAGGTGATATTTCTAAAGACCAAGTTGTTTCTTACGCCGAAAGGAAAGGAGAAACAATGGAATATATGGAAAAATGGCTTGCTCCAAACTTAAATTACGACGTGTAGTTTGGTTTAATAACCGATAATTAAAAAATTGATTAACTATAACGAGTGGTAATTAGCTGCTCTCTGAAGAATGAAAGTAATAGATTTAATAAATAACGCAAAAGGAGAAACACTTTTTTCATTTGAGATTTTACCTCCCAAAAAAGGAGAAGGTATCAAGTCTCTTTTCGAATGTATAGACCCTTTGATGGAGTTCAACCCTGCATTTATTGACGTCACTTATTCTCGTGAACAAATTATTGACGTACAAACGGCTGATGGTCTTATTAAACAAAGAACGTCTAGCAAACGACCTGGTACAGTTGGAATCTGCGCGGCTATTATCAATAAATACTCTGTTGAGACTGTCCCTCACTTGATTTGTGGAGGCTTCACAAAAGAAGAAACTGAAAACGCATTAATTGATTTGAGTTATTTAGGAATAGAAAATATCTTAGCCATGCAAGGTGATAAGATGACTTCTGAGCCTCATTTTATACCAACCCCTAACGGTCATGCTTACGCTTCAGACTTGATAGAGCAAATTGTGGATATGAATAAAGGACTTTATTTAGATGAAGACCTTGGTGAAAATGCAGCTACCAATTTTTGTATATCGGCAGCCTGTTATCCTGAAAAACATTTCGCAAGTAAATCGGTTGAAGAAGAATTAGTTTACTTAAAGAAAAAAATAGAATTAGGCGCAGAATACTTGGTGACTCAAATGTTTTTTGATAACCAAAAATTCTTTGATTTTGTGGATCTATGTAAAGAAAATGGCATTACCGTTCCTATTATCCCAGGTCTAAAGCCTTTGACTACCAAACGACAATTAGAAATTTTACCTAACGTATTCTTCATCAATATCCCCGAAGAATTGAAACAACAAGTCTTGGCGTGTAAAGACAATACAGAAGTAAAGGAAGTCGGTATTCAATGGGCAATTAAACAATCTCAAGAGCTAAAAGCCGCAGGTGTTCCTGTTTTGCATTACTACACAATGAGTAAAGCAACTTCTACACTTGCTATCGCTAAAGAAGTGTTTGGTAAATAAGCAACCTCAATTTATTCCGTTTGCCTTCATAAAAACAAGTAGCTATAAATATTTTACCGTTCTTTTCCCCTAAAGAGTGGTTAGAGCAATTGAATAAACTCAGATACTGAAACAAGTTCAGCATGACCCTAACTAGCATGCCATTCCGAACTTGTTTCGGTATCTGATAAACACACCCACGATTAATGGGAAAAGTACACATTTTCGCCTTATCTTTGTATTATGGAAAACAAAAAACGTGTGGTTGTTGGGCTTTCGGGCGGTGTTGATTCGAGTGTTACCGCTTATTTATTAAAAGAACAAGGCTTTGAGGTCATTGGGCTTTTTATGAAAAACTGGCACGATGATTCAGTTACTATCAGCGATGAGTGTCCGTGGTTAGAAGACAGCAACGACGCCATGATGGTTGCCGAAAAACTCGGTATTCCTTTCCAAACGGTTGATTTATCGGCTGATTACAAAGAACGTATTGTCGATTATATGTTCAAAGAATACGAGCTTGGGCGTACACCAAACCCTGATATTTTGTGTAACCGTGAAATAAAATTTGATATATTCATGGATACTGCCTTGTCTCTCGGTGCTGATTTTGTAGCAACAGGACATTATTGCCGTAAAGAACAGTTTGAAAAAGACGGTAAAACTACGTACCAATTATTAGCAGGAAAAGACCCAAACAAAGACCAAAGTTATTTTTTATGCCAATTGAATCAAAAACAATTGGAAAAAGCGTTGTTTCCGATTGGTGAATTATTAAAACCAGAAGTGAGAGAAATCGCAAAAAAAGCAGATTTGATAACGGCCGACAAAAAAGATTCACAAGGACTGTGTTTCATCGGAAAAGTACGTTTACCTGATTTCTTACAGCAAAAGTTAAAGCCAATTAAGGGTAATGTAATTGCTTTAGATACTGATTTATTAAAATTCACGAAGGCAATTCACCCATCAAAAGCACCAACTGAATCAAAAGAATTACATTTCTGTACAAAGGGTTATAAATTTCACCCAAAAGATGGCAAAATAGTAGGCGAGCATAATGGAGCGCATTATTTTACTGTAGGTCAACGAAAAGGGTTAGGTATTGGTGGTTTCAAAGAACCTTTATTTGTACTTGGTACAGACACCAGGCGTAATATTGTGTATGTCGGAGAGGGAGAAAGTCACCCTGGATTACACCGAAGTGGTCTATTAATCACTCCTGAAGATATTCATTGGGTAAGACCCGATTTGACATTGAAAGATGGAGAATCTAAGGAATACATGGTACGTATCCGTTACCGACAACCTTTAGAAAAGGCTACTTTAATCAAAAAAGAAGAAGGTCTTTATATTGTGTTTGAACGGAAACAAAAAGGAGTTGCCGCAGGACAATTTAGCGCTTGGTACGAAGGAGAAGAGTTGATTGGGTCGGGAGTTATTAGCTAACCAATCCTTACCTACCCATCAAAAGGTCATCTATTTTATCTTTGTTTTTTTTGTGGTATTCGAAGTGAAAAATAACCAATTCATACCATTCTTTCCCTGTTAAAAAACCTAAAACTGGGTGTTCTGATTTCTGTTGTTCTGTTTTTTTCGTGATTTTACAACTGCATTCGTCCATTTGTTTCAATACACGAATCATTTTATCTCGAACAACAGCTATATTTTCGGGTTGTTTTGGTGTGTGGTTTTTCTCTAAATAAGCATTCATCTTTTTATTCTTGAATGTATTTTTTAAAAAAAACCATTTTCCCCGCCCACGTCTTTTTCCCTTTTTGAGGATTTGACAAACACGCTTCCAAGCCTTTCAAGTGAAAATCCAACGTGCTATCTGCCAAATGCTCATAGATTTCTGCTAATGACCATTTCACTTTCGTTGTTTTTCTTTGAAAAGGAACTTCGTTGTAGTTATTTAATTCCACTAACCACGCCTTCCCTATCGGTTGAAATTGTTTGTATAATTTTTTCATAATATCAAATGATTATCCAATATACAACTTCTGAGAAGAAGTTTTGGTTATACCAAATTAGTAGTTATCCCCAACAAAAAAGAGGAGTCACGTAAACTACTGATAATCAAAATTTAACTTAATGAACTATTTTATATCCCCACTTTCTTTAAGACTAAAGGAACAAGTATTCCATTTTCATCTTCACAAGCACCTCTTAGCGTTCTTCCATCTTTAGAAAGTGTCAAAAAATGCTCACCTGTCAATGACCAACCAGGAATAGGACGAGTTACCGTTACAAAATAATCTAATTTACGTCCATAAATTCTCCCTCTCCCTTTTTCTACAAAAGGGTGACCTTGCCATTCTAAATAGTGCATCATCTCGATTGTTGATCCTTCTACAGAGAAAATTATCGCACTATGCTGAAAAGTCTTTGTATTTGAATCTGTCCAAAGCCCTGCTAATTCCTCCGCACCAATAGTGTATTCTTGTTCTGATTCATCTATTGATTCAGAAGGTGAGAATGCCATTATGCCAAATACGGAGAAAGCTAATGCTATAATAAATAGTATTTTTTTCATAGAATAAGTATATTATTTTACCGAATATTTTTTAACTGTCTCGATAAACAGTTTTACTTTTGCTGGATTCGTATCTGGATATACGCCATGACCCAAGTTAGCAATATATCTTTCGCTACCGAAATCAACTAGCATTTTTTTCGTTCCTGCAATCAATTTATCATCCGAAGCATACAACAAACACGGATCCAAATTACCTTGCAATGTTTTTTCTTTCCCTACAACAGTCCTCACCTCTTTTGGGTTCATATTCCAATCTACCCCCAAAGTTTGGCAATTTAATTTACCCATTTCCGGAAGAACTGCATACGCACCTTTCGCAAATATAGTTACAGGAACTTCTGGAATTGCGTCACAAATTTGTTGTATATAAGGTAAAGAAAATTCTAAATACTGCTCTTTTGGTAAAATCCCTGCCCACGAATCAAATACTTGTAACATATCAGCACCTACTTCAATTTGTGCTTTCAAATACGCAATTGTCGTATCCGTAATCATCTGTAACAATTGGTGTGCCAATTTAGGCTCTGTATAAAGCATTTTTCTTGCATTAGAAAAAGTCTTTGAACCTTGCCCTTCTATCATATAAGAGAAAATAGTCCAAGGAGCTCCTGCAAAACCAATCAAAGGCACTCTACCTGCCAACTCTTTTTTGACGATAGTCATTGCGTCAAGTACATATTGTAACTCCGAAGAGTCGGCAACGTGAACAGATTTCAAATCAGCAGCCGTTTTTATTGTTTTAGGGAAAAACGGACCTTTTTTCTCTATCATTTCATAAGGTAAGCCCATTGCTTCTGGAACAACCAATATATCAGAAAAAATTATAGCAGCATCAACACCCAACAAATCGACAGGCTGAATAGTTACTTCGGCAGCTAACTCTGGCGTTTTTGCTAATTCAATAAAACCACTCACACTCGCTCGTACAGCTCTGTATTCAGGTAAAATCCGCCCTGCTTGTCTCATCAACCAAACAGGTGTTCTTTCTGTGTATTCGCCTCGTGCAGCTCGTAATATTAAATCATTTTTCAATTCCATACTACAAAGATAAAATTTCCTTGTTGCTTAACGAATGAGTTATCTCATATTTTATAAGAATAATTAAGTTTTTTTACTGAGATGTTCGGTTTTCAGCATTATCGTCAAAACGAATAAAAAGAGCATTTTTACATAACAACATAGATTTTTCTTTCAATAGTCCTTTTTTCCTCTTATTTTTAAGGTATCATTAGAATGAAATAGTCAAATATGTCTGTTAACTTTAGAAAAATCATTGGAGCATTGGCTCTATTAACACTCTTTACAGCGTCTTACGCACAAGAAAAGAGCGAACGAAAAGAAATTGTAGGGTATTACCCCAACTGGCAACAGTACAAAAGAGGCGGGATGTTTCATCAAAAAAACCTTGATTTTAGTAAATACACTATTATTGAGTATGCTTTTATGGGATTAGACGAAAATGGAAACATTTATTTAGTCGATCCTTGGGGTGATAATAAAATTTTGGCAGGTGAAATAGATTGGTCTTTAACAACCGACGAAGAAGACCCTGTTTACATACCTAACAGCAACTTAGTTGGTTTGGCTCATAAAAGTGGTGCAAAAGTAATGGTTTCGTTAGGAGGTTGGACACTTTCTACAAATTTCCCTATTGTTGCTGCTGACCCAGTAAAAAGAGCGCGTTTTGCTGAGTCTTGCGTAGAGGTTTGTAGAAAATACGATTTTGACGGTATAGATATCGATTGGGAATTTCCAGGAGCTTCTCCAGGAAACGGTTGTATCGGCGGTCCTGAAGATAAAGAAAACTTAAACTTAATGTTTGATGTTATTCGTGACAGTTTAGATGTTTACGAAAAAGAAGTGGGACAAAAAATGCTTTTAACAGCAGCTTTTCACTCTGTACCTTATTTGGCACAACAAATTGATTGGGAACATACTTCAGAAGTTTTAGATTACATTAACTTATTTGGTTATGATTTTTATGGTGCTTGGTACAAAGAAGAAGCGATTCCTCAATCACCACTATACCCTCCAGCAGAAGGACACGGAGATTTTGGTGTCAATCAAGCTGATGGTTTCTTGTTGTTAACAGAAGTATATGGTGTACCTGCGGAGAAAATAATTTTAGGTATTGGTTTTTACGGTCGTTCAATAAAAGGAATGAAAGGCGGTGCTGCTTTATATGCCCCACACGATGGAGCCGTTGATATAGATAATTTCCCTTTACACGAAGGTTCACCCGCTTATTTCGAGATTATTGAGAAATACAAAGAATACAACGTCATGTGGGATGAGGATATGAAAGTACCTTATATGTTAGGTAAAAAAGACAATTCTTTTGTAGGGTATGATGATTTGGTTTCTGTTCAATACAAAGCAGCTTTTATCTGTCAACAAAATGCTGCGGGTTGTTTGATTTGGGAAATCAGTCAAGACATTATTGAAAAGCCAATTGGCTCGGGTAAAATTGGAGGAACTCCCCTTATTGATGTAATCAACGAAGTTTTTGAAAACTACGAACAAACAGGTGACTACTCTGCTTACGGAAATCCTATTGAATTAAGAGATACGGAAGAATTAATTGAAAGCTACCACCGAAGGGATGCTCAAATCGAGAGTAAACAAGAAGGTTACTCACAAGACGAACAACCTGCAGCAGGACACGGAGAAGTTGAAAAAACACAAGAAGAGGTAGAAAAAGGAATAGAAGATGCAAAAGAGGCTATTGAAAAACCTCAAGCACCTGTTGAAATCAAAGCACCAGACACTACACCTATCAAATCAGAAGTTGAAAAGGCGGCAGATGCTGTTGATGCCACTGTTAATGATGCTCAGAAAGAAGAAGTGAAAGAATATGTTTTAGATGGTGACAAGGTCGAGAAAGTACAAGAAGAAGTTGTAACACAACCAGAAGCAGTTAAAGATGCTGTTAAGGATATTACTGAAGAAGAGTCAACTATTACTGACTTAAACGTTGACGGAGATGAAAACGACAATGAAACAGATGCAGTAAGTTTAGACAAAATAAACGCTAAACACGAACTAAGAAACGGAGATCACCTGTTTGACGCTGGTGATTTAGATATTTTATTTGCTGTAAACTCAGCAAAACTTTCTGCGGCAGCGAAACAAAACGTAAGAGCAACAGCTAAGTTTATTGTAGCTAACAAAATCCCTATTACATTGACAGGTCATTCAAGTACAGACGGTGATGCTAAGGCTAACTTAGTACTTGCTCAAAAGCGTACGTATGCTGTTCAGTCTTTCTTAGTTGAAATGGTTGATTTTTATGCTGGTGTTAATAAAATAAACATCAATGCAAACGATATGATAAATATCGCTAAAGCAAAAGGTGAAACGACAAACTACGGGTCGAACTTAGCCCATAACAGAAGAGTTTCTATCCATTACGTAACAAAATAATAACAATACAAAACAGAAAAAAGGGAACTTAATGTTCCCTTTTTTTATGCCCTTATTTTAATGTAACTTGTCGTATGACAAAATTATTCTTTGCTTTTTTACTCGTAGGCTTCTCTTCTTTATTTGGTCAACACCAACCATTTAGTCAAGTGTACTTTTACCGTAGTCAATGTATTGAAGACGTAAAGCAATTGCAAAACAATTTAACAAATTACCACCCCGCACCCTACGATTACATTTCAAAAGAAAACTTAAACCAAAAGTTCAGTCAATACATTCACAACCTTCCAGATTCGTTGAATAGTTACCAATTTTACAACGAGTTAACAGAACTAACCAATCAGGTCAGAGATGGACACTTGTTTTTAAGTGCCAATGCAACAATGAATGACTTTGAAATAAATCAAGGACATCTCTTGCCTTTTACTTTCCTTATTTTTGATTACAAACTGTTTGTTCAAGCTAATTACGGAAAATCCTCTTTAGCCAAATGGGATATTATCACATCAATCAATGGCGTAGCTACAACAGACCTGATCTACGAATTACTTCCTCTCTTACCAACAGATGGTTATTGTAGTAGTCGAAAGATAAAACTATTAGAAGAAAACTTCGCGTTACTTTACGCTCGTAAATATGGTTTTTCTACCACCTACACGATAACAAGTATCGCTAAAAACAAACACGGAAAACAGACAGAACAAACAATACAAGGCATTAAAGTCACCTCTTTTATGGAAAAACAACAAGCCAAAAAGAAAACATTCTATTTTGAAATCGACCAAGTGAAAAATCGTGCTTATCTAAAAACACCTTCATTTAGTACTGTTGAAATAGATAAAACAGGCATTAGGTGGAATAGATGGTTAAAAAAGCATTTCAAACAAGTCAAAAAGCAAGGAATTAACCACCTGATTTTAGACTTACGAAACAACCAAGGAGGAAGTGTTAAATTAATGGCTCAACTAATGAAATACCTTATGCACAAAGAATTTCAACTCTATGAAACTATTTCCATCAATCCTCAGTTGGTAAACTCAGTGGAACTACTCTCAAAAAAACAACAACGAAAATTAAAAAGAAAAACTACACAAAAAGGAGACACCTTAATTTGGAATGAAAAATTTGCACAACATTATTATTTTCCTAAAAAGAAAAAATTTAAAGGAATCCTTTATGTATTAATGGACGGAGGAACGTATTCGTCAGCTTCGCATGCTGTACAGCTACTCACACACAGACCAAACACTGCCTTTTACGGAGAAGAGACGGGAGGAAATGGTGTAAAAAGTAACGCAGGAAAAACACTTACCATTCCATTAAAAAATAGTGGTTTTAATCTTCACTTACCATTAATGAAGGGCGTGTACAAAACAAAAAAAACATTCCCTACAACCTCTGGCATACTTCCTGCTATTTATTGTGGCAATGACCTTTTAACAGAGCTAAAATACAACGATATTTGTCTATTAAATATCCTTGAAGGAATACAACGCTCCATCCAGGCTAAATAAATTTGGCTTTTAAAGTATCAAAATGACGACATCCAAAAAAAAAGAAAATCCTTTATACAACATTGTATTTAACATTGTTTTACCCACACTTATTTTAATAAAAATGAGTAGTGAGGAGCGTTTAGGTCCTACCAATGCTCTATTAGTAGCCTTAGCCTTCCCTATTGGTTACGGTCTTTACGATTTTTATAAAGAAAGAAAAGTCAATACAATGTCTATCATTGGTTTAGTCAGTGTGCTTTTGACGGGTGTTTTAGGTATTATGAAGTTTCCTGCCGAATACATTGCTTACAAAGAAGCGGGTGTTCCTTTATTAATCGGTGCGATTGTATTAGTTTCTAATTTCACAAAAAAACCTTTGGTACAAACCATGTTATTAAATGACAATCTGTTCCAAATAGACAAACTACACACCGCATTAGATGAAAATAACAACAGAGCTCCTTTCTATAAAAAAGTAAAACAAGTTTCTTATTTACTGGTATTGACCTTTGTGTTTTCAGCTATTCTTAATTACGCTTTAGCAAAATACTTCTTAGTCAGTGAACCCGGAACTGCCGAATTTACAGCTGAATTAGGAGAAATGAACGGATGGAGCTTTCCTGTCATCGCGTTACCTTCTATGGTTATGATGGGTGGTATTTTATGGTTTTTATTCCACAACATCAAAAAACTTACAGGTTTAGGTATGGAAGATTTAATGGTTCAAAAATAAACCATCTTCAAACTCTGTTCATTCATTTCATTTTCAATCATTCGCTTTTAGCAGTATGGACTTTAAACTACATTCAGAATTCAAACCTACGGGAGACCAACCCCAAGCGATTGAGAAATTAGTTAAAGGAGTAAATAAAAACGAGCCTTACCAAACACTCTTAGGAGTTACTGGTAGCGGGAAAACCTTTACTGTTGCCAATGTTATCGAACAAACAAACAAACCTACAATCATATTAAGTCACAACAAAACGTTAGCAGCTCAACTCTATGGTGAGTTCAAACAGTTTTTTCCCGACAATGCAGTAGAATATTTTGTTTCTTATTACGATTACTACCAACCAGAAGCTTACTTACCAAGTTCGGGAGTCTATATAGAAAAAGATTTACAGATTAATGACGAAATTGAAAAGTTACGTCTAAGAGCAACTTCAGCCCTAATGTCTGGTCGAAAAGATGTCATTATAGTAGCTTCAGTTTCCTGTATTTACGGTATGGGAAACCCCGAAGAGTTTGCTCGTAATGTAGTCCCTATCAAATCTGGCGATGAAATCAGTCGTAATAAACTACTTCTTTCTTTCGTTGATATTCATTACAACCGTTCAGATTTTGCGTTAGAACGAGGGAGTTTTAGAGTCAAAGGAGATACGGTAGAAATTTATCCCGCTTATGCCGATTTTGCTTACCGTTTGTTTTTTTGGGGAGATGAGATAGAAGACATTCATCGCTTTGACCCTCATACAGGAAAAAAGATATCAGCAGAAACGGCTATTACTATTTTCCCCGCAAACCTTTTTGTAACAGGTAAAGATTTGTTACACCAATCAATGGCTAAAATTCAAGATGACTTAGTAAAACATGTCATTATGCTTGAAAGAGAAGGGAAATTTGCAGAATCAAAAAGAATACTAGAGCGTACAGAATATGATTTAGAAATGATGCGTGAGTTGGGTTATTGCAGTGGAATTGAAAATTACTCTCGTTATTTTGACGGTCGTAAACCAGGCGCTCGCCCCTTTTGTTTGTTAGATTATTTTCCTGATGACTTTTTATTGGTTGTTGATGAAAGTCACGTCACTCTACCACAAATCCGAGCGATGTGGGGAGGTGACCGTTCTCGAAAAGTAAACTTGGTAGAATATGGCTTTCGCTTACCTTCAGCCATAGACAACCGCCCCTTAACCTTTGCCGAATTCGAAGAAATCATTCCTCAAAGTGTTTATATTTCAGCAACACCTGCGGACTATGAATTAGAGAAAAGCGAAGGAGTTATCATCGAACAAATCATCCGTCCAACGGGGTTATTAGACCCTAAAATAGATGTCCGCCCGAGTGAAAATCAGATTGATGATTTCCTTGATGAAATTGACAAAACGATAGCCAAGGGAGATCGTATATTAGCAACAACCTTGACCAAACGCATGGCAGAGGAGTTGAGTAAATACTTAGATGACCTAAATATCAAGGCGAAATATATTCATTCTGAAATTAAAACAATGGAACGAGTTGAAATATTACGTTCATTGAGATTAGGTGAGTTTGATGTTTTAATTGGTGTTAATTTACTAAGAGAGGGGCTGGATTTACCAGAGGTTTCCTTAGTCTGTATTTTTGATGCTGACAAAGAAGGTTTTTTAAGAAACCACCGTTCATTGATACAAACCATAGGTAGAGCAGCAAGAAACAGTGACGGACGAGTAATTATGTATGCCGATAAGATGACTGGTTCGATGCAAACAGCCATAGAAGAGACGCACCGAAGAAGAGCATTACAAGAAGAGCACAATACAAAACACGGTATTACTCCTACTACTGTCAAAAAATCTATTGACGAAATAATGGAACAAACAACCGTAGCTACAGCCGCTTATGCACCACAAGATACCGTGAGCCTTGCTGCTGAAGATAAAGAAACGTATGTTTCTGATAATCAAATAGAGGAGGCGATAAACAAAACTAAGGTAGCTATGGAAAAAGCAGCAAAAGACCTTAACTTTGTAGAGGCCGCAAATTTACGAGATAAAATGTTTGCACTAAAAGAAAAATTAGGAAACAGAAAATAACACACTATTTTGAATTTATCATCAAGAATAACTCAATTAACAAATTACTATTTAGAAGGCTACATAGACCTTCCTTCGGTAATTACAGAGAAAGCTCGAATTTTACTTTTGGCAAATTTTGGGACAATTATTTTATTTTTTTTCACTAGTCTAAATTTCTTTATCCACGGAACAATAGGGCTTATTTGGGCAAACATACTCGTTTCCATCACCTTTCTTATATCTACCCATCTCATTAGGAAAGTAAGGTACATGGCTGCCAGTACACTCTCAATTACAGGGTTGATGATTTTTGAAAGTACCGATCTACTTGAAGGCTTACTTGCTCCTACTTCGGACATGATTATCTACCAGATGAGTGACATTGTCCTTACGTTGATATTAGGCTTTGTTTTTATTGGTTTTGTTAGTTTCAGAAATTGGCAATTGTACGTGTACGCTGCCGTTTCCTTGATTTTATTAACCATTTATTATTTATTCATCATTCTAACAAAAAACGAAGAATTAATTCCTTCTGAAATACACGTTATTTTAATTGATTATTTATTTGCCATTTTAGCTGGTTCCTTAGGTGTTGTCTTAAACCTTAACCTCACCAATCGTCTGATGGATATAGAAACAGAAAGGGCTAAAAAACTAAATGAATACAATGATAACTTAGAATTATTGGTATTTGACAAAACGACTGATTTAAACACGAGAAACCAAGAATTAAACGAAAAAAATAAATTACTTGCCGAACAACAAAAACGCCTTATTAACGCTTCTAAAATCAAAGATAGCTTTCTATCTAACGTTTCTCACGAACTTCGCACACCGCTCAATGCCGTAGTTGGTCTAACAAATATTTTAATAAACAGCCACCCCAAAGAAGAGCAAAAAAACCACCTACACTCACTAAAGCACTCTAGTGATAGCTTACTACACCTCATTAATGATATTTTAGACTTGTCAAAAATAGAAAATGATAAATTTGAATTTATTAATATCCCTTTTAATATTCACCAAACACTAGAGAGCTTACAAAATATTTATAAAACCACCGCCGAGCTTAAAGGCTTAGTTTTTAATTGTTCAATATCCCCCAACATCCCTCAAGAGATCATTGGAGACAATGGACGTTTAAATCAAATTCTTTCCAATTTATTAAGTAACGCCATTAAATTTACTTCTCAAGGAAAAATTGATTTTTTAGTTACTATAGCCAAAGAAAACAATAAAAAAGTGACTTTGGACTTCACCATCAAGGACACAGGAATAGGTATTCTTCAAAAAGACCAAGAACTCATCTTTGAAAAATTTACACAATTAAACGAGAACACGATAGACGGTACGGGTTTAGGATTATCTATTGTCAAAAAAATGGTCTATTCTTTAGAAGGAGACATCAATTTAAAGAGTACAGTTGGCAAAGGTTCTGTATTTACCTTACTACTTACTTACCCTATAAGCTACAGACCCATAACAGAAAAAAGCATAGCTTCTACTACAAATATCTCTAAAAAGAAAATATTATTAGTAGAGGACAATCTGATGAATCAATTAGTTGCGGAACAAATACTAAGCAGCTTAAACCCTACAATAGTCACTGCTACCAATGGATTAAAGGCCTTTGAGGTTTGCCAAGAGATGAAATTTGATCTTATCTTAATGGATATTCAGATGCCTATAATGGACGGATTAGAAGCAACAAAAAGAATAAAACAAGAAGGGCTTAACAAGACGACACCGATCATCGCTTTAACCGCAAATATTACAGACGCCTCTAAAAAAGAAGCTTTCGGTGTAGGCATGGACGAGTTTATAGGTAAACCATTTGAGTCCGAAGTGCTTTTCCAAAAGATGACTACCGCAATGAAGGCAATAATTTAAGGGACTACAATTAGTTACACATAAAAAAAGCCATTCTAATAATTATTAGAATGGCTTTTTTAGTATTAAAGATAACTTATTTTTTGTATTTCTTTTCTGCTTTAGAAATACCAGTATTCACTTTAGCTACTTTTTCATTTAGCTTAACGAGCGCTTCGTCAATTTTTGTTTGTTGAGACGTCGCATCAACAGGTGACACTTTCCCTTCTGCAATTTTAGCTTTTAGCTTTTCTTGCTTTTTATTCACCTTGTCCTTTTGAGTATCTAGCTTATTCAATTGTGCAGTATATTTGTCCATTTTAGACTTAAATTTTTCTTCTGCTTTCTTTTGTTTCGCTACTACTTTTGCTGCCTTCTTTGCTGCCTTAGCCTCTGCTTTAGCTTTCTTTTCTGCCGCCTTAGCTATTTTAGCATCTGCTTTTGCTTTTTTAGCATCAGCTTTTACTTGAGATGCGTCTGCCTTTGCTTTGGCTTTCGTTGCTTTAGCATCAGCTGCCACTTTCTTAGCTTCTTCTTTAGCTTTTTTAGCTTCTTCTTTAGCTGCTACGACTACAGCTTTTGCTTTAACTTCTTTTTCTTTGGCTGTCGCTTTTATTTTTTGTTCTTCTGCTTTAGCGTCTGTTACATCTTTAGCTGCTTGTTGTTTTGCATCAACTGCCGCTTTTCTACTCTCCGTTAATCTTTCCTTCTCTGCTTTTAAGTCTGCAGCCGCCTTTGCAGTTTTAGCTTTTGCCTCTGCTACTTGCTTCGCATTATCAACTTTTAATTGAGTAGCTTCTTTCTTTAACTCTTCAGCCTTCTTTATAGTAGCCTCTTTTTTTGCGATAACATCAGTCGTTGCTTCTTTGACTTGCTCTGTCGCAGCTACGTCTTTATTTATCTCTGCTTTTGCTTTTTCTATTTTCTCTGTAGATTTTTTTTCGATTGTAGCTACTGTATTATTAGCCGCTACCGTTTTAACCAAAGGCATTCCTGTAACATACTTTTTAGCCGTCATAGGATAAAAAGCCAAGTTGCGTAACAACGCTCCTTTCAAAACCGTTGTTTGGTAACCTCCTGCTTTCACTTTGATATCGACTGCCGTTCCGTTGTAGTTCGCTACTGACACATTCGCTAATCCTAAAGAATTGGTAACTGCCGACCCTATCACTAAGCCTTTAGCTATTACACTAACTGTAGCTCCCGAAATAGGGTTGACTCCATTCGTTACTTTCACTTTTACCATCACTGCTTCCTCTACATTTTCTATAGAACAAGTAACACTTGTTGTTAATGGACTTGCCTGAATAGCTACAGAAGTAGCAAATAAAGACGCTAAAATAATAATTGATTTTTTCATAACATTCGTTTTTTCTAATCTAAATGTAACTTAATATCCCTTAACCTGAGTACTATCATCACTCTTTTTTTTATTCTTACGCAAATAAAAAAAGTTCCTCCATTTATTTACGAATGTTTCTTTCATATACCCACGTCTTTTTCAAAAAAAATACTCAAAATACATTGTTACACAATAAATCTAGGCGTTTTCACCTATTATTGCCAATTTTTAGCAAAAAAAAAAAATACATTAGGTAACAAGAAAAAAGACAACTATTTTTGTGTCCTACATAGCTTAACCGCTCTACACAAGTATGTTTAAACAAGTTTTAATCTTTATCTTCATCGGTATTTCATCTCTACTTTTCGCACAGAAAAAAGATTTGAAGTTTGAGGGGTTCTCTATCCAAGAAGGGCTTTCGTCAAATACCGTTAATGACATCATTAGAGATTGTGACGGATTTATTTGGGTAGCAACCGAAGACGGATTAAACCGTTATGATGGACAGAGTTTTAAGACTTACCGTTCATCTGAGACAGACACTCTGACGCTGACAAGTAATATGATATTTGTAATGCTCGACGATTATTGCCACAATTTTTTAGTAGGCGCGTCTAATGGTTTGAGCTTATACAACCCTAATTTTGATCGATTCGAACGATTACTAGAAGGTGTTGAAGTCAGAGACATCATTGAATATTCAAAAGGTGGCTATATGTTAGCTACTGACAAAGGTCTTATTCAATTAGACACTAATTTTGCCGTTGTAGAGAGTTACCACCCCTCCGAAAATGAAGATTTTAGTTCATTGACTTGTGTATTTGAAGACAGTCAAAACCGCCTTTGGATGGGGAATTACCAACACGGAATGTACTTAATGATTGCCCCTAATGTATTTGAAAATTTTTCTACTCAAAACGGAAAAGCTGTTGGTGATTTCTGTAAAGATATTATTGAAGACCACAAGCACCGTGTTTTAGTCTCTACGTATGATAATGGCATCTCTTACTACAACAGTCAATTAGGTCGTTTTGTAGCACTTCCTGTCAAAAACAACACCGAAACACTCAAAAAAGCAACTACCATTTATGAAGATGAGGATTTACAGTTGTGGGTGGGTACCGCAGGTGGTGGTCTGACTCTTTACAATGAAGCGACACAAAAATACATCTCTTATACTCACGACAGGGAATCTTACCGTTCGATTACAGATAACGTAGTAACTGTTGTTTACTCGGACAAACGCGGGGGACTATGGATAGGCACACACCACAGAGGTGTCAATTTTGTGAATAAGTACAGTACAAATTTCACACACAAAGAACATTTCCCTACTTATGAGGGCAATAACATCATCGCTTGTTTCAAAGAGGATAAACAAAATAATTTATGGATAGGGACAGATGGAGGAGGTGTCCTCCGTTACAGCTCCAAAATGGACAAAGTTGACTTATTCAAAAAAACAGACTCCGATTCTTCTTCTATATCCAACAATAACGTTATGGCTATAGAAACCGATAAACAAGAGAACGTGTGGCTAGGTTCTTACAACGGCGGAATAGACGTTTACAACCCAAAAACAAAAAAGTTTAAACATTACAACAAAGAGAGTGGAAATAACCATTCATTGGCGGGTGACATCGTTTGGAAATTACACAAAGATTCGAAGGGTAGAATGTGGGCTTGTACACGTCACGGGCTAAGTTTGTACAGACCAAAAACGAATGACTTTATTTCCTTTACCGCACACAACACCAACCTAAAAGACGAGAATATACGTGATATTTTAGAAATTGACTCTACCCACTTTTACGTAGCTACGGCAGGTGGTTTTTCGGTATTTGATTTACAAAGACAATCTTTTAAGACCTTCGTCCACCACAAAGACGACCCAACTTCAATTAGCAATTCTTTTGTGTTAACTATTGAAAAAGATAACCTCAATAGAATATGGCTAGGCACTTACGGTGGAGGCATTAATTTATTCAATCCAAAAACAGAAACCTTTACTTATTGGACAAAAGAAAATGGATTAAGCAACAATTACATTTCTGGTATAATACCTACAGCAGACAGTACACTTTGGATTACAACACAACAAGGACTGTCTCTATTTAACCCGAGAACACATACTTTTCAAAATTATTACTTTAAAGATGGGTTACAAGATGACAAATTCTCTATCGGAGCAACTTTACAATTACAAAATGGTGAACTTTTATTAGGCGGTATTAATGGTTACAATTCATTTCGCCCAAAAAACATTCGCGCCAATATGTTTGCTCCAATGTTACAATTTACCGATCTCAAAGTATTTAATAAGCATATTGATTTCACAAAAGAAGATGCTGTAATCAAAAAACACATTTCTCATTTGACATACATAGAGCTTCCTTACGACAAAAACACGGTAGGATTTTACTTTTCTGCATTGAATTTTATTCAAAGCGAAAAAAATAAAGTAATCTATTATTTAGAAGGCTTTGACAAAGAATGGAGTGAACCTATACATATTGACAGAGCAAATTACACCAACCTATCTCCTGGAGATTATATTTTTCACGTAAAAGCAGAGAACAACCACGGCGTATGGAATGACAAAGAATTAAACATTAAACTAACGATCACCCCTCCTTATTGGGAAACAATATGGTTTCGTTCACTTGTTTTGACTGTGTTAGGACTGCTTTTTTATTCGTTTTATAAAGCACGAATAAAAATTGAACAGTACCAAAGAAAACTACTGGAAGAAAAAGTTGATCAACGAACAATGGTTATCAACAAGAAAAACGATGAACTTCAAGAGAGAGAACGTCGTCGTGTGCAGAGTTTGAATTATGCAAAACTAATTCAAAATGCCATCTTACCCTCTATTCCTTGTGTAGAAAAAGAGGTCAAAGAATTGTTTGTATTGCTACAACCAAGTGAAATAGTAAGTGGTGATTTTTATTGGATGAATGTAATTGATGGCAATACCGTTATTTGTGCTGTCGATTGTACAGGGCACGGTGTACCAGGTGCTTTTATGTCAATGATGGGTAACACATTATTAAACAGAATCATTAAAATAGAAAAAACATTTGCCCCTGATCAAATACTAGAACGTTTACACGAAGAAGTTGTTCGTTCGTTACATCAAAAGGAAACACGTAACGCTGACGGAATGGATGTTTCTGTCATCGTCATCAATAAAGAGAAGACTTCTATGTGTTTTGCAGGAGCGATGAACCCATTAGTTTATTTTCAAGACGGCAGAATGTCTGTAATTAAAGGAACACGTCGTAATGTTGGCGGAGTAGAGCAAATGAGAGAAACACCTTTCATCAATCACTCGATAGATATCACAAAAAAGACAACTTTCTACTTATTCTCTGACGGTTACCCAGATCAATTTGGGGAAAACGGTAAGAAATACATGATTAAACGCTTTAAAGAGTTGTTAGATTATGTTCATTTGCGTCCAATGAAGGAACAACACCAATTATTAGAAAAAGAACATTTTGATTGGCGAAACGGTAAAACCGAACAAACTGATGATATATTAGTTATTGGTTGTAAGGTTTCCTAACCCCTTTTTTTTATTCACTGTTCATCTGCTCTTTTCTTAAAAAGCTCACGATTTCCCTAACAACTCTGTATAAAAACAGTGATTTAGCTCTTTTTTATAGTCAAAACACAAAAAAAAAAACTTTTATAAAAAAGACTTTGCAATTCCATTTGTAAAGTCTTTTCAAGGTCTTAATTTAGTGGATAGAAATTAATATCATTATGAATATACACGAATATCAAGCGAAAGAAATTCTTAAAAGCTGTGGCGTAAAAGTTCCTATGGAACTAGTTGCTTTTTCAGTAGAAGAGGCTTTGGAAGCAGCTAAAAAAATAAACAAAGAAACTGGAAGTGACTTTTTTGCTGTAAAAGCACAAATTCATGCCGGTGGACGTGGAAAAGGAGGAGGTGTGAAAATCGCTAAATCTATGGACGAAGTAAAGAAATACGCAGACGACATTTTAGGAATGACATTAGTTACTCCTCAAACTGGCCCTGAAGGTAAATTGGTTCGTAAGATCCTTATTGCTGAAAACGTATTTTACCCAGGAGAATCTGATCCAAAAGAATTTTATGTAAGTATTCTTTTAGACCGTTCTACTTCTCAAAACATGATTATGGCTTCTACTGAAGGAGGTATGGAGATTGAAGAGGTTGCAGAGAAAACACCTGAAAAAATCATAAAAGAAGCTATCGACCCTACGATTGGATTGCAAGGTTTCCAAGCACGTAAAGTGGCTTTCGCTTTAGGTCTTGAAGGTGCTGCTTTCAAGGATATGGTTAAGTTTTTGTTCTCTTTATACAAAGCATACGAAGAGTCAGATTCAGCAATGTTTGAAATCAATCCAGTATTGAAAACTTCAGACAACCAAATTATGGCCTTAGATGCAAAAGTAGATTTAGATGACAGTGCATTGTACCGTCACAAAAATTACGCTGCGTTGAGAGATGTTCACGAAGAAGACCCTGCTGAGGTAGAGGCTTCTGAGCACGGCTTAAATTACGTAAAGCTCGATGGTAACGTTGGGTGTATGGTAAACGGTGCAGGTCTTGCAATGGCGACAATGGATATGATTAAATTGTCAGGTGGTGAACCTGCTAACTTCCTTGATGTTGGAGGGGCTGCAAATGCCACTACTGTTGAGGCTGGTTTCAGAATTATCTTAAAAGACAAAAATGTAAAGGCTATATTAATTAACATCTTTGGTGGTATCGTTCGTTGTGATCGTGTTGCTAATGGTGTAGTTGAGGCTTACAAAAACATCGGTGAAATTGACATTCCTATCATCGTGAGATTACAAGGGACGAATGCTGAAGAAGGTGCTAAAATCATCAAAACTTCAGGATTAAATGTTACTTCTGCTGTTGTTCTTAAAGATGCTGCAGAGAGAGTAAAGGAAGCTTTAGCTTAATTTACTTCAAAAACACCTAATTCAAAAAAGTCCTTTAGTGAAAACTAAAGGACTTTTTTATTCCCCCTAAGTTTGTAATAGCCCCTTTTTTCGGCGATAAAATCACTATATTTGTGTTATTATGGGAGAAGTGATACAAGGACATATTTTCATCAATACAGACATCAAAAGTGTACTGGCAAAACTTGATTTAACAATCTATTCAAGCTTTGCAATTATTGTTGATGAAAACACAAAAAAACATTGCTTACCATACGTACAACCATTTTTGTCTCATGCCAAAATCATTGAGATAAAGAGTGGTGAAGAGAATAAAACACTTCAAACTTGTGGGCATATTTGGCAAGAGTTAACTAACGCTAGTTTCGATAGAAAAGCATTGGTTATCAATCTTGGTGGTGGCGTAATTGGGGACATGGGTGGTTTTTGTGCTTCGACCTACAAAAGAGGTATTGATTTTATTCAAATACCTACTACGCTACTTTCGCAAGTGGACGCTAGTGTGGGTGGTAAATTGGGGATTGATTTTAATTCTTTCAAAAATCAAATTGGCGTTTTCAATAAACCTAAAGCCGTTATTATTAACACTGATTTCTTAAAAACATTACCCGAAAGAGAATTGCGTTCGGGTTATGGCGAAGTGATCAAACATGCTTTGATTGCCGACAAATCACATTGGGAAATTTTGCAAACTAAAGCCTTACACGATTTTGATTGGACGGCGATTGTTTCGCATTCTGTACATATAAAAGCAGATGTAACAGAGCAAGACCCAACAGAAAAAGGATTAAGAAAAATATTGAATTTTGGGCATACCATCGGACATGCTGTGGAGTCATTTTATTTGGAAACAGCTAAAAAACTACTCCACGGTGAAGCTGTCGCAATAGGTATTATTACAGAAGCTTTTGTTTCCGTTTCTAAAGGTTATATCTCCGAAAAAGAGTGCAACGAAATCAAGAGTTACGTAGTCAAAATATATGGAAAACGTATGATTCCTCAAACGGATATAGACCAAATTATTCCATTGACTTTACAAGACAAAAAGAACGAGGGAAAGGTCGTTTACTCTGCTTTATTAGAAAAAATAGGCACAGCGAATTACAACCAACCCCTTTCTGAAAAAGAGATAAGAGAGAGTATCGCTTATTACAATTTATAAATTAACATTTTTAGGCTTTGAAAAAGGCTCTTACTATAAGAGATAAAAAATGGAAAACATTACATTAAATCATTCATCAAAAGAAGTTAAACTGACTCTGGATATTGCTTCTTCAAAAAGTGAAAGTAACCGTGCATTGATTATTCGTGCCTTAGCTGGAGGAAAGGCAGTGCTTTCCAACCTTGCAAACGCACGTGATACAGAAACAATGCAACGCCTACTCTCAACAAATGAAGAGCTACGTGATGTGCTTGACGCAGGCACTACTATGCGGTTTTTAACAGCATATTATGCGATTAGTGGCAACCAACATTTAATGACAGGGACAGAACGTATGCAGCAACGACCAATTGGAATTTTGGTAGATGCATTACGTACATTGGGTGCTGAAATTGATTACTCAAAAAACGAAGGGTATCCACCACATTTGATTAAAGGATTTAACAAAGACAAGGCGACTGACCATTTGGTTATTCGTGGTGATGTGAGTAGCCAATATATTTCGGCTTTACTGATGATTGCGCCGTCTTTACCAAAAGGTTTGACGCTAGAGTTGACTGGTAAAGTTGGTTCTAAGCCTTACATTCAGATGACCTTAAACCTAATGCAACATTTTGGCGTCTCAGCTGATTGGAAGGGTAATACCATTAAAATATCTCCTCAACAATACAACGATATATCTTACACCATCGAAGGAGATTGGTCAGGAGCAAGTTATTGGTACAGTATAGTTGCTTTAGCTGAGAATGCTGAAGTTGAACTACTTGGGTTGAGAGAAAATTCGAATCAAGGAGATAGTGTTTTGGCTAAAATGATGCCGTTGTTAGGGGTAAAAACAGAATATACAACGACTGGTATTAAATTAACAAAATGCTCTTCTCAATCAACTTTTGAATGGGACTTTACACATTGTCCTGATATTGCACAAACCATATCTGTTATCTGCGCAGTGAAAGGGATCAAAGCACGTCTAACTGGTTTAGAAAGTTTGAGAATTAAAGAAACGGATAGAATTGAGGCTATAAAAAACGAATTAGTTAAGTTCAATGTGAAAGTGAAAATTGAAGGAGACGAGGCAATTGAATTTGACGGAAGCTCATTTAACCACGACTTCAATAACGTGCTAATTAACACATACGAAGACCATAGAATGGCGATGGCTTACGCTCCTTTGGCTTTATTAAACACTGTCATTATCGAGGATCCTGAGGTTGTAAACAAATCTTATCCTGATTATTGGCGAGATTTGAGAGAGGCTGGTTTCGGAATTAAGTAACGGTTTGTGTATGAGTAGTGGCAATTAAGAAAACACTACATTTCGGTTAATCACAAAAACACAAAAAAAGTGCAAACTTTGGGGTTTGCACTTACTTAGCCATTACTTATACATTTTGTTATGCTTTCGCTTTTCTTGCTCTTTCTTAATTAGGGGAATGTAATCCAATTTTGTTTCCTTCAGTATCTAAAAATATTGCAAAATATCCACTTTCGTCTCCGTGAAGCGTTTTAGGAACAATTATTTTTCCTTTATTATTTTCCACTTTATTTAAGATTACTTGAAGGTTTTCTCCACCGTTTAAATATATGGTTACACCGTTTGGCGAAGGAATATAACCTTCTCCTTTCATTATTGTACCAATAACCTTTTGTCCTTCAAACGGTAATAATCCCATTTGCATACCTTCCATATCCATTATTTCGATATTAATGTCCAAAATTGCTTGGTAAAATTTGACTGCTCGTGAAATGTCTGTTGCAGGAATTTCAAAAATAGAAATATAACTTTTCATATTATCTGTGGTTTTATTTACGGTTAATTCAGCCTTTTTCGTTTCTAATTTAGTTGTATTTTGATTTTTGCAAGCGGTAAATCCAAATACAATAATTGTCAAAACGTATATTATTTTCTTGTTCATTTTCTTTAATTGAGTTGATAATACAAATTTACACTATTTGCAAAGGTTGAAATTGTAAAAATGCGACACTTTATGGTTCTTTGTAAAAGAGTGAAGAAAGAACCATATTATCGTTTTTCAGAAAGTTCTTTGGTGTTGTTCCTGTAAATTCTTTAAAGTCCTTTATGAAATGTGCTTGGTCATAATAGTCACTTTCGTAAGCAATCTCTGTCAAACTTTCTGATTGCTTATTAAGCAAAATATTCAAGGCAGTTTGCAATCTGATTACTTTTCCCAATTGTTTTGGACTAATTCCAATCAGTTTCTGAAATTTTCTTTCAAGTTGTCTTCTTTTAGATAAATCTTCTTTAAGAACCTTATTTATTGAGGTACTACCTTTAGTTAAAAATAAAGTATCAATGGTTGTTTTTACAATTTTGTCGATAGTTGTTTTGTCATTAAGTTTTTCTAAAAGAAAATTTTCAATGATTACAATTCGTTGTTTAGTATCTTTTGCCTGAATTATACTTTGTTCTAATTCTTTAGTGGTCTTTTCCCCAAATAGTAATTCTATAGGCGTTTCTTTATTAACAAGTTTTTTAATCGGTATCGTTACAAAATTGGCAAAACCATAAGGATAAAAGCGAATAGCAAATGTATTGACAAATCCTGTAGGTTCTATATAAAAAGGTTCAATTGTCTGACCAAGAACCATAGCACGAGGTTGTAAGATAAATTCATTTTCAAAAGTATATCGTTTTATATCGTCTCCAAGAATAAAAGCCATTTCAATACAACCATCAGGTATAATTCTTTGTCTTCCCGCATCATTTTCCGCAGGAACTTCTAAAGTCCAATAACAATCAACGAGTGATTTTAAATCTGGATGAGGCTTAAATGTTTGATAATTCATTAATATTCTTGAATTCTAGATTTGTTTTTTAAGTGAAGCATAACATTTGGATAAACTTCCAACGAGGTGTTTTTTATACCCTTTTGTTCCCCTTACTTTATCAACACAACAAACTTATTTTCTTCTATTCCCTCTACTTCACGAATGGTAATGTCAAACCGTTTTTCTGTCAGACCTACTTTATTACAATATGCTCTGATACTATTTTTCTGACCGATTTCTAACTTCTCTTCTGGAGTTAATTCTATAGGTATCATTTTTATTTCAACTACCGTATCTGTCACCATACTATCACGTAACACTTCCACAACAGGCTCAGGTTTTATAGGCACTCTCATTTCTATTGAAAACCGCTTATCTTTATGTTTCAATGCAATTTTTTTGATACGTTGAATTTCTTCCTTCGAAAAGGCTGACAACACACTGTCTTTATCAAAGTAAAGATGCACTGGGTACTCCCTTCCTCGTTTGACATGTGCCAAAACTACAATTCGTTTTTCATAACTGTATTCTTTTAAACTATCCAAGTTAAACTCTTCCGAAAAGAAGAAGTGGTTATCATCCGCCCCATAAATCGTAAAATCATGGTCTCCTTTTCCACTCAAATAAATATTTGTTTGGTAGTCTGTTTTCTTTATTTTTTGAGTAAGTAAATAATGGTTACTTCCTGGGTGTTTGATTCGTAAGAAACCGTCTACACGAGCACCATTTTCATCTTTTAGTCTTAATCTAAATTTCAACAAAGGCTCTGCCCTGTATTTTTCTTCCAAGATTGTCGCATACAAATCAAATGTTTCTGCTTTTTTCTCCGCATAATACAATACATGTCCACGAGCATCCATTGCAATGTATTGGTCATCTTTTGGTGTGTTCAAAAAATCTAAAGCGATAGGTTTCACCCACTTCCCGTTCTTCTGTTTTCTTGTTACATACAAGTCCAAATCACCCTTCCCTCCTGCTCTTTTTGATGCAAAATACAATGTTTTTCCGTCTGGATGCATAAAAGGAGAACTCTCACAACCTGTATTGATTGGTGATGGTAATGCCTTCGCCTCACCCCATGCTTTTCCTTTTCGTTCTGAAACATAAATCTTACAGCATTCCGAAGTTTTTGCATCTACTCCCGAAGTACAACGTGTAAAGTACATATAGTTTCCGTCTGCCGTAATACTTGGCGAACAATCGTTTCCTGCCGAGTTAATTGGTTTATATAAGTTAACAGGAACAGTCCATTTATCAGCACTTACACGAGTTGTTTGCCATAAATCATAACCTCCTACTCCACCATGTTTTTTAGAAGAGAAATACAAAATTGAACCATCTGCATTTAAAGAGAATCCCCCAAACTGCATAAGTTTCATGTGCTTTTTCATGCCTGGTAACTCGTCAGAACGCCCCCATTTACCTGATTTTTTCTTTGCGTAATAAAGCGTCCAAGGACCTCCTCGGTTAGACTTTGATAAAAAAACTAAAGTATTACCATCTGCACTAATTTTAGGCGCGATTTCTTGTTCTATCCCGTTAGAAACATTCCTATGTAACTTTTTTGTTTGCCCAAAAGAAAACAAGGAAATGCTAAAAAATGCAATTGCTAAAATATATTTCATCATAAAAGGTTTTGTTATCTGTTCTAAGATAATAGAATTTAATAGGTTATCCGAAATTATACAACCTATTTTTCATTTTATAGTACACAAAGTGTTCCGTTTTTTGTGACTTTCAATAATCCACTTAATTAGGGATTGTAATGTTTGCCCATCTATTCATTATTTTTTTATTCTACCAAAGGCAAACGAATAAAAAACGTCGTGCCTACAGTTTCTTCCGTTTCAAACCAAACGGTACCACCTCCCTGTTCTATTCCTCTTTTTGCTACCGCTAAACCTATACCTGAGCCTGTATTTTTTGTTGTAAAGTTGGGCAGAAACACCTTTTCTCTTAACTTATTAGGTATTCCCTGACCATTATCTGCTATCTGTAAACATGCTGACTTTTCATCTCCTGCTAACTTAACGTTTATCTCAATTACCTCATCTCCTAAACCACTTTGCTTCGCATTTAATAATAAATTAGTAATTATTCGAGCAAAAAGTTTAGAATCAAACTGAACATATAACTCCTCATTTGGCACTTGAAAAGTCAACTCAATTCCTTTTTCTTCTTTAAATAACCCTATTTGATTTCCCACTACTTCATTAAGTGAAAACCGTTCATTTATTGGTAGAGGCATCTTTGCAAATGTAGAAAATGAAGTCGCAATATCACTCAAACTATCGATATGGGTAATCAACGCACCCATTGATTTACTCATATCCTGTACCTCTTCTTGTTCATTTCCTTTCAATCTTCGTTGTATATGTTGCAACATCAATTTCATTGGAGTCAAAGGGTTTTTAATTTCGTGAGCCACCTGTTTAGCCATTTCCCTCCATGCACTCTCTTTTTCAGACCGTGCCAATGCCAATTTACTTTCATCTAATTTGGTAATCATCTTGTTGTACTCATCTACCAAAAGTCCTATTTCATCTTCCGATTGATAAACCAAAGGCTCATTATTTTCAGATAACACTACTGCTTTTAAACGGTTAGACAGCATCACTAACGGACGGTTGACACTCGAAACTAAACGTTCAGACAATAGATAAAACACCAAGAAAAGAAGGATAAACGCAATAATAAACGCAGAAAAAATGGGTATTCGCTTTTCATTTAACACACTATCCGAATTAAAATAAGGAATACTAACCACACCCAAAGACGAGTGTTCGCCATCAATCACCCCATAAATGGAAGTAAACTGAAATTTCCCTATATGCCCACCTACCGTCTGGTAAACTAACGGAGTTTTTACAATTTGATGGTAAGCCTTTGGCTCGATTAAGTGAGCCAATAATCCAGCTTGATAAATCCCTTTATTATTGGTAAAAACAAGGGAACCTTTCGCATCAAAATAATTAAATTTAATCGCTGATTGTTTCGCCAATAACTTTAAATCATTTTCTAACTGCTCTTTTGTTATTATTTTTTGCGCATACAACTCCGCATATTCACCAATATAAGGCGTTATACGTTCTAATTCTTGTACGTATTTCCCTTTTAGCTCTTCTCTATAAGTATTATCTATATTTGTATAAATAATAATACTCAACAATACCATTGGCACAATAAAGGTTAATAAAACAACCGTTTTAATTCTTGCCGAAAGAGCGTATTTATGTGAATAATAATTGTACCCACCACTTATCAGCTTGATTAAAAACACAGGAATAAACAATAGGATAAGGTAAAAAGAAAGATTAGTTACTACACTTTTCAACCACGAATAAGGCGAATAAATAAGTACTTCTATCCCTTCATTTTGAGGTGTTTGGTAAAATAATTTCGTCAAAGACACCGATAAACCAAGAGGTTTTTGTTCGTGTAAATGCTTTTCTCCTTTCGAAAAAACAGCTTTACCATTAGTGAAAATGGTGTAATCAAAATTGGCTGACGCTTGGTAACGTTCAAAAAGTTTATCTTCTTTCAAACGACGCATTACGTGTTCCACTCCTTGTTTCATTTCTCTTGAAAGCAATAAAATAAAACCTGTTACCTGACCTTTGGTTTTCATTGGTAGTAAAGAATAGTAATCAACAGAAAAATTATTTCTCACTCCTTCTTTAAAATAGACCGCATCAAAATCCGTTTTGTTTTCAGGTGTATTCAACATCTGTTTGTAATCTAAATAACACAAATCAGAGGTCTTGCAATTTCCATTGTAATCGAAATACAACACTTCAGTTTCGTACTTTACTGCTAAATCTTTTAAATAGACTTTCTTTATCTTTTGTTCTGCTAATTGTTTTTTTGAATCCGTACCTAATACAGCATCTCTAATTAGCTTATCTTTTTGAATTTCCTTTCCCGCATTATAGAGCGAATATTCTGTTTCTACATCCCTTACAGACATTACCTCAGTGGCAAAACGTTCCATTTCGTCACTTAACTTCACTATTCGGTAGCTAGCAACTGCATTCGCTATCAAAAAAGAAGCTAACAAACCTGCAAAGAAATAGGTCGAAAGAACTTTAGAAAACACGGCTTTATAACTAACCACAACCAAATACCCAACAAATAGCACACTCGCTATAGCTAATGATTGACTGAGAAACCCGATAACTAAACTCACAAGAAAGCCTACTACATAAAACAATACCGTCGATTTCAGTTCTCTATCAAACAGTTTGAGCGTACCATAGACCGAGTAAGCGGATAAAACGACCAAGCCTCCAAAAGCAATTTTGAAAGGTGAGAAGAATAAACTTTCGGATACATCATACACCCACGAGGAGTTAAAATTGATATGATAAATCAGTTGCCAAAGAAGTACCAAAAACGAATAAAACACCAACCATTGCAATATTTCTCTGTATTGTTGTTTTACCTGACTTAACATAAACTGCAACAACGTCAACAACGAAAGTTGAGATAAACTGATAATAGACATCAATAAAAACAATTCTCCAAAAGAGGACACGATGCTCCCTAAAGCAAAAACACTGGGATTAAACATCGAGAAATGTTCAAATTTATTTTCTAAATAAAAATGTACAAACACATAAAACAATGCCAACAACAACAGGTAAAGTAAATGGTAAATGAGTTTGTTATTTGTTGTAAACTCACCCGAAATCAAATAATAAAAACCTATAAACAACAGACCTACAAATGACAACAGCAACAAACAAAAAAGTAAGACTTGACCAAAAGACTCTTGTAAATGAGCATCTATTACTTTCACATTTAAAAACCCTTGTTCTACTTTAATAGACGTTTTTTCAGCTTGCCTCGTAAAGGTTAAAGCAGTCGTACTAATCGCTTCTGAAGTTCCTTTATTCAAATAAAAACTTGAAAATGACGCTTTTAGATTTAATGGTATAAAAAACTGACACCTAATATTATCTTCCTGTTTTACAACAAGTAGAAACTCGCCTTCTTTTAACTTATCAAAATAAATACCTGGTTTTGAATAATGTAAAAACTTTATTGAGGGCAAATTAATCGACGTCCAATAAATCAACTCCCCTTTATCAAAAACAGAACAAATATGTGTCAATGTTTTATTTTCTAACCAATACTCTTTTTTATTTCCTAAAAAGAACTTTTTATTAGCCTCCCATTCTTTATCTACCTCTTCTAAGTGATGCTGTATCTTCGTTGTCGCTTCATTTTCTGATTCCGTAACCGATTTTGAAGAAAACAAAAAGATAGAACTGATTAAACTCACCGAAAAGATAGTGAGCAATAGTAAAAAACTCCAATAGGAGTACTTATTTTTTTTTAATCGCTTTAGGGTCATAACTTACACCTGAAAACAAATACGAATACACGACTCTCGAGTACCGAAACAATAAAGGAAATAATACCAAAACAAATGATACTACTGTCAAAAACACAGTAGTTGGCGGTACCGTTCCAAACAAAACCCTTCCTGCAAAATAGGTTGTTAGTAAAATAACAATAAAAAAGGCGTAATTCACATAAGATGCCCCAATAAAAAAACCAGGTTCTATCGAAAATCGGTAACCACACCGTTCACAATCCTCAGGCATCTTGACAAATTTACCCTTTGCTAAGTGATAGGCGTGATGCGTAAACATTTTCCCTTCTCTACATTGAGGGCATTTCGCTTTTACTAGACTTCCGAACCAAGATTTATTTGACATTTTTCTTTTTATAATTGACATACAGAATAACACCAAAAACAGCCATAATAATTGCTGGTAATGGCATGAGGTACAAAATACCTTCATTTATTCCTGAAGCATAATCACTTTGCTCTGCTGTGGCTTTACACATCGAACATTGTGCATGGGTTCTCCCCATTGCTAATAAACCAATTACAAAAACTATTAAATATCTCATCTTAAGTATAATAAGGACTAATCATCAAATAAATTACCACGCCCGATACAGATACATACAACCATATTGGGAAAGCGAATTTGACTATTTTAACATGTTTTTCGAAATCTTCGTTCATTGCGTAATACAACGCTCTAAGAATAAACCAAACTTCGACAATTGCTAACAAAATATGTGTGATCAACAACACAAAGTAAAAAACTCTTACCACTCCTTCTCCACCAAACTTCGTTTCTTCATTACTAATATGGTACATTATGTAATTAACCAAAAATAGCACGCCAAAAACAACTGCTCCAAGCATTAACTTTTTATGTAGCTCTACATTCTTTTTCTTGATTGCAATCAATGCACTGAGAAGTAACACCGCTGTAATCGAATTAAACACAGCATTGATATGAGGTAAAACTTTTGTCCATTCACCTAATGGTACCTTGATACCAAACAACAAGGCTACAGCTAAAGGAATAACTATTGAGATGATATTTAAGACTTTTTTTGACATGTGCTAAGGTTTTGTAATAATATAAATAATTCCGTTTTTGCTTGTGACTGAACTTTGTCTCCTATTAATGAATAAACACCTCTTAACTCGCCTAACTCATCTATTAGAATAAAGTAATCACCTTCTTTTTGGTAGGTTCTCAATAAAGGAAACAAGGTCTCTTTTATTCCTTTAACAACTGTAGCTTGTTTTGATAATTCGTTTATTTCTACATCTTCTCGTTCAAAAACATGGTCTGCAGAGTAAATTAACATCTGGTAACAAGGGAATTTATCAAACAATTGATCAAACCACCTCATTTTTTCTACCGTTGTAAATTGATTCTCTTTTGTAGGAAAAAAGACTAAGCTAATTTTTTCGTTGAAAACACCTTGCTCAGGGAAATAAGTAATTAACGATTTTTTGTATTCATTAGGAACTGCCGTATCGGGTCTGATAGGGATAGAAAACAATAAATACAAAAAAACCGGTAACAGCAATAATCCCATTGCCATTCCGGTTTTTTTAGTGATTTTCATCTTTTAGAAATTAGTTCCACCAAGATAAGATATCGTTTTCAATAAAGTTGGCTTCCCAAATCAGAGCTAAGATTAACCATAATAAAAAGATAATTGGCCAAGACAATGAAATAACCAATCCTGTCGCTTCATGTTTAAGGTGCATAAACTCAGCAACAATAAAGTAAGCTTTCAATAACGTAAGTAAGATAAATGCGGTAATGAGTAGCGTACCCATTGGTACAGTAAAAGCTAACAGATATTCGAAAGCAGTTATGATTGCTAGTATACCTGCCGTCTTCCATATTTTAGCAACATGTGCTTTATCTACTGGAATCACTTCTGGTTCTACAAAATTAGAATGACTTGACATAATGTTTATATTTTAAAGGTCTAAGACCTGTTTAAATTAATACCGTTTGATTTTGTAAATGGTACTTAAACCAAGTAAAAGAAAGTGAAAACAAAAATCCATACTAAATCGACAAAGTGCCAATACAGACCTACTTTTTCAACCATTTCATAATGACCTCTTCGTTGGTATGTTCCTACAGAAACATTGTAAAAGATAATCATATTGATAAGAATACCTGACAATACGTGAGTTCCGTGAAACCCTGTAATAAAGAAGAATAGGTTAGCAAAAGAAGCTGGACCATATTCATTCCATCCTAACCTTGCTCCACTAACAATAATATCTGATAAGGCATAACCTTTACCTAAATGTATATAACCTGCACTTACAGCTTCTGCTTGTGTCATTTCTACGGCTTTGTCTCCCAAGTTCACTAACAAGCTTACTGCTCCATTAGCTCCTTCGATTACTCTTGCGTAATTACCTTCAAAACCCTCTGTTAATGGATTGTAAACACGAACTAAAGATTCTGAACCGTGCATAAAGTGACTCCATTCCCAAGCTTGACAGCTAATGAACACCACCCCTCCAATAATTGTCCAAAGCATCCATTTCTCAACAGATTTTTTATCCATTCGGTGTCCTGCATCTACCGCTAACACCATCGTTACCGAAGAAAGAATCAAAACAAAAGTCATAATACCAACAAACACCAAAGGCATATCAATACCGTGAGCAAAAGGCATAGACTTAAACACTTGATCAGGAATAGGCCAATAATTATCCGAAGGCAAGAAGTGAGCTAATTCACTTTCGCCTACCCATTGGTAAGTTCCGTAACGCTGACGAATAAAACCGTAAGCAACTAAGAAACCTGTAAAACTAAAGGCATCTGACACTAAGAAAAACCACATCATTAGTTTTCCGTAACTCGCTTTCATTGGAGCAACGCCACCATTCCATAGGTTCTCGTTGTTCTCTTCTGTTAATACTGCTGTACTAGACATAATTTTAATTTTCTATTAAGGTATTACTGTCAAAAATAGGAATAAATATAACCAAAGCAAACCTAAAAAGTGCCAAAAGACAGCACTATTACTAAGCCAAGTCATAAATGATTGTTTTTCTATGTTATTGATACTTTTAGCAAAAAGGATAAACAAAAAACCTAACGCTAAAACAATATGAGCCAAATGTGTTAATGCCAATACATAGACAAACTGAGCACGTGGTGTAGAGCTTGGTCCTGAAAAATAAATTTTTTCTTCAATTAACCATTCGTATCCACCCATTATTTGCATCCCTGCAAACACAATCCCTAATATTGTTGTTAGAGAAATCAACCAAGACGCTTGTTTATAATCTTTCCTCTTATGAAAAACGGTAGCCAAATGCATTGTCACACTACTCAACAGCACCACAATTGTACTGTAAGTGAAATATACTGGTAATTTATAAGCTATCCAATCTGCCCCGTCACCTCGTCTTACAATGTAAGCACTTGTTAAAGCAGCAAACAACATAGCCACACTAACTATCAACAACCACACAACAAATTTTTGTGGGTTTACTATGTTTCTATCCTCCGAATCGTGTACTGTATAATCCATTATATTTTATCTAAAACAAATGCAATTTGAACAATCGGTAAATAAAAGAATGAACCAAACATCATTTTCAAAGCAGCTGCTTTATCACAACTTTTCATCAACATAAATGTCTGCATCAAAAACAATAATCCTGCAATAGTTACGACTATTGCCGAGTTTGTTCCTGTTATTCCAAAATAGTGTGGTAATAAACTCAAAGGAATTAAAAACAACGTATAAATCATAATATTAAATGCCGTTGTAATGTTCTTACCTCCTTTGTTAGGTAATAATTTGAATCCTGCACGTTGGTAGTCTTCATCTCCCACCCAAGCAATAG
>CBDCZI010000015.1:170000-306619 GCA_965224495.1 Cytophagales bacterium | reverse complement strand
GTTTGTCGTGCTCGTCATTTGAAGCGAATATCCGGCCGCATTTAATCCAATATGCTGAATATATGCAGCAGGATATCGGTATCCCGCCTGACCGGCAGCGGGCCGCGACTCTGGCGGAAAAACTGAAAGTGGATATCTACTTTGACGAACCGGATGGCCGCTGGTCTTCAAATGGCCACTCAATCAATACCGAGGATTTAAGGTTTAAACGCAGCTTCTATCACAATGATACAGATGTATGGCATGGCCCGGGGTGATGACCTGGAGTTCTTCTGGGCTCGGTTGGGTGATACAACCGTCTACATCGGCATCCTGAGAGCACGGGGGAAGGCCTTGTTCATCTGCTACTGCCGCTGCTGATACTGTTCATTCTGTATCGTCTGATATTGCGCCTGATTCGCCCGATAAGTACCCTCTCCGACGACGTGAAACAGGTGGCTACGGGTTGGGTCTCTACCTTTGCCGCGTAATCGCTGAGGCCCACGGTGGGAATCTGGTCATCAGCAGCACACTTGGTGAAGGAACAAGGGTGATGGTGAAGTTGCCGCTATGAATGGCGGTTTTTCTCTCCATTCATGCCCGGGATTCGCTGATCTGATTCAATCGCGTGAAGTGGCTCTGCTATGGCCTCTTCATCAAGAGACCAGTACAGGCTCTTCACGGTAACCAGACGAAAAGGTGGTGCCTTTACCTAATTCGGATTCAACTGTGGTGTTTCCATCATAACGCCGAATCAAGCCATAACTTACCGATAACCCAAGTCCGGTTCCCTCCCCTTGCACTCTGGGTGCTGTAGAATGGATTGAATATCCGGCTGAGCTGATCCTGTTCCATCCCCGTGCCATTGCCCTGAATCGAGGTCATAACGCCTTTATCCCGCCAGTCACTGGTAGTCATGCGACTAAGGCCTTTATCTTTTTCCAGCTTCGACAGCCGGTTATTGCCCCGGCCGCCAGTCTCCCGACAACACCCGCCTATCTACCGCTGCTGAATCTCAACAAGGTCGATGAGGTTGCCATCTTTATGCTAAGGAGCCTCTGATTAATTCATGAATCGGTGTCTGACGGCTGAAATCTCCCAGCTCTGCGTTGAAAATCTTGGCAATAGCCGACTATTATCGCCTTGATCCGAAAGATTTCAACTCGTCATCCATCCGATCCAGAATTAATCAGAGGCTCCCTAAACTTCACCCATCAGAGGATGCAGCACGATCCTTATAAAATTTTATACTTTCAGCATGAAAACCAAGTCATGCAGAGATGCCGAAAGCAAAAATGCCCCCCAAGCCGAGGATGAACAAAAGAGGCCGCTGCCAGAAAGCGATTTGACCACCAATCAGGCCCCTGCTCATCAACCATAAACCTACCGCAACCTTGGCAAACGCCGCCAGTGCCAACAGGAGATTATCGCCTGGATAGAGCAGTGCTGTATTGGCGACAAAAGCGAGCGGCACAATATAGAGCCCAAGACCGAGACGCATCGCCTGACCGGCGACCGGCACCCATGAAGTCTGCGCCATACCTGCTGCGATAAAGACCGTGCCACACACCGGCGGCGTTATCGTGGAGAGCAGTGCATACCAGAAGACAAACAGATGTGCATGCAGAGGTGCCATGCCAAGTTCCTGCAATGCCGGGCCTGCAACCGAAACACAGATCACGTAAGCAGCTGTGGTTGGCACCTCCATTCCCAGAATCAGGCAGGCCAGAGCCGTCAATAGCAGCGCCAGCCATAACTGGCCTCCGGCGAGATTCAATATCACCGAAGTGACTTTGATGCCCAGTCCGGTCTGGTTCAACACACCGATCACCAGCCCGGCACAGATAATAATCGAGGCTATCCCGGCAATCTGCCGTGCTGCATTGATGCATTGATGCAAGCATTGGAGAGCCGGGTTATCCAGCGGCTCAGTGAAAATTTGAATCTGTCATCTGTAATCAACAGTAATGCGGAAGAAAAAATAGCGCCTGCAGCGGCAAACTGAGGCGTATAGCCGGTAAAAAAGAGCACCGTCAGCAAGACAGTAAAAGGGATCAGAAAAAACGGGGCCAACCGGGAAACAGTCAGCCCATCGGGAATCTCTTCCCTTTTCATCGCGGTCAATCCATAACGCCGTGCAAACAGATCGACACCGATCCAGGCCGCTAAAAAGAAGAGTATCGCCGGTAGCAGTGCCGCCGTCATAATGTCGGTGTAACCGGTGCGCAACAGCTCCATCATGACAAATGCGCCCGCCCCCATCAGCGGCGGCATAATTTGCCCGCCGCTGGAGGCAACCGCCTCAACCGCAGCGGCAAAACTCGCCGGGTAGCCAAGGCGCTTCATCGTCGGCAACGTAATGGCACCGGTGGATGCCACATTGGCAGAGGCGGAACCGGAGATAGAACCGAAGAATGCCGATGAGAGTACCGACACCTTGGCTGCACCTGCCCGGTAGCGGCTGGCCAGTTTGGTCGCCAGCGACATAAAGGCAGTGCCGCCCTCACCTGCGCCGACAAACGCGCCTAGTATCACAAAAACGGCCACAACATTAACCGATACACCGGTCAGGGGTCCCCAGATACCGCCCTCCGCGATAATCAGTGTTCCGAGAAAACTGCCCAATGGAAGTCCGGGGTGACCAAATTCACCGGGGAAATATTGCCCCAGGACACCGTACATCAGGGCGATAAAAGCAACCGTGGGGAGAGCCAGTTTAATTGCTCTCCGGGCCATTTCAAGCACCACCAGAATCAAACCGATGGCGAGAATATATTGGCCCGTTCCCTCAAGGTAGGCGTATTGCTCAACCAGCTGATTCCGGTTGAGTGCTATATAGGCACAGGCAGAAAGCCCAAAGGCACAGATAAGGTAGCTGCTGATCCGCTGCAGCAGCCCTCCTTTTACTTCGATGAGAAAGATCCAGGGCAGTGCGAGAGCTAGGTGAATCGGCCTGCTGATCAGATTTGGTATAAGCCCGGTGAAAATCAGATAGAGATGAAAAAAGACCGAGATGATTGCCAGCACAATCACCCCGTATCGGCGCAGCAGAGTAATCATTCAAGTGTTCATTGACTCCCCACACCTCCTCGGCACGGGAAGTTGTTCAACACAATCAGAGTAGCTGTTCAGGGATTGTCGCACCGGCTTCCTTATAGTATATCACGGCGCCTGGATGGAGCTTCCCACCCAGCGTCTTCAAGCTGTCAAACGTCACCGCATTCCACCAGGGATTGGCTTCGCCCATTGCCTGTTTCTGCTCCCAGTAGGTTTTGGTCAGCCGGTAGGCTGTTGTATCGTCCATGGCGGTGGTTGTATAGGCGCCAACGGGCAATGAGGTGGTGGTCACATCGTAGTTAACACCGGGATAGGTACCCGCCGGGATCACCAGTTTGGTGCGCTTGGTTTTAACCACCTGTTCATCCGTCATGCTGATCAGGCTGATTTCAGTCCCGGCGGCAGAGTTGAGCTCCACATCGACCAGATCGACCTTCCCTTCCAGACCAAACAGTTTGATATATTTTGCCGCTTCCCTGGCACCAAAACTCCCCTTGCCGATGAGGAATTTTTTACCGGTCAGGTCACGGAACTGCTTAGTACCGGAATCCTTTCGCACAACCAGATGCATGGTGAGCGACGGGATAACAAACAGAGCACGGATTTTTTGATAGTTGGGACTGGCATCCTTGAACATCTTTTTGCCACCCTGGGCTAACTTGATCAGCATCGGTGGTGTGGTAAAGACATAATTTCCGCTCCGATGGGCCACCTCTTTGACATTCTGAACAGAGCCCTGGCTCTCTTCAACGGTGGTAATAAAATCGCCATTGGAACCCCGCTTAACCGCCTCAGCAATCTGCACCGCCATCTGATAATAAGATGACGTGGATTTAGCTGATTTATAGGCAATCCGTGTCTCCGCCATTGCAACACCGGCAGCGAACAGTGAAATTGCTGTGGCAGCAATCACTCCCTTGAGGCTCAACCTCCACCAATTTTGCATTTTCATCAGATCTTTCCCATAAATAATACTGTGAACCAACATGTTTTTAAAACTGACCGAAAGAGACAAAATACAACCAGGTCAGCAGAATTCACTCATCGGTAACCATACTAAATAAAGAACCTTTATGGAGCAAAAAAACAGATCTTTCAGCGTTATTCCGGCAGCACTAAAATGCCGCCTGTTGAAACGGATTTATGTTCGTCAATGAGAGCCTATGAACGGATATGGAAAATAGGATAGCAGAGACAACTTGACCTCTTTTATTACTCTTCCCCCAATAGAGTGGGTAGATTAACGTACCCCCTATGAGAGATAAAGATCTACACGCCCAGATCCTGGGTATCAAGCCCTTGGCAGGTTAGCAGTGTAGAGTTGGCTCTGTCAGAGGGAGAGGTAACGGTACAGGTTGAGCAGGAGGCAGGTGCCAAGCAGTGTTGTTCAACCTGTGGGAAGATCTCATCAGGCTATGACTCACGCAAGCCCCGCTGGCGGCACCTGGATACCTCTGCCAGTACAACACTATTCTGATAGCAGATGCGCCCAGAGTGAAGTGTGAAGAACATGGGATGGTCACCGTGCCAGTTTCCTGGGCGGAACCGTGCTATGGATTTACTGCAATGTTTGAGGCACTGGTGATCGACTGGTTGAAAGAGGTATCGATCTCGGTAGTCTCCCGATTGATGGGGCTGGGTTAGAATGCCATTGATGGAATTATGCAGCGAGAGGTTAAGCGAGGACTGGCACGTAGAACAGAGATCAGCTCAACACGATAGGTGTTGATGAGACGGTCTTCAAGAAACGCCATGATTATGCAACAGTCTTACCAGGCCAGGATGCAGGTACAGTGCCACACGTGGGCAGTGACCGCAAAAAGGCGACGCTTAAAGCACATGGTACGAAAGTCTGACAGAGGAGCAGCGAGAAGCGATAGAGAGTGTCTCCATGGATATGTGGCCAGCCTTTATCAATGCCACACTGAAAAGCCTGCCTAGGGCTGAAGAGAAGATTGCCTTTGATAAACTCCATGTCGCCAAGTATCTCGGTGAAGCAGTAGACAAGGTACACGCTGCCAAGAGCACAAAGCGCTGATGGCTGATGGCTGAAGGCTATGAGGACCCTTAAAGTCAGCCAGTATGACTGGCTCTGCAACCCGGAGAACATGACGTGCAGACAGAAATTGAGGTTCAGCACAGCTGAAGACTGCCCGCGCCTGGGCGATCAAAAGAGTTTGCCATGTCGCTCTGGCACTATGCCAGCAAGGCATGGGCAAGGAAAGGCTGGGAGCGGTGGTTGTCATAGGCAGCACGCAGTCGCCTGGAGCCAATCAAGAAGATGGCGGGAACAATCAAGGATCATCTGTGGGAAATATTGAACGCTGTTGTTTTGGAAGTAAGTAATGGTCCGGCAGAAGGCCTCAACAGCCGAATCAAGATGATCAAGGTGCGTAGCAGAGGTTTACGTGGTTTGCCAATGCAATCTACTTCCAGCAATTTATATTGTCCTGCATAGGCAGGATCTCCCCATACACGTGTTTCGTTTCCATGTATCAGGTCTTCCAACACCTGGGAGCCATGGACATTGGCCGGTGTCACCACTATTGAGTGGATCAGTTTGGTTCTGTGGATGCGTAGCATGCGTTCTAGACCAATGGACTTTCTATCTGCTCCCTTGGATTTGGGTAACAGGGTGCTATAACCTCACCAAGCTCCTTCCAGCGGGATGACTTGCTCCATCTCATCCAGAAACTGTTCCTTGCGATTTTTTTCGGTATTTCTCGAATCCGTTGGCTTCTAAGCTTTGCTGCTCCATTATTTTCCTGACATCGGTAATCAATAGGGTGATGGTATACGATTTCTAGAATTAATCAGAGATGCCCTAACATACAGCACATTTAGATCACTCCTACCTACCGAGAGAAAAGCAACTAAATTTTCTGTAACATTAACATGTTAACCATACTCTAAGCAGGCCAAGAAATAACACGTGCAGATGCTTACGAGAGGGTAAGGAGAGCTCTCAAGGACACGGATTTTTTGGAAAACAGTCGACAGATGGAAGAAACTATTGAAAAATATTGTTTGTTTCTATTTGACATTTTGAATGGGTATATTATATGGTTCGGACAGTGACAGTATTATCTTGTAGCAGTTTCGGTAGATCTATAGCAGTGTATATAGCAAAACCTTCCGTTATTTCGCAACAACGATCTGCACGCTAATGCATTGTTTTTAAAATTGTTTGAGGTAACCGTAATGGCTACAGGCATAGTAAAGTGGTTCAACGAAAGTAAAGGTTTTGGATTTATTGCCCCCTCCGATGGCAGCGATGATGTATTCGTACATTACAGCGCAATTCAGAACTCAGGTTTCAAAACTTTGGTTGAAGGTCAACAAGTGACTTTTGATACAGAGCAAGGCCAAAAAGGCCTCAGCGCAGTAAACGTTCAGCCATAATGTAGAACGAATTGCAGGATCGACTTTATCCAGAATAAAAGCCCCGCCTATATGGCGGGGCTTTGTTTGTGGTTGCAATAAAGGCTTCCTTTCAGGCTGCTGATTGGTGTTTCAGCATCCACTTACGCCTCCTAGCCTTTCCATCTTATCTCTAAAGCCATTTCGAGGAGGTGCATGAACCCAGCGATTCATCGGGTATCAGGCAACTGAGGAGGATAGCCGGAATTCCGGAATCAGAAAAGTGACAAGTAAGAGATTAGTCGCTCCAGCCGATGCAAAAATCCGAAAGTACAGGATGTAGGCTACCGCAGTGGATAAGATGGCCAGACTGATGATTACGGCAACTGTACCCATCCCAGAAATCTCAAGACTGAACGGCCGGTCTGTATAGACAGCAACAGGGCAGAACAATTGAAGACGCAGCAGACCACTGTATTTGATATCATCATTCACTTTGTCGAACCATCTTCTCTTAGGTCTTCCTCTCTTCCGGCTCATGCCGATTGACATTTCACATTATAAATTGCACGTAATTGACGATGTATTGTCATCACGTTCACTCCGTGCCCTCAATATCTAGACGGATCAATAATAATTATAATGATTATGGTTGGTCGCCAAACAAATTGATTCACCAGGTTTTTCATTGGATCCTGGTAGCAACGGGCATGTTTAGTAACATACTAAAATCTACTACATACCGATGACATGGAAAGGGTAAATTCAAAATGGCGTCCAATATGGCTGAATAAAGCTTATTCCATTAACTATTCACCGTAGAAAGGTGATTTTGGTGTCTAACCGTAGGTTTAACGGACTCTAAATAATCGAGTTGTATAATACTCCATTGGTGAAAAAAAAATTGTTTGAGGTTATTTTTCTTCTTCTAATATTGACTCTTCTAACACATTTTCTACGTTACATGTTTTACGATGTCTAACTGACCAATTGCACTGCGCTAACACCCGCGATTTCTGAATTTAAGGTCTACCGTACGATCGCTACGTCGGGTTTCACACGTGGTGTAAATCACGAATGGCGATTGAATATCCTTGGGAAGTCGTGAAGGCAAGCCTAGAGCAGATTCCGGGACTCATCCGAAAGTTGGGTAAGATGCAAGTTCATAATCAGTTTTAGCAAAAATAACATTAGTATGTGTACCAAGGCATGAATTCATATGTGCGAATGATGTGCGAGTAATGTCTCCGGTGAACTCTGAACATTTTAAGTTGATTCGAATCATATCTCGACAAAATGCTGATGACATTTTGTGAATGATAATAGATAACCGATCTTTTAGTCTAACGATGTACAGTAATTGGTGTTTATTCCATTACACAATTTTTAATTCGATTCTTTAATGTGATTCGATGGCCTGCCAACAAAATAGTGCGACGCCGAAAATTGGGTTGCATAATAAAATACAACGTAAGCCACTTACGTAATAGTATTTCATTATGTATATTTCTTCCGGTTTGTTTACGTTTTATGTTCATTTTCAGAGGAGGGAATCTGCATTTGTGACGTGGGCAGCAGTACCGGTCACGTGGCGCTCATTATTGGTGAACACTTTCCAAAGTCGGTCATATACGGAATCGACATTTCCGTCGATGCTGTCGCAGTTGCCAACCACGACGCAAAAGCGAGAGGCCTGGATAACGTCACATTCGGTGTCCACGACGTGTGCGCACTGCCGGATGATTGGTCAAACAAATGGGATTTGGTAACGATGTGGGACGTTGCGCATGACGTACCGGAAACGAGCAAGGCACTTCGGGAGACGTACCGCATGCTAAAGCCGAGCGGTACCGCATCGATGGTAGATATCAATCTGCACACGGAACACGCTGACAATATCGGCGCGCCAATGGGCAGCTTCCTTTATGGATGCAGCCTATTTCACTGCATGCCGGTGTCGTTGAATTTCGAGCGCGGGGAAGGAATGGGCGCTGCGTGGGGACACGAGAAGGCTACCAAGATGCTATGCGAGGCGGGCTTTACCGACATCAAGAAGTTCGTGAAACCTCACAGTACCGAAATGCATTACGTGCTGTCGAAGTCTGCTCCGGAAGCTTAGAAGGTAACTTGTGCAGGCTTCAGACGGTGACGTTGTGGACGAAAAACATTGATAAAGCAATGATTGTTAAAGCCAAAATGTATGCAATATCCAGCGATACACACCGATTACAGTTTCTAAAACTGCACCATTTCAAACTAGAAATAATTTAATCGATGTAGTGATTTCCTGGTAATCAATTAAACAAGTTGAAGTTACGTAACAACCAAACTGTACGAACGTCTACACGTGGATACAACAATAATACGATCTTTTCAAAAAGAGATATTTTAACGTTTCTTACCGTCGATGTATGCCGCGCACGTTAGCCTGGCGACCGGCAGGCCTTGATCATGCATGCCTAAGTGGCACTATGGCGATATTGTTGACATAATTGTTTTTCGGGTTTAAAATTTCGTTTCTGCCTAAATACCGTGTCAACTATTATGATTATATTATAAAGTGGTGCTTTGAGGTGTAATATATTTGGTGTGTATCGCTGGATATTTCCGAAAGTGTAGCGTTAATGTCTACTATGTTGTTAGGCCTATACGTCGATTGGAGAATGTCACCTTATCAATATGTATATATTATTAAATTGTCAATCATGCTAATGTTTGATTTATATGCATAATATGAAAACGTATAAACGGAGGCTGCGAGCCGTAATCGTTTCATGATGAAAGTTACATTAGTATTACAGACTGATGTTTGCCAAGGCCACATTTTGGAGATGATATAATATATGAGTTACATGTAAACACGTAACATAGAGCATGCCAACATTATACTGTACACCTTCTTCATTCTCTAATCATCATAATGTAACCAATGCGATGTTCAGTTTTTCTTAAGTGTTGCAAAAAGTATATATTCTTATAAATGACGAAGACCGTTCTGCTAATAAACACGATAACAAATTGTAACAAACTATCAGCCAGCTAAATAAATGATTGTCGATTTTACGTCATTCGTGTTTGTAATTTACATAAAATGTAAAATATCATTATTTTAGTCTGCTATCATTAGTTTTACAGTAGTACCTGCCTTGGGCGACCCCCGCCGTGAGCGGCCACCTGACGTGTACGGCCACGTTATCAAAGTCCCGACACATCTCAACGTTAAATTACCTGCGATCGGCGGACACCTGCCTAACGCGTACGCGGACAGTCATTTATTGGTTGTCCGTACCTGCTATAACGGACAGTGCAAACAAATGACACATTTTCGGTGGTCAATTCAACCCAAAATCGCTCGCGGCGCGCACTCTAACTTGCGACCGACAGTTTGCTCAAATGTCCATGCTGCCATCTGGTGACCGATAGCAATATTTCATATCGAGAGTAAATTCCTGCGTGATGAACCACGTGATTGTGGCAATACAGACCATTTGGTGACATTCGTTTTACGACATCACGTCGTAAAAGTCACGTATTCTATGTTAAACCAGCGATGTTGAAGAAGAGAACGATTCTTAGTTTTTACCAATGCCCATCATGTAGAGCGCTTGCCATCGAGCTGGTGCGGCAAAACGCAAATAGCACGCATCGAAGCAAACAGAGTGGCCACAAAGGGCCGTCGTGACCGAGCGGTATTCGGGCGGCCGGCCTGAAATGAAATACTTTGAGCGCCAAAAGTTAACTTACGTTGACTACAAGTGTTCGCGTACTGTAAAATACCTCAGCTGTTATATAATTATGATGCATTAATTTTAGGTTCAATAACTATAGCATACATAATTATGACAATGCATGACATTGTATTCAGTATCAATATCGCTGGTGGTGATGTAGTCGTGTAAGGTGTAGGCCTATTACGTTTGGCGCCGCCCAACCGTCCCTCCGATGAGCGGCCACCTGTCATATACGGACACTTTTGCCTGGTCCCGAGGGTGTCCGTTCAGGACAGGTACTAATGTATACAGAAAACACCACCATATCGTGTACTTATTTTATTTTATATAACATTATTATATAGACGATATTATGCATATCCGAACCAACAAAACTCTTGCGCAGTCCCGTGGGTGACCGTATTAGTGAGGTTCCATTGTATGCATAAATACGCCTACTATAACCAAAGGATAACTGCTCAAAACCGAAATATCATAACAATTATTGTGCAGGGGGTGGACCAGTGTAGACACCTAGCGATCAAAACTGGTAACAATGATATTTGCTAGAAATGATGTGACCGTAACACACGTCTCGTCTGATAGGACATACACAGCTCGATTGCAACGAACTAAATAGAATACAGACCTGCCCAGTCTCACAGAATGTCCGTGAGTCTCCAGAAATTATGCATGATCTCCGGCAATGTTACACAATATCACGGAATGTAGGGAATTCGACTCGATGTATCTTTTAATATTTGTCTGCAACAAAGCATGGTTTTCGTGTGAATCCGCGAGGTTTTTGGTGAGAGATGCTGATCACAGGGACCTGAAATTAGCGCCTGACGGCGCCAGAATGACGATTGCGTTTGCATGAACACGCCTATTATTATTCCGGAAGAGGGCGCCGCTTGATGCACTGTCACCGCTCAGTGGCGCCATCATGTGATGGTGATGACCAGTCTGGATGATCGAGACTGGTGACAGACTAAAACAATCCACATGCTCAACTTGGCGCGCTTCTGAGAACAGAAGGACAGATTGGCGACAGAGATCTCGTGGCCGACAAAGAACAACCCAGGTTAGTGATCTGACAAACAACCCGGTGCAGAGCGAGCGGCTGAATATCGAAACAAATAGCATGGTCAACTTCGCAAGAGAGACATTACATGTTTGAACATGCATTCACGATATAAATAACGAGACTGTTTATGATTACAAACAGCAAATACGATGGGAAAGCATTTCGCACACAGACACACAACTTTCGCACGACATTCATTTCCGAAAGATATATGTACAACATTATGACTCATAACACAACAAGAAGCTATAGGCATATGATACCATCGATGCAACAACGTAATGCTTATCCGATAGCTCAATGACAATATTATTACGATGGAAGCGTCGACCCTAAGTTCATTCTGGCAAGCACGTCACTTTTCCCACTATCCTTCATTCGCCGAGCTATACCAAGCGCTGTTCCTCAGTATTTCACGATCAGTCCTTGGTACTTATTCGAGTAGCGCGGACGATTACATTCCATGCCGGTGTGGATGCACACTGTATATTTATGCGCCAATCCAATATCCTGGTTCGCGACTAGCTTTGGGCTGGCGCACGTTCCATAAATCTCGGCCGTGGTCGCTAGGCTGGTCCAGCGCAACGTGCAGTCGCACTGGATAGGGTTATCAGCAACAAAGATGTCGCGCATTGTCTCGACGCTGTTGAATGCGCATGCGTTGATCGTCGGCAGCGCGTTGTTGTCAAGGTGCAGAATCTGCAGTAATAAGCATAATTAGTTTCCTAGAAAAATTAGTATTACTGAGACTATGATAAACATGTTTACTCTCGCTCTCAGATGGTAGTGCTTTCGGGTCAGTTTGTCTGTTTGTCTGTTTGCCTGTTTGCTGGTCTGTCCAGGCGCGTGACTAAAAAAATATTGATTCGTCTGACTTGTTTTTTTTACACAAGAAAGAGTGCACTCCTGTACAGTGTATACTGGTGGCTCTGTCCTCTTGTATAATGATCCGGATCAGAATCCAGGTCTGGACTCAATAATTTATTAAAGGATCCTTAACCATTGCGACATAAAATTATGATCAACAAGACATTCATATTATGGCAATGACAAAGAATCCTTTAATACACTGCAGTAGTACAGGTTCATTGTATTGTATCCGACCCGGATCATCTTATAAAATGAGGATCGAGCGACAGGTATAGGCCTTATTACACTCTTGTGTAAAACAAAATCAAGTATCGGGTGCCGTAACATCACATAAACACACATACACATAGACGACAGGTATAGGCAAATGCCATCTTGGCACGTGTAAAACAAAATCAAGTGAATCGGGTGCAGTAACATACACATAGACACACATACACATAGACACACATACCCAAATGCGGCACCATGACATTCTCCTCGGGGAGCGAGGTTAAATATTACATCAAATTACGTAATTCGCCTTATTCACGAATTTTCCAGAGCGAGGCAACCACTGCATTGTTCGCAAACAAATATGTTAAATTAAACTAGACCGTGTTTCCTGTACACACTATATCATGTCGATAAATAGGGGTCTAACATTCGATATAGTGTCCAATTGATTAAAATAGCGACGTGGAATAAAGCAAATCTTTGAAAAAAAGTCCAATGGCCGGTATTATGAGCACTCGCTAAGTATACTTAGCGCCTCTAATTGTACTAAATGGCTACGCCGATCCTGCGCAAGTATTATGAGCATTACGAAATGTACTAGCGGCTGCGATTTTGCGTAAGGCTACGCCAGGATTTGGCTGGCGTAGCCACTAGTAAATATATTCAATGGAAGCTATTACAGCACTTTTCAACTGAAACCGTATTGCATCAACATCTACTATCATAATAAAGAATAATTTAATCGGGCACTTCTCGAAAAAAAACCACTATCTTGACGAATAATTACGAAAACAGTAAACAGTTTTCGTAGCCATGGCAACCTTGCCAACAGCGAAATGGACGACAAAAAGGCGGATAAAAATGTACAAAGAACGCGCGAACTGCTGGAAGATTGTAACACACTCGTTTTGTCTTTATTTTCGGTGAAACATGATGTAATGTAGTATGTGTGTGTCTACGTATGTCTACGAATGTATTTATATGGATTAAACACGGAACTCATAGATGGTTCGAGCAAATTAGATTTCCAAACTTTCAAAATTATCCGCCAATTCTTCGTCCGCGTGTTAGTGATGCGCTGTGACGCGACAACCAAGCGCCGAAATTTGTTCAGCTAATTTGTAATGCTCAATGTTTACTATCGTTTTCAAACTTCACGTTCATATTTCAAAAAACAACAATTATTCTATAACGACAAATGTATATTCTGCGCGTACTTTAGAAAAAGTTAGTGAATTGATGGATCCACGGACCGGTGCTGTATTGCTATTGTGACCACTGAGCGTGCGCTATTATCTGGGTCGGATCAGCCCGTACAAAACCTCGGACGCCATCGCATTTTGCGTGCAAGGCGGGTAAACAAACGTCCAAAGACCGCCACATTTGCTCAAAGGAATATGGTCCATTGTTAATGTCGGCAACGGATACGAACTAAACTATAACAAAGGTAAAAACTGACTGAAATATATAGACAGTGCACAGCTTGAAATCGACGGAGCGGCGAGTTTAAAAGTGTAGTCACCGGCTCCAAAAGTTCTGTCCGAGGTTTTATTATTAGATCAATAGTTGTCATGGAAGCGGTCACATTATGGATCCTACAATTAGGTCAAATATACGCTTACTAGCTACGCAACTTGCGTAGCCTCTTCATAATACCTCCGCATCGTTGCTTAGTAAATATGCCCAACTATGTATGACTAGGGTCACTAGTCATCGTAGCGCTACGCCTGCTCATTATTACCGGCCACAAGACTCTGGCGCTTCAAACAACTCTGTGCGCGTCATAGTTACGTACTATGCCGCCATGGTCTTTATAGTAGACCAGCCAAAATCTGAAAAGTGCTCTAGAAAACTTTAACATGGCATGGTTCGTTAATAGCAGGCAACCATGCTAGATCGATAGTTCATAGGATGTTGGAAATGATGTGGGTGGATGCCATGCTGGATTTTGAATTTAAAGTCATTTTCAAGGTCATAAAGGTCAACATCGATTTTTTTTATATTTCATAATTAACATCTATATGACCATAGCTTTCCATGGAATTAGTTTTGTTATGATTTCTTGGTGTTCAGTATGAGTTATCAGGTGTTAAACTTTGAGTTTATACATGAAAGAATAGGCAATTTCAATATAAGTGTGATTTTCTGCAAATGTGTTTTTATCTGTGTTTTTTGCAGATTCTAATTTGCTGGAGCTTTTATTCAGAATTCTACACCCACAACTGGCATAATAATTATATTAACTGCAATTGTTTGTTTCATTTACATACATGTGATCTGCTACGTCCATGGAACACATGAATAAGAATGGATCCGGCGTCCATCATCAAACGCAAGCGGCAGCGCATAGACACTAGTTCAGCCGTTTTTTCTGTCAGAATAATGCAGGCAACCTGCGCATAGCTTCATCAGAAGGAAGGGCTAGAACAAGAGCTGTCGGTGAGCAAAGACGACAGCTTGGTGATACCAGCTACCTGTATGTGCTGGATAGACTCAATATTCTTTCCAATGAAGACTTTGACGGTTTGGAATTGAGATGGCACAAAACATGCTATTCTAACTTCAGCTCATAAAGTAAGCTGCAGAGGTTAAGGAAGCAATACCAAACATCAACCAGCATCGCATCTACTTCCTGCCATGCACTTCGTCTACACCTAAGCGACGTAGCTGGCAGCAATCGACTGGTCGCTTTGCATGTTTTGCCAAGCACATAACAACAAAGAGGTTCATAGAGTTGAAACACTAGAAAAGTCAGCCGACGTACTTGAGCGAACCGCAACTGATCCAGTGATGAGTATAAGATTGTCTGGTGTTTGTGACTTGATTGCAGCTGAAGGATGTTATCACCTTATATGTTTGATCACATTTGAAAGACGATGTATGAAAGCAAAAGCATCAATGGTTTCACTGGACAATGAGACGAATGAATGTATGACGAAGCTGTGCAGAGAATTGATTGCAGGTCTTTCTCGGGGCATGTTTACGACATGCTGGACGTATGGAGAAAATACGAGAGCATGGACAGAGGAATTGATACAACTATACCAAAGAAATACCTGTCGAGAAGGACATCCTTCTACGAAGTAGTTCAACAGTTGATTGGATCAAAGGCTAGCTACGTACAGCAACTCGCATAGCCGGCTCACTTCTGATGTATCATGGTGAGCAATCAGACTTCCTAATCTCCAGGACCCTAACAAAGTCAACTCAGTCTGAAATGATCACATCAGATTCCGAATCAAGCGAAGACGAAGATTGTAACATTACTGGGTTTGCTCAACATAACATCTTCCAAGACATGGTACATGTGGACCTCAGAACCATACAAGAATTGTTGGATACACCAGGACATTCCGGAATCTGGAAAGGAATTGACCTAGCACATGCAGAACAAGTGATTCCAAACAGCTTGTATTTCTTTCTGCGTCTACTGTTTGGGAGCATAAATGTGGCACACGAGGGTATCGAGAAAGATTGCGAAATTGACCAGACTGTATGCAGTATTGCCCAGGAAATTGTTTATGGAGTTTCCATCAGACGAATGTTGACTCCAAAGCATGTCGGGTTAGGTCTTGCCCTGCACCAAGCTACTCGCTCCGAGGCGCTCGTTGAACTGTTCCATGCAGCGAATTACACCATTGGCATTTGGAATCACTTGTTCTGCATGTGCTAGGTCAATTCCTTTCCAGATTCCGGAATGTCCTGGTGTATCCAACAATTCTTGTCTGGTTCTGAGGTCCACATGTACCATGTCTTGGAAGATGTTATGTTATGACACGGTGCGACGAATTGACACTACGATAGCTCAGAACATTCTCGATAGGTTTGCAAAGAATGGATATGTTTATATCCCGGAAAGCATTGTAAATGATATGATGCTACATTGGTCCTGTGACAGATGTGCTAAAAGCAACTATAGACGGAAAGAACACATTCCACTGCACGCAGATGATGGTGTAGCAGAGAGGACCCGTTCCACAACACTCTCAAGGCGATTCAGAGAGAAAGAACGTACTGAGGCCGAGAGCTATCAAACCAAGTGCTCTACAGGAGTTCCAAAGACTTGATCACGTCCATTTGCCATCGGGAAAGAGACCGCCGCCTTCATTCGGTGACGACAACACGATCGAGATCGAGTGGTCCGGATCAAGCTGCTATGAGGAAAGGCAGAGAGCACGGGCCAAAGTTATGCCTTGGATGGTGTCACGGATACACAATAACGGAGATGATCGGTCAGTCCCTCCTTGGGGCGCACTCAACGAAGCCACAAGTACCGTTGATCCTCCTGTAACACCAGCAGGGATGCTTCCAATTCTCCAGGCACCAGCAGATGACAACGATACACTTACAACTGTGATCAATCGCTTTGTTGATATCTGAAACCAAGTGGGCCAGAAGCACACGATCATAACAGCTGACCAGCCAGTGTATAGCAGGGGTAATGAACTGGTATGGGCAAATCCCAAATGTGCGCATGTCATCTTTATCATGGGAGGACTGCACATATGTTTCGACTTCCAGAAAGCAATAGGCAAACACATTGAAAATGCTGGGCTCGACGACCCATGGACTAAGGCAGGTGTAAATGCAGCTCATACCACCGACGCAATGCTGGATGGGGAAGCCTACTACCGCGCCGTGAGGGGACACCAGCTGACACGTGAAGCTCTATGGCACATCAAGTGGCCAATGTTTGGATTATGGCTGGCTGACAATGGTCATAGCCATGAAGTGGATGTCCAAGCAGACGCTCGTAATGTGGCCAAGGTGTTCCAGAAGAGTGATGGCAATTGCAGAGCAGAAGTTTGCGAAACATTCGATAAGCCGTCAGATATTCTGAATACTGACAATTGTCAAAAGCTCATGAAGAAGTTTGGGGAGAAATGTGGATGCAAATCCAAGGGCAGAACCGTTCGATGCTCTTGCTTCAGAAAGGACATTAAGTGTTCTTATGACCTTAAAATCCTAAATGACCTTCAAATTAAAGTCTGCACATTAATTAAATTTACTGGATATATACACTTCGTTATAAAACCAGTTGTTTTCTCGAAAATAATTAATATATCTAGCCTAAAATAGTGCTAGATCACAACATATCAATTTTTGACCATATTTGACCTCTTCGGCCCTGAAAATGACCTTCAAATTCAAAATCCAGGGTGGCATCCACCCACACCGTTTTCCTCATCGTATGGACTATTGATCTAGCATGGTTGCCTGCTATTAACAAACCATGCCATGTTAAGTATAAAATCACTTGTTGGCTGGTCTACTATTACGTAATTTACATTGTGACACAAACGCCTTCGTTTCGCCGGTCACGCGATCTGGACAAATCAAACAAGTTTTGGCAGATTCAAGAATTAACAAACGACAATTATTCTGAAATTAAGTTATATAGCATAATTATTCCATATTGAATATAAGGCCATTGAATTTAGTACAAATAAAAAGGAACCAACAATTACATTCCCGATCCCAATATTGGAACGACAACGAGGCAGCCCCTGCTAATGGCGGATTCGTGAATAAGGCGAATGACGTCAAAGCAGCGTTACGATGAAAAATGCGTAATGTGCGTCATATGATTCGAGTAGAAGTGAGCAGCATTCATAACAACTCGATCTATTTTGCATAATATGTGTCAATGATGTACGTAGTAATTACGATATTATCTTATATGAAACATACCAGTTAATTAAATTACACTTTGAAAACAACACTTATAACTCCAAAGAATATATCCAAGAACCACAGCTCAGCTCCAAATCTGAAATCACGGATAGCAGCGCCATGGCAACGAAAAAGGTGTTACATGGGAAAAGATACGATTTGAGGTTCTTAGGTATTTATATGCTTTGGTACCTCTATATTTTGAAGCGGACGGAAGACACGGTCTGGGAGTGCCCGGATGTGGTTATTATCCAAGTTTAGTTCTTTAAGTGACGTCAGACCACGGAACATCCCGGCTGAAAAAAGATGATACAGTAATACATTTCATGAACCGTACAATATCCTGGGAAATGCTTTTCACAACATTTCCCAAAACCATCATGTTGTATGTATCTATATCAGACTATATATAAATTTAAGAATGTCACGTGATGATTCGGCTGTTTGGCTGTTTGGGTGGGTGGATGTTTGTGTGTACCAGATCCTCGCTTCATTCAGTTCGCTTTGGGCAGCTGCTACGCTGTGCACATTTAAACGCATTGTCAATATAATTAAAGTGTACATCGAAGGGAACAACATGCAAGTTGAATTAATACGATTCCGTAAAAAAAGTGTCGCCTTTATTCACGTTTATTTTTGCGAAGCGAGGTGTTTTCCGACCGACTCAAGGTTTACGCAGCGCGATGGATGGATCTGTGTGGTCGACAGATCGCGCTGCGGGACTGATGGATCTGCGTAATCGACTATAATGTGTTACTATTCACTCCGTTTCTGACGGTCTAGGTCGACTCGCGACCGCAAGTTAACGCATTCGGCTAGTAATCTCAAATTCGCTGTCGATATTGGGGTTGTTTTTGAATTTTCTAGATCATGTTTGAGGTCAACAAAATCCTTTACCATGATATGTTTGCCCGTGTGATAGAAACGATGCTTTGTTTCTTAGAACAAAGTGGAGTTACTGCACCGATACCGAACATATCATTGACTTTATGACAGGGAATTGAAGTATGTAGGGCTTATTATGGTGCATATAACGCGGAAACAGTTTACACATAATTATCTAACAAGAGACGGATCCAGGCAAAGGCAAGCAAATGAACTCTTGTTTTAAAATGTGTGAATCGAATGACTCCTAGATATATGACAAATCTGTTCACACCACTTACACATATTCGTGAAACGAGACAATCGACTCGTATGGCACTGACCATTCCTTTTGCAAAAAAGAATTGCTACGCCAAGAGTTTTGCTGTGAGTGGCGCAATCATGTGGAACGACTTGCATCCACAATTACGAACAATAACTTGTTTGACCTCGTTTAAACGTGAACTTCGTAAAACCTTGTCTTAACATTAGCTTGCAAGCCTATTTGTACGATATTATAATAATGTAATGTTTTAATGTGCGTCATGTTCGTGCAATTTGACTGTATTGTATTATGCGTTGTACATACTGTATGTTTGTAACAATGTTATGAAATGAATGCAGGGCCCCAATGAAAACCAGTGTCAACTGTTTGGGCTCACCCTGGGTAAATAAATGCAATAATAATAACAATAACATTCGATTAACTTAATAAATTTCAAATTTGTGTATAAAGTTTATGCCACCTTTTACGTGCGTCAACTTGGCCTTGTTGATAACGAGTGTCTGGAGATTGGTCATGGCGGAGAAGGCTCCGTCGCTCAGCACCATCAGCGGGTTCCCGGTGAGCACGAGACTCTCGAGCTTCGCGAGACCTCGGAACATCGGCGGGAATATGGCGCTTATCTCGTTGTGGCTGAGGTCGAGAGTGCGCAGGTTCGTCAGTCGGTTGAACGAGCGGGGCTGAAACACGGATCGATTGAGGCTACGACATGTAATACTCGATCAACATCTGCGACGTATATGCAGAATTATTTGATTGGCGAACATGTCAGTTTCAAAAAAAAACCTACACGATTTTATAATAAGTTTATCATTGTGTCTAAATGTACGCGATCCCAGATCATAAACATCAAAGATTCTGGCTTACTTCTTATTTTCGCCAGTTACTACAACTTGAACCCATCAACTCGAATATTGCCGTAGCCACCAACGATTTTACCGTTGTCATTGCCTGAAGAATAGAAAATTGTGAATGACAGTGCAAATGCGAAAAAGGGGTATCATCAATAGTAGCAGTCGAAACGCCGTAATTTCTACCAGCGACATTAGCGATATCAACTTGTAAACCTTGTTCCTTTTTTACCTCAACAAAATTAGCTTCTGCAAGTACAGGAGCTTCGTAAGTAACCGTCGAAATATCGGTTATCTCTTTCGGAACGTGGACATCTTTGGTAATTAAAGCGAAAAAACATTTTGCCGTAGCATCAACATCGTAAGCTGCATCGTGGGCATCTTCAAAAGGAGCGCCAAATAATTTGGTGTGTAATTCCGTTAAAGTTGGCCATTTAAACTTCCCGCCACGACCACCAGGTATCGCACAAAACTGTGTAGACACATCTTTGGTGTCAATTGTCGCTAATTCTGTAATCGTTGTATTGACTGTTTTTCTGTGGTATTCGGCAGCTACAATATTGACATCAAAACCAATATTATGCCCCACATTATAGGTCGAACGAACCAAATCTTTGTTAAACTCATCAAGTACAGCCTGCAAATCGTGCCCTTCTTTTTCTGCTCTTTCAGTAGAAATACCGTGTATTTTCTCGGCATTGTAAGGAATCGTATAACCTTCAGGTTTAACGATAAAGTTTTTGTTTTCAATCAATTTACCCGTGTTGTCGTGCAACTGCCAGGCAAGTTGAACTAATCGAGGCCAATTGTCAGAATCGGTATAAGGTGCATTCCAGTCTTTGGGAAGTCCGGTGGTCTCTGTATCGAATATTAAAAACATAAAGCTGTATTTGTTGGTTTTGCTGTCTAAACGACAAACAAACGAATTTGTACTAAAGGTAAGTAAAACAGATAGTAAAAATTAAAAAATAGGCGAGGGGTTATTCACATTTTTTCATTTGTTTGGAGCTTACCCCTTTGTTATGAATTGATTTTTTCCATTTTAATACAAATCACCGATAGAAATGAAATCAGTCGATAAAAAGTCAAAAGGGGTCGGGCTTTCGGCTATATCTTTGTTCGTTCCTCACAAAGGATACCGCCTCTATCCCTAAGCCGTCCATTCACTCAGTGTGCTTCTCGTATTTATATAAGGAGGAGGGAGTAATAAGTACAGAAAACAAGTAAATCTTTTGTAAATTGCTCTTTCAAAACACATAATTCCATGAATATTTACAAACAAATTGAAGCAGAGATACTTAAAGCTTCTCATATCGTAATCACTTCTCACAAATCTGCTGATGGCGACTCTATTGGTTGCTCTTTAGGTTTATTGCATTTTATAGAAAAGTTAGGTAAAACAGCAACCATTTGTCATCCTGACAAGGCGCCTGCATTCTTATATTGGTTAGACACTTCGCCTATTGTATTGATGAGTGACGAACCTGAGAAAGTAACGACACATTTTCAGCAAGCAGACTTAATCTTTTGTTTGGATTACAACGCTACCTACCGAGTAGGTGACGATATGAAAGTCTTATTGGAAGCGGCAACGTGTGATAAAATAATGATTGACCATCATTTAAACCCAGAGGATTTTCCTTCGATTACTGTTTCTGAAGTAGCAGCGTCATCTACTTCGCAGTTGATAGCAGAGCTTATTGAGCAATCAGGTCATGGCGATTTATTAGATGAAAAAATAGGTACACCTCTATACCTCGGTATCTTAACTGATACAGGGAATTTCCGTTTTCCATCAGTACAACCTCGTACCCATGAAATATTAGCAAAACTTTTAGCAGGAGGAGTAAAACACCACCTTGTTCATGAAGTACTAAGTGACAACAATACGGAAAGTCGTTTGCGTCTTCAAGGTTACGCAATGAGTGAAAAATTAGAGATAATGGAAGATTACCATGTGTCTATTATTTCGTTATCGAAAGAAGAGCTTGCAAAATACAAGTATAAAAAAGGTGATACTGACAGTTTAGCTAACTTAGCGCTGTCTATCAAAGGAATGAAAGTAGCAATCGTATTTTCAGAGCGAGATGGTATAATGAAAATTTCTTTTCGCTCAAAAGGCAAAGAGAATGCAGTTAATATCTTAGCATCAGAAAACTTCAATGGAGGTGGACACGCTAACGCTTCAGGAGGTATGAGTGAGTTAACAGTAGCCGAAACTTTAGATAAAATTAAAAGCTTAATACCAAAATATTTCACAAAGGATTAAAAAAGGAAAGGTTGTTAAGTAATGGTGAAAGAACAAGAACCAGAGAATAATCTTTGGGGTATTTTCATTTGTACAAATGGAATGTTTTTTGAACACCACCACAATAAAAAACACCTCTATTAGAAACAATTTGTTTTTAGTAGAGGTGTTTTTTTAAGAAACACTTTATAATTATTTCTTTAGAAACCATAGCCAATATGAAGACCTAAGCTGATATGGTAATCTTCAGGGTCGTAGGCGATTTCAAAAACGGGACCGATATGAAAGTCGTTGATTTCAAATTCATAGGCTGTTTCAAAATGCAAAGCAAAATTCATAGTAGAACTTTCACCGTCTTCAAATGTAATCCCTGGAGATAGATTAAGCTCAAGTCTTTCAGTAGGTCTGTAACTCCCAACTATACCTATAGTATTGTGTTTGTGTTTATCGAAGATTCTTTCATAACCTAAACCGACACCAAACTTACTTGATTTAATATTCCTTATGTAATGCGTGTGAAGTCCGTAAGCAAATTCCTTTTCTTTAATAAAATAAACAGGGGCATTGGCTATTCCAATTTCATTTTTATGATGCTCGTGATGGCTTTCATCGGTTTGACCAACCAGATTTAGTCCCCAAAATAGTAGCAAAAGGAGTAGGTAGTGTTTTAATCTCATTCTGTTATTTTCTTAATAGGTTTGTTGTAATATATTAAAGGCTGTGTAGCTCACACTAAGCCACAATGCAACCGTTCTCTACAGTATCGTTTGGTTCAATAGTTTTTAATTTTCCGTCAAAATCTTCTGCCATCAAAATCATTCCTTGCGATTCGATTCCTTTTATTTTTCGGGGAGCTAAATTAACCAAAACAGAAACTTGTTTACCTACCATCTCTTCAGGAGAATAATGTTCGGCAATACCACTAACGATTGTTCTTTTTTCAAATCCCAAATCGACAGTCATTTTTAATAATTTCTTAGTCTTAGCCACTTTTTCAGCTGTTAAAACTTTACCAATACGAATATCCATTGATTGAAAATCCTCAAAAGAAATTTCTTCTTTTACAGGTTCAGCCTCTTGGTTCGCTTTTTCATTTTCCTCTTTGATACGAGCCAAACGTTCGACTTGAGCCTCTATCGTTTTATCTTCTATTTTAGCAAACAATAACTCTGCCTTGTTGATTTTGTGACCAGCAGGAAGTAATTTCTCGTTTCGAGCATCTTCCCAAAGCAGGTTTTCGGACATATTAAGGATAGATTTCAGTTTTTCAGAAGAGAAAGGAATGAATGGTTCCATTACAATAGTTAAATTAGCAGCACACTGCAAAGCCAAATTCAAAATTGTTTTCACACGTTCTTCATCCTCTTTAATAACTTTCCAAGGCTCCGTATCTGCCAAATATTTGTTTCCCGCACGAGCCAAATCCATCATTAGTCCCGAAGCCTCACGGAAACGGTATCTTTTAATAGAAGAAGCAACCTTTAAAGGAGCATCTTTAATCGCTAAAATCAAGGCATCATCCTCAACACCAGCAGTCGAAATAGGAGGGACAACACCATCAAAATATTTGTGAGTCAAGACAACAGCACGGTTAATGAAATTCCCTAAAATAGCGACTAACTCACTGTTATTACGTGTTTGAAAATCTTTCCAAGTAAAATCATTGTCTTTTGTTTCGGGAGCATTAGCACATAAAGTGTAACGCAAAACATCTTGTTGGTCAGGGAAATCCTCTAAATATTCATTCAACCAAACAGCCCAGTTTTTAGACGTTGACAATTTATTTCCTTCCAAGTTCAAAAACTCATTAGCAGGAACATTTTCAGGTAAAATATAGCTTCCTTGTGCTTTTAACATTGCAGGGAAAATAATACAATGGAAAACGATATTGTCTTTACCTATAAAGTGAACCAACTCAGTGTCCTCATCTTTCCAGTATTTTTCCCAGTCAAATCCCTTTTTTTTCGCTAGCTCTTTTGTCGCACTGATGTAACCGATAGGCGCATCAAACCAAACATAAAGCACTTTTCCGTCAGCACCTTCGACAAGGAACAGGTACACCCCAATCCAAATCACGAGTTACTGCACGAGGCAATAAACCCGAATCTATCCAAGACTTACATTGCCCATAAACGTTAGATTTCCATTCTTTATGGTCTTCTAAAATCCATTTTTTCAAAAACGGTTCGTATTCATCTAAAGGCAAATACCAATGCGTAGTTTTCTTTTTTGATAGGAAAATTACCGCTTAGTGCCGATTTTGGGTTGATTAATTCGTCAGCACTCAATGTCGAACCACATTTTTCACATTGGTCACCGTAAGCATTTTCGTTTGCACACTTCGGACAAGTTCCTGTAATGTAACGGTCAGCCAAAAACTGTTTAGCCTCTTCGTCATAAAATTGTTCGGATGTGATTTCTTTAAAAACACCTTTTTCGTACAACTCTTTAAAGTATTCTGAAGCTGTTTCTTTGTGCGTATCGCTCGAGGTTCTCGAAAAAATATCGAAAGAAATACCTAAACCTTCAAAAGAATTTTTGATAATATTATGGTACTTATCGACAATATCTTGCGGTGTAACACCTTCTTGTTTTGCTCTAATAGTAATTGGTACACCGTGTTCGTCAGTACCACAAACGAAGATAACGTCCTCTTTATTAGAACGTAAAAAACGAGCGTATATATCTGCAGGAATGTAAACTCCAGCCAAATGACCAATATGAACAGGTCCATTGGAATAAGGTAGCGCGGCAGTAATTGTATATCTTTTAGGCATAATCTTGTATTAAAACACAAAGCTACACAATCTCCTTATAGTAATAATAGCTAAACTCAAATATTTATCATCAAATGTCAGCGTATTTGCATAGCTATTTAGTATCTTTGCAACTTCAAAAAAGAGTGTCCTATGGCTTCTTCAAACTTTATAGATTACGTAAAAATTTGCTGCCGTTCTGGTAAAGGCGGTGCAGGTGCAGTTCATTTGCGTCGAGAAAAACACGTTCCCAAAGGAGGTCCCGATGGTGGAGATGGTGGTCGAGGAGGTCATATTATCCTTCGTGGAAACTCACAATTTTTGGACACTTATTCACTTGCGTTACCGTAAGCACGTCATTGCAACCGAAGGAGGAAACGGCGCAGGACACGGTAGTACAGGGAAAGATGGAACCGACGTTATCTTGGACGTACCTTTAGGAACTATCGCTCGTGATGCCGAAACAGGTGATACGATTATTGAAATCACAGAAGAAGGACAAGAAGTTATTTTGGTCAAAGGAGGACGAGGAGGATTGGGAAACCAAAACTTTAAATCACCGACCAACCAGACACCCTATTATGCACAGCCAGGCGAAGAAGGGTTGGATACGTGGATGATTTTGGAATTAAAAGTATTGGCAGATGTCGGTTTAGTAGGCTTTCCAAACGCAGGTAAATCGACGTTATTGTCCGTTATTTCGGCAGCCAAACCAGGAAATTGCCAACTATGCATTTACCACTTTAGTACCCAACTTAGGAGTCGTCGAATACCGTGATTACAAGTCGTTTGTTATGGCAGATATTCCCGGGATTATCGAGGGAGCAGCCGAAGGAAAAGGCTTAGGGACACGTTTTTTACGTCATATTGAGCGAAATTCGGCACTGTTGTTTATGATACCTGCCGACTCAGAAAACATTATAAAAGAAATACAATATACTCTTAATGGAGTTGAAAAAATACAATGTAGAACTTATCGATAAACGCCGAATGTTGGCAATTACGAAGTGTGATATGTTGGACGACGAATTAATAGAGGAAATGAAGCAAGAACTTCCCGATGATTTAGAAACGGTTTTTATCTCAGCAGTCGCTCAAAAAGGGTTGGTTGAGCTGAAAGACAGAATTTGGGAATTATTGAAGTAAAACAAGTTGGGGCGTCCCCTTTTATATGAAATGATTTTTTATTATTTCATAGCCAAAAACACCGATAGAAAGTAAATCTATCGGTAAAAGTCAGCGCAGGGTCGGGCTTTCGGCTATATCTTTTGTCTGTTCTGTTTGGTTTTTACTCTTTATCTATAAAGAGCTACAAGACCGAAAGAAAACAGCAGTCGGGGTTCCGACAAAAGGATGTCGCCTCTATCCCTTAGCCGTGTAGATATTGAGATGTCTTTCTGTCGTCTGTGTGAAATGTGAAAAGAGCCACTTTGTCAGTAAAACAAGACTGGCAAATAACTTGATAAGAATTAATTGAAATACTAAGAATATGTCAGAAGAAAATATAAAATCAGAAGAAAACGTAGAAGAAACAGTTGATAATCAATCGACAGAAGAAACTACGGAAGCAACAGACGCTACAGAAGTAGTTGAGGAAGTTGACGAATTGACAAAAATAACTGCAGAATTGGCAGAGATGAAAGACAAATATTTACGTTTGTATTCAGAATTTGACAACTTCAGAAAAAGAACACAAAAAGAAAAAGTAGCTTTCTTCAAAACAGCTAACGAATCATTATTATTGGAGTTAATCGGAACTTCAGATGATTTTGAAAGAGGAATAAAGGCAAATGAAGAAACAGAAGAAGCTTCAGCGGTCAAAGAAGGAGTTGTTATGATTTTTGATAAATTCACAAAACTTTTGAAAAGCAAAGGATTGGAACCAATCAATGCAACAGGAAAAGAGTTTGATACCGAACTACACGAAGCGATAACTCAAATACCAGCACCATCAAAAAAGATGATAGGTAAAGTAATCGACGAAGTAGAAAAAGGGTACTTCTTAGGAGATAAAGTACTTCGTTACTCAAAAGTAGTTATCGGACAATAAAACGTTCTTTTCTGAACAATAAAAGCTAAATACAATGGCAAAAAGAGATTATTACGAAATATTAGGTGTTGACAGAGGAGCGGATAAAACGGCAATTAAGAAGGCGTACCGTAAAACAGCAGTCAAATACCATCCAGATAAAAACCCAGACGACCCAACAGCTGAAGATAAATTCAAAGAAGCGGCAGAAGCTTATGAGATTTTAAGTGACGAAAACAAAAAAGCTCGTTACGATCAATTTGGACACGACGGAGCGCGTGGTGGCGGAGGATTCGGTGGCGGTGGTCACGGAGGAATGGATATGAATGATATTTTCTCTCAATTCGGCGATATATTCGGCGGAGGCGGAGGTTTTGGAGGCGGAGGCGGACGTAGACAAAGAAAAGGTTCTAATCTGCGTATCAAACTCAAAATGTCATTAGAAGACATTGCTAACGGAGCAGATAAAAAAGTAAAAGTAAAACGTCAAGCATCTTGTACACCGTGTGATGGGAACAGGAGCAAAAGACGGAACGGCTATGCGTACTTGTCCGACTTGTCAAGGAGCAGGGCAAGTAAAAAAAGTCGTTAACACGATGTTAGGGCAGATGGTATCAAGTTCTACTTGTTCATCTTGTCACGGAAAAGGTCAGATTATCGAACAAAAATGTAACACGTGTCACGGAGACGGAGTAACATTAGAAGACGAAGTTATAGAATTGAAAATACCCGCAGGAGTTTCTGACGGTATGCAATTAGCAGTTGGAGGAAAAGGGAATATGCCTCCTGGAGGAGGAGTACCAGGTGATTTGTTGGTTGTAATCGAAGAGATAGCACACGACGAATTGGTACGTGAGGGAAACAATGTGCTTTACGAATTGTATATTAGTTTTAGTGATGCTGCGTTAGGTGCTCCAGTAGAGATACCAACGATAACAGGTAAAGCCAAAATTACCATCAAATCAGGAACACAAAGTGGTAGTATCTTACGTTTGAGAGGAAAAGGGATTAAAGATATCAACGGTTATGGAACAGGCGATTTATTAGTTCACGTAAACGTTTGGGTACCCAAAGAGTTATCAAAAGAAGAAAAGAAAACATTGGAAAGCTTAAAAGAAGCTGAAAACTTTAAGCCAAACCCAGGTAAAAAGGAGAAAAACTTTTTCGACAAGATGAGGGAGTTTTTTTGAATAACTAGTATATTTAAATAAAATAAAAAAGGCTTTCTAATTACTTAGAAAGCCTTTTTTTGTGAGGTAAAGAATGAGTTAAAGTTTTAAACCTTTCTCTTCTTCATGTTCAAAGCTAATAGGAACGGTAACACCAGCAACTTTCACTTTAAGTACACCTTTCAATTTTATTAAGGTCTTTTTTTGTGTAAGAATACCTGTGATGATGTTTCCTAAGTTCTTTTTTAACTCTTTAGCAGGAATGTCAATGTCTAAAGGTAAAGTAAACACTCCTTTAGAAGGCATTTTAGTAGCTAACTCTTTATGTACATTAGAAACCTTGTTGTCATCGATATAGACGTCACAGTTAATTGATTTCATCATCACGCTGTAATCATTAGGGTTATTAAATTCAGCATCTGCTGTGACTGTAACCGTACCGTTTTGGATACCACTAAGTTGTAGGTTACTTAGACTTTTAAATTCAATGTCTTCGGTAACAGTACAAGCACTTAATAAGAAAAGTACGGTTAATGTGTAGATGGTATTTCGTGTTTTTTTCATAATTAGTTCTTTTGAATGATGAGCTATTATTTATGTTAAGGTAGTTAAAAAGCATAAAAAAAGGTACTTTAACGAGTTAAAGTACCTTTTTTATTGAAATATATTTTCCCTTAAAGGATTTCTTTTGCTGCCTTTATTGTTCTTTCAACATTTGGTAATGTCTCTTCAATCAAAGTAGGAGCGTAAGCCAATGGAATATCTTTGTTGTTTACTCTTTTTACAGGAGCATCTAAGTGATCAAAAGCATAGTTTTGGATTTGGTAAGCAATCTCAGCAGACATTGCAGCTGTAGGCCAAGCTTCCTCAACGATAACTATTTTATTTGTTTTCTTCACAGATTCAAGTATCGTATCCATATCTAAAGGACGGATAGTTCTTAAATCAATCACTTCAACAGATTTACCTTCTTTTTCTAATTTTTCAGCTGCTTCAATTGCAACTTTCATCATCTTACCGTAAGATACGATAGTCAAATCAGTACCAGTAGAAACAACGTTTGCTGTACCAATCGGAATTAGAAACTCACCTTCAGCAACTTCTCCTTTTTCACCGTACATTTGCTCTGACTCCATAAAGATAACAGGGTTGTTGTCTCTAATGGCAGATTTTAATAATCCTTTGGCATCGTGTGGGTTTGAAGGAACAATAACTTTAAGACCTGGTGTGTTGGCATACCAGCTATCAAAGTTTTGAGAGTGTTGTGCGGATAACATACCTGCATTACCTGTCGCTCCTCTAAAAACGATTGGACAAGTGTATTGCCCACCTGACATATAACTCATTTTAGCAGCGCTATTGATAATCTGATCAATAGCTACTAAAGAGAAGTTAAATGTCATAAATTCAATGATAGGACGAAGTCCAGCCATACTAGCACCGATACCGATACCCGTAAAACCAAGTTCAGCAATAGGAGTGTCTAAAACACGCTTAGCTCCAAATTCGTCAAGCATTCCCAAACTTACTTTGTAAGCTCCGTTGTACTCAGCAACTTCTTCACCCATCAAGAAGACATTTTCATCTCTTCTCATTTCTTCTTGCATTGCCTCTCTAAGTGCCTCTCTAAATTGAATTTGTCTCATTTCTGAATATCGTTAAAGATGTTGTTTTGTGATATGAAAAAAGCCTGTTTCAATGAAGAAACAGGCTTAGTTTTTTATTTTACAGCCTCAGTAAATACTGTAGATTCTTTAATTGATAAGAACTCTAAGTCTCCAAGTGCTTTCTCTCTTAATTCAGCATCTAATGCGATAGCTTCTTTAAGATTAATGGCTACTAATTCGTTGTTGTTTGTTCTTACACCAACAATTGCTAAAAGGTAATAAGCTAACGCATCTTTTTTGTTTACGTAAACTGCATTTTCTAATGCCTCTTCTGCTTTTGTGTAATCTTTAGCTAACAAGTGAGTTAATCCTAAGTTGTAAATACCGTCTTGAATAGCACTTGCGTTAGTTAATGATTTAATTGCGGCAACGTAATCTCCTTTTTTGATATTGATAGTTCCTAAACCAGCAGCGATTCCTTTACTTACTTCAGCAGTAGTTGAAGGAGCAGTCAACGCTTTGTTGTAAGCTTCGATTGCTTCGTCTTTTTTATTCAATAACAATAAAGCAGCACCTTTGTTGTTTAACGCTTCTGCCGATTCTTTCTTGTTAATTGATAAGCTAAATTGTGTTAAAGCTGTTTCTAATAATGCTTTTTTAGTTGTAGCATCGTAAGCTTTTATTGCTTTCTCTAAAGAAATAGCTCCTAAGTTGTTATTCGCTTCCCAGCTGTCGTTATGACGAACTGCCATTTTGTAAATATCTTCCTTTTCGTTAGAAAGAGGAGTTAGAGTAGCAGCGTACAACAGTTCTTCTGGAGATAAAGTGTCTTTAGAAACTGTACCGTCCACGATACCTTTAGCTAAGATAGAGATTTCAGCATCTGTTTTCTTTTCTTTTACAGACCATATTTCTGTTTTAGAGAAACGTAAAGCAGGGTAAACGTCATTCATTAAAGTTTTATATGAACCTAATTGTTGCAACTCTTTTTCTGTAGATTCAAAATTTGTAGAACCAGTAATGATTTTTGTGATTTCTAATTTATCTTCAGTAGAAATGTCTTCGTTTAAAGCTAATTTAGCTAAGAAAGGTTTCCAATCTTGGAAAATCACTTTTTTATCAAACTTGATGCTATCAGCTAAGTTTTTGTAATCGTATTGTCTCATTTTATTGAAATAATAATCTTCGATTACTTTTGCTCTATCTTCAGCTAATTTAGAGTTTGTACTTTCTAAACCTTCTGGAGAGTGAGAACCTGTAATAGTAACGGTTCTAGTTTTGAACTTACTTGCGATAAAAGCGCTTAATTTTTTACCGTTTTCTCCTCTTGTTTCTGAAGTTCTTAATTTAGAAGAACCTTTTTCGAACTGGAAATCAACATAAGTAGGAACTAATTCCTCTTTACTGTTGTATCCGTGGTCGGCATAAGCGGTGTAAACCGAGTTTTTAACCAAACGTGAAGTTGTGATAATACCTTTTGCAACTTCCATTTCTGGAGTTTCTTTAAATTTTGTTTTTTCAAGGTTAGAAGCAACACCTTTTATTTTCAAAATACCAGATTCCATTGCGTCTTCGTAGAAGAAACTGAAATTTTGAGTTAATGTAGGGTTTTCTATTTTTTGATTAGGGAACTCACTATTACTGAATTCAACATGCTCAAATGCTTGAGAAGGGTCACCGTATTGGTAATCAGTCTTCAATGTATAAAGTTTGTTCTTCTTCAACATATTAGTTGGTAATGTTGCTGAAAGAGTGAACTTCACACTATCCCCGTGTAATTCCAAAGGTGATGGTGTAACTTTAAGCTCTTGGTCTTGAGCCATCTTGACCATTTGTTTATAACTACAGCTAGCTAGTGATAGCATAAAAGCTAAGGTAGTAAATTTGATAGTGTTTTTTGTTAGTTTCATCGTTTAGTCCTTTTAGGGAATATTTCAAGACAAATTTAACCGTATAATTCTATAGAGAAAAGTAATTACCAATTATTATTGATAAATTGTAAAAAAAAAATAATTACTATGAGTTTACTGCGACGTATTCAGTCAGTTACGGAAATGCGTATTTTCGGTGTATGTGCTTCTGTCGGTGAAAAAATGGGGGTTTCTATTAGTGCGATTCGTATTTTCTTTATTTACACGTCTTTTTTGGCTATTGGCTCACCTGTGATTATCTATTTGGCTTTAGCTTTTGTGAAAAACATTAGAAAACATCTTAGAAATAGACGTAAATCAATTTATGAAATTTGATGAGCGTATTTTTTCTTTAAAACAAAGTGTTCCCAAACGATAGATTTTTTAGTAATACCTTTTGGTAGTTGCGAAGGTATGTTTTTTCGACGTTTAAACCAGGTAATAAATTTACCGTAAAAAGCTATGTGTGCTCTAAATACAGCAAAAGCATCTTTTGGGTAACCGACGAAAAAGAACTGTATAGCCGCTACACCATCTAATACCATTCGTAGAAATAAAATAGGGAAGAGGTACTTTAAAGGTAGGTTTTTGACTAATAAACCTAAACCGTTTCTGAAATTTAAGAAGGTCTTTCTAGCATTACTTTTAGGTAACGTTCCTCCTCCTACATGGTAAACTTCTGATTGTCCGCAATAAGCAATGCGGTAACCAGCGTTTTGCATGCGCCAACACAAATCAATTTCTTCCATGTGTGCAAAGAAATCAGGGTCAAAACCTCCTGTTTGATGAAAAATTTCTGCTCTTATAATAAACGCTGCACCTGTAGCCCAAAATATATCAGTAGTATCGTTGTATTGCCCTTTGTCTTCTTCGAGTTCCATAAAAACACGTCCTCTACAATAAGGAAAACCTAACACATCAATCAATCCTCCCCCAGCTCCTGCGTGTTCAAATAAATGTTTTTCGTGAAAAGATTTTATTTTTGGTTGAATAGCAGCAATGTCGTTGTTGTTCTCTAAATGAGAAATCGGTGCAACCAACCAATCTTTGGTCACTTCGACGTCAGAGTTTAAGATTACGTAATATTCAGCATCAATTTGTTCTAAAGCCTTGTTGTATCCGCCACAAAAACCAAGATTATAGGGTAATTCAATGGTTTTAATCGCTGGGTAATTCTCTTTTAAGAACGTAACAGAACGGTCTGTTGAGCCATTGTCAGCGACATAGATAGTAGCTTCTTGACTATAAGAAAGAACAGAAGGTAAAAACTGTTTTAAGAAATGTTCTCCATTCCAATTGAGTATAACGACGGCTATTTTGTCCATTTAAAAATTCATCATATTCCCCAAATCCATACCTGGCATATTAGGCATCATTCCCGAAGTAGCATCTTGCATAGCATCGGCAACCTTTGGTTCAATGTTTTCGATGGCTTTATTTATTGCTGCAACAGTTAAATCTTGCAACATGTTTTTATCGTCTTTATTGAGTAAACTTTCGTCAAAGTCAACGGCTATTACTTGTTTTTTACCATTTACAGTTGCTTTTACCATTCCTGCACCAGCATCACCTTCGGCGGTAATGTTAACCAAATTGTCTTGTGCTTCTTTTAATTTTTGTTGAGCCTCTTTTACTTTGCCCATCATTGCATTCATATCAAACATAATCTTTTTTATTAAGTTGTTTTAATAAACAACAGTAACAGCACCGTTTTTAGTGGTCTCTTTTCCTTTTTTGTCCGTAACGGTCATTTCGTAGTAATAAGTCCCTTCGGGAACATAACGACCATTTGATTTACCTTCCCACGCTTGTTGTTCAGGTGAAGAGGCAAATGTAATTAAACCAGTTGAACTAAATATTTTCATTGAATAAGAAGCAATAAATCGGCCAACAGGTTTGAAACTGTCATTTAGTCCGTCTTCATTTGGTGAAAAAGCATTAGGAACAAGTACAATTGTCTTTTCTTCTAAGGTAATTCCGTTAGAGAAAACCTCCATTTCACCACTTTTTGTAGCACTAATTACATAAGTAATGATTTGATTTTCTGTATCTATCCATTCAAAATTGTGGGACAATGTATTACCTAAATCAGTTTTGTCTATTAATTGTTTGTCTGTGTTGTAAGCATAAAGTGAGTAATTATCGGGTAAATAACCTGTGTAGTTGAGCCAGACGGCCTCATTGATTGTTTCTCCTTTTGTTATGTTTAATAAAATTGGGCAAGTTGTTGTCGAAATAGGGGCAATATTTCCGCAAATATCGGTGTAGTTTATTTTGTAGCAAATAGCATTTTCAATTGATGAACTAATCAATTGAAGAGTGTCGCTTGTTGTAAAGTTTTCTTTAAACAAAAAAGCGGAGTTGTTTTTGTTCTCTTGTAAATGAAAGGTAGCTACAGGAGCACCTGTTGGAGGGTTCCAGTGAATAGAAAGTTGATTTTGTGTAAAAGAGCTTTGTAAGTTTTTGATAGCAGGAGGGATATCTGAGCTCAACGCTTGGATACAATTTATTTGACTAGTAGATACCACCGTTTGTCCTGTCGAACTGTTGGTGAAATTCAATTCGGCTGCCAATTGATAACAATATGTTGTGCCACAATGCACACTAGCATCGATGAAGTTTGTAGAGGTGGTTGAGCTTAGGGGGGTATTGTCTTTTGTGATTTGGTAGGTAGAAATATCAGTAGGAAGGGCATAGGCTATCCAAGACAACTCATTTTGGTTGTTGTTGGCTATCAAATCAAGGTTTATTGTGCATATTTCTTTACTTTGAATACTATTTCCACAACGGTCAAAGCTACTTGTACGGTAACAATGTGAGGGTAAAGAGGTATTTAGATTAGTAAACGAAATAGTTTCAGAAGTACTGACAGGTTGTACACTATCAATGATTTGGTAACTTCCTGACGGTGTTTTTTGTTCGTAATAATACGCTAATAAAGGATTAGTACTAAACGATAATACAGTTTCTCCTGCTGTTGCATCACTGTTGGTTAAGTTAAGGCTGATTAACTGTGGTTCTTCTAATGCAGTAATTGGGATAACCGTTTTTACATCGGTATTGGAACAGTTAAAACCATCGTAATAACCTTCGACTGTAATTGACTTGACCGTATTATCAGCAAAAGTTTTTGTCGTAGAACTCAAAGGGAGTACAATTTCGTCGGGACTACCCTCATCGTAACTGATTTTGTATTTTTCGTAATCCACATTTTCTATTTTGATAATTACATCTAATCCCTCACAAGCATAAAGTGTAAAAACAGGTTTAGGTTCATCAATAACCTTAATGTAGTCGGGTTTTGTGAGTGTTTTTATTCCGTCAACAGTACCAATTAATTGCTTAATGGTATGCAAACCACCTGTTGTGTAAGTATGTGTATTTGATGTTGTTGTGTCGATGATGCCATTTTCTTCATAGACATAAAGAATAGCAACTTCGCCACTACAATCTTGTAAAGTAACTGTGTGAGGTACACAGCCAATTAAGTCTGTGGTAGTGAAACAAGGGGTTTGAGCAACCAACGAAACGCTGAATGCCAAACTCACTAAATATAGAAATAACTTGTCTCTCACTAAATATGAATGTCTTTTTACGAAAAGAAGTAACTGATTATTTTAAAGCGTCAATAATTTCGGTTACTGTCAATTTACTTTGCTCGCCTGTTTCCATATTCTTTAACGTCAGTTGTCCGCTTTCTATTTCATCCGAACCGATAACTAAAGCAAAAGGAATGTTTTTATTGTTGGCGTAAGAAAATTGTTTTTTCATTTTTGAAGCGTCAGGATAAATTTCACTCGCAATTCCATGGGCTCTCAATTGACTCAAAACACCTAAACCATACAATTCAGACTCTTTATCAAAATTGATAAGCAAAACTGTAGTTGAGTTTTCTATCGTTTTTGGAAATAAATCTAATGCTTCTAACACATCATAAATTCTATCTACACCAAACGAAAAACCAACACCCGAAACATCAGGAAGACCAAAAACACCAGTCAAATTATCGTAACGTCCACCACCACTAACACTTCCTATTTTTACGTCGTGTACTTTCACTTCAAAAATAGCACCTGTATAATAAGACAACCCACGAGCCAAGGTTACATCGAACTCTAAATTATTGTCCGCAAGGTTTAAGTTTTTCAAATAAGCAATGACCTCATCCAACTCAGCGATACCTTTTTCTGCCGTTTTGTTACCTTTCAATAACTCACGTACTTCCGAAAGGCCCTCCAAACCATTAGCCTGAAGAGATAAAACTTTACGAACAGTAGTTAACGCTTTTTCGTCAAAACCTTTGCTCGCTAATTCGTCAATCACCTTATCTAAACCGATTTTGTCAAGTTTATCAATAGCCACAAACAAATCACTTTCTCTATCACCAGCACCGATAATTTCAGCAATTCCAGCCAATATTTTTCTGTTATTTATTTTGATAGCGTAGTTTTTGATGCCTATTTTTTCAAAAACCTCATTAATCATCGCTACGATTTCGGCTTCACAAATCAATGAATTAGTACCGACCACATCGGCATCACATTGGTAAAACTCTCTGTAACGCCCTTTTTGAGGACGGTCAGCACGCCAAACAGGTTGGATTTGAAAACGTTTAAACGGAAAAGAGATATTTCCACGGTTCATTACCACATAACGAGCAAATGGTACAGTCAAGTCGTAGCGTAAACCTTTTTCAGCGATTTGAGGAAGTAACGATTTAGAAGACTCTTCACTGATTTCCCCTTTTACTTTACTCAAGTAATCACCAGAGTTTAAAATTTTAAAAATCAATTGGTCACCCTCGTCACCATATTTACCAGTCAAAACGCTTAAGTTTTCCATTGACGGAGTTTCTAACTGCAAAAAACCAAATTTTTGAAAGGTCGTTTTCACGGCATTAAAAATAAAATTTCTTTTCGCCATTATTTCAGGACCAAAATCACGTGTTCCTTTCGGGATAGAAGGCTTTGTCTTACTCATCTGTCTATGGTTTTCTTTAAAGTACAAAAATAGCAAAAAACAAGCTCTTTGTCGTATGTTCCTCTAACAAATACTTCGTTTGATAAGGACGAGTCCCCTTTGTAGATATTTTTTAACCTTTAGTTAGTCAAATAATCGGTAGAAAGAAAAGGAGCAGATAAAAGTTCGGCGTCTTGCTTGTAGCGTTGGCAAAGTGTATGACTTTATGCGTAGGCTTTTCATTATGCTACTTTTTGTTCGTATAAGTGTTTCTGAGACTCTATAAATAGAGAACTAATACTTGCTACTTCTCCTAATTCTTTTTTTCACACTTAGTGTGTCTGAGTATAAAATATAGTTTTAATGAATAATCACTACCCATCCGTTGTAAACTTTTTCTCTATCTTCTTGTTTGTATTTGTCGAAGGTAACTATTGCGGAGAAGTAGTAAACGCCGTCTGTTACTAACTTCCCATTACTGCCCTTTAAGTCCCAAAGAGTGTGTATTTGGTTACTGTTGTGGTAAATTTCCTTACCCCAGCGATTGACAACGGTGAAGTCTATTTTTTCAACAAATTGTGGGGTGGGGATTGGTCCGAAAGTGTCATTTTTTTCGTCGTTGTTTGGGGTAACGATATTAGGGAATTTTATAGATTCGCAGTTGTAGTTACATACTTCATTGCTAAATGTACTTAGGTTTCCTGATCGGTCTTGGGCTTTGATTTTGTAGCATCCTGCGTAGGTATCAATGAATTGGTGTAAGAAAAAGGTGTCTTTGGTTTGAATGATAGATTGAAATTCGTCTTCTTCTTTGGCTCGGTAGAATAAATCGTAAAAGGCTATTTTTTCTCTTTGGCAAGTGTTGGTGTCCCATGTCCACCAAAGCGAATTTTGGATGTCGGCTTTAGCGTCAAAAGTGGGGCAATCGAGTGTTTTTATGGATAGGATTGGTGGGCAAGGGGCGATAAAATCATAGGTTTTGGCACAGGAAACGGTTGAGTTTACGTAAAATATGGTGTCAATTTCGTTGTTGCAATAGGTGGTCGATTTGGCAATGTAATAACAATAGATACTGTCGGCTATCAAATCGGTCTCTAAATAACTGTAGTTTTCGCCAGTTAGTGAGTCGGTTTTCCCAAAAGTTGGGTAGTCTCTATGGATGTAGTTGTATAGGGTATCGGGCGTGAAAAGAGGAGCGTCCATTTCCCAGTTTAAGGTAATGTTTGTTTGGTCGGCAGTGGCGTGTGATTTAATAATAGATACGGCACGAGAGGTCGAATGCAAGGTGTTGGTTTGGTAATAAACGTTGATTTTGTAGTTGTATGTACCGTTGTAGGTATCTAATAGCGTGTCAATAAAAGAGCTGTCTATCTGGGTTGGTAATAGGAGTGTTTGGATTAGGTTGTAGTTTCCGTCGGTGAGTTGGTCGCTACGTAAGAGTTCTATTTTGTAAGGTCCTGTTTCGTTGAATACCGACGAAAAAGACCAATCAATAAGGGTTTTTCCTTTTGTGGAGTCGTGAACTAAAACGGAAGCGTGGGTTATCCAAGGTCCGTCAATGGTTGTTTCTATTTTTTGGATAATAGATGGTACAGAGTAGCTTCCGTCAGTGAATTTGGCGACTAAGGTGTAGTAGTATCTGTTTCCTTTGAAAATGTTTTTGTCGAGGTAGGTGGTTGTGTTTTTGTCGAATTCGGCAACCTTATCAAAGCCCCATGTAGCGGGAACGCCTGTGGTGCAATAATCGATAGAGACTGCTGTGGTGTCGCAAGAGCGTCTCCATAGTTCTAAATGTTGGGTTGTTGTAGAGGATGGGCAGTAAGTGTCCCATGTGAGATTGACTCCCCCAGCCACTTCGGTGGTTGTTGTGTTTTGAACAGGTGCACCGATGACTTTTATTTGCCATTCTTTGTAGGTTGTTAAACTGAAGTTTGTCCCTGGGTTATTTATCGCTTTGAAAAATGCGTAATAAGAACCTTCTCTGCCTTTTTCGCAACCTGTTGACCAATTGAATGTACCAACCAAAGAGTCTATAGTGATTGGGGTGTTGTTCAATGTTGCTCCTGATTCTTTGGGCAAACCGTATTGTTCTAAAAGTACACGCTCGTCGTTTTTGTCCCACGCAATGATGTTGCTATTTAATGTTGTCCCTGCAATAACACAGGTGTCGTTGGGTAGTTTTAGTAAAGGAGGCTCAAGGTCAGTGTCCTCGATAATAATCTGCATATCACGAATAACGTAGCCGATACGTACGCCGTTTCGCCATTCGTTTATTTTGATAGCGATATTGTATTCCCCCTCTATTTTTGGTCTATCCCAAGTCACTGTTCCACGCACAGGGTCGATAGATAAACTGCCTCCTCCACCAATAATTGGGTCGGCTGGAGAGATAGAACCAGGGATTGTTAAGCCAATTAATGCCCCGTCGTTGTTGATGATACCTGCTCTAATAGGAACAAGTTCGTAAGATAAACTATCTCCGTCAATATCGTAAGCCCCCGAATTATAAGTGAAAATAGTGTTTACATAACCCTTGTCAATCGGGTCAGCAGACATGCGGGGTGAATTGTTGGGTGCATCAAAACCGTTTAAAAATAAAAAAGTCTCTACATATAGATGAGGAGATGTGGCTGTTACTGTGGTGATGTTTTTGATTCCGTCATTTCTAACCACACCATTCCACTTGATAAAAAATTTCCCATTAGAAGAGGGGAGGTCAATGATTTTTTCGTAAACTGTTTTGTTTGTTAAATTCCCCACGTCTATACCTGATTGTACGGCAAATATTTCTAAAGGCGTAGGGGAATTGTTAATGTATATCTTTTGAGGATTTACTACTGGTACCCCATCCTCGTTGTCATAATGATCAGTTTCGTCATCAGAATAAACGGTAAGACGGATAAGAAATTTTGTTGTGCTTCCTGCTACTCTTTCTACCTCTATATTTCCCGCTCTTAAATGCGAGGCAAATAGCTCAGGTACAGTCGTTAAACTTAAAAGAAGAAGGAGTAAAAGCTTTTTCATTTGATTATTATCCAATTACTTAGCTAATATAGTTAACTTCTAATAAAAACCATTGATATATAACTGACATTTGTCATAAAAACACGTTCTTTTATTTAGAATAATTAAAAATTAAAACTACTCTCTACTAAATGGTAATTTTTTAAGCTGTGAGGTGTAAATTGCAGGTAAATAATTATAACATTAAAATAAGAAGTATGAGTTGGGTTAAAGCTACCTTAACAAGTTCGATAGGTAAAAAAATAGTAATGAGTCTTACTGGTTTTTTTCTTATAGGGTTTTTGGTTGCCCATTTGATTGGGAACATTTCGCTACTTAGTAGCACAGGAGACAAATTTAATGAGTACGCTCATTTCATGAAACACAGTCCGTTGATGGTTGTGGCAGAAGTAGTGATGTTTCTAGGGTTTATTTTTCACATTGTTGAAGGAATTACATTACACCTTAGTAATGGAGCGGCGAGAAAGCAAAAGTATGCTGTTGCTAACAAAAACAAAAAAGTAGATTGGAAATCAAAAGCTATGGGACCATTCGGAATGGTTATCTTAGTCTTTCTATTGGTTCACCTTTGGGATTTCTTTAGTTTTAAATATTTTAGAACGCCAGGTAGTGTAACACTTGGAGGTGTTGAGATGGCTGATTTGTGGTCTATTGTAACAACAACTTATAAAGAAAGTTTATTGCACGTGATTCTTTATCCTTTAGCGATGTTAGTTGTAGGTTTTCACTTAGCGCACGGTTTTCAGTCGGCATTCCAATCTTTAGGGTTGAGACATGCCAAGTACACACCGATCATCAAAACAATCGGTTTAGCTTACGCAATATTAGTCCCTTTGGCATTTGCAGCTATCCCTGTATTAATTTATTTAGGAGTAACAATCGGATAAGAAAGATATTATGGCATTTAATTCAAATATTCCAGAAGGTCCAATTGATAAGAAATGGTCTTCGTATAAAGCAGATATGAACTTGGTAAACCCTGCCAATAAAAGACACATTGATGTCATCATCATTGGTTCTGGATTAGCAGGAGGAGCAGGAGCAGCATCTTTAGGGGAACTAGGATACAACGTGAAATGTTTTGCGTTCCAAGATTCGCCAAGAAGAGCACACTCTATTGCAGCTCAAGGAGGTATTAACGCAGCAAAAAACTACCAAAATGACGGTGATTCAGTTTACCGTTTATTTTATGACACGATTAAAGGTGGAGATTACCGTTCTCGTGAAGCAAACGTACACCGTTTAGCAGAAGTTTCAAGAAATATTATCGACCAATGTGTAGCGCAAGGCGTTCCTTTTGCTCGTGAATATGGTGGGTACTTAGATAACCGTTCGTTTGGTGGAGTACAAGTAAAAAGAACTTTTTACGCTAAAGGACAAACAGGGCAACAATTGTTGTTAGGTGCTTATTCTGCTCTTTCAAGACAAATCAAAAAAGGGACGGTTACTATGCACAACCGTCACGAAATGTTGGATGTTGTTATTGTTGATGGAAAAGCAAGAGGGATTATCGCTCGTAACTTAGTTACAGGAGAAATCGAAAGACACTCAGCTCACGCTGTTGTTATTGCTTCTGGTGGTTATGGAAATGTATTTTTCCTTTCTACAAATGCCATGGGATCTAACGTAACTGCTTCGTGGAAAATTCACAAAAAAGGAGCTTATTTCGCTAACCCTTGTTACACACAAATTCACCCAACTTGTTTACCAAGAACAGGTGATTACCAATCAAAACTGACATTGATGTCAGAATCATTGAGAAATGATGGTCGTATTTGGGTACCTAAGAAAATTGAAGACGCAAAAGCAATTCAAGCAGGAGAAAAAACGGCGAACGATATTCCAGAAGAAGACAGAGATTTCTACTTAGAAAGAAGATACCCTGCATTCGGTAACTTAGTACCACGTGATGTTGCGTCAAGAGCAGCAAAAGAAAGATGTGATGCTGGTTTTGGTGTAAATAAAACAGGAGAAGCTGTTTATTTGGATTTCAAATACGCTATCGAACGTTTGGGAGAAGATAAGATTAGAGGGCAATACGGTAACCTTTTTCAAATGTATGAAAAGATTGCAGATGAAAACCCTTACAAAGTACCAATGAAAATTTACCCAGCTGTGCATTACACAATGGGTGGTGTTTGGGTTGATTACAACTTGATGACTTCGGTAGAAGGACTTTATTGTGCAGGAGAAGCTAACTTCTCTGATCACGGAGCAAACAGATTAGGAGCGTCTGCATTGATGCAAGGTTTGGCTGATGGTTACTTCGTTTTACCAAACACCATTGGTAACTACTTAGCAGATGATATCAGAACAGGAGAGATTCCTACAAATACAGCTGAATTTGACGAAGCTGAAAAAGAGGTTACTGACCGTATTTCACTATTGATGAACAATAAAGGTTCTAAGCCTGCTGATTATTTCCATAGAAAATTGGGGAATATTATGTGGGAAAAATGTGGGATGGCTCGTAACGCTAAAGGTTTAACTGAAGCAATAGAAGAGATAAAACAAGTAAGAGCTGATTTCTGGAAAGATGTTTTGGTTCCTGGAAAAGCAGATACAACGAACCAAGAGTTAGAAAAAGCATTAAGAGTAGCTGACTTTATTGAATTGGGTGAGTTGATGTGTAGAGATGCACTGATGAGAGAGGAGTCTTGTGGAGGTCATTTCCGTGAAGAATCTGTGGAGCTTGATGGAGAGCAAAAAGGAGAAGCTAAGCGTGATGATGAAAACTTTGCATTCGTAGGTGCTTGGGAATTTAACGGTGTGGACACAGAGCCAACTCTTCATAAAGAAGAATTAGTTTATGAAAACGTCGAAATGAAGCAACGTTCTTACAAATAATCACCCATTAACACAAAAAAGATGAAATTAAATATAAAAGTTTGGAGACAAGACGGTGCGAATGATAAGGGTCGTTTCTCAGAGCATAAATTAGATAATATTTCAGAAGATGCCTCATTTTTAGAGATGATGGATATCTTGAATACCGAAATTATAGAGAAAGGAGACGAACCAGTTGTTTTTGATCATGATTGTCGTGAAGGAATTTGCGGGATGTGTTCAATGGTAATCAACGGACAGTCGCACGGACCTAATGATTTAATCACAACTTGTCAATTGCACATGCGTTCTTTTAGTGATGGTGATACCATTATTATCGAACCTTTTAGAGCAAATGGTTTTCCTGTAGTCAAAGATTTGATGGTTGATCGTTCGGCATTTGACCGTATTATTCAAGCAGGTGGGTATGTTTCTGTAAATACAGGAAGTGCTCAAGACGCAAACAATTTACCTATATCGAAAGAGAATGCCGACAAGGCAATGGATGCAGCTACTTGTATCGGTTGTGGAGGGTGTGTTGCTACTTGTAAAAACTCATCGGCGATGTTGTTTGTATCTGCAAAAGTTGCACAGTTGGCATTATTGCCACAAGGGCAAGTAGAGCGTGCAAAACGTGTAGAAAACATGGTGGATCAAATGGATGCGGAAGGATTTGGAGCTTGTACCAATACAGGTGCTTGTGAAGTTGAGTGTCCTAAAGGGATTTCATTAGATAATATTGCTAAATTGAACAGAGAGTATATTTCTGCTAAATTGAGCTCAGAAAACAACGTGTAAATGTAGTTTTTAGAGAATGAAAAGGCTGATTCATTAATTTGAGTCAGCCTTTTTTTGTGAACGATTTTTTAAATTAAGGTTGTTCTTTGGCTAGTTTAATAAAAGGTAATATTCTGTCCAACCTTGCTTATTTTTTAATGATAACCAAAGGGAAATCGTGCCCTCTTGAAAAAGTGTAAGGGTATTGTGGGCGTCCTTTGTGTTGGATACTAAGCTCAGGAACTTGATCGTCTAAGTAGGATTTGAGTTCGTAAATTGTGATTTTCCCATCTAAAGGCGAACCGTCAGCCTCACCACTTAAGCCTTTGAGTAAGGCGTAAGTAAACAAACCGTGACCTAGGGATGAGAATTCGCTTGCGAACTGTTCACTTCCTGCTGAAGCCAATACATGAATACCAGCACTTCGGGAGAGTTGAGCAATGGCTTTTTCCTCGATAGCACCACGCTGAGCTAATAACTCTACGGACTGTCCTGATTGACAAGCATCCATTACAATCACTTGTTTTAAGGCTTTTATTTGCTCTAAATAAGTTTGTAATTCAGTTGCTTCAATTGCTGTTTTAACCAAACTTTCACTGTCATACAGGCGAACAGACTCCGTGGGTATGAAGTAAAATTTTTCTTCGACAACACTACCGTGACCTGCGTAATACAGTATGAAAACATCGTTCATTGTGATTTTTTTACTCAACTCGGTTAACTTTCGTAAAATATTAACTCTTGTTGCTTTTTTATCATAGATAGTATGTACTTCGATAGAAGAAAATATCTTCTGTGTGCTTTGTTGTATTGCATCGGCAAATGTCTCCGCATCAGCCTTGGCGTAGTTGAGTTTCATTTTTGCGTTTTTATAGTTATTTATTCCTATCGAAAGGACATAACATTTACCACTTGGCTTTTTACTCTTAGACATAAGATCAACCGTTGCAGGCATTGAACCTATGTTTGCTGTGCTTTTAGCCTTAACCATGAATAGATTGTGTCCAGCAACCAACGAGGCTTTGTATTTATAAGTAACCTCTTTTTTCTTCTTTTTAAAAACGATTAAATTCTTCTCATTTAGAGGGTTGCTTTTCCCATTATGAAAAAGTTGTAAGTCGTCACTACCTCCACCGTTATCGGTAACAGTGATGAATAAATCAGCAAAACGATGGTTGTTTGCTCGTATGCCAATGATTTTGAGACTCGGTGGAGGAGCGTCGTGCAACATACCTTGCATGGTTTTGTTTCTAGTGTTATTGTTTACTTCAAAAGCTTTAGGTATTAGGTCGGGACGATAAAATTCATCGAAAAATTGATCTGAACCATAAACTTTCAGCTTATCAACAAAGTGAATGTTACGTTCCGCTCCCTCTGTAGCATAAAAATAGCCGTCCCTCGTCTTGACCATAAAGTCCTTCTCACCGATTTGGATATATTCAAAAAACTCTTCTTTAGTTTCCATGTCCCAAAATTTGATTACTCCATCTAGGTCTCCTGATACCAGTAATTTACCATTTGAACTTATATTGAGCGAAGTGATTTCAGTTTGATGCCCTTTGAGTTGGCTTAAAGGTTTTCCAGAAAAACTATCCCAAAAATGGATATTTCTATCACTTCCTGCAGTCACAATTTGGTTACTATGAAAAATAGCCGTGTAAATATTCCCTTTTTTATGTTTAAATTTTCTTTTGATTAGACCAGAGTAGTAATCCCAAAGTATTGCCGAGCCATCTTTTCCTGCCGATAAGAATTGATTATTGGTGTCATCGGTTGTCAAAAACATAATATTATCAGTGTGTCCGATAAACTGTCTGACCATTTTTCGAGAATCTATTTCCCACAACTCAAAGGTTTTATCTAATTTAGATAACAGTAGATAAGCATCGTTTGCAGAAAATCGTACACGATTAGCAGAAACTTCTTTTAAGTTAATTGCAGAAATAACTTCCCCTGATTGCACATTCCAAACAATCACGTAACCGTCCCAGCTTGTTGTAACCATTTTTTGTTGGTCATGACTAAATTGAATGTCAAAAATAGGTTCTCTGTGTTCGTTGTAAGTACGTAGTTTTTGTCCCGTTTTTTTGTTCCATAAAATAGCGACACCATCACCCGCACCTGTCAATAGTAGCTCTTCGTTAGCCGAGAAATCGAAACAAAGCACACCTTTTTGGTGACCAATGTACTCCATTACGGTATTCCCTGATTTCACTTCGATTAACTTTGCTTTCTTACCTGTTTTACCTTTCACGAAAAATTGTCCGTCTTTTGATAGTAAAATATTATTTTGGTACTTGATATAATTAGCAATGTATGATTGCCAATAGTTGTCAGGGTCATAGTTTAATCCCCCTTTATTTACTTGGTTGATTATCCCTGAAAACTCACCTATTTGTTCTCCTTTTTTCCAATCCCACAACGTTGCTTTATTATTATTCCCTGCGATAAGAATATGTTTTGAATCAGGAGTAAATACGACATCATTGATTTCTTTTACTTCAGGAGTAAAGGTAGAAGCTAATTCTTTTTTCTTTGTGTCAAATACACCAATGCTTTTTTCTGAAGCTCCCAATAAATAAGCACCATTTGAGGTGTAGCGTACAGCCGATATGTCTTTCAATTTGTCTTTATAAACATGCCGAAGCGAACCATCAGACAGATTGAATTCTTCTAAAGTTCCGTCATTGGATAATTTCGCCACAAATTTATTGTTAGGGCTAAAAGCAACAAAACTTCCACAACCTTGGCACGAGCCTTCTTTGGGCTTAAATGTATAAACCAGTTCCCAGTTTTTGGTACTGTAAATGCTTACTGTTCGGTCATCTTCTCCTATTGCAAACCACAAACCATCGGAGCTAAACTCGGTATCAATTCCATAACCAAACCCTCTATCAGGATTGACTTCAAAAACTTTCACGGTGTCTTTTGAGTTGATATCAAAAATGATAACTTCTTCTTCATGTCCTCCAACCGCTAATTTCACACCATCAGGACTAAAAGAAACACTAGTTATATATTGTTGAAAAACAGCCGTTGACCAAAGGATTTCTCCTGTTTCTATATCCCATATCTTAGCTGTCTTATCTGCGCTACTAGTCGCTATTTTTGTGCCGTCAGGAGAAAATGTAATGTTATTTATTGTGTGTTCGTGTCCGATAAAAGTTCTGATTTCTAAACCCAACGCTACCGACCACAATTTAGCCGTTTTATCTCGACTTGCAGTAACTACATATTTTCCATTAGGGCTATAAGCTACCGATTTGACAACGGCACCGTGTCCCTTTTGAACCACAGTAGTCAAGTTACCTACTTGAGAAAATGTAAGTTGACTACTTATTAAAAATAAAAAGATAAAATAATACCGCATGTTCAATTTTCGTTTAGAGTGACACTTAATAAGTAGTTGTCATGTCTTCGTCAATACAGATGATGAAATCAGCAATGTGTTTGTTTGACGGTAATAATTTCTTTGTGTTTTTTTGAGAAACGGTGGAGATAGTGTAGTAATGTAAATCTTTCCTTTCTCTTTTTAAATACCACAAAATCCCCTCGTACTTATCCGAATGGTATGCACCGTTATAATGTATAAAAAGGTGGTCTTTCTTGTAGTTCTTTAAAATAAAATAAGCCATTGTAGCATCTTTACTCGCTTGAGCTTCTACCAATAAAGGACTACCGTGGTTGCCCATCATCGTAAGAATTTCTTTGTAGGTTACCAATTCACTATCAAAAGGAATAGGCAAAGGAGCGATCCAACTTTTTTCTTCAAGAGAAAGAGAGTCCAGTGCTTTAAACCCTTTTTTATAAACTAGGTTAGCGTACTTTCTCGGTATATTGGTAGCAATAAAAGGAAGTTTGTATTGTTTAGCCAAATCAACTAATGGAGCGTAATCTGTTTTGTGATTACCCCACAGCCGAGCCAAAGAATCTAATTCAGCGTAATTGATTGTTTGTTTGAGGTAGCTATTAAGTACTGTTTGGTTGTCGGATTCAATCATTTCAGCACCTAAAATAAGACTATTGGTTTTGTTTAGCTCATGAGTTACTTCGTATTGTAACCAATGGCAAATTGGGTTGTTGTGTTGTTCACCAAACAAGATGATATTCTGCTTACGGAGAGTTTTAATCATCTTTTTGTAACGTACTTTTTTTCCTTTGGAATTGTATATTTGGTATGCCTTCTGCTGTCCAAAAACAAAGGATATACTTAGTGATACAGCGAGGAAAAATAACAGTGATTTCATTTTAATTAAGGTAGTTTAAAACTTAATCCAACTTGAAGAACAGCAGTAGATAAGCCTAATTCCCCAAAAAGAGCAAGTTGTTCATTCAAGTAATAACGAGCACCTACAAAAATACCAGCCATAGCTTTTGTTTTTGGATCAGGTTCTAGGTAGGGGTTAAGGTTTACATTCCCTTCTATTTGTTTGATTTTTACAGCAATAAAGTTGTATCCTAAAGTCAATCCTACATAAGGATCAAGTTTTTTTGTTGTGTTTAATAATTCACCAAAATGATACGCTCCTTTTATTCCTACCAACACATTTGTGGCATTCCACCTGTATTTTTGAAACTCAGTATTGTAAGGATATTGAGGTATAGCAAAATTTCCTTCATTTTCATAAAACGAACGACCGAAACCCAAATACGCTCCAACGGTAATTTGATCAGCAAGAGCGTGTTCAAATTGAAATACAAGAGGAGAAAGTACAGTTTTAAACCCTTGAGGACGTACTCTGTCACCCAGGCCTATAGATATATTAATCAGGTTGTCTCCCTTTGATAGACTTTGTGCTTGAGAAGAATAGCTCATCAATAGCAGACCACAAATAAACAGGTAAATAAAGTTTTTCATATTTAGTAAGTAGGAAAGTTAGTTAAAGGAGTACAAGTGCTTTGGTAATCGTGAAATAGTGTAGTGTTATCTAAACCATAAATAGATTTAATAGTAGGTTTATTTGCTAAGACACTCGCCGAAACGTCACTAAAACTAATTCCCGAAGATCCTTTATCATCGTTGGTTGTAAATAAAACAGGTCCACAAATACCTGCTCCAGAGGTGATGAATAGGTATTCTGTTTCAATAGACTCGATAACAGAATAGACATGGTTACTTTGTGTGAAGTCATTTTGAGGATGCTGAATATTTCCTGTAACAATTAATTCGTCCACATGTACCGATGCGTTTTGAATGTATAAAGTAGACCCACCAACAATGGTGTACTTATTAAAAACAGTGATTTCGCCACCATTGAGGTAGGTATCGCCTGTTTGTGTTAATACATTTGTGTTGATTTTTCCTAAGACAATGAAATCTCCACCACCAACCACGGTAGTCGTTCCGGTAACTGTAAGGCTAGCATTTTCTGCGATAACTACTTTTCCTGTAACAGTTAAAGCATCCATGGTTACATTACCATTGATAATTAAAGTGGTGTTATGCACAACTGTTTGGTTACCTTGACCAGCTAGGTTTACGTTGGCTAAATAGCCTGTTTGACCATCAGGGATTGTATGTACATTACCGCTAGTGTAATAATAGGCTTGGTGTGGATAAATCACATCAGGTTCGTTTTTTCGACAACTTGTGGCTAGAAATAAGCTCACAATAGTGAGTAAAAAAAGTTTTTGCATAACATTAAATTAACTGAACAATCAATATACTACATTTTTGTACCAAAAGTTACTTGAAGCAAAACTCTTTTTGCGTAAGAGAGACTTTGTTTTTTTAGGTTATTATGGATATAAGGAGTGATTTTTTTGGTTTTAAATTTTTGCTATTCAATTCAAAGAATTAGTTTTGTAGTGAAGTAATAAATAGATTTAGAAATGATTTCAGCAAACGAATATTTTAACGCAACAGTAAAGTCTTTAGGGTACGAAACAGCGAACGGAACATCGACGGTAGGAGTGATGGAGCCAGGAGATTACGAATTTGGAACATCTTCGCACGAAACGATGACGGTTATCGAAGGTGAGTTAATTGCTTTGTTGCCAGGAGTAACGGAAGAAAAAAGTTATAAGAAGGGGGAAAGTTTTAAAGTTGAGGCAAACTCAAGTTTTAAAGTGAAAGCTATCGGGCAAACATCTTATTTGTGTGTGTATAAATAGATGTTTTGTTTAAGAGAGCTAAAGAGAGGGGAGTGAACCGTGTGTTTGTTTCCCTTTTTTGTGTAATAGGGAGGACATACCAAAGGTAGAGTACTTATCTTTTTGCTACTTCATTGAAAAATAGTATCTTGTGTATTGATCAACAGTAAAAGAAGTTATCATTTTATCGAGGTATTATATTGTTTTCGTATTGTTATTACTCACTACATGGGTAAAGGGGCAGTATATTGATAAAATTGGGAATTATAAATTTCTTGAAAACAAAGGGCAATGGGCAGATGAACTTGCGTTTAAAGGAACAATACCTAATGGTGATTTATTCTTTTTTGAAGATGGGATTGGTTATTTACTAAACGAACCAGGAGAATTAGGCGAAGATACGACACATTCCATCCATCTTTTGGAAGAAAAAACGGTGGCTTTCCATGCTATGAAATTAAGGTTTGTCGGAGGTAATAAATTGAATTGGCAGGCGATAGATAAAAGTTCGGCGTATTATAATTTTTTGTATGGTTCAGATCAATCAAAATGGCATACCGAATTAAGAACCTCACAACAGTTGTTTTCAAAAAATATTTATGAAGGGATTGATATTCGGCTCATTTTACATGACAAAACGGGGTTTAAATATGAGTTTTTAGTAGGACCTCATGTAGATACAAAACAAATTGAATTGAATTTTGAAGGGGCGGAGAAGGTAAAGGTGATTGATGAGGCTTTGCATATTACTACCTCTATAGGCGAATTGATAGAAAGTCCACCTTATGTTTATCAGTTGGTGGATAGTGTGCAGGTAAAAATTGCTTGTCGGTTTTCTGTAAAACGAGGAAAGGTGTTTTTTAGAATAGGTAAATATGACGAGTCATTGCCGTTGGTTATTGACCCAAAATTGATTTTTTCGACAAGTGCGGGTTCTCGTGCTGATTATTGGGGGAATACAGCATGTAACGATAATGAAGGAAGTCTATATACAGGAGGGACGGTGTTTTCTCATAATGGACAAGGTTTTCCTACACCAACAGGTTTTCCTACGACAACGGGTGCTTTTCAGCAAACTTACCAAGGAGGAGGGACGGATATGGGAATAATGAAATTTGACTCAAGCGGTACGTCATTACTCTATTCGACTTATTTAGGGGGGAGTGACTCGGAAATCCCAACGAGTTTGGTAGTAGATGAAGCGACAAAAGAATTGTTGATTTTGGGAACTACTGGTTCGGCGAATTTCCCAATACCGAACCCTGCAACTACTTTTGATGCGGTGTTTTCGGGTGGTGCTCCCGTGTTACAAGCCGATTTGGTTGGTGGATATGAGTTTGCAAATGGAACTGATATAGTGGTTACAAGGTTGAGTACTGATGGCAAATCTATTGTAAATGCAACTTATTTGGGAGGAACGGGGACAGACGGAATAAATAGAAAGTCAGATGGTTTGGTCTTTAATTATGGAGATCAACTAAGAGGTGATATCTTTTTAGATAAACAAGGTGCGGTTTATATCGCATCGGTTACTTCTGCTCCTTTGAGTCCGTTAGATACTTTTCCGAGTGTCGGAGGATTTAGCCCTACTTACTTGGGAGGAGCTTCTGATGGTGTTTTAGTCAAGATGAGTGCTGATTTATCAACTGTTATTTGGTCTAATCATATTGGTAGTAAAGGAATTGATGCTTGTTATTCAGTGAGAATTGATAATGCTCAAAATGTATTGGTAACAGGAGGTACTTCAGATACAATAACAGCTATTATGTCTTTGGGTGGAGCAAAATCACTTCCTATGGGTAGTGCAGATGGTTATGTGATGAAAGTTTCTTCTGACGGAACAACGCCTTTGGCAGGAACTTATGTTGGTACGGATTTCTTTGATCAAACGTATTTTGTCGATTTAGATGTAGATGAAAGTGTTTATGTGTTAGGACAGACACAGGGAAGGATACCCGTTGTTTCTACTTACGGTCAAGTTTATGGAAATCCAAATAATGGTGTTTTTATAATGAAATTTAGTGCAGATTTATCAACGGAGTTACTCTCAACAACAATTGGTGATATTACACCAACACAGATTACTTCTAATATTTCTCCGACAGCATTTTTGGTGAACGAATGTGGTAATATCTTTATTTCGGGATGGGGAGGCTTGATAAATTCACATTGGTATGGATATAATGGAGATTTTATTTACCGTATGCCTGTTACAGCAAACGCTTACCGTACGACCACTGATAATGATGATTTTTATTTAATGGTACTTTACAAAAATGCAGAGTATTTATTGTATGGTTCGTATTTTGGAGGAGGGGCATCGAGAGAACATGTGGATGGAGGAACAAGTCGTTTTGACAAAGCAGGAACAATTTATCAGTCTGTTTGTGCCAATTGTGGAGGGAATAGAGATTTTCCGACTTTTCCAGATGACGGAAACCCGTTTACTTACCCTATGCGAAGTAAAAGTAGGAATTGTAATAACGGCGTTTTTAAATTTGATTTAGCTAACTTAGAGGCTATTATAGACGGTCCTGAATGTGTGAAATCAGGGAAGAATACTTATTTCGAAAATAAAAGTACAGGAGGTGTCGATTTTATTTGGGATTTTGGTGATGGTTCACCAAATGTGGTTACCGAAAAACCAGTTGCTGTTAGCCACAGCTACAAGCAAAGAGGAACTTACACGATACAACTAATAGCAACTGATTTGGTTACTTGCGTAGGAAAAGACACTACTTACTTGGATGTAGTGGTCATCACGCCGATAAAAGCACCAAAAGATACCACTATTTGTCCCTTAAAATCAGTGACTCTAACTGTTGTGGGAGCGGAGTTCCCTCAATGGTCACCTGCCAATACACTTTTTTGTACGGAGTGTTTTACTACTATTGCCTCGCCTTCAGATACGACAGTGTATATTGTGAAAGATAGTGTGTTTGCTGGTTGTGCCGTGACGGATACGGTGGTGGTAAATGTGAAGCCAAAACCAATTCCGTTAATGAAAATTACTACGACGGATTATAGGTGTTACAACGAACCAATTACTTTTACAGGAGCCGTTGGAGAAAATGAATGTGAATGTTGTTTGCCTGTGACTGATTGGTTATGGGATTTTGGCGATGGTACAACTTCTACGGAACTAAAGCCCACACACGAATACTCGGCAGAAGGAACTTACGAAGTCATTTTACGAGGTTTAAATTACGATACAGTGAAAACCTTTCATCCTATCGAACTCTATCCTCTCGATTCGTGTTTGAAGAACATCTATATACCTAATGCTTTTACTCCTAATGGCGATTTGGTCAATGATATCTTGTATGTTAGAGGGATTAATATAGATAAATTAGAATTTAGGTTATTTAATCGTTGGGGTGAAGAAGTGTTTTTTACAGACCGTCTTTCTCATGGTTGGGATGCCTTTTACAAAGGAAAGAAACAAACACAACAAGTTTTTGTCTTTAAATGTACCGTGGTTTTCTATGATGGAGAGGAACGTAAATTTGAAGGAAATGTGACCTTGTTAGAATAAGTTTATACATTGATAAAATCAGTAAAACATTTGATTAATTTTCCTTTTTTTAAGGAAAAGAAGATGAATTCGTTACAAAGAATAATTGTAGCTGTCATTGTATTGTTTTCTCTGACAAAAAGTTTTAGCCAAGATTTTCATTATTCACTGATTAATAATCAACCATTAGTTTTGAACCCCGCACTGACAGGTGTATTCGATTTTGACTTTAAACATAAAGATTTACGGTTGTCTTCACTTTATCGTCAGCAATGGACGACAGTAGCAAGTAATTATATAGCAACACCTAAACCTTACCATACCACTTCTTTTTCGGCTGATGGGTTGGTCAAACGACATAAATATATTCATGGAGATTACGTAGGAGTAGGGTTTTCGTTAGCGCATGATCAAGCGGGGGATTTGAAATTTAAGTCGCAACAGGCTAATGTATCAGTGTCTTACAATAAGTCTCTCAATGGGAAACGAACACGGTTTTTGACACTTGGCTTTCAAGGGGGGATTGTTAACCGTTCGGTGGATTATACTAACGGTTATTTTGATAACCAATGGACAGGAGTGGAGTTTAATCCAAGTTTATCAACAGGAGAAAGTTTTCCTACCGAAAGCTATAATTTTGCAGACTTATCGACAGGGCTTGTTTATGAGCAGTTTGATGAAGGGCAACCTAAATTTATGGTGGGGCTTGCTTATTTTCATTTCAATAATCCTAGGCAGTATTTTTATGACGAATCAAATGCGAAATTACGACAGAAATTCGTTTTTCATGGTTTGTTAGATTACCCTATTTCTATAAAGAAAGCATTTGTTTCTCATCTTGTTTATTCCACTCAAAATAACACAAATAAATTGAATGTAGGAACGTATTATAAAGTCAAAAAAATAGAAGACAAGGTGACTAAGCAGTCGGTTCAAGTTGGTGGAGGCGTAAGAATGACTGGTAATCATGCGCGTTTTGCAGGGTTTGATGCTGTTTATGTAGGATTGAAAGTAACGAAAGGTAGTCTTCTGTGGGGTGTTTCTTACGACACCAATACTTCTAAACTGATTAGTGCAACAAACTCAGTGGGAGCTTTTGAACTCAGTTTGATTTACTACCTCGATTTGTATAAACGAAATAGAGTATTTGTTCTTAACCGATTTAAAAGTTGGACTAGTTTTCAGTTGAAAATTAGATAGAAATGATAGAAGGATTAATAGCAAATGCACGAGTTACTGCTGGAGGAAGAAAGTTTTATACTTCAGAACAAAAATCATATATTGTGTCAGAATGGGAATCATCAGGATTAACCTGTCCTGAGTTCTGTAGAAGATATGGATTTATTGCCAGTCAAATTTATAAATGGAGGAATGACGCTAAAAGAGGTGCTGTTATGGGAATTAAAAACAAGGGTGAGTTACACTCTAAAATTGAGTTAGATGTTTTAAAGAGAGAAAACGAAGAGCTAAAAAAGGCTTTAGGTGAATCTGCTTTTCACATCACTATTCTAAAAAAAAAGTTAGAACTGGACAGACTAAAAAACAAGAAGTAGAATCTTTTGCTACCGAGTTTGACACTACTTTAAATAAGATGATAGAAATACTAGGGTTACCACGTTCGACTGTTTTTTACAAAAAAAAGTCTTATCCGAAAAGGAAAAGAACTCAACGTAAAGTTGTTTCTGATAAGCTTAAAAAAGCGGTGTTAGAAATAGTTAAAAAGAAAGCTACTTACGGAGTACCACGAGTTCTAGCGATTTTAAAGCGTGATTATGGTATCTATGAAACAAAATATCTAGTTCATCGATTTATGAAAGAAGAGGGGTTGCTTATTAAAAAGAACAGAACACGAGGTAGTAATAGAGCGCATACAGGAAAGGTTTCTGTTGAAAAATCTAACACTCGTTGGGCAAGTGATATTACTTCCATAAAATGTTGGAACGGTGAGAAGTTACGAGTAGCAATTGTAATTGATTGTTGTGACCGTTCAATTATATCCTGGAAAGCAGGTGCTCACATGCAGGCTTGTGATATTGAATTGATGGTTCAAGAAGCATTGTTTAATCGATTTGGAGAGAGTTTACCTGAGAGAGATAAATTGGAACTCCTTCATGATAATGGACCTGAATACATAGAGAAAGGTTTGAGAAAACAATTAAATAAATGGGGACTAAAGGATTGTAATACCCCTACATATTCTCCACAATCAAATGGAATTTGTGAGTCGTTTAACGGCACCTTTAAAAGAGATTACGTTTATGAAAATTGCTTAGATACACCAAAAATTGTAATGGATAAATTACATGAATGGTTTGAGGATTATAATAATTATGCTCCACACTCAGCTTTAAATATGAAAACACCACAAGAATTGTATAACTTTGAAATAGCTGCTTAACTAGTCCAACTTTTTATCGGTAAGAGCATATTCAAGAAAAAACGTTCGAAATACAAACCTAAGTGTGCACCTAAGAAATAGATTATTGACGGTAATATTCTTTTCAGTAGTTTTTCAAATTAAAGAATGCAATGTGTACTTCAAATGGTGAAAATAGTTCTTTTGCTCTTACAGTTCGTCAAGTCTCGCAGGTATTAGTTCTTGGAAAAAAACGTTGTTAAAATATTTACCGCTACAATTGGTTACGATGCTTATTGAAATGTTTTTTTCAGGATTATAAATAACCATGGATTGATATTTTAATGTACTTCCAAAATGACCAATATATTCTTTATTGGTAGTGTCCATATTAGTGTGTGTGTCTTGAATGTTAAATATAGCTCAAAGAGTTATAAAACCCAAAAGGTGAAAGTGCTGTATGCGAGGGTTTGTTAATCCTAAGCTAAGGTAATTGGGTGGTGTGAGAGACGTACTGACAGTCAATTAGGCTGTCAGCCGTCTACTCGATTCTAAACTTTTTTATCTAATCCTGACTATCCTGTTTTGAAGAACCCATTCAAAATCATTTGAATCGTAATGACTTTCTTTAATTTGAATTTTATTATTACTTAATTTTGTTACAATTTCACTGTCTTTTAATTCGTGAAGTCCAATTTTAATGTATGTACTTACTAATGGCGTTGTTCCTTTTTTTATATTATAGATATCTAATTGCATCATACTTCCTGCTTGATGTGGAGCATTATTTCTCCAAAAACCAATTTCATCTGTCCCGTCATTATCTATGTCACCTACGTTTATTATCCAACCACCAAATGATGATATTTTAAATGCTGGTATATTTTTGTCGGTGAAATATATAATGCTTTCACATTTACCTTTGCATAATTCAGAACCAGTTAAAGGGTATTCATCTGAACCAGGATTCAATGTCTCTGGATTTTGAATCCAAGCATATTCTATATTTTTATCTCCATTAAAGTCACCTTTAAGTTTTCCTTTTACACTTTCGGCGATTTTATTTTTCTTTAGATTTTTGTCTGTAATTGAATCGCTTTCTGTTGAGATTTCCCATTTATCATCTATTTTATTCAAAACGAGATAAGAAGGATAGCTTTTTTGTTTAGAGTTAAAGAAAATACTTTTAATGAAGGAAACTTTTTTTCCATTGATTGTATCGGTGATTTTAAGGTTATTTAAAATTGTCTGTTTGAAATCATTATGTCTATTGAGTGCTTTTTTCTTGTGGTCAATGACACCTTTTTTTACTTTATTTAACCCATAATAAATAACGGAATCAGTATAAATATCAGAGAGGGCATTAAAGTTTTTATTATTTAGGCATTCTGTCCATAGTTTTACAGTATTGTTAATTTCAACGCTTTCATCTATTTGATTATTCTTGCAGTTTGCAAATAATAATATGGCTAGAAAGGAAATAATAAATTTTAGTTTCATAGTTTTTGTTTAGAACGGTTAGTATAAGAAACGTAGGGCAATAAGTAAGTACATACGTTTCGGTTTATTACTTAGCTAAATATAAATATTTTGCTTTTATTTTTCTCTTAAATGCCAAATTTTATATTTAACGGACTTTGCTAATACTCACAGACCTTTCGGTTTAGCACAAACGCCCTATGTATTTTATACATTGTTGGCAGTAGGTGCTTGATTGTTATCTACTATTATAATATACTTTCTCGTAATAAATAAGCATGTATAGAATCTCGTTCAATCATAAAATCAAGTATTGGGATTATTTTGTTTTTCAATTTTATTTCTTCTTTTATTTTTTGTTTGTTGATGAAAACAAACTTTCTTAAAAACTTTTCCAAGTAATATTGAGTGTTTGATTCTAAATCGTCAAGATTTAAAGATTTATTGTTTGACACAATTGTATAAATCCAATCTATACCTTCATCTTTAAAGTTTGACCCAATTGAATTTAAAACTTTGACAACAGAATACAACACAGCGGGAATGTTCCCTATTTCTTTTGAAGTGTTTGTGTAAAGTAATAAGTTTTCCTTTTTTAAGCTATGCCACTCTTCAATTCCTTCACGCCACCAACGCCATGCGAGCAAGTAATTTATTATAATTCCTTTTAAATGATAGCCACGTGTATTTGAACATAATTCTTTTATTCTCGGATATAGGTTGTTCCAAATATGCCAAAATTGTTCATGCTTGTTTATGTAATCTTCTGCACTTACTAATTCTGAAATAAATGAAGCTGTTTCTTCTGTTGAAGAAAACGAATCAACAAATGGTTTAATGTATATGTCAATTTCGTTTATTTCTCTTTGTAAAATGAAATGAGCAAACTTCTTGAAAATATGTAATCGTAAAGAATAAATATTGGAATCCTTTCCCGAGTCCTCTTTGTTTCTTTTTCTATCATTGAGTAACTGTGGTGCTAAAAATAGCAAAGATTTAGAATAGATATTTAAATGAGTTTTATCTTTTGTGTTGGAAGGAATTAATTGAAGAATTATTTCCAAACCATGAATGTCAAATGAAGAAATATCGTTTATATCAAATGATATATTCTCAAAAGTAAAATCAGAATTTGTTTTTTCAAATTCTCCTAAAATCGAACTTTTAGAAATTGGACCCCATCCTTGTTTTTTTCTTATTTCTGCAACAATATTTTTGTAAATAGGTTGGAGCTTTACATATCCAAATAAAATGGATTGAGCAATTTTTGGATTTTGTTCCCACAATTTTGATTTGTGAATTGATTCAATGACGTAATCACATATTCTTTTATAGGCTCCGATTGATGTTTCATCCAAAAGAGCCATAACCATGATTGAAATATAATCTTCTGTTTCTTCCGAAAATTCATTTATTAGTACTGGTATCGCATGGACAGATGCTTCAACCCCATCACTTATTTGATAGTCGTAATTATCGGCAAAAAGATTAGATAGAGAAGAAAGAACAATTACTTTACAAAAAGCCTTATCTTCTTTTGATAGTTTGTCTTTATGCTCAATTAATAATTTAGAACACGAAAACGCAGGTATGGAATAGTCAAAATTTCCGATTCCATTTCGTCCAGTTTTTAGCTCTTCAATCAGTTGTTTGGTTTCCGATAGTGCTAAAAGAGGATTCTTATCGTAGTCTTGATGTTTTGCTGTTTTTGTTTGCTCACTCTTATCTTTGAGAAAGTCAGCCCATAATCTAAGGGATGCATACTTGAACATTTCTTTGTATTGACTATCTGCTTGCTCACTTTCCTTGCTATGTTCAACAGAAAGTTCTTTGGGACTAAATTCTATTAGTAAATTATTGTCGTCATGCTTTGACACTTTGGGAATAAGATTTCGTCTATCCATTCTTGCCAACAGTATTCCAAATGATTTATTTGTTGAAGCATTGGATTTGTATTGGTCAATTATTTTATACAATTTCTCAATGAATTCAGAATTTTGAACCTCTGTAAATCCTTTTACACCGAAAAGCTGATAATTCAAAAACAAGGATTCTAAATTTGAACTTCTATGTTTGTCTTTACATGAATTCAGTCTTTCATCTGTATATAAAATGTCTTTCATCTTATCCATTCCATATCCTATTGAGTATGTAGATTTCGCATGAAATTCATTAGAACTTCTAATTGTGTCTAAGTGAAATAATTCAATGGTTTCAAATAGTATTAAATCTATGTCATGGAATTTATCAGGATTTGCAAGTACAACACTACAAACAATAGAAGTAAGAGAAGCTGATTTGGAATTAGTAAGAATTTTCAGAAGTATATCCTGAACTATTTCTGATTTTAATAATTGAGAAAATTCTAAAAGTACTTTTTCTAAAGCCATGTGCATTGATTGCAGTAAATATGGTACTACTGGGCTGCCATTTCCACGATACATGCTCCATATAGCCGAACTCAAATATTGGCTTATCTCTTTTCCATTTATATGTAATATGATTTTTTCAACGTCTTCTTTTCCATAATCAGAATGGCTATAAGATTCAACAGACCTATTTGAGAAATCAATGATAAAATCGAGTGTTTCGTGGAAAGCTATTTGTAATAGCCATTTTATAGGTGTTTGATTAGCACTAGCAGGAAAATAATTGAGTTTGTATTTTTCCGACAAACCATAACGACTTTCCATTGAATCTCTATCATATCCATAACTGTAATGTTTTTTTGGTTGCTTTTTCCAAAATAAATCACACAATTGAATTACATGTGATGGAAGTGTTTTTATTAATTCAATTGCTATATAGGGCTTCTCTAAAATTTTCGAGCAAAGTCCTTGATACGGATCGCTGTGATTTGTCCATTTACTAGCAATAACTTTTTCGAAAATTTCTTTTAGTTCTACTCTTAGTTCTTTAGTTGTATTAAATATTACTTTTAAAATGTTTTCTTCAGCTCCATCTTGAATGAAGAAGTTTTCTTCAGTTTCAGTTTTTTGAATTACACTTAAAACCATCAATCCAGAGTACCGTGTAGCATTACCTACTTTATTGAACTCGCACCAATCAGTTAAAACTGGTAAAACAAGTTTTAAATTACTCTCAAAAAAGTCAGTTTTATGTTTGTAAATAAGCGTAATTACTTCTTCCCAACCTTTGCCTTTAGGTTTTATAATTTCAATATTTTGAATTTCTGAAATATCAGTACAGGCGATTCTTAGTAGGAACAAAATACGTTTTAGTATTTTAAAATCATTTGCAATGATTTCCTTCTCGAAAAAATTAAAAAATGTCTCTGAATAATCCGATAATAATACAGAAACTAAAATTTCATCTTTCCAAAATTGTGTTACTTCAACGTGGGGAAATGCTCCTTGAATAAAATTTTCTATTTCTTTACTGTTTTCAGATAAATGGTCAGATAACCATAATCTAAATGCTCTGCGGATAGGTAATGAATTTCCTAAGTCGTCAAAAAAGTCTTTTATGTTTGAATAATTTGAAAAACTACGGGAAACTATTTTGTCCAACGTCCATTCTTCATAAATATCATGAGTAATGAAATATCCGTTATGTGTGTCGTCATATCCAAGTATTTCGTCTTGTTTTAATTGAAATAATGCTGTTTGTGGCAAACTGTCTGCATTGATATAAAACCTTCCTGTTTCACACCTTTGTTTGGCAATGCTAATAATACATCTTTCTCTTTCTAGGTTCAGGTTGTCTTTTTTAACAATACTTTGTATTTTCTTTTTCCAAAGCAAATCAATAAATCCATTATAATTTCCTTGTTTGTCAATATTTGAATATTGTTGAACGTACTCCCTTAGATAAAACAAGTTTCTAAGACGTTCTACGAATTTTTGATTGTCGGGAAGTGAAAATTTGAATTCATCTGCGATTGACTTTAATTTATCAGTACTAATCAAAGAAACATTATTCACTTCAAATGGCAACTGATAATTCTCCTTAATATGAAAAATTAAATCATTAAGATAAGCGTAGCGTGTTGTAAATATAATATTCCAAGCATTCTCTTTTAACTTTTCTATTAATGTAATTAGAATATCGTTGTTAGAAATTTCTGCAAGTTTTTCTGCGGAATCAATTACAAATATTTTAAGTGGTTCATCTTTGTAAGTATCGAGAAACTGTGTAAATGTAAATTTGTGGTCAAAGTGAAATATGTCGTTAATGTGATTTACATTAAGTTCATTTGCTTTAAAAACACAAATTGGTATTTTGTTAAAATAAGAATTATAATACTCCTTGAAAATTGCGGTTTTCCCACAGCCCCCTTCGCCTGAAATAATTATGTTTTTTTTCGATTGAGAAGTATCTGCTATTGCTTCAACAACAGAACTTCTGTCAATTTTAATTTGTTTGTTTCCGAATGATATTTCTGTTTGAATTGCTTGTAAAACATTCTCGTTGTGTTTAGAAATTTCATCAAGTAAATCTCCTTTGTTTGGTTCAAGGCTAAAAAAAAATGTCATTAATATATTTATTGTCTGGTAAAGATAATTGTAATTCAAAATGACTTGGAACTCGCCATTGAATATTAATTCCTTCTCCCTTAGCTGCTTTCTCAATATCTAATTGATACTGCGGTTTTTTTTTTTGCTTTTAGTAGTGCTTTCAGACAGCTCTTGGTTGATGTAGAAAAATAATACGTCTAATTGTTTATTTTTTGATTTAGCTTTTTTAATTGAATCAATGAGGTCGTCTTTGTTGACTGCAATTGAGGTTGTATAATATTTAGATTGAAAACCATAATGTTTTCCATCTTTTTCAATCGGCTCTGTCTCAATTCCTGTTTGGTTTTTGTAGCGAAATAATCCAATTCTATTATTAAATTCAGTACAGAAAAGCAGATAAGACATTTGTTCAAATGCCCAAGTTTCTCGATTGTCGTATTTTAAACCAAAAATTTTCCAATTCATTTTTTGATATTTATCCTATTTTTGATATTCCGGTGCTGTTTTTTCACTTACTGCCAACGACAGCTTGTCTAAAAACCTCCGTTTTTTTTGTTAGTATTCAAAAATACAGAAAAGTACGACTAAAATATAGAAATCTGGGACAAAGTAAAAAAGCTAGAAGAGACTCTGTTTTTTAGCTTAATAGAGTGATATATGAAGAAATAGAGATAAACAGAGTGTAAACGATGAAAAAAGGAGGTTATTACCTCTAATAACCCCGTTATACCTATGATATTCATCAATCTTTTAAGATTGTAGGCTATGAAGATAAGACCAACATCTGCGGAAGCATGTTTTTTTGATTTTTTTGTCATGATATAGTCAAATCCCCAAGACCTTTTCATTGTCCCGAAAGGGTGCTCAACCACAGCTTGTCTTTGTGCGTAGATTTCTGGGTTCTTCGCTATGTTTTGTTTGTTAATAACTAGTGCTCCTGCAAATTGGTGACGTTCGATTATTCGTTGTGATTTAGATTTTGTGCAGCTAGATTTTACCGGGCATGCTTTACATTTATTGGTTTTATATTGCTTGACTTTATATACTCGTTTGTTGTACCAATTACCATTAGTTGTTAATGTATTTCCTGCGGGGCAGGTATAGCTGTCTTTCTCTGTATTGTATTTAAATTCACTTACATTATATGATTTGTCCGGCGCATTAGAGGCTGGTGCAGGAACACATACATGAGTGGTTACACCTAGTTTTTGAGTGTCGTGAATTTGTTCAGCTGTGTAATACCCCTTATCAAAAACGGCGTTAAACTCATTGCTTCCTATGATATCAATGGCACTTTTCACCATGTCTGTCATTGCCTGTTTGTCGTTTTTGTTGGTAACCTTATAATCAATAGGAATTTTGTTTTTAGCATCAACTGTAGATTGAACATTGTAGCAAACCTCAGTAACAACACCTCTAATAACTAATTGTCGTGCCTCAGGGTCAGAGGTAGATACTTGTTTTTCTCCTGTTTCCTCAAGTTGTTTTTCAATTGCTAAGTACTGTTTTTTATGTTTATTTTGCTTCTCTATCTTCGCTTGGATTTGTTTTTTCTGGTCTCCGTCTGCTGATTCTAATAACGAACAATACTCTGCTAATTTGGTTTCGATATAAGCAATGTGTCGGTCTATTTTCTTTTGATTGTAATTATTCTTTTTAGAATTCTGAGCTCTTAATTTTGCTCTTACCGATAAAAAGTTGGACTAGTTAAGCAGCTATTTCAAAGTTATACAATTCTTGTGGTGTTTTCATATTTAAAGCTGAGTGTGGAGCATAATTATTATAATCCTCAAACCATTCATGTAATTTATCCATTACAATTTTTGGTGTATCTAAGCAATTTTCATAAACGTAATCTCTTTTAAAGGTGCCGTTAAACGACTCACAAATTCCATTTGATTGTGGAGAATATGTAGGGGTATTACAATCCTTTAGTCCCCATTTATTTAATTGTTTTCTCAAACCTTTCTCTATGTATTCAGGTCCATTATCATGAAGGAGTTCCAATTTATCTCTCTCAGGTAAACTCTCTCCAAATCGATTAAACAATGCTTCTTGAACCATCAATTCAATATCACAAGCCTGCATGTGAGCACCTGCTTTCCAGGATATAATTGAACGGTCACAACAATCAATTACAATTGCTACTCGTAACTTCTCACCGTTCCAACATTTTATGGAAGTAATATCACTTGCCCAACGAGTGTTAGATTTTTCAACAGAAACCTTTCCTGTATGCGCTCTATTACTACCTCGTGTTCTGTTCTTTTTAATAAGCAACCCCTCTTCTTTCATAAATCGATGAACTAGATATTTTGTTTCATAGATACCATAATCACGCTTTAAAATCGCTAGAACTCGTGGTACTCCGTAAGTAGCTTTCTTTTTAACTATTTCTAACACCGCTTTTTTAAGCTTATCAGAAACAACTTTACGTTGAGTTCTTTTCCTTTTCGGATAAGACTTTTTTTTGTAAAAAACAGTCGAACGTGGTAACCCTAGTATTTCTATCATCTTATTTAAAGTAGTGTCAAACTCGGTAGCAAAAGATTCTACTTCTTGTTTTTTAGTCTGTCCAGTTCTAACTTTTTTTTTTAGAATAGTGATGTGAAAAGCAGATTCACCTAAAGCCTTTTTTAGCTCTTCGTTTTCTCTCTTTAAAACATCTAACTCAATTTTAGAGTGTAACTCACCCTTGTTTTTAATTCCCATAACAGCACCTCTTTTAGCGTCATTCCTCCATTTATAAATTTGACTGGCAATAAATCCATATCTTCTACAGAACTCAGGACAGGTTAATCCTGATGATTCCCATTCTGACACAATATATGATTTTTGTTCTGAAGTATAAAACTTTCTTCCTCCAGCAGTAACTCGTGCATTTGCTATTAATCCTTCTATCATTTCTATCTAATTTTCAACTGAAAACTAGTCCAACTTTTAAATCGGTTAAGAACAATTTTGTCCCGTCACCAGCAAGTAAAACACCACCAATCAAATCTAAGTTTTTAGCTATATTGACTGTAGCTCTAAATACTTTTTTAATCGCTTTAGGATTGTTCTTTCTGAAATTAGCAATCGTATTGTGGTCAGGTACTAATCCCTTGATTAGCCAAATGAGTTCTATGTTTCGCTTGCACTCTTTCTCCAAGGCTCTTGATGATCTTAGTTTATTCAAATAGCCATAAATATATAGCTTTAATAAGTCTTTGGGGTGAAATGGCGGTCTGCCATTTGTATTTCTGTTAGGGTTTCTAAAACCAAAATCTGCCGTTTGAAGAGAATCAACAAAAACATCAATAAACCTAACAGGATTGTTTGTATCAATAAGTTGGTTTATAGTTTCGGGTATCAAAACAGCTTGGTTTCTGTCAAATCCAGTGATGTAGCTCATAGCTTAAAGATAGCTATTTATACCTTTTACAACAAACTATGTGATAACTAATTTCGCTTATAGTTATTAGACAGTCTGACGGTTGGTATAAGAATAGTAGCGGATTTCAAGACACTTGCCTTTCAATTTATTACTAAACTTTGTTCAAAGATACTCACTTTGAATTTATCACTAAAACCGCTATTATTTTTATACATTGTTCTCTGCTGGCTATTTTATTTCTGTTAATTCATAATTTGTACTTCTTCCACCAGCATTCTCTTTTTGCATTATTCCTTTTTCCATTAGGTATTGAATATCTCTTAGGGCTGTGTCTTGTGAGCATTTGTTTATTTTCGCCCATTTTGAAGTGGTCAATTTCCCAGTGAAACCATCTAATAATTTATTAAGCATTCTTTTTTGTCTTTCGTTTTGTATTTCAGTTGCGTATGTGTTCCAAAATTTATGTTTATACAAAACCTTATTTAAAACAGTTTCAGATGATTTTATAGAATTCAATAGGCAATTTAGAAACCAAACTAACCAGTCGGTAACATTTAAACTACTTTGTTGTGTTTTCTCTAATATTTCATAATACGCTTTTCGTTCTAACCTTATTTGTGAAGACATACTGTAATATCGCTGTGGAATTCCATCTGCTCTGGCTAAAAGCATATCTGTTATTGCTCTTGAAATCCTTCCGTTACCATCTTCAAAAGGGTGAATTGTTATAAACCAAAGATGTGCTATACCTGCTTTAATTACAGGTTCAATTTTTTCGTTTGAATTTACCCAATTCAAGAATAAGACCATTTCCTTTTCTATTAATTCAGAATTTGGTGCTTCAAAATGCACTTTTTCTTTTCCCATTGCTCCTGAAACAACTTGCATTGGTCCAGTTGTGTCACCTCTCCAATTCCCAACTTTTATTTTATACATTCCACTTCTTCCTGTTGGAAATAATGAAAAGTGCCAATCAAATAACCTTTCTTTTGATAATTTATTATTGAACTTCTGTGTTGCATCAATTAGCATATCAACAACACCATCTACATTTCTTTCGGAATAAACAGAATTTTCAATTTGTATTCCTAACCTTTTTGCTATTGAGGAACGAACCTGTTCTGCATCTAATATTTCTCCTTCAATTTCTGTAGATTTTAATACGTCAAGAGTTAAGGTTTCAAGTACGGCTTCATTCCTTAGATTAAAACCTAATGCTTCCATTTTTCCTACAATTTTCCCTTGTAAATTTCTTACTTCACTTAATAAACCTATTAGTGATTTGTTATCCCAGTTAAATTTTGGCCAATCTCCTTTTTGATGTATGTAAGGTTTAAGCATTATTCTCCGCTTTATTTGCGACAAATATATGGTTTATTCTCCGCATTTAAAAATATTCTCATTGTTATTTGCGGTGATTAGTGATTTTATTCTCCGCATTTTTGATTTTGGGCTTGCAGAGAACGGTCTTGTATAAGATTAGTTGCGTTGTTTAAGCAACAAATTTAGCAAATACAAACCGAATAGAAAATCCGCGAGGATTTTCGTAAGTAAGCTTGCACTAGCAATTAATTTTATACGTTGTTAGGCACTGGCTATATTTCGTCAAGTTCGTTTTTAATTTCTTTCATTAGGTCTTCTTTTAAACTCAGTAGGTACATTCCAGTTTTCTCAATATCTTCTTTCTGACTATTTAAAATATCTTCTTTCCCATAAATAATATTATTAGATAAGTCTCTCATCATTTGAGCAGATTGTTCCATTGATTGGTCGTAACCAATTTCTAATTCGGTTAACAATTTCAGGACTTTTTCTCCAGCAATCAGTTTTATTGTATTCGTTTCTTGTTTTAATTTCAACAAACTTTCATTAGACTTAAACATTATTTCATTTACCGACTTTGAAAAATCTGTAGTTGCTTTAAGTTCTTTCTTTTTATTTCCATTTGCTCCTATGAAACCTTCATTGAAATTATTAATTGCAGGAATGAAATTCTCTTGAGCATCTTTATTTCCTTCAGAGCTTAAATTATCTAATAAATTGAAGTATTTAAAATATTGCTCTCTTTTATCTTCGTACTTATATTTTCTTTTTGATATGTCTAGTTGGTATTTTGATGAAACAGACTCTTTTTCCTCCGTTATTCTTTTTATGTCCTGAATTAACGCTTTGTTTTTCCCTTTTTCTTTAAAAAATGATGTTAAGTATCCCATTAGAAAACCTCCTAGCAAACTTATAATTCCAATGATTATTTCTATACTCATATTTTCAATCTCGATTTTTTTTCAGCTTGTGCCTAACGTCAGCTTGTCTAAAAACCTCCGTTTTTTTTGTTAGTATTCAAAAATACAGAAAAGTACGACTAAAATATAGAAATCTGGGACAAAGTAAAAAAGCTAGAAGAGACTCTGTTTTTTAGCTTAATAGAGTGATATATGAAGAAATAGAGATAAACAGAGTGTAAACGATGAAAAAAGGAGGTTATTACCTCTAATAACCCCGTTATACCTATGATATTCATCAATCTTTTAAGATTGTAGGCTATGAAGATAAGACCAACATCTGCGGAAGCATGTTTTTTTGATTTTTTTGTCATGATATAGTCAAATCCCCAAGACCTTTTCATTGTCCCGAAAGGGTGCTCAACCACAGCTTGTCTTTGTGCGTAGATTTCTGGGTTCTTCGCTATGTTTTGTTTGTTAATAACTAGTGCTTCTGCAAATTGGTGACGTTCGATTATTCGTTGTGATTTAGATTTTGTGCAGCTAGATTTTACCGGGCATGCTTTACATTTATTGGTTTTATATTGCTTGACTTTATATACTCGTTTGTTGTACCAATTACCATTAGTTGTTAATGTATTTCCTGCGGGGCAGGTATAGCTGTCTTTCTCTGTATTGTATTTAAATTCACTTACATTATATGATTTGTCCGGCGCATTAGAGGCTGGTGCAGGAACACATACATGAGTGGTTACACCTAGTTTTTGAGTGTCGTGAATTTGTTCAGCTGTGTAATACCCCTTATCAAAAACGGCGTTAAACTCATTGCTTCCTATGATATCAATGGCACTTTTCACCATGTCTGTCATTGCCTGTTTGTCGTTTTTGTTGGTAACCTTATAATCAATAGGAATTTTGTTTTTAGCATCAACTGTAGATTGAACATTGTAGCAAACCTCAGTAACAACACCTCTAATAACTAATTGTCGTGCCTCAGGGTCAGAGGTAGATACTTGTTTTTCTCCTGTTTCCTCAAGTTGTTTTTCAATTGCTAAGTACTGTTTTTTATGTTTATTTTGCTTCTCTATCTTCGCTTGGATTTGTTTTTTCTGGTCTCCGTCTGCTGATTCTAATAACGAACAATACTCTGCTAATTTGGTTTCGATATAAGCAATGTGTCGGTCTATTTTCTTTTGATTGTAATTATTCTTTTTAGAATTCTGAGCTCTTAATTTTGTCCCGTCACCAGCAAGTAAAACACCACCAATCAAATCTAAGTTTTTAGCTATATTGACTGTAGCTCTAAATACTTTTTTAATCGCTTTAGAATTGTTCTTTCTGAAATTAGCAATCGTATTGTGGTCAGGTACTAATCCCTTGATTAGCCAAATGAGTTCTATGTTTCGCTTGCACTCTTTCTCTAAGGCTCTTGATGATCTTAGTTTATTCAAATAGCCATAAATATATAGCTTTAATAAGTCTTTGGGGTGAAATGGCGGTCTGCCATTTGTATTTCTGTTAGGGTTTCTAAAACCAAAATCTGCCGTTTGAAGAGAATCAACAAAAACATCAATAAACCTAACAGGATTGTTTGTATCAATAAGTTGGTTTATAGTTTCGGGTATCAAAACAGCTTGGTTTCTGTCAAATCCAGTGATGTAGCTCATAGCTTAAAGATAGCTATTTATACCTTTTACAACAAACTATGTGATAACTAATTTCGCTTATAGTTATTAGACAGTCTGACGTTTAGTATAAGAATAGTTGCGGATTTCAAGGCACAAACCTTTCAATTTATCACTAAACTTTTTTCAAAGATACAACCTTTGAATTTATCACAAAACCCGCAATTATTTTTATACATTGTTGTGTGTAGTTTTTATATACTGAAATCAGGACAAAAATTCAAATATATTTTATACTTTTGTGTCTACAAATATATTGTACATAATTATGAACTCTTCAAGGATACGTGTTAAAATAGATGGATTTCGGGCGGTAAAATCCGCAGATATTGCAATTGAGGGGATAACTGTTGTTGCTGGAGAAAACGGGTCAGGAAAAAGTTCGATTTCTAAATTACTTTATTTTTTATATAAAACAGTTTCTAATTATGATGTTTTAACAAAGAAAAAACTATATTTTGAATTAAAAAATGTTGTTCGTTTTTTGGATATTGTCAGAAGGGAATTATCATATGGTATTAAAGATAGAAATTCAAGAAATGATTTTCAAAGAGAATTAATGGATTTGAGAAGAGGTTTAGTAAATTCTGAATATTTGGAAGAAGAACTTGTAAAATGGGTTAATATTTTAAACCGATTCGAAAATCTATATGTAGATTTTTATGAAAAAGAGGAAAGTGAAATTAAACTTAATAGATTGAAGCACATTATGCGTGATTTATTAAAAGTTAAAGATACTGATATTGGAGATTATTCTGAATACTTTTCAAAAATAAAAGAACTTGTTGACTCTAAATTTAAAGAGGCAATTGGTAAAATTAAATCAAGACCAAACTCACTGTTTGTTGAAGAATTAAGAAATGTTTTTTCAGAAGGAGATATTCCTGATATGTTTGAAATTTTAGAATATGACGAAGTAATAGTTTCACTTAATCTAAATCATCTTTCAATACCATATTCTATTCAAAATGCTATATACATTGATACACCAATGATGATATCTGTTGATAATTCCGAAAATGTTTATTGGGATGATTTAAATTTACTACTCACACAAAAAAATAATGTTGAAAATCGTTTTTCTAAAGAAATTAACGATAATATTATAAATGGTAGTGCCGAAGTTGAAGAAAGTATCTATTCTGAAGATGTTTTTAAATTCAAACGTAAGGATGGAGCAGTTTTTAATTTATTAGATGTTGCTACTGGCATAAAATCTTTTTCAATTATACAATTACTACTTAATAATGGTTCTTTAACAGATAAAACATTATTAATAATTGATGAACCTGAATCAAACTTACATCCACAATGGATTATTGAATATGCTCGATTAATAGTTTTATTAAATAAAAAATATGGAATTAAATTTTTTATAGCAAGTCACAATCCTGATATGATAAGTGCTATAAGATATATTTCTGAAAAAGAAGGTAATTTAGATAGTGTGAATTTTTATTTGGCTGAAAAATCTAAAGAAGAATATTGCTATAACTATTCTTTTTTAGGAAAAGATATTGAACCAATTTTTGAATCTTTTAATATAGCGATAGATAAAATATCACAATACGGGATTTAACAAATGAAGTACTCAAAAATAAAGACACTAACTCTTAGTAATTCATTAAACAAATCAGAATGTCTTGTTAATTTTAATGATTTAATTATAAATGAAGGCTATACGGGAGTGTTAGTTTTCAATGAGACTGATATCGTTTTAGATATGGATTGCGTAGAGTTAAAAATAGCACAATCTGAACACAGAGTAAATAATAGTTCAATGGATTGTGCATTTGTGATTGATGATGAATCGAATGAAGAGGTTCTGTTAGTAGAATTAAGGTTTAATTATAAAAATATGAAAAACCTTGATAGAAATAAATTATTAAAGAAAGTTTTAGGTTCAACTCTCGCTATTGATAATTCTATTCCTATAAATAATAAATATATTTTCATTTTTAAAAAATCATTAGTACAACAAGCAAAAAATCGTCTTTATAGAATGATGCCTAAAATACCTAATAATTATTTAAGTATGTCAATTCAAGAATTAAAAACAGAATATTTTTAACCATTTCCTAATAGTTTTTCAATTACACACAACGTCAGCTTGTCTAAAAACCTCCGTTTTTTTTGTTAGTATTCAAAAATACAGAAAAGTACGACTAAAATATAGAAATCTGGGACAAAGTAAAAAAGCTAGAAGAGACTCTGTTTTTTAGCTTAATAGAGTGATATATGAAGAAATAGAGATAAACAGAGTGTAAACGATGAAAAAAGGAGGTTATTACCTCTAATAACCCCGTTATACCTATGATATTCATCAATCTTTTAAGATTGTAGGCTATGAAGATAAGACCAACATCTGCGGAAGCATGTTTTTTTGATTTTTTTGTCATGATATAGTCAAATCCCCAAGACCTTTTCATTGTCCCGAAAGGGTGCTCAACCACAGCTTGTCTTTGTGCGTAGATTTCTGGGTTCTTCGCTATGTTTTGTTTGTTAATAACTAGTGCTTCTGCAAATTGGTGACGTTCGATTATTCGTTGTGATTTAGATTTTGTGCAGCTAGATTTTACCGGGCATGCTTTACATTTATTGGTTTTATATTGCTTGACTTTATATACTCGTTTGTTGTACCAATTACCATTAGTTGTTAATGTATTTCCTGCGGGGCAGGTATAGCTGTCTTTCTCTGTATTGTATTAAAATTCACTTACATTATATGATTTGTCCGGCGCATTAGAGGCTGGTGCAGGAACACATACATGAGTGGTTACACCTAGTTTTTGAGTGTCGTGAATTTGTTCAGCTGTGTAATACCCCTTATCAAAAACGGCGTTAAACTCATTGCTTCCTATGATATCAATGGCACTTTTCACCATGTCTGTCATTGCCTGTTTGTCGTTTTTGTTGGTAACCTTATAATCAATAGGGATTTTGTTTTTAGCATCAACTGTAGATTGAACATTGTAGCAAACCTCAGTAACAACACCTCTAATAACTAATTGTCGTGCCTCAGGGTCAGAGGTAGATACTTGTTTTTCTCCTGTTTCCTCAAGTTGTTTTTCAATTGCTAAGTACTGTTTTTTATGTTTATTTTGCTTCTCTATCTTCGCTTGGATTTGTTTTTTCTGGTCTCCGTCTGCTGATTCTAATAACGAACAATACTCTGCTAATTTGGTTTCGATATAAGCAATGTGTCGGTCTATTTTCTTTTGATTGTAATTATTCTTTTTAGAATTCTGAGCTCTTAATTTTGTCCCGTCACCAGCAAGTAAAACACCACCAATCAAATCTAAGTTTTTAGCTATATTGACTGTAGCTCTAAATACTTTTTTAATCGCTTTAGGATTGTTCTTTCTGAAATTAGCAATCGTATTGTGGTCAGGTACTAATCCCTTGATTAGCCAAATGAGTTCTATGTTTCGCTTGCACTCTTTCTCCAAGGCTCTTGATGATCTTAGTTTATTCAAATAGCCATAAATATATAGCTTTAATAAGTCTTTGGGGTGAAATGGCGGTCTGCCATTTGTATTTCTGTTAGGGTTTCTAAAACCAAAATCTGCCGTTTGAAGAGAATCAACAAAAACATCAATAAACCTAACAGGATTGTTTGTATCAATAAGTTGGTTTATAGTTTCGGGTATCAAAACAGCTTGGTTTCTGTCAAATCCAGTGATGTAGCTCATAGCTTAAAGATAGCTATTTATACCTTTTACAACAAACTATGTGATAACTAATTTCGCTTATAGTTATTAGACAGTCTGACGTCTAGGCTATGGTTAGTACGGGAATTCAGAGAACTGAACTTTCGGATTAAGCACTTAGCCAAATTTATAATTTTTTCTTTAATAATAGACACGCAAAATTGTAAATTTTGCGGACTTTGTAAAATGCACTGAACTTTGGATTAAGCACCAAAACCCGTATTAATTATAGGGTCTTTCACCATTGTTGTGTTTTCGTACTTCTTTCATTCAGTAAATTTCTTTGTAATTATGCTAATTGGTGTATTTGGAGTAGAGTCATCTTTTATAAACCCATTTGCGGAAACTCTAAATATTGACGGAAGTATCAAATCTCTATCAGTATCTTTTAATGTTTTTTCTTCTCGCTCAAATGCCAAATATGTTTGTATCATAGTCTCTCTCTCTTTAGCGTCAGATAGCAAGTGTAGATTACTTAAAAAGACTTTAACCAAAAGTCTAATAAACCAAAGCCAAACAATAGTCATAGAAATTATAAAAAACCCATAAACCCATAATTGAAGCGCTCCAGTTTCGGTTAAAATTTTGAGTCCATCTCCAGTTTTATCTGTTAGGTCTAAACCAATAATGTATTTACCCAACATAAAAATCGCAATTACTGTAATGACCATTAATAAACCTGCAATTCCGCCAAAAATAAAACTATTTTTTTGATGAGATTTAGCCTTTTTTGACCAATATGTCACAGCATTTTTAACAGCCAATTTTTTCTCATAAAAATCTTCTGATTCAGTTAACATTTTAGATTTGTGACGAGTATATTCATCATCAAATTTTTTGGCAACTTCTGTTTTTTGAGAGTTAAACGTTTTCTCCCAATCAGTATTTTGTTTTTTTATAGTTTGATTTAGTTTTTTGTTTTCTTCTCTTATATCTAAAAGTTCTTTTAAAACTTCATCTTTTTGTAGTACAATCTCAGAATAAAAGGATTTGTATTGTTCTTTTTCACTTTCAAAATCTGGTTCTATATTATATCCAATTCCTGTTTTCAAAAAGTTCTTTAATTCCCTCTAAAGCCTCAGTTTATTGATAATTCCGCTTACGTTCTCTCTGAGTTAATTACTTACACCTTTAATTCTGTTTTGAAAATAGGTAAATGAACCTAATGTTAGTGAAGGATTTGATTTATGTTGTTTTATCACATTCAGGAACTTCATCTGCTGGTATATTTACAATACTCCTTTTATCAAGTATCGTTTTTGGGTGCTTTTTTTCATAAGTTTCCCAAATTGAGTTTGTAAAAGTCAGTTTGCCCAAATAATATCAAACCCTGCTTTTTGAAATCCAAGGTCTAAACCACCTGCTCCTGAATAAAAAGATACTATTTTCATATGGCTTTTACTTTTTTATATTGATTATTTAATTGTCTTCTGTATGCTGCTTATTCTTCCGCAACAACTTAGCATTTCTTTTGTGCAATCACATTCGTAAATTTGTTTTGCTATTTGATGAGCTCACAAAGTCCTTTCTGAGATCCTTGATGTTTAACTGGAATACTTTTGCTAATTTTAAAAGTCGTTGATGGTCAAAGTCACATCTTCCGTTTTCGATTTTGCTTAGATTTGCACTATCTAAGTTATTTTTTGCAGCAATTTGAGTTGAAAGTCAATGCGTTTAGATTTCTCAACTCTCTAATATATTCTCCAAATAGTTACTTTCATTAGACTTGTCATTTGTTGACAAATCTAATCTTTTTATTTGAATATTCGGTCTGCGGTTGGAAAATTTTACTCTTTTATTTTTTAGCGTTGGATATTGAGCGATTGGCAAAAAAATAAATGTGTATATTGTGCGGTTGGCTCGTTTTTGTATGAAACACAACATTTCGATATCAGGAATCGTTTTCGCGATTCCTGATATATTTTCTTTATATGAGCTTACAATATCGTTAATGTTCTCCGAATTAGCAAGGGAGTGTTTTGTTAGCTACGTTAAAGATTTAACTCAGTCCAAAGGTTTTTATTTATGTGTTGTTTTTTAGTGTTTGTGGCGAAAACCACCCCTTAGTCCCCTCCTTGGAAAGGAGGGGAAGTGTTTCGTGATTGTGTGTGCGTTGGAAAGATGGCTAGTGGCTTGTTTTGGGAATATGTACTTCGCGTGAGGGATTGAAGTGGAAATCCTTTTGTGAGGAACGAACAAAAGATTGAGAACGATAAAGCCCGACCTCGCTGTTGTTTTGGGCGGAGGGATTGATGAACTTGAATAGACTTTCTGCAAATTGAAGAAAAATCAACGACAACTGCGAGGGCACGTCCTAATATACGTGCTAAAAGTTGCACCAAAGCAATTAGTTTCGGAACTTTATAGATTGAACTGTATAAAGGAGATTCCTCCTTTTTTGAATAGATTATAGCTAATAAATAGGTCTGCGAAATGGCAATAGATAAAAAATATAACCCGTCGGAAGTTGAAAATAAATGGTACAAAACGTGGATGGATAAAAATCTGTTTCACGCAAAGGTAAATCCTGATAAAGAGGCGTATTCGGTGGTTATTCCTCCGCCAAACGTGACGGGTGTCTTGCATATGGGGCATATGTTGAACAATACAATTCAAGATGTATTGGTCAGAAAAGCTCGTATGGAGGGCAAGGAGGCGTGTTGGGTACCTGGTACTGACCACGCGTCGATTGCTACGGAGACGAAGGTGGTGAATTTGCTGGCTGAACAAGGAATTAAGAAAACAGATATTACGCGTGAAGAATTTTTGGGTCACGCTTTTGAATGGAAAGAGAAATACGGAGGGATTATCCTTGAGCAATTGAAGAAATTGGGCGCGTCTTGTGATTGGGAACGTACAAAGTTCACGATGGATGAGGATATGTCGCAATCGGTTATCAAAACTTTTGTGGATTTGCACAAAAAAGGGCTGATTTACAGAGGGGTGCGTATGGTTAATTGGGATCCAAAGGGATTGACGGCACTTTCGGATGAGGAGGTGATACATAAGGAGGTGAATTCGAAATTGTTTTATATAAAGTATAAGATAGTTGGGGAGGATGATTTTATTACGATTGCAACGACTCGTCCAGAGACGATTTTGGGGGATAGTGCGATTTGTGTAAATCCGAATGATGAGCGTTACAAGCAGTTGGCAGGAAAGAAAATTTTAGTTCCTTTGGTGAACAGAGAAATTCCTGTGATTTTTGATGAATATGTTGATTTAGAGTTTGGTACGGGGTGTTTGAAAGTGACTCCTGCACACGATATTAATGATTATGAATTGGGACTTCGTCACAATTTGGAAGTGATTGATGTGTTGAATGACAATGGGACTATCAGCGAAGCGGGTGGTTTGTTTGTGGGTGAAAATAGGTTTGTTGCAAGAAAAAAAATCGTTAAGGCGATAGAGGAGATTGGTCAGTTTGATAAAATCGAGGGAATCAAAAATAGTGTTGGTTACTCAGAACGTACAAATGAGGTGATTGAACCGAAATTGTCGGCTCAATGGTTTTGTAAGATGACTGATTTGGCGAAACCTGCTTTGGAGAATGTGGAGAATGATACGATTCAAATTCATCCGCCAAAGTTTAAAAATATGTACCGTTCGTGGATGGAGAATGTCCGTGATTGGTGTGTGAGTCGCCAGTTGTGGTGGGGACACCGTATTCCTGCGTATTATTTGCCGTCAGGAGAGGTGGTAGTGGCAGAAACGGATGCAGAAGCGTTGGTTTTGGCTCAGGCGATTGATGGTAAATTGACGTTGGCTGATTTGAAACAGGATGAAGATGTATTGGATACGTGGTTTTCGTCTTGGTTGTGGCCAATGTCGGTTTTTGATGGAATAAACAATCCTGATAATGAGGAGTTCAAATATTTTTATCCTACCAATGATTTGGTGACAGGGTTTGATATTATCTTCTTTTGGGTGGCGAGAATGGTGATGGCGGGGTATGAGTTCCCGAAAGAATTGCCGTTTAAAAATGTGTATATCACAGGAATGGTGCGTGATGAAAAGGGACGTAAAATGTCTAAATCATTGGGTAATTCGCCTGATCCGTTAGATTTGATTGCAAAATATAGTGCTGATGGTGTACGTGCGGGGATGTTGTTTTCGGCTCCTGCAGGTAATGATTTATTGTTTAACGAGAAATTGTGTGAGCAAGGAAGGAATTTTACCAATAAAATATGGAATGCTTTCCGTTTGGTAGAAGGTTGGGCGGTTACTGAGCAATCGGTAAATGATACGTTGGCTATTTCTATTATGAGAAATAAAATCAACTTAACATTGGAAGAATTAGAGGGTTCTTTTGCTGATTACCGTATGTCTGAAGCGGTAATGACCTTGTATAAATTAATTTGGGATGATTTTTGTTCTGTTTACTTGGAACAAATCAAACCAGGTTTTGAAGAGCCGATAGCGAAATCTACTTATGAGGCTACGGTCGCTATCTTTGAGGATTTGATGAAGATGTTGCATCCGTTTATGCCTTTTATTACAGAAGAAATCTATTCTAAGTTGGCAAATAGAGGAGAAGGTGACTATATTATGGTTGCAAATTACCCTAAAGCAACAAAGGTAGATGATGTATTGAGAGAAACGGCAACGTTTTTTGAAGAGGTGATCACAGGGATTAGAAACTTGAGAATAGCGAATAAAGTTCCTGGTAAAGAGAAAATAGCATTGAAAGTGAAAGCAAAAGATACTTCGGCTTACTCTGAATTTGAAGCTATCATAAAGAAAACGGCAGGTGTTTCTTCTCTTGTTTTTGTGACAGAAAAACCTGAACAGGTAGCGAGTTTTGTTGCTAAAGGAGATGAGATTTATATTCCAATTCCTGAAATACTTGACGTAGAGGAGAAAAAAGAAGAATTGAATAGAGAGCTAAAAAGGGCACAAGGTTTGTTGGTGTCCGTACAGAAGAAATTAGCTAATGAGCGATTTGTTCAAAATGCACCAGAAAAGGTGTTGGCAATGGAAAAGAAAAAACAAACGGACAGTGAGGCAAAAATCAAAGCCTTGGAAGAAAGTTTAGTCGCCTTAGGTTAAAAAATAAAATTATGAAAAGAATATTCCTTTTATTGGTAATGACCGCCTTTTTTGTAGGTGGAGTGAGTACGTCAGTGTACGCTCAGAATCCTAGACAAACAAAAAAGCATAAAAAAGCGGCTAAAAAGAAATCTAAGCCAAGTAAAGAACCTATTCCTTATGCACGAAGTCGAAAAAGGGATAATGACGGCGATGGTGTGCCAAATTTTTATGATCACTGTCCTTATACAGCAAAAGGAGAACACGTAACTACTTTTGGTTGCCCTCCAAATGCAGATGGTGATGCGTTGTTTGATTACGAAGATGATTGTCCGAATGAAAAAGGACCAAAAGCCAATAAAGGTTGCCCTTACGGAGACAAAGATGGTGATGGTATTTTGGATAAAAATGATATGTGCCCAGACAAAGCAGGACCAAGAAAGTGGAACGGTTGCCCAGATACGGATGGAGATGGAATTGTAGATTATCAAGATAAATGCCCGAATGAGCCTGGTATGAAAGGGCTGAAAGGTTGCCCAAAACAAGCCGAAGATACAGATAAAGATGGTTTGTTAGACCACGAAGATAAGTGTCCTTTTGTGGCAGGAGAAGCTTCTAATGAAGGATGTCCTGAGTTTACAGCCGAAGAAAAAAGGTTGTTACAAGCAGCGTTTGAGAACTTATTGTTTGAGTCTGGTAGTGATGTGATTAAGCACTCTTCTTACGAATCGTTGAACGGTTTGGCCGAAGTGATGATTCACAATGAAGCGGCTAAACTTAGTTTAGAGGGACATACCGATAATGTAGGTGATGGAGCGAAAAATATGCAATTGTCAAAAGATAGAGCGGCGTCTGTTCGTAAGTACCTTATCGAAGGAGGTGTAGAAGGAAGTCGTATTACGGCAAATGGTTATGGGGAAACGAAACCTGTAGATTCGAACGACACAGCAAATGGAAGAAAACACAACCGTCGTGTGGAAATGAATTTAGGTTTTTAATTTTTTTAGAGTTATGTCAACAGGATTAATTACCCATAACAAAGTAAATGTGATTTACGCAGATTACCGTGATAAAACACAGGTGGAAATGGATGAAATGTTGCAAGAAACGGAACGATCTATTCTGCAATTTATTAATGATGGCGATAGCTTTCTTTTATTGAGCGACCTGAGAGGAGTAAAGATAACAGTGAGCTTTTTAAAACGAATAATAAAGGTGGGTAAGGGTGTAATTCCTTACGTAGATAGAACAGCCGTTTTGGGTATATCAGGTTATAAAGTCTTTTTATTTAAAATTTATCGTTTGGTTACAGGAAGTAAAATGACACCTTTTGAAACAGAGAAAGAGGCGTTAGATTATTTGGTCGGAGTAAAATAGAGGTAGTGTATATAGATAAAATAGCCTATAAAGGAAAAGAGGTCGTTTACGTCGATTACTTTATGAAATCTCCAGAAGAGATTGATAGGTTGTTAGAGGAAGCAATAGCTTTTGTTTGCCCGATGAAAGAGAGCGGAGAAAAATTCTTGTTTTTGTTAGACGTTAGAAGTCTGCCGATAACAGAGTTATTTGCTCATAAATTAATGGAGATAGGTAAAGTACATATTGATGCGGTTGAGAAATCAGCAATAATAGGTGTCACAGGGATAAAAAAAATGTTCTTTAAAACTTATTTGTTGTTTTCTAAAAGTAAAATGAAGGCTTTTAATAGTAAAGTAGAAGCGTTGGATTATTTGGCGAGTTGATTTGTAGGTGTTTTTACCTATGTGTTTTTTTGTTTTATTATTACGAATGACTATTTTTACACCGTGTCAATAGAAAAACTTACATATAAAGGAAAAGAAATCGTTTACGTCGATTACCGAATGAAATCACCGATGGAAATAGAACAAGTGTTTGTAGATGCAATTGACCTTGTAAATGAACAAGAAGAGAACGATAGGAAAGTATTATTATTAGCAGATTTGAGAAATGTACCGATGACTTATGAAATGAGTCAAAAGATGAATGAAGTTTCAGATGTCATCAGTCCTCATATAGACAAATCAGCTGTTTTAGGAATAACGGGAATCAAACGGTTATTTTTTAATATTTATACCTATTTGAGTAACGAAAACATACAAGTGTTTGATACCAAGGAGGAGGCTCTAGTGTATTTAGTGAGTTAATTTTTTTTTGTAGGTTGTTTTATCCAGAGCCTTTTTTTTGTTACTTCAAATGACTATTTTAGCACCGTGTTAATCGAAAAACTCATATACAAGAATACAACTGTTATCTACGCTGATTTCCGTATGAAATCAGAAAAAGAGATGGAGCAACTACTAACAGAAAGTTTGGAGGTAGTAAAAAAAAAGGATAGAAAGTAAACAGGTTTTTTATTTTCTTGCCGATATGCGTGGTGTACCCGTAAACAAGAGGCTTATCGCTACAATCAATACTGGAGCGAAACAATATGTGTCTTATGTTGAGAAGTCCGCGATTATAGGGATAACAGGAATTAAACGTTTGTTCTTCGAGATGTATTTACTATTCACAAAAAGTAAAATGAAGGCTTTTGACACGAAAGAAGAAGCTTTAGCTTATTTAGTTAGCTGATTTTAATCATAGGTGTTTTTACCTACGTGTTTGTTGTTTGGTACCGTATAAATAAGTAGTTTTGTATGGTGTTAGCTGAGAAAATCATATATAAAAATACAGAAATCATTTACGTGGATTATCGTATGAAAACGCTTATAGAAATGGAAGCGTTACTTACAGATAGTTTAGTGAAAGTAAAAGATGCCGTAGATAAAGATAGTTTTTTTTATCTTTTGATAGATATGCGAGGCGTTCCTGTAACCAAAGAGTTTTTGAGTAAACTAACCGAAGGGGCGAAAGAATATGTTCCTTTTGTCGCTAAATCAGCCGTATTAGGGATTTCTGGAGTGAAGCGTTTGTTTTTTGAAATGTATGTACTGTTTACAAAAAGTAGTATGCGTTCTTTCCAAGAAAAAGAGGAGGCATTGGAGTATTTAGCAAGTTAACTATAGCTCTTAGTGAGTAATAAATGAAATGCCTGTAATTAAAATTAAATACCAACACGAAGAGATTGTTTATGTCGATTACCGTCTGCAAACACAGGTGGAAATGGATAAAGTGTTAGATGACAGTTTGAAAGCAGTAAAAGGAGTTGCGGAAACAGGTGTGAAAGTGAGCGTTTTGGTTGATGTACGAGGTGTGCCGATTACCAGTGAGTTTATCAATAAGCAGATGCGTGAAGCAAAAGCATACGTTCCTTTTATCCAAAAGTCAGCAATATTAGGAATTACAGGAGTCAAACGGTTGTTTTTTGAAATGTATCTCTTGTTTACAAATAGCAAAATGCGTGCATTTGACACGAAAGAAGATGCTTTGGCTTATTTAGCAGGAGGAAAACTGGTCAAAAGGGATGTTTCTTCGGAACAAGAAGAAATTATAAAATAAATAACCATGTCAGTAAATAAAATCACACACCAAGGACAAACGATTGTCTATGTCGATTACCGTTTAAAAGCACCAGTCGAAATGAATGAAATATTGATAGAAGCTTTGCGGATGGTGAAGGAAACAGCAAGTCAAGAAGGGAAGGTTAATCTTTTGGTAGATCAGAGAGGTGTACCTGTGTCTAATAAGTTTATTAAAAACGAAATATCGTCGGCCAAACCGTATGTTCCTTATATTAGGAAATCAGCGATTATAGGTGTAACAGGTATTAAAAGACTATTTTTAGAAATGTATATCTTGGCTGCTCATAGCAGAATACGAGCGTTTAATAATAAGGAAGAAGCATTGGATTATTTAGTAAAATAAATTACTTTAGTAGTTGTGAAAAACGAACTATTAAAAACCAACGGACGAGAAATACTTTATGTCGATTACCGAATGAAGACTTTGGTAGAGATGGAGCAAACTTTATTGGATAATCTTGCTGATTTTCAGTCAATAGTTGCTAACGGAGAAAAGATTTACGTACTCGTTGATATACGCAATACGCCAATAAATAAAGATTTTACAGGTCGTCTGATGCGTGGAGCGAAAGAATTTATTCCTCACGTAGCCAAATCTGCAATAGTGGGTGTGACGGGAATTAAAAGACTTTATTTAGAAATGTATGTCTTATTTACACAAAGTAAAATGCGTCCATTTTCAAATAAGGAAAATGCTTTAGATTATTTGAGCAAGTAATACCACCCTATAAGTGATTACTTGTAGCGTTTTGATAAATAATATATGGGCGTGCCCCTCCTTCGTCGGGTCGGGCTGTCTGTTCTCAATCTTTACTTCGTTCCTCAGTAAAGGATTTCCACGACCATCCCTCACGCGGGAGCAACAACTTTATGACTTTTTGCTATTTAAAAAGCTATATATAGAGTAGAAAAGCTTGTTAGGGAGAAAAGAAGAATAACCGACCCTCGCCTTAATCGACAAGGTGTAATTCCTTCTACCAAATAATAAGTACAGCGAAATAACACTTGTTTTTTGTATAAATAATATTACATTGTGGTATGTGTGAAATGTACATGGAAAGTAAACGAAATGTTTGAAGAGAAAATAAAAGAGTTACGTGACGAAATAGATGCTTTGGATAAGGATTTGTTGAACTTGGTAGCGAGCAGAATGCAATTGGTCAAAAAAGTTGGGGCGTTGAAAAAGGCGAACAATATAGAGGTTTTACAAGCCGAACGTTGGCAACAATTGTTGGAATCACGTATGTCGTGGTCGGAAGAAATGGAGATGTCTCCTGAAGAAATAAAACAGGTCTTTGAGACTTTACACACAATTTCGGTAAATCGACAAAAAGATATCGTAAAGGAATAATGAGAATTTTAAAAGAAGATTGCTTAGGACTAACTATTGATATCCAAGAAAAATTATTTCCTTTGATGTACGGTAACGAAGCGATGCTTTCGCATACACAAATCTTAATTCAGGGATTGACAGCATTGGGAGTGGAGCAGATTTTGACGGAGCAATATCCGCAAGGTTTGGGCGAAACGGTGTATAGTATTGGTGAGCTGTTGGAAGAGAGCGAGTTGATAGATAAAACAACGTTTAGTTGTTGTGGAGCACCCGATTTTGAGCAGTTTGTGAAAGCTTCAGGTAAGAAATACATTATTATTTCGGGAATAGAAACACATGTTTGTGTGTTGCAAACAGCCTTAGATTTATTGGCATGGGGATTGATACCAGTCATTGTAGCGGATTGTACCTCAAGCCGAAAATTGAACAACAAAGAAATTGCTTTACAACGTTTAGCTAAAGAAGGAGCGATTATTACAACTTATGAGTCTATATTGTTGGAGTTGTGTAAGGACAGTCGTTCTGCAGAATTTAAGGAAATTTCTAAGCTGATTAAATAAAAAATCACATATAATTGAGTAAATTTGTAATACAACGTCTTTTGAAGGCGTTTTTTTAATAAGAAGAATAAAACAAAAAAATATGTCAAAATTAGTTATCGTAAGACACGGTCAGTCAGAGTGGAATTTAGAGAATAAATTTACTGGATGGGTTGATGTTGATTTAACAGAAAAAGGTGTTCAAGAAGGGAAATCAGCTGGAGAGTTGTTGGCTAAAGAAGGATACAAATTTGAAGAAGCTTTTAGTTCAGTGCTTAAAAGAGCAAACAGAACTTTAGGGTTTATTCTTGAAGGAATTGACCAAGTGGATATCAAAATCACTAAAGATGAAAAATTGAACGAAAGACACTACGGTGATCTTCAAGGATTGAACAAAGCAGATACTGCAAAGAAATTTGGAGATGCTCAAGTGAAAATTTGGAGACGTTCTTTTGATACGCCACCGCCAAACGGAGAGTCGTTAAAAGATACTGCTGATCGTACTATTCCTTATTATGAGGAAAATATAGAGCCTTTATTGAAAGCTGGAAAAGATATTTTGATTGTTGCTCACGGGAACAGTTTACGTTCGATTATGATGCACGTAGAGAAAATGTCTAAAGAAGAAATTCTTGAAACAAGTATCGCCACAGGTACACCAAGATTGTATGAGTTTGATGCTGATATGAAATTGACTACTGCAGAGTATATCTAGTATTTTAGATAGAACAGAATTTAAAGAGGTTGTTATCGAGAGATTTCAACCTCTTTTTTTTATCTTTGGATATGTCTAAGGAGATTAACATTTCGTCACAGTTAGTAAACCAATATTTTGGATTAGAAACAGCGTCTGAAGACTTAAATTACCAACTGTTATTGGGGCGATTGACCGAGCAAATCAAGTATATGCTAGACAATGATTTTCAAGGTTTATTGAACGCATTGTACCGTATAGATGTTGAGGAACGACAGTTTAGCTTGACTTTGGAAGAAGGAAACCCAGATGATGTAGCTAAAAATGTAGCTCAATTGATTTTAGACAGAATAGTATTGAAAGCAAAGACACGATTAAAATACAGTGAAGAATGAAAGTTGCAGTAGATTTTGACGGTACAATCGTAGAAAATGAATACCCGAATATAGGGAAACCGATGTTATTTGCTTTTGAAACGTTGAAGGCATTACAACAAAAGGAACACGATTTGATTTTGTGGACTTATAGAGAGGGGCAAAAGTTAGATGATGCAGTTGATTTTTGTAAGAAAAATGGGATTGCTTTTTATTCGGTAAACCATAGTTACCCTGATGAAGAGGGAGAATACAAACATTTTTATAACAAAATAAGCAGGAAAATAGACGCTGATATCTTTATTGATGATAGAAATGTGGGTGGCTTTTTGGGTTGGAGTAAAGTCTGGCAAATGATACACCCAGAGTCTGGAAAGTTAGATTTGCAATTTGTTGACCAAGAAGCACACGAAAATTATAAAAAGCGAGGTATCTTTGCTAAAATTTTTGGTAAGAAATAGAAAACAAAAGGAAGGTTAAAGTCAAGTTTTTGGATTTGATTTTTTTATATTCAAAAGGAATATGTTTAATATGATTAAGATAAAAACAAGGGAAGAGATAGAGTTGATGCGAGAAAGTGCATTAATAGTTTCGAAAACATTAGGTTTGATAGCACAAGAAATTGGACCAGGAGTAACGCCTTTGTATTTGGATAAAATAGCGGAAGAGTTTATTAGAGACCAAGGAGCAAAACCAGGTTTTTTGGGGATGTATGATTTTCCTAATACACTTTGTATGTCGTTAAATGAAGCAGTTGTACACGGGATTCCAACAAAAAAACCGTTGGAAGAAGGTGATATTATTTCTGTTGATTGTGGCTCTTTAAAAAATGGTTTTTATGGTGACCACGCTTATACTTTTGAAATAGGAGAGGTTGCACCTGAGACGCATCGTTTGTTAGAGGTGACTAAAGAATCGCTTTACAAAGGAATAGAGCAAATAAGAGTAGGTAACCGTATTGGAGATATTGGTTTTGCTATTCAACAGCACGCAGAAAAAAATGGTTACGGCGTCGTTCGTGAATTAGTAGGTCACGGTTTAGGTAGAGACTTACACGAAGCACCCGAAGTGCCCAATTACGGTAAGCGAGGAAAAGGAAAAACAATTAAAGAAGGAATGGTATTGGCTGTCGAACCGATGATAAATATGGGAACAAAAGACATCAATCAATTAGAAGATGGATGGACGATTGTAACGGCGGACAATAAACCGTCAGCTCATTTTGAACATGATATTGCCGTAATAGACGGTAAACCAGAGATTTTATCAACGTTTAAATATGTAGATGATGCGTTGGCAAAGAAAAAATAATTGTAAAATAAGTATTGTTTAGCGTCGTCAGTATTTTGAACTTACGACTTACGACTTACGACTTACGACTTACGACTTACGACTTACGACTTACGACTTACGACTTACGACTTACGACTTACGACTTAAATAATGCAGAATATAATCAGTTTTTTGACACGAACTATCCCTCGTCCGTTACTTATTCGTTTGAGTTACTTTGGGAGAGGTTTGTTGTCTTTTTATTACAGAGGAGATAAACTAGAAGATCCAATTTCAGGAAAAACTTACCGTAAGTTTTTACCTTATGGTCGTTTGGTTTCTCGACCTAATGCGTTATGCCCTGGTTCGTTGTCTTTAGAGAGGCATCGTTTGTTGTGGTTATTTCTTCAACAAAAAACGGATTTCTTTACTTCAAAAAAGAAAATGTTACACGTCGCTCCCGAACAATGTTTTATTGACTTGTTCAGAAAACAAAAGAACCTAGACTACACCACAGGTGATTTGTTCTCGCCTTTGGCAGATGTGAAAATGGATATTCACGACATTCCTTTTGAGGAAAACACCTTTGACGTATTGTTTTGTAATCACGTAATGGAACACGTTACCGATGATTTGCAATGTATGAAAGAGGTCTATCGAGTGATTAAACCAGGTGGTTTTGCTATTCTTCAAGTGCCATTGAACTATGAAAGAGCAACTACTTATGAGGATGCCTCAATTACTGACCCTAAGGAACGAGAAAAAGCTTTTGGACAAGATGATCATGTACGTGAATATGGTTTAGATTACGGGACAATTCTTCGTAAGGCTGGATTTACCGTAAGAGAAGATAAGTTTTTAACCGACGAGTTAACGAAAGAGGAATGTGTACGTTATGCTTTACCTCAGCAGGAGATTATTTATTTTTGTACAAAATAAGAGCTATTGGAAAATTCAAAAATATATTTCGCATCAGATTTACACTTAGGAGCACCTTCTAAAGAGAAAAGCTTGTTGCGTGAGCAAAAGTTTGTCCGATGGTTAGATACTGTAAAGGTAGATGCCAAAGAAATCTATTTATTAGGAGATATATTTGATTTTTGGTTTGAATACAAACACGTCGTGCCAAAAGGGTATGTTCGTTTGTTGGGTAAACTGTTAGAAATTCAAGAAAGTGGTATTCCGATTACCGTGATGAGAGGAAACCATGATATGTGGATGTATGATTACTTAGAACAAGAAATCGGTGTAAAAGTATTGGATCAAAATATATTCAGAGAATTTAATGGCAAACAATTTTTTATTGGTCACGGAGACGCTTTAGGTCCTGGTGATACGCAATACAAGATTTTAAAGAATATTTTTCAAAACCGTATTTGTCAATGGCTGTTTCGTTGGTTGCATCCCGATATCGGTATGGGAATAGCGAATGCTTGGTCTCATCGTAGTCGTTTGTCTCACGGAGCTGAAGATGAAAAATACCTCGGTGATGATAAGGAGTGGTTGGTTGTTTATTGTAAAGAGCAATTAGAAAAGCAACACTACGATTATTTTGTTTTTGGGCATCGTCACTTGCCTATTGATGTTGAAGTAGGAGAGAAGTCACGTTACATCAACTTAGGCGATTGGATACAGTACTTTACTTACGCCTGTTTTGATGGAGAGAAATTGAATTTGTTGAAATTTGAAAAATAAACCATAAAAAAGCCACTGAAATTCAATTTCAGTGGCTTTTTTGTTATTCTTAAATGATAGTATTTACTTTATCAAAAATAAAAAGTATTACTCCTTAGATACTCTTAGGTAGTGAAAACGAGCACTGTTTCCTCTGTTAAATATACCAACTTTACCTGAACTTAAATCAGTAGCTTTTATTTGTTTAACAATTGTATTGTTAACTCTAAATGTTAGTGTAGTGTCTGATTTCTGAACAGTTAACTTATAAACAGGAGGAGTAGTTACATCTATACTTCCTGAGTAAAGAGGTTTTTTGTAGCTTGTTGATTTAACTGAGTTAACAATAATGAATTCTTCTCCTTTCAGACTGAAAAGCATGAATTTATTAGGAGCTGTATGGTTCCATATTACTCCTGAATAATTTACTGGAGTGTCTCCCTTTTCAAAAGAAAAGCTAGTTTCTATTTCAAAGTTGTCAGTAGTACCTAATTTAGCTTCTTGAGAATCGTAATGTGTTTTAGTACCTTTATTATCAATAACTAATGTACCGTTAATTTTAGGGTTAACAAATACCTTTAAGTCTGATTTTTCAAACTCTTCCCACCCCAAACTATTATCAACAAACTCTTCGTCTAAAGTATATTCGTATGCCTTAGCGACATTTGTTTCTTTATCGCATGACGCAAAAAGTAATACTGAAAGTACGCTTAATCCTAATAATATCTTTTTCATAATCTTATGGGTTACTTTTATAAAGATAGCAGAAAAATAAGAAATATTCTATCGTTTTGTCTCTATAATCTATCTTTATATACGAATTGTTACTAAAAGGTAAGTTAAAATAGTCTATAAACAACAAAAGACCACTTTTTACAAAGTGGTCTTTTGAATATTTTAATCGTACAAAGTAGGTTGTATTACTCTCCTAAAGCGATTTGCTTCATTGAAGTCATTGCATCTCTCAATTCAGCACCAACGATTTCGATAGGGTGAGAACGTAAGTTGAAGTTACAGTTGATTAAATCAACATTGTCAACATTTACATCAGCTCCGATATTAAAATCTTCTCCGATGATATTTGTTTCAACTGTTTCCATGAAATCAGCTAATAAAGGCTTACAAGCATGATCAAATAAGTAACATCCGTACTCCGCTGTATCAGAAATGACAGCATTCATTTCGAATAATTTCTTACGAGCGATTGTGTTAGCGATTAGTGGTGTTTCGTGTAAAGATTCGTAATAAGCAGATTCTTCAACAATACCAGCTTCAACCATTGTTTCGAAAGCTAATTCAACACCAGCACGAACCATAGCAACCATCAATAAACCTTTGTCATAAAACTCTTGGTCAGAAATTTCAACATCTCCAGCAGGAGTTTTCTCGAAATTAGTTTCTCCAGTCAATGCTCTCCAGTTCAATAAGTTTTTATCTCCTTCAGACCAATCTTTCATCATTGTAGAAGAAAATTCTCCTGAAATGATATCATCTTGGTGCTTTTGGAATAAAGGTCTCATGATTTCTTTCAAAGCCTCTGAAGTGTGGTAGCACTCTAGTTTAGCAGGATTAGACAATCTGTCCATCATTCCTGATACTCCTCCAAACTTTAAAGATTCACAAATTCTTTCCCATCCATGTTGGATAAATTTAGAAGCCCATCCTTTATCAATTCCTTTTTCAACCATTTTGTCAAAACAAAGAATAGAACCAGTTTGTAACAATCCACAAAGAATTGTTTGTTCTCCCATCAAATCAGATTTAACCTCTGCTACGAAAGAAGATTTTAAAACCCCTGCTCTGTCTCCGCCAGTTGCAACTGCGTAAGCTTTAGCTTGTGCCCATCCTTTTCCTTCTGGGTCATTTTCTGGGTGAACAGCAATTAGTGTCGGAACACCAAACCCTCTTTTGTATTCTTCTCTTACTTCAGAACCTGGAGACTTAGGTGCAACCATGATTACAGTCAAGTCTTCACGAACGATCGTTCCTTCTTCAACAATATTGAAACCGTGTGAGTAAGATAAAGTAGCCCCTTTTTTCATTAATGGCATTACTGCATTAACTACAGGAGTATGTTGTTTATCTGGCGTTAAGTTAATAACTAAATCAGCAGTAGATATTAAATCATCGTACGTACCAACTGTAAAACCTGCTTCTGTTGTGTTAACAAACGAAGGTCTTTTCTCGTCGATAGCAACCTGACGCAAAGCGAAAGAAATATCTAAACCAGAATCTCTCATGTTTAAACCTTGGTTCAAACCTTGAGCTCCAGCTCCAACGATAACGATTTTTAAACCTTTCAATGCCTCAACTCCGTCAGTGAAGTGAGAACCGTCCATGAATTCACATTGTCCTAATTGAGCTAACTGCTCTCTTAAAGATAGTGTATTAAAATAATTAGCCATTTTTATTGTGTTTTTTTCTGATGAAATAAAGAAACGAAGAGTTTAGCACTCGTAGCTTCTTCTATATTGATTACAAAATTGCAATTATTCAATGAAAAAGCAGTAAAATAAAACTTCTTTTTTTAGGTACTTTTTATGGATTTGTTTCTGAACTGCTTTGGGGTGTCACCTGTGTGCTTTTTAAAGTACTTCGTGAAATACGATTGATCGTTGAAATTTAACTGTAAAGCGATTTCCGTTGCTGATAAATCAGAATAAAGGAGTAAACGCTTAATTTCGAGTGTTATTTTATCGTTAATAAAATCGGTACTTGTTCTTCCTGTTACTGATTTTACTGTTTCTGTTAGGTGACTGGCTGTGATATGGAGTTGGTTGGCGTATTGTGAAACGGATAGATTGTTTTGGTAATTTTCTTCTATGAGTTGTTTGAATTTTTTGACTAACAAGTGACCCGATTTTGTTGAAATAACATTTCCGGTGGTAGGGTAGAGGCGTTTGCTAGAGGTCAGTACCAAATCTAAAAGAGCCGAAATCATTTCTGGCGTATTGTCATCTGCTAATTTTATTTCTTTGCATCCTTTTTTAAACAAATCGGTTAAAAATGAAATGTCAACTTCTCCTTTTAAATAAATTGGTGGTTGGCTTTCTCCTAAATGATAGAAAAAAGGGAACTCCAAAAGTTTGTGTTTGTTTTGTTTGTTGAGTAAATAAAACTCAGGCGTAAACAAGAAAATATACCCTTCAATATCTTTAGAGAACTCAATGCTGTGAATCTGTCCAGGAGAAAGGAAAAAAATAGAGTTTTCTGTTATTTGGTATTCTTTAAAGTCAATGATATGTATGCCACTTCCTTTGGTTAAAAAAAGGATTTCAAAAAAATCGTGGCGGTGAGGGTATTGTACTTCAAAATGGCGGTCAGCATCAAATACCTCAATCTGAAATTGAGAAAATGGTGATGGAGACCGTTTAAACTTGTCGATGCTATAAACAGGTATGCTCTTTTTCGACATAAGTTTTTGTTTTGAAATAAAATACGGTGGTTACGAATGTTGAAACCGTAAGTTAATCCTGTATTTTCTCTACTTCTAAAACATCAGTAATTCTCATTAAGTTTTTGTAGATGCGGTTTGCATCGTCTTCCTCTACTTCAAACTCTAAAAAGCAATTACCAAACTCACCTTCTCTTTCGTAAGTCATTTTATCAATATTCAATCCTCTTTTTCTGATTGGCATAATGATTCTATCAATTACTTCAGGTGTATGGTTGCATCTGATTCTCCAAGTGTTATTTATTTTCATCTTTCTTAGCTTCTTACAATTGATCTTTAGCTACTTGCTATCTGACAATCTTTGTTTAATATGTTTTCTCGATACGACTAAGTATGCAAGACTTTAAATTAGTCTGTTGTATAATAAAGTGTTTCACTCAAACTTGCTCCTGGAGGAACCATTGGCATCACTCTTTCTTCTTTTTGTACTTTAGCGTGAATTAAGAAAGGACCATCAGTTTCTTGCGCCAATTTAATTGCGTAAGCCAAATCAGTAGGGTTATCCACTGTTTTTGAAGGAATTCCATTTGCTTGAGCAACTTTAGTGAAATCAGGACTTGTTAGATTTACACCACTGTAATTTTTCTCGAAGAATTGTTCTTGCCACTGACGTACCATTCCCAAATATTCGTTATCAAGCAACATGATTTTTACGGGCCATTTTTCTTGAACCAAAGTAATTAATTCTTGAATATTCATCAAAAAAGAACCGTCACCAGAAACACACCAAACCTCTTTGTTTGGTTGAGCAGCTTGTGCACCCATTGCAGCAGGGAGTCCAAACCCCATTGAGCCCAAACCACCAGAAGTAATGAAACTATCGGGAGCCATCTTTCTTAGGTATTGCGCAGCCCACATTTGGTGTTGCCCCACATCGGTAGCGACAATTACTCCTTCTTTTGTCTTTTCGTTCAATACATCTAAAACATAAGGCATTGTAAACGCTTTGCCATCAGGTTTTCTTAAAGGGTAAGTGTTTCTTAGTGCATCTAAATAGTTGAACCATTCCGTTCGCCACTCTTTGTTTTTAGGAGTGATACTTGAAGGTAAATTATTGAACAATAACTTAATATCTCCATGTAAAAACACTTTGGTAGGAACGTTTTTAGAACCTTCACTCAAATCAATATCAGCGTGAATAATGTGAGCGTTAGGAGCAAACTCATCAAGTTTCCCTGTGATTCTATCATCAAAACGGACACCGATACAGAAAATCACATCCGCTTCTTGAATTGCTGTGTTGGCATATTTCATACCGTGCATTCCTAACCAATCAAAAAAGTAAGGGTCGTCGTGTTTTAACGCACCCAAACCTAAAATAGTAGAAATGGTAGGTATCTTTTCAGAAGCTACAAAATCACGTAATTCTTGTTCTGCGTTGGCTAATAATGTACCGTGACCAGTCAAAATCAAAGGTTTTTTAGCACTAACTAATAAATTTAATGATTTATCAATCGCCATTGGATGGGCGTTGTAATACCGTTTGTATTTTGGTCTAACAAATTGTTCTTCCCAATCTTCAGCCAATTCAATTTCTGTATTTTGTACATCTTTTGGGATATCAATCAATACAGGGCCTGGACGACCATTAATTGTTAATTCGTAAGCTTGAGTAAATACCTTTTCAGCGTCCTTGATTTCTTTAAGAATGTATGTTTTTTTAGTGAAAGGCAAACAGATACCTGTCATATCTATTTCTTGAAACGCATCCGTTCCCAATAAATTGGTGGGTACTTGTCCCGTCAAAGCAATCATCGGAATAGAATCGGCATAGGCATCAGCGATACCTGTAACTAAGTTTGTTGCTCCAGGACCAGAAGTCGCTAAGCAAAAACCAGGTTTGTTTTTTAAGGTACGAGCGTATCCTTGTGCGGCATACGCTGCGGCTTGTTCGTGACGTACTAATACTGTTTTTAAATTGGTATTTGCTAACGCATCATATATCGGGAGAATAGCTCCTCCAGGATAGGCAAACAAATGTCCAGCGTCTAACAATTCAAGAATTCTAACAATATATTCAGCTCCAAGTAGTTTCATTTTGCTCAAAATTAAACCACGAAAATACAATTTTATGTACTCGATAACAAGATTTATATTGGCTTTCTCTCTTGCCAGAAAAGAGTAGGTTTTATAAAGTGCTTTAAAACTGTTTTTGGTAGGAGAGAAGGGGCGGTTTTGTATTACCGTTCATCACAAAAGAGAAAGGACCAAAACTTCTTACAAACAAAAAAAGCCCTTGATTACTCAAAGGCTTTGATTGATTGATTTATAGCTAACAATGATTAATCGTTGTTATCCTCTTCTTTATTGAATTGGTCGAAGTCAACACCAGGAAGTAATTCTTCTTTGATATGTGCTACACTTTCGTTCAATGCATCTACAAACTTTGTAAAATCCTCTTTGTACAAAAATATTTTATGTTTTTCGTAAGAAAACCCTTCGCCTTCAGCTTTTGGTTTTCTTTTACTTTCTGTTATTGTTAAGTAATAATCTTCTGAACGGGTTGCTTTTACATCTATAAAATACGTTCTTTTTCCTGCCTTTACTCTCTTAGAGAATATTTCACTATTTTCTTTCCCTTCCACAATTATCAATTTTTATTTTTACAAATTTATAAATTTTTTAAGACAAATTCGCTTTACATCGCATCAAAATTAATAATTTGCAGTATGCTATTAGATTTTCAAAACGCTTCTAAGTATGGAGGTATCGATTTTTTCGCTAAAAACGCGGTTGAGGGCTTTATTATAGGGCTTCACAAATCTCCTTTCCAAGGATTTTCTGTTGAGTTTTCCGAACATAAAATCTATTCGCCAGGAGAAAGTACAAAAAATATCGATTGGAAACTGTTTGCACGAACAGATAAACTCTACAAAAAAGTTTACGAAGAAGAAACCAACCTCAGGTGTTACATCATTATAGACACTTCCTCGTCGATGAACTACCCTGTGGGCGAAGAGTTGAACAAATTGGCGTACGCAACTTATTGTGCCAGTGCATTGACATCTGTGCTACAAACACAGCGTGATGCCGTTTCGTTGGTTACTTTCAACGAAAAAGTGGATTTATTTACCAAAGCCAAATCTTCAAGTTTACACACCAATTTCATTTACAAAAACTTGAAAGAAGTCATTGCTAATCCTACAAAAAACAAAAAATCAAATATCATTGAAGCCATTCACGAAGTGGCACAACGCATACCCAAAAGGTCGTTGGTAATAGTATTGAGCGATATGCTTTACTCTCACGTCGATAACAGCGATTTTTTTAATGGATTACTTCATTTAAAGCACCAAGGGCACGAAACTATCCTCTTTCAGGTAGTTGATAAAAAGACAGAATACAACTTTGATTTTGACAACAAACCTGTCAAGTTTGTCGATTTGGAAAACAATACCGAAATCAAATTAAAGCCCAACGAAGTCAAAGCTGAAGTCGAAAAGACACTCAAAAAGCGTTTACACGATTTTGAAATACTTTGTAAGAAATACAAAACAGACCTCATCGAAGTAGATATCAACAAAACCTTTGACCAAGTACTTTTACCTTATTTTATGAAGCGTAAAAGCAAACATTAAACGCTTACAAGTCTGTTTTTATTAACTTTATCGCCTCTTTTGTATCGTTTGTAGGCAACAGACACGCACCCTCTACACAGATAAATATACTTGTCTCTCCTTTCAAATAACGGTGTTGCAACAACGGCAACTTACTTTCTTTGCTACTTCCTGCAATCAATTTGTTTGGGCAATAGTATTGATTCACTTCTTTGAGCTTTTTCAACGCATTATCTCCAATAATAGCCACTTCATAAAACTCACCTACAAAATTGGTGTACAAAATAAACCAATTAGAAGCACCCGAGCCATATTGTTTTTTCTCGTTTTTCACATTATTCAACATCGTTTCTGCCGTTGTCAAATACGTTTTGTTTGCATAATAATAACCTAACTTAAACAAATTGATTGCTGTTATCGAGTTAGACGAAGGTATTACATTATCGTCGGTATCCATTTTTCGGGCAATTAAACCTTTCTGCAAATCAGAAGTAAAGAAAAACATTCGGCTCTTATCATCAAAAAAGTGATCAAAACTATAATCAGTCAGCTCTTTCGCTATTTTTAACCATTTCTCATCTAACGTCGCCTCATACAAACCAATAAAAGCATCCGCAACCGTAGCGTAATCCTCTAAATAAGCATCAATAGAACTTTTTCCATTCTTATAATTTCGGTACAAACCACCTGTAGGCTTCAATTGTTTCGTAGCGATAAACGTTGCGTTTTTCAACGCCATATCTAAAAAATGATGATTATCAAAAGCCGTGTACGCATCCACATAACCCTTCAGCATCAACGCATTCCAAGAAGTCAATGTCTTATCATCCAAACGAGGACGAACACGCTTTGCACGTTCTTTTAGCAATACTTTACGCCATTTCTCATTCTTTTCATTCAACACTTTAACCGTGATCTTATGCTTTTCACAAAACGTTTCTTTCGACTCCGTACGTATCAAATTGTAATTTCCGTGTTCCCATAATCCATACGAGTTGATATTATAATAAGCAGAAAACAAATCATAATCATCCTCCTTAATCAATGCCTGCAACTCTTTTTTAGACCAAACATAAAAAGCACCTTCCTCCAATTCTCCCTCAGCATTGTCGCTATCCGCATCAAGAGCCGAATAAAACGCCCCCACCTCATTCGTTAACTCTCGCTCCACAAACTCCGCAATCTCATACGCCGTTTCTTTGTACAATTCGTTTTTAGTCGCTTTATAAGCATTCGCATACAGACTCAACAACTGCCCATTATCATACAACATTTTCTCAAAATGAGGCACGTGCCAACGCTCATCTACCGAATAACGTGCAAAACCACCACCTACTTGGTCATTAATCCCGCCATACGCCATTTTAGTCAACGAAAGATTTACAAAATCTAACACCTTTTCATCCTTTGCCTGCACACCATAACGCAACAAAAACTCATAATTTGTAGGCATAGGAAACTTTGGCGCACCATTACGTCCCCCCATTTTTTCATCCATATACCGATGCCAATCAGTAACCACCTGCGAAAGCTCTTTTTTAGAAAACGTTGCCGTATGCTCATTATGGACGATTAACCCTTCAGCTCTCACACCTTTCGTCAATTTCTCTGCCTGTTCCTCCAGTTTTTCAGGAGAGTTTTTATGTAACTCAGCAATTTGCTTCAACGCATTCACCCAATTATTTTTCGGAAAATACGTTCCACCCCAAACAGGACGACCATCAGGCATCGCCACACAATTTAGAGGCCAACCACCTCGTCCCGTCATCAACTGCACCGCCGTCATATAGACTTGGTCAACATCAGGACGTTCCTCTCTATCCACTTTCACACAGATATAATCAGCATTCATCACCTCAGCCACCGCCTCATTTTCAAAACTTTCGTGCTCCATCACGTGACACCAATGACACGCCGAATAACCGATAGAAATCAATAAAAGCTTATTTTCCTTCTTCGCCAAAGCCAACGTTTCCTCATTCCAAGCGTGCCAATCGACAGGGTTGTGGGCGTGTTGCAATAAATACGGACTCGTTTCTTCAATTAAATCATTAGTGAATTTGTGTGCCATTTCGTTTTTTGGTTGACTCTTACAAGTCGTAAAAGCAAGTGAGATAACAAGTAATTTATAAAAGTTTTTCATCGTTCAGCAGTTTTAAAATGGTTAAGGTTGCCATCGGTAATGCCCAATAATCTTAAAATTAAACAAACAATCCTCAAGAACCTGCCCTCCTCCAATATTATGTACGATTAAATTTCTTTTTCCGTCCCTCGATTTCCTATCCACCACAATTCCAATATGTGTAATCGCTCCTCCCAGATTCCAACAAACCACATCTCCCGCACGGTAATCTGTCGGATTTTGCGTAATAGGTCGCTTTGCATTAGTACGTTCAAAAAACACCATAAGGTTAGGCACACGTCGATGGTCAATATTTTTATCCGTTTTTTTTAATCCCCAAATCTTCGGGTACAAATCAAAATTACACACCATATCTTCGTGCACCAAACGCTGTAAATCATACCCCAAACCACGGTACGCCCTGATAATTACGTCTGTACAAACCCCTTTACCTTTCGGTATATCGCCATTAGGGTACCCAATCGCAAAATACCTCGCATCATAAACCACCTCTTGTTTAGTCAATTCCAACGCCACATCCGAAAGCGTTTGCCCCACACCAACCGTCAAATAAAACAAACACAAAATCAACAATAACTTTTTCATTTCTCCTCAGTTTTACATTTAATAACAAACCTTACCCTCCTATAACCATACAAAAGTAAAAAGTTACAGTCAAACAAGCATTATTTCACAACATCCATTTGGAGCTTCCCCTTTGCAACGAACTGATTTTTCGGTTTTTCATAGATGTTTTACCGATAGAAACAAAGATAGTCGATAAAACCAAGAGCGGGTCGGGCTTTTTGTTGCAATCTTTTGGCGGTGAGTTCGTAACTTTTATTTCCCATTATCGATTAGGCACATTCACCATCAAAAACAAACAGCAAAGAGCCAAAAGGATTTTCTCGTCAATCCCTAAGCCGTTGTTAGATATGATAGCTGACTTTTGCTCTTACCGATAAAAAGTTGGACTAGTTAAGCAGCTATTTCAAACCTATCCAAACGAAGAAAGCTGTAAAGAAGCTTTTAAGCAAATGAGGCTAAAAGAAGGTGTGAAATGTAAAAAATGTAGACACACAGCTCATTACTGGAAGAAAAACAGAGAGCAATGGGAATGTAAGAAATGTCACCATAGAACAACTTTGAAAAGTGGTACGGTGATGGAAAACAGTCGCTTACCCTATCAATATTGGTTTATTTCGATGCACCTTTTAACATCAACTAAAAAATCATTCTCAGCAAAAGAAATCCAACGTCAATTAGGGCATAATCGCTACGAACCTATTTGGGCGATGCTTCATAAAATAAGAGCAGTTATGGGGATAAGAGACAGTTCCTACCAACTAAAAGGAAATGTAGAAGTTGATGAAGGTTTCTTTGAGACAGTATCAATCACAGCTGATAAAAATGCAAAACAAAAAAGAGGCAGAGGTAGCACTAAACAAACGACAGTATTAGTAAGTGCTGAATACGACAATGTTGAGGATGAAGAAGTCACTAAAAAATACAGTACGGATAGTAAATTAGGCTTTGTGAAAATGAAAGTAATACCCTCACTGAAAAAAATAGATATTAATTCTACCGTAGAAAAGCAAATAATTAAGGGTAGTACTATTAAGACAGATGGTTCTAATAGCTATAACGACATCAAGAAAAATTACGAACATGAACCTGTCATTGTGCCAAATAAAGAAAAATCAAAAGCATTACCTTGGGTACATATCATAATCAGTAATGCTAAAAGAATGCTCCTAGATGTTCACCATAGAATAGACAGCGATTTTTTAGAAAATTACATCAATGAGTACGTCTTTAAACTCAATAGAAGATATTTTGATTGCATATTTGAAAGGGTACTTATAGCAGCTGTATCTTATAGATGGAATTGGCTTGGGGAAACTTGCGGATAAGCATAAAACTTTTTAACCTCCGCAGACACACTAATATGGACACTACCCGATAATTTTATTTTGTTAGGGACTTTGTTTGGTGTTAAGCTAAATAATGGCGTGTTGATTTCATTTTTTAAGTAATAACCTCTAACAATCCGTTAATAACAGTTCAAGAACCAACAAAAAAAGTGTATTTTGCACCATGGAAGAAGTAAGAGAGGAGTTTAGTCCTTGGCGGAAAAAACTCAATGAAATCATTTTTGGAATAGATACTTTCGGAGGAAAGCTCTTTGATGTCATTTTGTTGGTAGCTATTTCTTTGAGTATTCTTACCGTAATGCTCGAAAGTGTCGCTGAAATAGATGCTCTTTATGACACAGAACTTTATTATTTAGAATGGGGGTTTACCTTTCTTTTTACTTTGGAATATCTAGCACGTATTATTGCACACCCCAACCCTAAAAGTTATGTTTTTAGTATGATGGGAGTGGTTGATTTACTGTCTTTAATACCAACATATTTAGGTTTTTTCAACATCAACAGCCACCAATTAAGTATTATTCGAGCGATTCGTTTGGTGCGAATATTCAGAATACTTAAGTTGACACGCTATATGCGAGGAGCAAATCATTTGTCTGCTTCCTTGTGGAACACTCGCCATACAATTATTGTTTTTTTAGGTTTTATACTGTGTACGGTAGTGATTATGGGAACCATCCTTTATATTGTCGAAGGTGGAGAAAATGGCTTTACTAGTATTCCTAAGAGTATTTACTGGGCAATAGTGACCTTGACAACCGTAGGTTATGGCGATATTTCCCCAAGTACGGTTTTAGGACAAGCGATAGCGTCACTCATTATGATACTCGGTTATGCAGTAATCGCTGTACCGACAGGCGTTGTTACTTCTGAAATGATAAAGCACCCAAAGAAAGCTTGTGGGAGTTGTGGAAACGAAGAAGTTCCGTTAGACGCTAATTATTGTCCTCATTGTGGTGAAAAAACCAACGACTAAAAATGGTTAATAAAAAAGTGTTAATTATTTCAGCTCATCGCCCTGACCGTTCGCCTAGTCAGCGGTTTCGTTACGAGCAGTATGTTTCGTTTTTAGAAAAAAATGGTTATGAGTTTACTTATTCATACTTAATATCAGAAAAAGACGATAAGTTTTTTTACAAGCAAGGACATTATTTACAAAAAATAGGTGTTTTAATCAAATCGTTATTTATTCGATGGAGAGATGTTTTTAGAGCCAATTCTTTTGGTATTATCTTTATTCAGCGTGAAGCTTTGATGTTGGGAACTTCCTATTTTGAAAGTTTGTTAGCTAAAAAAAAAACCAAGTTGGTCTTTGATTTTGATGATGCTATTTGGTTTCCTAATGCAGAAGGAGGAAACAAAGCATTAAGCTTTTTAAAAAAACCAGAAAAAACCAATACCATTCTTAAACTAGCAGACACTGTAATCGCAGGAAATCAATATTTAGCTGATTATGCCAAGCAGTTTAATTCAAATGTAACGGTTATCCCAACGACTATTGATTTGTCTTACCATACGTTACAACAAAATAAACCTGAACATATCATTATCGGCTGGACAGGGAGTTTTAGTACATTACCTTATTTTGAGATTTTATTATCTGTCTTAGCTCGTTTGAAAAAAGAATTTCCTACACTACTTTTTAAAGTCATTGTAGATGAGGATAAATACTACAAAGAGATAGCTACTCGAACAACTGCTTGGGATAAGACGTCAGAAATTGAAGATTTGAATTCAATTACAATCGGCATTATGCCCTTGCCTAATGACGAATGGACAAAAGGGAAATGTGGTTTTAAAGGGTTGCAGTACATGGCGTTAAAAAAACCTTGTGTAATGTCTGCTATCGGAGTGAATACCGAGATTATTGAAGATGGAGTGAATGGTTTTTTAGCGGGAACGGATACCGAATGGTACGAAAAGCTAAAAGAATTAATAAAAAGAAAAGAATTACGTCAACAGTTTGCAGAGAAAGGTTACCAAACCATCAAAGAGAGGTATTCGGTAGAAGGTAACGAACAGAACTATTTAGCGTTGTTTGATGCTGTTCTTCGCCTCAAAAAATAAGCTGATTAAACCCGCAAAGAAGAAAGGTAACGCAGGTATTTTATAACGAACCAAAGTACCAAAGTTGTAGGTTGATATACCTATCGCAGTACCGAATAATACGGCGAAAATTAAAGAAATCGCCACAAAAGAAGGAGGGCTAATCAATAGCTTAATGTTGTTTTTTATGATAAGAAACAACGTAGCAAGAGTCAAAAAAAGAGCACTTAAACCTTCCAGAGCAGATAAAAGCATCACGGGGTTTCTTGCTTCCCAAATAAAAGGTCTGAAATAAGTCACAACAACTGCCTCGGGAATAAGCTTGAGTAAACTACCTACCGATCCATCAAAAGTCTCACTTAGTGAATACCCCGAGCCATTTTCCATGTTACTGACATGTAAAAGCCAACTTGAAGTAACTTGAGAGGTTCTAGCAATCGCTTCCATATTGTAACGATCGGTAGATTGTGCAAATTTAGCTAAAGCAAAAATGGTAACTCCAATACCTATAATTAATAACAAAGGACGTGCAAATAAGCGTACACTCTTGTTTGAGAAATTAGTTTTTTCAAGAAAGAACCAATACAAAACGGCAGGAAAAAAACACAAAAGGATATAAATTTTTAAGTGGATAAGAAAAAAAGAACTGACAAGAAGTATCAAAGCAGTATAGATAGTGTAGCTATTTCGTTTTATTATTTTAAAAGAGCCATAAAAAAACCAGCCCAAAGCAGCAATGCATAGTGTGTCTTTCATTATTCCAGAACCCCAAAAAACAATGGATGGCATAAAGAGTATAACGTAAGCAAACCACTTGTAAAGTTGAGGTTTTAAAAAACAAAAAGTGTAATACATCATCCAGAGCCCCGAAAAGCTAATCGCCCCAAACAATAAAGCGATAGCCCCATAAGATTGATAGCAAATTAAGCCGAAAACGAAAACAGTACGAACGATAAAAAAACTTGCAGGGTCTTTGTAATACCAAAGTCCTGTCCGTACAGCCATATAGTCAGCATTCATTCGTTCGTCTAGGTAGAAGAATACCTTGAAAGCTGCTTCAGGGTGTTTCCAAAAACCTTGAGTTAAACGCAGCGCATCGTTAAAATAATTGAGCGTGTCCCCTCCGTGGTAATGAAATTGATAAATCATACCTAAAGCCAATGCTCCAAACAGCTTAGCGAAAAGAGCGGGGTAATAAAAACGCTCTGTTTGCTTGTTGGTCACAAGAGGTTTTACCTTACTTGCGATAAATAAGATAAGTAATGAAAATACAGGTATGAAAAAAAAATCTTTTAACTCCACCGTCTAATGTTTGTTTTTTAACGTAAATTTAAGGAAAATATATCTTCTCGCACCAATCTTGAAAAGGATTTGCATTATAAATGTATTTAGTTACTAGGTATTAGGAGTAAATTACAAGCGATTATGGAATTCAAACTAGACAAATTAGATAAGAAGATACTGGGTATTCTTCAAAATAACGCAAAAATAACAAACTCTCAATTAGCTATTGATATAGGATTAAGCCCTGCGCCGACATTGGAGCGAGTGAAAAAGTTAGAAAATGCAGGTGTTATCTTGAGCTACCATGCAGAGTTAGATGAAGATAAAATGGATTTAGGCGTTTGTGTGTTTGTTCAGGCATCACTTCAAGGTTCGAGTAAAGATTTGATGCGGTCTTTTCAAGAAAAAATAAATAAAATCCCTGAGGTTGTCGAGTGTTACCACGTGACAGGTTCGTCAGATTTTTTATTGAAAATATTGACAAAAGATATGAAAAGCTATAATGAATTCATTTTAGATAAATTCATAGAAATTAACGAAATAGGAAACCTACAATCAATGGTTGTACTTTCAAAAAAGAAAGGTTCAAAAGTTTTACCTATTAAATAGATGAAAAAAATCGCTTTGATACTCTTAAAAATACTATTGGGAATATTGGTTCTCTTGGCTTTGTATGCTGTAGTAGCGTATGTGTTTACGCGTATTCCTGTAAATACAAAACAAACAACGTGTGAGAAAACCAAATTTATTTACTTGAATACAAATGGTGTACATTTAGATATTGTAATGCCTAAAAAAGAACTCAAACAAAATTTTGTTGAAGGAATTAAATTAAAAGCATCGGATAAATACGTGAGTATTGGTTGGGGAGACAGAGGGTTTTATATCAATACACCGACTTGGGCAGATTTGACTACAAAAGTGGCAGTTAGAGCGATGTTTCTTAAAAGCTCTACGTTGATGCACGTGACCAAATACCACGAACCCGAAGTACATTGGATTAAAATACCTGTTTGTCAAGAACAATTAGATAAATTGAAAACTTATATCAAAGCGTCCTTTCAAGTGGAAAGTAATCAAGTGATTTTGTTAGAAGGTCATAGTTATGGTGCTAATGATGAGTTTTATGAGGCAAAAGGAAGCTATTCATTATTTAAAACGTGCAATACGTGGGCAAATATGGCGATGAAAAGTGCAGGGTTAAAAACTGCCTTTTGGACACCTATGGATAAAGGGGTGTTGAGGTATTATGAATAACTGAGGGATAGAGTAAGGGTGGTAGAAGAATAGATTGTCTTGAGAATAACTAAAGGTAAAACTTATGGAATTCACAGGATATTTAGATACCAAAAACACAAGGATATATTTAGGAGATTTCTTGAAAAGTAAATGGGGCTTTTCTGTTCAGGTAATCAAACAACAAAACGGACGGTTTGTAGGTCGGTTGTTGGCACGGAATGTTTTGCCAAAAAAAGCGTATTCACTAAATTGTGGAGAAGGCTATTTGAAAATTCATTAAATCAATTCTTTTTTATCATTCATTATTTTCTTCATCTTGCAGTAAGATAGAAAAAGGATGGATGATATATTGATAAATGGTACGAAACATAAGCTTTCTTTTATTCAAAAAGGAGATTATGTAGCTAAGACACAAAATGAGCGAGCTGTTTTTTTATTCATTCAAGCGTGGCTAAATGGGCAGAAGGAGTTTATTGTATTTACGTCGGGCTCAACTGGTAAGCCTAAAGAAATAAAGATAACAAGAGAGCAAATGTTATTGTCTGCTCATAAAACAGGTGAGTTTCTTGGTTTAAATAAAGGAGATCGTGCCTTAGTATGTTTGTCTGCTGAGTATATCGCAGGGAAAATGATGTTGGTTCGTTGTTTGGAATTAGAATTGAAAACAACGGTTATAGATGCCTGCTCTAATCCATTTTTAATAGAACAACAAGCTTATGATTTTATTGCGTTAGTACCTTTACAGGTAACTGAGATTATAGAAAACCCCATTTCTAAGAAATTTTTTCATCAAACAAAAAACTGTATAATAGGAGGAGCGCCTTTGAACCTTTCTCTAGAAAAGCAACTTGTAGGTTTGCCAAATGCTATTTACCAAACGTATGGGATGACAGAAACGGTTTCTCATATCGCTTTGCGTAGTGTCAGTGATGGCGAACAGGTTTATCAGGCATTACCAGGAGTGAAGTTTTCTACGGATGAAAGAAATTGTTTACAAATAAATGCACCTATGGCTATTGAAAATCCTTTAGTAACCAATGATGTAGTGGAGTTGATTTCAGAAACTTCGTTTGTATGGAAAGGTCGTGCTGATTTTGTGATTAATACAGGAGGTGTAAAAGTGCAAATAGAGGAAGTAGAACGAACAATTACAGATGTGTTTGGTGAGTTGGGTGTACGAAAAGCGTTCTTTGTATTTGCTCAAAAAGATGAGGTTTTAGGAGAGCAAGTTTGTCTGTGTTTAGAAGGACAGAAGTTAGACTTTGATGTATTGAAAAAGGTGGCTGTTAAATTACCTCGCTACCATTCACCTAAGCAGATTTTTTATTTAGATGAATTGGTTTACACCAAAACAGGAAAGTTGGATAGGAGGGAGTCGGTAGATAGAATAAAAGGGACAAATAAAAAGCCTCTTTAAAATGAATTAAAGAGGCTTTAATAATAATCGTGATCCGCTCAGGACTCGAACCTGAAACCTACTCCTTAGAAGGGAGTTGCTCTATCCAGTTGAGCTAGCAGACCATCCTTATTTTTGCTTGGTTAATTAAAACCAACCTGGTCGGGGTGGCAGGATTCGAACCTGCGACCTCCTCGTCCCAAACGAGGCGCGATGACCGGGCTACGCTACACCCCGAGAGTATTGTAACTCTGCATTATTGCAGAGAGCGAGGGATTCGAACCCCCGGTACCTTGCGGTACGCTGGTTTTCAAGACCAGTGCATTCGACCACTCTGCCAGCTCTCTATTCCAACATCTTTTTGTTGGGAGTGCAAAGGTAGAAAATAAATAGGTAATTCAAAGACTAATAAGATTAAAATACAGTGAGTTTTCAGAAATATTTTTTATCTCTTTATAAATCAAAAGGATAGAGCTTCGGCTTTATTCGTTTCGAACAAATTTATTTTCAGAAGTGATTTTTAAAGGGTTTTCTTGAAACCATTTAGAAAACTTTTCATACTGACTCTTGTTGTTTTGTACCCATTGATTAAATTCCGTAGGGTTTCCTTTCATAAGTAACCAATAATTGTAGGCTTCAATGAAGCCGTGGTTAGCTAATTCTTTTTGCCATTCAAAAATTAAATTAGGGTGTTTTTTATCGTCTCCATTCTTGAAATAGATGTCGGTGAAGTTGTTTCTTGTCGTGTTTAATGAACTTAAGTTAATTGTTTTAGTGCCTATTAAAGCAAGAGTTAATGTTTTTTCGTAAACGAGTAAACCAAAAGGAAGTGTGATTTTGCCATCTTCGGTCATGATGATATTTCCATCTTTACAGAAACTGACTGTCATTTTCTTTTTTGATTTAAAAGTGATTTCACTTTTGTACGTGTCGTAAAGTAATTTACTTATTTCGGCTGTTCTTTTGGTGTCTCTTTCGATGTTCATGAAAATCTCACCGTAAATCATTCCCCATACTTCATTCTCTGTATGTTCTAAAAAAACTTTTGTCAAACGGTAATAGTTGGAAGAGTATGTAGGGTCAACAGTAACGCCCCTCTCATAATAGCGTATAGCATTGTTCGCATTGGTTCTTAATTGTACGTTACCGAGCTCAAGAAATAAACGACCTGCGTTTGGGAATTTTTTAAGTCCTCTTAAATAGGCTTTGTTTGCTTTTTTTGAATCACCCCCCATGTCGTATGTATTACCTAACATTTGGAAGCATTGAGCGGTGATGTTTTGAAACTTCACTACCTTTTCAAAAGCAACGATTGCTTTTTTGTATTCTTTTTTTAATAAATAAGCATAACCAATTTCATAGCGGTATTGGTAATTTTCAGGTTCTAATTTTTCTGCTTTTTCAAATAAACGAATAGATTTATCGTATTCGCCTTTTTCAAAAAGAGCGATGCCCTCTTTAGCAAGTTTGTGTGCCTGTTTTTGGTTTGCTGTTTGAGCAAAACCAAAAACAGATATAAGTAGAAAAGAAAGTAGAATAAGCTGTTTCATATAGTTGTTTTATTAGTGACTTGAATTAATACAATCAAATAGTTGACCAAACTACAAATAAATAAGAAACTAACACAAAAAGGTGAGGAGTATTTAAATACTCCTCCAAAATCTCCGTATTTTTGCAACTTAATTCAGTGAGCTATGATTTCGATAAATAAACTTTCTTACTTTTTAGGTGACCGTGCATTGTATGATACCATGTCTTGGCACATCAAACCCAAAGATAAAATAGGTTTGATTGGTGCAAATGGAGCAGGGAAATCGACATTACTACGTATAATCAATGGCGAATACTTGGCTGATGAAGGAGATATTTCGAAAAGTAAGGACTGCAAAATTGGTTTCTTAAACCAAGATTTATTGTCTTACGATAGTGAAAAAGTGATTTTAGAAGTTGTTTTAGAAGCTTTTGAAGAGGAAAATAAGATTATGCAAGAAATCAATGAGATTTTGCATAAACTCGAAACAGAGTACACAGATAATTTAGTAGAAAGGTTGACCAAAAAACAGGAGCAGTTTGAGGCTTTAGGTGGTTATGGGTTACAGATAAAGGGAGAAGAAATTTTGGAAGGGTTGGGCTTTACAACTGAACAGTTACAAATGCCTTTAAAAGAATTTTCTGGAGGGTGGCGTATGCGTGTAATGTTGGCAAAAATATTATTAGCTAAACCAAGTTTACTGATGTTAGATGAGCCTACCAATCACTTGGATTTGCCTTCTATCGAATGGCTAGAGAAATATGTTCAGTCTTACGACGGAGCCGTTATTTTAGTGTCCCATGATCAAGAGTTTTTGAATAATTGTGTCACGACAATTGCGGAAATATCATTTGCTGACGTGCACCTATACCCTGGTGATTATGATAACTATTTGAGTCAAAAAGAATTAAGAAAAGAAATCCAAGAAGCCTCGTTTAAAAATCAACAAAAGAAGATAAAAGAAACCGAAGAATTTATTGCTCGGTTTAAAGCGAAAGCATCAAAGGCAAAACAGGTACAGTCGAGAGTTAAAGCATTGGAACGTCAGGTACGTCTAGAGGCTCCTGAAGAAGATTTGTCAAATATTAACATCCGTTTTAGACCAGCGACACCGAGTGGGAAAGTAGTATTGGAGTTGAAGGATTTCTCTAAAGGGTATGGGGATATTGAGATTTTTGAAAATGCAGAAGCAACGATATTAAGAGGAGATAAAATTGCGTTGATTGGAGCGAATGGTAAAGGGAAAACGACCTTACTAAATATTATTTCTGATGAAGAGACTTACGAAGGAGAGAAACTGGAAGGACATAATGTCGAAAAAACCATTTTTGCTCAGCACCAATTAGAATCTTTAAACATCAATAATGAGGTTATTGAGGAGTTAGCGTCCGAAGGAACTGATAATACAGAGATGGAATTGCGTAATGTTTTAGGGTCTTTCTTGTTTAGGGGAGATGATATTTTTAAGAAGATAAAAGTACTTTCGGGTGGAGAGCGTTCTCGTGTAGCTTTAGCGAAAACATTAATATCGGAAGCGAATTTTTTATTGCTAGATGAACCTACCAATCACTTGGATATGAAGTCTGTGGACACATTGATTGGGGCTTTACAAAATTATGATGGAACGTTTTTAGTGATTTCTCATAATAGAAAATTTTTACACAGTGTGGCTAATAAGATTTGGTACATAGAGGATAAGAAAGTAAAAGAATACCCAGGTACTTATGCAGAATTTGAGGATTGGTACAAAAAGAACAATACTCCCGTAGCAGGAGGGCAGTCACCTAAAAAAGAAAAGAAAAAGAAGGAGAAAAAGGTGAGGGAGCCAAGTGAAGAAAAGCAATTTCAGCACCAGCTTAACAAACTGAAGCAAGAGTTAGATAAAGTAGAAAAAAGAATTGGCACAGAAGAAACTAATAAGTCTAAAGTAGAAGAGGAATTAGCTAAACCATCTGTTTATAGCGACCCGAGTGTTTTAAAAGAGCATACGGATAAGTTAAACAAGACAAATAAATTGTTAGCGACCTATCAAGATAACTGGGAAGAAGTAGCGATGAAAATAGATGAAATGGAAAGTGTATAGGTGCTGAGGAAAATCTAAAAAATGCTTCGTTTGAAGTAACAAAAAAGGCTGTTTCAAATGATTGAAACAGCCTTTTTTGTTACTTGTCTTGTTCTTCCTTTTTGAGTTTGATGACATCATCAATGAATTTACCATTAACCACTTCGCCTAAGATGATAACATCCTTTCTTCTTTTGTAGTCATTAACAGCTCTGTCCATCAATTCTCTCGTCTCTCGTCTGATTTTTGTACCTGAATTAGAACCTTTGTTTCTAACCTCGATGTAAAATCCATTCTTCAACTTGATAGGTCGTGTAGGCGGTCTTCCCATATTATTATTTAAACGACGTTTTACCGTCTTTTTTTAGATGAAATTCTATATTTCGCTCAATATAGATTTAAAAATTGAAAAAAGCAAGTGTATAATGCTATTTCATACCTCCTAGCTCGTTGAAATCATTAGCCCATTGTTGCATGTAATATGAGCCAGTAAGTGTGTCAATGCTATTTTCTATTAGTACAAATTGATTCGCATTAAGGTCATAACAAGTTGCTGAACTGTCAGTAACAAAACCAAATCCATTGTTGTAACTGTAGAAAGCATAACCTTTTGATTGGAGAATATCTTTACTGTATTTGTTTTTAGGGTGTTTGATTTGTAATTGGTTAAGTAAGGTTTCTGAAATATCGGTCTGACTACATGTTTGTGAAATTTCAATTCCTTTTTGGTTTAGAGCACCACCGAGCCAAAGCATTGGTATTTTGAATTTTTCAGGATGATGACGAGGCTTTTTACTCCCGTAATCAACGCCATGATCAGCAATTAAAATAACTAAGGTGTTGTCCCAAACGGCGGTAGCTTTCAATTGAGCGATGAATTTACCAATTTCTCTATCTGTGTAATAAACAGAGTTGTAGAAGTTATCATCGTCGTTATTGATTTCGAAAACAGGTTGCATCGGTACGTCAAAAGGAGAGTGGCTACTCAACGTGAAGAGTGCTTGGTAAAAAGGCTGTTTTGTCGATTGCGTTTCGTTAAATAGTGCTTGTAAGGTAAATTCGTCAGGGATTCCCCATTTAGAAAGTAATTGTTCGCTAGGGAAATCGTTTTTACCTACGGTTTTCTCAATTCCTGCCTCACTAAATAACAGGCTGAAATTACCAAAATTCAAATCTCCACCGTAATTCATTTGTGTTGAATAACCTTCTTTTTTTAAGGCTTGCGTGAAATAGTTGAGGTGTCCCATTTTGTTAGGAACTTCAACAACCGAAGTTTTTGGTAATGAAGGCATACCTGAATAAATAGCCCCCATTCCTTGATCCGAATGTGTTCCTGAAGCATAACAGTTAGTGAAAAGAATACCTTCTTTCGCTAAACGAGTGAAATGAGGAGAAACACCTTTTTTACCACCCAAAGGAGCTATGATGTTGGCTGTAAAACTCTCTAGTATAATTAAAACGATATTGGGACGAGTAGTATTCAGTAAATTGGTTGAGTCTTTTTTTAAACTAGTTGTTTCTATTTCTTTGAATTTTGTAGCAGTCAGTTCTGTGTCAAACAAATCGAAGGCAGTGGTTTTTCTGTCGTAATGGACTAAAGATTGCCCGATGTACCACGGAACGTTGTAAGCGATGTGGTTGTAGAATATATTTGAATGAAAAAAGACGGTGCTGATTTGTATTGGAATGCCTAGTTGTAGTTTGGGTTTGGTATCAAAACCACCACGGATTGGCCAAATAAGGTTTCCTGCCAAAAATAGTAACACTAAAAAAGACGGAATGTTGCTTGAATAAGATGTCTTATAGGAAATCACTATTTTATTAAACCCCCAAATAGCAATAAATAGAAAAATAAAATAGATAGAAAATTGAAAAAACAAACTCGAAAATGAAAGGTTTCCAGTGACTAATGACGGGTTACTAAGGTATTTGAAAGGTTCGATATCTAGTTTTATCCCCCAATGTTGGTAGAGAACGGCGTCTGTGATAATGATGAGCGAAAAAATAGTGATAAGTAAATAGGAATAACCTTTGAATATGACTTTAAAGATTCGATTAGGAACTAAACTATCGATAATAAAGAGTAAGAAAGGAATAACCAAAAGGTAGCCTAAAAATGAAAAATCAAGTTTTAATCCCCACAAAAGACTCTGTAAAAACGAAAGGAAAGAAAAATCTTCCGTTTTAGAGAAATTAAAAATAGTAAATATAATTTTACCGACAATAAAAAAGAGTAACCAGTAGATAGAGAACTGAAGTAATGTTTTTAGTCTATTTTTCATTCTGTAAAAGTAGCTTTTTCAGAGTAGTCTTAAAAATTATGAGTAGTAAAAAAAGAGAATAAGCTTTTACCTGAATATATCAGTTGCCTTTCTTAGGTCTGAGAAGAACCATTTTAAATGATTCTTCGTACCCTATTTATAAATTATAGGTGAATTATCTCTTTGGTTTGTTTTTGTAGACCTAGAGAGATGTATTGGTGTCAAACCTATTGTAAGGGCTTGCGATAGGTATATTAACGGGTGTTAGATTACAAATCAAACGGAAATGCACAATGTCTTATGTAGGGAACTTATAACTTGAATTCAGCAATCACAAAAAAAGCACCTGCTAATTTGTATAAACTAGCAGGTGCTTTTTTGTATTGGTTTTATTTTTTCTTTGCTTTCAAGTTACCCAACTCGATAGCGATTGTAGCTTTGGTTAGGATGGTGAAAATAAAGAAACCGATAGCCCAAATACCTAAAGTAACTCCAATTTCAATGAAAGTAGGTGTGTACTCAACGATTTTCCCCCATTGTCCGGGTATGAAACCTGGGACAATTAGACCGAAACCTTTATCTACCCAAATGGCAGCGAAAAGCATTGCACAAGCAGTGTAAAGTACGTAACTGTTGTTTCTCAATTTATTGATTGTTAACATACCTGTAGCTATTAAATTCAATACAATTGACGTCCATATCCAAGGTACAAGAGCATTGTGACCATCTAAACCGAAGAATAAATATTGTGCACTAATACTGTGATGCGTAGGAGAGTAAAACTCTTTAAATAGCTCAGAACCTAACATAATTAAGTTGGCTTGTGCAGCTACAGTAACCACTAAAGCAATTTTTCTAAAAGTAGCCTTTTCTATTTTGTAATCAGTGAATTTGTTGATGATAGATAAAGCAATGATAATCAACGCTGGTCCACCTGCAAAAGCTGAAGCCAAAAATCTTGGCCCTAATAAAGCGGTGTTCCAAAACGGACGAGCTTGTAAACCTTGGTACAAAAACGCTGTAACCATGTGAAGAGCAACCGCCCAGAATATTGAGATAAAAACACCTGGTAAATAAACGCTTTTCTTCGCTTCTTTGCCCTGAAAGTGTCTAAATAAAATATACATCGGTACGGTCAGGTTGATGATTAAATAGATATTTAATACAATCATATCCCACGCAAGCATAGAATTAGGGAAGTTAAACTCTCCTAACCCAGGCATCATGTGCCATAAGACACCAGGTCCACCGACATCAACTACAACAAAAGCAATACACATAATAAGTGCTGATACAGCCATTCCCTCACCGATAAGGACAGCACTTTTGAAATCAACATCTTTCAAAATGTAAGTTGGCAAAACCAACATTACCGCAGCTGCCGCTACACCAACTAAGAAGGTGAAGTTTGAGATATATAACCCCCAACTTACTCGGTCAGACATACCTGTTATTGCCAAACCTTGGTCGATTTGTTGGTAGTAGCAATAAGCCCCCCACAACATAACGAAGGTAAGGAATGCCATCCAAATGTGGTAAACTTTACCACCAGAGGTAACTTCTTTGAAGCCTCCTCTTATCATTTCTATAAATAATTTTATCTGTTCCATATTATAAGATGATTAATCCATGAAATACCAAAACTTAGGCTCTGTACCTAAATCTTCTTTTAACCTAAATACTTTTTTGTTTTCGAGTACATACCTGATTTCACTTTTTGGGTCAAGTAAATTACCAAAAACACGTGCACCAGTAGGGCAGGCCTCTACACAAGCTGTGTTTTGTCCTTCTCTTGTACGCTGCACACAGAATGTACATTTTTCAACAACACCTTTTTTTCTTAATCGGTTACCCAAGTAATGTTGGTTTTTGTTGATTTCGTTTTCAGGAACTTTTGGCTCAGACCAGTTAAATCGACGTCCATCGTACGGGCAAGCTGCCATACAGTAACGACAACCGATACACCAATCGTAATCAACAACTACAATTCCGTCTTTTTCTTTCCAAGTTGCTTTTGTTGGGCAAACCTCTACACAAGGAGGGTTTTCGCAATGAAAACATTGTGTCCCTAAGTAGAAATGTCCTTCGGCAGGTACTTGATGGTAGAAATTATCATCAGCCATCTCGAAGTTAAAGTCACCTTTGGTCATCTCGTGAATACGAATGTATTGCATTTCAGACTCTCTGTCGTGATTGTTCTCCTCTTGACAAGCCTTGACACAATCCATATAACCTTGACATTTCGAAATGTTGAAGGCGTAACCGTAAAGTACATTGTCTAAAGGTCCTTTTGAAGAAATGTTAATGTGATCACCAGTATCTATTTCGTGTAAACGAGTCAGACGTTTTACGGTGTCAGCTTGTTCTTCGTCAGTCATTACTTGGTAATTTCCTTTGAAGTATTCTTCCCATTCAAGTTCTGATTGTTCTTTACTTTCATCACTTTTTAGCGGTGAGCAAGCTGATTGAGCTAATCCCAATCCTGCAAGTAAACCTGCCGTAAGCCCTTTTATAGCTGAACGACGGTCAGTGGGTTGCTCTAATTTTTGAGCAAATCCATCTAACTTTGTTTCTTTATTGTGATCACATCCACAACTATGCGTATCGCATCCGTGTGAATTGTTTGTGTCGTTATTCATTTTTTTGAATTTAAGTCGTGGGTCGTAAATGTTTTGTTATAAACTATTATTTACGATTAGTTAGTATCCTCTTCGTTGTTCTGTAACCTTTGTATTAAGTGATTTTGGCATAAGTTTTCCAAAACCAGGACGGTGTGGGTTGTGGCAATTGACACAACCATTTTTAACAACAGGTTCAGCCCATCCTCCCAAACGTTTACCATGAGCACCACCTTTCCAATCGTTAAATTGTTGCGAGTGACATTGTGCACATACTTGGTAACTTTGGTCAAATGAAATTGTTTTTCCTGTCAACGAATGAAGCTCATCCATATTATTGGCAGTATGACAAGTGACACATTCCATAGCATGAGAATTGGCGTGTTTGAGCTCAATATTCCAATGTGAAGATTTGTATTTAGGATTCATTTTTTGCATTTCTGTCAATGGTTTAGAATGACATTCTGTACAATTGAAAGATTTGATATGGCTCTTTCTTTCAGGAATACTAAATACTTTTCCAACAAAGTTAGTATCTACAGGAACTGTTTTCAACATGGCTAAATGATGAGCTACCGAAGCATTGATTTTGATAGAATCGTGGTTAGACAAACGTTGAATTTTTTGAAAATTCCCTTCGTGTCCGTGCGATTCGTGTTCCTCTTCATGGTGCGAACAACTAATAAATCCGATGATTAGAAAGAGAGATAAAATTGTTTGTGTAATTGTTTTCATAAGGCTTATCTTGTCCATGATTCACTAATTTTTTCTTCTCTTGCTTTGTTTGGTGTGTGACATTGTACACAGTTCGCTCTATAAGGGTGCGAAACTCGGATAGATGACATACCTCCAGCTCCTCCATGGCACGATAAACAATCTGTTCTGTTTTGTAAATCGTGAGGAATGGTTGGTGGACTTGATACCAACGCTCTGTTTTGAAGTGTTGGGTGCTTTCTTCCTACGAAACTTGAACCTTTTGTGAAAGATTTCTCTGTTAAAATTGGTACGTGACATTGACGGCAATTTAAGAAGTCAGGATGCGGAGTGACAGGTGCGTATGCTTCAAATTTAGCGGCATATCCACCGTGTTCGTGGCATTTCAAACAGTCACCAGACCCAATTCCTTTTTTTGTATTTAAGGCATGAGGGATTCTTGGTGGCGCACCATGGTAAGCACGTCTTTTGTAGTATTCTTCCTTATTATTTTTAAGAGAAGAAGGCATACTATCAAAAGGAGTATGTGCTTTGGATAACCTGTAAACATCTTTTTCAGACGTTACAGGACGGGTATCTAAATTTTCATTCTTTACGATAATAGCACTCGTTTTAGAGGCATTAATACCTTTATCTATAATGATAATGGTAGCTATCATAAGAATGATTGAAATTGCGATTATGACAAATTTATTCATCTTCTGCGCGTTTAAACTTTTTCAATTTTGACTGCACATTTCTTGTAGTCAGGTTGTTTAGAAATAGGACAGAAGGCATCTAAAGTCAAATCGTTAATCAAGTACTTTTCATCAAAGAAAGGAACGAAGATTTGATTTGGTTCAGGAGTCCCACGTCCGTTGACAGATGCTGGCATCACGATATCTCCACGACGAGAAATGATTTTCACTTTATCACCATCTTTAATCCCCATCTTTTTGGCATCTTTAGGGTTTAGCTCTACATAACTATGTGGTACAGCTTGGTGTAAAACATCAATTCTACGTGTCATTGAGCCTGTATGCCAGTGTTCGATTACACGGCCTGTACATAAAGTAAAGTTGTATTCAGCATCTGGCTCTTCAGCAGAAGGCTCGTAAGGACGTTGCCAAATAACTGCCTTACCATCTTTTTTACCGTAGAAATCAAATTGACCTCTTTTTGGGTCACAAGCGGGGTCATATTTAGGATTAAATCTCCACTTAGTAGATTTACCATTTACATAAGGCCACATCGCACCAGGTTGTTTTTTCAGTACTTCCAAAGGAGCCATTCCGTGCTTCATTCCTTTTTGGTGTAGTGTGTACTCGTTGTATAATTCGGCAGCGTGTGTTTCTTCTGGCCAAGGGAACATTTTACCGTAACCCATTCTTTTTGCCACTTCAATAATTTGCCACGAATCAGCATTAGCTTCTCCTGGAGCATCTAACATTTTAGGGAAATACTGTGTTCTTCTTTCCGAATTACCATAAAGACCTTCACGTTCAATCCACATTGCTGTTGGTAAAATAACATCTGCTACATCTGTTGTAGGAGTAGGGTAGATATCAGAAACAACAATGAATCTATCGTCCTTTTTACAACCTTCTCTATAACGGTTTAAGTTAGGCATCGTAACCATAGGGTTGGTTACTTGTATCCACATAAACTTGATATCACCTCTATCCAACGCACGGAACATTTCTACCGCGTGGTAAGTTGGTTTAGAAGGTATTTTATCTGGAGAGATCCCCCATATTTTGGCAGCGTGTTCACGGTGGTGTTTATTCATTACCACGCCGTGAGGTAGTTTATGAGTCAAAGTACCGACTTCTCTAACCGTACCACAAGCACTTGGCTGACCAGTTAAAGAGAACGGAGAGTTCCCTGGCTCAGAAATTTTCCCTGTTAATAAGTGAATATTGTAAACCAAGTTATTTATCCAAGTACCTCTTACGTGTTGGTTCATTCCCATACACCAGAAAGACATTACTTTTTTATTTGGATTACCATAAATATTTGCCATCAAGATAATGTCTTTTGCCGAAACGCCAGAAATCTTCTCTACTTTATCAGGGGTGTAATCTTTTAAGAACTCTTTGTATTGCTCCATATCAATAGGAGTCGCTTTGTCCTTAAATTTGTAATGGTCTTCTGTTCCGTAACCCATTTTTGTCAATCCTTTATTGAAATTGACGTGATTTTTTACAAACTCCGTATTTACCCAACCATTTTTAATGATTTCATAACAGATGGCATTGGCAACAGCCAAATCGGTGTTGGGTTTAAATATAATTGATTTGTCAGCAGCCATACTCGTACGAGTCGTCCTTGTTGAAAAATCAATTATTTTAGCTCCACGTTTAAGACGCTGGTCTAAAAGACGAGAGAACAAAACAGGATGCATTTCTGCCATATTATTTCCCCAAAGAATAAATACATCAGCGTGGTCGATATCTTCATAGCAACCCATTGGTTCATCAATACCGAAAGTAGTTAAAAAACCAGTTACTGCACTCGCCATACAGATACGAGCATTTGCTTCTAAGTTATTTGTTCCGATACAGCCCTTCATAAATTTAGAAGCTGCATAGCCATCAGGAATTGTCCATTGACCAGAACCATACATAGAAACACTGTCTTTACCGTGGTCTTTGATAGTTTCTTGCATTTTAGAGGCAATTAAATCCAACGCTTCTTTCATCGTTGTTTCAACCATTTTCCCGTTTTTTCTGACCAATGGTACAGTCAAACGGTCTTTTCCGTAAATAGCAAGTACCGAATGGTATCCTTTGACACAACAAAGTCCTTTATTGACCGAAGACCTTGGGTCACCCTTTACGGCGATAGCCTTTCCATCTTTTAATCCAATAAGAACGCCACATCCAACTCCGCAAAAACGACAAGGAGCTTTTTTCCAATTCAATCCTTCAGGAGCATTTGCCTCTTGTTCTTTTGCAAAGACAATTCCTGGGAACATCGTTGCTGCTGCAGTCATAGCTGAAAGAATAGCCATCTTTTTCAAGAAACTCCTTCTGTCGGTTATTGTGTTTGTCATATTATGAGTATTTATATTTTATTACTTTATATATATAGGCTGTAAGCCTTATTTTGCTTCGTACCCTGAGACCATCGAAATTTGGTCAACACTTGGTAAGTCATTTATTTTATGGATAAGTTCTTTTTCCTCTTCGTCACTTGCTGTATCAGTTACCAAAATGACAACCTCTTCGTTTGCAGCAGGGACAACTTCACAGGCTTCCATTTTTGAAAGGGCTACAATCATTTCTTCTTTTTTTTCGATTGCTGGAAATGCGATGAAACTTTTGATAGGCATAGAATAGGTGTTTTAATTACAGTTATTTTTATGCCTTAAAATTAGAGAAACAGCAGATTTTTTAACCTAATGAAAGTCATATTATGACTATTTGTAAAAAATCCAAATAAGCCTTAAAACAGCCTTTAGCGTGTATTGTAAAGGGTTAGCGGAGTAATGAAAAATCAAATCTGACAAAAATCAGTTTTGTGACTTGGGTCACACAGTGTTGTTTTGTGATTTAGGTCACTAAAAAATGAAAAAGGAGTTTGTTTGAGTAAAAAATGAAAAGGTTAACCACCTATTTTCACCATACTACGGTTATTTTCTTTATCTGCTTGAATAAAAAAATCGTTGGTGTTTTTGTCTCCACCTCGCTCTTCTTTTTTGTTTTTGATATCACCTATTATAAGAGGAGTAATGTCTTGTTGGTTACGAATAGCTTTTAGTAAGTTGACTTCATTTTTTGAGAAAAGGCAATTTTTCATTTTTCCATCTGCGGTTAAACGTACACGGTTACAGTCGCCACAAAATGGTTTTGAAATCGTACTTATCAAACCGATAGAACCTTTACCTTCTTTAAAAGTAAATTCGCTACTCGTGGCGTGGTTTTGTGTCGTTATTTCAGTTAATTCGTTGCCAAATTTATTTTCAATAACTGCTGTCACTTCGTCGTGAGGTACACGTTTATCTATCGACCAACTGTTTCCTCCGAAAGGCATAAACTCGATAAAACGAACGGCTACATTATTTTCTTTAGCAAAAGAAACAAAATCAAGAATTTCATCATCATTGACCCCTCGCATCAAAACGATATTTATTTTGACTTTAAAATTTGCTTGAATCGCCCAATGAATATTCTCTATTACTTGTTGGTAGTCATTTCTACGTGTGATTTCTTCAAATTTAGCTGGTTTGAGACTGTCTAAACTGATATTTAACTCTTCAATAGGAGAGTGGAGTAATTCGGTTTTGTATTTGTGTAATAAAACAGCATTTGTTGACAAATGTAAAGACACGGGAAGTTTACTTAGGTTGTTCAATATCGTTCCGAAATCTTTTCTTGCTAAAGGTTCTCCACCTGTTAAGCGTATTTTAGTAATACCTAAAGCAACAAATTTCGTTGTGATAACCTCAATTTCTTCCGAGGACATTAATTGATGGGAGGGAGAGAATGCTATATTTTCAGGCATACAGTAAAAACAACGTAAGTTACATTTATCTGTCAAAGACAAACGCAGGTAGTTGTGTTTGCGTCCGAAATTATCTATTAATGTAGTTGTCATAGTGTTTTATTCGTTGTGTTTGTTTGGGTATAACGGTAGCGTTGAGTTATCATTTTTTTTTTAATAAATTACAATAAATGAACTTCTACGATTTCTCCTTGTTGAACGTCTCCTGTTGTTGCAGGTAGATAAACGAATGCATTTGCTTCGATAAAAGAAACGAGCATAGAAGAGGCTTGAGCATTTACAATCTCGACGCCGTTTGGTGTTACTTTTGCTTTCAAAAACAATGCACGGTCATTTTTATTAACAAAATCGTTTGTTAAAGGAAGGTGTACAGATTGTAACCCCTTGTTTTGTTTTCCTGTTAATTGGTCGATTGCGGGCAAAACATATTCGTAGTAACAAGTCAATGCGGCGGCGGGATTGCCTGGTAGAGCAAATACGTAACAGCCGTTTAGTATTCCAAAATACATTGGCTTACCAGGTTTTTGTTTGATTTTATAAAAGACTTGTTCGGCGTGAAGTTCATTGAGGCTTTTTCCTACAAAATCATAATCACCAACAGAAATACCGCCACTCAAAACCAGTACGTCATTTTCTTTTGTTGCTTGGTCGATTTGTCTTTTTGTCGCTTCAAAATCGTCTTTTAAGCGTATGATTTCGTGGAGAGCATAGCCCGTTTTAGTCATCGCCCCCTTTAATGTAATGGAATTGCTTTCATAAATTTGTCCAAAATTTAAAGCGTTTCCTGCATCTACCAACTCATTTCCTGTAACCACGAGTGCAATCTGTGGCTTTTGATAAACGGTAACTTCTGTTTGTCCTAAAGAGGTTGCAAAACCGATAATTTCGGGTGTCAGTGTAGTGCCAGCAGGGATTGCTAAGTCTCCTTTTTTTATTTGTTCACCAATCTCACGAATGTTTTTTAACGGTTTGATATTGTCATCATTTATTTCAATAACCGATGAAGAAGCAACCGTTTTTTCTTGCATAATAACCGCGTTGGCATTGTCAGGGACAGGAGCACCAGTAAATATGCGTAAGGTTTTTTTATCCTCTAATAAAGGAATACTTAAATCACCTGCTTGTATGGTGTCTTGTAGAGCTAATTTATTAGTTTGTACTAAGTCATTGGAGTTGATTGCATAACCATCCATTGCAGATTGTCTAAATGGAGGAAGGTTTATTTCGGCATAAACAGATTCAGCTAAAGTGTAGCCCAAACCAGCAGACAGACTAATTGTAGTTGTCTTTTGTGTTAAAGAAATAGTGCTTTCAATCAGTTTTTTGGCTTCCTCTACGCTAATCATTGCTTGTTGTTTTTCAATTTTATGCAAAATAGTACATAAAAACTGATTTTTGTCTGATAAAATAGCTGTGTAAATATGATATAAATCAGTAAAAAGCGTTGTGTCTTTTCGGATATTGCGACCTCTAAATAATCATTGGATGATAGAAGTAAAAGCACGTGTTTGGGTCAATCAGCAAGGGGAATCTTTTCTTGGGGAAGGACGTGTCCGTTTGTTAGAAGCGATTATTAAATACGGTTCGATTACACGTGCGTCTAAAGAAGTGGCTATTTCTTACAAAAAAGCGTGGAAATTGATTGATTCTATCAATGCAGCGTCAGTAGAGCCTGTGGTGAAACGAGTGGTAGGAGGAAAAGGTGGCGGTGGAACGATTGTAACTGAAAAAGGACTAGCTCTTATTAAAGAGTACCGAAACCTTCAGCTCAAGTTGGATGCGTTTATTAAAACTGAAACAGGGCTATTTAACATTTGATATGATGAATAAAGCCAATACCAAAATGAAATACAGTTTTCTAGGCTTACTGTTTCTGTTTGCTTGTCAAGCACCCAAAAACAATACGAGAGTAGCTGTTTGTGCAAGTAGTTATACCTCGTTAAGTGAGGTAGCTAAAGAATACCAAAAAGAAACAGGAGAGCGTATTGAGTTAATTCAAGGTTCGTCGGGACGGTTAACGACACAGATTATTCAAAAAGCACCTTATGATATTTTTATTTCGGCAGACACCTTATTTGGTGTTAAGGTTAAGAGTAAACTGGGAATATCTAATAAAGTAACTGTATTGACAAAAAGTCAATTAGCACTTTGGAAACAATCAAAAAAAACACCTCAAACAATTGCTTTAGCGAATGCGAAAATTGCACCTTTTGGTAAATTAGCAGAAAAAGAAGTAAGAAAACTGAATAAAAATTTGGAGCAAATTATAGGAGAAAGCGTGGCACAAGTCAACCATTATATTTTGACTCAATCGGTTGATTGGGCTTATACTTCTTATCCGTCTATCAAAAATCACTCACAGTTAAAAGGGAGTTTAGAAATTGTAAAAACAGCCTTACCTCTTTCTCAAGGGATTATTTGTTTAAATAATGAACAAAAAACGAAAATGTTTTACGATTATTTGTTTTCAGAAAAGGCACAAGCTATTTTTCATCAAAACGGATTTGTACAATGAGTTTTGAACCGATTATATTGAGTTTGAAATTAGCCTTTGTTACAACTGTTTTGTTGTTTGTAATTGCTCTGCCTATTGCTTATTTTTTGGCTTACAGTAAGACAAAATGGAAAGCAATTTTTGAAACATTTGTCAATTTACCTTTGGTTTTACCACCTTCAGTATTAGGATTTTATTTGTTGCTTTTGTATCGTCCAAATGGTTGGTTGGGTACTTTTGTAAACAATACCTTTGGGGTGGATTTGGTTTTTTCGTTTACAGGATTGGTGATTGCTTCGGTGATTTATAGTTTTCCGTTTATGATCACGCCCTTACAAACGGGCTTACAAAACCTACCTAAAAATCTTAAAGAAGTAGCTTATACTATGGGGAAAACACCCTTTCAAACCTACCGAAAAATTTTGTTACCCAATATCAAATCCTCAATAGTGACTGCTTTAGTAATGACTTTTGCACATACAATAGGCGAATTTGGGGTGGTATTGATGATAGGGGGAGGTATTTCGGGTGAAACACGCGTGGCTTCTATTGCTATTTTTGATGAGGTAGAAAGTCTAAATTACGCCAACGCACACAGTTATGCGGGGATATTGTTGGTCATCACTTTTGGGCTTTTGTTGGTGGTTAATTGGTATAAAAATTCATCTTTACTTACTGATAGATGATAAATATAAACTACCATAAAACGTTAGGTTCTCAAGATATAATCTTTGATTTAAAGGTAGAAAAAGGTGCTTTTTTGGGAGTAACAGGACCATCTGGAGTGGGGAAAACTACCTTGTTACGTGTTTTGGCAGGACTGGAAAGTCTTGGTAAAGGCAATCTTGTAGTTGATGAAAAATTATGGAGTAAGGATGAAAAAATAATAGTCAAACCACAAAAACGAAAAATTGCTTTTGTTTTTCAAGAAGACACTTTATTTCCTCATTTATCAGTAGAAGAAAATTTAGATTTTTCTTCAGGCTTTAGTGGAGATGAGTTTAAGGAATACTTAATAAAAAAGCTGAATATAGCGATTACTAAATACCCTAAACAATTGTCAGGTGGAGAAAAACAGCGTGTAGCTATTGCTCGTGCTTTACTTTCGAAAGCTGATTATTTGTTGTTAGACGAACCCTTTTCGGCTTTAGATAAAGAATTGAAACAAACTGTTGCTCAATTATTAACAACCTACCACAAAAATCACGGTTGTACAATTGTTTTAGTTAGTCACGACGAAGAGTTGGTGCGAAAAATAACCGATAAAACGATATGCCTAGGTATATCGCCTAACGAAAAGCCAACAGTTCAAGGTGTTGTTTTGGCAGGAGGGAAGAGTACACGAATGGGAACTGATAAAGGGTTTTTAAAACTAGATAACCGAAATTTCACAGAGATACTCATTGATAAAATAGAAAAAGTAACAAGTGAAAAAGTGGTGATAAGTGCCAACTTGGCAACATACGAGCAGTTTAATCGTGTACTTGTTACTGATAATTACCTTGAAAGAGGTGCTTTAGGAGGTTTGGAGGCGGTAATGTCTAAGCAACAAGCCGATTATTATTTGGTGGTCAGTTGTGATAGCCCTTTGGTAAGTGAAGAATTGTTGAAGAATTTAATTCAAAAGTCTATCAAAACAAAGCGAAGTGTTTGGGTTAAATCAGCAGAAAAAGTACACCCTTTAATCGCTGTTTACCATAAAGATATGTATAAAGAAATCTTAAATAGAATAGTTACAAGCGACCTAAAAATGCAAAATCTATTAACGACCAATCAAATAGATTTTTTAGAAATAAAGGAAACAGAAGAGTTACAAAATTTTAACACACCAGAAGAATTTAAAACGATTAAGTAACGATGAAAATTCAAATAAAATACTTCGGAATGTTGGCTGACAAAACAGGAGTGAGCCACGAACAATTAGAGATAAATGAGGGGGTTGAGGTAAACGAATTGTATCATTTGTTGGAAAATAAATACCCTACTTTGGGGAATAGTAAGTACAGATTAGCACATAACCAAGCTTTGGCAACTGATAAGCTAATCATTGAAAATAACGCTGAAATAGCACTGTTACCACCATTTGCAGGAGGGTAAATCTTCTTTTACGAGAAGAGAAAAGTGATTTAGAAAAAGGGAATATAGCTAAATAAAAAAAATATGAAACAAGTATTTGTAGAAGGTCCGATAGCACCAGAGTTTATAGCAAATTCGATAGCAAAACACCAAACAAAAACGATAATAGGCGCACACGATATTTTTCTTGGGCAGGTAAGATCCGACGAAATAGAGGGAAAAGAAGTTAAGGCGATTGAGTATTCTTGTTATGAAGAAATGGCAAATCAAGCCTTTCACGAAATCAGGGAAGAAGCTTTTTCTAAGTACAAAGATTTGACTTGTATGCATATTTACCATAGCAAGGGCGTGGTAAAAGCAGGAGAAATTTGTTTGTTTGTTTTCGTTTCTTCACGCCATAGAAAGCAAGCGTTTGAGGCTTGTGAAGAAATTGTAGAAAATATCAAAAACAAGGTTCCTGTATTCGGGAAAGAGCTTTTTGAAGACGATAGTTACGTTTGGAAAGAAAATAAATAAGAGGAAATGGTTGATATTACACACAAATCTAACTCGTTGCGAACAGCAATAGCTGAAGCGACGGTTACGGTAAGTAAGCAAGAAACGATTGATGCGATAAATAACAAGACTGTACCTAAAGGTGACGTATTGGAAATGGCAAAAACGGCAGGACTTTTTGGTGTCAAACGTACCTCTGACGTTATTCCAGATTGCCACCCGTTGCCTGTGGAGTTTACAGGAGTAGAATATGAAATCGAGGGTTTAAATATCAAGATTTTAATTACTGTAAAGACGATTTATAAAACGGGAGTAGAGGTGGAGGCGATGCATGGAGCATCGGTAATTGCTTTGACAATGTACGATATGCTCAAACCTATCGATAAAGGTATCGAAATTAATAATGTACGGTTGGTCAAAAAGCGTGGTGGTAAATCGGATTTTAAAGACAAGTTTAGAAAAGATTTGAAAGCCGTTGTTGTTGTTTGTTCGGATAGTATTTCGGCAGGAAAAAAACAAGATAAAGCAGGTCTGGTTATCGTTGATAAATTGAAGTCTTACGAGGTAGAAGTTGGCGAGTATCTAATAATTCCAGATGAGATTGATTTAGTTCGTGAAAAAACGGAGCAGTTTTGTAAAGAAAATTACGATTTAATTATTTTTACGGGAGGAACAGGTTTATCGCCACGAGACACTTCTCCAGAAGCGTTAGTACCTATTTTGGATAAGCGCATACCAGGGATGGAGGAAGCTATTCGTGCTTATGGACAAGACCGTACACCTTATTCGATGCTGTCGAGAAGTGTAGTTGGTACGAAAGACCAGACGGTTGTTATGGCGTTGCCTGGCTCTACTAGTGGTGCTAAAGAATCTATGGATGCTATCTTTCCTGCTTGTTTACACGTTTTTAGAATTTTTAAAGGTGCAGAACACGAGGAATTAAAATAGATTGAAAATAGATTTTTTTGTAGTGAAACACCTTATGTTCTTTGAAAATCAAGGAGGTAAGGTGTTTTGCTATTTGTAAACATACAGACCAAAGAAAGGAAGATAGTAAGTGGATTAAGACTTGTTGGCTGTGTTCCATTTAAAAGTTGGTAAAATAGCCTATAAATTTTCAATCTTTCAAATTAGAATAATTAGTTAGGTAAATTTGATAATTCACCTCTCTTTTCATAAAATCACTCCAGGAAGTATGGCTATGAAATGATTCATCAAAGAAATCAATTGAACTTTGTTTTAAAGACTCAATTAGAGTAAACCAATTACAATAATTGTGTAAATACTTTGTTGCAACACCTTTAAACCCTCTATTGACCAATGTTTTTAATCTACCAGCTTTTTCATTAATAGTGTTGACATGATATATTTTAGCTCTCGAATGGTATTTTGCTAAAAATGTCTCGTGCTGAATTCTAAAAGCCTTGGCAAAAGCCTTTAATGATGGGTGTTTATCTGAAGTTAAAATATTTGTCTCTTTATTTATGATTCCACCAATTGATTTTTTAACATCAGAAGCCTTTAGTCGACCAATTCTAACAACATCTAAAATCAGGTCACCTTCTCTATCTGCTGTTGCTAATACCTTGACCGATTCAGAATTATCACCTTGTTTATTGTTTTGTCGTCCTCTCTTTTTAGAGGAACTTAAGTTTTTTCTTCCTTTTTGATTAAAGCTGTAATGTAAATCATCAATTTCCACAATACCAAATAACTTTGTTGCCTTTTTAGCTATTGCAAATAGTATTTTATGTCGCCAAAAGAAAGCTGTTTTATGACAAACATTTATTCTCTTCCCCATTTCTCTTGTGGAATAAAAATCACCATTAAACATCGTATCAACGTACTCATACCATTTATCTTTCAACTGTAAACGATGAATAGCTGAACCAGTGGAGTCCGAAAAAATGGTTTTACATGTCTGTTTTTTACATTGGTAACGCTGTTCTGCTCTTACCGATAAAAAGTTGGACTAGTTAAGCAGCTATTTCAAAGTTATACAATTCTTGTGGTGTTTTCATATTTAAAGCTGAGTGTGGAGCATAATTATTATAATCCTCAAACCATTCATGTAATTTATCCATTACAATTTTTGGTGTATCTAAGCAATTTTCATAAACGTAATCTCTTTTAAAGGTGCCGTTAAACGACTCACAAATTCCATTTGATTGTGGAGAATATGTAGGGGTATTACAATCCTTTAGTCCCCATTTATTTAATTGTTTTCTCAAACCTTTCTCTATGTATTCAGGTCCATTATCATGAAGGAGTTCCAATTTATCTCTCTCAGGTAAACTCTCTCCAAATCGATTAAACAATGCTTCTTGAACCATCAATTCAATATCACAAGCCTGCATGTGAGCACCTGCTTTCCAGGATATAATTGAACGGTCACAACAATCAATTACAATTGCTACTCGTAACTTCTCACCGTTCCAACATTTTATGGAAGTAATATCACTTGCCCAACGAGTGTTAGATTTTTCAACAGAAACCTTTCCTGTATGCGCTCTATTACTACCTCGTGTTCTGTTCTTTTTAATAAGCAACCCCTCTTCTTTCATAAATCGATGAACTAGATATTTTGTTTCATAGATACCATAATCACGCTTTAAAATCGCTAGAACTCGTGGTACTCCGTAAGTAGCTTTCTTTTTAACTATTTCTAACACCGCTTTTTTAAGCTTATCAGAAACAACTTTACGTTGAGTTCTTTTCCTTTTCGGATAAGACTTTTTTTTGTAAAAAACAGTCGAACGTGGTAACCCTAGTATTTCTATCATCTTATTTAAAGTAGTGTCAAACTCGGTAGCAAAAGATTCTACTTCTTGTTTTTTAGTCTGTCCAGTTCTAACTTTTTTTTTAGAATAGTGATGTGAAAAGCAGATTCACCTAAAGCCTTTTTTAGCTCTTCGTTTTCTCTCTTTAAAACATCTAACTCAATTTTAGAGTGTAACTCACCCTTGTTTTTAATTCCCATAACAGCACCTCTTTTAGCGTCATTCCTCCATTTATAAATTTGACTGGCAATAAATCCATATCTTCTACAGAACTCAGGACAGGTTAATCCTGATGATTCCCATTCTGACACAATATATGATTTTTGTTCTGAAGTATAAAACTTTCTTCCTCCAGCAGTAACTCGTGCATTTGCTATTAATCCTTCTATCATTTCTATCTAATTTTCAACTGAAAACTAGTCCAACTTTTAAATCGGTTAAGAACAGTTCTAATGATTTATTAAAACCATATTTAATAAAGTGATGCGACCCGCATTTTGGACAGCAATCTCGTTTATATTCTTCTGTTTTTGATTGGTAAGTATTCTTGTTCTCTAAAATTTGAAACTTCAATTTCTCTACAAGAATTTCTTTTTCATCAGTTGGTAACTGACTTAAGCGAGTAAATATATTTTTGAAAAGCATAGCATAAATAGTTGGTTCTATTTATAAAACACTCAAAACGAAAAGTTCGTGCTTGATTTACCAACTTTTTAGTGGAACACAGCCAACTTTTTTATCAAATTTATTCTTTTAATTCTTTGGTCAATAAAGAATAGAACAATACTCCAGATGATGACATTTAAAATTAATCCTGAAATACTGTAGTAACGTTCAAGCGAACTGCCAAGAGATTCTTGTTTATAAACAAAAGGACTTCCCCAATATGTCGGCATCATCTCTTCCCCTTTGAAATTGTATTCAATTCCAATAATAACTGACAATACAAATCCTAATGCGATATATGGAATAATTACAAATTTCATTTTTTATCAAATGAGTAAATGTCACCATATCCATTTTTACACTCTAAAAAGAATTGCTCTGGAATACCGTTCTCAAAAGTTAAACGAGTAATCACTTTTTTAGCACAGTCATCACTTTCAGAATGCATAAGTATAATTTGGTTATTCATAATTTTTTCGGGCAAGTCATACGTCATTCCCACATAGTAATTACCTAAGTACTCGTTTCCATTGCTGAAAACTAAAATTCTACTTGTATATTTTAGTGTTTATTTCAATTGGCTACAACGGTATAATAGTGACTTACCCTCTCCACTTTTTCATCAAAGGGCTACTATCTAAAAAGGCATTTAAAGCAGGAACGTCTGCGTTGCAAATACTCTCTCGATCACCTTCCCAAAGTTTTTCTCCTTTGTAAAGGAAGATAATGTTTTCACCAATATTCACTACTGAGTTCATATCGTGTGTAACGATAACAGTCGTCATATTGTATTCTCTGGTAATTTCCAAAATCAGCTCATCAATGGTGATGGCAGTTTGAGGGTCAAGACCAGAGTTAGGCTCATCAACAAATAAATAGCGAGGGTTTAAAACAATCGCACGAGCAATACCTACACGCTTTTGCATGCCACCACTAATTTCTGAAGGCATTTTATCATTGACACCAGCTAACCCAACACGTTCAAGGCAAAAGTTGACCCGCTCTAATTTTTCTTCAGGAGTTTTTCCTTTAGTAAGCATGTTTAATGGAAACATTACATTTTCTTCCACCGAAAGAGAATCGAATAAAGCACTTCCTTGAAAAAGCATACCGATTTCTTGTCTGATTCCTTTTTGTTCAAGCCCCGAACTATTATGGAAATCTCTTCCGTGGTATTTGACTGTTCCTGTGTCGGGAGCAATTAGCCCAACAATATTTTTAAGTAAAACACTTTTACCTGTCCCACTCGAACCAATGATGAGGTTGCATTTTCCTTCGTGAAAAATTCCGTCAATACCTTTAAGTACCTCCTTACTACCGAAAGCTTTTTGAATGTTTTTAACCTCAATCATAACATTATATCAGCTAAAATGAAATCAGCACATAAAACGGCTATACAACTATTTGTCACTGCCGATGTGCTTGACTGTCCCACCTCTAAAGCTCCACCATGTGTGTAATAACCTTTGTATGCAGAAATAGAAGTGATTAGGAAGGCAAAAACAAATGCCTTTGTCATTGCAAAAGTAATGGTGAATGAGTTGAAACTGTCCAATAAACCTTGACGGTAATCTTCTATTGTAATCACGTCTGCCCAAACGCCTGCTATCATTCCTCCTGTAATTCCTAAAAACGCTGCCAAGACAACTAAGGCAGGAAAGGTAATTAGTGCGGCAATTATTTTTGGTAAGACTAAATAAGAAGCCGAATTAATTCCCATTACTTCTAAAGCGTCAATTTGTTCAGAAATACGCATCGCACCAAGCTCTCCGGCTATGTTAGAACCAACTTTTCCTGCTAAAACTACACTCAAAATAGTAGGAGCAAGTTCTAAAATTGTCATATCCCGAACAACCGTAGCAATAACAGAATTAGGAATCCAAGGACTAACTAAGTTAAAAGCCGTTTGTACACACGTTACAGCACCAATAAATGTAGCTACAATAGTAACAATCACAATCGAACTTGTACCTAACTTTACACCTTCTTCAAAAGTACGGCTCACGTATATTTTAAAACGCTCCGTATGACGGGTGAGCTTGAATAGAAAGAGAAAATATTTACCTAATGAACGCATATCTAACAATATTAGTCAAATTCTATTAAATTTGTATAGCAAAAATAGGCTATTTATTATAAAAGTAGCTTATAAGGTATAAATGAATTCAAAAGTGTACGAAATGAAGAAATTTGCAGTTGTAACGGGAGGTTCTAAAGGGATAGGTCGTGCGTTGGTAGAGAAATTTGTCAAAGAAGATTTTACCGTAATCACTTGTGCTCGTGATGTCGCTCCATTACATACATTGGATACCGAGAAAGTGCTTTTTACAGCTTGTGATTTGAGTCTAAAAAGTGGGCAAAAACAGTTTGTTGATTTTGTTAAAGAAAAAACGAACCGAATAGATGCCTTGGTGAACAATACAGGAATATATATACCAGGGCAAGTACATAATGAAGAAGAGGGTGTTTTGGAACAGATGATAAACACCAACCTTTACAGTGCTTACGCAGTAACCAGAGGACTGATACCAATGTTTTTAGAAAGAAAAGCAGGACATATCTTCACTATTTGTAGTACAGCAAGTATAACGCCTTACATTGACGGAGGAAGTTATTGCATTAGTAAATATGCACTTTACGGAATGACAAAAGTATTGCGTGAAGAGATGAAAGAAAAAGGAGTGAAGGTTACTGCTGTATTGCCAGGAGCAACATTCACTTCGAGTTTTGAAGGTACAACACTTCCTGAAGAACGCTTTATGAAAGCAGAAGATGTGGCTGATGCAATTTGGGGAGCATATAACTTGTCAAAACACGCTGTAGTAGAGGATTTACTTTTACGTCCTCAATTGGGTGATTTGTAAGTAGCTTATTTAGTATAAATGTTGTTTCTTTGTAATTCAATACACAAAAACCAAAATGACTTATAACGAAATAAAAATAGGAGACGAAGCAACTTATACCAAAGTGATTACAATGGATATGGTTAAGGCATTTGCTGAAATTTCGGGAGATACCAACCCTGTTCATGTTGATGCTGAATATGCCAAAGGGACTGTTTTTAAAGAAAATATAGCACACGGTATTTTGGTTACAGGATTGATATCAAAAATATTGGGTTGTGACTTACCAGGTTACGGAAGTATTTATGTTTCTCAACAAGTGAGTTTTTTACGTCCCGTGAAAATAGACGATGAAATAACAGCTAAAGTAGAAGTTATAGCGATGGAAGACAAGCGAGGTTACGTTACCTTTAAGACCACTTGCACCAACCAATTAGGTAAATTGGTGATAAGGGGAGAAGCAGTAGGTATTCCACCAAAAGGATAGAAACCAATGGCATTTGCTAAAGAAGAAATTGTAATACCACCAAATTTTGAAATCGTTCACCATGATTTTTATACTTACGACCCGTCAGTAGCACACACTATTGAAGAGAATTTTAAGTACCTGACCGAAGATTTATTTCAAGTACTGCATATTCCAACGGAATTAACGGTTGATTTAGGCTGGTATGGAAGTAAGACCAACAATAAAGGTGAATTTATTTTACAGGTGATTAGAAATGATTTTTGGGATGCTCCAGTATCTAAAATGTTATTGTCTTCTCAAAAAGAGATTGCAGAGGTTTTGAATAAGACTTTACAAGCTATCCACCTTGGGGTGTTAGACTAGCGTATGAAGAACCAGCATACTTATAGGTTGTCTTTGCAATGGACGGGAAAAGAGGGGAATGACAGCGTAAGTAATGACAGGTTGTACGAAATACAAATAGCAGGGAAAGAAGTACTGAAAGGTTCTGCTGATACCGCTTTTTATGGCGATGCGACACGTTACAATCCTGAAGATATGTTACTCTCCGCTTTGTCGTCTTGTCATATGATGTCTTATTTGTACGTTTGTCGGAAACAAGGAATAGAAGTGCTTTCTTACCAAGACAATCCAGAAGGTGTTTTAAAAGTAAACCCAGACGGAAGTGGGCAGTTTGAAAAAATAGAATTACGCCCTATTATCAAAATAAGCAAGGCATCTAATAAACAATTAGCCATTGAATTACACAAACAAGCAGGTCAGCTTTGTTTTATAGCTAATTCTTGTCGATTTCCAATCACGTATAAACCCGTAATTCAGTCGTAGATGAAAGCGTTGTTAGGAAATACAAAAGCACACTTACTCTTACTTTTCATTTGTATTACCGTTGTTTTGGCATTACGAATTACTGTAGAATCCACTGGCTACCAATCTCCCGATTCTGAGTTTTATTTACGAGTAGTAGATAATTTACTTGAAGGCAAGGGTTTGGTTTCTCCAACGGTCTATCCTTTCGATGAAACTACAAAAGAGTCCTATTTTGCCATTTGGCCCGTGGGTTATCCTGTGTTAGTTACAACAGTTAGTTATTTGACGACTTTAGATAGTTTTATAGCCTCCAAAGTTGTTAATATCATCTTTTTAGGATTGACTTTCGTTTTACTTTACAAATGGTTTGGGGTGAATAGTTTATTGCCGGCGATGTATTTTTGTTCGTTTGGTAAATTAGAGATTTACTCCTACAGCTGGTCTGAAAGTTCGTTTCTATTCTTTCTTTTATGGTTTTTGTATTTGTTGGAGCAATTGATTTTGGAGAAAAAGACACTGAAAAAAGTGGTGTTACTTGTGTTTTGTTTAATCGCAATGAGTTTATTGAGATATATGGGCTTGGCTTATTTCTTTTATTTAGCCGTTTTATTTGTTGTTTTTTATGTGCAAAAAAAAGTTGTGTTAGCGAAACATGTCTTTTGGGTATTAGCTGTAGCAACGGTTTTTGTTTTTAGTTATTTGTTGTTTAATTACGCTGAAACAGGTGGCTTTTTTGGAGGGATAGTACGTATCTGTTCAGGCGATGAAACAATAGGGTTTGTCGTGAAAAAATTCGTTCAGGGTATTTTAAATGAGTTTTCTTTAGCAAGGAATTTTTATTGGCAATGGGATGTTTTGTATGTTGTTTTGTTTGTTGTCCAACTGTTCGTGGTAGTGCTTGTTTGGGTAAATAGAAGTCAGTTAAGCAAGTCAAATACGAACAGTTTTGTGTTGGTGTCAGCAAGTCTTTTTTACTTGTTTTTTGCGGTTGTATTGAGAGTTTATTCTCCGATAGATACTTTTGATTACCGTATATTAGCACCGTTTTCCACCCCTTTATTCATCGCTTTATTGGGCGGATTTGATTACTCAAAAGTGAAATGTAAAGGAGTGAAGTTACAGTTTTTGGTCATAGGTTTTTTTATACTCTCTTTGCTTATTAATTTACCTAAGGTGTTTTTGTTAAACTATTTTGGGGCATAGCCGTGCTATTCGCTGTATCTTTTTTGGCAGAAAAAGCCAAAAAAGGATGTCGCTACTATCACTATGCCGTCGTAAGCCGAACAAGTATTGTTTTGTAGTAATCTTTTTTCTTAGCAGTGTTTATCTACCTCAACGCTTATTCTCGTGGGAGGTTTGTAGAGTTAATTGAAAATAAGGCATAAAAAAAGGAGTGAAAACACTCCTTTTAAATAACTATGATCAACAAATTGTTATTCGACACCACAAAGAGCAGCACCAAAAACACCTGCCGAATCTCCAAATTCGTTTTTAACGATAGGAGTGTATAATTCTTTATTTAAGCAATGCTTACGAACACGCTCTAAGCCGAGTGTGTAAAGTTCATCCACATTAGAAACACCACCACCCATAACAATCAAATCGGGGTCAAAAAATTTGATAAGGTTAGCCATTGCTATACCGAAATTATCAAAAAACTGTTCCATTATTTCGACTGACTTCTCAGCACCGTTTCTGTAGTTGTAAACGATATCTGCAGTTGTCATCTCTTCATTAAATCTTTCTTGGTAGCGAGCCTCTATACCAGAACCTGAGATATAAGCTTCAACAGCACCTCTTGTTCCGTGCCAATCTGGTCCGTCATTAAAGTTCATTGTTGAGTGTCCCCATTCTCCTAAAGCATCTCTCTTTCCTCCGATAACCTTACCGTTGATAACAAGACCTCCGCCACAACCAGTCCCTAAGATAACGCCAAAAACTAATTCATGACCTTTACCAGCACCAATGACCGCTTCAGCCAAAGCAAAACAGTTTGCGTCGTTTTCTATACTGATATTGTGACCTAGTGTACGAATCAAATCATCTAAAATAGGTTGGTCTCCAACACAGGGGATATTTTGACAACCAATTACACGACCTGTTTTTTTAGAAACAGAACCAGGCATTCCCATACCTAATTTATGAGGTTCACCATTGATGTGATCCACTAAATCGTCATAAATACTTTTTACATTTGAAAGAAGAACCTCGTATCCTTTTTCTTTACCATTAGGCATACGGCGTCTATAAACTTCCTTGTTGTCGTGATCAAGTGCAATTCCTTCAACTTTCGTTCCTCCGAGGTCAATTCCAATTTTATACATAGAAGTTCTTCTTTTAATGTCTTAGATAAGGCAAATATAAGTAAAAATGAGGTTAAATACCCCTTTAGAGCTTGTTGAATTTAAGTGGTTTTTATATAGTTATTCACATTTTTATTAAATCAGTATTTTTCAGAGGCTTTAATTTCTGTTTTAAAGTCCTTGTAGGTTTCTGTTTGGTAGAAAAAAACAGTTTCTATTGTAATATAATTTGATAGGTAGCAGTTAAAACAGTACCTTGACTAGGTGTTTAACTTATTTTAGCAAATTAAAATGGAAAAAAAGCTCATTCAATATTTCAGAATAATACTTTCGGTAGTATTTGTCTTTTCGGCAATAGCGAAACTTGTCTCGTTAGCCTTTTTTGACGGTATGGTTGCCGAGCTGTTGTTAGGTAAATTGTATTACGAACAGCCACAGTCGTTGTTTTATGTGCAAATATTCACGCGTATTCTTATCAGTATAGAACTATTTTTAGGAGTGAGTTTGTTGCAAACGAAGAAATTAAAATCACTTGTTTTACCCTTGTTACAATTGATGCTTGTAGTTTTTACCGTACATCTTTTTTATGTGAGTTTTACTTATATGTCAGAAGGGAAGATATTTAGAGAAGCATTTTTGGAAGGGAATTGCGGTTGTTTTGGAGATATTGTGCCGATGAGCAATTTCGAATCTATTTTAAAAAACATAGTATCGATGGGGCTTGTTGCTTACTTGTGGATGAAAATTGGAAAACATCGATTGAGTTCTTTGGAATTCAAATCATTTGTACCCGCAATACTTGTAGGGTTAGTAACCTTTGGTTCGTTATTACTTACCGTCAAATCGTATGATAAGGTAAGTGAAATTAAAGAAATAACTTACAGCGAAGAACCAGAGAAGAAGGATACAAATAGAGTGAAAGAACAATTAGAGCGTCCGCTTGTTGATTTGGTAGAAAAAGCATCAACCGTAAAAAAAGATATTGAAAAGGTGGTTAAAGTTACACCGAAAGAAAGTGTTGTTAAACCCGCAGTTAAAGTTACACCTAAAAAAACAGTGAAACCAAAGCCTACTTACAACGATTTGTTAAGTAAATATACATTGTATTCAGGAAGAGTTACTGCTCATCTAAACCAAGGTGAAAAATTAGTTTGTATGTTTAGTTTATCTTGTGGGCATTGTCAAGAAACGTATAAGGAAATCTGCAAAATGACTGACTCTGGCAAATTACCCAATACTTTACTCTTGCTTTATGGTAGTGATTTTGAACTCAATCATTTCTTTAATCAAGCAGGATGTAAACACCCCTATATTTTATTTGATGATTACAACGAATTTAAGGCGATATTAAAAGGACATGATTTCCCCTATATTTTAGCAAGGAATAAAGGTGTGAATAGTAAAACTTGGGATTTGGAAGACAAGAAAATAGGAGAGGGGATAGCTAAGTATTATGGTATCGAAAAAAAGAAACCTAAAGCGAGTCCTTTTGGAGTGGAAGAAGGTGATGGAGGAATGTTTGGTGGATAAAAGTTAATATGTTGGAGATAAAAAAAAGCCTTGTTGTAAACAATACAACAAGGCTTTTTTGTCTATGAAGAGTAACCGTTTTCTAACGGTTAGAGTTTGTAAACCAACTGATAGGGAATATTTTATACTCTTCTACTTTCTCCATTACATTATCAGAGTCAATCACCTCACACGCTAATTGAATACATTTGGTTGTGACAGTGTCTGTTATTTTTTCATTTACAACGGTATAGTTGGCGATGTATTTTGAATCATTAGAAGCAAGGTACAAAGCGGTGTCTGCTACACATTCTGCAATAACTTTCGATACCAACATTACCGTCATTGTTTGTTTGTTATCAGCGATACGTAAACATGCTTTGACTTCTGCATCTAGCCCCGTTGTTAAAACATTAGAAATGTTGTGTTCTTCAAAATACTCGCTCAAAGCTTCTGCAATCATATCATTTGCAGCGATAACAACATCAACTTTCCCTATTAATTTACTACATGTTTCTTTCACACATTCGATGGCTTTTAATTTTGTCCACGCAGACAGGTAGGTAGTGTCAAGTAAGTTGATTTCTCCAGCATCTATCTTTGGTTGTAAAATTTGCATTTGCCCTTCGAGTAGCAGTTGCGTATTCAAATCACGTGTAGGACCATGAATGATTAAATAATTCCCTGTTGGTTTTTTGTTTAAAACGTATTCTGCTTGTTGTTTACCGATAGAAGGCACGTCAAACTTTACGTGAAAATCAATGTCGTTATGCTCAATCGGACGAGAATAAGCGATTACTTTAACCCCATGCTCTTTGGCATATTCAACAATTACTTTAGCATAAATACCATCAACAGGGACCAATACCAACACATCAATCTTATCATTGGCAATCATATCACGAATGTTTTCAAATTGACTATTGGCTAACCCAAAAGCAGTACGAAAAAATACTTTACCGCCCTCTTGTTCCAATTTTTTCTTAATAAAAAAGATTTCTTTATTCCATCTTTCATTGAGTGTATTGTCTAAAGCTATTCCTATGTTCATTGTTACGAGGTTGGTTATTATCAATTATACGCAATTTAAAGAAAAGTAGAGGGCTACCAAACCCGAAAGACTTATAATTAATAAAAAGAACGAATAAACTTATCGGTTAGGTGTAAAACAAAAAAGCATTAACTAACTTTGTGCAAAATAGAAACAATGAGTTTACATATAGATATAAAAGCAGGTTCAGGTTTAGGCGAAATCAAATTTGGTATTAACAGAGCCGAATTAGAAGAACTGTTAGGCGAACCAAACGAAGTTGAAAACTATTCATTGAGTGGGGCTGATGAAGACCAAACCGAGTCTTGGCATTACGACGAATTAGAATTAGCTGTTTCGTTTATTAAATTAGACGATTGGAGATTGGTTAGTTTAACGACCAGTTCTGAAGACAGTTTGTTTCGAGGTTCAGAAATGATAGGTTTAGCATTAAAAGACTTAAAGGAGGAACTAAAAAAGCTTTATGTCAAAGATATAGCGATCGAAGATTGCTCAAGTGACGAATCACCAACGTTGAAATTACTTTATTCGATGAACGAAGGAATGAATTTTTGGTTAGAAGAAGGTGTTGTAACCGACGTCGAATGGGGAGTGAAACACACCGAAGACGACGAGATTATTTGGCCCGACTAAACCATGAAAAAGTCCTTTATTATTTAATAAAGGACTTTTTTTCGGGGTTAAAATAAAATAAAGCTATCAAGCTGTTTAATGATTCGTTCCTTTACTTTTTCGGTAATCAAACTACCATTTTCTATATGGCTTTCAACGAAAGGAATACGTACTTTTCCAGCAAAAATATGACAGCCCATATAATTTAAAATATCAGTAAAGTGGCTCATCGCCGAATGACTACCTAAGTCACCTGAAGAAATACCAGCTAAACAAGCCTTATTATCCTTGATGCCATTTGGGTAGGACAACCCATCTATAAATGCTTTTAGGACACCAGGGAACGAACCGTTGTATTCAGGAATTACAAAAACCAACTTATCAGCCAACTCTATCAAATCCTTCAATTTGTTGAAACCCTCGTTTTTACCTGAGTTGTGGTAAAGAGCTGAAATAGTAAAATCTGCAGGCAAATCCTGTAAATTGAGTATTTTATTCTCTATCCCCTTAGCAGTTAGGATATCACTATAAAACTGACTAGCGATAATCGAATTATTATTGGGACGGTTTGTCGATGAAATGATAACGTACATAACAAGAGTGTTTAATTTAAAAGCAAAAGTAGAATATTGGAAAGTACGCACCAAATCTAACCTGACTATTCTTGTATAAAAAAACGTATTTTTATGCGTTAGACAAAAAAAACAACATGCAGAAATCCCCTTGAATGAAATGATTACTTAGTACTTAGGTATAAAGACAAGTAATTACTTTATCAACATTAAAATAAATAATAGAAAACAGCCCCATTTCCAAAGAGAAAAATGTTATCTTGATAAAAGATTATTAATAAATAGATAAAAAAATGACAAATATATTCAAAAGACTATTTAGTTTCGGTTCAGCAGAAGCACACTCAGCATTAGATAAAATTGAAGACCCTGTAAAAATGACAGAACAAGGTATTCGAGAAATGAAAAGTGACTTACATAAAAGTTTAGAAGGGCTGGCAGAAGTCAAAGCTTTAGTCATACGCAGTAAAAACGAACAGCAAAAAGAAGTAGAGCAAGCTAAAGAATACGAAAGTAAAGCATTACAACTATTGACTAAGTCCGAAGCAGGGCAGTTAGATTCAGAGGAAGCAGAAAGATTAGCAACCGAAGCACTAAAGCTAAAAGAACATCACGCTCAACAAGGCAAATTGGCAGGGCAAACCGTGAGTAAATACGAAGGGGTGGTGAAAAATA
>CBDCZI010000015.1:145000-165000 GCA_965224495.1 Cytophagales bacterium | reverse complement strand
GGGGGGCGTTATCTTCGGAGAAGCGCTGAACTGAAGCCCCAGTAAACGGCGGCCGTAACTATAACGGTCCTAAGGTAGCGAAATTCCTTGTCGGGTAAGTTCCGACCTGCACGAATGGTGTAACGATCTGGGCACTGTCTCAGCCATGAGCTCGGTGAAATTGTAGTAACGGTGAAGATGCCGTTTACCCGCAACGGGACGGAAAGACCCCGTGAACCTTCACTACAGCTTCGCATTGACTTCGGGTCTTTGATGTGTAGGATAGGTGGGAGACACTGATCTTGCGTCGCTAGGCGTAAGTTAGTCGTCCTTGAAATACCACCCTTCAAACATCTGGAGTCTAATCCTTTATAGGAGACATTGCGTGGTGGGTAGTTTGACTGGGGTGGTCGCCTCCAAAAGAGTAACGGAGGCTTTCAAAGGTTCCCTCAGCATGTTTGGTAATCATGCGTAGAGTGCAATAGCAAAAGGGAGCTTGACTGTGAGGCCAACAAGCCGAGCAGGTACGAAAGTAGGATATAGTGATCCGGTAGTTCCGCATGGAAGGGCTATCGCTCAAAGGATAAAAGGTACTCCGGGGATAACAGGCTGATCACTCCCAAGAGCTCACATCGACGGAGTGGTTTGGCACCTCGATGTCGGCTCGTCACATCCTGGGGCTGGAGAAGGTCCCAAGGGTTGGGCTGTTCGCCCATTAAAGTGGCACGCGAGCTGGGTTCAGAACGTCGTGAGACAGTTCGGTCCCTATCTGTTGTGGGCGTAGGAAGCTTGAGAGGCTCTGACTTTAGTACGAGAGGACCGAGTTGGACAAACCGCTGGTGTATCAGTTGTGCCGCCAGGTGCATTGCTGAGTAGCTACGTTTGGATCAGATAAGTGCTGAAAGCATCTAAGCACGAAACTGACCTCAAGATGAGGCTTCCATAGAGGGTCGTAAGAGACTATTACGTTGATAGGCTGTAGGTGTAAAGGTAGAGATACCATAGCTGAGCAGTACTAATTACCCGATAACTTCCCATCAAATATCTCTTTGGTGATTTAATTTCTCTCTCATTATTGTTAATTAAAGTCGTAAGTCTTTAGTAGTAAGTCGCAAGATAACTACGAAGATAAACTTCAAAGAACAATTTATAATATTACAGGTAGTATATCCAGGATAAGTTTGGAGATATACAACTGCTAGGAGCCAAAAGCAACTAGCAAGAAGCCTAAAAAGAATGGTGGTAATAGCGCAGGTGTTCACCTCTTCCCTTTCCGAACAGAGAAGTTAAGCCCTGTAGCGTCGATGGTACTGCAATCATATGTGGGAGAGTAGATAGCCGCCAACCTTATTTTAAAGCCTCTGTATTTAATTATACAGAGGCTTTTTTTATACCCAAAATCTAATTTTTACTATATTGTGAAGACGGATCAATGCAAAAAGGGATCAATGCAAAAAGATACCGTCCAAAAAAGTGTGTCTAGGTTATAAAAGTTTCCAACAATTTAACAAGTTTGTAATAGCAATAAAACAAATTAGATTAAAGAGTCAGAAACCTTATGGAATTAACAAAGAAACAAACAGAAGAAGTCTTAAGCAATTTTTTAGAGAAAGAAAATGGTTTAAATGACGTTTTACAGATGACATTAAATGCGATGATGCATAGTGAACGTGCAGAGCATCTAAAAAGTACGGTAGATAATAAAGGGAATGGTTACCGTTTAGGTAAAGTCTTTGGCTTCGGTACACAATTAGAACTACGTATTCCTCGTGATAGGCAAAGTGCTTTTGCTCCTACAATACTAGCCTTATTCCGTGATCAAGAACATTATTTAAAAGAAGTATCCTTTCAAATGTATAGCAAAGGTTTAACTACTCGTGATATTTCCGAAGTTATGGAGACTATTTATGGTAAAAGTTATAGTAAAAGCACCGTGAGTAACATTAGTCAAAGTTTTTATAGTCAAATGGAAGCGTGGATAAGTAGACCATTAGACGCTCATTATTTAGGTTTCTACATTGATGGTTTACACGTTAAGTTAAAACGTGATGGAAAATATCAAAATGAGTGTTTTTATATCATTCTAGGCTTAAAAGAAGATTATACAAGAGAAATAGTCGCTATTGTTAATTTCCCGTCAGAATCAGCTCAGGGATGGAAACAGATTTTTTCTGATATTAAAAATAGAGGAGTGAAATCAATAGGTATAATTGTTTCAGATGGGTTAGCTGGCTTAGATAATACTATCGCTCAGTCCTTTCCTAATACGCCTCACCAAAAGTGTTGTGTACACTTACAGAGAAACCTATCAGCGATGGTTCGTAGAGAAGATAAAAAAGAATTAGCACAAGATGTAAGAAATGTGTTATCTCCTGATAATGAAAATCATACCAAGGAAAAAGCAATAGTTCTAGTTAATGAGTTAGCGGATAAATGGCAAAAGAAATACCATAGGCTTTCAAAATATATTTTAAAAATGGAGTGGGAACCCTATTTTACTTATTTAGATTATCATGTGAAAATTAGACGTATGCTTTACACTACAAATTGGATTGAGCGTTTTAATAGATGTGCAAGGCGTACACTCAAAATAAGAGGGGCTTTCCCGAATGAAGAGTCAGTCACAGCACTAATAACAAGTACAGCAATGGATAAAACAGAAAAAACATATAGATATCCAATTTATAATTTTAACTTGGAAGAGAAATTAAAAAGAAAGAGATAAACCAATATGTGCTTATTAATTTATTGAAAACTTTTTAACCTCCGCAGACACACTAATATGGACACTACCCCAACCTAACCAAACCAAAAGAAACCTCATAAATAACCATAAAACCCCACAGCAAAAACTGGCTTTTTTAAAACTCCGCTAAACCTTTGTGACTGCCGAAGGAGGCAAGGGTTTGTGCGGTGATTGGTACGTATTGGTAATTTCTACCTTGACCTTTCAGTTCTTCGTTATTTACTCACATTGAACGCATTGCAAATGCGCTCTAGCCATCATTTTTTATACGCGCGCGAGCGGGGGGCAAGGGTTTGTGCGGTGATTGGTACGTATTGGGATTTTCTACCTTATTCCTTTCAATTCCTCGTTGTTTACTCACATTGCACTCGTTGTAAACGAGCGCTAGCGGGGGGATGGTTTAGATTTCACCTTATGAGGCGTTACCTCTGTTATAAGGTGAAAATAATCAGAAAAAACTAAGCCTAAGTCGTTATGACGAAGATTTAGTTCCAATAAATCACCTTTTTCAATATCTCTATAAAACTTGTTTTCAATAGGTACTTTAATTTTTCTACTGTAGACTGGTACATAACAGATTAGAGAATATGTCTCTCCATGTATTGATTTTTTTTGTTTATCCTCTATTATCAGCTGTACATTTACAAGATTGTAGGTCATCATATTAGATGCTAAAATTTCAAAATAACCTTTTAGGCAATACCCAGAACTAACTAATAATAAGGGGAAAAATATAATCATCTTAGCCCATTTAATGATATAATTAGATTTATCCCTAAAATAAAATAGCAATTCAATTATTCCCGTAATAACTAGAGTTAATAAACCTTCAATTGCCAAAATCTTCGATGGAACTATTAACATTACTGTGCTAGGGTATATAATATGGAAAAGGAAACCAACTATTAAAAATAGAATTATTAACAACAGCACCCTTCTATTCCAAATTGAGTAATTCATCTTTTATTGTTTTTGTACACCAACACCACAAATGACTTATAAACCAGTATTTTGAACATCAGGGGTCTCCTGTTTTTCATATTTATCTGAGTATGTATCATAACTATCTCCATTAATAATAGATTCTTTCATAATACTCGTTGCTGCCTCTAATTGTTTTCTCATAGAATCTGTAACTTCTACTCCTGATTCCCCTACTGAATTCCAAAAATCATCATTCGCTTTAAGGAATTGTTCAAGTGCTTGAAGGAACACTTGGGGTCCCTGAGAAAATTTCGAGTATATTAACGATAAGAAAGAGAAGGATAGGAGCTATAGTAGATTTCAAATGTACTTCGCCCTTTTTACTTTTTATTGCTCTACCGATTAACCAACCGATCAACATGGCTAAAAGGATAATTGGCAAAGCCATGATTACACAAATGATACCTTCTGCTTTAGTGACAACTAGAAATAAGGAGAAGATGAATAAACTTGAAATTGTACCAATAATAGCCTCCTTTAAATCAGGTAGTAAACCTGAAGAAATACCGACAGCTAACGGTAGAAAGAAGAAAAAAGCCATGCCTAGGTCAGCCCAACCTAATAAAGTAAGCCCTAATCCTAGACTTGTAAATGAAAGTCCAAGTATGAAGCTTATGTTAAATGATTTGTCTTTTAACTTCATATATTATAGTTACAGCCAGTAAGTTAATATGCCGGGTTTTTTAATTAACAGATACTCTAAAACACCTTAGCTATTTTTATTTCGCTCAGTTTGTAACTCTCTATTCAATTTCGTTTCACGGTCAAAAGCCTTTTTCTTTTGCAAATCAAAATCTTCAAGAAGCTCATTGTAAAGTTTTTTTGTTCCCTTAGTTACTGTATTACTTCTAAAGAACAACAAAAACGCAACGACAGCAACACCCGCTAACAATAAAATGATTCCGTACATGATTGGAGGGAATACATTTTTATTAAAAGGAATACCTAAAGTAACCAAAGCATCTTCTTTTGAAAGGCTTTCCGTCAAGTTTGTTTGAGTCGAAGAAAGCTCTTTTGTTAAAGCGGTAATTTCGTTGTTTAATTTATTTATTTCGCCATTACTCGTAACAATCTTTTTCTCCAAACCAACAATTGTATCCATTATAACCTGATGAAATTCATTTAATCGAGGTTCTTTAAACATCAAAAAGCCATTCCAGTAACTCGAATTACTCTTAAAATTAACAAACTGGCTCTCTAACTGTTTTTCAGCTTTCCACGCTTGAGGGTCTTTCTTTGCATATGTATTTAAAAGCGAAAGACTAATAAGTCCAAATAATATAAATTTTTTCATGGTGTATTTTCTAATTTTCAAAACCAAAGATAGAGAATAACATTCACATTTAGCTTATTTACTCTTGCTTAAACGAGCCTATAAAATGATTTTGTTTTCTGTTGTACTCTTCACTTTGATGAATACCAACAAAACCCGTATTTTCTAACTTAAAATAGACTGTTAGATTTTAATCAACCTCGGCAAGGTAACGTGTCGTCGATTCGGCAACGCCAAAGTTTTTATCAAAAATAACCTGAGGGAAATTAAGCGTAATACCAATTTTTATAATTGCCATGTGGTGTACCGTATGTTCGATAGCATACAAAATCTCTCTTGAAAAAGAAGAGGGCGTTTTATGGCATTCACCACCAAGTTGAGTAGTCAGTGTTAACGGGAAATCGTGGGTCAACGGAGTCAATTCCGTGATGATGGCATCAATCTTAGCTAAAATATACATTTTGTTTTGTTCCAGTTCACCATCACGTGCTCGGTTGTCATAACAGATCTCTTTCGAGGAAATTTGTGCGAATAAACAAATGTAAAATTCTAAAATATGACGTGTATGTTGCCCAACAGACGAACCCGAAAAAGCCTCTAAAGGTAATTGAATACCTTGCTCATCTAATTGATTGATAAGACCTTTTAGTTGTAGAAGGATACTGATTGCTGAACGATTGATTTTCATAATAAAGAAGTTTACGATACAATATAAGACAAACTTTTAGAAATAAAATGGATTAAAGTCATTCTATAAGGTAAAATTAACCGTTATTGTATAACTGATTTGTCCTCACAAAGACAAAAAAGGAAAAGGCAAATCTTTACTTTTGTATTGTAGGTTAAGTTTTTGAAGCATTTTAATACTTTTAAATATGTCAAACGAACACATAGTTATCATTGGAAATGGCGTATCGGGCATTACAACCGCACGTTATATCCGTAAAATGAGCGATAAGAAAATTACGGTTATCTCTTCCGAGACGAAGTACTTTTACTCTCGTACAGCACTAATGTATGTGTTTATGGGGCATATGAAATTTGAACATACGCAACCTTACGAAAATGATTTCTGGGAAAAGAATAATATCGAACTCAAACAGGCAAAGGTAGAGACTATATATTATTCGTCTAAAACATTGGCTTTGGCAGGTGGAGAACAATTTCCTTATGACAAACTTGTATTGGCAGTTGGTTCAAAATCAAATAAGTTTGGTTGGAAAGGACAAGATTTAGATGCCGTTCAAGGACTTTATAACTTTCAAGATTTGGAAGGGATGGAGAAATACGCACCAACAACCAAACGAGCAGTAATCGTGGGGGGAGGACTGATAGGTATCGAAATGGCTGAAATGTTTTTGTCGAGAAAGATCCCTGTTACCTTATTGGTACGAGAAAAAAGTTTTTGGAACAATGTATTACCACCAAAAACATCGGAACTAATCAATAGACATATCAAAGAGCACCATATCGACTTGCGTTTGTCTTCAGAGTTAGACGAAATAGTAGCCGATAAAAACGGAAGAGCGAAAGCCGTAATTACAAAATCAGGAGAGGAAATACCTTGTGAGTTTGTTGGTTTGACAGCAGGAGTAAGCCCTAATGTTGATTTTTTGAAAGAGAGCGAACTACTTATTCAGAGAGGGATTGTTGTCAATGAATATTTAGAAACCAATATACCTGACGTATATAGTTTAGGCGATTGTGCGGAGTTTTCAAATCCTGTAGAAGGTCGCCGTTCGATAGAGCAAGTTTGGTACACAGGTAAAATTATGGGACAAGCATTAGCTGAAACTATATGTGGAACACCAACAAAATACAAACCAGGGCAATGGTTTAACTCAGCCAAATTTTTAGATATTGAATACCAAACCTACGGATGGGTATTTGCTCAATTACGAGAGGGCGAAAAAGATTTTTATTGGGAACACGAAGACGGAAAAAAGAATTTACATTTTGTTTTTGAAGGAGAAAGCAGACTGTTTTTAGGTGTAAATACCTTTGGCATTCGCTTGCGTCACGAACTTTTTGACCGTTGGCTCAACAAAGGAAAAACGATAGACTATGTCTTGAAGCATTTGAAAGACGCTAATTTTGACCCTGAGTTTTACGCACAATACGAAGACGAAATTTTAGCGAATTACAACCGTGAAAACGGAACAAGTTTAGTCGCCAAAAAGAAAAGATGGGAAAGAATATTTAACCTTAGTTAAGATGAAAACGATACAAAATATAGGATTAGGACTTTTATTAGTAGGGTTAGCTATTTTTACATCACTAACATTTGTAGGGAAGCATACAGTCACACAAGCCAAATTTGATGATTGGATTTCTTCAAAAAGAATCACTAGTGAAGTACTATTGTCTGAAGGAAATAAAACGATAGCAGGGAAAACTTTCGCCAGCCAATATGCCTTATCTTCAGAAGTTATTCGATTAGCCAAGAAATCACACAAAATTCATAGCGACAATATATCAAAGTGGGAAAAAGAAGGAGGTAAGCAAGAGCAAGTCAACGCAGAGTGGAGTAAGGTTATTTGGCTCAAATGGTTTAAAACGCACAAAGAATTAACTTATGACTTAGTCAAAACCTCAATAGACAGCCCTGTAAATGACAATAAAGGTTGGTATTTCTTCTTCACCTTTGGTTTGGTAATCATCGGTACACTGATGTATATTTTACCCGATGTTATTTTATTAGGTCCAGAAGGTATTAAGAACAACGGGATAATGCACAATGCAGCAACGAGTAGAGGTTGGGTTGCTATGATAGCCTTTGTTTACCTGGTTGTATTTTACCTAGTACTCTATTTTTACCCCGACTTTTTAGTCAATCAGATTTTATTGGTTGATCCTATTAGTCGAGCGTTAAGTGGCAACGCTGCGAGTCAGTGGTTTTTGTATGGTTTTATTTACTGTACAGTAATGACACTTATGGCAATAAGAATGTTTATCAAATACCGTCACAATAACTACCAGATATTACGTACGGCGACGGTCTTGTTTTTCCAGATAGCCTTTGCTTTTCTTATTCCAGAGCTTTTGGTACGATTTAATCTACCTTGGTACGATTTCAAAAATGCATGGCCTTTAGACTATGATTTTTTCTACGCATGGAGTTTGGACGAACTGCAATCGAAAGGAGCTGTAGGTCTGTTTATCCTCGTTTGGGGGATTTTATTAACCATCGTTATTGTGCCTGTAATGGTCTATTTCTTCGGGAAAAGATGGTATTGTTCATGGGTTTGTGGTTGCGGAGGTTTGGCAGAAACATTGGGAGACCCTTATCGCCAATTATCTAACAAATCGCTAAAATTTTGGAAGGTAGAACGTTGGCTTATCCATAGTGTATTAGTCTTTGCTACTGTGATGACTATTGCTACACTTTACACCTATTTCACAGGAGTAAAGACATTATTTGGTCTTGTAGAAACCGGTGATTTACAAGTTTGGTATGGCTTTTTTATAGGGTCTATTTTCGCAGGAGTTATAGGTACAGGTTTTTATCCTATGATGGGTAACCGAGTTTGGTGTCGAATGGGGTGTCCTCTCGCTGCTTACATGGGTATTGTACAACGTTTCAAATCACGTTTTCGAATTACTACAAATGGAGGGCAATGTATATCGTGCGGTAACTGTTCTACTTATTGCGAACAAGGAATTGACGTACGTTGGTACGCACAAAGAGGAGAAAACATAGTCAGAGCATCCTGTGTAGGGTGTGGAGTCTGTTCGGCAGTATGTCCACGAGGCGTATTGAAACTAGAAAACGGACCCGAAGAAGGACGATTCAAAATCAGTGAGATGCCAACAATAAAAAACAAATAGAGACGTTGCATGCAACGTCTCAACACATAACCACACAACGTCTCAACACATAATACACATAACCACACAACGTCTCAACACATAATACACATAACCACACAACGTCTCAACACATAATACACATAACCACGCAACGACTCCACAGTTACAGTTTACCTACCGTATATTTGAGTTAAACCCTTCAGTTTTTCAATACACTGTTCGTTGATATCGTCCCAAGTAAAACGCCAAGCCCAATTGCCCGTAGCGGTACCAGGGATATTCATTCTTGACTCAGTACCTTGTTCTAGGACATCTTGCATAGTCGTCACTGCTAAAACCGAAGTCGAAGCCCAAGCTGAGCGAATAAAATCCCAAACAATAGACTCTTCAGTACCATTGAGGTAGTCTAGAGCTAAAGCCTTATCTTCTTTTGTCGCTGTCGCTAACCAGCCCAATAACGTATCATTATCATGTGTACCTGTATAAACGACAGAATCTTTGGTGTAATTATGCGGACGGAAATCATTTTCTTCATCACTATCAAAAGCAAATTGTAAAATCTTCATACCGGGCATGTCAAAATCATCACGTAGTGTTTCGACTTCGGGAGTGATAACACCCAAATCTTCGGCAATAAAGGGAAGTTTTCCAAACTCATCAGTCAGCGCTTGAAACAACTCTTGTCCCAAACCAGTAACCCATTCACCTTTAATCGCTGTTTTTTCACCAAAAGGAACGCTCCAAAATGCTTCAAAGCCTCTGAAATGGTCGAGACGAATTAAATCTACGTGTTGTAAAGTCACGGAAATACGTTTTTTCCACCATTCAAAATTGGTTTCAAGGTGCTTTTTCCAATTAAAGACAGGGTTTCCCCAAAGTTGCCCCGTTTCACTGAAATAATCAGGAGGAACACCAGCAACGTGTGTTGGGTAGCCTTTCTTATCGAGCAAAAACAATTCGGGATTAACCCACACATCGGCACTGTCCCACGAAACATAAATTGGAATATCGCCAATAACTTGGATACCCAATGAATTGGCGTAATCTTTTACCCCTTTCCATTGACTTAAAGTTAAATATTGTAAAAACTTACGGTAAGCAATTTGGTTTGCACAACTTTTTTTGTAGATGGCCAAAGTCGCTTCGTCACGGTTTTTTAAACTATCTTCCCACTCAAACCACGATTTTTGTTCAAACTCATCTTTTAACGCACGAAACAAAGCGTAATCGTCGAGCCAATCTTTTTCTTTCTCACAAAACGTCTCAAATTGTGTTCCTTCCACTCCTCCTATAGCCAGAAAGCGTTCGAAAGCTTTTGGGAGCACATCATGTAAATGTTTCCTGACCGCATCAAACTCCGCTGTTTTTGGGTCTTTTATAGCAAAACAAGCCTCATCTTTGGTTAACCAACCTTTTTCTGCTAAGAAATCTAAATCAATCAAAAAAGGATTACCAGCAAAAGCAGAGTAGCATTGGTAAGGCGAATGTCCGTACCCCGTAGGGGTTAGTGGTAAAACTTGCCACCATTTTTGCCCTGCTTGATGCAGGAAATCTACGAACTTATATGCTTCTTTCCCTAAAGTACCTACACCGTTGTTGCTAGGCAAACTCGTTGGGTGCATCAAAATACCACTACTTCTTTTCATTTTCAATCGTTTATAAATGCTTTAATTAGCCCACACTTCCCGAACGTAAAATAACGATAGAGCGAGGAGCAACTTTAATATGTGTACCTTTTATTTTAGGCATTTTAGTATTGAGGTGACAATCGTTTGGGAAATCGGCATCTGTATCAATACGCTTGTACCATGTGTCCTCTAAAGGTTCAGGTAATTCGAAATCTAAGGCTTCCCAATACGAATTAAACATGAAATAATAAGAAACATCAGCCTCTTCGTTGGTAAAGGTAAAACTCAAACTATGTGAGTTTTCACCCACATCAGGTTCGTTTAAAGAAACTCCGTGCCAATCAAAATTATCGTGGTAGCCAATCATAGAATAATTATCCCAATTTGTACCTTGCTGTTTTTTCATTTTGATGAGCTGACTCACAAAATCATATAAATCTTTGTTTTCTTCAACCAAATCCCAATCAAACCAACTCAATTCATTGTCTTGGCAGTAAGCATTGTTATTTCCATTTTGTGTTCTACGTACCTCATCACCCATCCAAAACATAGGCGTTCCGATAGAGAGTAAGGTCGTTACAAAAAAGTTTTTTATCTGTTTCAAACGTAGTTTCTCGATGGCTATATCATCAGTTTTACCTTCTATACCACCATTCCAACTAAAATTATCGTTTCCGCCATCGTTGTTATTCTCTTTATTAGCAAGGTTATGTTTGTCGTTGTAAGACACCAAATCATTTAGTGTAAAACCATCGTGACAAGTTACAAAATTAACGCTCTTGTAAGGTGTTTTTTTATCACTGTAATAAATATCAGGACTACCCATCAGTCGAGTAGAAAAATCCTTAACCATACCTTTATCTCCCTTCATAAAACGGCGGACATCATCTCTGAACTTACCATTCCACTCACCCCAACGGTAACCGATAAACGAACCTACTTGGTACAATCCACCAGCATCCCACGCTTCAGCGATGATTTTTGTGCCTGCTAAAAATGGATCAGCCTCAATTTCCCAAAGTAAAGGAGGGTTTTCTAACGGACTGCCATCCGTATCACGAGCCAAAACAGAAGCTAAATCAAAACGGAAACCGTCAATATGCAATTCGGTTACCCAATAATGCAAACAATCCAAAATCAAACGACGAACGACCGAATGGTTGGCATTTATCGCATTTCCACAACCACTATAATCGCTGTAAGACTTTCCGTCCTCGTCCATTAAATAGTAGGTTTTATTTCCAAACCCTTTGAAAGACTGTATCGCTTTTCCCAAACCAGCCTCTGCGGTATGATTAAAAACCACATCCAAGAAAACCTCGATTCCAGCCTTATGAAAAGCCTTGACCATATCCTTAAACTCATTAACCACACTGCCGTCATCAGGATTGGTGGCGTAACCACTGTGTGGAGCAAAAAAAGCAACAGGGCTATAACCCCAATAATTTAATCCACCAGGCGCATCGGTTTCATCAAACTGATGAACAGGTAAAAGCTCAACAGCTGTAATCCCTAGTTTTTGTAAATAAGGGATTTTTTCTATCATCCCAATATAAGTCCCTCGTAGTTTAGCGGATACGCCTGAGTTTTTGTTTTTTGTAAAACCGCCCACGTGTACCTCGTAAATAACCGTCTTAAAATAATCGTGTTTTAGAGGCTCGTCCTCTTCCCAATCGTACGATTCGTTATCAACCCATATACTTTTTATTGCGTATTTGGTGTTGTTTCCTGGGATAGAAGCCTTTTTTCTACTATAAAAATCACTTGTTGCTGTAGCTCTTGTATAAGGATCGATAAGCAATTTTTTTTCATCTAAACAATCCCCATCTGTACCGTCGCCAATTACTTTGTAACCATACAGTTGTCCTTCTTTGACGTGCTCAATCTCGATATGCCAATACACATACGTTAAGTTATCCTCAGCATTGAGTAAGAAGGTTTGACTCGGTTCGGCATCGTTTTTATGGTTGAAAAAATGCAATTCTACTCGCTTAGCATGATGCGAATAAACACAAAAATTCACTCCGTCTTTCGTTTTTGAAGGACCAATAGGGAAACTTTTGCCATTAGATGTCTTGTGATTTTTAGCCATTACCAAATATACTCAATTATTTGCAGGAGCGAGAGAGGTAACCCTTTCTTTTGTTCCTTGGAGCTGAGTCTTTAATCTTGGGTGTTTTTCATTTCTAATCAATTTTAGGAAAAGCCTATTTGTAGGAAAGGGAGATTGGGTGTTAAATACTTTGGGTTGTTCTCTCATATTTATAGAGGGTAAGATAGAAATAGCGAAAACCATGTTACAGAAAGGAATGGCGGTAATAGTAATAAAAGAGATTACAGGTCTACCTGAAAAAGAAATAGAAGACCTAAAGTGAGAGAGGGCGACTAGTTGGAAACAAATAGCTATAAACCAAAATGTTTTGTATGTTTGTAGTACTATTTTGAAGAAAATCAGTACAACATACCGCACGTTTTTATTTGTCTTGATGGCAAGTTTACTTTCTATGTCTTTTATAGGTGTAACGAGTAAGAGTGAAGTCCTTAAAAAAGAAGAGGTTAGTAAGTCTGTGTCTGAAAAAAACGTGCCTGTAGAAAAACAAGCGGTATTTGAAAAAATAGTTAAACACGCAGTCGTTCCTGCGGTGAAATTAGAATTACAAAAGGTAGCAATTTTGCATCGCGAGATACTTTTAGGCGATTTTGAGAAAAGTCACTCGTTTTTTGAGCAAAAAATCATTCTACCCAAATTATTGCAAACACTATTTATATCTGCAATACAAACAAACGCCCCGTAACAACAAATTGCCTAGCTATTAGGTAATGGAGTAAAACAGAGGTGTTAAGCCTCAAAACAATCAAAACACACACAATTAATATTAAAAAATGCAAGGAAAGAAAGGATTAGTCTTTTTTGCGGTAGTTATTACTGCATTATGTTTGTTCTATTTGTCATTCACATTTGTGGCAAGAGGAATTGAAAAAGACCGTTTGGCTTACGCTAACGACCAAAAACAATTAGCTATAGTTGATAACAAGACAAACGCTGAAGCAAATGCTATTGAGAAAGAAGCATTAGCAAATTTTAAAGATTCAATTTGGAATAAAGAAGTTTTCTTTAACTGGACTTACGAAGAGGTAAAGAAAAAGGAATTGAACTTAGGATTAGATTTACAAGGAGGAATGCACATTACTTTAGTGGTAAATGCAAAAGAATTTTTGGAAGGAAAATCAGGATTTAGTAAAAACGTAAAATTCAATACGGCATTAGCAAACGCAAAAGAAGCACAAAAAACTTCTACAAGTCGTTTTACTGATTTGTTTTATAAAGAATGGTTAGCAATCAACGAAGGAGAAGAAGGATTGTTAGCAAAAAGTGTTTTTTATAGTAGAAAAAACGCAAACAAAATCACTCGTGAAGACGATGATGATAAAGTAATCACATGGTTGAATACTGAAATCGAAGAAGCGGCAACTTTATCTAAAGAGATTTTAGGAAAACGTATCGATGAATTTGGAGCAACACAGCCTATCATTGAAGTAGTGAAATCAACTGGCCGTATCGAAATTGAATTACCAGGAGTTGATGACGAAGAGCGAATTAAAAAGCGTCTTAGCGCAGCTGCTCAATTGAAATTTATGGAAGTGATGAAAGCTGAGCAAAGCATTAATGTTTACAATCAGTTGGCTCAAAAATTCCCCAAAGAAACCGTCGTAATTGAAGAAACAGAAGGTGACACAGCGGTAAATGAAGAAGATATTTCGTTGACAGGTGAAGATGCTACTGAAGATAAAGAAGAGGTGAAAGCAGATGCTAAACCAAAGACAAAAGAGCAAATCAGACCTTTGTTTTACGCAAATACACAACAAGACCCTCAATCAGGTAAGTTATACGCTACTTATGTTGTTTTAAGAAAAGATAAAAAAGAGTTAAACACGTTCTTAAAAAGACAAGATGTAGTTGGGTTGTTTCCTAAAGGGACATCTATCTATTTTGGAAAAACATCGGTAGGTTCTACAGGGTCAACAGGCGAAGATGCTACAGAAGTTTATTTCTTGAAAACAGGACGTAACGGAATGCCTTTGATGGGCGGGCCTGGGGCTCCAGATTATGTAGAGTCAGCAAGACAAGGGTACACACAAACAGCACCTGTACGTCCAAATGTATTGATTACACTTTACACCACAAGGTGATGCCGAGTGGGCAAAAGCAACAGGGAAAGCAGCACAAAAACCAATTTCAAATTGCTATTGTATTGGATGATATTGTTTATTCAGCACCAAGTGTAAGTGAAAAAATAAATGGAGGAGGAGAAACATCTGTAACAGGAGATTTCTCTATGGACGAAGCACAAGGCTTAGCTTCTGTATTGAAATCAGGTAAATTGAGAGTAACAACAACTATCGAAGGTGTTGTTGTTGTTGGACCATCTTTAGGTAAAGAAGCAGTTGATAGAGGGTTGATTTCTTTAGCCGCAGGATTAGCTTTAGTTATCTTATTTATGATGATGTACTATGGAAAAGGTGGAACAATCGCTAACATTGCCTTGTTATTTAACATCTTCTTTATCTTGGGTATTTTGTCAGTGCCATCTTTAGGAGCAGCCTTGACATTGCCAGGTATTGCCGGTATTGTATTGACTATGGGGATGTCTATTGATGCCAATGTTTTGATCTTTGAAAGAATAAAAGAAGAAATCAGAAACGGTGTAGCAACAAAATCAGCGATTCAAATTGGATACAAAAAAGCATTTATGACTATTTTAGATGCCAATGTAACCACTTTGATTACAGCGGTTATCTTGTTTGCATTCGGTACAGGTGTTGTAAAAGGATTTGCGACTACATTGATTATCGGTGTATTGTCGTCATTCTTTTCAGCAGTATACATTACTCGTTTGATTATCGAGTTTATAATGAACAGAAATGCGGATGCTAAAATGAGTTTCCATACAGCACTTTCTAAAAAATGGTTTACAAATATCAATTTCGATATCATTTCGAAAAGAAAAATTGCTTATGTTATTTCTGCCGTATTTATCGCTGTGGGGATGTCAACAATTGCAATGCAAGGAGGACTAAACTTAGGTGTAGATTTCGAAGGAGGGCGTTCTTATATTGTGAAATTTGACGAAGACGTAAAAGTTGGAGCTATCCGTTCTGATTTGAAAGCCGTATTTGGAGAAGCGTCTTGCGAAGTCAAAACGATTGATGGAAATCAAAATGTCAAAGTCAAAACAAACTATATGTTAAACTCAACAGACGAAAATGTTGATGATGTAGTGAAGGCTACTTTGATGAAAGGTTTAGCAAACTTCGATGCGATTAACCCAAAAGTAGTTCAATCGATAAAAGTTAACCCAACAATTTCAGCAGACATCAAAGAAAAAATCTTTCTTGTCTATTCTTATTTCATTGGTAGCTATTTTCTTATACATCAGAGTGCGATTTAAAAAATGGCAATTTGGTTTAGGGGCATTAATCGCACTTTTCCACGATGTGTTGGTAGTTGTTTCTGTATTCTCTATCGCTCGTTTATTCGGGTTCTCATTCGAGATTGATTCAATTTTCATTGCCTCGATGCTGACAATCGTAGGTTATTCTGTCAATGATACAGTGGTTGTATTTGACCGTGTGAGAGAGTTCTTAGGACGCAACAGCAAGCAAGAATTAGCACCACTATTCAACGAAGCGATTAACAGTACATTGAGTCGTACTATCATGACTTCATTGACTACTTTAGTGGTAGTTGGTATCTTATTGGTATTCGGTGGAGACGCGTTGAGAGGCTTCTCTTTCGCCTTATTTATCGGTATTATCGTAGGTACTTACTCTTCGATTTTCATTGCGACGCCAAGTGTTTTGGATACGAGCAAGAAGAAAATCAACGAAGAAGGAGCGAAAGTAAGAGCTAAAAAAGAAGCACAAGAAGAAGTAGCCGTATAGTCTATTTTCAATTGTAATAACAAAATCCTCTCAGGTCATTGACTTGAGAGGATTTTTTTTGTTTATTATTATTTGGGCGTGCCCTCTTAGTGGTTGTTGCTGTTCATTAACCTGTGGCAAGTTGAGCAAATAACCGAACAAGCACAAGGTAAATCAAGAGCGAGGTCGGGCTTTACGTTCTCAATCTTTTGTTCGTTCCTCACAAAAGGATTTCCACTGCAATCCCTCACGCGGAATGAACGATAAAATATCTTCTAACTGTCAAAAAAACGTAATAGTAAATAAAACAAAAAAAGAAAACCATACCCAAAGAATAAACCAACCATCAAAAAAGCAGATATTTGTACTATGTCAACATTAAAAAACAGTTACAAAGTCACAGGAATGACTTGTGCTTCTTGCGCAATAAGTTTAGAAACGTACTTGTCAGCAACCCAAGGAGTAAAAACCGTAACTGTCAATTACCCTAACCAATCGGTGTATGTCGAGTTTGACAAAACATTGGTTTCCGAAAAAGATTTACAACAAAACGCAAAACAAATAGGTTACCAATTACTTATAGGCGACACCAAAGAAGTCAACCAACAATTTGAGAAACAAGAAGAAAAACGCTTAGCAACATTAAAAAGCAAACTCATTTTCTCTGCCGTCTTTTCAATACCCGTATTTGTACTCTCTATGTTCTTTATGGGCAAAATACCTTATGAAAACTGGGTGTTATTGGCTTTATCCTTACCCGTATTGTTTTGGAGTGGATCAGCGTTTTTCACTATTGCGTGGAAAAAACTAAAAATCTTCTCCGCAAGCATGGATACCTTAGTAGCTTTAAGTACAGGAGTCGCCTTCTTATTTAGTCTATTTAACACCATTTATCCGCAGTTTTTTTTAAACCACGGCATGCAACCACACGTTTATTACGAATCCGCAGTTGTCATCATCACACTCATCTTATTAGGTCGCTATTTAGAAGAGAAAGCAAAAAGCAAAACCTCTTCGGCAATCAAAAAACTAATGGGGCTAAAACCCAAACAAGTAACCGTCATCCGCAATGGTGAAGAAGAAACAATAGCCTACGAAGATATTGTCAAAGGAGATTTGATTGTCCTCAAGCCAGGCGACAAAGTCCCTGTGGACGGTAAAGTAAAAAAAGGAGAAAGTTTCATTGACGAAAGTATGATTTCGGGTGAACCCATACCCGTTTCCAAACGAAAAGGAGACGAAGTATTCGCAGGAACAATCAATCAAAAAGGAGGATTACGTATTTTAGCCAAAAAAATAGGCGACGACACCTTACTTTCTCAAATCATTCGTTTAGTCGAACAAGCACAAGCAAGCAAACCTAAAATCCAACATTTAGTAGATAAAATAGCCAGTATATTTGTACCTGTCGTGATTGTTATAGCCCTTATTTGTTCGGGGATTTGGTATTTCTTCGGACCCGAACCAGTAGTTACCAATGCCTTATTGACCTTAATTACGGTATTGATTATCGCTTGTCCTTGTGCTTTAGGTTTAGCAACACCAACAGCATTGATGGTTGGAATCGGTAAAGGGGCCGAACACGGTATATTGATAAAAGACGCACAAGCGTTAGAAACAGCCTACAAAATAGACGCCCTCATACTTGACAAAACAGGAACAATCACCGAAGGATTACCCAAAGTAACCGATGAATATTGGGTAGAAACTAAAGAACAATACGAACCCTACCTATTAGCCATCGAAAGCCAATCCGAACACCCCATTGCCGAAGCGATAAGTACACATTTAAAAGCCAAACAAACAGAAATTCCACCCACCGATACCTTTGAAAGTACCACAGGTCAAGGGGCAAAAGCAACAACAGCAAACCAAACGTACTTCGTCGGTAACAAAAAAATGATGGATAATCATCAGCTCATATTTCCTGATACCATCACGCAAAAAGCAACAGAACTCACACAGCAGGCAAAAACCGTAGTTTATTTTGGTACCAACAACAAAGTCTTGGCAGTTATAGCCGTAGCCGATAAGATAAAAGCAACCGCCCCTTTGGCTGTTCAGCAAATTCAAGCATTAGGCATCGATATTTATATGCTCACAGGTGACAACGAGCAGACAGCCAAAGTAATCGCAGAGCAAGCAGGAATAAAAAAATACCAAGCCGAAGTAATGCCCGCAGACAAAGGGGCGTTTGTTATCAAATTACAAAAACAAGGCAAAACCGTAGCTATGGCGGGCGATGGCATCAACGATTCGCACGCCTTAGCTCAAGCTGACGTCGGTATAGCGATGGGAAGTGGAACAGCTATTGCAATGGAAAGTGCAGGGATAACCCTAATGCAGTCCGATTTAAGACAAATCAGTAAAGCGATTCACTTATCCAAAGCCACTATGCAAACAATAAAACAAAATCTATTTTGGGCATTCATTTACAACCTAATTGCACTACCAATAGCAGGAGGCGTGTTGTTTCCGTTTTTTGGACTTTTGTTAAGCCCGATGATTGCAGGAGGGGCCATGTCGATGAGTTCTATCTCGGTACTGACAAATAGCTTGCGTTTAAAACGAAAAAAACTTTAAAACGAAAAATATGAAAATCGTAAAATTCAAAACAAACATCAACTGTGGAAGTTGTATCAAATCCGTAACACCTTTCTTAAACGAGGTAGATAACTTGGACGAATGGAAAGTCGATACAACAAACCCTGATAAAATATTAGAAGTCGAATTAGACGATAACGACGAAAAAACAGTAATCGAAGCCGTAAAAAAAGCAGGTTTCGAAATTGAAGAAATCAAAGAGTAAAAAAATAATTTGGGCATTCCCCTTTGCTGTAACTGGTTTCCTGAAACCACGAAGTCACAGCTCCTATAAAAGAAAAAACTCACCCACAAGGAAAGGACGGGGTCGGGCTTTCCGTTCTCAATCTTTCGGTGTGAAGAGCGTCGTCATTTAGGTAATAGATTATTCATCACTTTTCGTCAGAATTTAGAAAAAGCAGAGAACCTCAAGGATTTCCACTACAATCCCTAATGCGGAGTATTTATAAAGAGCAATAGTAAAAAAAGAGAGCTATTACTTATAGAATACACGATGCCAAACAAACAAACACGGAATTCCCCTCCTTATTTCAAGGAGGGGTTAGGGGTGGTAATTAATAACAAACTGAAAATAAGTGGTTTACAGAGTAAACACCACATACAACCCTCTACCCAACAAAAAAAGTCGAAGTCCTGCTGAACTCGTTTCAGCATCTGATACAGCACAGCTAAATAGTAAACAAAAAACAATACGGCTAGAGCGCATTTGCAATGCGTTCAATGTGAGTAAACAACGAAGAACAAAAAAGCAATTCAATCTAAATTTGACAGGTGCTACAATTAAAAAGGATTAGCGGAGTTTTAAAAAGCCAGTTTTTGCTGTGGTGTTTTGGTTAACCTGCCAAGTTTTTAAAACTTGGCAGGTTTGCGTAAGGGGTGATTTCGCTGTAACCATAAGGAAAAAAATATCTAACGACCATAAACAAAAAAAGGTAAAAAACTTTTGAGCGAAGAAAGGCTTGTTAATAGCTCTAAATCAGCGAATAATCCCGCGTAGTAAATTACCATCTAAAAAAACATTATAAATTAAGTGTATTAGGAGTTGCGTATTGAA
>CBDCZI010000015.1:0-142500 GCA_965224495.1 Cytophagales bacterium | reverse complement strand
GAGTTACACTTCATTGGCAAGATTAAGGATTTAAGGTCCGTAGTCGAAGCGAAAGCGAGTCTGAATAGGGCGATATAGTCAGTGGAGGTAGACGCGAAACCTAGTGATCTACCCATGAGCAGGTTGAAGTTGCAGTAACATGCAATGGAGGACCGAACCAGTATACGTTGAAAAGTGTTTGGATGACTTGTGGGTAGGGGTGAAAGGCCAATCAAACTAGGAGATAGCTCGTACTCCTCGAAATGCTTTTAGGAGCAGCGTTGTAATTTAAAATTGTCAGAGGTAGAGCTACCAATAGGGCTAGGGGGCTTCACCGCCTACCAAACCCTGATGAACTCCGAATGCTGACAATGGATTTACAGCAGTGAGGGTGTGGGTGCTAAGGTCCACATCCGAGAGGGAAAGAACCCAGACCAACAGCTAAGGCCCCCAAGTTCTATCTAAGTTGAACTAAGGTGGTCCAGTTGCAGAGACAGCCAGGAGGTTAGCTTGGAAGCAGCTATTCCTTTAAAGAGTGCGTAACAGCTCACTGGTCGAGCGACAGGGCATCGATAATAATCGGGCATAAGATAGGCGCCGAAGCTTTGGATTTACAGTTTAGACTGTAACTGGTAGAGGAGCATTCTATATGCGTTGAATGTGCCTGGTAATGGGCACTGGAGCGTATAGAAAAGCAAATGTAGGCATAAGTAACGATAATGCGGGCGAGAAACCCGCACACCGATAGACTAAGGTTTCCACAGCAATGCTAATCAACTGTGGGTTAGTCGGGACCTAAGGCGAACCCGAAAGGGGTAGTCGATGGACAACTAGTTAATATTCTAGTACCACCACAAGAAGTGATGGGGAGACGGAGTAGTGAAAGATCCACGCACAGACGGAATTGTGCGTTTAAGGGAGTAGTTATAGGACCAGTAGGCAAATCCGCTGGACCTGATGAATCTCGAAAGTACATCAAAGCTTCGGCTGCGATGAGTGATCCTAATCAGACTTCCAAGAAAATCCTCTAAGCGTTAATCGAAGTGGTGCCCGTACCGCAAACCGACACAGGTAGTCAAGGAGAGAATCCTGAGGTGCTCGAGTGATTCATGGCTAAGGAACTAGGCAAAATGGTCCTGTAACTTCGGGAGAAGGGACGCTTCCTCATCTTCGGATGAGAAGCCGCAGTAAATAGGCCCAGGCGACTGTTTACCAAAAACACAAGGCTATGCGAAAACGAAAGTTGAAGTATATGGTCTGACACCTGCCCGGTGCTGGAAGGTTAAGGGGGGGCGTTATCTTCGGAGAAGCGCTGAACTGAAGCCCCAGTAAACGGCGGCCGTAACTATAACGGTCCTAAGGTAGCGAAATTCCTTGTCGGGTAAGTTCCGACCTGCACGAATGGTGTAACGATCTGGGCACTGTCTCAGCCATGAGCTCGGTGAAATTGTAGTAACGGTGAAGATGCCGTTTACCCGCAACGGGACGGAAAGACCCCGTGAACCTTCACTACAGCTTCGCATTGACTTCGGGTCTTTGATGTGTAGGATAGGTGGGAGACACTGATCTTGCGTCGCTAGGCGTAAGTTAGTCGTCCTTGAAATACCACCCTTCAAACATCTGGAGTCTAATCCTTTATAGGAGACATTGCGTGGTGGGTAGTTTGACTGGGGTGGTCGCCTCCAAAAGAGTAACGGAGGCTTTCAAAGGTTCCCTCAGCATGTTTGGTAATCATGCGTAGAGTGCAATAGCAAAAGGGAGCTTGACTGTGAGGCCAACAAGCCGAGCAGGTACGAAAGTAGGATATAGTGATCCGGTAGTTCCGCATGGAAGGGCTATCGCTCAAAGGATAAAAGGTACTCCGGGGATAACAGGCTGATCACTCCCAAGAGCTCACATCGACGGAGTGGTTTGGCACCTCGATGTCGGCTCGTCACATCCTGGGGCTGGAGAAGGTCCCAAGGGTTGGGCTGTTCGCCCATTAAAGTGGCACGCGAGCTGGGTTCAGAACGTCGTGAGACAGTTCGGTCCCTATCTGTTGTGGGCGTAGGAAGCTTGAGAGGCTCTGACTTTAGTACGAGAGGACCGAGTTGGACAAACCGCTGGTGTATCAGTTGTGCCGCCAGGTGCATTGCTGAGTAGCTACGTTTGGATCAGATAAGTGCTGAAAGCATCTAAGCACGAAACTGACCTCAAGATGAGGCTTCCATAGAGGGTCGTAAGAGACTATTACGTTGATAGGCTGCAGGTGTAAAGGTAGAGATACCATAGCTGAGCAGTACTAATTACCCGATAACTTCCCATCAAATATCTCTTTGGTGATTTAATTTCTCTCTCATTATTGTTAATTAAAGTCGTAAGTCTTTAGTAGTAAGTCGCAAGATAACTACGAAGATAAACTTCAAAGAACAATTTATAATATTACAGGTAGTATATCCAGGATAAGTTTGGAGATATACAACTGCTAGGAGCCAAAAGCAACTAGCAAGAAGCCTAAAAAGAATGGTGGTAATAGCGCAGGTGTTCACCTCTTCCCTTTCCGAACAGAGAAGTTAAGCCCTGTAGCGTCGATGGTACTGCAATCATATGTGGGAGAGTAGATAGCCGCCAACCTTATTTTAAAGCCTCTGTATTTAATTATACAGAGGCTTTTTTTATGCCCAAAATCTAATTTTTACTATATTGTGAAGACCCATTTTTAGGGTTAGGTAAATGAAAGTTTTAATTAAGGAGCAGGGTAGGTATAGATTTCATTAATCTCGTTTAACTCTTTTATCGTTTCGTCATGAAGGACAACAGTTACACTCGATAAATTTTCTTTTAATTGCTCAAGTGTTGTTGCTCCGATGATTGTCGAACTTACAAATGGTTGTTGATTGATAAACGCTAAAGAAAGTTGAGCCAATGTCAAATTATTTTTCTTTGCTAACTCAGCATACAAAGCAGTCGCTTTAGCACATTTTTCACTGTTGTATCTCGAAAATTGGGCGAATTTAGTTAAACGTGCATTTTCGGGTTGCTGATTGTTTAGGTATTTACCACTCAATACACCAAAAGCCAATGGTGAATAAGCTAATAAACCTACATTTTCGTGCATACACATTTCGGACAAACCAACTTCAAAACTTCTATTGAGTAAACTGTAAGGGTTTTGGATGGTTGTTATTTTGGGTAAATTGTTCTTCTCTGCAAATTTCAAATACTGCATCATTCCCCATGGTGTTTCATTTGAAATGCCGATATTTCTTACTTTTCCTTCGGTAATAAACGATTGTAAGGTTTCTAAAACCTCCGCAATATTGTTTGTCCATTGATCATTTGGATTGTGTTGGTAGCCTAATTTACCAAAAAAATTGGTGTCTCTTTCAGGCCAATGCAATTGGTACAAATCTACATAATCAGTTTGTAACCTTTCCAAACTTCCCTCTATCGCTTCACGTAAATGAGCCTTTGAAAAATTTGGGTTGTTACGAATATATTTCAATCCAGGATTAGGACCAGTTGCCTTTGTAGCTATGATTAAATCATCACGTTTGCCTCTTTTTTGCAACCAAGTACCGATAAATCGTTCGGTACTTCCTTGAGTTTCTACTCTACCTGGTACGGAATACATTTCGGCAGTATCTATGAAGTTTACGTTGTTTGAAGTAGCGTAATCAAGTTGTTGGTGGGCTTCTGATTCTGTGTTTTGCTCACCAAAAGTCATTGTTCCCAAACAGATCTCACTTACTTTTAATTCTGTATTACCTAATTTTTTATATTTCATGTTTCCTAAAACTACTACTTTGGCAAGGTACAGTTATAACTAAAAATACGCAATGATTGGATTCTATTTCTTTGATTAAGTATGAGGAAACCGTATAAAATTGTAATTTGTGGTTATGAAAATAGTTATTGTACCAGATAGTTTTAAAGGTTCGTTATCGGCGAAGTCTGTTGCCAGCTCTTTGGCTTTTGGTATTCAATCGGTCCTTTCAAATGCAGAACTCGTTACTTTACCTATCGCCGATGGAGGAGAAGGAACGGTAGAGGCGTTACTCGCTAATGGAAAAGGGGCGTTAGTGAATGTAAGGGCGAAGAATCCCTTGTTCAAGAAAATTGAAGTAGGCTATGGCGTACTTGAAAATGGGCTGTGTGTAATCGAGGTAGCATCAGCAAGCGGATTGCCTTTATTGAATAAAAAAGAAAGGAACCCATTGAAAACAACTTCTTTAGGTACAGGAGAATTGATTTTACAAGCGATAAACCAAGGACATAAAAAGTTTATTATAGGGTTAGGAGGGAGTGCTACAAATGATGGAGCAATAGGGATATTACATGCGTTTGGTTATCGATTTTATGATGGTCAGGGTGTCGACTTAGCACCAATAGGAGCTAATTTAATTCAAATAAAGACCATTTCTGATAAATTGAAGTTACCTCAAATAAACGGGGTTGAATTTTTGTTAACGGTTGACGTGACCAACCCACTGTTTGGTATAAAAGGTGCTGCACACGTTTTTGCTGAGCAAAAAGGAGCGACGAAAGACGAGGTGGTATTGTTAGATGAGGGGTTGCGTAATTTTCACTTGGTAACAGAACAATTTTTCGAAAAAAAAATTGACCCAAATACAGTAGGTTTTGGTGCGGCAGGAGGTATCGCTTTTGGTATGGTCGCTTTTTTTAATGCAAGGTTGGTTTCAGGTATAGAGTTTATTAGTCAAGAGATAGGCTTAGAGGATGAAATTAAAACTGCAGATTTGGTAATTAGTGGCGAAGGGAAAATAGATCAACAGTCATTAGATGGCAAAGTGCTTTCGGGTATAAGTAAACTGACAAAAAAGTACAATAAACCATTTGTGGTAGTAGGTGGAGAAATCACGTTGTCCTCGAAGGCGTTGGGGGAAATGGGGGTGAAGGCAAGTTTTAGTATTTCAGATTACCCTTTAGAGCAGTCTTTAGATGAAAAAATCACAAAAATAAATTTGATTTATTTAGGAAAAGAAATAGGGTATTTATCATTTTGATATTATTGATTAACCAATAAACCATCTTTCATTTCGAATAATAAATCAGACATTTGAGCTAACTCTTTGTTGTGGGTGACAATCACAAAAGTTTGTCCTAATTCCTCTTTTAATTTAAAAAATAGTTCGTGTAGTTCGTGGGCATTTTTAGAATCCAGGTTACCCGTTGGTTCATCTGCAAAAATAATTTTTGGTTCATTCATCAACGCTCTCGCCACAGAAACACGTTGTTGCTCGCCACCAGAAAGTTGCGAAGGATGATTTTTCATTCGGTCTTGTAAACCTAATAATCCCAATAAATACTCTGCTCGTTCTTGTGAATCTTTTAGCTCTGTACCGCCAATTAGAGCAGGTATCTGTATGTTTTCTAAGGCATTAAATTCGGGAAGTAAATTGTGAAATTGAAAAATAAAACCTAAATGTTTGTTTCTAAATTCAGCCATTTCGTTCCCTTTGAGCGTTGAAATATTTTCATCTCCTAAAAAAACGTCTCCTTGGTCAGCATTATCTAAAGTACCTAAGATATGTAAAAGTGTACTTTTTCCCGCACCCGATGCGCCTACAACAGTGGCAATCGTTTGTGAAGGTATTTCGATATCAACACCTTTCAAAACTTCTAATCCCTTGTACGATTTGTGAATATTTACTCCTTTAAGCATAATGAATGACTGTGAACTGGCAATTTAAGGAAAAACGCCGACTTACATACTCAGAAAAACTTATTATTCTATAATTACTAAAGGTATTCGTTTTTTGATAATACCTTTTTCGGGGTGTCTAAACTCAAAATAAATGAGGTAAATACCTAATTGAGCTACGTCAGAGAAATCCGTGAGAACGAGTTGGTCTTGTGTAGAAAAGTGATAATCCATATAAAACTCTTTTACTTTTTTTCCTTCTTGGGTATATAAAATCACGTCACCAAAATAATTGCCATCACCCAATTGAATAGAGTAGATAATCGCTTGGTTATGATAAAAAGAATAGTGGTTCTCATTACTTTCTATCTGTATTTCGTCTTGGTTTTTCGTTGTGAAAGCATCGTTTTTATAACCAACCGAAGCGTTGTTTCCCGAAGTCCATTGGTTAGTTTTTTCGTTGGTTCGTTCGAGTGATATGCCTTTTTCTTCTTCCAAGAAATCATGGTGTAACTCGTTGTTGTAGTCGAGCTGAGAGAGAATTGTTCCGTAGGCGTCTAACAAGAAAAGAACACCTTCATCGTTACGTAATGTCGGTAAATCGATTTCAACCAAAACACAAGAAGGATTAACGGAGTAAAATTGCTGTAATTGAGCGATATCTTTACTCAATACCACAAAACTATATGGCGGAATAATTAAATATTGTGGAAAAGGAACGATTTTGTCTGCCACGTTTCCCGAGGAAGTATAGCCTAAATACAGGTCATTTATTTTAATAAATTCGTTAGAGGTATTGTATAATTCAACAAACTCAGGGCAATGAGTAAGAGGGTTGAAAAGAATTTCGTTAAACAATAACCTGCCTTTTCCATAAGTAGAACTGATAGTTATTACGCTGTCGTTTGTATAAGAATTGCACGTTTGAAAACGGATAGCGTTGGACGTGTATGTTTGTTTGGTGGAATAATATGTTTCGTTTTTGACTTTTTTATTGAATGTAACGGTGATGGTGTCATTTTCGATTTGGTAATTATAAACCTCAGGTTTCGCTTCTTTGTGTGCTATAAAGCGAACAAATCCCAACGAACCACCTGTTTGAGAGTCACTAAATAACCAACTATTAGCTAAACACGCTTGTTTGTGGTCTTGTAACTCATAAGTCCAACCGCCAGATTTTTTAGGTGAATATTCTTTAGAAATAGCGTAAGTAACTTGATGAATAACTGTGTCAGAAGGACTTTTCAGAGAAAGTTGAAAAGCTGTGTTAGACAAAGTGAATAACGAATTTACGGGGTGAACTTTACCAAAAGGAAGAAATAAAGCGGTGTCTTTTTTGTTACAGACCAATACTGTTTGAGAAGGAGGAAGGGAAAGGTGAGTGAAGATAAAAGATGATTTTTGGTTAGATAAAGACCAGTTTTTAAGATTTATCGTGTCTTTTGAATTGTTATAAAGTTCAATGCATTCGGCTTCGGGCAACAAACGTTTTGGGGTTGGGTCTATCATTATTTCAGTAATCAAAACAGCATGGATTTTAGGCTCTTTATACTCAGGTATTACCGTTTCTGTACTTTCTAAGGAGATAATCGTCAGGTTGTCAAAAGTGAATTTATCACGACGGGTAGCACTGTAATTACACGAAATAGAGAAATAGCTGAATTTGAAATCATCAATTCGTACCACCTGAAATTCTTTGGTGTTTGTTGCCGAGCGTAGCATCAAACTATCGGTTAGTTTGAAACTAAGTGATAAATTTTGAAAACTATTGGCTACATTTCCTGCAATTCCCGAAGCGACTAACGTTTTATTTCCATTAAGAATTTTGTAACAATGAATGGCGTCATTTGTACCGTTTTCACCAATTTCTATGCAGTAACCATTTTTCTGTAAACTATCCTCTGTCAAAAATAATTGTAAACGGTTGGCAGTCGAAGGCGGGAAATCTAAACTAATGGTGAGGTCAAGCTGTAAATTAGCCGTGTCAGTGATGCTTTTGAAAATAGTAGCGTGATTTGTATTTGTTGGCGCGTTAAGTTTTAGCGTTTGGTTGATTAAATTAAATGAAGCAGTATCGCCTCTCCAAATACTATTAAATTGTGTTTTTGTAAGAGGGAATTCATTGTTTTGATGAGCAAATAGCCACGGATGAATGAATAAGAACAAGAAGAAATAAAATATTTTCATAGTAAAAGGTAGATTTGAAAGCTAATTTCGGATAAATGAGGAACGGTCGTTTCGTAATAACCACTACCAACAGTTGCTTGGTTGAGGTAAGTTGTACGTTGGTATTTGAACCAAAGCTTTATTTTTTCGGACAAATGAATTTTTGTCATCAATAAAATTTGAAAACCTCGATTAAAATACGCCATAGACCGAAAAGCATAAAGAAAATTGGGTTGGTAAGCATAGATGGCACTTTGGTAAGTCGGTGCGTTGAAATAGGCAAGGCGAGTATTTATAGTGAAATGCCTGAGCTGTGTTTTAATGTCTTGAAACACCAAAAAACCATGTTCGGACGTGTTAAATTTTGCTCCTTCAACACGTGATTGGAAAGTGAATTTATTCCACTGTGTTTTGTAATGAATGCGTAAACGAGAAATATGTTCTTTCTCATTTTCCAGGGATTGAGTCACTCTTTTTTCAGATTTTAAACGAAAATAAATAAGTGAATTATCCGATAATTTCTTTTTCAATTCAGTAAAATAATCTTGTCCGACCAAACGGTGGTTTTTACCGTAACTAAATGAAGGGAAACTATACAAATCAACATACGATTTGACCGAAAACCCGTTACCTAAATGAAGAGTGACGCCATTATATATCCCCATTTCGTTGTTTGCAGATTGTCGTTCACCAAAACTGTTGGCGTAAAAACTACGGTAGCCACTTGAGTACTTTCTCCACGTCGTATTGAAAGAAAGGTTAGGAGAAGGGTAGAAATTTAATCCTTGTAATAGGGCGTAATTTATTTTTTTATCGACCGCTATTTCTCCAAAAAACTCCCAGTTATTACCAATGACAGTATGGTCAAAGCTGGTGAAAACCTGTTTTTTACCTGTTGTAAACTGTTTTTGGTAAGTCGATTGGTAAACCAAAGGTTGAGAATAATCAATTGCGACGATTCTCAATCCTGCTTTCTTGTTCCCTTTTTTGTAAGTCAAGTTCCCTCCGTAAACCCACTCTTTGACCGTGCCTTTGTTGGCTATTTCACTTGCCGTTCGGTGAAACCCATCGACGCGGATAGAAGTAATAGAAGTATCTTCTTTAATGAGCGCATCTACTTTTTTGAATGAAACAAAAGGCGTAAAAGTAAAGTGGTTTTTATTGGATTCAATAGCCAGCCCTCGCATAAAATGTACCTCGTCGCTACTGTGGTAAGTAAGCAAAGATGGGCTGTTTTTGTTACTCACTGTTTTTGCTACACCTTTTCCCATCGCAAAACCATTCCATAAGACCAGTCCTTGCCCAAAGTTTAGTGCATAATCACCGATAATGACTTTTTTTAGGTTTCTTGTTTTTGGAGAATAGGCTATGGAGGCTGAAACAAAATCGACACCATTTGGATAGGCTTGATGGTACAGATATTCGCCAGCGTCTTTTTGTAAGGTCAGCCCAACTTTCAATAAATCATCCCACTGCTGTTTGTTTCTGAAAAATAAGGTTGGTTTGCTTCCTTTCAATTGTTTTCCAAAACCAACTTGTCGCTCTGTTACCCTTGCGTAGCGTACAATTTGTTCTAATGAATAGCTCGAATAAACGGTTTTGTCATAAGAGAAACGAACGGTGATTAAAGGTAAAATAAACTGTAATTCGTCGGTAGTAAACACCCCTAAACAACGTAATTCCCCTTTTTCAACAAACCCGTTCAGTTTTTTTCTGTAAATGAGCAATTGTGCTATTTGGTAATCGGAGAAAAAGGGAAAGGCATAAAAATCATCTTCCTCTTGTGTATTGAGGTCTAAAGGGTGTTTTTGGTAGTGATGAAAAGCATCTAATAAATCCACCAAATTTCTTTCCTCACTGACGTTCAAGTTTTCTATATAATCTTGCCAAATCGTTTCTTGTGCATACGCCGAAAAAGAGAAAAGCAATATCGTAAGTAACTTAAAACGCATACTCGATAACAGAAGAAGGAGCAAACCCGAGAGGCGAATTGTAATGAAAACCAAGAACGATAGCCAATGATTTGAGCTTGATTTTAGAACCAAACGAATAAGTTACATGGGCGTTTTTTCCAGCGACAAAGAAATGGAAATTATCACTCAGTCTGTAGTAAAGACACAAACCTAAGGCAAATTCTGTGGTGTATTGTCCCGAAAGGTAGGCACTAAACTGTTTGTTAAGAGAAGTAAACGAACTTCCTAATTTCCATGTGTACTGAAACTCTTTTTTCACAACCTCTCGATGGAGGATAACTTGCTCCGAAAATACAATGAAACTCAAATTGATTTGTTTATTGAGTTGTTTGGACGTTCCCAAAGAAAAAAGAGGGGCATAATTTCGTTGTGTTAAATAGTTGGAAGAAGTGATTCCCGCTGTTAGTCCGACCGACCAAGAAGTGTCTAATAATAAAGCATAATGTAATAAAACGTTGGTTTTGTTGAATTGAGCAAACCCATTTTGACTTAAACCAATGCCCAACGAACTCTTTTTTTTTCTTGTTGTTAGTGCCAGTTGTAAATCGTAAATCCCTGAATTGGGCAAATGAAAAGTGTTTCCTACCCCAAAAACGGTTTGGTTACTATCTAATTGTAAAGCAGGGTTGTAAAATAGAGAAAGTGAAGAGGCGAAATTTGTTTGAGCTCCCGCCATCATGTTTGAATAAGCATCAGAAGAAAACTGTCCATAAGAAAAAGAGTGCCAAAAAAGTAATATGAAAAACGTTAACTTATTCATAGATAGGTTATAACGTCTTGTCCTGTGTGGGGGTTGTCGAGATATCCTTTTTTATTTATTAATTCTTAACTTACCTGAGAAAAACTTGTGGGTGCAGTGGTGGTCATTTGACCATTTTCAATTCAAGTAGTAACTCGTTGGTCACTTTAACTTTGAAAAGATTTCGATTTGAACTCCATCTTTTCTATCTAAAATATTTATATCTCGTTCTAATTAGTCAAAAAAATGTCTAGAATATGTATTTATATACTTATAATCAGACGTGTAGTATGGTGTCCCTCTATTGGTTTAGCCCCCTATTAATCGGGCAATCTTATTTTTAGTTTGGTAATATCGTTATTTTTTCCAGTTAACAAGGAACTGCTACTAATTGTTTTTCAAAAACATCAAGCTTAGTTACTTTTCCAAGTGTTTCTTTATGGTTTATTACTCCATCATGAAACAAACAAGGAATTTCCTTTAAATTCAGGTTACTTGATAATTCTTGATACGGCATTTTAAGTTTAAATTTCACTTTTTTATGCTTTAGTACCTTACGGTCTATTAGACCATTCTCCCATAGTTTCCAAAAGTGATAAGGTGTTAAATTTGCTATTGACAAATGGAACTTACTTTTTACAAATAAAAACAGACAAGGGCTTAATAAGTAATAAGTTTATTAAAAAATAGTATGTAAAATACTTAATATCAAAGAAAGGCTACCAATTATTGGTAGCCTTTTCTGTTTTGTATGGGAATAAAGAAAATGTAGGCTGGGTTCCATTTAAAAGTTGGTAATCATTTATATTGTTCGTTTTCCACACTAATAAGGTGAAAAAGCCCGTCGAGGCTCTCGACTTATTCTTGGTGGTAGAGGTCGCCGTGAAGGTAGAGTTTGTAAGTAGCGCAATCCATTATGCCATCAACGTCACAGTAGGGGCAGGTTTGGTAGGAGTTTCCAAACGAACCTTTGTTGATGAGTACCGTCGTGCCGTCACAAACTGGGCAAATAAACACCTCGTCTGGGTGGCAAATTTCTCGGTATCTTCGTGGTTTTTTCTCCGTGGTGAGTGTGTCTGTGTTTGTTTCTGTTTCGGTAGGGAGCTCGTAAAACGCCATATTTTCGCCAAGCTTTTTTAATAAATCTACCGTTGGGTAGAAGAGGTGGTCAGAAGTGTCTTTTAGGGCGATGTATTGGTAAAGGAAAGAACGACTTTGTGTTTTGTAGCCTGTGAGGTAGAGGTTTTTGCCGAAATAATGGCAAATCTCGTCAGGTAGAAGTTCCTCTTTAGTTAGTAAATCAACAAATACCTCATTGGCTTTGGTGTACGAACTGTCTTCCATTAGTTTTTTTGCAATTTCAAACTTTTCTTTTACTGTAGTAGCGTTGTTTTTTAACGTGTCTTTAGTCTGACCAAGCAAAAGACTTGACGATAAAAAGCATACGATATAAAGTAATTTTTGAAACATATTTACTCTTTGATAACCGATTCTAAACGTAATAAATTCATTGCGTTAGCAGGGAAGTTTTTGATGTTCTTTTGTTTTAAACGGATAACCTCGTCATAAAACATAGGAATTACGGGGGAATCTTTCATCATCAATTCGTCTGCCTCTTGGTAGGCAAAATTACGTAGCTTTACGTTCGGCTCGTTAACGCCTTTTCTGTATAGTTTATCAAAAGCATAGTTGGAATAATGCGTTTTGTTTGGCCCGTTTGGAGCAAAGTTTTTACTGTAAAATAATGTTAAATAGTTCTCAGCATCAGGGTAGTCTCCGAGCCAAGAAGCTCTGAAAAAACCTGTTTCACCTGATTTGATAAGTGAATAATAGACAGAAGCACCTGTGATATCTACGTGAACACTTACGCCTAATACGTCTTCCCATTGTTTGGTGATAAATTCGATAAGGTCTTTGTACTCTTCGGTGCAAGAAACCGATAAGTTTTTGAGTTGACTGGCATCTATGTTTGCCTGTTTGAATAAACGTAAGGCTTTGTCGGGGTCAAAAGAATAACCTTTTACGTCCACCGATTTGTAGTTGGGAACGGGAGGAGGAACCATTCCGTGGTTGGCAGAAATGCCAACGTTGTTTCTTAAATATTTGATAAGTTTTTCTCTGTCAATCGCGTGATTGAGTGCCTGACGAAATTTTTTGTTTAAATAAGGGTGGTTTTCTTTTCCTTTGTAAAACGAGGCTGTTGGGTCTAATTGAAAACCTAAATATTCGGTATTCAAATAAGGCACTTTTTCTACGTCGTAGCGTTTTTGGAAATCTTTACTTATCGTACCATCTACGTTGAATATTTCGTCCACAGAATTGGGTTCAATACCTGTAATGTAATCTAATTTCCCCATCAGAAAAGCACGGTACGCTTGTTTTTTGTCGGGTAAGAAATGTACTTCTATGGCATCTATATAAGGTAGACTTTTTCCTTGGTTGTCTTTTTTCCAGTAGTTTTCGTTTTTGTGAAAAACTAATCCTTCTCCTTCGTCCCATCGGACAAACTTGAAAGGTCCTGTCCCTATTGGGTTTCTTCTAAATTCTTTTCCGTAATGTTCAGTGATTTCTTTAGGTACAACAGAGGCGTAATTCATCGCTAATATTCCTAAGAAATGAGGGGTTGCACCTTGTAAATGTATTTTGAAGGTGTAGTCGTCGATGGCTTGAAAGCAAGTATCTGAGATTTCGTTTTTCCACGTTTTTAATACTTTGTCATTGAAAATCCACATACCTTGATTGAAACCTTTGGTCGTGTCACAGATACGCTTGAAAGAATATTCAAAATCGGAAGCCAATACCTCTCTACCTAAACCATCTTTAAATAATTTGTGGTCGTGAAAATAAACGCCTCTTCGCAAATGAAAGGTGTAGGTTTTTCCGTCTTCAGAAATGTCCCAACTTTTAGCAACCGAAGGGACGATGTGCAATCCTTTGTCAAAGTCAACTAAGCCATTGAATACCTGAGAGACAGCAAAAGTGTTTGCCTGAATACCAGCAAAAGCAGGGTCTAAGCTCGTTAAAGCAGACGTTTCGTTGTAGCGAAAGATTTTCTTTTGATTTTCAACGTTTTTGTTGATAGAAGAACAGCTAAAAAAGAGAGCTGAAAGAAGAAGTAAAATGTAATATTTCATTGGTAATAAGTTCACAAGTAACAATTTACAAATAGCAGATGGTTTTTCCTTTTATTTATTGAAATATGTCTGATAAAAAAGTTGAATATTTACATGAAAGATAAAGAAAAGTTTTCAAGACTTTAGTGTGAAGTAAATGTTGATAACTATAAAGTTACCCACGGACTATATTGAAATGAAAGAACTAATTTTAAAATTCAAGCGGAATAATATAAAATCGACTATGGGTAAAATCATTGCTATTGCCAATCAAAAGGGTGGAGTTGGGAAAACGACCACTGCTATTAACTTAGCTGCAAGTTTAGCTGCTTTAGAGCAAAAAACATTATTAATAGATGCCGATCCTCAGGCAAACGGTACTTCTGGATTGGGGTTTGACCCTCGTGAAGATATCGAAACGTCGATTTACGAATGTATGGTCGATGAGCTTTCTGTGAAAGATAATATCTTAGAAACGGATATTGATTTTTTACACTTGATGCCTGCTCATATCGATTTGGTAGGAGCGGAAATTGAAATGGTTGATTTAGAAAATCGTGAAAACCGTATGAAAGAGGCTTTGAAAGAAGTGAAAGATGAATATGATTTTATCATTATTGATTGCTCGCCTTCTTTGGGGTTGATTACTGTTAACGCTTTGACAGCAGCTGATTCGGTTTGTGTGCCTGTTCAGTGTGAATATTTTGCTTTGGAAGGTTTAGGGAAATTGTTGAATACGATTAAGATTATTCAATCAAGGTTAAATCCTGATTTGAATATTGAAGGTGTTCTTTTGACCATGTATGATATGCGTTTGAGATTGAGTAACCAAGTGGTTGACGAAATCAAATTACACTTTAAAGACATTGTTTTTGATACGATTATTCCTCGAAATATCCGTTTGAGTGAATCGCCAAGTTTTGGTATTCCTGTTATTATGCACGATGCAGATAGTAAAGGTTCGGTAAGTTATATGAACTTAGCGTTGGAAATACTTGAAAAAAACGGAGTAAAAGTAGATTAAGTAGTTTTTCTTATATTATAGAAGAGACGATTGATGGCTAAGAAAAAACAACCCAAAAGAAGTGGATTAGGTAGAGGTTTGAGCGCTTTGTTAGATGATAACGACAGAGTAAATCAACCCGAAAGAGGAGAGCGTGTACTTCCTTCGAAACCTGTGAGTAATCCTAATTTTCAAGAAGTACTGCTTACTGAAATTGAGGTAAATCCGTTTCAACCAAGAATAGATTTTGATGAAGAGGCGATTGCCGAATTAGCAGAGTCTATCCGAGTACAAGGGATTATCCAACCGATAACTGTTCGTCGTCTTTCGGCAAATAGTTACCAATTGATTTCTGGAGAACGTCGTTTTCAGGCTTCTAAAAAGGCTGGCTTAGAAAAGGTTCCTGCTTATATCCGAACTGCTGATGACCAACAAATGTTGGAAATGGCGATTATAGAAAATATCCAACGTGAAAACTTAAATGCTGTAGAAGTAGCCTTGAGTTACCAACGTTTGATGGACGAATGTAATCTAAAACAAGAAGAATTAGGCGATAGGGTTGGGAAGAAACGTGCGACGGTAAATAATTACTTGCGTTTATTGAAATTACCTCCGTCAATTCAGTTGGGAGTTCGTGAAAAACAAATTTCGTTTGGTCATGCTCGTGCATTGATTAATATCGAAAATACAGACCTTCAGTTGGCTATTTTTCAAAAAATAATAGCAGAAGGGTTGAGTGTCCGAAAGGTAGAAGAGTTGGTGCGTAATGCGCAGGCAGAGAATACAAAGGACGAAAACTCATCGAAGCCAAAACAAATAAATCCTGAAATTGTGCGTTTACAGTCTGACTTGTCTTCGCATTTTGGAACAAAAATACAAGTGAAAAGTGATGCTAAAAATAAAGGAAATATTTCAATCCCTTTTGTGTCATTAGATGATTTGAATAGAATTTTAGAAATTCTGGCTATTGAAAATTAAGCGATATATTTTCGTAACCTAATTTCTAAATCTTATCTTTAACAAAATACAATTTGTTGGAGGTAAGATTTTCTTTTTTAAAAACAGTTTATGTTTAATAAGTTATTATTAGTCTTTTTGGCTATTTGTTCTTTTTATCTAAGTCAAGGACAAACAGCGGAGCTTTCTTCGTCTGATAGTTCGGTGGTTGTCAAAAAGAAACGTTTGAATAAATCGTATGATTACTCGAAGTTAGACCCCAAAAGGGCAAGTATTTATTCTGCTATTTTACCTGGTTTAGGACAGGCGTATAATCGTCGTTTTTGGAAATTGCCTATTATTTATGGTTTGGGTGGTTATACGGTTTACAAAACGATTGTAACCAATAAAAGTTATAAGGTCTATGCTAACGGTATGAAAGAACTGGAAGATACAGGGGCAGGTTTTGCTGTGATTAATATTAAAGGTACGGAAAGGAGTTTGTCAAAAACACAGCTCAAGCAAGAGAAAGATTATTTTAAAAGACAACGAGATATTCATTTTATTGCGACGTTGGCTATTTATGCTTTACAGATTGTAGATGCCAGTGTTGATGCGCATTTGTTGAAGTTTCATAATTCGGAAAACTTTTTGAGTTTGACACCCACAATTATTGATTATAACAATGGTTACAGTCCTGGTTTTGCATTGACGTTAAATTTGAGAGATTAATTTTTTGTTTCGTGTCGTTCTTTTTGAAAAGAGAAGTGACTGTCTAACTTGTATTAGGGATTGAAGTGGAAATCCTTTCGTTTCTCTATTCTTTCTTGGTTACGAAGATGTTGTGGTATCAGGAATTTACTAAATAAGGTTATTCCTTGGCAACGAAAGATTGGGAGCGATAAAGCCCGACCTCTTTCTTGATTGTATCGATGAATTGCGTTTCTATCGATGTTTTTACTAAGAAGAAGTGGTGCTTTTTTTTATCACAAAAGAGGGAATACCCAACTAATTGTCCGTTTTTATCAAATTTGTTGTCCGTTTTTTCTGTTTGGTGCGTATATCCTTTATATTTGAATACTAATTATTAATTATAAAAACGATGAAAACGACATTTAGACTAATTTTATTGGGAGTTTTAGCTTCTTTATTCAGTAGCTGCGGGTACAACTCGATGGTGAGCAAAGACGAAGCCGTACAGGCACAATGGGGACAGGTACAAAACGTTTACCAACGTAGAGCGGACTTGATTCCAAACCTCGTAAACACGGTAAAAGGTGCAGCGAAGCACGAAAAAGAGGTTTTAGTAGCAGTAATTGAAGCGAGAGCAAAAGCAACGGCAGTAAATGTTGATGCTTCTAAATTGACTCCTGAAATGATACAAAAATTTCAAGCTGCACAAGATGGTTTATCTTCGGCATTGTCAAAATTGATGGTGGTTGTGGAGAGATACCCTGATTTGAAAACAAACCAAAATTTCTTGCAATTACAAAACCAATTGGAGGGAACAGAAAACAGAGTGACGACAGAAAGAATGCGTTTCAATGAAACAGTGAAAGATTACAATTCTTATATTCGTCAGTTTCCACAAACTATCGTGGCAAATATTGTAGGTTTTGAAAAAGCAGGTTATTTCCAAGCGGACAAAGCGGCTGAGAAAACTCCAAACGTTCAGTTTTAAGCATGTTTTCTAAACTTTCTCTCGCCCAATTAGAGCAACTTATCGTCGATTCGGAATTGGAAACAAGTGCCGAATTGCGAATAAGAATAGAAAGTACTTGCCCAGAAAAATTTGTGGTTGATCGTGCCTTGGCTGTTTTCAAAGAGTTGGAAATGGAAAAAACAAAGCTACAAAACGGGGTGCTTTTTTACCTTTCGACAGATGATAAGCAATTTGCTGTATTGGGAGATAAGGGTGTTCACAATTTAGTAGGGCAGTCTTTTTGGGACGAAGTAAGAAATAATGCGTTGCGATTTTTTAAAGTAAACAAACATAAGGAAGGATTAGAATTTGCAATTAGCCAAGTTCTAATCCAACTTAAAAATCATTTTCCTTACCAAGAAGGAGATATTAATGAATTGACTAATGAGGTTAGTACAAACTAAATACAAGTACATTTTACTGCTTTTATTAGTGGTATTTGGGTTTCGGTTAGTCGGTGCAATACCTGAGAAACCAAATCCTCCTCGTTTGGTTAATGATTTCACACAAACACTTTCTTCTTTACAACTCCAAACGTTAGAAAACAAACTAAAGGCTTACGATGATTCGACTTCTACACAAATAGTAGTTGTGTTTGTAAATGGTCTTGAAGGAGATGATATAGCTACTTATGCTACTGAATTAGGACATAAATGGGGTGTTGGACAAGGGAAGGCAGATAATGGTGTAGCGATTGTTGTTGCTATCCAAGATAGAAAAACGTTTATTGCTTCGGGGTATGGTGTGGAGCATTTGTTGACCGATTTTCAGGCAAAACAACTGGTTGATCAGTATATGTTACCTTATTTTAGGCAAGGGAAATATTATGCTGGTGTTGATTTGGCTACAAATAAAATGTTTCAATTGTTCTCGGGAGAGTTTGATGCTTTCCCTGTGGGAGAAGAAGACGGAATGCCTTCAACGGTTGTTCTAATATTAATTATTTTACTGTTTCTTTTTGTTATATCAAGAAGGCGAAAAAATCAATCACACGTTATCGGTGACCTGCCCTCACAAAGAAGAGGAGGTCTTGGTGGAGGTGTTTTTGGCGGAGGTTTCGGTAGTGGAGGCTTTGGAGGTGGTGGTTTCGGAGGAAGTTCTGGAGGCGGTAGTTTTGGAGGTTTTGGTGGCGGAGGCTTTGGTGGAGGAGGAGCGGGAGGTAGTTGGTAGACCTACACACATAAAAAAAGCCCTGAATTTACGTTTGTAAATTCAGGGCTTTTTTTATGTGTGAGAAAATCTAAAACTTCATTTTTACCGAAAGGCTTTTTAATATGAGGGCTTTGGCTTCAAATTTTCTTCTTTTTGTCATTAAATCAGAGGCAAACTTTCTGGATTCGTCGTCTCTTCTTTTTCTGTAGTCTTCTGTTTTGGACTCTAATTTATCCAATTCTCGTTTTGCTAAGGCGAGGTCATCTTCTAAGATGTTTGTTTTTTGAAGATTAGAACTATTTGCTCCTAACTTCTCCTCACATTTACTAATGAAATAATGGTATTCATAAGCGTATTCACAGTTCATATAAAACTCATTGAATACCATAGGATCCATCTTCTTAGGTACAAAACCTGTGGCTTTCCATTCGTCTTGCAATGCTTTGATTAAAACAAAGCCGTCGTTTGCATCTAAATCATAAATAGCTTTAGAGCGTTCGTTGATGTCTTGTTTGAGTTTAAGTTCTTCAAACTCTTCTTCCGAACGCTCGCTTAAATAAGTGACTTCTTCGTTCAGTTTATCAAAATAGCTGTTTCCTAATTTTTGGAAATCTCTATTTAATTTGAAAAACTTGTCTTTAGGTACAGACCCTACGGCTTTCCATTCTCGCTGTATATTTATAAAGTTTTTTTTGTTAGCGTCATATTTACGCAAGTAAAAAAGTTTTCGCCCTTCCTCTATGAGTTCTCTAAATCTATCTAAACGTTCGTAAACCAACTCGTTTTGACGTGTTCCTGCTTGACGCTTTTCTTCAAAAAAGTTGTCTAATAAACGTTTGAAATCAGCTTCTAAATCTTCTTCCCTGTCTTCTGTTACCCTACCAATACGTAACCAGTATTGATGTAATTCTTTAATTCCGTCTTCATCATTACACCAATCTTCTCGGCTAACGATGATTTGAAGTTTTTCTAATAATTCCTCCTTCAGCTCAAGGTTTTTGAGACGGTTTTGCTCTACGTCAACAAGAAGAATTTCTTGTAATTCATCTAATTTATTGAATAGTACAGGGAAATCACCCAAGGCATTGTACGTTTTGAGAGAATCTCTAAAATGTACAATTTTCATTAAAAAAGAACCTTTATTGGATGATTCACTCATCTCAAGTTCCAATTTGTCTATTTTGTTTATCAACAACAGAAAACGGTCTGTAAAATAAACGAATGCTTTTTCGTCTGTCAATAATACTTTTCCTATTTCTCTTTCTGGGAAATCAAGGAAAGCGTTTAAATATACTTTTCCATCATTGATGAAACCATATTTGTTTTCCATACTTAACTAATTTTAAACATTTCTGAAGGTCAATAACCTTAGATTTGTTACTAATACAACTGCCAAACACTCCTTATTGTTTCGATTTGACATAACAAATTTAACCTTTTTATTTAAAGTTATAGTGTACCAAAGTATTTTCTTGCAAACCATTCGATAGCAAGCAAAAAACATAAAGCAAAAAACAACCATCTGTAATCTATTAACTCCTTTTCTTTCGAACTACTATGGATGATTTTCGTGGCTATTTTATTGTCTTTCACCACTGTGTTTATAGTTCTAAACGTACCTTTCTGGCGAATAGCCAATGAACGAAGTTTGTCAAAATTTGCTTGACTATTTAATTGCTCCAAATCTAATTGACGTACCACATATTTACCACGAGTAGTGAATTTAGTGCCATTTAAAACAGCCGTGCATTTATATGAATAAATACCTTCTTTTTGAAAAGGAAGAACAAAACCGTCCTTGCTTCGCGAACTTATAAAACTGTATTGTTGCGTTTCTTTTCGCTCATTGGTGATTTTTAAATTTATTTTTTGTCCATATATCTGCTCATACAGTTCATTGTAAGTTGCCCCTTTAAAACTTATTTTTTGATTTGTTGTAAATTCATTTTTAGTGGGGTAAGCTTTCAATCGGTCAAACGAACGATTGTTGGCTAATAATTGAAAGAAATTAAAGTAGAAGTCATCAAAAACTTTTACTTCTTTATTGGACATAAGTAATTGTAAACGCCATTTCCAAAAACCTTCACCAACAAAGACACCTTCTTTGTTTCCCTTGTATTTCATTGCCAATAATGGGAAATCGGTTTTTAAGTTACCGACTTGTTGTCCTAATAATAATTTACCTCCATTTTTGAGTTTGTAATCTCCATAAGGAGTAGCTAAAGGAGGGAGGGAGGTTAGGTTGTTTTTAAACTCTTGGGATATTTCAAAATAATCAAACCCATCTTTCAAATAGACACCTACGTGGTTTTTTCCTTTATTGGCACGAATAGACAGCAATTGAGAAGCACGATTAAATAAAGGTAAATACGTTTGATTAGTCACAAAATAAACCGACGGAATATTGTTTGATTTCGTATCGGTAATGAGCTTGTTGACTTGGTGACTGCGTGTAGGTAACCCGTGAAACAAAATAAGTTGGTATTTTTTCGCTGTGATTTTAGCGCTTTCTTTGGCCGAAACAACGTCTAATTTGAAGTGATCTCTGTCTTTAAAAATAGCACGTAAAGCTTTCACGTCAGGATGGGGGGCGTTGTACACTAATAGTATTTTGTCTCGCCCTTCCAATACCTCCATAAAAAATACTTTGGTATTGTTTGTTACTGAAACCTCTCCGATTAACGGTTTGCTGACTATTTTGTAACGAAAAACACCTTTTTTTTGAGGGCGATGCTCAAAGCTAACGGTTGTTTTCTTGGTGTTACAAACTACTGTTTTTTGTTTAATTTTTTTATTCCCTTGGTAAAAACTGACTTGTATTTTTTGGTTTTCAGCAAATCCATTGCTTTCTATTACCGCTTGAGCGATAAAAGAATTTCCTTTATATACATTTTGGTTTCTTTCGATACGGACTATTTTAACGTCTTTTTTTTCCGTAGTATCTCCAAGACCAACGGCGTCGAGTTTGAAACTGTATTGTGATGCCAACACCGAAACGCCTGTGTTTTCTATTCCATCCGAATAAAGAATTACTTTGGCTAAATCTAAGCCGTAATAAAAATCGTTAAGCTCTTTTAAGATTTGTTGAAGATTGGTTTGTTGTGTAGTGAAACGTATAGAGTCAACGTGTGAGTAAGTATGTGCTAACCCTCGTAAATGAACCTCGTAACCCAAGTCGGTGTACTTCTTTTTGTCTGCCTTAACTTGTAGAAGTATTTGTTTACTGTTTTTTACAAGCGATTCAGAATCATCAACCAACAGCGTGATAATGGGCGATGAATATTCGTTAGTAACCTTTCTTATTTTCGGTCCTAATAATAAAAATAAAAGAATGAAAATTGACAAAAACCGAAGCGTACCTAAGCCCCATTGTTGTTGTTTTGAATAATCAGAAGATTTGTAATAAAAATAAAAAGCACCTAAAGACGCGCCTAAAAAACAGATGAGGATTTTCCAAAATGCTAACCCTTCAAATAAATTAATCTGTTCCATATACTGATTTTAACATTGGTTTCTAATCGCACAAAAGAATGAAATTAGAAACCAATTGTTAACTGATTTTAGTTTGCTGTTAGCATACCTCCATTTACTTGGATCGTTTGTCCTGTAACGTAAGAAGACATGTCTGAAGCTAAGAAAACTGCTGAGTTAGCGATATCTTCCCCTGTTCCAATTCTTTGTAATGGAATACCTTTTTTCCATTCGTCAACTACCTTTTCGTCTAAAGAAGCCGTCATATCTGACTCAATAAAACCAGGAGCAATCACGTTTGAACGGATATTTCTACTCCCTAATTCTAAAGCTACCGATTTAGAAAAACCAATAATCCCCGCTTTAGAGGCTGCGTAGTTAGCTTGACCAGCGTTTCCACGAACACCTACAACAGATGATATATTAATAATTGAACCCGAACGTTGTTTCATCATTGGGCGAAGAGCCGCTTTGACAACATTGAAGCACGAACCTAAATTTACATTGATTACTTGTTCCCAAGCTTCAGGAGTCATACGCATCAATAAACCGTCTTTTGTAATTCCAGCATTATTAACGATAATATCAATTCCACCAAATTCTTTAACAATTTCGGCAACTAACTCTTGTGCTGCATCAAAATCAGAAGCATCAGATTGGTATCCTTTTGCTTCAACACCTAATGCTTTCAATTCTGTTTCGAGTGCTTGTCCTTTCTCTACATTTGACAAGTACGTAAAAGCAACTTTAGCTCCTTGCTCAGCGTATTTGATGGCGATTGCACGTCCAATACCTTTTGATGCACCAGTAACTAATGCTATTTTTCCTTCTAATAATTTCATACCTATACAATAATGACTTAACTTTCCTATTCAATAAAGAATAGATGATGACAATATTAGGTAAAAACATTAAAATAACCTCTATAATTTTGCTTTTCTTGAGCCTTTCATTGACTTCTTGCTTTGATATTATTCAAGATATTACGGTAAAAGAAAATGGTTCGGGGAAGTTTGCTTTAACCGTAAATCTAAGTAAAAGCAAAAGTCAAATAGCAAAAATATTAAGACAGGACTCTATTAGAGGGTTTAAAATACCATCGACAAGGGATATAGAAGCAGAGTTGGCTCGTCTGAAAACAGAGTTGACACGTTTAAAAGGAATTTCTAATGTTCGTATTGCAAAAAACTTTGAGAACTATATATTCAAACTTAATTTTGATTTTGCACATATCAATAATTTAAATGAGGCTCAAAAAGAATTGGCTAAGCAGGATGCTAAAATTGCGCAACCTGTTAGTTATATTTATAATAACTCAAGTTTTTCTGTAAAATATTCTCCCGAGCTATTAAAAAAGGCGGATAACGAATTAGTTAAATATAAACTAGGAGAGTTACGTTCCGCAGATTTGATTACTATTTTCAGGTTTGAAAAAATGGTAAAAGGGTGTAATAGCTCAACTTGTAAAATATCAAAAAACGGAAAGACGACATTCAATAAAATCACAGCATCGTCTTTTCTCGAAAATTCAAAAAATCATTCATTAACAATTAGCTTAAAAAAATAATGCTTAATAAAACCAAACTTTCCCTTCTTTCTCTGTTATTAGTAAATGTAATGGCATTTGCCCAGCCGAGTAAAAAAATGCTCAACAGTATTCCTAACGAGAGTTACTGTGTAGTGTCATTGAACTTAGAAAACATTGTTAATAAAATAGAAATAGACCGGATTAAGTCGTTGCCTGTTATTAAAACGGCTTTTGAAGAATTGAAAAAAGGTGCACGAAAGGATAGTGTCACCTTGAAGAAATTCTATAACGATCCTAATTCATTGGGTGTAGCACTTGAGCCAAGTATTTCTGCGTTTTTTCATTTTACAGAAAGCGAACACGAAGACCCTATCGGCTTTGCAGGTGTGATGATACCTTTAAAGAATCGTTTGAAGTTTGACTTGTTGTTGAAGAATGTGTTACAAGGAAAATACGATGAGGTACAAGTCGGGAAAGGGTATAAATTTATTTCTCAAAGTAATATGAATGTTGCTTGGAATAAAAATTTCTTGACCTTTTACACCGCATTTAGCCACAAAGGAAAGTTTTTACTAGATGAGCATTTAGAGCGTCTGTACAAAGCAAAAAAGAAAACCTCGTTGTTGAAAAACCAAGACTACAAAACTTTTGTTAAGCGACAAAATGATTTTAGTGTTTGGTTTGATGTAATCAAATTAGAACAGATATTAAAAAGGCAATCAAAAGAGTTAGCGAATAACAATTTTTTCTCTTTAGAAACAACAAGTTTAGACTTCGAGATGAATTTTGAAGATGGGAAAATAGCCTTTTTGTCTAAAAGGCACTACACACCTGAGATGCAGGGATTAGTGAATAGAAGTTACAACCAACGTGTTGATGTCGATATGTTGAAATATGTGAGTCAAGAGAACTTGTTAGGCTTTGCAGGCTTTTCGTTTGATTTGTCTGTAATGAAAGAAATGTATGAGGGTAAACACCATGATTTGTACGATTCACTTTATAACAAGGCTTCACGAGAGATTATCAAAAGTGTAGTTAAAGAAGATTCGACGCTGAAAGTTTGGCGTGAAAGTTTACACGAAAACAATGATGCGGTAGCTGTAGAGGTAGTCGAAGATGTTCCTGTGTACGAAGACGACGAAGAAAAAAGGATGTCTTTTCAAGAGCGTGACTCTGTGTGGAATAAGATTTACGCAAGAGAGGATAGCTTGGGGCAATTTTATTACGATAGTAGAGACAGTATTATTAATTCTGTTTTAGGGAAATACGACTTGAAGAAAGAGGATTTATGGACTCTTTTTACTGGAGACGTGTTGTTTGCTAGTAACGGAACGTTTCAAGTAGTTGATACTTTTCAAACGTATGAATATGTCGAAAATCAAGATGGGGAATGGGAGTACAATCAGGTACAGAAAACCAGAACATTTCCAGCGCCTTTATTTAAATTATTGGTCGGAGTGAATTACGGAACAAGTGTGAAATCGGCTTTAGATGATATTATCGGACGGATGCAAAATGAAATGGACGGTTTGAAAATAGAGAAAAAGAAAGATTATTTTGTCATCGATGCGAAATACACCAATATCTATTTGACAGTTTTTGATGAAAAATACATTTTATTGACCAATAACCAAACGTTTTTTGATGAAGTAAAAGCGACAGGTTATACGAATAATTTGGCTACAACTAAAACGTATGATTATTTAACCAAAGGAGGGTCTACTTTTTTCTATGCAGATATCAAAGCAATATTAAAGAAGACAGAAAAAGGAGAACCAAAAGATATTGCGATGTTTAAAATATTTGAAAAAACATTTCAGTCATTTGATGCGGGTAATAAACCTGATAACAGAAAAGGGTATACAGGTTTCTCGGCTATCAATATGGCGAACAAAAAAGAGAACGCACTACATATCTTATTTGACTTGGCAAATGAAATTTATTTGTACTCAATGTCTTTCAAATAAGTGCTTTAGCCTAAAAAACAATTATCATGAAACAGTTTATCTATTTTGTTCTACTGTCTTTTCTAGCGTTATCGTGTAAGGAAACAGAAAAAGAAACTATCCCGAAGGTTGTTAGTTCGTTTGTGCCTTCTGATTACTCGTTATTGTTTAGCACAACACCCAATGATTATTTTCCTTTGTTGTTTAAATTTAATGAAGACAAAGGCAACCAAGCAAGTGATTTACCAGACTTCAAAAGTTTGTTGACTTTCTTGAAGTTGGATGAGAAAATTTACGCTTTTAAAAAAGGGAAAGATTTGGCAGGAATTTCATTTACGATTAGTGATTCGACAACTTACCGTAGATTTTTGATGGATAATTTTGTTTGTGAATTTTCAGGAAACGATGAAGTAGAGTTTGTTCAGACACAATTTAAAGACTTTATCTTTTATTCTGTTTGGAACAACAACCGAGGTGTAATTATACAAAGTTTTGCAGGACTAGGTATTGATGAGATTAGCTCTTTGGTGAAACCTGAAAGTTGTATTCCGTTAAGTGAATTAACTACTTATGATTCGAAAGAATTGATTGCTTACCATTTGAATATTCCCGATAGTATATTTAATAGAAAGGCGTTAGCTGTTCACGGAACAATCGCCTTAGGTGATTCGTCCGTTATTATAAAAAGTGAGATGGAACAGCACGGTAAGCCGTTTGCTGTGTTTGCAGAACCACAGGCTATTCAATTTGCTAAAGGGCTGTTTTCGGGTTACCTCAATCTATCAAAAGAGGCGAAGTCAATTATCAATGAAAAATCGTCAAACCTACCCGTAATCAATAAAGTGATAAACAATTGGGCAGGAGAAATTAAGTGGGTTTATTCGGGGACGGATACATTAAAAACACATATCATAGCTTATGAGTACGATGAGAACTTTAATGAGGTAGAAGTCAAGAAAACAACAACGAAGCCATTTTACAAGATAAAAGGGAGTGTGTCTATGAATAATGAAGAGGGTGCCGAACTGTTTTTGGAACAGTTAGACGATGAGGGTATTTTGGTGAAAGGGAAAAAGGCTTATACCTCCGTTTTTTTGACCGATATGACAAAGATTAGGGCAGCAGGAAGTCAAATTAAACTTACTTCTACAAAAGAAAAAATAGCAAGTGTAGAACGAAAGATAAGTTTTTTTGTAACTATTGATAACCGACACAATAACCTTATCGACTATTTGAAACTACCTAGAGTTAACCTAAGTCGTTTTAAACCATTGATTAAAGATATAGAACATTTGAGAGCAACAAGTCCTTCAACTAATAGTACTGAGCTGGTTATTAAATTTAATCAAACGGTAATTCCAGCATTGAAAAAAATAACAGCAAAAAGCTACAGTATTTAGTTGTAAAGGTTTGGAAAATTGAAATAGAAGCAATACCTTTGCAATCCTTAAAAGAGAACAATACATAAAAAAAATATAATGGCAAATCACAAGTCAGCACTAAAGAGAATCAGAAGCAACGACGCTAAAAGATTAAGAAACAAGTACCAACACAAGACTACAAGAACATTTGTTCGTAGATTGAGAGCGGCAACAGAAGTAAAAGAAGCACAAGCTTTACTTATTACTGTTACTGGTATGTTGGATAAACTTGCTAAAAGAAATATTATTCACAAGAAAAAAGCATCTAACCTTAAATCTGGTTTAGCTAAATTTGTGAACGAATTGGCAGCTGCATAAGTTACCAGATTAGTTTTTAAAACCCTTCTTGATTTACTTCAAGAAGGGTTTTCTTGGTTTATAGCGGGAAGGTTTCAGAGAAACTGGTTGTTGAATAGCTTATTTAAAAAAGAGAGAGGAATATTCTTGTGTTTTTTAAGGAATAAGGCTGAAGAGAGTCTGCTTTACATAAAAAAACAATTCCTTGTAAAGATAACGGGCTCTTTTGACTGTCCAAAAGTAGGTGTCACAAAGAACGTTAATATTACCGTTACAGTTGCTCTCATAATATGTAATTGATTAATTATTGGTTAACTCAAACACTTTTATTTTCTCAAAAGCCTCTTGTACTGAAGTTGCACGTAAGTCACAAAGGTCATAAGGCTCTTCACCGATGATACATGTTTTGATACCTAACTTCTTCGCAGGTTCTAAATCACGAGGTTTGTCGCCGAGCATCCAAGAGTTTGTTACGTCAATATCAAATTTTGAAATTGCCTTTTCCCACATCAATGATTGTGGTTTTCTTGTAAATGAGTTGGACCATTTTTCGTGGTAAGGCGAATAAAAAATATCGTCAAACGCATTGTCTGTATGTTTTTGAATGTGATTGTGCACAATGAAAACATCTTTATGGTCGTAAATTCCTTTGATAACTCCAGACTGGTTAGTGATGACGACCAGTTTGTAACCGTCTTTTTTAAAGTTTTTGATACCTTCGATACAGTCGGGCATAAACTCAAATTTCTCTAAATCATAGACATAATCTACAAAATCGACATTAATTACTCCGTCACGGTCAAAGAAAATACACTTGTTCATAAGTCAAATTTTTAACAAAGTTATATGATTTTGATGGAAACAAAATTAACTTGCGAAAGAATTTATCTATTAAGATAAAAAATAACAAAGTGAAGTCAATAAAATGAGTCAAAATAGCCCGAAATTAATTCAGTTTTTAGAAGCGAAATTTACAAACTCACAACTCTTTCAAACGCACATTTCGTTTGTTGTAGTAGGCGAAGAGACCACGTTTAAAGTGAAAAAACCGATGAATTTTGGTTTTTTGAATTTTGAAACACCCGAATTAAGAAAAGAATTTTGTTTAGAAGAATTGCGATTGAACTCTAAAATGGCGAAATCACTTTACAACAAAGTTTGGGCAGTAAAAGAAACGAAGGGCTCTTTTGAGTTACATGACGACTTGGAGGCAAAAGATAATGTTGATTACGTTTTGGAGATGAATTCTTTTAAACAAGAAGAATTATTTTCAAATCTTTTTAAAGAAAACAAATTAACAGACGCACATTTTACAGAATTAGCCCAAACATTAGCAGACTTTCACGCCAATAAAGCAACGTGTAACGAGGAAACATTGAGTTACGGAGCGTTTAAAAATGTACAGCAGATAGCAAAAGACAACTTAGAATTGAGTGGTTTGTTTATCGGTAAATCTATTTCACAAGAAGATTACAACGCATTGGAACAACAGTCAATGCAAGGGTTAGAAGAGTTGAGAGAAGTAATAGGGAATCGTGTGGCGACTAAGAAAACGAAAGAATGCCATGGCGATTTGCATTTGAATAACATTTGTATTTACGAAGGAAAAGTAACACCTTTTGATTGTATCGAATTCAATAAAGATTTCCGTTTTATAGATACAATCTACGACGTAGCTTTTTTATATATGGATTTGGTTTATAACGGAGCGCAAGATAAAGCGACACATTTCTTAAACAAATATTTAGAGTTTTCTAATGATTTTGAAGGATTGAAATTGTTCCCAATGTACTGTTCGATGCGAGCGATTATCCGTGCAAAGGTAACTTCGTTGTTATTGAATGATGAAAACGTGAGTCAATCTGTAAAAGATGATGCACAAAAAACAGCTTCAGCTTATTACCAATTAGGATTAGAGTTTCTAAAAAAAAAAGAGGTAACGCTTTCTTAATGCATGGTGTTTCGGGAAGTGGAAAAAGTACAGTAGCACAACAAATAGCAAAGGAAAAAGGAGCAATTATACTAAAGGCAGATGCAATAAGAAAGCACTTGACCAATACACCATTAACCAAATCGGATGCTGTTATTTATGACAAAGCAACATCTGATTTGGTTTATTTGTTTTTAGCTCAAACAGCGATAGCTATTACTCAAGCAGGTTTTTCTGTTGTCTTAGACGCTACTTTTTTAGATGCAAATAAACGCACAGAGGTTATTACAGCGATACAAAAGGCAGGGGTAAAAGTGCAAATACTATCTGTCGAATGCACAAAAGAAATTGCTAAAAAGAGAATTGAGGCAAGAAAAAACGACGTTTCTGATGCGACAAGTCGTATCTTACAAATGCAATTAGAGAAGTTTGTTCCTTTGACGACCAAGGAGCGAGAGATAACAACAATTATCACAAATAATTAACGACTGATGATAGCAATTATAGGTGCAGGTATATCGGGATTAGCATTAGCACATTTCCTTGAAAAAGAAGGTAAAGAATATATGTTGTTTGAAAAAAGCGACAGGGTAGGAGGTGTCATAAGAAGTAAAGTCGTTGATGAATTTGTTTATGATTTAGGACCAAATTCATTAATGGTCAATGAGGAAGTGGAAGAGTTATTAGCTGATTTGAAATTAGCTCCTTTGGTAAGAGAAGCTGATGCGTCATCTAAAAAGCGTTATTTAATAGATAAAGGAGTTGTCTATGCGTTACCATCATCTCCGCCGTCTTTTTTGAAAGGAGACTTACTAAACTTTTCTTCTAAACTGAGTGTATTCAAAGAACTGTTGGGTTGGTACAAGAAGTCAAAAAAGGAAGACGAAACAGTAGAAGGTTTTTTTACTCGTCATTTTACAAAACAGATAACAGAGAAGTTCGTTTATGCTTTTGTAAACGGTATTTATTCGAGTAACCCTGAAGACTTGGATATGGAAATTACCTTTCCAAACTTAGTTGGCTTTGAAAAGAAATATAAATCCATTTTAAAAGGGTTTATGAAAGAGAAATCATTAGGGCGAATGAAAACTATCAATTTCTCGGAAGGCATGGCAACGTTGACAGATGCACTACATGATAAAATAAAGAACATACAGTTAAGTACAGAGGTAACTCAAATAGAAAAGCACAAAACGTGTTTTGAATTGACTTACAAAAAAGGTAATGAACATTACCACGTAAAGGTGGATAAAGTTGTTTTTTCTTGCCCTGTACCCGTTGTTACCAAACTAATAAAAGGACTTTCAAGAACATTGATGAGTGATTTTGAGCAAGTTAGCTACTTGTCAATTAATACAGTATCAACAGTTTATCCAAAAAACAAAGTCAAAAATCCCTTGGATGGTTTTGGGGCATTGAAAACAAAAGGTAGTACAGGAGTTATTTCGGGGACTATTTGGTCGTCTAACGTATTTCCTTACAAGTCGAGCCCTGAACATCATTTTTTACTATCTATGGTAAAAGAGCAATTACCCGAAAAAGAGTTATTAGCAAAGGTTGATAAGGAACTTCGTGATACGTATGAAATCGAAAGTTATGCAATTGCTACCGAAGTACAACAATGGAAATCAGCTTTACCCGTTTATAATAAAAAGTTGAAAAACTTACAAAATAAAGTACGTCCATTACAGCAAGAAGGAATTTATTTTCATACAAATTGGCTTGACGGTATTTCTATCAAAGAATGTATTAGTAAGAGTAAGAAATTTTCGACACTTTTGTAAAAGTTAGATTTAGAAACCACCAAGAAAGTGCAAGGAACATTAGTAATTATCCCAACTTACAACGAGAAAGAAAATATCAGTGCGATAATTCACAAGGTGTTTACAGTTTCTGAGCAGGTAAACATTCTTGTAGTTGATGATGGCTCACCTGACGGGACGGCTACGATAGTCAAAGAGCTACAGAAAGAGGAGTTTACGGATCGATTACACTTGATTGAGCGTAAGGGGAAATTGGGTTTAGGAACAGCTTATATCGCAGGTTTTAAGTTTGCGTTAGGAAAGAATTTTGATTACATCATTGAAATGGATGCTGATTTTTCGCATAATCCTCACGATTTACCAAAGCTACATCACGCTTGTTCGCAAAACGGAGCGGACGTGTCAGTTGGTTCTCGCTACAAAAATGGTGTAAATGTTGTTAATTGGCCAATGAACAGGGTGTTGATGTCTTATTTTGCCAGTAAATATGTTAAATTTATTACAGGTTTACCCTTATTTGACGCTACGGCAGGTTTTGTTTGTTACAAACGAGAAGTGTTAGAAGATTTGAACCTGGATAAGATTGAATTTATCGGTTACGCTTTTCAGATTGAGATGAAATTTAAGTCTTGGAAAAAAGGGTTTGCCATCGAAGAAGTGCCAATTATATTTACCGACCGTACTTTAGGAACATCTAAAATGTCTTCATCTATTTTCAAAGAGGCAGTTTTAGGAGTAATAGATTTACGATTACAAAGTATTTTTAGAAGCCCCTCTACTTTTTAAAGCCTGTCTTTAGGTAAAACATTAAAGATAAACACAGCGTATTTTACCTTTAGTAGCGTATTTTTTTTATTTCATCGAAAATTAGATGGTCTTTTTGAAAGTTTGTATTTTCTATACTTTTGATAATATGAAGCCCCGCAACATTGGAGGTGAAACAAAAATCAGCATTTAATAATTGGTCTTTTGAGAATTTCCCTTTGTTTACTTTAATATTCATTGTATTGAAAAATGACGTAATGTTAGCTTTGGCAACACCGTTGACACAGCCCGTTTCTGATGAAGGGGTATAGATGATTCCCTCTTTTATCCACCAAATATTACTTGAGAGACATTCACTAATGTTTTTTTCTCTGTCTAATAAAATAATTTCATTGAAGCTTGATTGATTGAGTTCAACACCTGCTAAGACATAGTTTAGTGAACTTAAAGTTTTGAATCGACTTGTCAAACTTTCTTGGTTACTTACTGTCTTGGCAAAAAAGGCAGTTTTGTACAAGACAGCATGTTGATTAATTTCTTTTTCTTCAAAGTAAAAAAGAGGAGTATTTTGGTTGGGAGCAAAAAGTCCATCCGAATTTCTGAAAACAATCACTTTTAGGCGTGAGTAATTGTGTTTTGTTGAAATAAATGATTTTAGGCGTGTGATTAGTTGATTTTCAGAAGGGAAATCTATGAATTTTAACTGTTGTGAAGCGTAAAGCATCCTTTCGTAGTGTTTTGAGAACAAGGAAAGTTGTTGGTTCTTTACTATAATCGTTTCAAAAAAACCATCGCCATAAAGAAAACCACGATTTTCTGTTAAAGGTAGGTTAATAGCCTTATCTTCGATAAAATTAAATATTTTGTGCATCTTTGTTTGTATTAATAAGCGAATATAGGTTGAAACGAAGTTTAATTCAAATTAGATACGAGTACTTTGGTATTATTAGGAAGAAAAAATAAAAAAGTAGTAGCAGTTGTTGGCGACGGAAGTTGGGCAACGGCTATAATGAAGATATTAATAGAGCAGGATATTAAAATCCGTTGGTGGATTCGAAAAAAAGATCGTGCACGTTATATTAAAATTTATGGATACAACCCTAACTATTTACAAAGTGTCCATTTGACTAAAAGTAAAATCAAACCATCAAGTCGTTTGCCTCGTGTATTGAGCGATGCCGAAATAGTGATATTGGCTGTACCCGCAGCTTTTATCAAGAGTGCGTTGATGGAATTGCCTCTCGATGCTTTTGAGGGGAAAACAGTAGTGAGTGCGATTAAAGGAATGATTCCTCAAGATCACAACTTAGTGACCGATTTATTGATGGAACGATTTAATGTTCCTAAAGACCGCATAACAATTATAGCCGGTCCATGCCACGCCGAAGAGGTAGCGATGGAGAGACAGTCTTACTTAACTATCGGAGGCTTTGATTTGGTAAGGGCAGAAGAAGTAGCTAGCCTGTTGCGTTGTAAGTTCGTGAAAGTGGAAGTGAATGAAGATTTATACGGTGTAGAGTATGCTGCCGTAATGAAAAATATCGTTGCTTTGGCTTGTGGCGTTGCTCATGGTTTGCAATTAGGTGATAATTTTCAAGCGGTATTGGTCTCTAATGCAATGCAGGAAATACGTTATTTTTTAGATAAAGTAGATCCTTTAGATAGAGATTTATTTCAGTCAGTTTATGTAGGGGATTTGTTGGTGACTTCTTATTCTCAGTTTAGTCGAAACCGTATGTTTGGAAACATGATAGGGCAGGGATATTCCGCTAAATCTGCAATGGTAGAGATGAATATGATTGCTGAAGGTTACTATGCTGTGGATAGTATTATGGCATTAATCAAAGAGAAAGGATTGGAGGGAATGCCGATTACTAATGCCGTTTATAATATTTTATATAAAAATGGAAACCCATTTAGGGAATTTAAAGCATTGATGGAGAAGGTTTCTTAAGAAAACTTCTCTTTTATTTTTTGATAGATTTCGTGAACAGGTAACCCGACTACATTATAGTAAGAACCTACTATTTTCTTTACACCAATCATTCCTATCCATTCTTGAATACCGTAAGCGCCCGCTTTATCTAAAGGTTGGTAAGTGTTTACGTAATAGTCAATTTCCTCACTTGTGAGTTTAGCAAAATGAATCGTTGACTTTACACTGAAGCTCTCTGTCAATTTATTGCTTTTTAGACAGACTCCGGTAACCACGTCGTGTGTTTGGTTTGAGAGACGTGTAATCATCTCTTTTGCCTCTTCTAAAGAAGAAGGCTTTTCTAAGATTTCATTACCCAAAATAACAACCGTATCAGCGGTTAATAAAATCTCGTTGTCGTTGAGGGCTTGTACTTGGTTGCTTTTTTCTAAAGCCAAAAAAACCGGCACATCGTACCGGTTTAGTTCTTTTGGATAACTTTCATCGAAATCAAACTTTTTTACTTCAAACGGAAAGCCAAGTTGTTGGATTAACTCTTTTCTTCGTGGAGATTGTGAGGCAAGAATGATTTTAATAGCCATTATTTACAATATTTTTTAACGTCTTTGTGTGCTTCTGTATCGCCAAATTCGTCTGCTTTGCTATAATCAGCACAGGCCATTTCTTTATTTCCTTGAGCAAGGTAGATATCACCACGGATAACATAAGCATCTGCATGTTCGTGGTCAAGAGCTAAAGCCTTGTCCGCATATTTGATAGCCTCTTCTAATTTTCCGTTCCCGTGATAGATCACAGCTAAGTTGTAAAAAGCATCGGCATAAGTTGAATCTTTTTTGATTATAGTTTTGAATTCTTTGATTGCCGAATACTCTTGTCCGTAATGGTAGTAACAGATTGCCTTTTGGTAATGAGCATCTAAATTGTTAGGGTTTTTTGAAATTACCTTTTTGAAATCAGCAATAGCTCCTTCGTAATCTTGTAATTCAAACTTGATTTCTGCTCTATCATAGTAAGCTTCTTCAGCACGTACTTTACGTTTGATAGCCATGTTGAGGTCATCTAAAGCTAAGTGTAAGTATTTTTTAGCGTGTTTTTCTTCAGGTTGAACAGCTAATTCGTAATAAGCATAAGCTCTCCAGAAATAAGCGTCTCCAAATTTAGGTTTAGCTTCGATTACTTTATTCAAATCTTCAACAGCTGTAATGTAATTGTTGATATCAATTTCAGCACGGGCTCTATAATACAAAGTTGTTTTGTTTTCTTCGTCAGCGTTGTATGCTTTTGTTAATTGATTAACTGCTTCTTGAGCTTCTCCAGAGTGAAGTTTACAAATACCATCATAAAGGCTCGCCTTGTAACTCTCTGCATCAAGTGTTTTTAACGCATCAATATGAACTTTTGATTGAGTAGAGCATGATTCCTCATTTTTAAATAATAAATCAAGGATAGCAATATGTGCCTCTGCTTGTTTCTCAGTATCTTGGTGTTTGTTAGCTACTACATTAAAGTCTAAAATAGCTAAACTATCTTTTTTGTAGTAAGCATTGATTTTACCTCTTTGGTAGTAGGCATCTAAAAAGTTGGGGTCGCTTTTAATTATTTCATTAAAGATTTCTCTTGCTTGTACCCGTTGGTATTTTTTTGTGTATTTAATAGCTGTCTCAAATTTCTCATTGTTTGTCTGAGCAAACGAAGAGAAACTAATAAGAGTAATTAAAAAGCTTATAAGTATAGTTTTGTTTTTCATAATATCTATTTTCAAGGTGTCAATTTAAGTAGAAAAAGTCATTCTAACAAAAGAAATTATGACTTCTTGTTTATGTTATCTTCAAATACTTTGCCAAAACTGAATTTCATCACTAATAATGCTGTGTGATTCTTTGAGAATTGGGCTTAAAATGCTATTTTTGGGATATTGCCTTATTTAAAAGGTGAAACGTTTAACTAAAAGTAATAGTACATTGGATTTATTTGAAAAATTAAAAGGTAATCGTGGTCCATTAGGTAAGCATTCAAAGGCTGCTCATGGGTATTTTGTATTCCCAAAGTTAGAGGGCGAATTAGGTCCAAGAATGACTTTTAGAGGGAAAGAAGTTTTGTGTTGGAGTCTGAATAACTATTTAGGGTTGGGTAATCACCCCGAGGTAAGAAAGGCAGATGCCGAAGGAGCAAGAGATTGGGGGTTAGCTACTCCAATGGGTTCTCGTATGATGTCAGGGAATACTGATTTACACGAAACTTTTGAAAACGAATTGTCAGAATTTGTAGAAAAAGAAGATACTTTTTTATTGAACTTTGGTTACCAAGGTATCATGTCGGCTGTGGAAGCGTTAGTTGATCGTAAAGATGTTATTGTTTACGATTCAGAATGTCATGCGTCTATTGTAGATGGTTGTCGATTGCATCAAGGAAAGCGTTATGTGTTTCCTCATAACAACATAGAAAATTGTGAAAAACAATTAGCGAGAGCAACGAAACTTGTGGAGCAAACAGGTGGGGCTATCTTATTGGTTACTGAAGGTGTTTTTGGCATGTCAGGAGATCAAGGTAGTTTGAAAGAAATTGTAGCGTTAAAGAAGAAATACAATTTTAGAATTTTACTTGATGATGCTCACGGTTTTGGGACATTAGGGAAACGTGGTTCTGGAGCACCAGAAGAACAAGGTGTAATGGATGAAATAGATGTTTACTTTTCAACGTTTGCTAAGTCAATGGCAGGTATTGGAGCATTTATCTCTTCAACAAAAGATGTAATTGATTATTTGAAATACAATATGCGTTCGCAGATTTATGCGAAGTCTGTACCTATGCCTATGGTTGTTGGTTTAAGAAAGCGTTTAGAGTTATTGATAACAAAACCTGAATTGAAAGCGAAATTGTGGGAAAATGTAAATGCCTTACAAAATGGTTTGAGAGAAAAGGGATTTGATATAGGTAATACGCAATCGCCTGTAACTCCTGTTTTCTTAAAAGGTGGAGAGTTAGAAGCGGCGAAAGTGATTATTGACTTGAGAGAAAATTACAAAATTTTCTGTTCGGCAGTAGTTTACCCAGTTGTACCTAAAGATGTTTTGATGTTAAGGTTGATTCCAACGGCTTCACATTCGTTAGCAGATGTGGCAGAAACTATTAAAGCTTTTGAGGAAGTTTCTCAAAAATTAAGTGTAGGAGCATACGATCAAGTAGAATTGCCTTCAGTAGTGTAGTAAAAAAAACTTTATTTTTTTTCACTAATTGTTTGGTATAAACAAAATAAAGTCTTTATCTTAGGGTTATCAAAAACAGAAACATTAACCGATAATTTATATAAAAATGGGAAAATTCGAACAAATTAGAGATTTAGTTTTAGGGTTAGAAGATGACTTCGACAAGTTCTACGACAAAAAGAATCAAGCAGCTGGAACTAGAGTTAGAAAAGGTATGCAAGAGTTGAAAAATATCGCTCAAGAAATTAGATTAAACGTTCAAGATATCAAGAACGAAAAATAATTTGATTGCAAATTATAATAAAAAGCCACTCTTTATGAGTGGCTTTTTTTATGCCTAAATTTTTCTTATAAAATAAGGCTGGTTAGTTGTTGATACAGAGGAATAGCTATACTTTTGTATATAGAATATAATTAGAATAAAAAGATATAAAAATGGAGAAGATAATTGGATATTTACCTGGTGATGGAATTGGTCCTGAGGTAGCTGAGCAAGGAAAAAGAGCATTAGTTGCAATCGCTGAAAAGTTTGGTCACAAATTTACATTCAACGAGGCATTGGTTGGAGCTTGTGCAATTGACGCAACAGGTGATCCGTACCCAGAAGCAACACACAAGGTTTGTCAAGAGTCTGACGCTATTTTATTTGGAGCTATTGGAGATCCAAAATATGATAACGATCCAACTGCAGCCGTTCGTCCAGAAGAAGGGTTGTTGAGAATGAGAAAAAACCTTGGTTTGTACTGTAATATCAGACCAGTAAAAGCTTTTGAGATATTAAAAGATAAAGCACCATTGAAAAATGACCGTATTGAAGGAGCTGATTTGGTTGTTTTTAGAGAGTTAACTTCAGGGTTGTACTTTGGGAGTCCCCGTGGTCGTCACGAAGATGGGAAGTCTGCTTTTGAAACGTGTACTTACACAGAAGAAGAAATTTTGAGAATGGCTGAACCTGCTTTTCAAGCAGCTAAGAATAGAAGAAACAAAGTTACTTTGGTAGATAAAGCAAATGTTTTAGTTACTTCAAGACTTTGGAGAGAGGTTGTTACTAAGTTTCACAAAGAAAACTACCCAGAAGTAGAGTTAGAATTTTTGTTTGTTGATAATGCGGCAATGCAAATGGTATTGTACCCAAAACAATTTGATGTTATTTTAACAGAAAACTTATTTGGAGATATTATTTCAGATTTATCATCTGTAATTGCAGGTTCTTTAGGTTTGTTAGCTTCAGCATCAGTAGGAGGTAAGGTTGGTTTGTATGAGCCAATTCACGGTTCTTACCCACAAGCAGCAGGACAAAATATAGCCAACCCAATGGCTTCTATTTTTGCAGCAGCAATGTTATTAGAGACTTCATTCGGGTTAGTTGACGAAGCAAAAGCTATCGTAGCAGCAGTCGATAAATGTATGAACGAAGGGTTTGTAACTGTAGATATTGACCCTGATAACTGTATCGGAACGAAAGAAGTAGGTGATAAAGTAGTTGAGTTTATCAAAAACGCTTAATTAAATACACGGACGTAGTAATTTACGTACAAAATTAAAAGGGCTTATTCGTTTACGAATAAGCCCTTTTTTTGTTATAGACTATGCTTTAACTTGTCTTAATCCAAAGCTCCATTTTCTTATTTGTAGCTATCAATTCAAAAGAATCGGGTAAGAAGAGGTTCTCACTATTAAGTGTTACAAAGCGTGTGTTTTTAGCTGTAGAGCTTAATTTTTTAAAAAGGATATCTTGGTAAAACTCGTAGGTAGCATCACAATTTTTTAGTTGTCGATCAATCGATTCGTTGGTGGAGATATGCTCACAAAAAGCATTGTAGAAAAACAAACCATCGTACGTAGAAAAGTCGCTATTTTTGATGTCTTCGTTAATGAAATGTGTTGTTGATTTTGTTTCTTTAGCAACACGTTGTGCGTGGTTATGTAGTACCTCTCTAATCTCTACACCTGTAAAACTTGCTGGAATTAATTGAGTACCAATAAGACAAAATTTACCATTCCCAGAACCAATATCTAAGATGTTTTTACAGTATTTGAGCCATTGTGTAGCTGTTTTTACCTGGTCAATAGTGCACCAAAAAACAGGACTGTGTTGACTAATTTCCTTTGGGAAGAAATCATCAAACTTTTTATCTGTAATGTCTTTTAAGCTCATTGTTCTTGGTAGAGAAATAAAAAAGGTATTGATACATTGTACCAATACCTTTTTAAATAGTTGCTATTCCTTTCCTTTTCAAGATAGGAGTAGTTTTGACTGTTGTCAATGAATTTTAATGTTTGTGATTTGGATCGCTGTGGTCGTGTTTTTTTACCTTGTTTTTTTTCGATATAACTTCTACAGCTTCTCTATTGTTGTGGTCGTGTACTTCAGTTTTTACGATTTCGATAAGTTCAACGTCAAAAATCAATGTAGCGTGTGGTGGAATACTTCCTCCACCACCTCTTTCTCCATAAGCCAATTCCGAAGGGATGTAGAAGGTGTATTTTGCACCTTTTTTCATTAAAGCAACTCCTTCTGTCCATCCTTTGATTACTTGGTTTAAGCCAAATGTAGCAGGCTGCCCTCTTTCTACTGAGCTATCAAATACTTTTCCGTCCAATGTTTTTCCTGTGTAATGTACGGTTACTTGGTCTTGGGCAGTTGGTGAGATACCTGTTCCTGCTTGGTTTACTTTGTATTGTAAACCACTTGGTAAAGTGATGACACCTTCTTTTTTAGCGTTCTCTGCTAAGAACTCAACACCTACTTTCTTTTGTTTTTCTGCTTCGAGAGCTTGTGATTTTTGGTCAAACGAACGAACTACATTAGAATAACTTTCTACAGGTCCTTCTTGTGTTTTTGTGTAACCAGCGTAAAAACCACTGTTAAAGATACTGTGATTAATATCTCCAAAACCTTTATCTCCAATTTGTGCACCTACAAGCACACCAACTGAATATAAAAATTCGGCTTGGTCATCTTTAGCAACGGCAGTTGAAGTACTTACTTTGTAAGCGTTTATTTCGGTGTCTAATGTTGTTAATTTAGCTTTTAACTCGGCTAATTCAGCTTTTAAAGCAGTGTTTTCAGCGATAACAACTTTCTTTTTTTGTGCAAATGTACTTACTGAAGTAAATAATGCGATTGCGATTAGTATGTGTTTCATAAAATTCTAATTATTCTTTTTTGTTTTAACGTATTTATTATTTGTTTATTTTATACCTGCAAGCAAATACAGTACCGCCATTCTCACGGCCACACCATTTTGTACTTGATTAAGGACTAATGAGTGTCCCGAATCAACAACGTCGGAGTCAATTTCTACTCCTCTATTGATTGGTCCAGGGTGCATAATGGTAATTTCTTTATCCAGAGAATCTAATAATTGCTTATTGATACCGTAGTACATTGCGTACTCTCTTTGCGAAGGAAAAAACTTGATGTCACCTCCTTGTCTTTCAAGTTGAATTCTTAAAACATTGGCAACGTCACACCATTGCAAGGCTTTTCTTCGGTCTAATTCTACTTTTACACCTAACTTTTCAATGTGTTTTGGGATTAATGTTTTTGGTCCACAAACCATCACTTCAGCACCTTGTTTTTGCAAAGCATAGATATTTGATAGAGCTACTCGTGAATGTACAATGTCGCCAAAAATACAAACTTTTTTCCCTTCTACATTTCCTAGACGTTCACGGATAGAATAAGAATCTAATAAGGCTTGTGTTGGGTGTTCATGCGTTCCGTCTCCTGCATTCAAAATACGAGCATCGACGTGTTTTGCTAAGAAATGTGGTGCTCCAACACTTGAGTGACGGATAACTACCATATCGACTTTCATCGCTAAGATATTGTTTACCGTGTCAAGTAGTGTTTCCCCTTTCTTTACTGAGCTTGAAGCCGAACTGAAATTTACCACGTCAGCCGAAAGCCTTTTCTCTGCTAATTCAAACGATATTCTTGTTCGAGTAGAGTTTTCAAAAAAGATATTTGCAATTGTAGTATCTCTTAACGAAGGTACTTTTTTAATTGGTCGATTGATGACTTCTTTAAAATGGTCAGCGGTTTGAAAGATAAGTTCGATGTCATTTCTAGTCAAATCTTTAATTCCTAATAAATGTTTTACGCTTAAATCGTTCATTATGCCTCTTTATTTATTAGCCAAACACTGTTGTTTTCTGCTTCTCCTAAACTTTCCCAATCTACAATAACACGTTGTGAAAGCATACTATTGATTGATTTACCGATATAATCGGGCTGAATAGGTAGGTCTCTTGTGTGTTTTCTATCGATAAGCACCATCAATTCTACAATTTCAGGTCTTCCGTAAGCTGTCATGGCATCAAGAGCCGAACGAACCGAGCGACCTGTAAATAGTACGTCGTCAATTAATATTACTTTCTTGTCTTCGATTAAGAAAGGTATATCTGTTTCGTTTGCTTGTAGAGGTATTTTTTTTCGTCTGAAATCATCTCTAAAAAACGTAATATCTAATAAACCTAAAGGTATTTCTTTTCCAAGAATTGTTTCTAATTGGAGTTTGATTTTCTCAGCCAAATGAACACCTCTTGGTTGTAAACCAATCAAAACGGAGTTTGAAAAATCATCGTGATTTTCTATTAACTGTTGACACAATCTATTGATAGTGATAGAAAGTAAAGTTTCGTCGAGTAATAGTTTTTTCTGCATACTTCTATAAAGATAAAACTTGAAACCGAGAAGTGAAAAGATTTGAGGTGCGAATACGTTTATTTCTTCAAATGTTTTTCTTTAGAAGGTAAAAAAGTTTCTTAATTAACGAAAACATAACGTTATTTGTGTTTCTTAAGTACAAGTTTTTGTTATGAAAAAAATTCTTATTCTTCGTTTTTCTTCGATTGGAGATATTGTTTTGACAACGCCAGTAATTCGTTGTTTGAAAGAGCAAGGAGCAGATTTTGAAGTGCATTATTGCACAAAAAAAAGTTACAAAGGACTTTTGGAAGAAAACCCCTATGTAGATAAAATTCACCTTTTAGACGATTCGGTCAATGAATTGGTAAATAAGTTGAAAGAAGAAAAGTTTGATTATATCATTGATTTACATAATAGCTTACGGACTTTTGTGATTAAACGAGAATTGAAAGTAAAGGCTTTTACGTTTAAAAAATTGAATTTTAAGAAATACTTATTGGTTAATTTTAAAATAAATAAAATGCCAAATGTTCATATTGTTGATCGTTATATGGACACGGTAAAAACGTTGGGTATAAAAAATGATGATAAAGGCTTAGATTATTTTTATCCTGATAAAGATGAAGTAGAGACGAATTGGTTACCAAATACGCACCAAAGTGGCTACTCAGCCTTTGCTATTGGAGGGCAACACGCTACCAAAAAACTGCCTATCGCTAAAATGATAGAATTGTGTGCCAAAATAAATGGTCCGATTGTTTTGTTGGGAGGTAAAGAAGATGAGCAAGAGGCTAACGAAATTGAAGCGTTTTTTGATGACAGTAAGATTGACACACAAACGGAGAACTTACTTGAAACAGAATTGAATCAAAAAGTTAAAATATTTAACGGGGTAGGAAAGTTCAATTTGAATCAGTCAGCTTCTTTAGTCAAATATGCAAACTATGTTTTTACACACGATACAGGGGTGATGCATATTGCTGCTGCATTTAAAAAAGAGATTTTTTCGATATGGGGAAACACAACACCTTTTTTTGGAATGTACCCTTACCAAACCAAATTTACTGTCTTTGAAGTGAAAGATTTGAAATGCCGTCCGTGTTCAAAAATAGGTTATAAAAGCTGCCCCAAAGGTCATTTTAAATGTATGAATGACCAAACATTTGATTTTTATTTGGGAGAATAAGAATAAGTAGCAATGTAAAGGCTGAAACTTACTGTTATTCTTGTGCCACTGCATTAGTTCTTTTGGTGTATTTGTAAATAATAAAAGCGAGGATGAAATAACTGAGCCAAATCAAGCAAGTTGTTACGTCGAAATATTCGGGAAAGGTTTTGTAGCTGTATTGTTCGGGTAAAACGGTAAAAACCCTAAGGAAAGGGAGTGAACCGATAAGTAGGTAAATAAACTCTCTATGCGAGGTGTTTTTTAAGAAAATAAGCAATGCCGTAAAAATATAAATACTTGAAATAAATAAAATTCTGGTGTAATCTTTCCCTCCTAAAATAGTGATGCCTATACCGTAAAGAGCGATAAGTAAGATGGATTTTTGTTCGTTATTTAGTTTTTTTATTGGTCTTATCTTGATTAAAAATAGGCTACCAATAAAAACTAAACTTGATAGAAATTGCAAAATTTCAGTTGGATGAAGTATAAGAAACTTCATTCTGAAAAGTAGTGTGATAACGGAATTGTATTTCCAATTAGCGATTGCGGGAGGAAAAAAATGTCCGATGATGGACTTGATAATAATTGTTAAAATTAAAGCTGTGATTAGTGAGGTTAAGAGTTGTTTTTTGTGAAAAAAGAAAGAGGAAATAGACAAAATAACAAGTAATGGGATAATAGACTCTTTTACGAAAATACCAAGTACAGCGAGCCCAATTAAGGCGATAGATTTTTTGTTGAAAAATGAAAGTACCACCAATCCTTCGATTACCATGATTTGTAAATCGACGCCAATAGGGTCGTGGAGGTAGTAACGAAGGGGTCCTGTGAAATGTAAACTGAGCCATAAAACAGCAAAAGCGATGTGTTCAAAAGAGGCCTTGGCGTAGGTTTTTAAAAAATAAACGAAGGTGACGTAGAATAGGGTTAAACAAAGTGTATTAAGAATTGTAAAACCTGAAACAGCATAACTGGCAGGTAGTAAAGACACGATGAATGGTACACCTATACGAGAGTTGAAAGGAAATACAACGGAGAAATCGGTGCTGTCACTAGAGAAATGGTGAGCGATAGTGGAGTATTGTTTGCCGTCATACGGGATAGTAGAATCGTAATCCACAGTAGGTTGTAAAGTAGCATAAGTGTAATAAATGGCTACAACCAAAAGGAAGAGTATAAGATGTTTTGTCTTTTCTGAAATCATGAAATTTTATTTTTTGAAAACAAGAATTTTTCCCAATCAACAAAGAAGAGGTAAACAACTATCCATGGATTTATAAATTGATTTATACCTAAGAAAATAGTTGTTCCCCAATGAAAACCAATTCCGATAATAAGTATAGGCACAACCCAATTTTTGTTAAATAACATGGCCATGAATCCAAGTTGAAAAAAGAGAGTGAATAGCATCACTAATTGGCAAAGAAAAGGATATTGAGCTAGCCAAAGTCCCGCCGATGAATGGTGTGCTATTAAATAGCCCTGTAGTGTTTCTCCTGAAATCCAACTCAATCCCGAAGTTGTTATTTTCTCTAATCCTGCAAGGAAATAACAAAGAGCAACGATGAGTTGAGTGAGTGATAGAGCCCATTTGGAATTACTCGATTTGGAGAAATGAACGAGAACCAGTCCCGCTCCAGCGTAGGAAAATGTAGCTAATCCGTGGTCTATTTTTTGAAAACCATTAAGTAAGCCTTCAAAATAAATAAAGAGTAAAAAGGCGATTGTAAAGGTGTATTGACGGTGTCTGTTGAAATAAGAAAGAATAAGAGTACTGTAAAAAACGAATAGCAAAGCAAAGGCTAAAGAAGTAGAAGGAAAGCCTAAATGTAGAAGCTTATGAAGAAAAACAGGTTGGTAAAAGAAAACAGAAGCACTTTGTAGTTCGGTTAAATCCCAAGCTAAATCCCAGGTGAAAAAGAGCATAAAGGCGATGTATAACCGATGGATGGTATTGGTGTTTTTGGTGGTTTGTGACCAAAAAGAGTTCCATTTGGTACTAACCTTATTGAAGTTGATAATAAGAAAAGAAAGGACAGAAAAAGCGAATAATACACTCGCTCCTCTGTAAAATACAAACTGAGCTTTCTGCGTAAAAAAACTGTAGGAGAATCGGTGCTTCTCAACTGAAAAGCGTGGGTAAATCCATTTGATGAGTTGTTCGGAATAACTACTTGGGTTGCCGTTAAGTATTTTCGTTATTTCATTTTCGAAAAAAAGAGCGTAGCTCAATAACACAACCATAGCGAGGAGTAAACAGCAAATAGGGAATATGTTTTGACGAAGTTTATTCATTTGGGTACTGTAGAATAAGTTGTTCTTCAGAGGTAGCTCCTTTTATTGTTTTTTTGTAGATGTGTAAGGTGTGTTTTTTATTAGTGAGAGCGTAGAGGTTCTTTGCACAGGTATCTAGTTGGTTTTTATAATAGTAATTGCGGATTAAATAGTTGAGCATGTGTTCTGGTATTGCAATTTGTTTTTGAGAAACGGCTTGTGTTGAGTTTCCTAAACGGACTTCAAATAGTTCAATACCTTGTGAGGTTTGTACCTTTTCAGCAAACATACCAAACCGAAAAAAAGGGTAGAGGTTGGTGGTGAATATAAACGGAACGAAAAGAACAAAAGTGCAGAGAACAATTAGTGTGTTGCGGTATTTCGTTATCTTCAATTGGTCTTTCATTGCTTACAAATATAAACTATTTGTTTGAATTGCTCGGCGAATTAGTTGAACTTATATAGATGAATGAGTGAGGGATTTGTTACTGAGCGTTTGTAAATGTTTGATTGTGTGTTTTTTATCTTTTTAGGCAAAAAAAGAGTGATAATTTCATACTTAAGTACTTGTTTATTCACAAATAAAAATTACCTTTGTATCGCATTAAGGCAATCGCCTCCTTAGCTCAGCTGGTAGAGCAACTGACTTGTAATCAGTAGGTCGTAGGTTCGACTCCTATAGGAGGCTCAAAAAAGCTCAGATTTATCTGGGCTTTTTTTATGCTCATTTTTTAGTCTTTTAGAGCGTACAGTCCACCTGTTTTGGTCATAATCACGTCTTCCATCTCTAGTTTTAGTAAAATAGCAGGTAACTCGTGATGTTTTAACTCGGTGTGTTTAACCAGTAAATCTTTGGTTAGCGCTTCGTGTTCTTGGATAGCAGAAAGGAGTTGTTGCTCCTGCTCGGAGAAATTGGTAAGTTCAAGTTTCTTTCTTTTCTGTACTTTAATATCCTCATCATCCCAATTCAATAATTTAATCAGTGATTGAATAGAATTGTAAATATGTGCTTCGTGGTTTTCTATCAATAGATTACAGCCTGTGTTGTAAGGGTCGGTGATTCTTCCTGGGCAAGCAAGTACCTCGATGTTGTACGAGTTACCAATACGAGCAGTGATTAATGCTCCTCCTTTTGTCGCCGCTTCAACGACAATTATCGCATCAGACATACCTGCGATAATTCGGTTTCGTGCAGGAAAGTTAGGTCCGTTGGGTTGGGTGTCAAATAACTGTTCAGTAAGAATGCCACCATTTTCTGTCATTTTAGAAGCTAATTTGGTATGTGTTTTTGGTAAATAATATTGATACCACTCCCCATTACTCCGATGGTTTCTATCTCGTTTTCTACTGCTTGTTGGTGGGCGTTGTAATCGACACCGTAAGCCAATCCACTAATGATTTGTACACCAAAAGGTAGTAAATCTTTCACGATATGGCGGACAGTTTTTACCCCGTTATCTGTGATTTCTCTTGTTCCAACGATGCTTATTGCTCTTTTTGGGTTAAGGTCTGCAGTGCCTTTATAAAAGAGTAAAACGGGTGAGTCAGCGTGTTTACGTAAGCGGTGAGGGAAATCATCGTGGAGAAAGTAAAGTATTTTACAACCTTCCTTTTCTGCTTGAGCGATGATTTCTGTTGCTTTTTCAAAAGTGTTTTTATCTTGAATAGAAGAAGCTGTTTTTTCTCCAATTCCTTGAATGCGTTTGAGTTTTCCTTTTGGCATCTTAAATACCTGCTCGGCATCACCACAATGCTTGATTAAAACTTTGTAATTGACATTACCAATGCGAGGAACTAAAAATAAAGCGACTTCATAAAGTAGTTCCATTCAATGAAATTTAGAGTTTCTTTTTTAAATCAGTCAAAAAAGATTTTACATTTTCCAACGAATGAATCATTTCCATTTGATTCTCCGTTTCCTTTTTCTTGTCTTTGATGACTTGCTGGGCAGATTTGAGTTTATATCCTCGTTCTTTTACGAGATGGTAAACCAATTGGATGGATTTAATATCCTCTTTTGTGTATTTTCTGTCGCCTTTGCTACTTTTCTTAGGGCTTATCGACGGGAATTCATTTTCCCAATACCTAAGTAGGGAAGAGGCAACGTTGAATATAGTTGCAACTTCGCTAATTGAGTGGTAAAGTTTTTCGGGCGGTAAATTTAAGTCTTCCAAGAGTAGGGTTATTTAATAAGTGAACCGTCGTTACTGATGCGTAACTTAGATTGAGGAAAATCTTCTTTTGATAATTTTTGAAGGATAGTAATTGCTTCTTTGTTTTTATCAAGGTAAGGTATTCCTGGTGCACGTTGTTTGGTAGGAATAATTTTCCCTGAAATAAAATCGCCTGTTTGGTTATCTATTTCGATATCCATAATTGCTCCAATGCCCTTTATTCCCGATAAACTTACATTTCCGTGTGTTAAGAAATTACCCAATGAGTAACAAACTAATTTGTTTTTGTACAATTCTAACCCTCTCAACACGTGTGGTCCGTGCCCGATGATTAAGTCTGCACCTGCGTCAATAGCCGTGTGACTAAATGCAATGACGTTTCCTCTGTTTTCTCCGTAATAAGTTTCTGTTTTGTTGTAAGTATGTTGTGCTTTAAATCCTTCTGCTCCTCCGTGAAAAGAAACAATAACTACGTCAACCAATGTATCGTATTTTGCTATTACTTTCTTTGCGTTTCTTACGTCAGAAACTTTCCAAGAAACACCTGAAGTTCCAAAAGCAATAAGAGCAAATTTGGTATTGTTTCTTGTGAAAATAACAGGTTTTTTCTTCCCTCCATATTTTACGTTCAGTCCGTCTAATTTCTTTTTAGTAAAGTCTATTCCTGCTTGCCCGTAGTCTGATACGTGGTTATTATCTAAGGATACAAGGTCAAAATTAAGGTTTTTGAGTGTGTTTGATAAAGCGAATGGCATACCGAATTCATAACACCGCTTTGCTTTGCGGGATGCGTCACTGCATTTTCTTGGGGCTAATTTTTTGGTTACAAATACGCCTTCTACATTTCCAAAAGTAATATCTGCACTGTCTAAATGACGAGCGATAGAATCAACAAAAACTTGCCCATTGTTGGAAGGGATAATTGTTCTAGGAGTATAAGAACCCATCATCACGTCGCCAACGGCTTTGATCCGAGTTTGTGAAAAAGCGAAAGTAGATAGCAAGGACAATAAAGCTACTAAAAAGATATTTTTGGTGTTTGTGTATTTCATAAGACTACTAAGATGGGTAACTTTATTAAGTTAATCAAATACTGTGCTAAAAAAGAAGAAATTGAATAGGAAGACAAGGGTATGTGTATTAATAGTTATCTTTGTTATTATTATATTCAATAAAGGTATCTTTAAAATAAGATTATTTTGGCAGATTTTACAATGTTAGGGGTTTCTAGCCCATTAGTTCAGCGATTGGAAGAGTTAAATATTACGCATCCAACAGAAATACAAGAAAAAGCGATACCTCTTTTGTTAAAAAAAGATACCGATTTGATTGGTCAGGCACATACAGGAACAGGAAAAACGGTTGCTTTTGGTATTCCTTTGTTAGAAAAGATAAAAGGTGGGAATGTATTACCGCAAGCTTTAGTGATGGTGCCTACAAGAGAGTTGGGACAACAAATTGCTGATAGTTTGATTTCTTATGCTGAAGGAATGGAGAACATCTGTGTCGAACGTATTTTGGGAGGAAGCTCTTTAAAGTCGAATATTAAGGCGATGAACAGACCTACTGATATTGTAGTGGCTACACCTGGGCGTATTTCTGATTTGTTGGAAAGAAATGCTATTGACTTGTCAGAGGTGCAATATGTAGTGTTGGACGAGGCAGATGAAATGCTGAGTAAGGGTTTTAAAGATGCGATTGTTCAAATTTTAAAACGTACAAAAGCAAACCGTTCGACTTGGTTGTTTTCGGCAACTATGCCTACTTCTATCAAATCTTTGGTGCACGACCATTTGAAAAAAGGGTATGAGCAAGTGAAAATAAAGGATTCGGAAGAGGTAAAGGGACATATTACGCATCAATATATAGTTGTTGACCCGATAGACAAATTAGAAACGTTGACTCATTTTTTGAATGAACACGAAGGAGAGCGAGGTATTTTGTTTTGCAGAACGAAGGCAGGGGTGAATAAATTGCATAAACAAATGGCTGTTAACCGTTTTTCGGCAGGGGCTGTTCACGGTGATTTACCACAAGGTTTGCGAGATAAAGTAATGAAGCAATTTCGTGAAGGGCATATCCGTTTGTTGGTCGCTTCGGACGTAGTGGCAAGAGGTATAGATATTAAAGATATTTCGTTTGTAGTGAATTACCAATTTGCAGATTCGGCAGAGTTTTATACGCACAGAAGTGGGCGTACGGGACGTGCAGGGAATGATGGTACTTCATTGACTATCCTGTTTAAGGAGGAGTTGGAATATTTTAAAGAGATAGAAGAAGAATTGGCATTGGATATCGAAAGGTTAGAAAAGCCTTCTGAATATGATTTGATTGCGAATAATGTGGTGACTTGGGCAAGAAGAATTGCAAAAGTAAAACCTCAGGTGAGTGACTTGGGTACACGTAAAAAGGTGCAAAGTATTTTGAGTAACTTCTCTAAAGAAGAATTGTTAGATAGGTTAATTACTAACGAGTTACTGGGTACTGTTCCTCACGAGATAAAAACTAAAAGAGGTAAAAAATAGATAATACAAAGCACACAGGTCGTTGACTTGTGTGCTTTTGTTTGGGTACTTACAAATTTAACCTGCTAAAATCACCCCTAACCCCTCCTTGAAAAGTAGGGAAATTGATTGTGTCTTGATTTGGTTGTGAAAATGAGAATTTGTTAGCTAATTACTAACGTGTTGCTGTACCTCACGAGATAAAAACTAAGTGAGGAGAAAAATAAACAGTACAGGGTATGCAAGTTGTTGACTTGTGTACTTTGTTATAAAAGTAAAGGCATAAAAAAAAGGGATTTAAAATCCCTTTTTTTTATTTTGTGAAAGAAGCTTTCAATTCTTCAATATCAACTTTCTTAATAACTGGCGTAGCACAAAGTTGTTTGATAACAGCTTTTCTGTTTTTTGCTCTCGCTTTATTAACTCTTCCTTTTCTTTCTAATCTTGTAACTCCCATGTTGAAAATATTTATCAGCACAAAAATAGCTAAAAAAATATAAATTGCAACGCTATTGGTAATAAGTTTTACGTTTTTCTTTTGGAGACGTTGCGGTGTAATGCTATTGGTTATGAATTTTTCTTTTGGAGACGTTGCGGTGCAACGTCTGTACTTTTTAGTGGAGCGTCGAATTTGTAGAAAAGACCACGCCCTAATAATTATTTTTCTATTTAAAGGGTTACTTTTTCCTTTTTTAAAGGATTAGTAAGGGATAAAAGAAATAACGTCTTACAAATGTATTGAAAAGTGTTTGTAAGTAGTGTATTCGATGATAAGTGAGTAGATGAGTGCCTTTTTTGAGGTGTAATAAGCAAAGAGCCATAAGATTAACTACGAAGGAATCACCTAAGTGTTTTGTGTAATTTGATTTTCTTTACTATATTTATCTTTAATACTGAATAAACAATTCTATGAAAAACTTTGTATTTGCTGTAGTACTCTCATTTTTAGCTATGGCGACCTATGCGCAAAAGCGACACGATAAAAAAGTAGGTGCTCATATTTACGACCACGATACGACTATTGTAGATAACGAAGATAATATCTATAAGGTTGAGAATCTGGGGAATAAAATTAATTCAAGACATATTGAATCGGGACCTCGTATCTCGCCTGACGGAAAATCACTTTATTTTTTCAGAGTAAATCACCCAAAAAATTATTCACATACTAGAGATATTTGGGTTTCTCATTATAACGAAGCGGATAGCTCGTGGCAAGAGGCGGAGCATTTGAAGTTTCCATTAAATAATTATGGCGATAATTCGGTGCATAGTATTTCGCCTGATGGAAAAACATTGTTGTTACATAATGTCTATATGAAAAATGGACTTTCTAAAAATGGGGTGTCATTTTCTCAATACGATGCGAAAAAGAAAAAATGGGGGTTTCCTGAAAAAATTAAAATAAAAGGCTACCGCAACGATTCGACTTGTTCTTTTTATCTATGTAATGATATGAAGACGATGGTTTTGGCTATTCACGGAAAAGATTCTTACGGTGGGCAAGATTTGTATGTGTCGTTTAAAAATGAAAAAGATAAATGGTCGAAGCCATTGAATATGGGGGCAAAGTTGAATACGGCAAAGGCTGAAGCAACTGCTTTCATGTCGCCTGATGGTTTGACGCTTTATTATAGCTCGAACGGTTTGAAAGGTTTGGGTGGTTTTGATATTTATAAAACTACGCGTTTGGATAGTACGTGGACGAACTGGTCGAAACCTGTGAATATGGGTGCGCCTTGGAATACGGTGGATGATGAGTTTTACTTTTCGATTCCTGTTAAAGGGGATTATAGTTATTTGTCGCACCACTTTAAGGGGAAAGATGGTTTGGAGCATTCGGATTTGGTGAGAATAAAAATGACGGCTCATCCTGCAATGTATGTGCACGGAGAAGTGTATGATTTTTATACAAGAAAAAGAATTGATGCCAAGGTGTTGGTTAAAATGACAAAACCATCGGTGAAGAAAATTTATTCGGGTGTGGCGACAGATTCGACTTCGTTTGATGTGAAATTGGAAGGGAAAGCTGTTTATAACTTAGAATTATCTAAAGAAGGTTATGTGACACTGGATTCAGTGATTGATTTGACAACATTGGATACACGTAAGGAAGATACGTTGAAGTTTTATATCAAACAAAAACCACGTTTGGATTTGATGATTGTAGCGATAGATGCTGAAACTGGTGATACAATTAGCACGACTTCATCTATAGTATATAAGTTACCGAAAAAGAATACACCATTTTTGACGGCTGACTCAGATACATTGACGAAACGAATAGAGGTGAGCTTGCCAGGTGGTTCGGCTTATGATATTAGAGTAGGTTCGGGAGAATATTACATTGCACAAACGATAGAAGATTTGGATTTGACGGAATTGAAAACGGTGAAAGACAGTGTGATTACTGTTCGCTTGAAACCAATTATGGAGTCAGTAACGTTTGATTTGCCAAATATTTATTTCAAATATAACTCGGTGGAGCTTGACCCAAGGTCAAATGAGTCTTTAAATGAGTTGGTTGAAGTCTTAGAAGAATACAAAATTATTTTAAAAGCAGAAATTGGTGGACATACCGATGCAAGGGGGAGAGATGCTTATAACCAAAAACTTTCGGAAGGAAGGTCTGAGTCTATCGTGAAATATTTGGCAAAACGTGGAATCAAAGCGAGTCGATTGGTAGCAAAAGGTTACGGAGAATCGGAAATAACAAACGGATGTACCGATGGTGTAAGATGTTCGGACGAACAACATTTAGCTAACCGTCGTGTGGTACTGAAATTGTTGGAAGTGAAAAAAGTAAGAAAAACGAAGAAAAAATAATTAACTAACGAATAAAGAATTTTGTAAATAACCCTCTAATTATGAAAAAGATATTTATTTATTTTACGCTATTGCTTGCTGTTTGGCAGGTGCAGGCGATTAATGTAGAAGTGACCGTGTCAGGTGATGCTACGCATTGGGACGGTGCTTTAGGTCGTTCGGTTGGTGATAACGGAACTTTTCGTTGGGCTATTGAGTCTGTTAATACTGCTGGAGCAGGTCCTCACGCAATAACGTTTAATGCGTCATTAAATAATACAACGATTAATTTAGTACACTGGGAAGAGGTAACGTTAAGAGTTCCAGATGTAACGATTGATGGTACTGGTCAAAATATAACTATTCAAAACCCAGGAGCTTCAGGGTCGGCTTTAGCATTATTAGATATAGCTGATGCTGCAAACTCTACAATAGCACAAGGAGGTCCTGTTTTGGGAGCTCACCGAACTATTATAAAAGGGCTAAATTGGAAAAATGTTTCTCAGTTTATTGGAGCGTTAGCCATCGCTTCGGACTATAATGAGATTGTAGATTGTTCGTTTACAAGTGGAGGAGGTCTTTATATTGGTTATATTCAGTATGCTTGGGTTGTACCAGCAACAATAAATAAAGCAAATAACAACAAAGTTTATTACACAGGAACAAACGGTACTTTAGAGGGGTCACTGTATGTTATTGGAGATAAAAATGATGTAACTAAAATTAATATTAATGGAGATTTAATTATAGGAGCGATTAACGGAACAGGTACTGTTATCGCTAGCTCAGATGAAAATAATATACATGATTTTACTGTTCGTGATAAAACTCGATTGATTGGTGTAAAGAATGTATTGGATAAAATGACGTCTGGAGATTCGGGAACAGCGAAAGGTCAAGGTGTCTTTGTAGAAGGAAATGATAATGAGATAAAAAATTCAACAATCCATGTCGGAGAAAACTTAAACGGAGGAGCTCAATCACCACCAGCAGGTATTGTGGTACAACCAAGTTCAGATAATGTTAAAATAGATAATATCATTTTAACAAACACCTTACCTGTTAGCAATGCTATAAATATTGATGGTATTCGTTTGACAACAGCGACAGGTGCTGTGATTACAAATGTAGAGGCGTCAGATTTTTGGAATGGTATTATGGTTAGAGATGACGCAACAGGAGCATCTATAGCTGATAGTAAATTTCATGATAACAAAAATCATGGACTTTTTGTTTATAACGGTTCTCATAATGCGTCTATCACTAATATAGATTCGTATGCAAATGCTTTTTCAGGAACAACTATTTGGTCTTCAGAAAATACGTCTATAACGAATTCAAGAGCTTATAACAATACCTTTAATGGGTTTTCGTATGTAAATACAACTACAGCCAATACATTGGATGGGAATTATGCTTATGGTAATACAGGAGGTGATGGGATTCTTTTAGAAAATGGGAAAGGAAGTAATCATTAAAAATAACACTGTAGGTGAAGATGCTAGTGGCGTGATTTCAGGAAATGGAAGTAATGGTATTTTAATCGGTACAACTTCTACGAATAACACAATTGAAGGAAACACAATTGTAGCAAGTGGTAATGCAGGTATTTCTATTAATAATTCAAATAGTAACAATATTTATTCTAACCAAATAGGTAATGTCGCTAATGACAACCCTGCAAAAGAAAATGGAGGAAATGGTATTCACCTTTCTAATGGTTCTCAACAAAATATTATTGGAACAGAAACAAAAGGAAATACGATAAAAAACAAAACGGGACAAAATGCTATTGCAGTAGAGGGATCGTCAACAATTACAAATACAATAACAGGAAATAGTACAAGTAACAATACAGGTTTAGGTATTTTATTAGCTAGTGATGGAAATAACAACTACGGTTTTTATGACGGAACAATCACAACAGGTGCTGTAACATTTAATACCACAGAAGCAAGTGCAACACTTATTTCAGGAAGAGCACCAAATGTAGGTGATAGAATAGACGTTTATATTTCAGTAGATGGTACTTGTCAGACGCCAATAGCGGGAAAAACACCACAAGGAGCAACTTGGGTAGGTTCTACAACAGCAGTAGCAAATACAAATGGCAATGCTTGGGCACAATGGACATTTACTTTAACAGGAGGGTTGACAAAAGACAACGCCATAGTTACGGCAACTAAAGTAGGAACTTCAACAGCAGGTAATACTTCTCAGTTTGCAGTTTGTAAATCAGAATGTACACCACCAGCATCAGCAACTATTAGCCCATCTGCAACACAGTTTTGTGAAGGAACGGATGTTACTTTGACAGCTAGTCCGTCAACAGGGTTTGTTTACAAATGGTTTAATGGAACAACCGAAATTTCGGGTCAGACTGCAAGTACATTAACAGTTACAGCAACAGGAGATTATAAAGTAGCTATCGGAGATGCAGGAAATCCTGGTCTTTGTGATGTGACTTCTTCGGCAGTAACGATAACAAAACGTGATAACCCAATATTTGATGGTACAGCAAGTATCACAGGAGCCGATTTGGTTTGTGAAGGAACAGATGATGTACCTTATAGCTTAACAGACGCAAATAGTAGTAATACAGCTATCGTTTATGATTGGTCAGTGTCACCAACAAATGCAGTATTGAAAGGTTCTGCAAATACAAACAGATTAATTTCGTTTGTAAACGCAACAGAAGCAAATAACCCATTTACATTAAGTATTACAATTACGGAAGAACATGGAAGTTTAACTTGTACAGGAGGAACTATTACAAAAACAATCAATGTAGAAGCAAATCCAACAATTACATTTGCCAATGCACCCGTAGCAGTAGCGTGTAACTCGACAGCAAACACGGTAGCAATAACAAATTACGATGCAACAAATTATACTTATACAGTAGAAACTACTTCAGATGTGTCTAATGTAAGTATTACAGCAGGAGGCGAAGTTAAATTTGATGCCTCGGCAACAAATGGAAGTATCACTATAAAAGCTGTTTCGAAAACTTCGGCAGGCTGTCCAGTCGAAGCATCGTTTGTAGTTTCAGTTGTAGGTTGCTCAAATACAGTAACGGTAGATAATCCAGCAGTTTGTTCTGGCGATGAATTAGAGTTTACAGCCAATGCAGTAGCAGGGGCAGGTGAAACAATCACTGGTTATTCTTGGACTATTAATCCAGCTTTTGCAGTAGTTGGTTCATCTACTAGTCCAACGATAAAAGTTGTTGCAGTAAATACAACAACGACAGATTTGACAGTAACAGCAACAGTCGCTGTAGTTTATACTAAATCGGGGCAAAATGTAACGGTAACAAGTCAAGGAACAGCAACAGTAAATGGTAATCCAGATGTAGCAGGAGGGACAATCGCAGGAACGTCGCCTGTATGTGAAAATTCAAACGAAATTTATACTTATAGTAAAACAGGATTTGATGTTTATACTTGGGCTATCGCTTCTGGAAACGGAACGTTGGGATCAGGAGGTAATGGCTTAGAAAAGAGAGGGGTTAATTTTACAACAAATGATAACAATGTGGTGAAATTAGGTTTGTCAGTTGGAGAGACAAGAAACGGAATAACTTGTACAGCAAACGATGTAACGAACATAGATATCACTATCGAATCGACACCAACAGTAACGGTTGATAATGCCAATCCATCTATCGAATGTAACTCGGCAACAAACACTTTCCAGATTACAAATTTTGATACAAATTCGGATTATACAGTAACACAATCGCCAGCAGATATGACGGTGACTGTAAATGCAACAGGACAAATTAATATAGATGCAGGAACAGCAACAACAGGAGGAATAATTAAAATTAGCCAAAAAACAGCTAACGGTTGTGTAAGTGCAACTACTGACGTTACAATGACAGTAAGTTTGACTGGTTGTGGACGAACAATTGATTTCACGGTTGACGAAGCAGTGGTTTGTAACTCGGGTATTGTAGAATTTACTTCTTCAGTAAATGTAGGGGGAACTGGTTCAATAGTTTCTTACGAATGGTCAGGAATAACAAACGGAACAGTTGTAGGAAGTACAACTGGAGCGACATTGAAAGTAAATACTACAAATACTACAACGGCAGATGTAACAGTTTCGGCAACGTTGAAAGTAACTTTTTCAGATGCACCAACAGAGTTGACAACAACAAAAGCATTGGTTACCGTAAATGGAAATCCAGATGTAGCAGGTGGTTCAATCACAGGAACTTCGCCCGTATGTGAAAATTCAAATGAAGTTTATACTTATAGTAAAGCAGGATTTGACGTTTATACTTGGGCAATCGCTTCTGGAAACGGAACGTTGGGATCAGGAGGAAATGGAGCAGAACAACAAGGAGTTAATTTCTCAACAAATGATAACAATGTAGTGCAATTAGGTTTGTCAGTTGGGGAGACAAGAAACGGAGTAACTTGTACAGCTAATGATGTAGCAAGTATAGATATTACTATCGAATCGACACCAACGGTAACAGTTGATAATGCAACTCCATCTCTACAATGTAACTCGGCAACAAACGCTTTCCAGATTACAAATTTTGTTTTAGGTTCGACTTATACAGTAACACAATCACCAACAGATATGACGGTGACTGTAAACCAAACAAACGGAGCAATCAATATTGATGCAGGAACAGCAACAACAGGAGGAGTTATTAAAATCAAACAAGAAACAGCAAATGGATGTGAGAGTAATGCAAATGACATTACAATGACAGTAAGTTTAACTGGTTGTGGACGTACAATTAATTTTACTACCAACAAAGCAGTAGTTTGTGCATCAGAAACAGTAACCTTTACTTCAGTAGTTGATTTAGGAGGAACAGGGACTATTGTTTCTTACGAGTGGTCAGCCATCACTAACGGTACAGTTATCGGAAGTACAAGTGGAGCAACATTACAAGTGCAAGTAGCAAATACTACAACGGCAGACGTAACAGTTTCGGCAACGTTGAAAGTGACTTTCTCAGATGCACCAACCGAATTAACAACAACAAAAGCATTGGTTACTGTAAACGGAAATCCAGATGTAGCAGGAGGGACAATAGCAGGAACAACACCAGTTTGTGAAAATTCAAATGAAATCTATACTTATAGTAAAGCAGGATTTGACGTTTATACTTGGGCTATCGCTTCTGGAAACGGAACGTTGGGTACAGGAGGAAATGGAGCAGAACAACAAGGAGTTGATTTTACAACAAACGATAACAATGTAGTGAAATTAGGCCTGTCAGTTGGAGAAACAAGAAACGGAGTAACTTGTACAGCAAACGATGTAACGAACATAGATATCACTATCGAATCGACACCAACAGTAACCGTTGATAATGCAACGCCATCTTTAGAATGTAACTCGGCAACAAACACGTTCAATATTACAAATTTTGTTTTAGGTTCGACTTATACAGTAGAACAAGAACCAGCAGGAATGACGGTGACGGTAAATCAAACAACTGGAGCAATCAATATTGATGCAGGAACAGCAACAACAGGAGGAATAATCAAAATCAAACAAGTAACAACGAATGGTTGTGCCAGTGATGATGCAGACGTTACAATGACAGTAAGTTTGACTGGTTGTGGACGAACAGTAAATTTCACGGTTAACAAACCAGAAGTTTGTGCAGGAGAAATGGTTACATTAACAGCGGAAGTTGAAAATGGAACACCATTAACTTATGCTTGGTCAGGAGTAACAAACGGTACAATTATCGGAAGTACAAGCGGACCAACATTGCAAGTACAAGTAACAAACACAACAACGACAAGTCAATCTTTGGGAGCTACATTAACAGTGACTTTTGCAGATGCACCAACTTCGTTAGTGGAAACAAAAACAGGAGTAGTTACAGTAAATCCTTTACCAGATTTGTCAGCGGTAACTATTGCAGGAGCAACAACAGTTTGTTACAAAGACACAGAGGTTTACACTATCGGGAATACAACAGATAATTACATTTATACTTGGACACAGTCTCAAGGAACAGGGGTAGCAGGAACAGCAACGAATGCACACGAAGTAACTTTTGGAGGAACAATTGATTTTGCTCAACAAGTAAAAGTAGCTGTAAATGTAGAAGACAAAACGACAGGTTGTGTAAGTTTAGATACACCAGAAATTTTAGTAACGGTAGAAGAATTACCTGTGGTAACTGTGGCTGTTAATCAAATGAATATTTCATGTCAATCAACAGCAAACGAAATTCAGGTGACCAACTTCAACAGCACCAACCCATCGACTTATACAATTGTATATACCGGAGGATTGACTGGGGCTACTCAACCAGACGCAAGTGGTGTGATTAAGTTTAACGGAGGAACAGCGACTACTTCAGGAACGGTAACTGTTTCGGAACAACGAACAACAGGAGCAAAGTGTGCAAGTGAAGTTTCTACTTCGGTAGCAATAACTGTTTTAGGATGTGATATTACAATCACCTCATACGAAACGATGTGTCCTACAGCAGAAGGAGTAACAGCATCAATGACATTTACAGCCAATATTGCGGATGTGTCTAATGTCGTGTCATACAAATGGACAGTTACAACACCAACAGGAACGTCAATTATCACAAACGGAGCACCAGACAACACCTTGGTACTTCCAGCAATCAATGAAACAAACGCAAACTTTACTTATGAAGCAAAAGTAGAAGTAGAATACCAAGCTATTGGATTGGTAGCTAGTCCAGATTTAGGGCAGACAATTGTTCATAGAAGACCAGATCATGCCGAAGCATTGGTGTTGATTGGAGATGAAACAAAAAACAATTGTGTAGGAGACGAACAGAAATATGTAATAGCACCAACAGACGTTACTAAAAATTACAGTTTGACTTCTGATCAAACACCAATTTACACGTCAGTAACAAATGATACGATTCGATTTGAAAATGTGTCAGGAGGTTATACTGTGACAGCAATGGTGTCAGAGCCAAATGGTAACTTGGTCTGTACCTCTACAATTTCAAGAAGTGGATTGACCAAAGTAGTACCTACATTAGGAGGTATTAATGGAAAAACATTGGCATGTGTATTTGATCAAACAAGAGATTCGGTATTGTATCAAGTCGATCAGTTAGCCGATTATACAGGAGTTGATAGGACATGGTCAATCACAAGAAACACAACAAATGTATTCTCATGGACATCAAATGATAAAGATTCGGTAGCCGTGAAGTTTGGTACACAAGGAGACACTAGGGATTATGGTGTAAACGATACGGTGTTTGTAAAACAACGATATACTAACGATGGTTGTGTAAGAGTAGATTCTTCTTATAAAGTAGTTAAGATAGATTCAGCCTATTTGGTAACTGTTGAAATTGAATCATTACAGAAATTATATTGTGAAGATGATACAGCTAAATTCTTTGTGGATATTAAAAAATCTATCGAAGACCCTAACGGAACATTTGGTAACGAGTGGTACCATTATTCTAAAAACAATTGGAGTTATAATACCGAAGAAACAGTAGCGCAAAACTTGAGAAATGATACAGCTACTGTGTTCTCTAATAAATATTATTATACAAGATTTAACGACAACGTAGCAGATACACTAACTTATTCAAGCCCTATAGTTGATACCTCTTGGTCAACAACGTATGGTCCGTTTGCAATGGAAGACTCTGTGTTCTATAGTAGTAAACCTCAATTCTGTTACCATTATAGTTCTAAGTTGAAAGACACGGTGGTATTAAAAGAGATTTTACAAATCAAAAAAGATATTGAATTGGTTGTAGAGCATGATGGCGAAGAAATTACTTCTCTTGAAGATGTGGTAAGTTTACCATTAGTAGATGTTTTAGATAAGTTTAATAGAGGAGGAGTAAAAGACGCAGTTTATCATTATGGCTATGTGTTAGATGGTGTTGATGAAACGATATCAACAAATAACATAGGGTTAGGTGCATTCTATAACCAGCAAGTTCCAGACGACTTGAATGAAGTGACTTACTTTATGATATTGGAAGACGGAGGTTGTAAAACAAGAGATGAGGTTACTTTATTGTTAGACTTTATACCTAAACCACCAGGAGGGTTTACACCAAACGAAGATGGAGAACACGACACATTCCATATTGAAAATATGCATAAGTTTCCAGAAGCGACGGTTCAAATATTTAACCGTTGGGGAAGTTTGTTATATGAAACAACTGAATATGCAGAGAATGAGTGGGCAGGTACTTACAAAGGAAAAGTATTACCAGTAGCTTCTTATTATTATATTATCGATTTAGGTAATGGAACAAAGCTGTTGTCAGGAGCAATCTCTATTTTTAAATAATACAGAAAGAATAAAAAGATGAAAAAACTTTCGTTATATATCGCAGTAATGGTGTTGGGTAAATTGGTGTTTGCCCAACAATTACCACAGAGTAGTATGTACATGATGAACAACTACCTGTTGAATCCTGGGGAAGGAGGGACAGAAGATTTCATTGATTTACAAGCGGGTTACCGTTCGCAATGGGTGGGACTTGGAGATGGTGTAGGTCCAAAAACCTTTTATTTCTCAGGACATTCGCCTATTGGTAAACACAGTGTAAACAGAGACACGACAAGAGACAGTAACAAAGAATTGGCTGATGCTGTAAAACCGATGGGTTACAGTGGAGTTGGAGGGATGGTGTTATCTGATAATGCAGGTCACTTTAAAACTTTAGAAGTAAAAGCTTCTTATGCTTACCATTTACCTGTAGGTAAAAAGTTTTATGTTTCTTTTGGTGCATTTGCAGGAATTAAACAAACATCTGTAGATAGTGACGTGACTTTTGATAGTCAAGGAGGTTCGGATGCTATTTTAGGTTCAGAGGGATTTAAATCAGCGATTAATCCTGATATTACATTAGGTATCTGGGGGTATCATAAGAAATACTATTTTGGTGTATCTTCTTTTCAAGTATTAGGAACGGATGTGAAAGTGACCAAAAACACAAAAGAAGGAAAGTTAAACAGACACTTCTACTTAACAGGAGGAGTGAAAATTGACTTGTCTGATAACTTGTATATGGTGCCAAGTGTCCTAATAAAGATGTTGCCAGGTGTGCCCTTGACAAATGATATCAATGTAAAATTTAACTATAAGATACATTATTGGGGAGGTGCATCTTTCCGTTTAGGAAACGAGGCTGAATCAGTTGTTTTGTTAGCAGGGTTGACGTTGAAAGATATTGTAGATATAGGTTATGCTTATGATATTAATCTGAATGGGCTACGAAAAGCAAGTACAGGTTCACATGAAATTGTATTAGGACTTCGATTACCTAATCACCAACACCACGCACCACCAAAACAATTTTGGTAAAAGTATAGCTTGTAATTGTAGGGTGTACTAACCAAAATTATAGGTATGGGTTCCAAGGGATGGAGAAGGACGATGAGGTTAGTGGGACTGGGAATACTTACACAACGCATTTTAGAGCTTATGATGCAAGATTGGGTAGATGGTTCTCAACTGACCCATTGGTTCAGTTTGTAGGTTCTCAGTACTCGTCTTTTGCTAATAACCCGATTAAACTTACGGGATGGGTACCAAAGGTTAAAAAAGAGACAAAAACTGAAACTAATGATGATGGAACAAAAACAGAAACTACAACAGGATATTTAACCGCAGAAATGGAGAAGGGTGATAATGCTAAGAGTTTAGCAAAATTTTTGAATGTGTCCAAAGGCAAGGCGAAAGAGATATATAAAACAAAAGACAAAGATGGTGTAATTAAATTACCTAATGATATTGCTGGAGCCATTAATAAAGCAATTCAACACTCAATTGATAATCCTGAAATGTATGATGATGATTGGTATGATTCTAAGAATTACAATTGTTATGCAAGTGCAATTTATACATCACAAGGTTTATTCCCATTAGAAGGTGACAAGACTACCAATCAAAAATATCTGAAAGACCGAGATTATTTTCTCAGGTTACAAAAATCGGATTATGAGAATGTTTCAAGTGACCCCAATAAAATCACATTTGGAAAAACATTGATTAGATTAGCGGAAAATAGAGGGCTAATATTCAAAAGCAACTTTACGGTTCATGGAGCAATATTTTTGGGTAAATCACGAGACGGAACGGAATATGTTTGGACAAAAAATGGATGGAATGTCGCTCCGAAAGTTATGACTTTAAGTGGTGTGCTTCAGGTGTATAAGGGTAGTTTTATTCAAGGTGTTGGTCCCACAAAAAATGAAGGAGGGTATTATAACTTTACTGGTAATTAAAAATGTTTCATATAATCAAAAATATTGTAGTTACAACATGTGTAATTAGTTGCATTTGTCTTGTGATGTTCTTACTTCAATCACCTTCATTTACTGTTAGTGACATACCTAAACGAATTGTTATAGTTCTAGGTTTTATTTATTTATTGTTAGTTAGGCGTAAAGAAAATTTGGTATTAGGAATTGTTACTTGTGTCTTTTATTTATTTGACCATGTGTATGCAATGTTAGTATATAGTACACAAGAATCTGTGGAGTCTCTAATGCACCCAGTTTTCCAATTGGTATGTTACAATGGTTATTTTAATTTAGGTGTTATATTGAGGAGAATCCCGATTATTATCATCCCACTTTTACTAGTTAGTTATTTTACAGAAAGAGCAAAGCAATATTTTTTCAGAACTGTGCAAAATTAGAAGTTAACTGATAGTAGTGAAGGGGTATCAGGTACGAAATCAGCTAATGATACGATTAGGTCAGTTACTAATGTAGGAGACCTTAACACTAGAAAAGATGATGTTTATGAGCATACAATTGTTAATGGTAAGGATACAACCTATGTTACAGTTCCAATTGATAAATAAAATAAATCAATATGTATTGATTTTGATAACAATTTCGATATCTGTGTCTTGTCAAAATGATAACGAGATAAAAAGGTATGATGAATTTGGCAACTTAAAGGTAAGCTACTATAAAAAGGAAGGTGTTATTTCGGGTGATTATACATTTTACAGCAAAACAGGTTGTAGGACGTTAGTTACAAAGTGGGAAAATGGTGTTTCTAATAGATTTCATTTTCAAGCCTATAATTGTGAACAAGCAATTTCACCCATTGTAAATGTAGATTATAAATTTCTTACAGATTCATCAGAAGGCACTAAAGTTGAATGCTTTTTAGATATAGATAATGATTTACCTTATCCAATTAGTTTTTATCTATTTTGTGAGAAAAATGAAAAGGCTAGTATTCATAATACACCACCATATAATCCAAATGGAGACTCATGTACAATGAGTTTATCTACAATCAAAAGAACGGCAACTTTACATTTTAATTATAATGTAGAGGAAAAAGGTAAGGTTATCCCAGGTATGGTTGTTTATGAGGTCGATAGTATTAATACATTATATTTACCCTATGATATAGTTGTCCCTTAATCCCCGATAGTCTGAGTACGAAATGAATGAGTTCGGTCAAGTTTGTACGCAGTTTTCTTACACCTGGGCCGTTAGACGCAGGGAAAAAAGTAACAAGTTTTAGGGAACTGGCTCTTAGAGTGGATGATTTTGCAAAACTAGTAGATTTAGACAGGGAGATAAATAAATCTGGTACCAAAGAGGTGGTTAATATCTTAAATCAGAGTAAAGTGACTAATACTGATACGATTCAGGGACCTAGCTATACTGATGATTCAGGAAATGGAGTGGAAACAAAAATTATTAGAAAAGATGAAGAACCTGTGGATACATTACATTATACAGACTAGAGTTATAATTTCAATAGCATTATTAACTTTTTATTCTTGTACGAGTAGTGAAACATATAAACCTAAAGTAATAATAGAGAAAAATCAAGATGCCGTTTTAGGAGAGAAATACAAAATTAAAATTTACCCTAACTCTAGCAGTATTAGAATAAAGAGAGCCTACTTTCAATGCAGAGGGGATAATCGGACAATAGATACTTTGAGTTATCGGATTAATAATTGCAATAAACAATTATCTGTAAAAAATGACACTGTAAGAATTTCCTTTGTGCCAAAAATAATTGGGGAAAAGAAATTCGAAGATTTATCATTAGTAATAGTTCGTGATAATAAAATTGAGATACTGGATACAACCTTTTATTATAATGTAGAACGGTAGTCGTGTCAATTGGTTGGCAATGCCATTAAGTATTTAGAAGTCCCCGCTCGCGCTCGTTCAATGCCCTACTGGTCTAAGCGTCTCGCTTTGACCCGCATAACAAGAATACATAAACACGAAAGAATACTGTTTAATGTCTTTGCTAGAAAGCGTTCCCGCTCGAGCGCATTTGCAATGCGTTCAATGTGAGTAAACAACGAAGAACAAAAGCTACCACAGAGTAAAAAGACAACAGTAATACGGTTTAATAGATGAATAGACTAACTTTGGAAACTTATGACTACTGAAAAAAGATTTAATAGTGATTTTCTATTTAAAGAGAGAAGTTGTTTTTTAGTGTTTTATTGAACCTAAAAATAATAGTTTATCAAAATCTACGTAACTTGCGTATCAAATAAAAAAGGATATTGATGGCAACAGAAAAAAAAACATTTGCAGATTTAAAACTAAACAAACAATTACTCTCTGCAATTGACGAATTAGGTTATATAAGACCATCACCTATTCAACAAGAAGTCATTCCTAAATTACTTTCGGGACAAGATGTTATAGGCATAGCACCAACAGGTACAGGTAAAACAGCGGCGTTTGTATTACCTTTATTACAGAAATTAAATTATGCACAAGGGGAAACGATTCGTGCTTTAATTTTAGCACCATCAAAAGAACTGGCTCTCCAAATCACTGGAGATATCGAAAGTCTTGCCAAAAACACTGATTTACGTTTTACTTGCATCTACGGAGGTGTTGGTCCGAAAGCACAAATAGAAAAAATAACAAGTGGTTTGGATATACTCGTGGCGACACCAGGTCGTTTTATGGATTTGTACCTACGAGGAACGATTAATTTACGAGGTTTAAAGTTTATGGTACTCGATGAGGCAGATAAGCTGATGGATATGGGATTTATGCCTCAATTACGAAAAGTACTTGAAATAGTACCTCGTAAACGTCAAAATTTACTTTTTTCGGCGACCTTCTCTCCGCGAGTAGAGGAACTCTCCAATGAGTTTTTAGAATACCCTCTCAAAATAGAGGTTGAACCACAAGCCACTACTGTGGATACTATTGATCAACGTTATATACAAGTACCTAATACGGCAACAAAAATAAATTTGCTACGTCATTTATTAGCGCAAGAAGAATATGCAAAAGTAATGATTTTTGTAAATACAAAAACAGTAGCTGATTCTATCTTCAAAATATTAAGTCGAAAGTTAGAAAAAAAAGTACATGTTATTCACTCCAACAAAGGACAAAACACACGTATAAACTCAGTGCAAGAGTTTGAACAGGGTGATGTACAAGTATTAGTGACTACAGACGTTTCAGCTAGAGGTATCGATATCGACGATGTAACCCACGTTTTTAATTTTGAAGCACCTAAAGTATATGTTGATTATGTTCACCGTATCGGACGAACAGGTCGTGCTGAAAAGGACGGTATAGCCATTACTTTAGTAAATGAAGCAGAGGTTTTTCACCTCAAAAAAATTGAAGAACTTATCCGTATGGAGATTACGGAGTACCCACTTCCTATAGAAGTTGAAATAGAGAAAACAAAAAAAGGAGAAGAAATAGATATCAACCGTCAAATTGATAAAGCCAAAAGAAAGGCTGATCCTAATTTTAAAGGAGCTTTTCATGAAAAGAAGTTCAAAAATAGATGGGCAGATGAAGGGCAAAAAAAGAAGGCCAAAAAGAAGGTGAATTCTAGAGAAGGTAAGGTTCGTACAAAGAAAAAAACGTGGTAGTAAGGTTCGCTTTTAAAGGTGAATACCAATAAGCTTAGTGTAAGTACATAAGAAGATAAGGGTTTATTATAGTAATAATGTTTTGTGCCTCGTTAGTTATTAAATTTTAGTAGTCCTTAAAATACTAAAGATTATGTCCCAAAGTTTGAGTACCTTTGCATTAAATAATTAGAGAAATGGCTCGTGTTTTAGGAATTGATTATGGAACAAAACGTGTTGGATTGGCAGTAACTGACCCTTTGCAGATTATAGCGACAGGTTTGGATACGGTACACTCAATGGAATTGTTTGCGTACATCAAGAATTATTTAAAAACCGAAGAGGTTGAACGAATAGTTATTGGGATGCCAAAAAATCTAAATAACGAAGCTACTCACTCTACTCCACACGTTGTAGGGGTAGTAAGAAAACTAAAAAAAGAATTTCCCGAAATAGCTATTACCGAAATAGATGAACGATTTACTTCAAAATTAGCTTTTACAGCTATGATAGAGAGTGGTATTAGTAAAAAAAAACGTGCTGTAAAAGGTACAATTGACAAATTAAGCGCAACCATCATTCTCCAATCTTACCTAGAACAAAACACCCTATGATTTACCCTACAGTTGCTTATGGCGACCCTATTCTTAAAAAAGTTGCCAAAGAAATAGAAAAAAACACGGATGTCAAACAATTGGTTGAAGATATGTTTGAAACGATGTACACTGCTAGAGGTCTCGGCTTGGCGGCCCCTCAAATTAATAAGTCAATTCGTTTATTTATCATTGACACTTCCGATATTGAAGAAGGGACGGAGCGCCAAATCAAACGTGCTTTTATCAACCCAGAAATCATTGAAGAGTCTGAAGAAGAGTGGTCTTTTGAAGAAGGGTGCTTAAGTATCCCTAATGTACATAGTGAGATTGTACGTCCTGAATCTATTCTTTTACGTTATTATGACGAAAATTGGGAAGAAAAGGAAGAGGAGTTTGACGGTGTCAATGCACGGGTAATCCTTCACGAATACGATCATTTAGATGGCATTCTTTTTACAGATTATGTAATGGGTTTACAAAAACGTTTGATGAAAAAAAAATTAACAAACATTTCAAAAGGAAATATTCACACCCGTTATAAAATGAAGTTTCCTTCTTAAGTATTTATTAGAAAGAACCCAAAGATGTCTCTAACCATTTCTTTAGTACAAACAGATGTGGTTTGGCAAAATGCTGAAGCCAATCGCTTACATATAGAAGAACTTTTGTGGGAAATGGAAGAGGGTACAGATCTTATTGTATTACCCGAACTTTTTGCTACAGGGTTCACTTTTTCACAACGAGTATCCGAACCGCACAACTTACATACATTCAAATGGATGAAACAAATGGCACAGTTGAAAAATGCTTGTGTTATGGGAAGCTTATTAATCGCTGAAAAAGGTCATTATTTCAATCGGTGTTATTTCGTTTACCCTAACGGTAACTTCAAAACGTATGATAAACGGCATTTATTTGGTCTTTCGGACGAGCAAGTTTTTTGTCAGGCAGGAAGAACCCAAACTGTTTTCACTATTAAAGATTGGAAAATAACCCCTTCGGTTTGTTATGATTTACGTTTTCCTGTTTGGTTACGAAACACGACTTCTTATGATGTTTTAATTAATATCGCCAATTGGCCGACACAACGAAAAATGGCTTGGCAAACCTTATTACAAGCTCGTGCAATAGAAAACCTATGTTTTACTGTTGGGGTTAACCGTATTGGTACAGACGGGAATAAACTCAATTACTCTGGTGAAAGTGCTATTTATTCTCCCGAGGGAATAGCTCTATTGAAAATGGAAGAGAAAGAAGGAATCAAAACGTTCACTTTAAAGAAAACTGATTTAGAAAAAACAAGGTCAGCTTTTCCTTTTCTAGACGATAGGGATACGTTTAATTTAACAGTTTAGTCTTTTTTATCTAAGACTTCGTATTTTGATGCGTTACTAATAAATTCAGGAACTATTTTTTTCATCTTCGCTACCAATTTCATGTCATCATCAGTACCTATCAAATCAAATAATTCTAAGGTACATTGTCTCATTTGAGTATAATCTACCTGTCGAACTTTGGCAATCATTATTTTCTGATGATGTGTGGGTTTTGTGAATTCTTGGTCATTCAACAATTCCTCATATAGCTTTTCTCCCTGGCGAAGACCTGTGAACTTGATTTCAATATCTACTCCTAGCTCTAAACCAGAAAGCTGGATCATTTTTTTAGCTAAATCAATGATTTTCATTGATTTTCCCATATCGAAAATAAATATTTCCCCTCCTTTACCCATTACACCTGCTTCCAATACTAATTGGCAAGCTTCTGGAATGGTCATAAAGTAACGTGTAATATCTGGATGAGTCACCAAAACAGGACCTCCTCGTTCAATTTGGTTTTTAAATAAAGGAATAACTGATCCATTTGAACCAAGTACATTCCCAAAACGGGTAGTTATAAAATGAGTATTGCCGTCTCCTTTTTCGAATAAGTGATTATTGAGTGACTGTACATACATTTCTGAAATACGTTTCGTCGTACCCATTACATTGGTTGGGTTTACCGCTTTGTCCGTTGATATCATTACGAACTTATCAACTTTGTACTGTGCAGATAAGTCAGCTAAATTAATTGTTCCTTTGACATTACATTCTACTGCTTCAAAAGGATTATTTTCCATTAAAGGCACGTGTTTGTATGCCGCTGCATGAAAAACATAATCAGGTTTAAACTCAATAAACACCTTTTCCACACGTTCTTTTTGAGTTACATCAGCAACAATAGAGATTACTTCAGTTAACCCGTTTTCTAACAATAACTCATTCGTTATATCGTAAACTCCCGATTCGCTTTGGTCTAATAAAAGAACTTTTGTCGGTGCGTAAGTCAATACTTGTCTAGCAATTTCACTACCAATAGAGCCTGCAGCACCTGTTACTAAAACACATTTACCAACCAATTCATTCTGAACGAATTCTTTTTTAAGTTTGATAGACTCCCTTCCTAATAAGTCCTCTATTCGGACACCTTTTATTTGTTTTGAACTCAGTTCTCCGTTTATCCAGCTATCAATTGAGGGGACTGTTTTAATTTCTATATTGTTTTCTAAGCAAATATCAACCAACTCTCTTTTGCGTGAGGATGGTAAATTCAAAATGCCAATAATCACTTCTTTGACTTCTTTTTCACGGAGCAACTTTGCCAAATAGCCTGTGTTGTAAATCTGAATACCTTCAATAGATTTCTTCGTTTTCCCCTCATTATCATCTAAGAACCCTACGACATGAAGGTTTGATAGCGTATCATTTTCAATTGTATGTTTGGTAATTAGCCCCATGCTTCCTGCTCCAAAAATCATCACATTTCGAATATCGCTAATCGTACGTCTATCAAAAACCACAAACTTGAAAACAAAACGAGCAATAATTAACTGAGTCAACGAAATTAGGTAATGCAATACAATTACAGAATTGGGTATGAAATAATAATTATACTTCCCAAAAGAAACATAGATAGATGCTAATTTTAGTAAAACCACAGCTAATGTTACCGAAAAAAGCACTCGTTTGGCATCAGCAATGCTTGTATGACGAATTACACCGTAATGTGCTTTGAAAACCTGTGAAGATATAGCGTACAAAAAGACTGCGACCCCAATTTGAGGAAACAATACATCTAATTGAATAGTATATCCTCGAAAACCATCAAGAACAGATAATGCGATAAAAAAAGAAATTGCGACAACGACAAGGTCGATGGCTAACACCAAATACTTAGAGGCGTATTTGACGGAATATTTTTGAACAAGGTTTTCTAACATTAACGTTTAGTTGATTGGTTGGTAGTAATTTCTTTCCCTAAGATAATAATAATAAAGGAAAGCACGACACGAAAATATGCCTTATACCAAAACAAGCCTAACAGAGTGATGAAAATCACCTTATTGGGCTTGTTTTATGGTATTAATCGTGGATTACAACTTAATAAGCACCTTCATCTTTCAACAACTCAATGAGCTTTTTCATCTCTTCTACAGAGGTTGCTGGGAAATTAGCAATTCTCACTTGTGTTAGTTTTTCGCCACCGTAACCTCCTCCTATTTGCATACCAAAGGGTGCTAAATAAGCATTAATTACTTTTGGCGTTTTTGAAGTTTGAGCTACAATCACTGTTTTTGACCGATGCGATTCGTTTTTAACAGCAAAGCTAAAGTTTTTACTCCCTGTGATAAAATCAGCCAATAACTGTGCTTTTTCTTCTGTTTCGGTACGCACTACATCCACACCTTTTTTGTTCATTGCCTCACAAACTTTCCCGAGCATAAATATCTCTAAAGTATTAGGCGTTGATGGTGTTTGGTTGTTTTTTGCTTGTTTTAACAATTCAGAAATACTGTGGTGTGGACCACTTTGATTTCCTTTTGAGTCTAATTTTTCTGCTTTTTCTATACATCTGTCATTGACTACCCAAATGCCTAAGCCTGCAGGTAAACCAAAACATTTCTGTACTGAAAAGAAAAAGGTATCTATTTTAGAATAATCAAAATCAGGGTAAGGCAACGAAGACACGACATCTACAGCTAATATTTTATCAGGAAATTGTGTTCTAATTTTATAAATATCTTCCAACGGTACAGCTACTCCCGAACTTGTTTCATTTTGAGTAAATGAGATTAATTTCGTTGCTTCTGTAATCTCATTTTTAGTGACATCAAAACCTTCTCCAAATGGAGCTTCGTATTTCTTAGCATCTCGACCTAACCCTTTGCTATAAGAAAAGAATTTTTTAGAAAAAGAACCATTAACAAAATGGTATGTCTCATCATTTGATTCAGTCAAATTTAACGTAATACGTTCCCAAGACTCACTTGCCGATCCTAAACAAAAAACGTGAAAGTTTGCAGGTAAGTTCAACAATTGACGTAATTGAGCGACTGTGTTAGCATAAATATCCTGAAACGCTTGACTTCTATGAGAAATACTCCCCAAATCATTAGCCAATGCTTCTGTGATAAAATCAGCAACTCCTGGGTATAACTGAGAAGGTCCTGGTGTGAAAAAGATTTTATTACTCATTAGTAAAGAATTCTTGTTTTGATAGTTCCTTCAATTTCCTTGAATGCTTTTAATACATCTCCCTCGTATTTTTGGTTGATATCACAGATTACATAACCAACTTCTTCGTTTGTTTTTAAGTATTGTCCAACAATGTTACATCCTGTATCTGCCAATTTGTTGTTTATCTCTGCTAATATTCCCGATTTGTTTTCGTGAATATGTAATAACCTGTGCGAGTTTTGAAATGATGGTAACTGTAAGTTTGGCATGTTAACACTTCCATAAGTACTTCCATTGTTAATGTAAGCGATTATTTTTTCTGGAACATAATTACCAATATGTACTTGTGCTTCTGCGGTACTTCCACCGATATGGGGAGTCAAAATCACGTTGTCTAGTTCTTTTAATTCAGAAGTAAATGGCTCGTTGTTTGTTTTAGGTTCTACTGGATAAACATCAACTCCTGCACCCAATATTTTCCCTGATTTCAATACGTTAACCAACGCTTCTATCTCGACGACGTGCCCTCTTGCTAAGTTCAAGAAATAAGCACCTTCTTTCATTTGATCAAACTGCTCTTTACCAAAAATATTTTTGTTTGACGGACGACCATCTACGTGTAAAGAAACAATATCTACTTTGTTTAATAACTCTTCTTGTGTTCTGCATTTTGTTGCATTACCCAAAGCCAGTTTGTCAACCATATCGTAGAAATAAACATTCATACCCATTGCCTCTGCAAGGATAGAAAGCTGTGAGCCGATATTTCCGTAACCGATAATACCTAATTTCTTATTCCTTACTTCAAAACTGTTTGTTGCCGATTTATTCCATTTTCCCAAGTGCATATCACGCGTCTTATCTGGGATATTTCTCATCAACATAATGATTTCGCCAATAGCCAACTCCACCACACTTCTTGTGTTGCTAAATGGAGCGTTAAAAACAGCGATTCCTTTTGTTGTACAAGTTTCTAAATCAATTTGGTTTGTACCGATACAAAATGCACCGATAGTCATCAATTTATCTGCTTGTGCTAAAACCTTAGCTGTTACATTAGTTTTTGAACGAAGTCCTAAAACGTGAACACCTTTGATTTTTTTACACAATTCGTCTTCATCAAGTGCTCCAGCGACCAATTCTACTTGGAAACTTTCGTCTGCTAATAACATGTTAGCATCTGGATGAACGTTTTCTAATAAAAGAACTTTAATTTTATTTTTAGGAAATGAAGTAGTCATATCTCTCTGTTTTCAATGTTATAGCTAATGAAACTAGTGTTTCAATTTATTTATTCAATTTTGTGATTGCCAAAAACTCATCAAACCCGTCGATGATATGGTCAGCTTCAGCCATTGGTTTGTCTCTTTTTACATTTTCTACAAAGCAGAAAAACTTAGAGGCATAGCCAGCACCTTTGATTTCGTAATCTGTATAACCGTCTCCGATAACAAATATTTCGCCGTCAAACTGCAACTGTTCCATCAATTTGACTTTTCCTTGATCTTTCGATAAAGGATTGTTTTTATCAACGTCAATAATGTTTCCTTTCTCGTCAGACTCAAAAGTATTTGCATACACATGGTCAGCCGAAATACCGAAATCAGCAACAACAGGTGTGATAAATTCTTTAAAACCACTACTTACAATATAAATATTGTCTGCATAGTTTTTAAAAAACTCAGCATTGCGCTTCGTTGATTCAGAAACCAAAAGTTTCAATCTACCGATTAATTCGTCTATTTGAGCGGTGTTTCCATTCAAAATCTCAATACGCTGAATCAAAGAATCGGCAAAGGAAATCTCACCATTCATTCCCAAATTGGTAATGTCGGCAATTTGCTTTAATCGCTCTTCTTTTTCAGGGTGACCGTCTAAAGAAATTTCGCCTAAAATATCCAACGCCTCCACTTTTGTGAATGTGCTGTCAAAATCTATTAGAACCTTTGTTTTACTCATATTTAAGTATTGAAAATCAAAGTACAAAAATCGTGATTTTTTCGCTTATTCCTATGGAATACAAGATGAATTATCGCTTGTCATTCAAATATCTCTTTCGAAACGGTGCTTTTGTAAGTTTATTAAGCAACCTAGTTAACTATTCGTCTCGTAAATAGTAGCGTTGGGTTGCCTCTAAAACGTCTAAAAAAGATAATTGACACGTAGTGAAAGATCAAAATCAATAGGCACGTGGTTGGCAGGATGTGTTTTCGATTTTCTGCCTGTTTGAGTATCTTCCCACAAAGAATAAGAGCTAAATAGTAAACCAAGTCCTAAATTAGGATGAATACTAACTCTATTTTTAATCACAAACGTCCATCCAAAATCACCAACAATAGAGTATGTGATATGTTTTTGAATGATTTTATCTTGAAAATGCGTATTTCTTCGGTGTTGCATACTGATTCCTGGTGTGAAACCTTTACCTAATCCAGTGAGGTAAGCGCCACCAATTCTATACTTTTTATTGTACCAATCATTTCCGTTGATACTAAAATCAACGTGTGCCATGAAGTGGTTTTCAGCACCAAAAAACCGATTGTATTGTACGCCAATAGGATTTATATCGACCAAAGCAATACCAATTGCATTTTTTCGGAGTTCAGTTTGTCCAAAGCCAACTGAACTTATAATAAAAGCGAAATAAAATAAAATAGGTCTCATTGTATCATGTTTTGGAGCTTACCCTTTTCACAGCGTGTCACCTTGTCACTTTGTAAGATAGATAAAAAATACGAGAAAGTACCACTCAAAAGTCACAGCGGGTCGGGCTTTCGGCTAAATCTTTTTAGGGCTGAAAAAGCCCTAAAAAGGATACCGCCTCTATCCCTAAGCCGTGTTTCGTACCGCCTCGTTAACCGTAAATTTGACTTTCTTTTTGTTAATACAACTAGCGAGTCCTGTTACTAACTTTGGTTTAAGGAACTCTCTTTATGCAGTTATATTTTGTTAAAGGTTAAGTTTTCACTTTTAACTTTACAAACCCTTCTTTTTTTAGTAATTATCAGTACCTTAGAATATTCTACGTTTTTTTATGCAATTAGTAATAAAATTGCATCTACTAAGAAAACACATTTCGTTATGAAAAAGATTAGTTACGCCATTTTAGGTACAGTCAGTTTGGCAATTATTTTGGGTTGTATGAAGTTTAATAAAATAGAAGTTAAAAATACGGTTTTCCCGACTTACAAAAGTGAGTGGGTAGCAGTAGATTCTATTATTAAATTGCGTCAGACCGAAACGGCATTAAAAAAAGTAGAATCTATCTTTGAGGATGCTAAAAAGTCAAAAAATCAGCCTCAGCAAATCAAAGCACTGATTTATAAGACGAAGTTACACACCTTTAAAGACGAGGAGGCAACGATAAAAGCGATTGCTGATTTCACGAAAGAGATTGAAACAGCAGAAGCGCCGATGAAACAGTTGTTGCAATCGGTGACAGCGGAGTTGTATTGGAAATATTACCAAGAAAACCGTTGGAAGATAATGAACCGCACGGTAACCGAAGATTTCAAACAAGAGGATATCCGTACGTGGGATGCGAAAAAGCATTTTGAAAAAGTAGCTGAAAATTATTTGTCTTCGATAAAAGATCTTGAAGAAACCAAAAGCATTTCTTTGACAAGTTATGAGGCAGTTTTGGAGGGTAGAACTCGTGATTACTCTAACGTTCATACACCTACTTTGTATGATTTTTTAGCACAACGTGCCTTGTTTTTCTTTAAAAGTAATGAGCCAGATTTGGCACAAGCAAGTTATTATTTCGAATTAGATAACCCCGCATTATTGAGTGAAGTGGACGATTTTATTGATTTGAAAATAGAAACAAAAGACAGTACTTCTTCTAAATTGAGAGCGATAACTATCTTTCAAGACCTGTTAGCTTTTCATCAAGACGATAAAGATAAAAGTACGTTTATTAGGTTGGCAATTCGTCGAGCAATGTATATACACGAAAAAGGATCTTTTGAAAATAAAGGAGCGTTGTATTTGAAGGAGTTAGACCGCTTAGGGAAAAAACACAAAGGAAATAAAGAGACCACACAAGTGGACTATTTACGAGCAAAATATTTTAATGAGTTAGGGACAGGTTACAAAAAAGGCGGTGACGAGTCAAAAAAATGGCTGATAAAAAAAGCATTGGCTATTTGTAACGAAGTAATCAAACAAAATAAAGAGGGGATAGGTGTAGCAAACTGTAAAGCATTGAGTAACCAAATGGAGCAAAAAACGGTTGGTTTTCGTGTGGAAGAATACCAAATCCCGAACCAAGATTTTAAAATTTTAGCGAATTATAAAAATGTTGACGAGTTGTTTGTACGTGTAGTGAAAACGTCGAAAAGAGAATATGATAAAATAAAAAGTCGTTCGAATCCTAAGTATGGAGCAGATACACAAGATTACATTGCTTATTACAGTACCAAACCAACGATAAGTAAAACGAAGTCAAAATTGGTATTAGACGGAGATTACCATAACCATTCGACGGAGTTAGCTATCGAAGGATTACCTTTTGGCGAATATATTTTATTGATTGGTTCGAATGAAAAAATGGATTATGAGACAGGGAACATTGCTTTTGAAAAAATACAAGTGAGCGAATTGTCTTATGTAACAAGACAAAAATCAAACGGTTTGGATTTGTTGGTGACCAATAGAAAATCGGGTAAACCGATGAAGGGAGTCGAAGTGCAAGTTTATTCGCAAAAATACAATTACACAATAAGAAAAAGTGTAAAAACAAAAGAAGCGAAATACATAACAGACAAAGAGGGGTTTGTATTTGTAAAACCATCGAATAGAAAAAATAGAGATTATGTATTTTTTGAATTAGCTAAAGGAGAGGATAAATTAATATCGAGCGGTCAATCACTTTATTTTTATAACAGCCAACCGGTAAGAATAAATAAACGCACCCATTTCTTTACTGATAGAGCTATTTATAGACCAGGTCAAACGGTTTATTTTAAAGGAATTGTAATGAATTCTAAACCAAATGACCACCACGTAGTCGCACACAGTAACGAGTCTGTCCGTTTGATGGATGCGAACTACCAAGAGGTTTCTAAGCAAAATTTGACAACTAATGACTACGGTTCGTTTAGTGGTGCATTTGTGATTCCGCAAGGGCGAATGAACGGAACTTTTCATATTAAAAGTCATTCGGGAACCGTGGCTATTCAGGTGGAAGAGTACAAACGACCAAAATTTGAAGTGACGGTGAATCCTTTTGAAGGCGATTACCAATTAGACGAAATAGTGAAGGTTACAGGCTCGGCAAAAGCGTTGGCAGGAAATAATATCACCGATGCGAAGGTCGTTTATCGTGTCGTAAGAAAAGCAAATTGGAGTTGGTGGCGATGGCGACCAAATGTGAATTCGAGTAGAGAAATCACACACGGAACAGCTGTCACTGACGAAAAAGGTGAGTTTGAATTAACGTTTACAGCTTTTCCTGACAACGCTTACCCAAAAAGTGGAGACCCAACATTTACTTATGAAGTGTTGGTTGACGTTACCGATATTTCGGGAGAAACACGTAGTACGTCTTCTTCATTGACAATAGGTTATAAATCGTTGGTGTTAGGGATTGATATTCCTTCGCAAATAGAAAAAAATACAACCAAAGAATTTACGTTAACAACAAATAACTTAAACGGTGTCTTTGTGCCAACCAAAGGGCAAATGACGATTAATAAATTGAAAGACCCTAACGTTGCTTTCACTAAATCGCTTTGGGAAGCACCTGACGAACCTATTTTATCGAAAGAAGCACACAAAAAACTATTCCCTTTGTTTGCTTACGGAGAGGAAGAACATTACGAAAATTGGGAGATAGAAAACGCTATTTTCACCTCGCAGTTTGATACGGAGCAAACAAAAAAGGTAAACTTGACAACATTAAAAAAAGGGAAACAAGGCGTTTATCAAATTGTATTGCAATCAACAGATAAGTACGGAAAAGAGGTGGTTAAAAAGCAGTACGTTGTCTTGTTTGATAAGCAAAGTTCGGATATGCCAAGGACAACACAAAGTTGGTTGGTGCCTTTACAAAAAGAAATAGAGCCTAATCATACCGCTTCATTCTTAATTGGTTCGAGTTTCAAACAACAAGTATTAGTTGAAATGGAACACAACAACGAGATTGTGAAAAAATATTGGTTGACACTAAACAAAGGACAAAAACGAGTTGAATTTGAAGTAGAAGAAAAACACAGAGGAGGTTTTGCTGTTCATTTTACATTTACCAGAGAAAACCGTTTGCATCAATTAACGGAAATGGTACGTGTACCTTTTACAAACAAAGAATTGACTATTCAGTTTGAGACATTTAGAAACAAACTATTACCAGGACAAAAAGAAGAGTGGCGTTTAAAAATAGAAGGAGCGAAAGGTGATAAGATAGCTTCTGAGTTGGTAGCTACCTTATATGATGCATCTTTAGAACAATTTGTCAAACACCGTTTCGGATTGAGTTTGTATAACAATTATTACGCCTCACAAAATTGGAGGAAAAATCAGATAGAGCAAGTAAGTACTTTTAGAGAAGTAAGTTTTGCGTGGAATCAGAATGCTTGGTACCAAGGGTATGGTTACCGTCAACTCAATTGGTTTGGTTTGCATTCGTTTGGTAATTACCATAGACTTAGAAGTAATCAATACCGTAAGTCAATGAGTCGTTCTGAATCTGACGAATTTGGTACAGAAGAAGCCGATATGGAAATGTCTGCCGAACCAATGATGGAAGTAAGTGCAAATGCTAAAATGCAACGAAAAGATAAATCTGAAAGTAAAGACGTTGCACTTGATAGTACAGACGTTGCACCATATAGTACAGACGTTGCACCATATAGTACAGACGTTGCACCGCAACGTCTCCCCAAAAACGAACCAATAAAAGCACGAACTAATTTTAACGAAACAGCTTTCTTTTATCCTCAATTAGAAACAGATAAAAACGGAGCAGTAATTATCAAATTCACTATTCCTGAAGCATTGACCCGTTGGAAAATGTTAGGGTTGGCACACACCAAAGACTTGAAAATCGGAACGGTAGAAAACGAATTAGTTACACAGAAAGAACTGATGATTGTAGCTAACGCCCCACGTTTTTTCAGGGAAGGAGATAAAATATTCTTTTCAGCCAAAGTGTCAAATTTAGCAGAAAAAGACCTGCAAGGAACAGCGGAACTAGAATTGTTTGATGCCTTGACAATGAAGCCAATCAATCAATTGGTCGGAATAAAAGAAACAAAACAAACCTTTACAGTTGCTAAAGACGGTAATGAAGCGTTAGTTTGGGAAATTAAAATCCCCGAAACAGTACAAGCGATAACTTACCGTATTTCTGCAAGAGCCGAAAAACACACCGATGCCGAAGAAATGACTGTACCTGTTTTATCAAACCGTATGTTGGTTACGGAGTCATTGACTTTGCCGATTAGAGGAAAACAAACCAAGAATTTTCAGTTTGATAAATTAATAAAATCGGGGAAATTATCGACATTGAAAAATCACAAACTGACGTTAGAATTTACCTCTAACCCTGCGTGGTATGCCATTCAATCCTTACCTTACTTGATGGAGTATCCGTACGAGTGTTCGGAGCAAACATTTAGTCGATTGTACGCCAACAGTATTGCTTCTCATATTGCAAATTCACACCCAAAAATCAAGCGTGTTTTTGACCAATGGAAAAACCAAACACCAGACGCTTTGTTGTCTAATTTGGAAAAAAACAAAGAATTAAAAGCCTTGTTATTACAAGAAACACCTTGGGTAAGAGACGCCAAAGGAGAAAGTGAACGCAAAAGGCGAGTAGCTGTATTGTTTGATTTGAACCGTATGGCAAACGAAAAAGCATCGGCAATCAAACGTTTACAGCAATTACAAACCAGCAATGGCGGTTGGTCGTGGTTTGACGGAATGCGAGACAGCCGTTACATAACACAACATATCGTAACAGGATTTGGGAAATTAAATAAATTAGGTGTTTTGGTAGATGATAATAACGTCAATGCAATGGCAAAAAGAGGGCTTTATTACACAGACGACCGTATCAAAGAAGATTACGAAAATTTGAAAAAGTTGGCTAAAAAAGGACGTATAAAAATGGAAGAGAACCATATCGGTTACACGCAAATTCATTATTTATATATGCGTAGTTTTTATCCTCAATACGCTATTTCAAAACGAAACAAAGACGCTTACGACTATTATTTTGGTCAAGCAGTTAAATATTGGAACAGTCAAAGTACGTATATGCAAGGAATGTTGGCAATCGCTTTACACCGAGCAAAAGAGACGAAAGTTCCGCAATTAATTGTTCGTGCCTTTCGTGAAAACGCCTTGCATTCTGAAGAATTAGGAACGTATTGGAAAGGAACAAACGGCTATTATTGGTACCAAGCACCTATCGAAGCACAAGCAATGATGGCAGAGGTATTTAAAGAAGTAGCCGATGACCAAAAAATGTTAGAAGGCATTCAAACGTGGTTGATAAAAAACAAGCAAACCAATGATTGGAAAACCACAAAAGCAACCGTCGAAGCCTGTTACGTTTTATTGATGGACAACAGCCAATGGGTAACAAATGACGAACAAGTAAAAATCACATTAGGAGGAAAGCACATCGACCCCAAAAAGTTAGAAGACGTGAAAATAGAAGCAGGAACAGGTTATTTCAAAACCTCTTGGTCAGGTTCGGAAATCACACCAGCAATGGGCAAAGTGACCTTAGAGAAAAACACAAAAGGAGTCGCTTTCGGCGCGTTGTATTGGCAATATTTTGAACAATTAGACAAAATAACGCCCGCCAAAACACCATTGAAATTGAAGAAAAAACTCTTCTTGGAAGTCAAAACAGACGCAGGTTTGGTCTTGAAACCAATCACTGAAAAAACGAAGTTGGCAACAGGAGACCGCGTCATAGTGCGGATAGAATTACGGGTAGATAGAGCGATGGAATACATACATTTAAAAGATATGAGAGCATCAGCCTTAGAGCCCGAAAACGTAATTTCTACGTACAAATACCAAGGCGGTTTAGGCTATTACGAAAGCACAAAAGACGCCTCTACTAACTTCTTTATCTCGTATTTACCCAAAGGAACATTCGTGTTTGAGTACCCATTGAGAGTCACTCACCAAGGCGATTTTTCTAACGGGATCACAACCATCCAATGTATGTACGCACCCGAGTTTTCAGCACATTCCGAAGGCGTAAGAATAGTAGTAAAAGGAAAATAGTTTATCAATGATTCCCCTCCTTTTATCAAGGAGGGGATTGTTTTGTTAAAATTTAAAGAGTTGGATCATCCCCTTAGTTGTGAAATGGTTCTCATTATTTCATAGCAAAGCAAATCAATAGAACAGAAGATTCTGTACTATAAAGTAAGAGCGGGTCGGGCTTTTTGTTGCAATCTTTTGGCGGTTACTTCGTAACTTTTCTTTTCCATTATCGAGTAGGCACATTTACCATCAAAAACAAACAGTAAAGAGCCAAAAGGATTTTCTCGTCAATCCCTATGCCGAGAGTCATCGTACTAATATAGTGTAAAGATAGATTGCATAGGAGAGATACCGTAAACGAACAAAAGGGAGAACGAAAAACCACGAACAACCAAGATTATGAAAGTAATAGGATTTGCAGGAAGTAGCAGTAAAAATTCGATTAATAAAAAATTGGTAGCTTACACGCTGTCCTTGTTTCGCCAAGTACAAACTGAACTGTTAGACCTGAATGATTACGAAGTAGCCATTTACAGTGAAGACAAAGAAAAAGCAACAGGTATTCCACTAAAAATAAATACATTAGCCCAGAAACTTGATACAGCAGACTTGTTAGTTATCTCGTTAGCCGAGCACAATGGAGCATATACTTCGGCTTATAAAAATATTTATGATTGGCTTTCTCGTGTACCCAACCGTAAAGTGTTTTCTGAAATACCAGTAGTTTTGATGGCAACCTCACCAGGGAAGAGGGGCGGAAAAAGTGTTTTAGAAATGGCAAAAGAAAGACTACCGAGAGACGGAAGTGAAATTTTAATGAGTTATTCTTTACCCCATTTCCACGACAACTTCAATGAGAAAGAAGGTGTCACAGCTACGAAATTACGTTTAGAATTAATTAGAAAAATAAACGCTTTAATGGCATCTCATTTAGGTGTGCAAACAAAAGACCATTTCACCTGTGGTATCAACCCGTCCGTGAATGATTGCGGAGACGCAACAGACTATTGATCTGTGAAATTATCTAACCCTAGGCAAAGATGTAGAGTTAATTTATGAAGTTTTTTTTGTAATCTACAAGAATAACTTTAATGTTCTCCTTTTTGTACAATTCAAAGATTGTGTTTTTATCTTTTTCCGAGGATAAGCCATTTGTCCATAAGTGGACATTACAATCGGGGAAGTGTTTTTCTAAAAAAAGGTGCATTTTATAGGAAGCAGAAAGAGTACTTTTTTACTCCATCATTTCCTCATAATAAATTATTATTAGTAACACTAAAACTGCTCTTACCGATAAAAAGTTGGACTAGTTAAGCAGCTATTTCAAAGTTATACAATTCTTGTGGTGTTTTCATATTTAAAGCTGAGTGTGGAGCATAATTATTATAGGAAACAAAAAAACACTAAAGTACAAAGATTTCCCTAATTGTTTTAAAAAGCCACTCTAATTAGGGTGGCTTTTACTTGAAGCAAAAAAGCTATCCCATAACAACTGTTACAGGATAGCTTTTTAAACAACAAAACTTAATTACTACCAGTTAATCAAATACCCAAAAGTAAACTGAACAACGGAAGTTTTAGCGACATTAGATGAAGTAACAGAAGGAGCAGAATTATTTCCACCTCCATCTTCATCATTACCTCCACCAGTTGTCATAAAACGCAAGCCTAAATCTACTTTTTCATTTGGTTTCAATTTCAATCCAAACATAAAGCCTAACTTACCACCATACGTGATATTATCTTTTGTAGGTTTGACACCTGCTGCTGTTGAAGAGTAGTAAGATTTCCCTCCTATACCTCGATTTACTATGTTCAAGCCGGCTTCTAAGTTGATGTGCTTAGAGAATGGAAAATACACATAAACAGGTACATTCAGCGTAGTCAATAGAAAACCTCTTTTTTGAGTAGGGGCGGGGGAAGTAACTTTAGGCTGTACAATACCTGTTCTTAACCCCACTAAAATATCGGTACCAATACCAAACTTATCTTTCAGATCAACATTGATATAAAAACCTCCATCTAATGAAACTCCTGTTTTCGCCTCTCCATTTAAGTTAGCTGAGCCTATAGCTCCTCTAAATCCGTAGTTAAGGTACTGCCCAAAAGAAACAAGTGACACAACAATAAACGATATACTTAATATTATCTTTTTCATCTTTTTACAATTTTATTTATTTCTTCTATTCTTAATGATACTTTGACCACTTTCACTTGGTGTTATTTCAATCGTTTCAATTACATCGTAATCTGTAATATCATCTTTATCAATAAGCGTAAGATTATTTGACTTAATCATAATCAACTCACTAGTATTTCTCCCTTCAGTTGTTAACATTGATACCATTTTCCCATTTGTAAACAATATATAAGCTACTTTCGGGTGTTTTTTATCATACCTCAAGTCACCATTTGTTTGAGATTCTTCATTTGTTGTCTTTCTTTCTATTTCATCTTGATTAAAGGTCTTTACTTTATACCTTCTTTCTTTTAATCTGTAACAAAATGTTAACAATAAACTATTATCCTCTGTTACATGATAAACATCATAAGGATCAATACCTAGTGTGTTTTTCACTTGTTCTACTTCCATTCCTGACTTCAACATCATCAGTTTATCTACATCTGTAAATGGTGCTGTTTTATACACATTAGACGACACACTACAAGACACTACTGACATAGCTATCGATACTGCCAGTAATACTTTTATTACTCTTTTTTTCATAACAATTAATATAAATTTAGTTTAACAATTAATTACTTTACTATAAACAGGAAGTCACTCCCTGGTTGGTTGCTTCCAAAACCTCCTTTTCGTGGTTCTGGAATCGTTTTTTCAACATACCTCATCAATTCTGAAACTGTCAAAATATTATCCTCACCTCCACCGCTACTCAATGCCTCAATGAAATTATGAGCAAAAGGCGAATGATGACCAGGTCTCCCATCAGGAACATATTCTTTTCCGCCAGAAGTCAAATAGATACGGGTTCGGTATTTCAATTTGCGGTTAATAAACTCGGAATTATCCATTCCTTTATAATTTTCATTACCTCTTTGGGCAATAAACTGATCAAAGGTTCCTCCAAAACAAACATCCATGACTAAGAATACGTGCTTACAAGGAATATTATTAATGATTGTTCGTAAGTTAGAATGAGACATAAACGAACTCTTAGACTCATCTTCTAACTTAGAGTCTTTACAAACGATGTAACCGTCTCTAAAATACTTATCAAATTCCCCATGGCCTGCAATAAATATGAATAATTGGTCATCATCTGCAAACTCACGTTTTGAATATTTTTTTAATTGGAGATACAATTGATTTAAGCTAGGGTCTTTAATAAACTCTGTCTCAAAACCATAAATCTCGTTTAGCTCTTTATTGATTCTTGTTGCGTCAAAAATAGGATTCCTCAGGTTATTGTACTCATTGTAAGTATCAGTAGCAATGATTAAAGCATAATCTTTACCAGCCCGTTTATTCGCCCCTTCTTGTACTTTGGTGTAATTCCGGTAAACCTTAAATTCCTTCTGCACAAAATTATTACTCTTAGTCAATGCCATTATCGAAATTTTGTTTTCCATATACTTAGGCAAAGTAACCTCACAGGTAAAATAACCTTCTGTATTTATTGATGCTGGAATTCCATTTACTGTTACCGCCTGAACTTTATCAAACTCAGTCACTTTACCTTTTACAATAATCGTTTTTTGGTCTGTCATAAACACCTCTCCACTCTCGGTTTGAGAAGGCTGTATCACTTCTACTTTGGGCAAGACCACTTGAGGTGTTTTTCCCACCTCTCCATTAATAAACAAACCTCCTGAACGATGAGCGATCACTCCTTTCTCTACAAACGGATTGTCTAAATTCTCTTCAAAAGTAAATGAACAGTCTTTTTTACAAAATAGTGAAGCATCCTTGATTACCCTGTCGCCTGTATATTTATTTTCTTTCATCAAAAGCATCTCATACGTTTCCGTAGTGTACAACTTGATATAATAGTTATACCCTCTAATCACTGAAAACGACACTCCTTTATTTCCACTAACACTTCCTTTTTTATCTATACTAACATTATACACCCCTTCAGAATAAACCTTATAAGCAATTTTCTGCCCTGTTTTCAACTCATGAACCAAACGTCCATTAATTAAAATATTAGTTTTACCTCCTCCCGAACCTTTGACTTTATAAATGTAAATCATCGTACTGTCCTGTTGAGAAAAAGACAAGTGATAGATAAATAGTACGATTATGAAAGCTATTTTTTTCATTTTATTAATTGTTTTACAAATGGGTTGTTTAAATCCTCTTCGATAAGGAAATCTGATTTCTTTTTATGAAAAAAGGCACGGTTTTTAACTATTCGTTCCCCTACATAACGTCCTTCTTTCTTTACCATAAGCTCATAAGCATCATTAGTATAAAGCTTTACGTAATAAGCATAACCTTTAGCAACAGAAAAAACCACACTATTACTCACTCTTAAATTGTTTTTTTTACTTATATCTATTGCGTAAATCCCTTCTGAAAACACCTTGCAAATAATTTTCTGACCTGTTTTCATTTCCCCAATTTCTTGTCCATTAATAGCTACCGTTACGCTACCTATTTTATTCCCTTTCGGTTTATACAAGTAAATAACAGCACTCTGCTGGTTGCTCTTACCGATAAAAAGTTGGACTAGTTAAGCAGCTATTTCAAAGTTATACAATTCTTGTGGTGTTTTCATATTTAAAGCTGAGTGTGGAGCATAATTATTATAATCCTCAAACCATTCATGTAATTTATCCATTACAATTTTTGGTGTATCTAAGCAATTTTCATAAACGTAATCTCTTTTAAAGGTGCCGTTAAACGACTCACAAATTCCATTTGATTGTGGAGAATATGTAGGGGTATTACAATCCTTTAGTCCCCATTTATTTAATTGTTTTCTCAAACCTTTCTCTATGTATTCAGGTCCATTATCATGAAGGAGTTCCAATTTATCTCTCTCAGGTAAACTCTCTCCAAATCGATTAAACAATGCTTCTTGAACCATCAATTCAATATCACAAGCCTGCATGTGAGCACCTGCTTTCCAGGATATAATTGAACGGTCACAACAATCAATTACAATTGCTACTCGTAACTTCTCACCGTTCCAACATTTTATGGAAGTAATATCACTTGCCCAACGAGTGTTAGATTTTTCAACAGAAACCTTTCCTGTATGCGCTCTATTACTACCTCGTGTTCTGTTCTTTTTAATAAGCAACCCCTCTTCTTTCATAAATCGATGAACTAGATATTTTGTTTCATAGATACCATAATCACGCTTTAAAATCGCTAGAACTCGTGGTACTCCGTAAGTAGCTTTCTTTTTAACTATTTCTAACACCGCTTTTTTAAGCTTATCAGAAACAACTTTACGTTGAGTTCTTTTCCTTTTCGGATAAGACTTTTTTTTGTAAAAAACAGTCGAACGTGGTAACCCTAGTATTTCTATCATCTTATTTAAAGTAGTGTCAAACTCGGTAGCAAAAGATTCTACTTCTTGTTTTTTAGTCTGTCCAGTTCTAACTTTTTTTTTAGAATAGTGATGTGAAAAGCAGATTCACCTAAAGCCTTTTTTAGCTCTTCGTTTTCTCTCTTTAAAACATCTAACTCAATTTTAGAGTGTAACTCACCCTTGTTTTTAATTCCCATAACAGCACCTCTTTTAGCGTCATTCCTCCATTTATAAATTTGACTGGCAATAAATCCATATCTTCTACAGAACTCAGGACAGGTTAATCCTGATGATTCCCATTCTGACACAATATATGATTTTTGTTCTGAAGTATAAAACTTTCTTCCTCCAGCAGTAACTCGTGCATTTGCTATTAATCCTTCTATCATTTCTATCTAATTTTCAACTGAAAACTAGTCCAACTTTTAAATCGGTTAAGAACATTTTTAAGTACTTATAAAGATAATGAAGTACAGTACTTTTAGGCACAAACACTATTCAATAATGAAATGAGTTACTTGAAATAGGTGTTCTTTTTAGAATAGTTTGTATTTTTAGGGTTACAACTACTTATGTGAGTTGTATATATTGAAGAAGAATTAAAAACGTAGGTTATGAATAAGTCGAGATTATTACTATTGAGTGTCTTTTTGTTGGTGTTTAGTACATTTAAAGTTTTTTCAGCAACCTATACGGTAACAAGTACCGTTAACCCTTGGTCAGGGCCATTTCCAGCAGGGTCGCTAGCTTGGGCTATAAATCAAGCAAATAGCAATCCCGGTCCGCATACTATAGCTTTTAATGTAACTGGGCCAATTGTTGTAGGTAACCCCGCACAGTTACCTATAACACAGAATGATGTCACTATCGACGGTACGACGAATCCTGGTTATACACCAGGGAATCCTAATGTAACCATTAATCTTCCTGGTTATGGTACGTTTGATCTATCAGGGACTAATACCGTTGTGAAGGATTTGATATTCACGAATGGAGCGACTTCTGCTATAAAGTTGACAGGAGCAGGGTCTGTTATTGAAAACTGTATTATTACAGGGGGGAAATACACATTAGGAGTAAATACCTTTTTGATGAATAACACTGTAACGACGGGTGAGATTGTGTCAATAGGAAATAATGTCTTAATGGAAGGTAATGATTGGGATGGGGTAACGACAGCGTCTGTTCTCGTTTCAGGGAATGATTTTGTGTTAAAGAATAATAAAATAGTAGGTTTAGAGTTCTTAGTTTCAGGGAATGATTTTATAGCTACAGGAAATACTTTTGGAATCAATTCTGGAGGGGTGGCAGTATCTAGTGGGAAAAATACGATATTTAAAATTACAACGGGAAATAATTTAAAATTTGGAGGGAGTAATCCATCCGACGCTAATTATTTTGCAGGAACAGCAACAGTAGCTGTTGAGTTAAGTGGTGGGACAAATGTGTCTTTCGAAGGTAATTATTTTGGGACAGATAAAACAGGAGAGAACCAATTAGGTTTAGATTTTGAAGATGTGGTTCGGGTTAGAGGAGCGACAGGGACAGGTAATGAGTTTATAAATAATGTTATTGTAGGGGCAGAAGATGAGCCTGGAGGGTCTGGTTTAGATATTAAGAATTCATCTAATTTCACGATTAAAGGGAATTATATAGGTGTAACAAGGAACTTAAATGATATAGGTAATCGTTGGGCAGGAGTGTTTTTCGATGGAGGAAGTAATCATATATTTGATGGAAATATAGTCGGGGCCAATGGAAGAACGGGGACGAATTATTCTATATCTCATGGAATTGGTGTAGCAAATGCTACTGGGATAACTATAACGAATAATTATGTAGGGGTTGCACCAGATGGATCTGATATTGGTAATGGTGATAGTGGTATAGAACTGAACGCAGGGAGTGGAGCTGTAGTGACAGGGAACTACGTAGGGTTTAATAAGGGGGCGAGACCTGACGGGACTGCGGGAGGTGATCAAGGAGCGGGTATTTCTATTATAAATCATAGTTCACCAACAATTAAAAATAATTACATAGGAGTCTCTCCGAACGGGTCAGCAGCAGGGAATATCCAAAACGGAATGACTATTGAAGGAAACAGCAGTAACTTTGTGATTGAAGATAATGTTATCGCAAATAACGGCGAGGCAGGAATTGATTTTGCTAAAGGAACTCCGTCAAATATAAAAATAACTCAAAACTCAATTTATTGTAATGGATTAGAGGGCATAGAATTAAATGGCAGAAATGGAGCTTTTTCACCCTTACCAACAGTGAATAGTATTGGGGGGAACCCTGGAGATTCAGATACGAGTGGAGATCCTTGGGTGTTTAAAGGAAGTTGTCCAAGTGGGGCTGTTGTTGAAGTTTTTGAAATGGGACCATGTAATGATTGTGCCACAGGTTACGGGCAAGGTAAGAAATATTTAGGATTAGCTACTGTAACAGGTACAACTTGGGAATACTCAACGCCAGCTAGCTCTATCGGTTATGGTCTTGTTGTTACAGCGACAGTTGGCGGGAACCGTACGTCTGAGTTCTCTGATTGTGTAGATTTACCACCACCACCATGTAGTGACCCAGGTACAGTGACGTTAAGTGAAATAGGAGACGTAAACATTTGCGGAACTACACCGTCTCATAATATAACGATTTCAGTTACAGGGACAGATACCTACCAATATTTGCTATACAAAGATAATGTAGTTGTGGGTAGTGTGCAGGCTTCTAATAGTTTTACGTTAACAGATTTAGGGGAGTATTACGTGGTAGCTTCAGATCCAGCAGACGCTGTACTGTGTAACGCAAATTCTAATACTATAAAATTAATAGATACTACCCCAACGACCCCAATACTAGCCGGAACACAAGCTTACTGTGCGGGAGAGAGTTTATCAATAAACGTAACGCCAGGAACAGCAACAACAGGAGCAGTTTACGCATGGAAACAAGGGGCAACAGCATTAACAGGAACAACAGCAACCTACACAAAAACAGCAGGAACACCAGACGCAGGAAGTTACACGGTAACAGCAACAAAAGATGGTTGTTCGAGTGCGGAGAGTGCGAGTTATGCATTAACGGTAAATGAAGTACCAGCCAAACCAACGATAACAGCTAACCCAACAGCCACTTCTATTTGTACAGGAGACGCGGTAACGTTAACAAGTGCATCGGTAACAACGGGAGTGACTTATGTATGGACAAAAGGAACAGCAAGTGGAACAAATGATAAGGATATCGTAATAGCATCAGCGGTAACGGGAGATGGCGGAACTTATACAACAACGGCTACAAAGACAGAAAACGGAAAAGCATGTATATCACCAGCAAGTGATGATTTTGTTTTAACAGTCAACACGACGCCAACGACCCCAGTCCTAGCAGGAACACAAGCTTACTGTGCGGGAGACAATATTTCTCTTAATGTAACAGCAGGAACAGTAACAACAGGAGCAACTTACGCGTGGGAAAAAGATGCGGCGGCAATAGCGGGAACAACAGCAACTTACACAAAAGCAAGTTCAGTAACAACAGACGCGGGTAGCTATACAGTAACAGCAACAAATGCAGGTTGTTCGAGTGCGGAGAGTGCGGGTTATGCGGTAACGGTAGATGAGGCAGTAACGATTACAGCTATTACACCAGCAGCAGTATGTTCTCCAGGAACAGTAGATATTACAACAGGAGCAGTAACTCCAGGGACAGCAACAGTGACTTACCATGTAGGAGCAGGAGGAACAGGAGCAACTCAACCGACAGCAACAGCAGTAGCGACAACAGGAACTTACTCAGTAAAAGCAGTGAATGGACAATGTAACGCAACTTCAGACGTTAACGTAACCGTAACTTCTTTACCCTCAGCCCCAACAGTAACTGCTCTATCTTACTGTAAAGACGCCACAGGAGCGGCAGTCTTAACAGCCACAGGTTCAGGATTAAAATGGTACGATGTAGCGACAAACGGAACGGCATTAGCAACAGCACCAACACCATCAACAGCAATCGTAACGACATTAGATTATTATGTTAGTCAGACAGTCACAAGTTGTGAAGGACCAAGAGCAAACTTACAGGTAACGATAAACGCTTTACCAACGGTAAGCGCGACAAGTGATGATGCGGATAATAAGATTTGTTTAGGAGACAATGTAACATTGAACGGAGCAGGAGCAGACAGTTACACATGGGATAACGGAGTGACAAATAACACCGCCTTTAGCCCGACAGCAACAGTTAATTACACGGTAACAGGAACAAACACAGCAACAACTTGTACAAACACAGCAAGTGTTCAAGTAGAAGTAAATGCTTTACCAACAGTAACGACAACAGTAACAGGAAGCCCTGCATGTTTAGGAGCCAATGTAACATTGGCAGGAGGAGGAGCAAGTACATATACTTGGGATAACGGAGTAGCTAACGGGATAGCCTTTGCAACGACAACAGTAGGACCAACGACTTATACAGTAACAGGAACAGATGCGAATAACTGTACGAATACAGCAACAGGAATAGTAACAGTAAATGCCTTACCAACCGCCACGCTTACAGGAACAGCGACGGTATGTAGTGGAGCATCAACAAATTTAAGTATTGCATTAACAGGAGCACAACCTTGGGAAGTAGTTTATAACGACCCAACAGCAGGAAACGTAACGATTAACCCAACAAGTTCACCAGCAACAGCGAGTGTAAGTAATGTAGGAGCTTATACCTTAGTGAGTGTACAAGACGCGAACAACTGTATAGCAACAAGTGCAACAGGAACAGCGACGGTAAGCAACCACGTAGCAGTAGCTGCAACAACAGCAACGGTATGTTCAGGTTCAGAAGTAGGCGGATTAACCTTAGGAGGCACAGACTTTCAAATAGTAGTAACAGCAACAACAGGTGATTTAAGTACAATTAGCATAGCCGAAACAACAGCCTTTGGCGTAGTATTCACAGAAACAGCACCAGGTTCAGGTGTGTGGTACTCAGGAGCAATAGCGGAAGCCAATGCAGTAGACTTAACTATAACAGATGGTAACAACTGTAACACAGTAAGTTCAACAGGAATTACTACGCAATGTTCATGTCTAGCCACAGGGTCAACAACAATAGGAATAGGAAGTGCAGTAACAGCAACGATTTGTGACGATGCAGGAGTAACTTCGTCAGTGACAGTAGTATATTCAGGAGGAACAGGGAACCATAAAATTACCTTAATACCCCAAGCACCATTAACAGGAGTACCAGTAATACTAGACAACCAAACGACAGGAATAGCAAACTTTACAGTAAGTGAAGCAGGAGATTACAAGGTAACGGTACGAAGTATCGGAAGTGCTTGTGAAGTAGATGGCGGAAGTGTAACACTTGCTCATCACACGACGCCCGTAGCACAATTAACAGCAACAAGTGCAACAACAGTTTGTGCAGGAGACAATGTGACTTTGGAAGTGAAATTAACCGCAGGAGATGCACCATTTACCTTTAACTTAGATAACACGACACCAGTAAGTAGTGTAGCAAAAACAGGAGCAACAACAACCTTTACAGAAGCTATAAGTACAACAGGAGATTACAGTATCACCAATGTAAAAGACAACAACGGTTGTATAGGAACAGCAAGTGGAGCGGTAACGATTGCAAACCATGCGAACACAGCAGCAACAGCAATAACTAAATGTGACACCCCATTAGGCGGAGTAACCTTAGCAGCAGATGAATTTCAAATCGTAGTAACAGCAACAGCAGGAACATTTACAAGTGACCCAATTACAGAAACTACAGCTCACGGTGTGACTTTCTCACGAGTAGGGTTAACAGACGTTTGGTATTCAGGAGCAATAAACGAGGCAAACGCAGTAGATTTAGACTTTGCAGATGACAACGGGTGTAACACCGTAGATTTAGATGGCTTACAAAAAAGATGCTCATGTCCAGCAGAGATAGATGATTTTACTATTGACAAGACAGAGATTTGTGCAAGTCCCTCACAAACAGCAACGCTAACAGTAACTTATTCAGGAGGAGATGCAACAGATACGTACACGCTTTCATTAACAGGAGCAGAAACACAGAGTAATGCAGGAGCAGCAGGAAGTACAAGCACCACCTTTACAGTAAGTACACCAGGAACTTATAATGTAGCAATAACAAACATTACGCAAGGGAACTGTGTGATTAACGGAACAACACAAAAGGTTTTAGCTCATTACACTACACCAAAAGCAGAGATAACAGGAGATGCAAGTATTTGTGATGATGCACCAACAGTAACGACACCATTGACAATTACCTTAACAGATGGAGTAGCACCATTTACTTTAGACGTATCCAACGGAGTTGGAGCAATTACAGGAGCAACCACCGCACACACAGAAAACGTTTCAGCAAGTGGAAGTTATACGTTAAGTAATTTAGTAGATAACAACGGGTGTGAAGGAACCGTAAGTGGAAGTGCAACAATCACTCACTTAGCAAAAGTAGCAGCAACGCCAACAACACGTTGTGATGATGAAAGCCCATTAGGAAGCATCAGCTTAACTGACTCAGAATACCAAATTGTCGTAACAGCAACAGCAGGAGATATGGCTAGTTTGGTAATAACAGGGGCAACGTTCCAAGAAACAGCAGCAGGTTCGGGTATCTGGTACAGTGGAGCAATAGCCGAAGCAGTAACTTCAGCCGTTCATGTAACGGATGCTAATGATTGTGAGGGAGGAATAGACCTTACAGGGATAACAAGAACATGTTCTTGCCAAGCCAAAGGAGTAACTACCTTGACAACAGGAACTATCTGTGCAGAAGGAAGCACAACAATAGAAGTAGTGACAAGTAATGCGGCAGGGAACTATAATGTAACGTTAACACAGCCCGACGCAACGACACAAACGACTTCAAACAAACCCGCAGGAACGGAAACATTCACGGTAAATCAAGCAGGAAACTATACGGTGCTAGTACGAGACGTAACGGAGAATTGTGATGTAGGTGGAGGAACAGCAACACTTGCTCATTACCCAATACCAACAGCAACATTAGCAGGAGACGCAAGTATCTGTGATAATGGAGTAATTTCTGCGAGTACAGATTTAACAATTACTTTAACAGCAGGAACAGGACCATTTGCTATTGACGTATTAGGAGGAACGGCAACAGCTAACTTAACGAACTTAACAAGTGGAGATACCGAAACGGTAACTACGGCAGGGAATTATACACTAACAAACTTAGTAGATGCTAACAACTGTCAAGGAACAGTAAGTGGAACCGCAGTGGTGAGTTACTATGATGAGGTAGTAGCCGCAGCAAGTGCAGTGTGTAATAAAACACCTTTATCAGTATTAGGAGGGGTGACTTTAACAGGCACCCAATTCCAAGTAGTAGTAACAGTCACACAAGGAGATTTGAGCTCGGTGGTAGTAACCAAAATAGTAGGAGGGGTAGCCTTAACAAGAGACGGGGCAACAAACAAATGGTACAGTGGAGCTATTGACGAAACTACTTCAGTAGACGTTCATGTAACCGATGGTAATAACTGTAATGGAGGAACAGATATTACAGGATTACAAACCCAATGTTCGTGTCCAATCAAAGCAACAGCTACTTTATTACCAGCAAGTATCTGTGCTGATGGTACGTCATCAGCGGTATTAAACGTAGCCGTAACCAGTACAAACACAACAGGAATGACTGATTACACGATTAATATCACTGATACAGAAACACAAAATGCAACAGAGACACCTAATGCATCAGGAGAGGTAAGCAAAGACTTTACGGTGAATACCAACGGAAGTTATACCATTAATGTAACCAGTAACGGTCAAAATGGAGGGTGTACAGTAAGTGCAGCGAACCAAAACTTGACGGTAAACGAGTTACCGACAGCAAGTATTACGACTACAGCCTTAGCCTATTGTGCAGGAGAAACGCCAGTAGATTTAGTTGCTACAACAGTAGTGGGCGCAACAAGTTACGAATGGTTCAAAGGAGGCGTAACACAAGGGACAACAGCAACACCAACGAAAACGGGAGCAGATGCAGGAGACTGGACAGTGAAAGTAAGTGATGGAAACGGTTGTAACCAAACCTCAGCAGCAGTAACGGTGGTAGAAAACACGCTACCAATAGCAGCAATAACGACAAGCGGAACGGACTTAGAATATTGTAAGGACGGAGCAGGCGTAATACTGAGTGCAACGAATGTAGCAAATGCAACAACTTACGCATGGCTAAAAGGCGCAATAACAGAGACAACAGGTCCAGGCAACACAAAGACAGGAGCGTTAGCAGGAAGTTGGACAGTAAAAGTAATTGATGATAACACTTGTACAGCTACCTCAACGGCAGTAAGCGTTATTGAAAACCCATTACCGACACCAAGTATTACGACAAGTGGTACAGCTTTGGAGTACTGTAAAAATGCAACAGGTGTAACTTTGAGTGCAACAGGCGGAGTAGATTACGCATGGATAAAAGACAACGGAACAGCAACAGCTTATTCGACAACAGCTACAACAAGTGATGCGAAGTTTGGTAACTGGCAAGTAAAAGTAAAAGACGCTAAAGGGTGTGAAGCAACTTCATCAGTAGTAGCTGTAAAAGAAAATACATTACCAACAGCTACGCTGACAAGCACAACAAACCCTGTGACTTATTGCCAAGGAGATGCAAACCCAGTAATTGCGGTGAGCTTAAACGGAAATGGACCATTTACTTATGACTATACAGGAGGGGCAAACGGAACAGGGCAAAGTACAGGAACAATAATAACAAGTAACACGGACAACGCAGCGACCACTTACCAACTCACGAAGGTAACAGATGCTAACAACTGTGAGGGGACAAGCTTTGGAGCAAGTGTTGTGGTGACACAAGAAGAAGTGCCAGGCGTACCAACACTGAGATCGGACGCAGAAACAACGGTATGTGAAGCAACTGTATTTAATATTACAGCAACTTCGGTAGCAGTAGGAACGCCAACGATTATTTGGGAACAAGGAGGAACAGGAACAGAAGCGAGCCCATCGAGTGTAGTAGGTAATACGGCAGGAAGCGTAACGATTTACCAAGCCAAAGCAAAAATTGGAAACTGTCCATCGGAAAGTTCTTTACCCTTAGTAGTTACAGTAAAAGAAAGTGCAACAGTAAGTTTAACGGTAAACAAAACGACAGCTTGTGAGGATGAAAAGGTGGTATTTACAGCCTCATCAACCCACGCGGACCCAGGAGTAACTTACGACTGGTATTTGAATATAGAGGTCGCAGGGATAAACACAGAGATAAAGACAGTGACAACGATAAACCCAACTTATGAAGTGAAATTAACAGACAGTGACGTTTTATACAGTGTGAAGATAGCCAACAACAGTTCTTGTGTAGGAGCAGAGGTAAGTTCTAATTTACAAGCGGTAGCAGTAACGAAGTTACCAAAACCAACATTGAATAGCTTAAGTGAGAGCTTATGTGGTACAGATGGAGGTTTTGACTTGGTGGCAAGGGATGAAAACGGAGTGATTTATACGAGTGGAATAGATTGGCGCGATGGAAATGACGATAAGTTATTAGAAACAAGTGGGAGCTACCATGTAACTAAAACAGGGACTTACGCAGTGTATGTCACTAAAAACGGATGTCGTTCAAAAATACACTCAGGAAGAACGGTAGCACAAGTGGTTGTTCAGGAATTGAGTTTAGACTTTAGTCCATCAGAGACCCAAGACATCGAAGAAGATGAAGAGGTGGTGTTAGAGGCAATTGTAGGAGGAGGAATAGGCGCATTAGAATACGCTTGGACTCGAACAGAGACAGGGAACGTGACCGGTAGTTCATCAAGTTATGTTTACCCAGCAAGCAAGACAGAAAACGTATCGGTAGTGGTAACTGATACGCAGACCAACTGTACGGTAAGTAGTGGGGTGACGGAGATAAATGTATTGAAATCATTTAAAGTACCCAATGCGTTTACACCAAACGGAGATGGATTTAATGATACGTGGAACATTGAAGGGTTAGAAACTTATAGAAACTCGGTGATGAATGTTTATAACCGTTGGGGACAATTGGTTTACAGTAACCACGGGTCATACACAGAGGCATGGGACGGAAGAAGAAATGGTAAAGACTTACCTATCGGAACGTACTATTATGTGATTACCCTAAACCAAGACGGCAAAGAAAACGTGAGTGGTGATGTAACTATCGTGAGGTAATATGCAAATGAACTATAGCCCTTTTAGCCAAAAGTACAGGTATGGATTCCAAGGGCAAGAAACTGACAAAGAATGGCTAGGTGGTGCTGTTTCTTATAAGTACAGAGTTCACGATGCTAGGTTGGGTCGCTTTCTTTCATTAGACCCTGTGGCTGCTGATTATCCGCACAACTCTCCTTACGCTTTTAGTGAGAATGATGTAGTAGCTAGTGTGGAACTAGAAGGATTGGAAAGAGTCACATATTTATATAAAATGGGAGTAAAAACAACTCATACACCTACAATATCGGAGTATATCCCATTTTCTTATTTGTGGAATTACGAATCATCTTTAGGTATAGTAAAATTAGACAACATTGAAATAGATGCTAATCAAGAAAGTTCTGTGAGGTTGGTTATGAAAGTACCATTAAGGGTAGCCTTCACAAGTGATGGTTATAAAGTAGTATCATATGATACATATATCTTTGAGGGAGAGGAAGGTGCTGAAGGCTCAGATGATATGAAAAATTGGAAACGAGAAGATAATTATGGAGAAGCTTTTAAAGAAGGCTTTATGGCAGGTTTTCAAGCTGGGGCTATTGATGGGGCTTTGAAACAGTTACCTGCTGTTGTGAAAAGTTTTCAAGGAGCAAATATTTTAAAAGGAGTAAGCTTAACGGGAAAAGCTGCTGTGAAAGGGAATAACCAAATTCAAAAACTATTGCGTTGGACAAATACTGTAAATGGGGAATTTTCGGCAGCAGCAGCATCAACACGAGTATTTACTAATACCCTAGGGAAACGTGCAATAGGACAATTGCAAAAATTAGGCTACTCTAAATTAGATTTCTTGAAATATAAAAAGGTATATGAAGATGCAATTGTTAATTTGACAAAGCTTGGAGAAAATGTAGAAGTACAACAGGCTAGATTAGAAAATGTAGAAAAAGTATTAAAGTTATGGGACTAGAAGAAGATTTGTTTTATGATTTCAATTTAGAAAATGAATTTATTAAAGAATTCAGCATCATATTTGAGCCAGGTGGGAGATACTATGAGTTGAAGAAAAATGATTCATTTAGGTGTAAAATATATAGAGAAGAATATATTGATATAGATGCTAGTGGTGTTTTTGTTATTCCAAATGAAAACACTATGACCATTATGATTAATGACATCTCATTTGAAGGTAGGGTGCAAATTTACTTAAATGACATTATAATTGATGATTTTACCTTATAACCCCGAACTAGTCGTAACGTCTGCGTCCCCCGCTAGTCCGAGCAAAGAACAGCAACGCTATCCAGAGATACAGCAGTTGTTAAGAAAATAGTAAACGGAGGTGGTGCTAATAGCACCACCTTTTTTTGTTCTTCTAATTATTCTTTTTCCATATATTAATTCCTTCTTCCATCATTCTTATAGATGAGGTATGATATTTTATTAACTATCTAAATATACTATTCGTTTTTTGTGAGAATCTGAGATACGTAATGAGGTTGTAAAAACAGATACCGTTATGAATAGAGATTCTATGTAAATCATCCCTTTTTATGCTTTCAGATTAAACTATATAAAGAAAGATATAGAAGGAAATGGTATGGAGTTAATTAGAAATGAAACAGTGAATTAGCCCCTTAAAGGTTCGGACATTATTATATATCAAAAAGTATAATAAATTTGTAATTATGTCAAAAAGAAGAACGTTTAGCAAAGAAACCAAGCAGTCGATATTAGAAGAGGCTAAAACAAATGGGGTTAATGTAACTTTATTAAAGTATGGGATTTATCCTGCCACTTATTATTCATGGAAGAAGAAGTTTGCTCAAATGGGTGAAGCAGGGTTTCGTCATGGTATGACTCCAGAGCATTTGAAAGAGATAAAACGCTTAGAAAAAGAGAATAACCTTCTCAAGAAGTTATTGGCAGAAAAGGAGTTAGAAGGTCATTTAAAAGATGAATTGCTAAAAAAGAAACGTGCCTGGGAGAAAACAAACAAATAGTTTCAAGATTTATTTGTTTAGGCTTAAAAAGAGATGTAGTGTTAGGGATTTCAAAACTTTCAAAACATCAATATTACTATAAGCCAACAGGTAAACTCTCAGGCAGGACTCCGTCATCAACGACACTGAAGTTAGTTGATAATTCGTTAAAAGACATTAGTAACAAGCAAGTATTGTTTGATATTCGTGATTGTCAAGAGGATGTGTTCTTAACCGATTTAAAAGTTGGACTAGTTTTCAGTTGAAAATTAGATAGAAATGATAGAAGGATTAATAGCAAATGCACGAGTTACTGCTGGAGGAAGAAAGTTTTATACTTCAGAACAAAAATCATATATTGTGTCAGAATGGGAATCATCAGGATTAACCTGTCCTGAGTTCTGTAGAAGATATGGATTTATTGCCAGTCAAATTTATAAATGGAGGAATGACGCTAAAAGAGGTGCTGTTATGGGAATTAAAAACAAGGGTGAGTTACACTCTAAAATTGAGTTAGATGTTTTAAAGAGAGAAAACGAAGAGCTAAAAAAGGCTTTAGGTGAATCTGCTTTTCACATCACTATTCTAAAAAAAAAGTTAGAACTGGACAGACTAAAAAACAAGAAGTAGAATCTTTTGCTACCGAGTTTGACACTACTTTAAATAAGATGATAGAAATACTAGGGTTACCACGTTCGACTGTTTTTTACAAAAAAAAGTCTTATCCGAAAAGGAAAAGAACTCAACGTAAAGTTGTTTCTGATAAGCTTAAAAAAGCGGTGTTAGAAATAGTTAAAAAGAAAGCTACTTACGGAGTACCACGAGTTCTAGCGATTTTAAAGCGTGATTATGGTATCTATGAAACAAAATATCTAGTTCATCGATTTATGAAAGAAGAGGGGTTGCTTATTAAAAAGAACAGAACACGAGGTAGTAATAGAGCGCATACAGGAAAGGTTTCTGTTGAAAAATCTAACACTCGTTGGGCAAGTGATATTACTTCCATAAAATGTTGGAACGGTGAGAAGTTACGAGTAGCAATTGTAATTGATTGTTGTGACCGTTCAATTATATCCTGGAAAGCAGGTGCTCACATGCAGGCTTGTGATATTGAATTGATGGTTCAAGAAGCATTGTTTAATCGATTTGGAGAGAGTTTACCTGAGAGAGATAAATTGGAACTCCTTCATGATAATGGACCTGAATACATAGAGAAAGGTTTGAGAAAACAATTAAATAAATGGGGACTAAAGGATTGTAATACCCCTACATATTCTCCACAATCAAATGGAATTTGTGAGTCGTTTAACGGCACCTTTAAAAGAGATTACGTTTATGAAAATTGCTTAGATACACCAAAAATTGTAATGGATAAATTACATGAATGGTTTGAGGATTATAATAATTATGCTCCACACTCAGCTTTAAATATGAAAACACCACAAGAATTGTATAACTTTGAAATAGCTGCTTAACTAGTCCAACTTTTTATCGGTAAGAGCAGATGAAGATACAAATTATGGATATCATAAAATGACCTGTGAATTACAGTAAAAAGGCTATTACATCAACCATAAAAAGGTTTATCGCTTAATGAAGTTGGAAGGGTTACTTAAACCAAAACATCAAAGAACAAACTCATTAGGTAAGAATCCTTTTTGGAGTATTCAAGAGTTAGAACATAAATTAAATGACTTTTACCCCAAATATAACAGTGTACGTTTGCATAGTTCAATAGCAAATTTAACACCTTATCACTTTTGGAAACTATGGGAGAATGGTTTAATAGACCGTAAGGTGTTAAAGCATAAAAAAGTGAAATTTAAACTTAAAATGCCATATCAAGAATTGTCAAGTAACCTGAATTTAAAGGAAATTCCTTGTTTGTTTCATGATGGAGTAATAAACCATAAAGAAACACTTGGAAAAGTAACTAAGCTTGATGTTTTTGAAAAACAATTAGTAGCAGTTCCTTGTTAATTGGAAAAAATAACGATATTACCAAACTAAAAATAAGATTGTCCGATTAATAGGGGGCTAGACCACCAGTATCATTAAAAAGTCTAAGCGAGACGCTTAGACCAGTGGGGGATTGTTTCTTATAACATAGACTAGCTAACTCCCTATGCGAAAGTAAAACCTTGCACAATTCCAAGAAACACACTTTTCATTTTTACCCAATTAGATGGACATAAAAATACCGTTTAATGCCATCTAAAAAACATTGAAACGTTGTTTAGAATAGGTCATTAAACGGTATGCTTTCGTGCTATTCGTTACTCGTGTTATGCAGGTCTAAGCGAGACGCTTAGACCAGTCGGGGGCTTAGTTATTTTTTGCTCGGACTAGCGGTATTTAAGACCTTAACCAATCCAAACCACCCTCTTTCCATTCAGTCAAAACAAATTCGCATGTTGAAGACAATGTCCTATTTTTTGATAACGAAAGTTTTTTCAAGACATTAATAGATTCATTTTCTTTTAATGGAAGTAAATACATTGCTGAAATATATTTGACATAGTCATTTTCATGATGTAAAAATTGACTCAACAATGCAAGCTTACTTTCTCCCAATAATACCTTCCTTATTTTTAATAATTCAGAACTACTTTTATTAATTTTTTTATTATCTGCTGTCTCCAGACCTTCTCCTTGTTTAACACAGTTACTTATAAATTTTATATCAAACTCTTTCATTATTTAACTATTATTTGTTCTACTATTTTACCGTCCTTAGCGAGTTCCATAGCTTTCAACCCCACTGGTCTAAGCGTCTCGCTTAGACTTTTTAATGATACTGGAGTGTCCATATTTACTAGGTAGTCCACTATTAATGTTGTATTATTAGGAATGGATGGAGTAGATGAATTTACAGGGACGATACCGTCCAAAAAAGTGTGTCTAGGTTATAAAAGTTTCCAACAATTTAACAAGTTTGTAATAGCAATAAAATAGTCAGAACTGAGAAAACCTTTTTATTGAAACATTACCAGCTTATTTAAAAACACCTCAAAAACAATAAAAAAGGCTGAACTATCATATAGGTCAGCCTTTTTATATTATTAAGTAAGCCTTATTTATTTCGCAGCAGCGAATTTTTCAGCAACTTTTTCCCAGTTGATTACATTAAAAAATGCAGCAACATAATCAGGGCGTTTGTTTTGGTATTTTAAGTAGTAAGCGTGTTCCCAAACGTCTAATCCTAAAATTGGTGTAGCAGGACAATCTGAAACGTCCATTAAAGGGTTGTCTTGGTTTGGTGAAGAACAAACACAAAGTGAACCGTCAGCTTTAACTGCTAACCAAGCCCAACCAGAACCAAATCTAGTCGCCGCAGCTTTAGAAAATTCAGCTTTGAAGTCTTCAAAAGAACCAAAAGTGCTTTTGATAGCATCTCCTAAAGTTCCTGTAGGTTCTCCTCCTCCGTTTGGTGACATTACTTCCCAGAATAAACCGTGGTTGTAAAATCCACCTCCGTTGTTACGAACAGCAGCACTTTGTTTGCTAATGTTTTTTAAAATAGCTTCAATCGACTTTCCTTCAAGGTCAGTTCCTGCAATCGCACCGTTTAAGTTTGCAGTATAAGCTGCGTGGTGGCGGTCATGGTGGATTTCCATTGTTTGAGCGTCGATGTGTGGCTCAAGTGCATCAAATGCATACGGTAATTTAGGCAAATCAAAAGCCATAGTTATATCTCTTTAGAGTTAATGAAAATTAAAGTCCCAAAGTACAACTTTGAATGCAAAACACAAGGTTTTGAACCTTCGATTTTATCAACAAAAGAAAAACCAAGTAGCGAGTACTAAAAATAGCGTTGGTTTCGTTATTTTTGTTCTATGTCGGTACAGATAAGTAATCTTACAAAAATATACGGAACGCAAAAAGCGGTCAATGACCTTAGTTTTGATGCGAAAAAGGGTGAAATAGTGGGTTTTTTAGGTCCAAACGGTGCCGGGAAATCTACCACAATGAAAATAATTACCTGTTTTACACCGCCAACTACGGGTGAAGTAAAGGTGTGTGGTTTTGATGTGAATATTTCGCCATTGGAAGTGCGAGGGTTGATAGGTTATTTACCCGAACATAATCCGTTGTATTTGGATATGTATGTACACGAATATTTACAGTTTGTCGGTCATCTGCACGGAATGAAAGGAAAAGATATTCGTTTACAAACCACGAAAATGATTGATTTGGTTGGTTTAGGTATCGAGCAAAATAAAAAAATAGGCACACTGTCTAAAGGGTACCGCCAGCGAGTGGGATTGGCACAAGCGTTGATTCATAACCCCGAAGTACTAATTTTAGACGAGCCAACAACAGGATTAGACCCTAACCAGTTGGTGGAGGTACGGAATGTAATTAAAATGATAAGTGAGGATAAAACAGTGATTTTATCGACACATATTATGCAGGAAGTGGAAGCGTTGTGTGACCGTGTGGTTATTGTTAATAAAGGCGAGTTGGTGGCTAATGATTTGGTTTCAAACTTAATGACTTCGGGAGATGCAAGTCTGGTGGTTGAGTTTACCTCTTTGGTAAATCACGAAATGATTACACAGCAAATAGAAGGCGTACTTGCGGTCGAAATGTTAGAAAATAACACTTACCGTATTGTTCACGATAAAAATAAAGACATTAGAAACGAATTGTTTGTCTTACTAAAAGAGAACAATTGGCAACTTACAGGAATGAAACAAGAAGAAATGTCATTGGAGACCATCTTTCAAAACAGTACAAAAAATGTTTAGTATTTATTTAAAAGAATTGCGAGGTTATTTCAACTCGCTCATTGCTTACGTGGTGGTGCTTGTTTTTTTGACAAGTTTGGGTTTATATACGTGGGTTTTTCCAGAGACGGTGTTTGATGGAGGGGTGGCAGACTTGTACAATATGTTTAACTCGATGTGGATTGTTTTTCTGTTTTTGATACCAGCAATCACGATGGGTTCGTTTGCTGAAGAACAAAAAACAGGAACTATCGAATTGTTGTTAACCAAACCTCTCACGGAATGGCAATTGATTATCGGCAAAAACTTAGCTGCGTTTAGTCTGGTTCTTTTTGCTTTGCTACCTACGGCACTTTATGTTTATACCGTCTATCAATTAGGTGACCCTGTCGGTAATTTAGATATAGCAGCGACTGTTGGTTCGTATATTGGGATTGTTTTATTGGCATTAGCGTTTACTTCTATCGGTATTTTCACCTCTAGTTTGACTTCCAATCAGATTGTTGCGTTTATTTTTGCTTTGTTTTTGTCACTCATCTTGTTTGATGGGGTGAGTTATACGGCGACGTTATTTAATTGGTCAGATTATTCTTATGGTATTGCTTCCTTGGGATTAAATACCCATTACAATAATTTAAGTAAGGGGTTGATAGATTTTAAAGACGTGGTTTATATGGTGAGTTTTGCTGTCTTTTTTTTGGTAGCGACACGTTTGGTTTTGGTTAGTAGAAAGTGGTAATGATGAATTCAAGAAAATCAAAAGACTTTATTCAGTTTGCAGTAGTTATAGCGGGGCTAGTGGCTCTAAATATCTTTTTTTCAACAACGCTTTTTAGAGTAGATTTGACGGAGGATACTCGTTACTCTGTCGATAAACAGACGGTAGCTACTTTGGACGAATTACCCGGAATTGTTCGGGTAGAAGTGTTTTTGGACGGTGAAATGCCTGTTGGTTACCGACAATTAGCTAAAGGGATAAAAGAAAAATTACAAGACCTCAACAGTTACAGTGACGGTAAAATAGATGTAGAATTTACCGACCCTTTTGGTGTGGAGGATACGTTGAAAAAAGGGTTGTTTAGTTTTTTGAAACGTAGTGGTTTGAAATCAATAACGGTACAAAAAACAGAAAATGGCACAACTTCTTCAAAAGCCTTGTTTCCAGGGGCAGTATTGACTTACAAAGGGACTTCAATTGCTTTGAATTTATTAAAAAAAGATAAAGTGTCACAGGGCAATCAAGCGGTGGGTACATTGAACCGTAATGAAATAGAGCGTTCGTTGAATGAGTTGGAGTTTGAGTTTGTCGAAGGATTGAAAATGGTAGCGATTGACAGCAAAAAGAAATTGTTGTTTTTGGCAGGTCACGGCGAGTTACAACATAAAGAATTGAAAGATGTAGAAAAATTACTTTCTTCGTATTACCAATTGTTTATTGATAGATTGAGTGGGTTGTCTCAAGAAAAAATCAATGCTTTTGATATGATTGTGCTCGCTCGTCCACAAAAAGAATACTCAGAATTGGATAAATACAAACTTGATCAATACTTGATGCAAGGTGGAAATGTGGTTTGTTTTATTGATGCGATAGAAAAACAAATGACAGAAACAGGTGTGCAAGGATTGCCTTACAAACTCAATTTACGAGATTTACTTTTCCGTTATGGTGTTCGTTTGAACGATGAGATTGTATTGGATTTGAGTTCGACTTCTGTACCTATGGATGTTGATGGGAATTTTGTGTTAGTACCTTCTACTTTTACACCTAAAATAGTGACGTTTAATAAAAGACATAAAATCACGAAAGATTTGGGTGCTATCAAATCGGCAGAGTTTATTGGTAGTTTAGATACGGTAACGACAGCAAAGGGCGTGAAGAAGACACCTTTGTTTTTCACTTCGCAATATGCACGTAAATGGGCAAGTCCTGTGACCATAACACCGCACGATTTTGCAAACCCTGTCCACGATAAAGCTATTTATACCAACAGTTATTTGCCTTTAGCTTATTTGTTGGAAGGTGAGTTTACTTCGTTTTACAAAAACAAACCGTTGCCAAAGGGAGCGGAAGCCCGAGGAAGAAAAAATAAATCTACGGGCAAAGGAAAGATGATTATTGTTGGAGATGGTGACTTTATCGCAAATACGGTAGGAGCAGACCAAAAGACGATGAAACCTGCGGGTTATGATGTTTTTGAACGTAAAACGTACCAAAACTTGACGTTTTTCAATAATGCGATAGATTATATGTTGGGCAATAAATTTATTTCAAATAAAACAAAATCATTTAAAGCTCGCCCGTTAGACCAGTTTAAGGTCAAGAAGGAAAAAGGGAAATGGCAGATGATAAATTTAGTTGTACCTAATTTGTTTGTGCTTTTTGTTGGGGTGGTGGCTTATTTTATTCGTAAGCGAAAATATGCGAGGTTTTAAAGGGTTGATATAACGTAGTTATGCACAAGCGTAAAAAATGAGCAGTACTAGAGAAAAGTATAAACCTTGGATAATAGTCGGAAGTGGTTTTTTGACTTTACTTCTAATGAATTTATTTCCTGTAGATGGTGGTGGAGTTTCTTTGATTTTTGTTTTATCTGTTCCAATATTAATTGGTCTTTCAATTATTCTTGCCTTAATATATAAATGGCAAGCGAAAAAGATTGAAATCAAATGGAAAAGAAACTTATTGTTTTCTTCATCAGTCATTGCATTAATTGTTTTGACAATTTTATTTTTTTCTTGCTCAGAACCGGACTCACCTTGCCCGTGTAAAGTCGTCTCTAAATCATCAGAAGTCGTTTTGAATTATAAAAACATAACCTATGACGATTTGTTTATTGAAAAGACGAAAGCTAATTACGCTCTAATTATTTCTGCACGAAAGAAATTTAAGGACAGACTCCCTGAAAAGATTTATTATGTGACTTATGATTCTTTAAAATCATATTCTTTATTAAAAAAATTCGCTATCTATATTTTAAACGACTCAATAAAAAGTAACAATGAAAACTTATTGGTTGAGCAATTACCAAACGGCTATATACAATATTCGGAAATCTACAAAGGAGATACTATTTCATTTGTAGGAACTCAAAATGGGTTTACTGAATTAAAAAATGAATATAACGGATTTAATGACAATGGGTATGGTTATATAGATTGGACTAAGGTGCTATCAAACTATGAAGTCCGAATAAAAAAAGAAGTTGAAAATGATATTTATGAAAACTATCTTTTTTATAGATTATTACATTTGGTAATAGATTGATAATCAGTAGATAGCTCTGTGTGTAGTAAATAGGATAAATCGTGATAGATTGAAAATTCAAAGCCATTTAGAAAGTCCTTCAAATATAAAATTTGGCTTTTAAGTAGACGAATTTAAAAACAAAATATTTATATTTGGCTAAGTAGATTATTGAAAACTCGGTATTTTATATTGCCTTACTTACCATGCACTTAACATTGCCATTCATTAGAAAAAAAGAATACTCTAAAGAAACTATGCTGTTTTTTACAACTTTAATGAGGAAATCAATTCTTGGTAGATTTGATTATGGTAAGAAGTTCTAAAAGTTTAGGTTTCAAAATGAACCTTCCAAAAGAAAATAATCAACCAGATTATAAAGCAATGGAAACCTTAATTTATGCCATTCAAAAATTGATTATAAAAGATGTGGTTTTGTATGTTAATCAAAAATTAGTGAATTAATTAGGAGTAAAATAACTCACAAATAATCATCTATCAAACAGAAAGTGGAGAAACGTAATTAGACGTTCGCTTTCAAGATGAAACCGTTTGGTTGACACAGAAGTTGATGGCAGAGTTGTTTCAAACAACTCCCTCAAAACATAACCATTCACCTAAAAAACATATTTAATGAAGGGGAGTTGGAAGAAAAAGCAACTTGTAAGGATTTCTTACAAGTTCATGTTCAAGGTAAAAGAGAAGGGCTGTGTTCCATTTAAAAGTTGGTAAAATAGCCTATAAATTTTCAATCTTTCAAATTAGAATAATTAGTTAGGTAAATTTGATAATTCACCTCTCTTTTCATAAAATCACTCCAGGAAGTATGGCTATGAAATGATTCATCAAAGAAATCAATTGAACTTTGTTTTAAAGACTCAATTAGAGTAAACCAATTACAATAATTGTGTAAATACTTTGTTGCAACACCTTTAAACCCTCTATTGACCAATGTTTTTAATCTACCAGCTTTTTCATTAATAGTGTTGACATGATATATTTTAGCTCTCGAATGGTATTTTGCTAAAAATGTCTCGTGCTGAATTCTAAAAGCCTTGGCAAAAGCCTTTAATGATGGGTGTTTATCTGAAGTTAAAATATTTGTCTCTTTATTTATGATTCCACCAATTGATTTTTTAACATCAGAAGCCTTTAGTCGACCAATTCTAACAACATCTAAAATCAGGTCACCTTCTCTATCTGCTGTTGCTAATACCTTGACCGATTCAGAATTATCACCTTGTTTATTGTTTTGTCGTCCTCTCTTTTTAGAGGAACTTAAGTTTTTTCTTCCTTTTTGATTAAAGCTGTAATGTAAATCATCAATTTCCACAATACCAAATAACTTTGTTGCCTTTTTAGCTATTGCAAATAGTATTTTATGTCGCCAAAAGAAAGCTGTTTTATGACAAACATTTATTCTCTTCCCCATTTCTCTTGTGGAATAAAAATCACCATTAAACATCGTATCAACGTACTCATACCATTTATCTTTCAACTGTAAACGATGAATAGCTGAACCAGTGGAGTCCGAAAAAATGGTTTTACATGTCTGTTTTTTACATTGGTAACGCTGTTCTAATGATTTATTAAAACCATATTTAATAAAGTGATGCGACCCGCATTTTGGACAGCAATCTCGTTTATATTCTTCTGTTTTTGATTGGTAAGTATTCTTGTTCTCTAAAAATTTGAAACTTCAATTTCTCTACAAGAATTTCTTTTTCATCAGTTGGTAACTGACTTAAGCGAGTAAATATATTTTTGAAAAGCATAGCATAAATAGTTGGTTCTATTTATAAAACACTCAAAACGAAAAGTTCGTGCTTGATTTACCAACTTTTTAGTGGAACACAGCCAAGAGAAGTAATAAAGAGAACGAGAATACAAGAAATTTAAAGAGACTAAGCAAAAGACAATTGGAGAAGTGAATCTTTTTAGCATAAATAGTAAAGCTCTCTATTCTAAATAAAAAAATAAAGTATAATATCCTTTAAATTCATATATTTGTTTAAACAAAATACGTATTAACAAATAACAAGTGTTTTTTGAATAACTTAAATGGAGTAATATGAAAAGCAGAAGGTCGTTTTTACAAAAAATAGCAGTAGCAGTTGGTGCTGTATTCATCCCGAAAATCTCTTTAGCGTCATCTAAAATAAATAAAATGAAAGATTGGAAAACAAAAAACAAAAAAGCGTTAGGGTTTCAGTGGGAAACGATGGATCCATTCTTGTTTTGTGTTCATCACGAAGACGCTTACCCAAAAGGGAATAAAGACCTTGGTCCAGACGAAAGCTTATCGGGGAGACAGTTGGGGCAAGATTTTTTATTGAAAGACGGTTGGCGTATGTACCACGGGAAAAAAGTACCAGGTTTCCCAGGGCATCCGCACCGAGGTTTTGAAACGATAACAGTAGTGAGAAAAGGGATGGTTGATCACTCGGACTCGGCAGGAGCATCGGGACGTTACGGCAACGGTGATGTGCAATGGATGACCGCAGGAAAAGGTTTGCAACACGCCGAGATGTTCCCCTTGCTTAATCAAACAAAAGAAAACCCGATGGAGCTGTTTCAAATATGGCTTAATTTACCAAAAAAAAATAAGTTTGTCGAGCCGCATTTCAAAATGCTCTGGTCAAAACAAATCCCCCAATATACCAATGCTAAAGGAGTACAAATAGAGGTTATTGCAGGACAAATCGAACAATCTTTTGCACCAAAGCCACCGCCAAACTCGTGGGCAAACGACACAACAAACGAAGTCGCTATTTGGTATATCGAGTTAGATGCAAACGCAAAATGGGAATTACCCAAAGCAAGTGAAGGAATTAACCGAACAGTTTATTTTTTTAAAGGAGATAGTTTATCAGTAGGCGAAGAGATTTTGAAGGAGTATCATTCTATTCAAGTTAACCCTGTAACCGAAATTGTATTGAAAAGCGGTACCAAAAAAGCCTATGTTTTGATTTTACAAGGACGACCAATTAATGAACCCGTAGTCCAGCACGGACCCTTTGTAATGAACACCAAAGAAGAAATTAGAGAGGCTTTCGATGATTACCAACGGACACAATTTGGGGGTTGGCCCTGGAATAGTTACGACAATGTCCACCCAATAACACAAGGTAGATTTGCTAAACACGCAGACGGTAGAGTAGAAAAACCTGAGTAAAAAACAGAATAGGAGCAAAGAATTGAACTTTATGGTGTTGTTTAAAAATAACTGTCAGTAAATAGATTATTTATTGCTTTAAACTTTTGGTATTCAATACAAAGAATTAGTTTTGTAACTAAGCCTTTTTACGTTTATTAAAGACGTTTGGGGAAGTTTTTGAACTTTGTATTAATAAAGAAGCGTGTATAAATTAATTATCCGTCCGTTGTTGTTTTTGTTTTCACCAGAAAAAGTACACCATTTTACCTTTTCGGTATTGAAAATAGGTTTTAAAATACCAGGGGTAAAAGCACTGTTCGGTGCATTGTATAAAGTCAAAGATACGCGTTTAGAAACAGAAGTTTTTGGCTTGAAATTCCCTAATCCTGTCGGTTTAGCAGCTGGTTTTGATAAAGATGCTCGTGCGATAGATGAGTTAGGAGAATTAGGATTTGGTTTTTTAGAAATAGGAACAATTACACCAAAAGGACAGGAAGGAAACCCAAAACCTCGCTTGTTTAGAGTAACAAAAGATCAGGCGATTATTAACCGTATGGGGTTTAATAATGAAGGTGTAGAAAAAGCAATTGAACGATTAAAAGCACGTAAATCGAAAGTTTTAGTTGGAGGTAACATAGGTAAAAATAAAGTAACACCTAATGAAGAGGCATTTTCTGATTACCAGAAAAGTTTTGAAGCACTGTTTAATTATGTTGATTATTTTGTGGTAAATGTAAGTTCGCCTAACACACCTAATTTAAGAGAACTACAAGAAAAAGAGCCCTTGAAACAATTATTAGGAGGTTTGAAAGAATTGAATGCAAAGAAAGCAAAACCAAAACCTATCTTATTAAAAATAGCACCAGACTTGACAAATGAGCAATTAGATGATATCATTGAGATTGTACAAGAAGTGAAATTAGACGGTGTAATTGCATCGAATACAACAGTAAAAAGGGATAACTTGATTACCAATTGGGAAAAAGTTGAAAAGATTGGAGCAGGAGGGTTGAGTGGTAAACCATTGACGGCACGTTCGACAGAAGTGGTGCGTTATTTGTCAGAAAAATCGAATAAATCTTTCCCAATTATTGGGGTAGGAGGTATCATGTCTGTTGAAGATGCTTTAGCTAAATTAGATGCAGGAGCAAGTTTGATTCAACTTTATTCAGGGTTTATCTACGAAGGACCTTCATTGATAAAAAAGATTAATAAAGCGTTATTGAAACGATAAATAGACCTACAAACAGTTAAAATGGCAGGTAACACATTTAAAAGTAAAGTCAAAGAAACGCCTAAAGAAAAAATAAAGTTAAATTTCGATTTTAACTTTGATTTTATGAAGGACAAACGTTTTCGTATTGCGATAGGATTGGTTCTTATTGTAGTAGCGATAAATTTATTGATGTCATTTATTTATTTTCTTTTTACGGGCATTCACGATTATTCTATTGTCGAATCATTGGGCGATGTTGAGTTTAAGTATTTGGCAACTGAAGTTGAAAATAATTGGGGATTAGTTGGAGCGACGTTGTCACAATATTTGATTATGCGTTGGTTTGGTATCGGTGTTTTTTCACTTGTGCCAATTTTACTGATGTATGCGGCAAGGTTTTTATTCAATAAACCGATGCGTTTATTACCCAAAGTACTTAACATGTCTTTTTTTATGACTATTTGGTTGAGTATCACTTTAGGTTATTTCTATTATATAGGAGATAATGCAAATTCTTCTCTAGGGTTGATTTGTGGTGGCGTTGGTTTTACTATAGCCTTTGTTTTAAACGGGTTAGTTGGTTGGGGAACGGTATTGATTCAATTATTGTCCTTATCAATCTACCTTGTTTATTTCTTTAATATCCGTTCATTTAAGCAATTGTTAGACCCGTTAGCAGATGTTGATACGAATGAATTGAAAGACCATATCGTAACAGATGATGGTGAAAGCGAACCCTTATATGAAGAAGAAAGACATATTGAAGAGGGTGAATTTCCAACGGAAGATAAAGTAGAGGTTGGAGAAGAGCAACCTAAATTCATAGAATCATCAGCTGTTGTAGAAAAAGCAACGATTGAAGAACTAAAACCCGTTGAGCCAGTACAAGGAGGGGAGGTTGATTTTGACGTTCCTGTTGTGAAACCAGTGAAAAAGGTTGAACCTCAAGAGTTGGTAATGGAGCTAGAAGAAACTATTCCTGACGCACCAATAGTAGAAGAAGCTAAAACAGCAGGAGAAAAAATAGATATAGAATTAGACAAAACATTGGCAGACCGCATTGCAGATGGTGAAGTAGAAAACTACGACCCAAAGTTAGATTTGGCAACTTACCAATACCCAACAGTTGACCTGTTGATAGATAGAGGAGGTTCAAAGACACCTGTAACACGTGAAGAATTAGAAGAAAATAAAGATAAGATTGTCAATACTTTAGCGAATTACAAAATTGGGATTCAGCATATAAAGGCGACAATAGGACCTACGGTAACACTTTATGAGATTATCCCTCAAGCAGGAATTAAAATATCTAAGATTAAAAACTTAGAAGACGATATCGCATTGAGTTTGGCAGCATTAGGTATTCGTATTATTGCCCCAATACCAGGTAAAGGCACTATAGGTATTGAAGTGCCGAATATCAAACCTGAAGCAGTATCTATCAAATCGGTGATAGGCATAGAAAAATTCATGAAGTCGGATATGGATTTACCTATTGTATTAGGTAAAACGATAACCAACGAAGTATTTATGATTGATTTGGCTAAAATGCCTCACGTTTTGATGGCGGGAGCAACAGGTCAAGGTAAGTCAGTCGGGTTAAATGTAATGCTAGCGTCAATGCTTTATAGTAAGCACCCGTCACAATTGAAATTTGTATTGGTCGATCCAAAAAAAGTGGAATTGTCTATTTTTGCGAAAATAGAAAAACACTTTTTAGCGAAGTTACCAGACACCGAAGAAGCAATTATTACAGATACTACAAAGGTAGTACATACGCTAAATTCACTATGTATAGAGATGGATCAGCGTTATGATTTATTGAAAGATGCACTTTGTAGAAACTTAAAAGAGTACAATCAAAAGTTTATAGAACGCAAATTAAACCCAAATAAAGGGCATCGTTTTTTACCTTATATAGTACTTGTTATTGATGAATTAGCCGATTTGATGATGACAGCAGGTAAAGAGGTGGAAACGCCAATTGCTCGTTTGGCTCAGTTGGCTCGTGCCATCGGTATTCACTTGATTGTGGCAACACAAAGACCATCGGTAAATGTAATTACAGGTATTATTAAAGCCAATTTCCCCGCACGTTGTTCATTTAGAGTAACGTCTAAAATTGATTCGAGGACTATTTTGGACGCAGGTGGAGCCGATCAGTTGATTGGAAAGGGTGATATGTTGTTTATGCAAGGCTCAGAAGCCACACGTGTGCAGTGTGCATTTATCGATACGCCAGAAGTAGAAGCGTTGGTTAATTTCATTGGAGATCAGAAAGGTTACGGTGAGGCATACTTATTGCCTGAATATGTGGACGACACCAAAGAAGGAGGGAAAGGTGTAGATTTGGCAGATAGAGACGTTTTGTTTGAAAATGCTGCACGAACAATTGTATTGCATCAGCAAGGAAGTACCTCGTTGATACAGCGAAAAATGAAATTGGGTTACAACCGAGCAGGTCGAATTATTGATCAATTAGAGGCAGCAGGAATTGTTGGTCCGTTTGGAGGAAGTAAAGCCCGAGACGTATTAGTTCCCGACGAGTTCGCTTTGGAACAGTTATTGAATGAGTTAAATGGAAAAATATAGAGATATGAAAAAGAGCATACTATTACTTGTCACATTAGCCGTATTCGGTAATGTTTTTGGTCAGGGGACCAAAGACCCAAAAGCAAAAGTTATTTTGGATAAAGCACTCGATAAATTCACTAGTTTAAGCTCTTTTACTGCGAGTTTTTCGTTTGTGAAACACGTGCCAAGCATTGCAGATGAAACTTTTTTGGGAGATATTAAATTCAAAAACAAAAAAGTATATGTAAATTCTACTGATGGTAGAGAAGTCTTTAATGACGGAAAAACACTATCTATTTACTATAAAGAGGATAACGAGGTGAATATTTACACCAGTGACCCAGAACAAAATGAAGATTTCGCCATCGATAAATATTTGAAAGCTTACAAGAGTGATTACAAATACATACACTTAGGGACGGAAACAATCAACGGAGTAGTTTGTGATTTTATCGAATTGTCACCAGATAAATCAGCTGATGAGATGAGACGAGTTTCAGTTTTTAAAATCAAACTATACATTGCTCAAAAAAACAGTCAATTGGTACGTTGGAAAATATTCGAAAAGTCAGGAGTAAATTATACGACGACAATAACGAAATTTGCTCAAAATGTTACTTTAGCAGACCAAGTGTTTATTTTTAACAAAAGCACACACGCAGGCGTTGAGGTGATTGATATGAGAGAATAAAATCTTTAAATAAGTGAAAATTAAAAGGGGGAATGTCTTGGACGTTCCCCTTTTTTTGTGTCTTATTTTTTCACTATTCGTAGCTGTATTCTCTATGAAAAGAAGAGTACACACGTAGTGAGGGAAGGGGGCGGGCTATTCGTTGCAATCTTTTGGTGTGAAGCGTCCCGTTATTTAGATGTTTCGTTAATTAGTCTATTTCTTTACAACCTAAGGAAGAACAGAGAACCAAAAGGATTTTCTCTTCTATCCCTAACGCGTCGGTCAACACCACACCCAGGCAAAAGGTTATTTCGTCGTTTGTTAATGAAAATACTTGAAATTATAAATAATAAAACTACCTTGTAGTATCTAAAATAGCCAACTATGAAACATATTTTATTAATAACTTCTGTTTTTTATTTTTTATTAAGTTGTCAATCATCGCAAAAAGAAGCGTCATTTAGCACCGAAGAGAGTTACACGACAGAAGCGTCGTCAGGAGATGGGGTTTCCTCTGAAACGATAGAAATAGAGCGAAAACTAATTAAAGAAGGTAGGGTTTCTTTCGAAACAAACTCTATTAAAACAACTCGTGAGCTTGTTTTAGAAGCGGTAGTAAAGAACAAAGGGTATGTGTCGTCAGATAGAGAAGATAAGTATTCAGAAAAAATAAGTCAGACAATAGTGGTGAGAGTACCTGCTAAAAACTTTGATCTGTTATTGCAAGAAGCGACTAAAGAGGTTACACAGTTTGATACGAAAGATATAGAGATTAAAGATGTGACGGAGGAGTTTTTAGATGTAGAGGCACGCTTAAAAACAAAAAAAGAACTTGAAAAACGGTATTTAGAGATTTTAACAAAAGCGAATACCGTTTCGGAGATATTAGAAGTGGAAAGACAAATAGGCGAACTTCGTTCAGTCATAGAATCAATAGAAGGTCGGTTGAAATATATGAAAAGTAAAGTGTCTTTTTCGACTTTAACAATTAGCTTTTACCAAGAAATACCTAAAGCAGTCATAATAGGTAATGATTTTGGTAATGGATTTAGAAATGGATGGCGAAATTTGATTCTGTTTTTTGTATTTTTAGTAAATGTTTGGCCATTTATTATTCTTGGTATAGGTTTAATTTGGGGTATTCGAAAGTGGAGAAAGCGTCAAAATAAGCAAATAATTTAGTGCACATTGACAGAAGACAGCTTAGGTATCCGTTATGGGAGGGCATTGAAGTCGTGTCTTTTTTTACTTGGTGAGTTTTGAAACGAGAAATGAAAACGGTAAAGTATTAAGACCGAACTTAATACACTATTTCACTAAGTCAACTATTAGGTGTATCTTTGTAGTATAATTTGAAAAGTACACATATCCATCTATAATTAAGCTTAGAGGGATTTCAAAATATGTAGCGTATAACTGTACTTGTTATAGGCTATACTACACAAAAAATATGTCATTTAAGTCATTAGGTTTATCGGACGCTTTATTAAAAGCAATCGATGAAAAAGGATATACAGAGCCATCTGTAATCCAAGCAAAAGCAATTCCTTTAGTTTTACAAGGAAAAGACGTGTTGGCGTCAGCACAAACAGGAACAGGGAAAACAGCAGGGTTTGTTTTGCCTATTTTACAGTTGCTTTCACAAAAACAAAATTTAAGAAAAAGACCCGTTCGTTCATTAATATTGACACCAACGAGAGAGTTGGCTGCTCAGATTTTTGAAAACGTAAAAGAATACAGTAAGCATTTAGATATTCGCTCAACCGTTATTTTTGGAGGAGTCAATGCAAATCCTCAAATCAAAACATTACGACAAGGAGTTGATATTTTGGTAGCCACACCAGGTCGTTTACTTGATTTGCATAGTCAAAAAGTATTTTCTTTAGCAGAAGTTGAGATTTTAGTTTTAGATGAGGCTGACCGTATGTTGGATATGGGATTTCAACGAGATATCAATAAGATATTGAAGTTGATGCCAGAAAAAAGACAAAATTTATTGTTCTCAGCAACTTTCTCAAAAGAGATTAAGCGTTTGGCTAATGGGATTTTATCAAACCCTGTTTCTGTAGAGGCAGCACCTCAAAACACAACAGCAGAGCGTGTTGATCAAAAAGTTTACCACGTAGATAAAGGTAGAAAGCCAGCTTTAGCCATCAAGTTGATTGATGATGGAGATTGGCAACAAGTATTAGTTTTTACAAGAACGAAGCACGGAGCAAATCGTTTGAGCGAAAAGTTAGTGAAAAACGGGATTACTTCAGCGGCGATTCACGGAAACAAATCACAAAATGCAAGAACAAAAGCATTGGAGGGTTTCAAAAAAGGAACTGTTCGTGTTTTAGTAGCTACAGATATTGCGGCACGTGGGTTAGATATTCCTTTGTTACCTCATGTGATTAACTTTGAATTACCAAATGTACCTGAAGATTATGTACACCGTATTGGTCGTACAGGTCGTGCTGGAGCAAGTGGAGAGGCAATTTCATTGGTGTCTTCTGATGAAGTAGCTTTCCAAAAAGCGATAGAGAAATTGTTGAATCAAAAATTAGAGGTTGAAATATTAAAAGGATTTGAGCCAAGTGGTAAACCTGAAAAGGAAGAGCCAAGAAGAGGTGGAGGTAACTCAAGACGACCAAGAAATGGGGGTGGAGGAAACGGACGCTCGTATAAAGGAGGTGGAGACCGAAACAGTGAGCGAAAATCAGGTAATGGTGGAAGTAACGGCGGACAAAGACGAAGTAGTTCTAACCGTAGCCCAAGAAGACGTTCAGAAGATTAAATAACAAATCTTATAAAACAAAAAGAGCCAACTATCAGCTGATAGTTGGCTCTTTTTTTGTTTTAGCTAAACGTATTAAACTCTTCGTTTTTTACTTTTAAAACGAGATTTTTTCGCACCATCAGGTCGTGATTTCCCTACTCGCTGTGCTTTGCTTTTAGGGTTGAATTCAGCTTTTGGTTCGTTTTTTTTATGTTTGTTATTGTTTGAACCTCCTTTGTTTATCGGTTGGTTATTCTGCTGTTTTTTGTTTGTCGGCTTCAATAAACGGTCTAACAAATCCAATCGTTTGGCTTTGGTTAACTGTTTTCTAATCCAATCCTTGTTTTCTTGTTTGTACCAAAAGAAATAACGGTGTTGGTCTTGTTTCTCTTGTTTGGTTTTTGGCGTGGTGTACTCTCGCATTGTGTATGGATGAAAACCTGAATAGTACATTACCGTTGCTACAGTCATTGGTGTGGGGGTGAAATCTTGTACTTGTTCTAATTTAAAGCCTAATTCTTTGGTCTCAGCAGCCAAATTTGCCATGTCCTCTTGGTTACAACCAGGGTGACTAGAAATGAAATAAGGAATCAACTGTTGATTCAATTCGTATTTGGTATCAATCTTATGGTACATTTTTGTAAACTCTTTGAAATGCTCAAAAGAAGGTTTACGCATGATTTTCAATGTTTCAGGGGCTGTATGCTCAGGAGCAACTTTTAACCTTCCCGATACGTGACGACGAAGTAATTGCTCCATGTAAGGCATCAAAGAATCGTCTCCTTTTTTATTGTAACTTTTGGTTAATAAATCATAACGAATACCACTTCCGACAAAGGCTTTTTTTACTTTTGGGTGACTATCTACTTTTTTATAAAGTGCAGTCATTTGGCTGTGGTTGGTATCCAAATTACTACAAATCACAGGGTGAATACACGACGGACTGACACATTTGTCACAAATAGACATATCAATTCCTTCTAACTTGTACATATTTGCCGAAGGACCTCCTAAATCGGAAATGTAACCTTTGAAATCAGGCATTTCAGTTACTTGGTCCACTTCTTTCAAAATAGAATCTTGCGAACGACTGGCGATAAACTTTCCTTGATGGGCAGAAATGGTGCAAAAACTACATCCTCCAAAACAACCTCTATGCATATTGATAGAAAATTTTATCATTTCGTAAGAAGGAATAGTACCTCTATTTCTGTACTTTGGATGGGGTAAACGTGTGTAAGGTAAATCGAAAGAGTAATCAATTTCCTTTTCTGTCATTGTACGGTAAGGAGGGTTTATGATTAGATTTTTGTCACCTGTTTGTTGGTATATTCTATCTGCAAATGTTTTGTTGGATTCTTGCTCTACGTGTTTGAAATTAGAGGCGTAAGCACGTTTTTCTTTCAAACAGTCTTCGTGAGAGTTTAATTCTAAATCCGTCCAAATTTTATTTTTAGGTAATCCATCTTCCAAAGGACGCATAATTGCCGTTTGAGGAATGGTTGTTAATTGATGAAAAGGCACGCCTTTTTTCAGTAACCGCAAGACTTCACGAAGAGGTTGTTCACCCATTCCGTAAACCAATAAATCTGCCCCACTGGTTTCTAAAATAGTAGGCATCAGTTTGTCTGACCAATAATCATAATGAGTCACACGACGTAAAGACGCCTCTATTCCTCCAATCAAGACAGGTACGTCAGGGTAAAGTTCTTTTAATATTTTCGTGTAAATGATGGTTGCATAATCTGGACGGTGTCCTTTTAGTCCTCCAGGCGTGTAAGCATCATCTTTTCTTCTCCGTTTACTTGCCGTATAGTGATTGACCATCGAATCCATACACCCGGAAGTCACTCCGAAAAAATACTTAGGTTTACCCAGTTTTTTGAAATCCCTTAAGTCATCTTGCCAGTTGGGTTGAGGGATAATTGCAATTTTATAGCCTTCACTTTCTATAATACGACCGATTACAGCTGTTCCAAAAGAAGGATGATCAACATAGGCGTCTCCCGAAATGAGAATAACATCTAATTCACCCCAACCACGTTTTTCAACTTCTTTTTTAGTGATAGGTAACCAATCGGTGATTGGTTTTAAAGGTTCTTGCATCATAACAAAATTGCTCGGAGTGTAAGTACAAAGTTACATTTTTTATCCAACACTTACTGCTGGAATTTAGTTCTTTGAAAAATAGATAAACAAAAAAAGGTCTTGTTTTCCTTCAGAGAAGTAAACAAGACCTTTTTTGTAATTGAAATGAGTTATTGCTTCACTAGGCGTTGTACATTACCATTAATTTCTATTAAATAAACACCTTTTTTATAAGTAGAAAGGTCAATAACCCCTGATAAAGGTAGTTTTATTGTTTCTATTTTTTCTCCTAATATAGAATATATAATTACATCTGAAATTGTTTTTTCAGAGAAAATACGAATGTTATTTGTTGTAGGATTAGGAGATATAGAAAAAGTTTCTTCTTTTGAATTGTTAGCTAAACCAAAAACAACATCTTCTGGAAAGGCATCTTTGAAGCCATCAGCAAAAGTCCATTCTCCACTACAACTAACCTGTGTTCCGTTAATCTCTGTGGTAAGAGCCATGTCCTTATTGACTGACCAAGTCATTAGTCCTGCCAAGTCTGGGTAAGAAGATAGTAAGGTGTAGTTCCATCCTGATGGTTTAGGTATTTCTCCTCTCAAGTATTTCACTGCCTTAGTTACTTCTGCAGGAGCAACATAACCACCACCGCCCGAACACTGACCAGCAGGTAAACCAATAGCCACTTTGTTTGCGTCAATTCCATAATAAGTGCCTTTACCACCTAATAAAGTAAATCCTTTTATTATAGATTCGGTAACAGCTGTAAGGTAATCTCCCGTGCCTTCTTGGTACAGACCTCCATCAATTGCAATAGATTCGTTGGCGTTGTAATATTGTACGTGGAGTAAATCAATTTCATCCTCCAGTTCTCCGATAATAGGTAACATCGCACCTCCATTGTAACTGTTTAGTTGCGTATTACTTAATGCACCAACTAAGTAGATAGATTCAGGAGCCATCGTTAATAATAGTTTTTGACCTTTTTCAGCTTGGTAATAAGCCATTAATTCACGGATAGCTTCGACTAAATAATCTTGTTCGTCTGACAAACTTGCCATTGTCCATGCACCAAAATTGAAAGAGGTTGACTCCAAATCGATGTCTATACCATCAAAAAGGTAATCATAATCGTCCATAATTTGTTTCATAGAAGAAACGAAAGTATTGTATTCTGTTTGATTAGAAATACGCACAGGGTCAGTCGCTCCACCAATGCTTAGTATTATTTTTTTACCTTCTGCTTGTAAAGTTTGTGCGTCAGCTATGAAAGCCGTTTTAGTATACCAATAAGGTCGATTAAACTCCATATCATAGAGCGAACTACCTTGCGTAGTAGCAAATGCTATTTGTATGATATTGTAATTTTCGTGAATATCTGTCAATTTCATTGTACCCCAGTTTTCCCAATAACCAACTAAGGCAGGTCTTGGTATTTGTGAAATTGAAATAAAAGACGAAAGAGTAAGTCCTAAGACTAAAAAAAAGTGTCTAAATTTGAATGTGTGTGATTTTTGAAACATACTACAGTTTTTAATGATACCATAAATTTAAGCATATCGCTCAAAAAAGATGCCAAATTCTTTAATTATTCGATGAGTTTTTTCTTGACTAATTATATATATCGTCTATTTTCTCCTCTTCAATAGCTGTAGTTTTATTCTCTAAAGGTATCTTTTGTGTTGGTTTACTATTAAGAAAACCAAAAAAACCACCACAAAGCCCTCCAATGATATGTCCAAATTGAGAAATGTTATCACTCTCAAAAGATTGCATTACTTCTTTTCCAATATATAATATAAAAACTAATACAAAGGTTAATGGGATATTGCCGCTTTTGAAACTGGTAAATGAACTCAGTAAGACCAACATAAATACGATACCACTCGCTCCGTGCGCATTATCTGTAAAGAATAGAAGATTGGTAATGCCTGAAACAAATGCTGTAATTAGCATCATGAACAGTAGGTATTTTGAACCATATTTTTCCTCCAACATTGGTCCAACCACTAAGATAAGAGCAAAGTTACTTATCAAGTGTGTCCAGTTGGCGTGTCCTGCGGTGTAAGAAAATAAACGGAAATAATCTACAGGGTTACTAAAACTAAATCCATTGTAAAGAATGAAATATTGTTGGAAACGCTCACCTAAAGACTGGCTGAGAATTAATACAATAGTACAAACTAAAGCGTATGTAAGAATGACGGGGGAATTGTATTTTATTTTCATATTTAATGTTTTACTTAACCTACGTATTTTTTTTGATAGTGGAGGTGTTGAAAAACAAAAAGCCTGATTTCACAGGTGTAAAATCAGGCTTTTAAATAGATTAGTCAAAAACTACACTTCTTCTGAAGTAGTTTCTTCTTCTTCTTCTTTAATTGTAGGTTCCAACTCCTGTTTTGCTAACTCTTCTTTATTAACAAAAGCACCGTAAGTAGTTTCTTTATCAAAAGGTCGTTTTCCTATTAAGTCAATCAAATCTTTTTGGAAAATAACTTCTTTTTCTAATAAGATTTTAGCGATTTTTTCTAACTCTTCGGCTTTGTCATTTAATAACGCTTTTGTTCTGAGGTAAGCTTTGTCAACTATCTTTTTAACCTCTTCATCAATAACAGTAGCTGTTGCGTCTGAATAAGGTTTTTGGAAAGAATATTCATTGTTTGGATCATGGAAAGACAGCAAACCTACTCGTTCATTCATTCCGTAGATAGTCACCATACTGTAAGCCATTTTAGTGATTTTTTCTAAATCATTTTGAGCACCAGTAGATATTTTACCGAAAATAATTTCTTCAGCAGCACGTCCACCTAAAGTCATACAGATGGTGTCTAATAACTGTTCGGTTTGGTATAAAAACTGTTCTTTAGGTAAATATTGAGCATAACCTAAAGCCGCAGCTCCTCTTGGAACAATACTAACTTTGACTAAGGGGTCGGCGTGTTCTAAGAACCAACCAGTAACAGCATGACCTGCTTCATGGTAAGCAACAATTTCTCTTTCTTCAGGAGAAATGATTTTTGTTTTCTTCTCAATACCACCAATTACACGATCAACAGCATCTTGAAAATCTTGCATTCCAATTTTATCAGCACTTCTACGAGCAGCAATTAAAGCCGCTTCGTTACAAACGTTCATAATCTCAGCACCAGCAAAACCAGGTGTTTGAGCAGCTAATTTTTTAGGGTCAACTTTATCAGATAACAACAAGGGTTTCAAGTGAACGTTGAAAATTTGTTCTCTACCAGTAATGTCTGGTTTGTCAATACTAATTTGTCTATCAAATCGACCTGGACGTAACAACGCTTGGTCTAATACGTCGGGACGGTTAGTTGCTGCCAAAATAATAATTCCGGTATCAGTACCAAAACCATCCATTTCAACTAATAAAGAGTTTAATGTATTCTCTCTTTCGTCGTTTGAACCACCAGGTTGTTGTCCTTTTCCTCTTGAACGACCAATAGCATCAATCTCATCAATAAAGATAATTGCAGGAGCTTTTTCTTTGGCTTGCTTGAATAAATCACGTACACGAGCGGCACCAACACCAACAAACATTTCTACAAAGTCAGAACCTGATAAAGAGAAAAACGGAACACCCGCTTCTCCAGCGACAGCTTTCGCTAATAAGGTTTTTCCTGTTCCGGGAGGTCCTACTAATAACGCTCCTTTAGGTATTTTACCACCCAATTTGGTGTATTTGTCAGGGTGTTTTAAGAAATCAACAATTTCTTTAATTTCTTCTTTTGCTTCTTCTAAACCAGCAACATCATCAAAAGATACCTTTGTGTTTTTTGTAGCGTCAAATAAGGAAGCTTTTGATTTTCCAATATTGAACATTTGTCCACCAGGACCACCTGCACCTGACATTCTTTTCATCAAGAAAAAGAAAATCACGATGATTAAGATAAGTGGCAACCAACCCATTAATATGTTTCCGAAATCTTCTCGGTCTAAGTAATGAACTTCAAATTGGTCTTCAACCTTCAGTTTACTTTGTATTTCTTGGTACTGACGAGTAAAAGACTCTACATCACCAAATTGGTAAGTAAAATGAGGTCCTTTTTCAATCAATTTCTTTTTGCCTTTTTTAAGTTCACTGTACTCTTCTTTTTCTAAAGCGTCAGCCTTTAGCGTGACCTCAGCAATCTTTCGATTAAGAATATCTATACTTTTGACATCACCACTTTTGGCAATAGAAACAAATTTGTTCTCTGATAATTCTTCTTGGCTTTCTTTGCCATTCAAAACCACCCAAAACAATACCATCCCTACAAGACCGAATAACCAAAACTGATTAAAACCCATTTTAGGGTTTGTAGGTATCAATTTTTTTTTGTTTTTCTTCTCTTCCATAACAATTTTTTAAAAATACTTATTGTTCATCTTCGAATTTAGTGATTTTTCCGTCTCCCCAAAGTTTTTCTAACGAATAAAATTCACGTGTATCTTTTTGGAAAATATGAACAACTACATTAGCGTAATCTAATAATACCCATTGTCCATTATTTTTTCCTTCTCTAGCGATAGGGAACTCGCCAGTTTCTTTTTTTACTCCAAATTCTACTGAGTCAGCCAAAGAAGAAGCGTGTGTGTCTGAACTACCTGATGCAATGATCATATAATCAGAAACTGCATGATGGATGTCTTTTAAATTAATTAAAGTAATATCAAGACCTTTTTTGTCTTGTAATCCCTTTACTACTAAGGTGCTTAACGCATCACTTGAAACATTTCCCATTTTTATTTTATTTATAAAATTGATGGAATATCTCTATTCATCAACTTTCGATTTAGTACATTTGTATATTATAAACCCAAAGTTAGCAATAGTTGTACAATATTACACCAAAAACCCATTTTGTCGGTAAAACAATTCAAAATCTGCCAAATTGTCCATCGACCAATCGTGTTGTAGCCCAAAGTCTGCAACAAGGTCAGTTGTCTAATGGAGAAGTGGTGATTACTGCCAACCAAACGGAGGGGAGAGGGCAACGAGGTAGCGTTTGGGAAAGCCAACAAGGAAAGAACCTTACTTTTTCTATTGGTATTTTTGATTTGGAGTTACCTATTTTAGAACAGTTCCGTTTGCATTTTGTAACGGCTTTAGCAATTGTTAAAACGATAAATGAAAATACCTTAGCGAGGGCAACGATCAAATGGCCGAATGATATTTTTATAAACGATAAAAAAGTAGCTGGTATATTAATAGAGAATAATTTGCGTAAAAACGAAATTTACTCTTCAGTTATAGGGATAGGGCTAAATGTAAACCAAGAAAATTTCGAAATTCCTCACGCTACGTCTTTAGCGATAGAAACGCAACAAACTCACTTTCCTGATGATATATTACAAGTATTACTCGAGAATTTCGAACATTTTTTATTAAGAAAAGAAGATAAAAAATCTTTAGAAAAACTGTATTTAGAAAACATGTACCGTCTCGACCGCTTGTCTGGGTTTGAAGATGAAAACGGAGAATTTGTTGGTACAATCAAAGGAATTGATGCTTATGGTCGTTTGTTGATTGATAAGAACGGAGATATTACAGCTTACAATTTCAAAGAAGTGAGATATTTGTTGTTTTAATTGTGCCCCTCTAATATTTTGATTAGAGCTTCCTTGAAATCGTAGATGTCGATATTCAATTCTTCTGCTAAGTTGTTTTTTTCGCCAATCAAATCATCAATAAGACTGTAAACTAAGTGATCTGCCAAAGCAGGAACTGTAGCGGTGGTGATTCGTAATAAATAAGACGAAATTTGTGGTGAAAAAAATGGGATAGTAAAAATTCGTTGAGGCTTTCCTATGTGATGAGCATAAGCGTGTATCATGCTTTCGTATGAAATTGTACGTATACCACTGATGTCATATTGGTGGTTGTAGTAAGCTGGTTTGTGCATTACTCCTATTAAATAATCCAAGACATTGGTAGTTGCAATAGGTTCACATTTGCTTTTTATCCATTTTGACGTAAGGATAAGGGGTAGTCCTTTAATGAGTTCTCGCATAATTTCAAACGAATAGCTACCTTCTCCAATAATAAGCCCTGCACGGAGAACAGTGAGAGCGTATTGACCTTTTTGTAGTTCTGTTTCGACATTTAAACTTGCTCGGTGGATAGGAGGTAGGCACTCTGAATTGCAAATCCGTCCCAAATAAATAACCTGTTTAACGTTGGCTATGTCAACATAGGTACGGAAACGTTGAGCAATAGCTTGTTCGTTGTCTTCGAAATGAGAACCACTATACATGCCGTGAATAAGGAAGTAGGCAATATCTATAGACGAAGGTAGTATTTCAGGGTCAAAGGGACGTGAGAAATCAACTTCAACCACCGTTATTTCTTTTAAAATGGTTTTATGTAGTTGTAGTTTTTTTGCGTTTCTAACTACGCAAACCACTTCGTGTTTTTCAGCAATGAGCCTTGTTAGTAATTGTCTGCCAATGTATCCGTTTGCTCCTGTCAATAAAACTTTCATAAATGACCAACTGTTGGTACTTGCTTTTATACGAAAAAATAAGGTTTAGGGGATTGTTTTACTTTGCAAAGTTAATTTTGTCTATCTACAAAAGGTATTTGTCTAAGGGTAAAAGCCTATTTTTATTAATAAGTCAAAATGTGGACAACATTCTTTTCTGTTATTGATTTACTTACCTATAAAAGTGCTAATTTTGAAACTTAATACTAATTATTATGATTGAGGGATTTAAGTTATTCGGTACACTAAATTCAAAAGAGCTAGTAACAAGTGTTGCTAATCAATTGAATATTCCTGTTGGGTTATACCATTCGCAGGTGTTTTCTGATGGCGAAGTTTTTGTTAAGTTCGAAGAGTCTATTCGTGGTAAATCTATCGCTATTTTAGCTCAGGCAAATATGCCTTATGAAAATTTATTCGAGTTGTTTTTAGCTATCGATGCTGCACGTCGTGCTTCTGCAAAAGAAATTATTTGTGTAATACCTTATTTACCTCACTCTCGTCAGGAAAGAAAGGATGCCGAACGTACCTCTATCGCTTCTCGTTTGGTTGCTGATTTTATTCAGCAAGCAGGTGCTGATCGTGTGATTACGATTGATTTACATACAAATAGTATCGAAGGGTTTTTCAAAATACCTGTTGATCACTTAGATACAGCAAATTTATTTGCTAAACATATTCGTGACCAAAATATCGAAAATTTATGTTTATGTTCTCCCGATTTTGGAGGGTTAAAACGTATCAAACAATATAAAAAATTATTGAATACTGAAATGGCAGTTATCCATAAAGAGCGTTTGAAAGCCAATCAAGTTGCTAATATGGAGATTATCGGAGACGTTTCTGGTAAAAATGTAGTCATTATCGATGATATGATTGATACAGCGGGAACGTTGTGTAAAGCATCTGAATTGATTATGGAAGAAGGTGCTTTGTCTGTAACGGCTTACTGTACACACGGTCTGTTGTCAGGTCCTGCAGTCGAGCGTATTGAGGCATCACCTCTTAAAAACGTATTTATTACAGATACAGTTGCAGTAAATATAGAAAGTGAAAAAATAATTAAAGTGAGTTGTGATGTGATTATAGCTAACGCAATATCGCATTTGATGAGAAATAAAAGTATCAAAGAGCTTAACGAAAAAGCTTTTTAAGATTATTTTATAACTTTTAAAAAAGGGCTATTCAAAAACATTTTGAATAGCCCTTTTTTTTGTTAGTCGTGGAGAATCTTTTTTTCGTACCTAAATAAAACGTACATTGTTGTTTAAACAAGTCACTAGCCAGATGAAAAAAGTAACACTAATTTTATTTATTCTGTTCTCTTTCTCACATTCATTTGCTCAATTAGCCAGAGGAGACCGTACACTTTCTTGGCAAATAGACGTCGCCGAAGACAATGATTATGATGCTGCTTTCACCTTATCTAAAACAGCTTGTATGTCCACAACTCATATGGCTGTGCGTTGGTCGCGATTAGAGCCAGACACAGGACAGTTTGACGATGCTTATATTGGTAGTAGGTTAGATGCTGCAAATATTTATTTTCCAGCCTTCAATACCAAATTAGAGTTACAAATATCACCTATTTATTCCAGTCTCAAACAAACACCTTCTGAACTAATGGGAGTAGATTTCTACACGCCGCTAATGATTAGACGGTTTAAAGTATTACTAGATACGGTTTTTAAACATATTCCAAACATAGAATTAGAAGCACTTACTATCGGTAACGAACACGATGCAAGGTTTGGAACTGATCCTGTGCAATACAACTATTATAAAACCTTTTTAGATGCTGTTGTTCCTTATGCTAAACAACTTTATTTTGATATGCACGGAACGGACTTGAAGGTAGAAACAACATTTACTTACAAAGGTTTGACTGATAACACAACAAAGCCGTTATGTAAATACGTTAATGAGGGATTAGATATTGTTGCAACAACTTATTACCCATTAAACAATGACTTTACGATGAAGTCACCGACTGCACCGGTAAGCGATTTCCCGGCACTTGTAGCTATCTATAACGATGTGAGTCAACCGATTTATTTTGTTGAATGCGGTTATTCGACAAGTACACATTGCAATAGTAATGAAACCAAACAAATGGAGTTTTTTCAAAATGTATTTACTGCTTGGGATACAGATTATGCTAATGTCAAATACATTTCATTATTCAAATTAACTGATTGGTCACAAGCAAAAGCAGATGAATTAGCCTTGGAGTTTAATCTCACAGACCTTGCGTTTGTTGAGTATTTACGAACTTTAGGTGTTCGGACGTGGGCTAATAGTGGTACAAGCAAATTGGCTTATGATGGTATATTGTGCGAATTGAATGCTCGTAATTGGTGTGCCGTGGACTGTTTGTCTACGGGAATGAATGAGGGAATAGAAGCTGAATTTATAGTTTATCCAAATCCTGTAAATTCAACACTAAACATTACACCGTATGAACAAATCAGTCGTGTTGTTATTTACAATAGTTTAGGTATTCAACTATTAGAAAGTACAGTTACTCAAATAGACACAAGTTTTTTACCTAAAGGAATTTATTTTGTAAATATCTACCTTTTTAAAGGAGGGTATTATACTAAAAAATTCATTAAAGAGTAATTCAAAAACTATAAAGCACTTGACTCGATACCTTCGTATTCAACACGGAAAACTCCTTCTTTTCGGAGTTCTTTTTTTATGTCGATAATCACACCCAGTTTTACACCTCTGTCCGATTTGATACGTGCTTTTAATAGGTTTGCACGTTCTTTTAAGGCTATTCTACGTGTGGTGATCAATGAGCTAATTTCGTGGATACCGATCATGGCATCATCAACAAAGATCTTTGATCCTTGTCCAAAAGAGCTGTTCTTTGGTTGACCAACAAAAAACACCATATATTCATCAGGTTCTTTTCCTGTCTTTTCTAACTGCGTTAGTTTTGGTGCTCTGATTTTAAGTAGTGGTTCTTTTGGTCGCTCTTTTGTTGCTACCATAAAGAAAAACAATAAAATAAAGATAATATCAGGCAAAGCTGCCGTTGGTATTTCTTGGCTTGTTTTCGTTTTTTTCTTAAATCCCTGCATAATCAATTACTCTTGTTCTGCTTCAGAAAATCGCAAAGGATAAAGTTTTTTCACTCTATTAATTGCATCAATTTGTTGTTCGGATAACTCTTTGGCGTCGGTACTTACCAAATCCAAATAGTCTCGCATCGAAAGCCCTAATTTCTCGGCTCGTAACTCATCGTAAGCAGCGTGTATTTCATTATATACCTGCACGTAAAAACCGTAATCTGTCCCTCTAAATCCTTTAATCGATACAATCGCTTCTTCAGGGCTATCAGATAAATTAGCGTCTTTTCCGTTGTTGGTAATGAACGCTTTCGTTTTTGCTCGTATTTGACGCAATTGCATCAATTTATCTTCAACCAATAAGCCATTAGAATTATTGATGATAATATTATATACATTTTGTTCGGCAATTTTGACATCAATAGGCTCTTCTAAATGAGGCGGTAAAATTTGTTTCATCGCTTTATCGTTGACGATTGTTGTCGCTACTAAAAAGAAAATCAACAACAAGAAAGCGACATCCGCCATCGAACCCGCATTGACCTCTACTATTCCACGTCTTGATTTTTTACCTTTTATCATTTTTTGAGATAAGCTATAACACCACCACCGATAATACTTGCAATTGCTAAACCACCTAATAAATAAGCCATAGTTAGTAAACTACCTGCAAGATTAAATAAATCACTTGTTGTATCGACCGAATAGTTTTCAGGGACATCTGAAGAAGCCAGTCCTCTCGATATAAAATAGAGTAAAACAAAAGCGCCAATTGACACCAACGAAATCTTCAATGCCTTTGGTTTTTTTAAACCTGTAATCACAAACATCGCTACAATAGAGATAATTCCGATAATAAGTAAACCATAACCTAAATTTAACAAGGGAGCGACATTTCCGATGATATCCGCATTTTCGTTAGGGTTGTCAGCATAACGTGTTGCGTCAAATTTATCTAAAGCTTCCTTTTTAATCACCTCACCATCGAGCATTCCGTACACTTCTGTGTTTTTCAATGCTCCGTTTATTGGGTCAATAATAAACTCTTGGCTGTTGTAGATACCGATGCTAATTAAAAGCAACAAGGTAACCGTTCCAAAAGAGGCTATTAACCCATATTTATTAACTAATTTATACATCGTAATTAGTATTTTTTATTTACCAAATCGTGTTTGATTAAGCTGTCAATTAATGAAACAGAACCTTCTTCCATTTGATTAACTACCTCATCTATTTTACTAACGATATAATTATAAAACACTTGTAGTATAATCGCTACAATAAGACCTGCAACGGTTGTCAAAAGTGCGACTTTGATACCTTTCGCTACTTCATCAATCTCAATTGTACCAGCGGTTACAATAGAATCAAAGGCTGCAATCATACCGATTACCGTTCCCATAAATCCTAACATTGGAGCTAATGAAATGAACAAAGAAATCCAAGTTAATCCTTTTTCCAATTTCCCCATTTCGATAGATCCATAAGCCATAACCGCTTTTTCAACACCTTCCAAGCCTTCATCTGTACGATTCAAACCTTGGTTATAAATCGCAGCAACAGGGCCAGGAACTTCTTTAAGCATATCTTTCGCCTCTTCAATTCCACCTTTATTTAAAGCCTCTTCTAATTTACCGACTAAGGTATCCACATTGGTCGATGCTAAACTCAGCATGATAATTCGTTCGATAGAAATCGCTAAACCAAAAATCAAACAAATAAGAACGATAGACATAAAACCTACACCACCTTCAATGAATTTTTGTTTGATAATTTCTCTAATTTCTTGTTTTTCAGCCTTGACAGCAGGAACTTTCACTTCCTCTTTTTTGACTACAGGAGCAACTGCTTCTTTTATTGTATCGGCTACTTGCTCGACTTTAGCTGTGGCTTTTACCTCTTCATTTGCAAAAACTGACGTTCCCATCAATAATGCGGAACATAAAATTAGTATAAACTTTTTCATCCTTTTTTACTCTTTATTGGTTTGAGGTCATAGACCTATTTGTTGTGCTTTTAGCGCTTCGCTTACAATCTTCTAAATTACTACTATTTATGAATAATTAGACGTTTTTACCGAGGTATTTATTTCATTTGTAGTAATCTTATTCAAAGACAGGCATAAGTACTTTTACCCTTACTCTTATTTGAGGTTTGATAGAGGTATCTCCGAAAGACTATAAAACCGAATAGGGCATATGATGGATTATAATTCTTTTATTTAATTGATAGTTAGCTGTTTTTTTATGAGATTGCAAAAAAAAACAAATTTGTATGAAATTCTTTTTTGCATTAATGATTATGCTACTCGGTAGCTTGGCAGCTTACACACAATCTGCCGAAGATTATTACCAACAAGGGATTAAATTAAGAAATACTCAAAAGTATAAAAGAGCGATAAAAAAATACTCTAAAGCAATTTCACTTGATTCAAACTTCACGAACGCTTACCATAAACGAGCTTGTGCCAAATACGAATTAAAAGAGTATAAATCTGCAAAAGAAGATTTAAACAAAGCAATAAAGTTAAATCCTAACGATCCTTTAGTGTTTCATTTCCGAGGAAATATTTACTTAGACTTAGATAGCAATCAAGCAGCTATAGAGGATTACAGTAGGGCGATTAAGATAGATACTAACCATAGTGCACTATATTATAATCGAGCGATTGCAAAAGGGGAACTTAGCAATTTCGAAGAGGCAATAAAAGATTATGATATTGCAATATCTTTAGATACCAATGACGCTGTTTATTATTCTAATCGAGCATATGATAAATTTAACTTACAACTTTATGGTGAAGCAGTAATAGATTACGGTAAAGCAATTGAATTAGACTCAACGAAGGACCTGAATTATTTTGATAGAGGGTGTATGTACTCTAATTTGGGTAATGATTCTTTAGCTATTATAGACTACAACAAAGCAATAGAACTTAATCCGTTATCAAAAAAAGCTTACCTAAATAGAGCAAATGCAAAAGCGGAGTTAAATAACCTGCACGGCTCACTCTTAGATCATAACAAAAATATTCGATTTAATCCAAAAAGTAGTCGGGCTTATTATAATAGAGCGAATGCAAAAAGTGACCTTGAAGATTATGATGGAGCGTTGAAAGATTATGACAAAGCAATTAAATTAGACTCCGAAAATGAGGATGCTTATTATGATAGGGCTTGGGTGAAATTGGATTTGAAGAGTTACATGAGTGCAATTAATGATTTTTCAAAAGTTATAGAATTAAACCCTCAAAATGCTAGCGGCTATTTTGGGAGAGCTTGGGTTAAAGATGATACAGGAGATTATAAAGGGGCTATTGAAGACTTAAATATGGCTATTAAAATGAACCCGTATTATGTTGATGCTTATAATAATAGAGGAACTGCAAAAAAGAATTTAAAGGATTACCGAGGTGCTATTGAAGATTATTCAAAAGCGATTAAATTGGATGCTACAAATGCTGATAGGTATTATTGGAGAGCGGGACTGGAAAAAATCTTAGGTAATTATAAAAAAGCTATTCAAGATTATACTATGGCAATTAAATTTGCTCTTACCGATAAAAAGTTGGACTAGTTAAGCAGCTATTTCAAAGTTATACAATTCTTGTGGTGTTTTCATATTTAAAGCTGAGTGTGGAGCATAATTATTATAATCCTCAAACCATTCATGTAATTTATCCATTACAATTTTTGGTGTATCTAAGCAATTTTCATAAACGTAATCTCTTTTAAAGGTGCCGTTAAACGACTCACAAATTCCATTTGATTGTGGAGAATATGTAGGGGTATTACAATCCTTTAGTCCCCATTTATTTAATTGTTTTCTCAAACCTTTCTCTATGTATTCAGGTCCATTATCATGAAGGAGTTCCAATTTATCTCTCTCAGGTAAACTCTCTCCAAATCGATTAAACAATGCTTCTTGAACCATCAATTCAATATCACAAGCCTGCATGTGAGCACCTGCTTTCCAGGATATAATTGAACGGTCACAACAATCAATTACAATTGCTACTCGTAACTTCTCACCGTTCCAACATTTTATGGAAGTAATATCACTTGCCCAACGAGTGTTAGATTTTTCAACAGAAACCTTTCCTGTATGCGCTCTATTACTACCTCGTGTTCTGTTCTTTTTAATAAGCAACCCCTCTTCTTTCATAAATCGATGAACTAGATATTTTGTTTCATAGATACCATAATCACGCTTTAAAATCGCTAGAACTCGTGGTACTCCGTAAGTAGCTTTCTTTTTAACTATTTCTAACACCGCTTTTTTAAGCTTATCAGAAACAACTTTACGTTGAGTTCTTTTCCTTTTCGGATAAGACTTTTTTTTGTAAAAAACAGTCGAACGTGGTAACCCTAGTATTTCTATCATCTTATTTAAAGTAGTGTCAAACTCGGTAGCAAAAGATTCTACTTCTTGTTTTTTAGTCTGTCCAGTTCTAACTTTTTTTTTAGAATAGTGATGTGAAAAGCAGATTCACCTAAAGCCTTTTTTAGCTCTTCGTTTTCTCTCTTTAAAACATCTAACTCAATTTTAGAGTGTAACTCACCCTTGTTTTTAATTCCCATAACAGCACCTCTTTTAGCGTCATTCCTCCATTTATAAATTTGACTGGCAATAAATCCATATCTTCTACAGAACTCAGGACAGGTTAATCCTGATGATTCCCATTCTGACACAATATATGATTTTTGTTCTGAAGTATAAAACTTTCTTCCTCCAGCAGTAACTCGTGCATTTGCTATTAATCCTTCTATCATTTCTATCTAATTTTCAACTGAAAACTAGTCCAACTTTTAAATCGGTTAAGAACAAATTAGACGCTGATAATGCGGAGTTTTATAATGATAGAGCTTGGGCTAAATACAGTTTGAAAGATAAAAAAGGCGCGTGTTTAGATTGGCGAATAGCAAGAAGAAAGGGGAGCACCTCGACCAATAACGTGGGCGATTACTGTGGTGAGGGAAGAGATTAACATAAAAGTATAAAAGGGGGGATTAGTTTACACACACTAATATACTTTGTTACTATTTCCCTTTAATGGCGTCTCGATAAACACCTTCTAGCTGAGCAAAGGTTTTTTCGGCTCTAAAACGCAACACATTTTCTAAGCCATTTTTGATGAGTTCCCCTTTTTTAGCTGAGCTGTCCAAAATAGTATTAATGTTTTTTGCCAATTCTATCGCTTTTTGAGGGTCGGAGTATAACGCACCATCACCTCCAGTTTCTGCAAAACAACTACCTGTTGAAGTAACGACAGGCGTAGAAAGGTTTTGAGCCTCAATAATAGGAATGCCAAAGCCTTCAAATATAGACGGGTAAACGAAAATAGTTGCTAACGAATAAATTGCAGGTAAATCTTCCCAATTGACATTATTGATGAAAGTAACACGGTGATTAAGTCCGTGTTGTTCGATAAATGCTTCTAGCTCATCTTGGTAAGGTGTTGTTCGACCTACTAAAACCAACGAAATGTCCTGAATGTTTTTCAATGCTTTCAGTATTAGTAATTGATTTTTTCGCTCTTCTATTGTGCCAACAGAAAGTAAAAAATGGTCAGGTAAGTCGTGTTTTTTTCGTACGTTTTCTAATTGCGTAGAAGTTGGCTGAGTGTGAAATTGAACGTCACAATCTTGGTAAATAACTTCTATTTTGTTTTTGTCAATTTGGTAATAATGAAGAATATCTTCTTTTGTTTGTTCACTGATAGCAATGATTTTATCTGCATCTTCGCACGCTTGGCGAAACTTTTTGTTGTAAATCTTCCTATCCAAAGGTTTGTATAACTCAGGGAAACGGAGGAAAATCAAATCGTGAATAGTAACTACTTTCGCAACAGATGATTTTTTGATAGACAAAGGCAACTCATTACTTAATCCGTGAAATACGTCTAATTCTAAGTTTTTAATGTCTTTAACTTGTCCAAACGAACGCCAGTAAGCACCTACTAATTTATTTTTTGATTTTGGAGAAACAAAGGTTACAGCCTGTAAATTGCTCAAATCGTCGGTGTGACGTTGTTGTGCTTTGGGTGAAAACAAATAAAGCTGGTGTTTACTATACTTGTCTGCCGAATGAATAATGTAACGACTGTAATTACCTAATCCACTGTTGTTATTTAATGCTCTTTTGGCATCGAAACCGATTTTCATTTGTTGTGTATTCAAAAAGGGGACTTATTCCCAAATAATTTCAATCACTTCTTTTCCGTTTTGGATAGTAGTGAATTTCTCCCATTTTTTGCGTTGGAGTTTTAAAATGGTGACTCCTTTTTTTGCGTTTTATTTTCAAATGGCGTTTGGCTAACACCTCCGCACTTGCGTGCGGGTTAATTAAGTATTGGTCACCAACTGTCCATTTGTCTTTCTTTTCAAAAATGGCTATATCTCGAACAGGTGTAGTTTTAAAGTGTATTTTAATTTTTTTCCCTTTGTGCCTTTTTTCGTAAGTAAAACGGCTTTTACTTACTCCTACATCAATAATATGCAATGCTTTTGATGCGTTAGGCACACCATAACCAATATAATTGTTTCCGTAAGGATAAAGCGAACAAGATTTTCTTACAACTTCTAACAATTCGAGATTAGATAAATGGGGTGCGTATTCCATCAAGCAAGCAACATACCCAGTCACAGCAGGTGCTGAAAAGCTTGTTCCGTTGGGTGAATAAACTGCTACATCAGGTTTTAAATAATCGTTGTAAGCAGGACCTATCGAACTGTAACCGATTTTAATTGCACCTTCTTTTTTTGTTGCTCCTACGGTCAGTACACTCGGAGCGTCAGCAGGAACAGTGATTAATTCCCAATCTTTATTTCCTGAATTTCCCGCAGAAATAACTAAAAACATACCCTTTTCTTTCACTGCTATCTCAGCGGCCCGACTTGTAATACCGAATTTTCCATTCATTTGTTTTTTTGTGTAATTTTCTGTTTCATCGTCAAACTTAGAGTAACCTAAAGACGAATTGACCAATTTTACACCCAAACTATCCATCCATTCTAAAGCTCTTACCCAATCATATTCCTCGATTTGGTGTTCTTTTTTACTGTTTTCTGTTCGTGCTAAATAGAAAGTTGCACCTGTTGCAAAACCTACTAAATCTTTACTGTCCTCTTTGTAACCAGTGATTTTTGAAAGTACTTGTTGTCCGTGATGCGCATTGCCCATCGTGCTATCGGTTACACCAACATTTAACGTATCAATAAAATCTCTAAAAGCAATGATTTGATTTTCTCTAAATAAGTGTTTGAGTTCTCTATGCTCTTTTAATTGTGCAAAACCAGCATCAATAACACCAATTTTAACACCATAACCAGTCAAGCGACGATTAACCAAATCCCATCCACTCATTTGATTTAAATAAAAATCTATAGCTTCTATCGTTGGTCGATTTGCTACTGCTGTGATTTTCTGTGCAGGAGCAACTTGCTGTATGTGTTTTACAAACGAAAGTTTTTTGAGTTGCTCTAAGTCTCCATTTTCAATAACTACGGCATTTAACCATTTGGAGTGGCTAATAATTTCACTATTTAAGGAAGTTAAGCTATCTGTATAAGTCTTTGAAATGGGTGTGTCAAAATCACTGTTAACTGTGATTTTATCTGTGAAAAAGACCCAGTTTTTTTGCTGAGACCAAAGGGTTGATTGACTTGTGATTAGAAAGAACAATATAAAAAGTGTACGCATAATAGGGGTTGAAATTATGATAGCTAGTTCTTTTTCACAAAGAAGTAGTTATCGGTTAGTTAAATATAGAAATAAAATAGAACAATTATAGTGTATTTATTTACCTAATCTTGCTAACTTATTTCTTTTAAAGATTGAATAGCGTAAATATACATCAAAATGAGGTACGAGGCGATAAAAAATAAGTTGTTTATAGCGAATAGAAAACGTTTTTCTGAACGAATGAAATCCAATGCTATCGCTATTTTCTATTCGAATGATATAATGCCTACGAATGCCGATGGAGCGATGGGGTTTAAACAAAATAGCGATTTGTTTTACCTCACAGGTATTGACCAAGAAGAAACGACATTGATTTTATTTCCTGATGCTCAGAATGAAGCACACAGAGAAATTTTATTCGTTAAAGAAACCAACGAACATATTGCTATTTGGGAGGGAGCAAAACTAAACAAAGAACAAAGCACCGCTATTTCAGGTATTAAGACCGTGTTTTGGCAAAATGATAGCCAAAGTTTATTACACCAAATTATTCCTCAAAGTACATACATTTACCTCAACAGCAACGAACACGGACGAGCATCTACGGAGGTAGAAACTCGAAACGACCGTTTAGGAAAACAACTTCGTCAACAATTTCCGTTAATGAAATGGGAAAGAAGTGCTCCGATATTACACCAATTACGTTTTGTGAAAGACGAAACAGAAATTGCTTTAATCAAACACGCTTGTGAGATTACAAACAAGGCTTTTCATCGTATTTTGAATTTTACCAAAGTGGGAAAAATGGAATACGAACTCGAAGCCGAAATTACCCACGAGTTTTTGATGAACCGTTCGAGAGGACACGCTTACCAACCAATAATTGCAGGTGGAGGCAATGCGTGTGTTTTACATTATATTGAAAATAATGAGAGATTAAATGATGGCGATTTGATTTTAATGGATTTCGGTGCTGAATATGCCAACTACAACGCCGATATGACACGTGTAATTCCTGTTAATGGTCGATTTACACCACGTCAAAAAGACGTTTACAATGCTGTTCTATACGTGATGGAAGAGGCTAAAAAGAGACTTGTTCCAGAGAATGATTTCACGAATTACAACAAAGAAGTCGGGCAAATAATGGAGCAAGAGTTGATTAAGTTAAAATTACTCGATAAAACCGACGTTAAAAAACAAGACCCAAAAAGCCCTTTGTACCGTCAGTATTTTATGCACGGCACTTCTCACAGTTTGGGATTAGACGTACACGACGTTGATGACCGTTCGTTGCCTTTTGCCGAAAATATGATTTTTACGTGCGAACCAGGTATTTATATCCCAAAAGAAAATATTGGTATAAGAATAGAAAATGATATTGTCGTAAATAATTCTCCAATTGATTTGATGGGAGATATTCCAATTACGGTAGAGGAGATTGAAGATTTGATGAATTAATTCAAAAAACGCTCTTTTAACACTTTATTTAGCACCTCTTTTTTTCTGACAGAAACAGGTAATTCTTTTCCGTTTTTCAAAACCAAATAACCTCCATCAATTTTCACAAACGATTTGACAAAAGCCAAATTAACCAAATGTGAATGATGCGTTCGGAAAAAACCGTGTGTTTCAAAAAGTTCGTCGTAATGTTTGAGTGTCTCTGAACTAATCAAACTGCGGTTATCGGTCAGGTGAAAAATGGTGTAGTTACTCGATGCTTCACAACTCATAATATCGGCTATCTCGACAATAGCCAGTTTTTCTTGACTATGAATAACAACTTTATTGGGTTGCTCTTTTGCATTTAAAGTTGAAGTTACAACGTCTAAAATATCTTTAGAAGTAACCGAAAGTTGGTACTGAGCCTTTTTTACTGCGGTCTGTAATTCTTCTTCATCTATCGGCTTGAGCAAATAATCTAACGCACCATATTTAAAAGCTTTGATAGCATATTGGTCAAAAGCAGTGGTGAAAATTACTTGTGGTAATTCATTTTCACCCAGTGCTTGGAGTACGTCAAACCCTGTTCCGTCGCCTAATTCGATATCTAAAAAAATTAAATCAGGCTTTTTCTCTAGTATTAATTTAATGGACGACTGTACCGAATCAGCTTCGCCTACCACTTCAATACCCTCACAATAATCAATCAAATCGTGGTACAATGCCTTTTTAGCGCCTTTTACATCGTCAACAAGTAAAACTCTCATAACTAACTGTTTGGTTTTCCTAAATAAACTTTCACCTGAGTACCTACTGCCAAATCTATAAACTCAAAGCGGTAATCTTGTTGTGTCTCTTCTGAAAGATAGTGAAGTCTTTCTTTGATAATGCGAAGAGCTTTTGATTGGTGGCTTCTGTTCTTAGCCAATTCTTTCGCCTTTTCTCTACCAATACCATTGTCGGTAATGGTACAAATAAATTGTTGATTTTCGGTATAAAAACGAATACCTACTTTTCCATTTTTAGTTTTACCTTTTAAACCGTGATGAATAGCATTTTCTACAAACGGTTGAATAATCATTGTCGGTATTTTTACTAATTCATTTTCTGTAGTAATCTCAAAAGAAATATTGTTGTTATTGAGCATCATTTCGAGGTTGAGGTAGTTGGTTAGCATCTTTATTTCTTCACCGACAATCAACCCATTGGGTCGAAGAATTATCTAAATATTGACGCATCAATTGAGCGAAATTAGTGATTTGTTTTCTTGCTTCTTTCCCTTTGTTTTCAGCGACATACCCTTTGATAGAATTTAAACAATTAAATAAAAAATGTGGGTTTAACTGTAAACGGAGTGTTTTTAATTCCAAATCTTTCAATCGGTTTTGTATCCTCAGGTCTTGTTGGTGCTTGGCTATTTTCCTTCGGTAGGCTTTGTACATTTTGTAAAGAATAAACGCAGAAAGGAGTAAAAACAAAAGAACAGCTAAAGTATAAAACCAATACGTTCGCCAAAAAGGACGCATAATTGAAAAATCAACTCGCTCTTCTTTTGTCCAATGTTTGCCGTCTAACGAGGCTTTAACTAAAAAATGGTACTTCCCAAAAGAGAGGTTTGAATAGGTAATGTAATTGTTTTTACTCACCGACGACCATTTATCGTCATAACCATCGAGTTTCCATTTGTATTTCATCAAATTGGAATGTTGTAAATCAACACCTTTTACACGAAAGGAAAGATGGTTTTGGTGATTAAAAAAGGGTAGTCCTTTATCGCTAAGCTCCCTAAAATTAGGGATGGGGTCATAAAAAACATCCATTTCACTAATCGTTAGTTGAGGCATACTAGTGGTTTGTGTATTTGAAATCGTGTTTTTTCAGGTAAGAAACTCCTTTGAGCGTACCAACCCAAACACCTAAACTATCTGAAGCAAATGAATTTACACACGTTTCTATACCTAACAGACCTCTGTTTTTACCAATGTTTATAATTTCAGGAAACTGTAAAGAAGGGAAACTTATTTTCTGCACCCCTTTTTCAGAACCAATCCATAAATTACTCCGCACACCTGTACGGACAAAGTAAGTATTGTCTGACCACGTGTTTTTTAGCTTATGTAGCTTTGATTTTTTTAAATAAAATACACCTTCATTTTTTGTACCTACAAAAAGCAACCCGTCACAAAAAGTCAACGAGCGACAAGCTCCACTATATAGTGGCTTCCCATAAGTATTTGTCAAGGTATTTAGTACAAATAAGCCATTGTCTGTGGCGACAAATAACTCTTTGGGCGAATGGTAATAAAGGTCATTTACACGACTGAAAAGAGCGTTTTTAAGGCGTGTTATTTTTGTGCCTTTGTGATGAAATAAGCCAAAACCTAAACTACCTAACCACTTGTTTTCTTTGCCATCAGTAGCTATTGCTCTTACCCAACGGAGTTTTTTGTTTGATGAAAAAAGAGGTCTGAATTTATTGTTTTCAAAAGAGAAAACGCCGTCGCCATCAGTACCTATCCATAATGTTTCATTTGGCATTTGTGTTACTACTTTGACTTTCTTTTTTGTGAAATGAGTCGTCGTTTTTTTCTCATTGGCAAGAGAAACAATAGTCAGTCCACCCGAAAAAGTACCTAAAAACAGTTTGTCTTCTATTCTTAAGACAGAATGCACACCTATTTCCTTTTGATTAATGGATAAGATATCATCGTTTATAAATTGAAATAAACCATTTGAGCCTATCCAAATAGCTTTTCTGTTGTCTTCAAAAATCGTTTGTACACTATTTGAAGGCAACCCTGTTTTTTTATTAAAAAGACGAACGACCTTGTTCTCTTTTATACAAAAAGTGCCATCTGAAATAGTCGTAATCCAGACCGCTCCATTAGGTGCGTAGTAAGAAGAAGTGATGCCGTGTTTTGTAGGTAAATGAGATTGATGAATGAGCTTTTTATTTGTTAGTTTGAAAATTCCTTGCGAATAAGTACAAACAAACAACTCGTTATTCATTTCAAAAAAAGAACGAATAAGAGGTAAATCAATGGACGATTTGATTACATCATTTTCAAAAATAGTGATGCCTTTATCTGTGCCTATATAAAGTTTTTCTTTCCAATAAAACAACGTCTGTGTGTCTTGTTTAGTTATTTGTGTGACTTTATTTGTTGGAGAGATAAGAAAAACGCCTTTGTTTGTTCCTACAAAACAAAGGTTTCCGTTAATCGTAAGCGTATTTATTTCGTGGTTTTTCAGTAACGTTTTTATTATCTTTTTTTCTTGAGAATACAAAAACAAACCATCATCAGTACCTACCCAAATCCCTTTGTTTGGGTGTTTTTTTAGTTGGTTAATGTAATTATTTGTTAAGCCTTGTAAATTACTTTGAAAAGAATGCCCATCAAAAATACTGACACCTCCTCCTTGTGTACCGACCCATAAAAAGCCGTTATCGTCTTGTGTTACCGCATAAACTTGTGATTGTGCCAAACCATCTTCCAAACCATAAGATTTGAAATTGAATTGTTGAGAAAATGAATTTACATTTATCAGCCACAAGAAAAGGAAAATGAAGTTTTTCATTAGACTAAAAATACAAAATTATCTTTAAAAAATAGCCCTAAAAAAGCAAAAGGAAAACTGTACCATCCAGCTTTCCTCTCTAGTTAAAACCCAAAAGTGGGTGAACACCTTTGTATATGGAATAACATAACACAAAGGTAAACTTTATTACTGAATAAACAGTGGATCAAGTCGTGAAACCTTATTTATTTTTTTTAGGTACAGGGTCGTGACCGTGTCCGCCCCAAGGATGGCAAGTAGCGAAACGCTTGATGCCCATCCATAAACCTTTGATTCCCCATTCATTAATCGCCTCAACCGTGTATTGACTACAGGTCGGAGAGTAGCGACACGAAGCAGGAAACATCGGAGAAATTACCAATTGGTATATACGAATAGGGGAAATTAGTATCTTTTTGAGTAAGCTTTTCATAATTTATTCTAAATCCTTCGTCTTCCAAACCAATTTGTGTTCGTTAATGTTCAGCTTTCTATAAAAACAACTACGTCGAGCATTACCATTTTTTGTTTTGGTATGACATGCACCACTACCTTTTCTGATGACTTGGTAAATCAAAGCGTCTTGGTCGCAATCAACCAAAATGTCGGTAATCTCTAAATAATCACCCGACGTCAATCCTTTTGTCCAAAGTTCGTTGCGAGAAGTGCTGTAAAAAGTAGCCAAACCTAGTTCCAATGTTTTATCAAAAGCCTCTTGGTTTGCCGAACCTATCATCAATATTTCTCCCGTTTCAGCATCCTGTGCTATCGCAGGGATTAATCCACCTCGTTTTTCAAACTGAATATTGATAGTTAATTCTTCTTCTATTTCTTTTTTATTCATCGTCAGTTTTTAAAATTTTTCAGTAATATAAGCCATACACAAATCTATTGTTGCTTGGATTCCTTTCTTGTGTGTCCGCTCTGTTCCGTGCGAAGCGGCGACGCCCATCCCAATCAAGGCAACACGGAAATCGTTACCTGCTCGCAGAGCGGCCGAACCATCTGAGCCATAAAAAGGATAAACATCTACTTTGTAAGGAATGTCATTGGCACGAGCCAAATCAACAAGTTTTTTCCTGAAATTATAATCGTAAGGACCTGAACTGTCTTTGGCACAAATCGAGCAACTTACCTCATTCCCTTGGCAATCGTCACCCAAAACCCCCATATCGATGACCAATAATTCTTCGATAGAAGACGAATAACCACCCGAACCACCGTGACCAACTTCTTCGTAATTAGAGAAGAAAAGCTCAATAGGCATTTCTTTACCTTGTTCTTTTAACAAACGAGCCAATTCAAATAAAACAAAACAACCTGCTTTGTTATCTAAAAAACGTGATTTGATATAGCCACTTTTCAATTCCTCATATTTCACATCAACACAAACAATATCGCCGACCTCTATCCCTAAAGCACGTACGTCTTTTTCAGAATAAACCTCTTCGTCTAAGCGAATGTGCATAGAATTAATGGTTCTTTTTGTCAGCTCTTTTTCCTTATTTGCGTGAACGGATGGATTGTCTAATAAAATAGTTCCTGTAAAAGTCGTGCCATCGTGCGTGATGATTTGGACATACTCACCTTCAGCGCCAGTCAACGAAAGCCCTCCTAATAAAGAAAAAGCCAACGTTCCATTGGGTTTAATTCCTGAAATAATAGCACCTAAAGTATCTACGTGACCAGCAATTGCCAATGTAGG
>CBDCZI010000014.1:0-148695 GCA_965224495.1 Cytophagales bacterium | reverse complement strand
GGCTCAAAATCCAGTAATGGGTTTTTATGATGATACGCTGGCTGTGCCTAATCAACCTTTTTATCAGGGCAATTTGACAGAGGATTCGTTGAGAGATGGGCATTGGTTGTATTATTATCCTGAGGGAAACCTGTGGAAGGATTTGAATTTTTCGAAGGGAAAGTTTCATGGTGAGCAGTCAATTTATTATCCAAATGGGGTGTTGTCGCAGTATTGTACGTATTATTTGGGGCAGGAAGAGGGGGCTTGGATTGAGTATTATTCGAATGGAGATACGACTACTATTGGTGCGTTTGTAGATGCGGATGAGGAAGGGATTTGGAGAGATTATTTTGTGGGTGGTCAGCTGGAGCAGGAGGGGAAGTTTGAGAAGGGGTTGAAAGAGGGTGTTTGGGCTGATTATTATGCTACGGATACGGTGGCGATGCTTTCGGAGTATGTGCGTGATACGTTGAATGGGATACAGGTGGCTTATTTTCCGAATGGTCAAACGGAGTTTGAAGTGATGTATGTGGCTGGTTTGATGGAGGGTGTTTATACGGCGTATTATAGAAATGGTGCGGTGGCTGTAAAGGCTTTTTATGCACAAGGGAAAGAGTTGGGGCGTTGGGAGAGTTTTTATGCAAATGAGCAAATGAAGGCGAGTGGTTTTTTTGTGGATGGAGTGAAGGATAGTACGTGGACGTATTTTTATTATGGTGGTGTGGTGAAGCAAACGGAGGTTTATGCGTTGGGTGCGTTGCAGTCGTTTTCGGCTACGAAGGGTTATAAGGGACGAAGTTTTGCGTCGGGTGAGTTGATGAATGGTACGGGGACTCGTGTGTTTTATGATAGTCTTGGTCGCAAGGTGGCGGAGATGCCGTATGTGGATGGTTTTGAGGAGGGTATTGGTGTTTCGTATCATCCGAGAACACGGGCGAAAACGGCTGAAGCGGTGTATCAGGCGGGTAATCTACATGGGTTGACTAAACAGTATTATTATTCGGGAAGTGTGGCTTCGCAAATGAGTTATGTGCATCATAAAGAAGAGGGACAGTTTTTGGAGTTTAAAGAGAATGGTGATACGGTAACGATAGGTTATTATAAAGAGGGTTTGGAGGATAGTTTGTGGTTTGAGTTTTATGACAATGGGCAGTTGTTTTCGGAGGGGTATTATCTGTATGGAGAGAAAGACGGGATTTGGTACAAGTATTTTGAAGATGGTAGGTTGGCTTTGGAGAGTGATTATATGTACGGCGATGCGGTCGGCGAATGGGTGGAATATTACCCTAACGGAGAAATCAGTGCGATAGGTGATTATGTGAATGGATTGAAGAGTGGTCTTTGGGGGAGTTTTTATGAAGACGGAACGGTTTATATGGAGGGTAAGTTTTTGGAGGGGAAAGAGGAGGGTATGTGGTATTACCATTATGCTGATGGACAGGTGAAGTCAGAGGGTGCGTATGTGTTTGGTACAGAAAATGGTGAGTGGCGTGAGTATTTTGAAAATGGTGTGTTGCAATTGGTTGGAAGTTATAAGGAAGGGGTAGAAGATGGTGTTTGGGTGGCGTATTACCAAAATGGTGTGGTAAAGTTGAAGGAGGAATATACTGATGGGTTGTTGTTGAATGTGGTGGTTTGTCAAGATTCTTTAGGAAAAGATTTGCCTTATGGTACGTTGAAAGAAGGAGTGGGTACTTTGGTTAGTTATTCGGATAAGGGAAAGAAATCGGCGTCGGGTAGCTATTTGAATGGTCTGCCTGAGGGGAGTTGGAGTTACTTTTTTGATTCGGGGAAATTGTCGGGTAAAGGTATGTTTTTGAATGGTCAGCGTAATGGGAAATGGGTTTTTTATAACAAGACGACAGGAAAGAAAGAGGCTGGCGGGAGTTATACCAATGACCAATTGAGCGGTGTGTGGAAGTTTTATCATGCTGATGGTAGCTTTGAGAAGGCAAAGAATTACGGTAAGGGTACTGTTGAGTAAAATATCTTTTTTTGTGATTCTCTCGTATTGAATATTTCTGAGTGATTTTTTTATAGGGTTGAAAATGTGGATAAGTAAATATTTATCCTTAATTTAGCAGGTCAGAATACAATTTAATATGTTGAAATATATACTAATACTACTTTTAACTTTTTCGGTATCGGCATTTGGTCAGAGTAAGAAGAAGCAAATAAAACGAGCTTACAGTTCGGCAGAATCAGCTTTTGCAGATAGAGATTACCATACGGCTTTGTTGTATTACCAAAAGCTGGACAAGCTGTTGCCCGAAGAAGATTTGATAAACGCTACGATTGCTGTTTGTTATAAAGAATTGAGTCATTTTCAAGATGCGTTAGATGCATTGGATAAGGCGGAAAGTTATGGCTATACTTATAGGGATAAGGATTTGATTCGTGGGGAGATTTACCACCACAACCACAAGTTTGACCAAGCTTTACAGTATTACTATTTGTATAAGTCCAATTTAGATGCGTCGGCTGAGAGTTACCAAGAGGAGATGGAGTTGGTTGATTACTTGATTGCTCAATGTGATACAGGTTATATATTGAAGGCAAATGCATTGGTCGTAGAGATAGAAAATTTGGGTGAGCAGATTAATTCAAATTTCCCTGATTATGCACCTGTAATTTCGGCAGACGAAAGACTTTTGTTTTTTACTTCGAGAAGACCTAATACGACAGGAGGGAAGAAAGAGGCGATAACGGGGAAGTATTTTGAAGATATCTATATGACAGAGCATATTGATAGTACGTGGACAGAGCCTGTGAATATGAGAATGATTAACACAAAATCTCACGATGCGAGTGTTGGCTTGTCAACAGATGGTAGAGCGTTGTTGATTTACCGTCCTAATCCGTCACGTTCGTTTGGAGGGAATTTATACATTAGTTATTTGGAGGATTCTACGGATTTACAATCGTGGTCAATTCCTGTGTCATTGGGAGATAATATCAATTCGAGTGATTGGGAACCGAGTGCTTGTATTTCGGCAGATTATAAAACGATTTATTTTGTGAGTAACCGACCTGGAGGTTTTGGAGGAACTGATTTGTACAAGTCTGAGCTTGGTGAAGACGGAGCGTGGGGAGTTGCCGAAAATATGGGGGCACTTATCAATACAAAGTATGATGAAGACTCACCGTTTTTGACAGAGGAAGGAGACGTACTTTACTTTAGTTCAAAAGGACACGAAGGAATGGGAGGTTTTGATATTTTTATGTCAGCTGACCTCAACAAAACGGGTTATTGGGAAGAGCCTATAAACTTAGGTTATCCTGTGAATAGTTCGAAAGATGATTTGCACTTTGTGTGGAACACGGAGGGAACAAGAGGTTATTATTCGTCTGTGCGAAAAGACTCTTACGGTGAACATGATTTGTATAAGATTACTCGTCCTGAGTCAAGTTCGCATAAAGTCTTCTTAAAGGGGATAGTAACGGATTCGTTGACGGGAGGTATTGTGAAGAATGCACGTGTTACTTTGATAGGGAAGTTAGGAGGAGAGGTAATTGCAGAAGTGTTTACAGATAGTACGGGTAATTATAAGATACCTGTGGCAATGGGTGATAATTACGAGGTTCATATTGAGTCAAATGGTTATGTATCGAAAGATGATAATGTTGAGGCACCAAAGGAACAACATTATTACGAAGTAGCTAAAAATGTAGATATTAAGCCTTATTCGAAAGAAGCAGTTAAAGAATCGGCAAAATCGATTAACATAGAAGAGCATTTTGAGGAGGAGAAAATAGAGGAAATGTTGGTATTGGGAAAAGGAGACCATTTTGCCATACGAAAAGTGCATTTTGTGTTTAATGAAGCAACGATGGAATCGGGTTCGAGCGAAGCCTTAGATGAGTTGGTTAAATATTTAACCCACCATCCTAAAGTGTCTTTAGAGGTGGGAGGACATACGGATAATGTAGGTTCGCATAGTTTTAATAAACACCTTTCGTACCGAAGAGCAAAAACAGTGGTGAGGTACTTGGTGTCAAAAGGAGTAAGTAAAAGAAGATTGAAAGCGAAAGGTTATGGCGAAAAGCAACCGTTAGCGTCAAACAACAATGACAAAGGGCGTCGATTGAACCGAAGAGCGGAGTTTACCATCACCAAAGCAGAAGAGATAGCTGATAGTCCCAAAAGCCACACACCAACAATTGAGGCTCACGCTGATGGCGTTGATTATTTGAAATGGCGTGTGCATTTCCCTTTCAACGAATGGGCTATTATTACACAATATTCACAAAAGAAAGTCTTTTTAATCATTGATTACTTAAACAAGAACCCAAAAGTGAAATTGAAAATACACGCTCACGCCGATCCAATTGGTTCTTACAATTACAATCGAGTGTTGTCCGAAAAACGAGCACAAACAGTCAAACGATTTATGATTAGCAACGGTATAGATGTTACTCGCTTAAAAATAAAAGCATTTGGCGAAAATTATCCGTTAATTAACACTGAAAATATCCAACATAACGTAAAAAACAGAAGAGTAGAATTTGAAGTGATAAAATAGATGAAAATAGGTGTCCTAAAAGAAATAAAAAACAACGAATACAGGGTGAGTTTAACGCCCTCGGCAGTTCGTGAGTTGATTTTTTTAGGACATTTTGTTTTTGTCGAATCACAAGCAGGTATCGGTTCTAACTTTACCGACGAAGATTACCAACGGGCAGGAGCAAAGCTGTTTACCAAAGAAAAGGTGTGCGAGGAAGCTCAACTTTTACTGAAAGTAAAAGAACCTCTACCCGAAGAGTACGCTTTGTTTACCGACCAACATATTTTATTTACCTATTTGCACTTGGCATCATCAAAGTCATTGACCCAAGCGATGGTAGCGAGTGGAGCAACCTGCATTGCTTACGAGACCGTTACGGACAAAAATGGCGGTTTGCCTTTGTTAGTCCCTATGTCACAAATTGCCGGTCGGCTGTCGGTACAAGAGGGTGTACGTTTTTTATTGAAACAACATGGTGGTTCAGGTATTCTGATAGGAGGTGTAGCGGGAGTTAGACCAGGTAAAGTAGTGATTATTGGCGGAGGAATAGTAGGAACGGAAGCCGCTAAAATGGCAGCAGGATTACAAGCTGACGTAACTATTTTAGACATCAATCCTTCAAGATTAAGTGTGTTAGATGACTTGTTGCCTGCCAATGTAACCACGCTTTTTGCCTCAAAAGAAAATATCGAAAAGGAAGTTTTAACTGCAGATTTGGTTATTGGTGCAATCTTGGTACCAGGAGGAAAAGCACCAAGTTTGGTTAGTGAAGACTTGGTTAAACAGATGAAAAAAGGAGCTGTAATTGTTGATGTCGCCGTTGACCAAGGAGGTTGTGTAGCGACAAGCAAACCAACAACACACGAAAATCCTGTTTTCATAAAACATGATGTCTTGCATTACGGAGTAGCAAATATGCCAGGAGCAGTCCCTTATACTTCTACGCAAGCGTTGGTAAATGCTACATTGCCCTATATCAAAAACATAGCAAATTTAGGCTTAATTGAAGCGATAAAAAAAGACGAAGGTTTAGCCAAAGGTGTCAATGTTTTTAGAAATCAGCTCACTTTATTGAAAATTTCTGAAATATTTTCTTTGCCTTCAACTACTTTTAAATCATTGCTTTAAGAACTCTGGTAAGTCGCTAAGTTGTTTTATTTCGTTTGTTTCGTGATTTATTTGAAAACAAAGTGTGTTAATTCCGTTACTAATACATAAGAACGGAGCTTTTAATTGCGAATTGTAGGTGCTTGCTTGGTGTAAAGTGTTTTTAGAAAGTTTGATTTTTGGAGCTTTACATTCAATCAATAAAAAAGGGTTCCCTTTTTGGTCATAGGTAACAATGTCGGTTCTTTTTAATCGTTTGTTGTAGGACAGCCCTTTTTCGCAAGAAATTAATGCTTTTGGGTAATTGTATCGCTCAATAAGTAAATGTATCAAATGTTGTCGAACCCATTCTTCGGGCGTAAGAAAAAGATATTTCTTACGCAGTATATCAAAAACAAAGGTTTTATCTCCTTCTTTTTTGAATTTGGCTTGTATGGGCGGTAGCGATAACGGAAGCATTTCCAAAGATACTTAAAACATTTTAAACAGATAAAAAAACATTTATGAAGACAAAAAAAGAAATAGTAGAAGATTGGTTGCCACGTTATACAGCGACGCCCTTGGATGCTTTTGGTGAATATATTTTATTGACCAATTTCAAACATTACGTCAATCTTTTTGCCGAGCAGTTTGGCGTAGAGGTTATCGGTAAAGATAAACCGATGCAGACAGCTACAGCCAAAGGAATTACAATTATTAATTTTGGGATGGGGAGTGCTATGGCAGCAACCGTAATGGATCTGTTGTCGGCGATAAAACCCAAAGCAGCCTTGTTTTTAGGCAAGTGTGGAGGTTTAAAAAAGACTAAAATTGGTGACCTTATTTTACCTATTGCGGCGATAAGAGGCGAAGGAGCAAGTGATGACTATTTACCGCCAGAAATCCCCGCTTTACCGTCTTTTCGTTTGCAAAGTGCGGTTTCTTCGATGATACAAAAGCACAACCGTGACTATTGGACAGGTACAGTTTACACCACCAACCGCCGTGTTTGGGAGCACGACGACGAATTTAAAGATTACCTACGCCACATTCGAGCGATGGCTATTGATATGGAAACGGCGACGATTTTTGTTGTTGGTTTTGCTAATGGTATTCCTCACGGAGCACTTTTATTGGTTTCTGACAACCCAATGACTCCAGATGGTGTCAAAACTTCTGCGAGTGACAAGGGGGTAACCGATGCTTTTGTACTCAATCATTTAGAGATAGGTATCGACTCGTTGATGGAATTGAAAAACTCAGGAGCTTCTGTTAAGCACTTGATATTTGAATAACTTTTTTGTTTGGAGCTTCCCCTTTGTGGGGGGGGCTGGTTTTTCGTTGGTAGTTAGATAAAATACCGATAGAAATGAAGTTAATCGATAAAAGTCAAAGCGGGTCGGGTTTTATCGCTCTCAATCTTTTGGTGTGAACAGCGTAGTTATTAGTTTCTTTTTTTTGCTTATTTTACCTCGGACAAATAAAGATACAGCACCGAACCAAAAGGATTTCCACTTCAACCCCTAAGCCGTCTGTTAGCTTTGTGTAACCTGTTAGCTTTTTTCTATTATTCTTTCGTCTGTGTGTTTTGTGACTTTATTGTACCGATAATATTCTTTTGTAAAATATCCAGCTAGTAAGAGGGGGAGTAACGGTGAAATTATATTTCTATGCTTGTGAGTGTATTGGTTTGCTTAATATTTATTATATTTAACGGTTACAAAATTTCATAAGAAAGGATGTAACACTGGCTACTAACTAAATAACATGAAAAAATTATATACATTTCTACTTGCGATTTTTATTTTATCATCAGGGTTGACTTTTGCTCAGAAGCGAGCGAATTTTTGGCAATTTGGGAATGGAGCGGGGTTCGATTTTTCATCAGGAACAGCTGTGGCTATAGCTAGTTCATTACCTTTTGATGCAGAAGAAGGAACTTCTTCAATTAGTGATGAATCTGGAAATTTGTTATTTTATTCAGATGGTCGTAACCTATACGATACGGACGGTGTTCTTACACCAAACGGTACGGGTTTAGGAGGTAGTGGTTCTAGTCAACAATCTTGCATCATCATCCCCGATCCAAGTAATACCAATCAGTATTATATTTTTGCACAAGCAGGAGAAGTAGGAGGGTTAAGTTATTCGATAATTGATATTACCTTACCAGGAAACGGGACTCTAGCTAATCCTAAAGGGGATGTTACTGGAGTGAAGAACGTTTCTTTGATGGGGCTTGCTCAACAAAACTTAGGGGCTGTACCCGACCAAAGTGGTGGGTATTGGCTAATTTCACATGTCTTGACTTCTGGAGGTGGTTTTAAAGCTTTTCATCTACCTTCTTCCGGGATTTTTAATACTACAGCTGTAACCTCGGGAACTTCTAGTAATTTAGGGAGTGGGTCTATTAGTGGAATTAAATTTAATCCATGCTCAAATAAGTTAGCACATATAGAATTGGACTCTTGGAGAACTGAGATTTGGGATTTTGATAATGTAACAGGGATGGTTACGGGTGTCCCTATAAAGTTGTCTCCTGCCAATACAAAAGTATATGGGGTAGAGTTCTCTCCTGATGGTAATTTAGTTTATATGACGACTCATACAACTAAAAAAGTATATCAGTACAATCTGAATGCTGGTACAGGTTCAGAAGTAGATGTTCAGACTTCTCAAATAGATGTAGGGAGTGTTCCAGGGACAACAGCGGGTTCTGTGCAAATTGGGCCGAATGGAAAATTATATGTAGCAGGGTATAACCAATCAGCCGTGAGTGTTATTAATAATCCAAATGTGATAGGTACAGGTTGTAATTTTGTAGCAAGTGCAATTCCTTTAGTTGGCTCATCTAAAATTTTATGGGGATTACCTCCGTTTTTATCTTCTTTTATTAATAATGTAATTGATATTAGCTATACTGACTTATGTGTAAATACTGCAGTTGATTTTTCATACACGTATTCAGGAACAGTTCAAGGAAACGTTACTTGGGATTTTGGAGATGGTAGCGGAACCTCAACTTTAGCCAATCCTTCACATACTTACACTACACCTAACACGTATACTATCTCACTAACTATTACTGATGCATCGTGTGGAGATACTAAAACAGTAACAGAAGATTTAATTATTGGTCCTGACGCTATAACCGATCCTAATTTAGAGTATTGTGCAGGAGTAGCTGTTGATTTGGATATGGGCGATGGAAATCCTTATTGTTATTATACAGACCAAGCAGAAACAAACTTAATAGGGTGTGGTTCTTCAGTTTCTCATACATTCACAGGTACTGGAGACAAAACGGTTTACGTCAATGCTGATGGGTTTACAGCAGGTACTTTTGGACCTGTAGATTTACCAACAAACGCAGGAGCTTGGAAAAGCACAAAATATATGGATTTCACCGTGGCTAAAACATTAAGAGTCGTCTCAATAGAAGTAGAAAGTGGGTATTCACATTTCACTAATGAGCCTTGGCGTATAAAGGATAATGGAGGAACTGTTATTGCTAGCGGTACTTTTTCAGCGGTTGCTAATCTAAGGTTTACAATACCTATTAACACAGTATTAAATCCAGGAGATTATAAATTAGAGTTTAATGACCATAGTCATAAGTACAGCACAACCCCTGGTGTAGAAGATCCTACAATTATTGATTTTCACCCAACAACATGGACTTCTGGAGGTGGTGGAGGAACTGGGTATATTGCAGGAAACTGGGTAATTGAACCTGCTGTTTCGTCTTGGTGTGTTGCTTTACCTATAATAGTAAAAGAACCTGCTGCAGGTTGTTGTCCAACAATGCCAACGCTAACCGTTACAGATGGTACGTCTAATCTTTGTTCAAATGGAGATGGTTCAGGAACATTAACTTCTACTTTATCAGGAGGAGGAAGCACAACGACAACAGATTACAATTACCAATGGCAACTATCTACGGATAATGGTACTACGTGGGCTAATTGTTCGGGAGCATCAGCTACTTTACAAACGTTAACTTTAGCCGATATTATTTCAAATGGAACAGGTAAATACCGATTAGAAATTGCGCTTAAAACCTCTACGGGTTGTACTGTGTTATCAGGAGAAACAGATTTAACAGTCAACACGACGCCCTCAGCCCCAACAGTAACTGCTCTATCTTACTGTAAAGACGAGACAGCGGCAGTCTTAACAGCAACAGGAGCAGGATTAACCTGGTACACGGCAGTGACAGGAGGAACGGCACTAGCAACAGCACCGACACCACTAACAAACACAGTAACTACCTTAGATTATTATGTTAGTCAGACAGTCACAAGTTGTGAAGGACCAAGAGCAAACTTACAGGTAACGATAAACGCTTTACCAACGGTAAGCGCGACAAGTGATGATGCGGATAATAAGATTTGTTTAGGAGACAATGTAACATTGAACGGAGCAGGAGCAGACAGTTACACATGGGATAACGGAGTGACAAATAACACCGCCTTTAGCCCGACAGCAACAGTTAATTACACGGTAACAGGAACAAACACAGCAACAACTTGTACAAACACAGCAAGTGTTCAAGTAGAAGTAAATGCTTTACCAACAGTAACGACAACAGTAACAGGAAGCCCTGCATGTTTAGGAGCCAATGTAACATTGGCAGGAGGAGGAGCAAGTACATATACTTGGGATAACGGAGTAGCTAACGGGATAGCCTTTGCAACGACAACAGTAGGACCAACGACTTATACAGTAACAGGAACAGATGCGAATAACTGTACGAATACAGCAACAGGAATAGTAACAGTAAATGCCTTACCAACCGCCACGCTTACAGGAACAGCGACGGTATGTAGTGGAGCATCAACAAATTTAAGTATTGCATTAACAGGAGCACAACCTTGGGAAGTAGTTTATAACGACCCAACAGCAGGAAACGTAACGATTAACCCAACAAGTTCACCAGCAACAGCGAGTGTAAGTAATGTAGGAGCTTATACCTTAGTGAGTGTACAAGACGCGAACAACTGTATAGCAACAAGTGCAACAGGAACAGCGACGGTAAGCAACCACGTAGCAGTAGCTGCAACAACAGCAACGGTATGTTCAGGTTCAGAAGTAGGCGGATTAACCTTAGGAGGCACAGACTTTCAAATAGTAGTAACAGCAACAACAGGTGATTTAAGTACAATTAGCATAGCCGAAACAACAGCCTTTGGCGTAGTATTCACAGAAACAGCACCAGGTTCAGGTGTGTGGTACTCAGGAGCAATAGCGGAAGCCAATGCAGTAGACTTAACTATAACAGATGGTAACAACTGTAACACAGTAAGTTCAACAGGAATTACTACGCAATGTTCATGTCTAGCCACAGGGTCAACAACAATAGGAATAGGAAGTGCAGTAACAGCAACGATTTGTGACGATGCAGGAGTAACTTCGTCAGTGACAGTAGTATATTCAGGAGGAACAGGGAACCATAAAATTACCTTAATACCCCAAGCACCATTAACAGGAGTACCAGTAATACTAGACAACCAAACGACAGGAATAGCAAACTTTACAGTAAGTGAAGCAGGAGATTACAAGGTAACGGTACGAAGTATCGGAAGTGCTTGTGAAGTAGATGGCGGAAGTGTAACACTTGCTCATCACACGACGCCCGTAGCACAATTAACAGCAACAAGTGCAACAACAGTTTGTGCAGGAGACAATGTGACTTTGGAAGTGAAATTAACCGCAGGAGATGCACCATTTACCTTTAACTTAGATAACACGACACCAGTAAGTAGTGTAGCAAAAACAGGAGCAACAACAACCTTTACAGAAGCTATAAGTACAACAGGAGATTACAGTATCACCAATGTAAAAGACAACAACGGTTGTATAGGAACAGCAAGTGGAGCGGTAACGATTGCAAACCATGCGAACACAGCAGCAACAGCAATAACTAAATGTGACACCCCATTAGGCGGAGTAACCTTAGCAGCAGATGAATTTCAAATCGTAGTAACAGCAACAGCAGGAACATTTACAAGTGACCCAATTACAGAAACTACAGCTCACGGTGTGACTTTCTCACGAGTAGGGTTAACAGACGTTTGGTATTCAGGAGCAATAAACGAGGCAAACGCAGTAGATTTAGACTTTGCAGATGACAACGGGTGTAACACCGTAGATTTAGATGGCTTACAAAAAAGATGCTCATGTCCAGCAGAGATAGATGATTTTACTATTGACAAGACAGAGATTTGTGCAAGTCCCTCACAAACAGCAACGCTAACAGTAACTTATTCAGGAGGAGATGCAACAGATACGTACACGCTTTCATTAACAGGAGCAGAAACACAGAGTAATGCAGGAGCAGCAGGAAGTACAAGCACCACCTTTACAGTAAGTACACCAGGAACTTATAATGTAGCAATAACAAACATTACGCAAGGGAACTGTGTGATTAACGGAACAACACAAAAGGTTTTAGCTCATTACACTACACCAAAAGCAGAGATAACAGGAGATGCAAGTATTTGTGATGATGCACCAACAGTAACGACACCATTGACAATTACCTTAACAGATGGAGTAGCACCATTTACTTTAGACGTATCCAACGGAGTTGGAGCAATTACAGGAGCAACCACCGCACACACAGAAAACGTTTCAGCAAGTGGAAGTTATACGTTAAGTAATTTAGTAGATAACAACGGGTGTGAAGGAACCGTAAGTGGAAGTGCAACAATCACTCACTTAGCAAAAGTAGCAGCAACGCCAACAACACGTTGTGATGATGAAAGCCCATTAGGAAGCATCAGCTTAACTGACTCAGAATACCAAATTGTCGTAACAGCAACAGCAGGAGATATGGCTAGTTTGGTAATAACAGGGGCAACGTTCCAAGAAACAGCAGCAGGTTCGGGTATCTGGTACAGTGGAGCAATAGCCGAAGCAGTAACTTCAGCCGTTCATGTAACGGATGCTAATGATTGTGAGGGAGGAATAGACCTTACAGGGATAACAAGAACATGTTCTTGCCAAGCCAAAGGAGTAACTACCTTGACAACAGGAACTATCTGTGCAGAAGGAAGCACAACAATAGAAGTAGTGACAAGTAATGCGGCAGGGAACTATAATGTAACGTTAACACAGCCCGACGCAACGACACAAACGACTTCAAACAAACCCGCAGGAACGGAAACATTCACGGTAAATCAAGCAGGAAACTATACGGTGCTAGTACGAGACGTAACGGAGAATTGTGATGTAGGTGGAGGAACAGCAACACTTGCTCATTACCCAATACCAACAGCAACATTAGCAGGAGACGCAAGTATCTGTGATAATGGAGTAATTTCTGCGAGTACAGATTTAACAATTACTTTAACAGCAGGAACAGGACCATTTGCTATTGACGTATTAGGAGGAACGGCAACAGCTAACTTAACGAACTTAACAAGTGGAGATACCGAAACGGTAACTACGGCAGGGAATTATACACTAACAAACTTAGTAGATGCTAACAACTGTCAAGGAACAGTAAGTGGAACCGCAGTGGTGAGTTACTATGATGAGGTAGTAGCCGCAGCAAGTGCAGTGTGTAATAAAACACCTTTATCAGTATTAGGAGGGGTGACTTTAACAGGCACCCAATTCCAAGTAGTAGTAACAGTCACACAAGGAGATTTGAGCTCGGTGGTAGTAACCAAAATAGTAGGAGGGGTAGCCTTAACAAGAGACGGGGCAACAAACAAATGGTACAGTGGAGCTATTGACGAAACTACTTCAGTAGACGTTCATGTAACCGATGGTAATAACTGTAATGGAGGAACAGATATTACAGGATTACAAACCCAATGTTCGTGTCCAATCAAAGCAACAGCTACTTTATTACCAGCAAGTATCTGTGCTGATGGTACGTCATCAGCGGTATTAAACGTAGCCGTAACCAGTACAAACACAACAGGAATGACTGATTACACGATTAATATCACTGATACAGAAACACAAAATGCAACAGAGACACCTAATGCATCAGGAGAGGTAAGCAAAGACTTTACGGTGAATACCAACGGAAGTTATACCATTAATGTAACCAGTAACGGTCAAAATGGAGGGTGTACAGTAAGTGCAGCGAACCAAAACTTGACGGTAAACGAGTTACCGACAGCAAGTATTACGACTACAGCCTTAGCCTATTGTGCAGGAGAAACGCCAGTAGATTTAGTTGCTACAACAGTAGTGGGCGCAACAAGTTACGAATGGTTCAAAGGAGGCGTAACACAAGGGACAACAGCAACACCAACGAAAACGGGAGCAGATGCAGGAGACTGGACAGTGAAAGTAAGTGATGGAAACGGTTGTAACCAAACCTCAGCAGCAGTAACGGTGGTAGAAAACACGCTACCAATAGCAGCAATAACGACAAGCGGAACGGACTTAGAATATTGTAAGGACGGAGCAGGCGTAATACTGAGTGCAACGAATGTAGCAAATGCAACAACTTACGCATGGCTAAAAGGCGCAATAACAGAGACAACAGGTCCAGGCAACACAAAGACAGGAGCGTTAGCAGGAAGTTGGACAGTAAAAGTAATTGATGATAACACTTGTACAGCTACCTCAACGGCAGTAAGCGTTATTGAAAACCCATTACCGACACCAAGTATTACGACAAGTGGAACGGACTTAGCATACTGTAAAAATGCAACAGGAGTAACACTAGCAGCAACAGGCGGAGTAGATTACGCATGGATAAAAGACAACGGAACACCAACAGCTTACTCGACAACAGCCACAACAAGTGATGCGAAGTTTGGTAACTGGCAAGTAAAAGTAAAAGACGCTAAAGGGTGTGAAGCAACTTCATTAGCAGTAACCGTAACAGAAAACACCCTACCAACGGCTACCTTGACAAGCGCAACAAACCCTGTGATTTATTGTGCAGGAACAAGCGCACCAATAATTACGGTGGCGATTACAGGAAATGGACCATTTACTTATGACTATACAGGAGGGGCAAACGGAACAGGGCAAAGTACAGGAACAATAATAACAAGTAACACGGACAACGCAGCGACCACTTACCAACTCACGAAGGTAACAGATGCTAACAACTGTGAGGGGACAAGCTTTGGAGCAAGTGTTGTGGTGACACAAGAAGAAGTGCCAGGCGTACCAACACTGAGATCGGACGCAGAAACAACAGTATGTGAAGCAACTGTATTTAATATTACAGCAACTTCGGTAGCAGTAGGAACGCCAACGATTATTTGGGAACAAGGAGGAACAGGAACAGAAGCGAGCCCATCGAGTGTAGTAGGTAATACGGCAGGAAGCGTAACGATTTACCAAGCCAAAGCAAAAATTGGAAACTGTCCATCGGAAAGTTCTTTACCCTTAGTAGTTACAGTAAAAGAAAGTGCAACAGTAAGTTTAACGGTAAATAAAACAACAGTTTGTGAGGAAGAAAAGGTGGTATTTACAGCCTCATCAACCCACGCGGACCCAGGAGTAACTTACGACTGGTATTTGAATATAGAGGTCGCAGGGATAAACACAGAGATAAAGACAGTGACAACGATAAACCCAACTTATGAAGTGAAATTAACAGACAGTGACGTTTTATACAGTGTGAAGATAGCCAACAACAGTTCTTGTGTAGGAGCAGAGGTAAGTTCTAATTTACAAGCGGTAGCAGTAACGAAGTTACCAAAACCAACATTGAATAGCTTAAGTGAGAGCTTATGTGGTACAGATGGAGGTTTTGACTTGGTGGCAAGGGATGAAAACGGAGTGATTTATACGAGTGGAATAGATTGGCGCGATGGAAATGACGATAAATTATTAGAAACAAGTGGGAGCTACCATGTAACTAAAACAGGGACTTACGCAGTGTATGTCACTAAAAACGGATGTCGTTCAAAAATACACTCAGGAAGAACGGTAGCACAAGTGGTTGTTCAGGAATTGAGTTTAGACTTTAGTCCATCAGAGACCCAAGACATCGAAGAAGATGAAGAGGTGGTGTTAGAGGCAATTGTAGGAGGAGGAATAGGCGCATTAGAATACGCTTGGACTCGAACAGAGACAGGGAACGTGACCGGTAGTTCATCAAGTTATGTTTACCCAGCAAGCAAGACAGAAAACGTATCGGTAGTGGTAACTGATACGCAGACCAACTGTACGGTAAGTAGTGGGGTGACGGAGATAAATGTATTGAAATCATTTAAAGTACCCAATGCGTTTACACCAAACGGAGATGGATTTAATGATACGTGGAACATTGAAGGGTTAGAAACTTATAGAAACTCGGTGATGAATGTTTATAACCGTTGGGGACAATTGGTTTACAGTAACCACGGGTCATACACAGAGGCATGGGACGGAAGAAGAAACGGTAAAGACTTACCTATCGGAACGTACTATTATGTGATTACCCTAAACCAAGACGGCAAAGAAAACGTGAGTGGTGATGTAACTATCGTGAGGTAATATGCAAATGAACTATAGCCCTTTTAGCCAAAAGTACAGGTATGGCTTCAACGGTCAAGAGAAAGACGATGAGATTAGTGGTGAAGGAAATAGCTATACTGCAACATTCTGGCAGTATGATAGCCGTTTAGCTAGAAGATGGAATAGAGACCCAAAACCTAATCCTGCTATTAGTGAATATGCTTGTTTTGCAGGGAATCCGATTTTCTACACAGATCCATTTGGTGATTCGCTAGATGTTTCTGAATTATATGCAAAAGATGATGACGGAAAGTTGTTGCATAAGGACAAAGTTCAAGCTTTTGAACAGTTTGCAAGTACTGATGAAGGAAAAGAGTTTCTATTATCATATGCAGAAAAGGGGTTTGAATTAAAAGGAGAGGTTATTACTGATTTACATTTAAAAGCAGAAAAAGAGGGAGAAAACAGTAAACAAGGAGTAGATTATGTATTTAAATACGCTCCTGAAAATCAAAATTCCCCATGGACATCACCTTTTGTCAAAGCGAATGGACGTTTAAAAGTTGTTACCAATATTTTACCAAAGCAACAATTTGGGTATAGTGGAAAACTAGCAGCGTTGGATAATGTAGATGAAGTAGTTCATGAATCCATGTTGCATGGTTATTGGCAAACAAAACGTTTTATTGATGGTGAAAAAACGGATAGGTATAAAATTATGGGACCTGATCATCAAATGAATTTATTTTATCAATCTCCATACAAAGAACATGGTTTGAATATCTTAAAAAAGGTTCAAGCAACTGATTTGTTACAAAAATTTACAGAAGAAGATTATTCAGATGATTATTTATATTTTAATATAATGAAACCAGGAATGGGGTATGGAAGAAGAAGTGATGTTACTCATTAGAAATACGTTATTATTATTGCTATGCGTTTCTTGTATTTCAAGTATAGAGGACAATAAATGTGGTAGGAAAACATGGAGTGTATTAGTTGATGATGGTCATAACTATAGACAAGAATTAAGAATTGATAGTTGCATAGATTTAATTAATGATGAAATTGTATTGCCAACCAAATCAATAGATAGTATAATCAATGGTATTAAAAGTAAAAGCAATGATTTCAAAAGCTGGGATTACTATAAGGTTGGGGAATTAGAACTTATGTTGGTTAGATATAAGAATGTTAATTACGGAAAGAAAGGTCTAAAAGTCTTTAAATTTTTAATAACCACAGGAGACTTTAATGAGGATCGATCAAGTTCCTTTTTATATAATATGAAACATGGGCTTTTAGTAAAAAAAGTAAGAAAGGGGTTTAAGGTTTTTGATGAGTACAGAAGAGTAGATAATTCATTTTATGATTCATTAACTGTTTTATTAAGAGAGGATGAATTCTTTTTTCAAGAACCTTTTCCTTTAGGTAAAGAAAAGCTTAAAAGTCCAGTCTATTAAACTAAACTGGATTATGCCTAAGAGCACCAGCTGGCGCAAGAAAGAAAACTAAAGAATGAGCTGGTGCAAGTTTTTAACTTGTACCAACGAAAGAAAGGCTAGGTAGTAATAATGAAAAGGAAACCAACTGTTATAAAACGGTTGGTTTTTTTGTGTTGAAAATGGGTGAATATACGAAAGTCTCTATCTAGGAATAATACAAGATGGTAGTTTCCCCTCTGGGTTAAGTTTGAGCGTTAGCGGAACTTAATCTTTACGAAATAAAGAGCAAGTTTCTAACTTGCGATAAACAGTAACACGAGTAACCAACAACACAAACAAATACCGTTTAATGACCTATTCTAAACAACGTTTCAATGTTTTTTAGATGGTTTTAAACGGTGTTTTTATGTCCGAACCTTTAAGGGGCTAATTCATGATTTGTTCTGTTTTTTTATTCAGTTGAGCAAAAAAAGGCTTTTAAAAACAAGTCTATATCGTCAGTAGTGAGGGCTGTGTTTTACTTGGTAGGATAGGTTGTTTTTGTAAATCCAGCTGTGAGATACCTCTAATAAAGACGAACATAAAGGGCATCATAAGCTAAAACATTAAAAAGGAGTCAAAATATATGCTTGTCTTTCTCAGCCCTTGATAAATAGGTTTAACTTTGCTGTATGAAAGGAGAATTATTGACAGCACTTCAAAAAAGTTTATCAAACAACGAGTTTATCAAAATGACATTAAGTAAATCGTCACAAGACGATTTGAAGAATGTCTATGTTCGGTTTATTCAAATTAAAAAAGAAGATAAACTGTCGTTTACTTACCGTTACAAAACCAACGACCAAGTCAAAAATTACAGCCTTTCAGAAGGTATTACTTTGTTATATGAGTTAATAGAAACAACTTTTAAAATAGCTACTTTATTTACAGCAACGAATGATTTTTCTTTTTCAGTAAATAAAAAAGGGAAAGTATCTTTACAAACAAAACAACCAAGTTTATTGGCTGTGGAGACCGCTTCACACGATAAACAAAAAGTGAAACGAGCAGGTGTAAATGATTTGTATTTACATTTGTTGGGCGTAACCACCAAAACAGGAGAGGTGATTCCTAAAATGGCGGACAAATACCGTCAAATCAACAAATATTTAGAAGTAATCGAAAGTTTGATTAAAGATACAGAGCTACCAGAACGTATCAATATTGTAGATATGGGCTCAGGAAAAGGGTACTTGACCTTTGCGTTGTATGATTATTTAGTAAATAAAAAAGGGTTTAAAGCAACTATAATAGGAATAGAGTTACGGACAGAGTTAGTCAGTTTTTGTAACCAAACAGCAAGTAAATGTGGGTTTGACCAATTGGTTTTTGAGAGTAAGCCTATCGAAGAATTTACAGGTACACGTATAGATATTTTGATTGCTTTACATGCCTGTGATACAGCAACGGATGATGCGATTTCTAAAGGAATTATTTCTGATTCGACATTGATAATCTGTGCACCATGTTGTCACAAACAAATTCGTCAGCAAACCAAAGGGGTGGAGCAAACAAGTCCGTTGTTAAAGTATGGAATATTTAAAGAACGTCAATTTGAAATGGTAACAGACACAATTAGAGCATTGATTTTAGAGAAAAACCATTACCAAACGAAGATTTTTGAATTTGTCTCAAACGAGCATACGCGTAAAAATGTATTGTTAGTAGGATCTAAATCAACTAAAAAAGTTGATGAAAAAGAAATAAATACTAAAATAGAAACACTCAAAATTGAATATGGAATTGATTTTCATTATTTAGAGAGGTTGGTGAAGTAGTTAGCTATGTCAATTAAGCTATAAAATACCATAAGACCGACTTCTTTGATTGTAATAAGAAGTGTTTATTTCTTACTAAAGGTATCCAATAATTCCTTCTCTTCTTTGTTTAGTTTATGAATGCCTTTTTTATTGATTTTATCAAGGACTACATCAATTTCGGTTATTTCTTCATTTCTTTTTTCGTTGTATAAATATTCTATCGAACGATTCTGAAACGTCTTATTGTAGCTTTTATCAAGGAATAGTATTTCAGGTTTTCTTATAATAAAGATAATGAAAGCAATAGACGGTATTGCGATTATTAATAAGACGTAATAATTGGTTAAGAATAAATTAGGTAAGCATACGGCAGTAAGAAGCATGCCGATTATACCCCCACCTAAGTGAGCTTCGTGACCTGTATTCCCTTGTTGTGATTTAATACCATACAGTGTATATATTGTGTATATAATACTGCTCTTACCGATAAAAAGTTGGACTAGTTAAGCAGCTATTTCAAAGTTATACAATTCTTGTGGTGTTTTCATATTTAAAGCTGAGTGTGGAGCATAATTATTATAATCCTCAAACCATTCATGTAATTTATCCATTACAATTTTTGGTGTATCTAAGCAATTTTCATAAACGTAATCTCTTTTAAAGGTGCCGTTAAACGACTCACAAATTCCATTTGATTGTGGAGAATATGTAGGGGTATTACAATCCTTTAGTCCCCATTTATTTAATTGTTTTCTCAAACCTTTCTCTATGTATTCAGGTCCATTATCATGAAGGAGTTCCAATTTATCTCTCTCAGGTAAACTCTCTCCAAATCGATTAAACAATGCTTCTTGAACCATCAATTCAATATCACAAGCCTGCATGTGAGCACCTGCTTTCCAGGATATAATTGAACGGTCACAACAATCAATTACAATTGCTACTCGTAACTTCTCACCGTTCCAACATTTTATGGAAGTAATATCACTTGCCCAACGAGTGTTAGATTTTTCAACAGAAACCTTTCCTGTATGCGCTCTATTACTACCTCGTGTTCTGTTCTTTTTAATAAGCAACCCCTCTTCTTTCATAAATCGATGAACTAGATATTTTGTTTCATAGATACCATAATCACGCTTTAAAATCGCTAGAACTCGTGGTACTCCGTAAGTAGCTTTCTTTTTAACTATTTCTAACACCGCTTTTTTAAGCTTATCAGAAACAACTTTACGTTGAGTTCTTTTCCTTTTCGGATAAGACTTTTTTTTGTAAAAAACAGTCGAACGTGGTAACCCTAGTATTTCTATCATCTTATTTAAAGTAGTGTCAAACTCGGTAGCAAAAGATTCTACTTCTTGTTTTTTAGTCTGTCCAGTTCTAACTTTTTTTTTAGAATAGTGATGTGAAAAGCAGATTCACCTAAAGCCTTTTTTAGCTCTTCGTTTTCTCTCTTTAAAACATCTAACTCAATTTTAGAGTGTAACTCACCCTTGTTTTTAATTCCCATAACAGCACCTCTTTTAGCGTCATTCCTCCATTTATAAATTTGACTGGCAATAAATCCATATCTTCTACAGAACTCAGGACAGGTTAATCCTGATGATTCCCATTCTGACACAATATATGATTTTTGTTCTGAAGTATAAAACTTTCTTCCTCCAGCAGTAACTCGTGCATTTGCTATTAATCCTTCTATCATTTCTATCTAATTTTCAACTGAAAACTAGTCCAACTTTTAAATCGGTTAAGAACAATACCAAAAAGTATAGCTGGCATTGGTATGAAATAAATACTAATCCACTTCATGGGGGCAATAAATATAGCTGAAAAAACAATGCCACTTACAGCTCCAGATGCACCGACTGCTCTATAGTCACCGTGATTTCTGTGTAGCAGAAGAGCAAGTAAATTTCCACCTATTAAGCTGCTTAAATAAACAAAAACAAATAACCGATTGCTCGCTCTACAGAAAAGCTAAAGAAATAAAGAGGAAACATATTAAAAAATAGATGTATCTAATCATTATGAAGGAATCCAGATGTTAAAAGCCGTTTAGGTTCTTTAAAAAGGAGTATTTTATCCATCTCAAAAAGATATTCTTCGAAAAAGTTTTTATTGTTTAAATCTCGGTAAGTAAAGAGAATATTAATGATTATTATTACTATAGGGATATAGGAAGCTGAATGCATATTGTTTATTTGAAACAAAAAAAGCCGAAGTCGGAAACCAACTTCGGCTTTTGATTAGTACACTTATTTATTTTGTCTTTTCAGCTACCCAGTTTTTAGCATTAACAAATGCTTCAATCCATGGAGTGACATCATCTTGTTTTTTGTCTTTAGGGTATGTAGCACACTGCCAAGGAAAGATAGCTCTTTCTAAGTGAGGCATCATAGCCAAGTGACGACCATCTTCAGAAGTCAAACCTGCCGTGTTGTATTTCGAACCGTTAGGATTGGCTGGGTAAGTAGAATTTGCATACTTCATTGTTATATTGTAAGCACTTTCTTCTTCGGGTAAATTGAAATTACCCTCACCGTGAGCAACCCAGATGCCTAATTTACTGCCAGCTAATGAACTCATCATTATAGAGTTGTTTTCAGGAACTTCAACACTTAAGAAGGTTGATTCAAACTTACCTGAGTTGTTGTGTTCCATGGTTGGTTTTTGTGATTTTTTAGGGTAAATCAAGCCTAATTCCATCATTAATTGGCAACCATTACAAACACCTAAACTCATGGTGTCTTCACGAGCAAAGAAATTGTCTAAAGCAACTTTCGCTTTCGGGTTGTAAAGGAAAGCACCAGCCCAGCCTTTTGCAGAACCAAGAACATCTGAGTTAGAAAAACCACCAACAAAAACAATAAAGTTGATATCTGATAAATCTTCTCTACCAGCAATCAAATCTGTCATGTGTATATCTTTGACATCAAAACCAGCTAAGTACATAGCGTAAGCCATTTCTCTATCTCCATTTACTCCTTTTTCACGAATAATCGCTGCTTTTAAACCACTCGGTACTCTGTCCTGTGTTAAGCCGTATTGAGAAAAACTACCTTTAAAGCTCTCGTTAAATTTATAAACGATAGGGTTTTTAGCATACGTTTTGTAACGCTCTTTTGCTAACTCGGCAGTAGATTGTTTTTTATCGAATAAGTAAGACGTTTTATACCAAGTATCTCTTAGTGTATCAATATCAAATGATAAAGAAGTTTCGCCAAAAGTAAGATCTACTTTTCTGTCCGTTTGTGGCTGACCGATAGTCGCTGCGTTTATTCCGTGCGAAGTCAATACTTTTCTTACTGCATCTTCGTCTTTTACTTGAATAATAATTCCTGAGTTTTCAGAGAATAAGACTTTTACCAAATCAGACTCTGTGAAATCTGCTAAGTTGATAGCTAAACCACCTTTTGTATTTGCAAAATTGATTTCTAATAAAGTAGTTAATAAACCACCTGCCGAAATATCGTGTCCTGCTAAAATTAATTCTTTTTCAACCAACTCTTGTACCGCATTAAATGCAGATTTGAAATAAGCCGAGTTTTTGATACTTGGTGTATCTACACCGAGTTTGTTTGTTAATTGAGCAAATGAGCTACCACCCAGTTTGAAATCGTCAGAAGAGAAGTCAATATAAAGTATTTTCGAATTGTTATCGTTTACTAAAACAGGTTCAACAATCTTTTTAATATCAGTTACTTCACCTCCTGCCGAAATAATTACTGTTCCAGGAGCATAAACCGTTTGGTTTTTGTACTTCTGAACCATAGAAAGAGAATCTTTTCCCGTAGGGATATTCAATCCTAATTCGATAGCAAATTTACTTGTTGCTTCAACTGCAGAATAAAGACGAGCATCTTCGCCAGGGTTGTTACAAGGCCACATCCAGTTGGCACTCAAAGAAACACCTTTGATACCGTCTTGGATAGGCGCCCAAACCATATTTGTCAATGATTCGGCGATTGACATTTGCGAACCTGCCTTTGGGTCAATCAACGCACTTACAGGAGCGTGACCGATAGAGGTAGCAATACCTTTACCCGAACGGTAATCTAAAGCCATCACGCCAACATTGTTTAAAGGAATCTGTAATTCCCCAACAGTTTGTTGTGCTGCAACCTTACCTGTAACCGATCTGTCCACTTTGTTTGTCAACCAATCTTTACAAGCAACAGCGTCTAATTGTAAAACGCCTTCTATATAAGTTTGAATTGCCTCTTTATCGTATTTTACAGCAGCGAAATTAGCAGGGATTGTTTTATCTCTCATGATAGTTTTTGGAGGGTTTCCAAACATATCATCTAACTGTAAATCTATAGGGTTTTGCCCTGTTTTTTTATCTTCAAATTTGAATTGCATATCGCCAGTGATTTCTCCGACAACATACATAGGGGCTCTTTCTCTTTGAGCAAGATCCATCATTTCATCAATGTATTTTTCATTGATAACCAATCCCATTCTTTCTTGTGATTCGTTACCAACTATTTCTTTACTTGATAAAGTCGGGTCGCCAACAGGTAATTTTGAAAGATCAATTGTTCCTCCACCTTCTTCAACTAATTCAGAAAGACAGTTTAAATGTCCACCAGCACCGTGATCATGGATAGAGATAATAGGGTTTGCACCTTTTTCAGACATCGCACGGACAACATTTGCCACACGTTTTTGCATTTCAGGATTAGAACGTTGTACAGCGTTTAATTCAATTCCAGAATTAAACTCACCAGTTGCAACTGAAGAGACAGCCGAACCACCCATTCCAATTCTGTAATTATCTCCACCAAGAACAACCACTTTGTCGCCTTTTTTAGGCGTAGCTTTTAGTGCGTCTTCTAAACGACCATAACCAACACCACCAGCAAGCATAATTACTTTATCGAAACCGTACATTTTGTCGTTTTCGTTGTGTTCGAAAGTTAAAACCGAACCAGCAATCATTGGCTGACCAAATTTATTTCCAAAATCAGAAGCTCCATTTGACGCTTTGATTAAAATGTCCATAGGTGTTTGGTACAACCAAGGACGTGCCTCCGTTGCTTCTTCCCAAGGTCTGTTGTCTTCTAATCTTGAATAAGAAGTCATGTAAACCGCTGTACCAGCTAAAGGCATTGAAGCCTTTCCTCCAGCCATACGGTCTCTGATTTCTCCACCCGCACCAGTTGCAGCACCGTTAAAAGGCTCAACAGTTGTAGGGAAATTGTGTGTTTCTGCTTTTACAGAAATTACACTATCAATTTTTTTAGTTTCGAAAAAGTCTCCTTTGTTTTGTGTAGCAGGAGCAAATTGCTCAATTTTAGGACCAGCAACAAATGCCACGTTATCCTTATAAGCAGAAACTACTTTGTTTTTATTCTCTTCTGTCGTTTTTCTAATTAATTTGAAAAGCGAATGTTCTTTTTCTTCTCCATCAATGATAAACGTACCATTAAATATTTTGTGACGGCAATGCTCAGAGTTTACTTGAGAAAACCCAAAAACCTCTGAATCAGTCAGCTTTCTACCTAGTTTGATAGCCAAATCATCCAAGTATTTGACTTCATTACTATTTAAAGCCAATCCTTCTTGTGCATTGTAAGCCGAGATATCATCAACAAACAAAACAGGTTCAGGTTCTTGATCGATAATAAAACTTTCTTGCGTAAGTCCCGTGTAAAGTTGTTTTAACATTGAGTCATACAAGACTTTTTCGTCAGCAACCTTAACAAATTCTTCAATTCTGATGATACCCTCGATAGCCATATTCTGTGTGATTTCCACAGCATTAGTACTCCAAGGTGTTATCATTTCTTTACGAGGTCCTAAATAAAAACCATCTAAAGTAGTTGCGCTAGAAGCCTTACCCTCTAAAAGCCACTCCAACTTAGTTGTGTTTTCTTTATTAAGTTTTGTGCTCGAATGAACAGTGTAAGTTTTGTCCCCTGATTTGTGAACGAAGAAAAGAATCATAATTCAGAATTATTTGAAGACGCAAAGATACAAAAAACAGTAGAATAATAGAGGAGAAGTTATCGACAATAGGAGAAAATGAATAAAAAAAGAGGAAAGCAGGTAGAAGTCTAAAATTGAATAGTCAAAACCTATATGGAATAGTATTATCGTAGGTGTTTTGTCTTTGGTAAATAGCAGAGGTCTATTTTTATTTACAAAACAATGCACTTAACTTGCAGTGATGAAAAAAGTAGCGATAATAGGAGGGGGAGCATCGAGTTTAGTCTTGGCGTATTTTTTAGGAGATGCTTGTGAGGTCACTATTTACGAAAAAGAAAAAAGTATAGGTCGAAAATTTTTAGTAGCAGGTAAAGGAGGTTTCAATTTGACCAATAGTTTAGATGGAAAAGATTTAATGGCTAAATATTCTTCTGAGAACTTTTTAAAAAAAGCAATAGCTGGTTTTGGGTCTGTCAAAACCCGTGATTGGTTGAGTGATTTAGGTGTAGTAACTTATGTAGGCAGTAGTGGTCGTGTTTTTCCTGAAAAAGGAGTGAAGCCTATTGAAGTGTTGGATGCAATACGGTTAAGTTTATCAAAAAAAAGAGTAGAGATCAAGACGAACCATCAGTTTGTGGGGTTTGATAAAATACAAAACTTAATTATAAAAAATAAAGATAAAGAATATAGTTTAACTACTGATTTTGTGGTTTTTGCTATGGGAGGAGCGTCATGGAAACAAACAGGTTCGGATGGTAATTGGTTGTCTTCTTTTGAAGAGTTAGGAGTAATATGTAAACCGTTCCAGTCATCAAACTGTGGCGTAAATGTCTCTTGGGAAAAAGAACTGTTGCGTTACCATGAGGGAAAACCGTTGAAGAATATTAGTGTGACCTTGAACGAAAAAACCGTTGTAGGCGAAGTTTTGTTGACAGCATATGGTTTGGAAGGTAATGCAATCTATCCGATAGTACCTGAGGTCAGAAAGGAATTGAATAAAGGAAATACACCGTTATTAGAGATAGACTTTAAGCCTACGAACAATCTTAAACAGTTAAATGATAAGTTGTTTAAAGGAATGAAAACAAAGGATTACGAGCGTGTTTTTCGTTTAAGTAAACCCCAAATGGCAGTTTTGAAAGCTTATACAACCAAAGAAGAGTTTGTTAATACAAAAATGTTTATTGAGAAATTAAAAAAGTTAGTTGTGCCTATTGACAGTTTACGTCCAATTGATGAGGCAATATCTACAGTTGGAGGTGTGGCATTGGAGGGGGTTAACGAAGATTTTTCGCTAAAAAAACGATCAGATTTTTTTGTAGCAGGAGAGATGATTGATTGGGACGCTCCAACAGGAGGCTTTTTATTGCAAGGGTGCTTTTCGACGGCGCATCTAGTTGCTCATAGTATATTGAATAGGTGATTTATTGAATGTGTAATGTGATCACGTGCTCCAAATCTTTGATAGTGTAAGGTTTAGACACGAAACCGTTCATCCCGTAAGACTGGCATTTGATACGCTCACTATTTTGCGTATGAGCAGTAAGTGCGATGATGGGTGTCTTTTTCTTTTTCTTATGAGTTAGGTTACGAATGATTTCTGTGGCTTCGTAGCCGTTCATCACGGGCATCTGTAAGTCCATGAAAATAATGTCAATGACTTCGTTCTCTAATTGAGTAACTGCCTCTTTACCGTTGTTAGCAATCATTATCTTGGTTTTTCTGTTTGTTTTTTCAAGAAATTGCGTTGCTATTAATTGGTTTATACGGTCGTCTTCAACCAATAAAATTTTCACTTCATTAGTTAGAAGAGGTTTGTTCTCTTCTTTTTTGGCGTTATTTAGTGAGCCTATTTTATCTAAAGGTAGTGTGAAACCAAAGGTACTGCCTTGATCTTGTTTACTTTCAAAAATAATTTCTCCATTGAGTTTTCCTATGATTTTATCAAAAACGGCTAACCCCATACCTAAGCCTCCAAACTCTCTTGTGTATTCTTCGTTTTCTTGTGCGAAACTTTTGAAAATATGCTCTTTTTGACTTTGCTTAACTCCTTTCCCAGTGTCTTTTACTATTATTTTTATTGCGTCACTGTTTGGGCTAACCTCTATTGAAGATAAGGTGATTTCAATATTTCCTTTTTGTGTGTATTTGAGTGCGTTATCAAGTAATATGTTTACAGATTTAAGGATTTTTTGTAAATCACCTTTATGACGAATGTCGGGATAATCAAGGAGATTGTAAAAATCAAAAAAGAGTGATTTAGCCGTGATTTTTTCTTTATGTAAGAGACAAATTTTCTCTAATTCCTCGGAGATGTTGAATGTTGAAATGTTGATGTTTATTTCGTCTTTGGTTAATATTTTAAAGCTCAAAATATCGTCAATAATCCCCATAAGATTCGCTCCTGCCGTCTTGATTGTAGTTACGTGGTGATTAATACTATCGGGTAGGTTCTGGGTATTTAGTAAGGTTGTTGTTCCCAAAATGGCATTGAGAGGCGTTCTTATTTCGTGACTAATATTGACTAAAAACCGATCTTTGATACCCGAAAGGTGTTTGAGTTGGGTTTGTTTCTCTTCCAACTGCTTGTTCATCGCATACGATTTTTTAAGTTCGTCTTTCACACGACCTTTTAGTTGGTTGTTGGTCTCAAATAAGTAAATGATAATTGCGAATGTTAAGATGATAAGTTCTCCAAGTAAACCAATCTTCAAGAAAATATCACCATTAATAGTTAGGGGGGTGATATTGTAGATTAATAGTAATGACAGAATCCCGCAGCTAATCAGCCAAACGTAAGAGTAAAGTACCATTTTAGCTAAATGAATTTTACGATTTACCGACACGATGGTTAGTGTTAATATGAATAGCATTGAAATAAAGCTAGGTAACATAATTAGCTCATTGAGGATGTGGTCTATTGGAGAAGTGAAATTGAGAAGAACCAATAATGTTAAACTTATAATTAATACACGAGAGGCCTTGTGTAATTTGGGTAAGTGCTTTTTAGTGTTTAAAAACTTGGTTAGAAATAGAGTTGTAAAGACATAAGAAAGTAAAATAAAACTGATTGTAATAATGTTACCAATTTGCCGATGGTTTAGGAAGAGGGTGGTTTCAAAAAGACCTTCGTAAATACTAGAGAATGCAGTATAAAAAAAGATGTACAAAGCATAAAATAAGAGGTATGTTTCTTTAAAATAAAAGAATAAAATCAGGTTAAATACAAACAGAAACAAACCGGCTCCATAAAAAGATGTGCTTATCAGGTTTTTATTAAACGCTTTTTGTGTGTATGAATTTGTTGAAGAAAGCAAAGGCTTGAAACGATAGTTGATACTTGTGTGTTGTGCTTTTAAGTAAAATATAGCATCTTCGTTAGGTGAAAGATAAAAATTATGAGTTTTTGATACTTTGTCTTTTGTAAATTTAAAAAGAAGAAAAGTGGATTTTTTGTTTTCTTTATAAAGTGCGTAGTTTCTAAAATGTATGTTTCCAATAGTAAAAGTAAGGTCTTTTATGTTGTTGGTTTTGTTACTTAACTTAAACTTAAACCACGTGGTTTTTTTAAGTTTATTTTGAATATCTAAGTCCTTTGGTAGCACAATAAAATCTTTAGTGCTAATGTTTTGAGCTGTTAAATTTTCTTTAGGGGAATAAAAGAAGTACGGCTCTAATTCGATAGACTCAAATTTTTCGTTAATAATAATCTCCTCCTGTGCCAATACAGAAAAGGAGCTGTTTAGTAAAAAGAAAAATAAGGTGTAAAACAAATATCTCATGTAACGATTGTTGTGGTAACGAACAATATACATAAAAAACAAGTACTTAGCCTTTCAACGTAGGTGAAAAGTGTGGATATTTTTTTCTTCGATAATACTGTTGTTTGTAAGTCGTTGATAAACACGTGCGGTAGCAAGTACGTCACGAAGGCAGTATTCGGCGATTTCGGTTAGTGCATTTTCTTTGTAGTATTTCTCAGCAACTTTACTTCCGTCGATAGTCGTTTTACTTGTTGGTACATTTAAAACCGAACAAAGTAAATCAAGTGAAGTATAATGCTTATAGTCACCAAATTTCCATAATTCCAATGTGTCAAGATGATTGATTTCCCATGGTTTTTTTCCTCTTATTTCTAATAAGGTAGGTATTTCCATTTGATTGATAAGCATACGCCGACAGAGGTAAGGGTAATCGAATTCTTTGCCATTGTGTGCGCAAAAACGGTATGCTTTAGAGGAGAATTTATCGGTTAATAATTGATTAAACTCTTCTAATAAATCTTTTTCATTATTATTTTTTAGTGCTTTCATTCTAAAAGTTAAAGAGTTCTCTTTTTTTTTGAAATAACCTAAGCCAATAACTATTATTTTACCAAACTCTGCATAGATACCTGCTTTCTCTTGATAGGTTTTAGCGTGATCTTGAGAAGAAGGATTGATTCTATCTGCTTTTTTGTTCCATAATGTTTGCATCTCTTTTGACATTTCTTTGTAGTGATGGAAAATAGGTACTGTTTCAATATCTATAAAGATGATTTGTTCGAGCATAAGTACAATTTAATGAACAATAAATAGCTTGATTGTTTACGAGTAAAAACTGCTTTTAGGTTTTGAAAAAGGAGTGATAAATAAAAAATAATAAATTAAGGTGTAACAATTCACGTCGAACAGTTTAATAAGAGAGTAGTTTTTTTTATCTTTACGTGCTTAAAATAAAACACAAACACAATGGACATTAAAATTACTCGAACAAATCAGCCAAAGTTGAATGAAACAGACTTTGACAATTTGGTCTTTGGTAAAACACATAGTGATCATATGTTTGTGATGGATTATATTGATGGTCAGTGGAGTATTCCAGAAATAATACCTTACCAACCTTTCTCTTATGAACCAAATTTGGCAGTGTTTCATTATGGGCAATCTGTTTTTGAAGGATTGAAAGCATATAAATTTCCAGAAACAGGAGCGATTAAACTTTTTCGCCCAGAGGAACATATTCGTCGTTTTAATATTTCTGCAGAACGTTTGTGTATGCCTGTAGTTGATGAAAATATTTTTTTAGAAGCATTAAAGCAATTAATAACTGTAGATAAAGATTGGGTTTCTGATAAAGAAGGTAACTCACTTTATATTCGTCCGTTTATGTTTGCAACAGACGAGAGTTTGGGGGTAATTCCATCAAAATCGTATAAGTTTATCATATTTACTTCTCCAGCATCTGTTTATTACGCGGACTCTGTAAGATTGAAAATCGAAACAGAGTTTGTACGTGCAGCAGAAGGAGGAATTGGCTTTGCTAAATCTGGGGGGAACTATGCCGCGTCGTTATTACCCGCAAAAAAAGCTTTAGAAGAAGGTTATACTCAAGTGCTTTGGACAGATAGTAAGGAGCATAAATATATTGAAGAGGCAGGAACTATGAATGTAGTTTTTCAAATAGAAGGAATACTTGTCACGCCTAAATTATCAACGTCTATTTTAGACGGCATCACACGTAAAAGTGTAATCGCTTTAGCAAAGAAATGGGGATACAAAATTGAAGAACGTAAAATCGCCGTTCAAGAAGTATTAACAGCGATTCAAGAAGGACGTTTGGACGGTGCTTTTGGAACAGGTACAGCAGTAACTATTCACGAAATAGTTACTATTGGTGAAAATGGTAAAGATTATGACTTACCACCTGTAGAAGGTCGTGAATTCTCTAAAAGAGTAAGTGAATACTTGTACAAGTTGAAACTTGGTCAGGTAGAGGATGATATGAATTGGATGGTTACGGTTTAACCTTACCCATAACTAACAAAAAAAGCCTGATTTCTAAGTGAAATCAGGCTTTTTTTGTTATCTAACGTTCAGTTAGAGTAGTTTTTTAATAATGTCTTCAATTGATAGCCCTTCAGCTTCGGCCTTGAAATTTTTCATTAAACGATGCCTCAAAATAGGAATTGCCAATTCCTGAACGTCTTCGATATCGGGAGAGAATTTCCCGTTTAATAAAGCATTACATTTTGCTCCTAAAATTAAGAATTGAGCTGCTCTTGGTCCTGCACCCCATTCTATAAATTCGTTAGTTATTTCAGCAGCATTATTTGTGTTAGGTCTTGTTTTTTGTACTAGTCGTACAGCGTATTCTAAAACGTTATCAGTAACAGGTACTTTTTTTACAAGCTCTTGAAACTTGATAATGTCGTCAGCCGAAATAATTGCATTAATTTCTGTGACCGTATTTCCTGTCGTATTTTTTATGATTTGCAACTCATCTTCAAAAGAAGGGTAGTCTAACAAAATGTTAAACATAAATCGATCAAGTTGCGCTTCAGGTAAAGGGTAAGTGCCTTCTTGTTCTATCGGGTTTTGAGTAGCTAATACAAAGAAAGGTTTTGGTAATTTGAAGTTGTCTCCGGCCACCGTAACCGTTTTTTCTTGCATAGCCTCTAAGAGAGCCGCTTGAGTTTTTGGAGGTGTCCTGTTGATTTCATCTGCTAAAATAATGTTGGCGAAAATTGGACCTTTCGAGAAAATAAACTTTCTGTTCGCGTCTAACATTTCCGCTCCAAGTATGTCTGAAGGCATCAAGTCAGGGGTGAATTGGATTCTGTTAAAACTCAGTCGCATCGCTTCTGAGAGTGTATTAACTAATAAAGTTTTCGCTAAACCAGGGACTCCAACAAGTAAACTGTGTCCGTTACAAAAAATGGATGTAATTACTAGGCGAACGACGTCTTCTTGCCCTACTATTTTTTTACTAATTTCTTTTGCTAAATCTTTATACGCTTGTTGTAAAGATTTAGCTTCTTCTACTTCGTTAGAAAATTCGCTCATCGTTTATCTATTTGAAGAACCTTACAACCTTGGTATTTCTTGTCGATAGAGATGTAAACTTCAGGTAGTGTTTTTTTAAACCAGTTATCAAGTGTCTTTGCTTTCTTTGACTCGATACCTGCCAGACTTATCTTTTTATAATCATCTTCTAAATTAGCAACGTGTGGTGCTTTTTTTGAGATTAGTTGAATGATACGTACAGCTGTTTTCCCTTCCGTAGTTTGGAATTTCATGGGCTTTGATATTTCACCTTCTTTCATTCCGTCTATAATAAAATAAAGATTTGGACCTAGGTTCTCTGCCGAAACACGCGTGTTTCCATTGTTGTCAGTTATTCTATTGCCCATATTTTTAGAGGCTTTATCTTCGTTGAACTTATGAGCAACATGGTTGAAGTCTATCGAATCATTGGCTAATACTTGTGATCGAAGGCTGTCAAGTAAGTTTAAGGACTGGGTGTAGTTTTCTTCGCCTGTTTTTACTGTAATTAAAATGTGTCGTGCTGCGTATTCATTACCTCTTCGGTCAATTAATTGAATGAGATGGTAACCAAATTGCGATTTTATAGGTTCTGATATTTCACCTGGATTCATACTTAAAGCAGTAGCTTCAAATTCAGGTACTAACTCACCTCTTTTTCTATACCCTAATTGTCCACAGACGTTTTTAGAGCCAGGATCTTCCGAGTAAATAGATGCTAGTTTACAAAAGTCTTCACCGTTCTCTACCCTTTTTTTTATCTCAGCCAATTGATTGCTAACATCAGCTTTTTGTCTTTCAGATGTCTTTGGGTAGCGTACTACTTGTGCGATTTCAACTTCTGTTGATATAAAAGGTAAACTGTCTTTGGGTATCTTATCGAAATACCCCTGTATTTCCTTAGGAGTCATCTTTATGTCTCCTGTTATTTTAGCTTGCATTCTTTGTACAAGCATTTGCTCTTTTATTTGAGGTCTTAATTCTGTTTTTAATTGAGTACTTGTTTTCCCGTAGGCTTTTTTTAACTCTTCTTCATCTCCTCCAAATTGAGACAAGATATACTTCATACGTCTATCTAGTTCTCTATTGATTACATCAGTTTCAACAGTTACAGAGTCTATCGATGCTTTAGCTACCAATAGCTTGTTAATAAGAAGTGACTCTAAAACCTTACATTTTAAGTTGGGAGAGTTGGGTGCTCCAGAGTGTTTGTATTGAATATATGTTTTTTCTAACTCAGACAAAAGCACAATTTCATTATCAACCTTGGCAATGATTTTCTCTATTGTCTGACCGTTAGGTGTATTTTGAGCACTTATGAATAAAGTACTCAATAGTGTAAGTGTAAAAATTAGTTGTTTCAACAGCTTAGTATTTAATTAGTTTTTTGTATTCTTTTTTATCTACTTCTACAGGGTATTTGCTTTTTAATCCTGCAATAAAGTTCTTCTCCAATTCTTTTTGGTAATCAGCAACTACTCGACCTTTTATTTCCTTAAGTTTATAGCTGTCATTTAACCTGATGTTGTTTTTCACAATAATATAATCGATTCCTTCTACCTCGTACATTTCGACTCTGTGTTTTGTGTTCCATTGTGCCGCTTTGACTACTGGTGATCCGTCTCTTTTGAAAGCACCTTTCACTACCGTAACGAGTGTTGTACTGTTTGTATTGTATTTTTTCAAAATACTATCAGAGGAATAACCTCTTTCTAGGTCTCTTTTGATATAAGGCATTTTTTGAATGTCTTTTACAGTATATATATCACCTATAATTTGATCAGGAGCAGAGTAGTTGTATTTGTTTGCTTCAAAGAAAGAACGAAGCCCAGAAGTGTCTTTGTTCGCTTTATCCCAAATGTTGGTTTTCATTAAGTCATAAATTAAAATACCATCATGAAACTCTTGAACAAGCATCTTGTAATCAAAATGTTTAGTAGGAAGCTGAGCTTCTTCGTAGGAAATTAAAGATTGGTAAACGAAATTAGAATATAAGGTTTTCATCATGTATTCTTTCGAACCAACTTTTACTTTCCTTTGGTTTGATTCAATATATTGTCCGAAATCATAGACTTTGAAATTGGTTTTTCCTATACTGAATAATGGTTTTTCTAAAAGGTTAGTGAATTTCTCAATATTCCATTTATGAGAAACTAATTCGTTATTTGTTAGTTCTCTTAAAATAGAATTATTTTCAGAACTTTCTTTGAAAGAATTTTCAGTTTTCAGCCTTTTGATTAGAGCACCTTTGTTTTGTTGAGAACGTGCGTCTCTTTTTATTTTAGCTACATATTCATCTTTTATATTATCAAAAGAAGGGAAAGGTACTTTTTCTAATAATCTTATGATGTGCCATCCGTAAGCTGTTTTTACAGGCTGACTAATATCACCAATGTTTTGGAGGCGGTAAGCAGCCAATTCAAACGCAGGTAAGCCTAAAGAACCACCGATTGTAAAGGCTGATAACTCTCCATTTTGTTTTTTACTGTTGTTATGTTCTGTGTTTTCTTGGCACGTTTTGTTCCAATCTGCACCTGTTTGTAGTTTCATATAAAGAGATAATGCTTGTTCTTTTCTTAAGGCAGCATCTTCTTTCGTGAGTCCATTGGCAGCTTTAATCATAATGTGAGCTACTTTAGCTTGGTAGTCCATCGTGATAATGTCTTGCACTTGAAGGATATGGTAACCAAACTTAGTACGGATTATTTTAGAAATTTCTCCTTCCTTTGTATCGAAAGCGGCATTTTCAAAAGCGTAGACCATACGTAGAGCAGAGAAATAACCAAGGTCTCCTTGGTGTCCATTACTACCCGCAGGGCTTTGTGCAGAAGGATCTTGTGATAGCTTATAGGCAATATTACCGAAATTAGCACCTTTTAAAATAGTATCTTTAATAGCGGAAATTCTTTTGTAAGCGTAAGCTGTATCTTCAGGAGAAGCCGTCTCATCTACCTTTATTAGTATATGGCGAGCTTTAATAGCTGTTTTACTTCTTTTGTATGCCTCTAAAGCCAATTTTTCAGTTAGTAAATTGTCTGTGAAGTAAGGTTTTGCTAACTGTTTTTTATAACCATTTAACTCTGTTTGAAAAATAGGAGTAGAATCTAATTTTAAAGATTCAGCTTCTAAAACTTTTAAACGGTAATTAACAAAGAGGTTTAAATAGGTGTCTAAACTTTCTTTGCTGTATCTGTCGTGATCTTTTGCGTGATTTTTTTCGTAAATATACTTAAACTCTTTGGTGTCAACCGAAGAGTCTCCAATTTTAACAATGGTGTGTTCTTTTGTCTTGCAAGAAAAAAGTACAGCTACTAAAACTGATAAAAGGATAATATTTTTAATCATGGTTGTCAATTTGGTATCAATCTACAAGTTTACGACAAAAAAAGTTGAATAGTACAATACTCTGTTGATAAATTGTATTCTTTCTGCTTTAGCTTGTGAGAAAAATAAATAATGGTCGAAAAAAAGGGTCATAATATTTTTATTATGACCCTTTTTTGTTTTTGAAGAAGTTGAAATTACCCTCTACTGTAATTAGGGGCTTCTCTTGTTATTTGAATATCGTGAGGGTGGCTTTCTGATGCACCAGCACTCGTTATTTTAACAAATTTAGCTTCCTTTAATTGCTCTATACTGCCTGTTCCGCAGTATCCCATTCCTGCTTTTAATCCGCCAACTAATTGGTAGATTACCTCTTCTACAGAACCTGTGAAAGGGATTCTTCCGACAATTCCTTCGGGAACTAGTTTCTTAGTATCTGCTTCTGAAGCTTGGAAATACCTGTCTTTCGAACCGTCTTCCATCGCCTCTAAAGAGCCCATTCCTCTATATACTTTGTATTTTCTACCTTCGTAAATAATTACTTCTCCAGGAGCTTCTTCTGTTCCTGCTAACAAAGAACCTACCATTACAGTACTTCCTCCACCAGCAATTGCTTTAACAATATCTCCAGAGAAACGGATTCCTCCATCAGCAATAACAGGTACACCTGTCCCTTTTAATGCTTTGCTCGCTTCGTATACAGCTGTTAATTGAGGCATTCCTACACCTGCAATGATTCGAGTTGTGCAAATACTACCAGGTCCAACACCTACTTTTACAGCATCAGCACCAGCATCAGCCAAGGCTTTTGCAGCGTCACCTGTGGCAATATTACCAACGATAACGTCTAAGTTAGGGTATTTAGCTTTTACTTTTTTGAGTGTATCAATAACTCCTTTACTGTGTCCGTGAGCGGTGTCAATACTGATGACATCTACCCCCGCAGTTTTTAATGCTTCTACTCTATCTAGGATGTCTGCAGTAACTCCAACAGCAGCACCAACTCTCAAGCGTCCAAATTGGTCTTTGCAAGAGTTTGGGTAATCCTTCTTTTTAATAATATCTCTATACGTAATGAGTCCAATTAATTTATTGTCGTCCTCAACGATAGGTAATTTCTCTATCTTGTATTCTTGAAGAATGCTTTCCGCTTCATTTAGCGTACAACCTTCTTTTGCAGTAATGATGTTTTTAGTCGTCATTACTTCTTTAACTGCTCGTTGTATGTTTTTTTGGAAACGTAAATCACGGTTGGTGATGATGCCAATTAAATAACCCTTAGCGTCAATAATTGGAATACCTCCAATTTTATAATCTGCCATCAACCTTAAGGCGTCTTCGCAAGTAGCGTCTTCAGTTAAGGTAATAGGGTCTTGAATCATTCCACTCTCCGAGCGTTTTACACGACGAACTTGGTTTGCCTGTTTTTCAATAGACATGTTTTTGTGAATGAAAGCTAAACCACCTAATTGAGCCATCGAAATTGCTAATTGGTATTCCGAAACAGTATCCATTGCAGCGGAAACTAAAGGGATGTTTAGCGAGATGTTTTTTGTCAATTGTGTCTTGGTAGTCGTGTCTCGGGGTAAAATATCCGAGTAGGCAGGTAACAAAAGCACGTCGTCATAAGTCAGTGCTTCGTATAGGAATTTTGTAGTATCTAGTGACATTTGCAAATAGAATTTTTGGTGTTGCTATTTGCGAAACAAAGGTACTTTTATTTTGTTGAATTAAAAATAATTAACAGGAAATTATATAATATATCCATTTGAAATGTCTTTTATATTTTACCTTTCGTTTATTTTGTTGATAAAGAAAGAATTAGTTCAGCTAATCTTTTTATAATATTGTTATATTTGTAAGTATGAAAAGAATTTTAATAACACTTTTTTTAGGGATTGTTTTATTGCCTGTTTTTGGGCAAAATGACCCTGTGTATGGTCAGTATATGTTTAATCCATTAATTATTAATCCAGCTTATGCAGGTGTGCATGATATGGCTTCGGTTTATGCTGTTTTCAGAAATCAATGGACAGGCTTTGGAGGGCAAAGCCCGAAAACCTTCACGTTGAGTGGGAGTACGACTATTCCTAAAAACAATATTGGTCTTGGTTTTAGTTTGGTTAGTGATAAGATAGGGATAAGAAAATCGAATGAATTTAAAGCAATAGGCTCTTACAAAATAGAGTTAGGAGGAGAGAAAAATTTGTCTTTTGGTTTACAAGGAGGTGTTTTAAATACGTCTTATGATTATTCGGATTTAGATTTTAAACCAGGAGAAGAAGCTGATCCCAACTTTATTGGAGATGAAAATGGGGTGTATAGTAAGACACGTCCAACGATAGGGACTGGTGTTTTATGGACTACAAAAAAAGTATTTGTAGGTCTGTCTGTACCGAGGCTTTTCAGAACTACTCTTAAAACAGAGCTTACGAATAATACTGGGTTGAAACTTAATAAAAACTTTTTACTAACAGGTGGGTATGTGTTTCATTTAAAAAGTGCGATTAAACTCAAGCCCTCTGTATTGATTCATTACGAGGAAGGAACGAAATTGGGCTATGATTTGAATACGAGTCTCTTATTGAAAGAGAAAATTTGGTTAGGGGTCTCGGTGAGGTCTTTCCATACCGTTGCTTTGATGGGACAATTAAAGATGAGTGATTTACTTACTGCTGGCTTGGCATACGAATTACCTATTGACGCAAAAGGTGTGAGAAAAGTAGGGAGTACGGTTGAGTTAATGCTTAATTTGAATATGGCTTTATTTGATGTTCAAGCGGTACAATCTATTTTTTATTAAAAATAGAATAATTGGCTTACTATTTGTAGTGTAATTAAGTAATGATAAATAAATTTATATATAGCGTATTCTTTTTGATAGCCTCTTTGGGTTATTCATTTGCACAGGACAATGTTACGGCACAGTTTAAGGCAAATGTAGAGGCTGCAAACTACAAAGGTGTTACTGAGTTGTGTAGCGATTTTGTGGAAATTGAAACGGATAAATACGAAGAAACTACAAGTAAAGGACAAGTAAGCTTTATTTTGAAAGATTTCTTTGTGAAGCATCCGCCAAAAAAATTTACGTATAATCATGTAGGAGTATCCCCTGGGGGAGCTAAATATGCGATTGCTTTTTATGAATCATTGGACGGTATGACCTTTTTGGTTGTCGTGAAATTTAAGGTTCATGGTACTAAACTGCTTGTTGATACAATTAAATTTACTCCTGAATAAATTACTGGAACTTTTTTCATAGAAAAAATCTTGTTAATCAGTTGTTTAACTGGTCATTACAGTGTGTTTTGATGAGGTATTATTTTTAAATTCAATCAAGATGTTAAAAACCTTTATTTATTGTAACTACTTTTTTATCTTTGTACCGTGAGTTTAGAATATCTATCAGAAATAACAATTAATAGTTTTGTCCGATTAGCGTTAAGCGAAGATGTTGGAGAAGGCGATCATTCGAGTTTGTCGTGTATCCCTGAAGGAGATGTTTCGACTGCCATTTTAGTAGCTAAAGATGATGGAATCATTGCGGGTATTAGCTTGGCAGAAAGAATTTTTCTTTTAGTTGACGATACCTTGCGTTTTGATACAAAAACGAGAGACGGACAGCCAATTAAAAAGAAGGATATCGTAATGGAGATTACGGGTAATTCGAGGTCTATCTTAAAAGCGGAACGCTTAGTTTTGAACTGTATGCAACGTATGTCGGGAATAGCGACATTAACAAACAAATATGTTGAGGCGGTAAAAGGAACGAAAGCAAAGGTTTTAGACACGAGAAAAACAACGCCTAATTTCAGACCGTTTGAAAAATGGGCTGTAATTATTGGTGGAGGACAAAATCACCGTTACAACCTTGCTGATATGATTATGTTGAAAGATAATCATATTGATTGTGCTGGAGGTATTGAGCAGGCTGTGAAAAATGTCAATCTTTATAAAAAAGAAAAAAACCTTACAATAGGAGTAGAAGTGGAAACGCGTGACCTAAACGAGGTAAAACAACTTTTGAAATGTCAAGGTGTACAGCGTATCATGTTAGATAACATGACAAATGCACAAATGACAGAAGCTGTTGCTTTGGTAGGAGATAAAATGGAAATAGAAGCTTCTGGAGGGATCACTTTAGCAACAATAAATGGTGTTGCTCAGACAGGTGTTGATTTCATCTCGGCAGGAGCATTAACACATTCTTACACGAGTTTAGATTTAAGTTTAGTGATTAAAAGTATATAGATAATGATAATCAAAACAAAAAAATACAAATTAGATCCTAGTTTATACCGAACTATGGCAATGAAAAACGTGATGATTGATTTGTGGTGGGTGTTTTTGATACCTGTTGCTATTTCGATGTTGTCTATCGTTTTAGGGTCTATCTGGTGGTCAGTAGCTGCTGTTGTTTTGACTGTGCTGTATGTTGCTTTTTGGTGGATACAATTTACGGGGATAAGTAACTTAGAGCAATACAAGATGTTGTTTGAAAAGCTGTCTTATGAGATTACAAGTAAGTCAATAATGATAAAATTAAACCCAAAACAAGGAATGCCTGTGAATTGGGATACGATTAAAAAAGCAGAAAGCAGAGAGGACGATTTCTTGTTTACACTTTCAAGAGCACAATTTATACATTTGCCACACAAGGTATTTAATAATCAAAATGAGATTAAATTCTTGGATAGCATCTTAAAGAAAAAAGGATTTATTAAATAAAATTAGTTAATAGGTAATATTCACTTCTAGCTAAAAAATAATAAAAATATGACTTGGTTTAAAAGAACAGAGAAAGGGATTAATACCCCTACTGAAATGAAAAAAGAAGCTCCGGATGGTATTTGGCACCAATGTCCTGAGTGTAAAAAAATCGTTCAGGCAAAAGAACATGTAGTCAATGCACATACATGTCCGAGTTGTAATTACCATGACCGTATCAGTTCTGCTGAATACTTTGCCTTGTTGTTTGATGATAACAAGTTTATTGAATTAGATGAAAACCTTGTTTCAGGGAATCCATTGTCATTTGTAGATACAAAAAAATACCCAGATAGAATAAAGGCAACGCAAGCGAAAACAAATTTGAAAGATGCTGTAAGAACTGGCGTAGGGAAAATCCACGGTTTGGATATTGTTATATCAGCGATGGATTTTAAATTTATCGGAGGGTCTATGGGTTCTGTTGTAGGAGAGAAAATTGCTCGTGCAATTGACCACGCAAGAGAAAACAAAATTCCTTTTATGATGATTTCAAAATCAGGAGGAGCAAGAATGATGGAGGCAGGTTATTCATTGATGCAAATGGCTAAAACTTCAGCGAGGTTGGCGTTATTAGCTGAAGCTAAAATACCTTATATATCATTTTTAACTGACCCAACAACGGGAGGAGTTACAGCTTCTTATGCCATGTTAGGTGATTTTAATATTTCTGAGCCTGGTGCATTAATTGCTTTCGCTGGCCCGAGAGTAGTGAAAGAAACAATTGGTAGAGATTTACCTGAAGGTTTTCAAAGTGCTGAGTTTGTTGAAGAACATGGTTTCTTAGATTTTATTATTGACAGAAAAGAATTGAAACAAAGAGTGGCTGATTTACTTTCAATGTTAAAGTAGATTTTGGTTACCACATAAAAAAGCCTATTCTAAAATTTTAGAATAGGCTTTTTTTATGTGGTTTATTTTTTTAAATCTTTACGATTTTTTGATGAAAGGCGAGTTCATTTTTAATGGCTATAATTTCGTATGAGCCATTTCGCCAAGTATTTGTTTCGATATCAATAAGAGCATGTCTTTTTGTATTGCTTTTCATCTCAAAAATGTGCTGACCGTATTTGTCAATAATAAACAACGTATCGTAGTTTTTGTTGAAAATCTCAATATGGTTATGAACAGGACAAGCAAGGTCTTTAGACGTTGTTGTTTTTGTGTCACTGATGTATTGCAAGTGAGGGTCCGAGAATCTAGGATGAACCTTTTGCGAATAAGCCAACGAGGTAAATAAACAAGAGAGAGCAAAAATAAATGCCTTCATAGGTTTTTTGGTGATGTTACAAACAATGATGGGTAGTGAACCATTTAATAAACAGTGATTTAAAAGCACTAATTTTAAACACAATACTAATATAGTGATAAAACCTTTAAAAGAGTAGTTTTATGTGGTTTAATAGGTGTTCTACAGATGAATGATAAAGTTAAATAGGTGTAAAAGACAACTTTCCCCTTTTTTCTTCGTGTTTAATTAAAGACTAACTTTTTTTAATTTTGGATAAGATAATTTCTCACATAGACGTAACGCACCCAGACTTTGTAAAAAGGGTGAAAGAGTATGAAGTTTTATTGGCTGATTTTCATCAAAAGATGGATAAGGTGAAAGAAGGAGGAGCGTTAGCTTACCGAGAAAAACATACTGCCGAAGGGAAGTTGCTTGTTCGTCAGCGAATAGAAGAGTTGTTAGACAAAGGCACTGATTTTTTAGAATTTTCACCGATGGCGGGAGGTGGTATTAAGGACAATGCCTTTCCTTCGGCGGGGATAATTACGGGGATAGCAACGATGCACGGAAAAGAAATTGTTGTTATTGCTAACGATGCGACAGTCAAAGGGGGAACATACATTGATATTACAATAAAAAAACATTTACGAGCACAACAGGTGGCACAAGAGAATAATTTGCCGTGTGTTTATTTGGTTGATTCGGGAGGTGTTTTTCTTCCAGACCAAGCCAAGGTGTTTCCTGACAGAAATGATTTTGGGCGATTTTTTTATAATCAGGCACGCATGTCTGCGGAGGGGATTCCGCAAATAGCAGTGGTTTTAGGACCTTGTACAGCTGGAGGAGCGTATGTTCCAGCGATGTGTGATGAAACCATTATCGTCAAAAAACAAGGGACAATTTTTATTGGAGGTCCACCGTTGGTCAAGGCCGCTACGGGACAAACGGTTAGTTCTGAAGAGTTGGGAGGAGCCGAAATGCACACCGCAATATCGGGTACGGCAGACCATTTGGCGGAAAATGACAAACACGCTTTATCTATTTGTCGAGATATCGTACAGACTTTTCGCTCGCAACCACAAGAGAAACTGGAACGAATTCCTGAAGAGGAACCTGCGTATGATCCCAAAGAGATTTTTGGAATTGTTCCCTTGGATTTGCGGAAGCCTTTTAATATCAAAGAGGTGATTGCACGGTTGGTTGACGGGAGTCGTTTTCACGAATTTAAGGCTCGTTATGGACCAACTTTGGTGACGGGTTTTGCTTATATCAAAGGCTATCCTGTCGGTATAATTGCAAATAATGGTATTTTATTTTCACAGTCGGCACTCAAGGGTGCGCACTTTGTGGAATTGTGTACGAGTCGTAAAATCCCGTTATTATTTTTGCAAAATATCATGGGTTTTATGGTCGGAAAGGAATACGAACAAGCAGGGATTGCACGTGACGGAGCGAAGATGGTTCACGCGGTAGCGAATGCCAATGTCCCCAAATTTACGGTAGTGATTGGAGGTTCGTTTGGAGCGGGAAATTACGCAATGGCAGGACGGGCTTATGACCCAAGAATGCTTTTGATGTGGCCAAACGCACGGATTTCGGTGATGGGAGGAGCACAAGCGTCTTCGGTGTTGAATATTGTGAAAGAGGAACAATTGGCACGGAAAGGGTTGGTTTATGACGAACAGACAAAGAAGGAATTACGAGAAACAATCATTAAAAAATACGAGAAAGAGGGTTCTCCGTATTACAGCACGGCACGTCTGTGGGACGACGGAATTATTGACCCTCTGAACACACGTGAATATATCGCTCGTGGTATTCGGATGTCATTATACAAAAGTTTCGGGGAACATAAAAACGGGATATTCCGTATGTGAGTGCGGAGCGAGGCATAGGGATAGACGTGGAAATCCTTTTTTGTTCTCGATACTTTCTTGGTTAAACTGTTTTTTGAAAAGCAGTAAATGGTAATAAATAACGATGAACTCCACCAAAAAAGATTGGGAACAAATAGCCCGCTCGATGCCCCAAAATAAAATTATTTTACGGCGTTTTTTTGGGGGCATACCCACAAGGGGTCGGGCTTTATCGCTCTCAATCTTTTACGTGAAGTTCGTTTTTGTGTAGTCATTTTATCGGTTATCTTAACGGAAATACACAAATCAAGAACAGATAGTAAAAGGATTTCCACTTCAATCCCTATGCCGAGTACTTACTCTATTTAGTTGTAATCGAAAGATTTGCGTAATTAATAAGAAGAAACTGAAATATGAAAACCATAAAAATAACAAAAGACAAACAAACCACAACGATTTGGCTCGCCAAACCAAGGGTGCGTAATGCTTTTGACGAAACAATGGTCGAGGAGTTAATCGCTGTTTACAACGAATTGACCGATGATTTGGGTGTAAAGGTCATCGTTCTGAGAGGCGAAGGTGGAATGTTTAGCGCGGGAGCAGATTTGAGATGGATGAAACAATTAGCGACAAATTCGTACGAAGAAAACGTAAAGGGAGCGAGACGATTAGCCGAGTGTTTTTATACCATTTACACTTCTAGGAAACCGACAATAGCCCTTGTTCACGGCGCTTCATTTGGAGGGGCAAATGGTTTGTTAGCCAGTTGCGATGTGGTAATTGCAGACAAAAAAACAGTGTTCTCGTTTAGTGAAGTCAAATTAGGGATTATTCCTGCGGTGATTTCTCCGTATATAATCAAACGAATTGGTGAGTTTTCGGCGAGAGAAATGATGCTTACAGGACAACCGTTTGATGGCGAAAAAGCAAAAACCATTGGGTTAGTAAATGTCAGTTGTTCGTTTGAGGAAATCGAAACAGAATTAGCAAAATATGTAGCCTTGTTTTTGGCAAGTGGCACAAATGCTATCGCTGAATGTAAAAACTTAATTGAGCAGGTAACGGGAAAAGAAATAACAAGAGAATTGATAGAATATACGGCTCAACGTATTGCTACGGTACGAAATAGCGAAGAGGGAAAAGAAGGGATGAGTGCTTTTTTAGAGAAAAGAAAACCAAATTGGAGATGAAGAAATCGGTACGGATAGGTAATTCGAGTGGTTTTTGGGGCGATGACCCAGGGGCAATGTTTCGGCAAATAAACGGTGGTCAATTGGATTATTTGACCTCAGATTATTTGGCAGAAGTGTCGATGAGTATCTTACAGAAACAACAAGATAAAAACCCCGAAAAAGGGTATGTCGAAGATTTTATCCATCATTTTGTAGGTTCGGCACACTTGATAAAAGAAAAAAATATACGTTTGATAACTAATGCAGGAGGAAATAATCCCTTGGCTTGTGGGCAACGAATTTTAAAAGAATTAGAGCAATTAGGGATAGAAATGTCTGTTACTGTTGTTGAAGGAGACCATTTGATGCACTTGTTACCTCAACTTTACCCAGAGAAGGAGACGTTTAAAAATTTTGAAACGGGAGCGAGTTTTAAAGGAATTTATCCGACGATTAAATCTGCAAATGCCTATGTTGGTTTAGTGCCACTTGTGGAGGCTTTAAAAATGGGTTCTCAAATTATTATCGCAGGTAGAGCAACGGATAGTGCGATAGCGATGGCTCCGATGGTTTATGAGTTTGGTTGGCAACTTGACGATTGGGACAAGTTGGGTTCGGCGATGATTGCGTCGCATTGTATCGAATGTGGGGCACAAGTTACGGGGGGCAATTTTACAGATTGGCACTTGGTTAAAGATTGGACTAACTTTGGTTTTCCTATTGTAGAGGTATTTACTGACGCAACGTTTTATTTGACCAAACATCAAAACACAGGTGGATTGGTAAGTGTAAACACGGTCAAGGAACAGTTAGTTTATGAGATTTCAGACCCGAAAAGGTATTTTAGCCCTGATGTAATTGCTGATTTGACAGCGTTAAAGGTAGAGCAATGGGAAGATGATAAAGTAAAGATTTCGGGAGGAAAAGGTTATGCACCAACGTCTAAACTAAAGGTGTCAATGGCATTTGAAGCAGGTTTTCAAGCCAAAGGGAATTTTATTATTTCGGGAGGAAATGTACTTGCAAAAGCAGAGAAATTTAAAGAACTATTTTGGCAACGCCTCAAGCTGAAATTTGAAAAGACGAATACCGAATTTGTCGGTCACAACGCTTGTCATCTTGATTTGATAGAACACGCTCATCCCAACGAGATCTTATTACAGTTTTATGCTTTTGACAAAGACCGCACGAAATTAGAAGTGTTTTCAAAGTTATTAGCTTCATTAATATTAAGCGGTCCGCAAGGAGTTGCGGTGACAGGAGGTCGTCCACGCATACAGCAAGTGATGGCATATTGGGCAACGTTTGTCGATAAAAAATGGGTTACGATGTCGGTGAGTTCATTGAACGTAAACGGTACAATAAATATAAAACAACAAGTCAGTTTAATTACAGGTTTTGAGCAAAAAGAACCCAAAGAAACAAATCATCAAATCGCAGACAATGGGACCCAAATGGCAATAAACCCCAATTGGGTTTATTGTAAACTTATTGACCTCTGTTTGGCTCGTTCGGGAGATAAGGGGGATAGCGTAAATATAGGTGTGGTAGCTCGTAATGATATTATTTATCAGTTTTTGAAAGATCATTTAACAGCAGAAGTGGTCAGGGGATTTTTCAAAAAACAAGGGCAAGTAAAACGTTACGAGTTAGAAAGTCTCCAGGCGTTTAATTTTTTTATAGCAGAGGCACTTGACGGTGGAGGCACAAGGTCAATGCGAATAGACGCACAAGGTAAAACGTTTGCATCAGCGTTATTGAATCAAAAAATAGCTGTTCCAGAAGAAGTATTAGCTACTATTAATCCGTAAGAATAATTAAGAAACAAATCCGAAAGCCTATGAATTTATTTTGCAACGAACAACACGAAATGATACGTCAGTCGGTAAGGGAGTTTGCTGAAAAAGAGATAAAACCTATTGCTCAATTATTAGATGAAAAGGAGCAGTTTTCTGTTGATTTAACAAAGAAAATGGGGAGAATAGGGTTGTTCGGTATGGTTGTACCCGAACGGTTTGGTGGGCAGGGTTTAGATAATTTATCCTATATCATAGCAGTCGAAGAGTTAGCAAGGATAGATGGTTCGCAAGCAGCAACAATTGCTGCGCACAACTCATTGGGTATTGGTCCTATCTTGAACTTTGGAAGCAAAGAGAAAAAAGAAAAGTATTTACCGATGTTATGTACAGGAGAGCATCTTTGGGCATTTGGTTTGACTGAAGCAAGTGCAGGCTCAGATTCTCGTTCGAGTAAAACAAAAGCCGATTTAAAGGAAGGGAAATGGTCAATAAATGGTTCTAAAATATTTATAACAAATGCGTCATCAATATTGACCGCAGGAGTGACTGTTCAGGCAATCACGGGAAGACATAAAGACGGGAGAAAAGAAATTTCAACAATTATAGTAGGAAAAGGAACCGCAGGATTTTCGGCTCAAACGATGCACGGAAAAATGATGTGGCGAGCTTCAAATACTTCTTCTTTGTTTTTTGATAATTGTCAAGTGCCTGAAGATAGTTTGTTAGGTAAACGAGGAAATGGTTCTAAAATAATGCTGGCTACACTTGATAGTGGACGTTTATCGATTGCGGCAATGGGATTAGGTTGTGCGCAAGGAGCGTTTGAGTTGGCCGTAAAATATGCCAAACAACGAAAACAATTTGGTAAAGTAATAGCTAATTTTCAAGTGATAGCTTTCAAAATAGCAGATATGGCGATGAAAATAGAATTGGCTCGTAACTTACTGTATAAGGCTTGTTGGCTCAAAGATAACAAAAAACCTTACGGTAAAGAGGCAGCAATGGCAAAACTATATTGTTCAGAAATAGCCAAAGAAGTCACTGATGAAGCAGTGCAAATTCACGGAGGAAATGGTTTAATGAAAGAATATGATATCGAAAGATTTTACAGAGACCAACGCTTGTTACAAATCGGTGAAGGTACTTCCGAAATTCAACGTATAGTGATTTCGAGGTACGTACTCAAGGAGTAATTAGCTTTGTTTGTTTGCTATTATTTGTTCTTTGTTTTGTCCTCGGTAGATAGTGCTATGGATATGTATTTTTTCTATTAGATGATTGATTTGGAAAGGTTTTGTTATAATATCCACCATTCCTGACTTGATACCTTTTTCAAACGTTTCGTTAAAGATATCAGCGGTACAGCCGATGACAGGTGTTCTATACTTTTTAGTTATTTGTTGAGTTGCCTCATAGCCGTTCATTTCAGGCATGTGGATATCCATTACCACAGCATCAAAATATTCTTCTTCCATCAGTTTTAGTGCTTTAGGTCCGCTAATAGCCGTTTTTACCGTAGCGTTACTTGCTTGAATAATCGTACTTGCCAAGGTGAGGTTAAACTGATTGTCGTCAACTACTAATATATGTAAACCTTTGATGGATTTTGGTTCGTCTTTAAGACTGCTTTTTGCTGTGATATTTTCTGTAGCAATTTCAAAAGGTAACGATACAGCAAATTCACTCCCTTTTCCTTGTATCGAATCGACTTCTATTTTTCCTTTTAAGAGTGAAATAAGTTCTTTTGCAATAGTCAACCCTAAGCCTGTTCCTCCAAATTCTCTTGTTATAGTTGACTTTTCTTGGGTGAATTTTTCAAACACGGTGTCTAATTTTTCTTTAGCAATACCAATTCCTGTATCCTTCACAATAAATTTAATACTGGCATGGTTACCCTTACTTTCGCTAAGGTCTATTTTTAATTTCACATGTCCTTTTTCTGTGAACTTGAGTGCATTACCTAAAAGGTTGGTTAAAATTTGATTTAAGCGGTGTTTGTCACCAATTACCGTATGTGGGAGGTTTTTATCTACCTCTACAATGAAATCAAGTCCTTTCATCTCAATGTTTCCTGTGAATATACCTTTTAATTCTTCGATGTACTCACGGGTGTTAAAAGGAGTGAAATTCAAATCTAATTTATCTTTCTCTATTTTTGATAGATCTAAAATTTGGTTAACCAAATGCAATAAATTATCTGCAGAAACACGCATTACTTTCAAAAATTGGACAATGTTTGTTTTGTTTGTACCTACCAATTGTAAGTACCCCAAAATCATATTAAGAGGCGTACGGATTTCGTGGCTCATATTTGAAAGAAATTCATCTTTTGCCTCAGCTAATTTTATTGCTCTTATTTTTTCTTTTTTATATAAACGTTGTGTCTTTTTTCGCTGTTTAATTTCTTTTTGTAATACTTTGTTATTCTTTAATAATATTTTTCGTTTCTCTTTGACTTCATTGATACGCATTTGAAATAAGCCATAAATCAACAAGCCTGTCAAGAAAACCAATAAAGAACGAAACCATACAGTCATATAAAATGGTGCCCGAACGGTTACTTTCATAGTAATTGGTTCAATTACATGGTCAGCTTTGTTTGTTGCTCTGACCATAAAGGTGTATTCGTTAGGGTCTAAATTGGTGTAGTGGGCGACGTTTTTATTACCTGCTTTTATCCATTCTTTATCAAAACCAACCATTTTGTATTCATATTGGGTCTTGTCAGGGTAGATGTAATTCAAATAAGAAAAAGCAATAGAGAAAAAGTTCTCTTTGTATTTAATGGTGACTTCCTCAGATAAAGAAATGTGTTTAGCCATCAATTTATTAGTGGAAATATCGACTTCTTTATTTTGAATTTTTAACCCCGTAAACTTAAGCGGAGAACTTTTTTTGTCAGTGAATATATTTTCAGGATGAAAGAAATTTAAACCCTCTGTACTACCCAAAAATATGATGCCATTCTCATCTTTATATCCCGAACCTGTAACGAATTGAGTACCCAAAACTCCCTCACTAAATCCGTGGCTACGTATTTCGGTAGTTTCGGTGTCAAACTCAGTGATACCATCATTGGTGCTAATCCATAATTTTGTTTTGTTCTCAGGAATGATATGGTAGATGATGTCACTCGAAAAACCAGTTCCTTTGTAATTGGTAAAAAGTTTTGTTTTTGGATCAAATTTATTTAGCCCGCCACCACGTGTACCAATCCATAATATTCCTTTATTATTCAAATAAAGAGAGCTAACGGAATTGTCTGAAATACCATTTTTTGTTTTAAACCGTCGGTTGTAATGTTCAAATTGGTGTGTGCTTTTGTCAAAATGAACCAGACCATCTTCAGTAGCAATCCACAAATCATTGTTATCCCCCTCAATCATGTGATTGACTTGGTAGTGAGGAATACTTCCTTTTTTATTTCGTTTGTAAGGGAATTGAGTAAAAGTACCTGTTTTTTTATCGAATAGATTGAATCCATTTCTCCACGTACCTACCCAAAACAAGCCTTCCTTGTCTTCAAAAATAGTACTTACAATATCATTAGATAAACTTGTCGTGTCATTTCGGATAGTCGTAAAAGTGGTAAAATCATCTGTTTCTTCGTTAAATCGAGACAAGCCACCACGGTAAGTACCTGTCCAAATAGTACCTTCGTTGTCTTCATACACTGATAAAACTACATTTGAACCAATCGTGTTTGTGTCTTCGTCATAATGACGATAAACGGTAAAGGTATGAAACTCTTCATCGTAAAGATTTAAACCACCACCGTCAGTACCTATCCAAAGTCTGCCTTTTTTGTCTTTTAAGATAGAAATAACATTATTGTTTGAGAGAGAATTTTCCTCACCAGGAATACTTTTTATATGTTTAAAAGGAAAAGGATGTTGAGGTAAAATACTTACGCCGTGGGCAAACGTTCCGACCCATAGATTTTCTCTACTATCGATATAAAGTGACTGAATAGCATTATCAGACAAGCCCCGAGCATCATAAAAATTACTCGTTATACTGTGGAAAGATTTGTTCTCTTCGTCGTAATGACAGATGCCTTTGTTTTCGGTGGCAATCCATAGCTTGCCTTTTTTTGTTATAGCCAAGGCAAAGATAGCATTTTGACTAATAGAGGATTTGTCGTTGTCGCCGTGTTTGTAAATAGTAATACTATCTTTTGTTATTTTGTGTAAGCCATTTGCCCATGTACCTACCCAAATACGCTGTAAACTATCTTCAACAATCGCTTTAATACCGTTCCCTGCTAAGCGGTAAGGTTTATCAGCTTTTGTTGAATAATGTTGAATTGTACCTTCTTTTACGTCAAAGTTTTCAAGTCCTCGTTGTGCTGAACCAATCCATATACTGTTGTTTTTTGCACGAAAAAGTGTGTTTATCTTTTCGTTTTGTAATAACGCTTGTTTTTCATTTTTATAATAGGTTTCGGTTGTCAAATCAAAGTACGAAAGACCTCTATCTGTTCCAATAAGCAATTTTTTTCCAGCCAATTCGATGATTGTATTGGTGTGGAGATTTTTAATGCGTGTATCGTTTTTACTGTTGTAATTTTCGAAACGGTCATTTTTTCTATCGTATTTGGCTAAACCACCACGAGCTGTACATAGCCATAAGTCCTTGTTACTGTCTTCAAAAACGTAAGTGATTTCATTGTTTCCGTAAGAGAAAAGGTCTTCTTTTGTGTTTTTATAAACCTTAATATCCGAACCATCATACCTGCAAATACCATCTTGTGTAGCAATCCATACAAAACCCAAATAATCTTGTGTTATATGCTTAATCGTATTGATAGGCAAGCCGTCCGTACTGTTGAGGTGCGTAAATTGTTCGTTTTGAGAAAACCCAACAAGTGAAAAATAAAGGATAAAAAAGAATGAAAAAAGTCTTTTGAGGTAATTTAACATCAAAGGTAAAAGTATGGTTATAAGCAGTTTTATACGTTGAAACAAAGATAAAGGTTGTTAGCTACCTAGCTAAAACAGTTGTGGTTTTAGTAAGAAACACACAGACGATAGAAAGTCAGCTCTTGTTTGTCGTCTATGGTCTGTCGTCTAACAACGGCATAGGGATTGTCAGCGGTATCCTTTGTGAGGAACGAACAAAGATATAGCAGAAAGCCCGGCCCCGCTCTCTGTGGTTTGTAGAGGTGATTTATAGTTGGTTCTTTATTTTTACTAACCAAAAAAACATAAAATAGTAAGGGGATGCTCCAAATAAATAAGAGAGCCTACAGAACTCTTGAAAAACAAATACCTATCTTTGTTGTTGCAAATTTAGAGCAATGATGAAAAAAATCAAATGGGGTCAAGTTTATCCTTTCTTACTTATTTTGGCAATGTCTGTGGTCTATGATTGCCGCAAACAAAACAAAGAATCTGAACAAGAAAAATGGAAAGAAGCACACGTAAACCGTATCCTTATTAAAGGAGAAACAATGGGTACGTCTTATTCTATTGTTTATTATGACGATGAAAAAAGAGATGTAAAACCTGCTGTAGATAGTTTGTTGAGCGACTTTAGTAAGCATTTATCTACCTATATCCCTAACTCTGAAATATCCAAATTTAACCAAGTAAACAAAGTGAATGAGTTGTCTCCGTATTTGTTTGCGGTGTTAGAAAAAAGTAAAGAAATATACCAATTAAGCAACGGAGCATTTGACCCAACAGTAATGCCTTTGGTGAACTTGTGGGGGTTTGGTTACAAGGAAATAGAAGGTTTTCCAGACACAGTAACAATTAATCAAACCAAACAACTGGTAGGTTTTTCTAAAATAAAATTTAATGAAAATCAGTTAACTAGTCCATCATCTATGGCTTTGGGTTTTGGGGCAATAGCCAAAGGTTACGGCGTAGATTTGGTTGGTGAACTGTTAGACGAAAAAGGAATAAAGTCATACCTAATTGAAATAGGAGGAGAAGATTTGGCAAAAGGTATAAAACCTGATGGCGTGAAATGGACGTTAAGAATCTTATATCCAGAAAAAGAAAAAGCATTACGGAAAGAAGCGTATTGTTACGTAGAGTTGAAAGACCGAGCGATGGCGACCTCTGGCCCGTACATGCAACAAAAAGAAATAAACGGAGTGAAATACTCGCATACGATTGATCCGAGAACAGGTTTTCCTGTCAAGCAAGACTTGTTAAGTGTTTGCGTATTAGCGGATGATTGTATGACAGCTGACGCTTTAGCTACGGCAGTTAATGTAATGACTTTAAAAGAAGCAAAACAGTTTTTTGAGACCAACCCGCAATATGATGCGATGTTGTTGTACCAAGAAAATGGAACAGTAAAAGAGTTTTCGACCAAAGGGTTTGAAACAATAAAAATTAAATAAAAGGAAGCATGACAATAGAAGCATTTATAGCGAAATTAGGAAGTGAAGCATTGGTATTTGCCGATACAATGGCAGTAATAGACGCAAATTACACTTTTACGCCAACGCAATTCAAAAATGGAGACACTGTAAATGAGGCAGGACAAAACTCAGGTTCTTGTAAGTTGTTTGCTTTTGCGAAACTTCAAAACCTTTCTAAAGAGCAAACGTTAGCTTGTTTTGGTGAGTACTACCGAAACGACGTATTGAAAAATCCCGAAGGAACAGACCATCAAAATATCCGTAATTTCATCAAATACAGTTGGCAAGGAGTTGCGTTTGAAGGAGTAGCCTTAGTGTAAAAAGAGGGGGGAGGTACGAAAAAGCAATTGTAAATACGTACCTTTGTATTGAAAATATTAATAAAATAGCGTGGCTACATTTGCAGAATTAGGAGTGAGCAAAGAACTCATCCAAGGATTGAAAGAATTTGGGATTATAAATCCAACAGAAATACAGGAAGGTTCTATTCCTTATTTACTCAAAGAAGGGGGCGATTTTGTGGGACAAGCACAAACAGGTACAGGTAAAACTGCTGCCTTTGGTTTGCCTATTTTACAACGTGTTGATCCAAAAGATAAACGAGTTCAGGCATTAATTATCGCACCAACACGTGAATTAGGACAACAAATAGCAAAGCACTTGTTTAAATACACCAAGTATTTGACAGAAAAAGTATTTATAGAATGCGTTTATGGAGGTGAGCATATTGCCCGTCAGATGGATCGACTGAAACGTCCAACACAAGTTGTTGTTGCCACTCCAGGTCGTTTGATGGATCTTTTGAGTCGTAAATCACTTGATATTAGTAATGTAAACACCGTCGTGCTTGATGAGGCAGATGAAATGTTGAGTATGGGGTTTCAGCCTGATATAGAGAAAATATTGACTTACCCAAAAGTAGCTCGTAACATTTGGATGTTTTCGGCAACGATGCCAAAAGAGATAAAAGATATTATCTCTACTTATATGGATGTGGAGCACGAAAGCGTACGGATAGATAAGAAAAATATCGTAAACACATTAATTGAGCATCAATTTTTAACCTGTACGATAGAAACTAAAGTGAATCTATTAGTGCAATTTTTACAATCTCAAGGAGCAGCAAGAGGCGTTGTTTTTTGTAAAACAAGAGCAGGAGCACAGAAATTAGCGAAGCAAATAGCTTCTAAAAACTACACTTCAGACGCTATTCATGGCGATTTGACTCAAAAAGAAAGAGACAAAGTGATGCGTGCTTTCAAAAATAAAAAACTACAAGTGTTGGTCGCTACCGATGTTGCGGCACGTGGTATTGATGTTGACGGTCTTTCGTATGTTATTCATCATCAGCTACCTGAGCAATTGGAAAATTACGCACACCGAAGTGGGCGTACAGGTCGTGCAGGTAAACGTGGGATTTCGATTAGCTTTATCTTGAACAATGAGTTGAATCTAATTCGTCAATTAGAACGTGATTTGAAAATTGAAATAAGAAAAATTAGATAAATAGATAAGGGGCATACCCACAAGGGGTCGGGCTTTCGGCTATATCTTTGTTCGTTCCTCACAAAGGATACCGCCTCTATCCCTATGCCGCGGTAAACCTGTTCCTCCTTTAGTTATTAGTTAGTTTTACTTCTTCCGAAATAATAAAATAAGATGAAAAAAGTCATTAAAATTAGCTTAGTCATTGTTGTATTGGTAGTCGGGGCAATTGCTCTGATTCCCGATAAGACGATGAAAGTAACAACCAAACAGTTAGCAAAAGAAGCTGATATGAGTCCTTTTTTGGCAAATTTCATTGTAAATACCAAATTAGGAAGAAAATTGGCTTATGTAGGAGTAAAAAAAGGGCTGAAAAAATATTTCAAAGAGTTAAATAAAGAAGAGAAAAAGAAATAAAGAAGTTAGAGAAATGAAGGTTTACGGAATTTCAGGGTTAGGAGCTGACGAACGAGTTTATCAAGAATTAAATAAGTTTTTGTCAACCCCAATAACACCTTTAGCTTGGTTGCAACCAAAACCCAAAGAACCATTTAAAGAATATCTTTTTCGTTTTAAAGAACAAATTGACACTTCAGAAGATTTTATTTTGGTAGGTGTCTCTTTTGGAGGAATGGTAGCTGTCGAGTTAAACAAATACTTAGCTCCTAAGAAGACAATTATTATTAGTTCTAATGCCACAAAACAAGAATTACCAAAAGCCTTTAGAGCTTTTCGTTATATTAACATTATTCCGTTTCTTCCAAATCGTTTTTTAAAACCACCTGCTTTCTTTGCTCATTGGTTGTTTGGAATAAAGTCTAAAAAGCATAAAAAATTACTCGGTAAGATAATAGAGGATACAGACGTAGTGTTTTTAAAATGGGCGATAAATCAAATTATTTCATGGAAAAATACAGATGTGCCTGCTAACCTCATTCGTATTCACGGAACAAAAGACCGTTTATTAAAACCAAACCCACAAGCTAAAACCATGATAATAGAAGGAGGAGGACATTTTATGGTTATCGAAAACGCAGAAAAAATAGCTGTTTACCTCAACGAGGTTATTTCTTGGGAGACCATTAGGTAATAAGCGAATATATTGTGTCGTACAAAAAAAAGGAAACCGTAAAACCTCTGTGGTAACGAATAATTTAACTTGTTTCATGAAACTGACATCCGTCATGATAAAGTACATTTTAAAAATGTTTTTTTGTACTTATGAGACAAATAATTCGCTTAACAAAGATATTTGATTTTGAAATGGCACACGCTTTATACAACTATAATGGTTTGTGTAAACATATCCATGGACATTCGTACAAATTACACGTTACAATAAAAGGATTACCTAAAAACAAGACTTCAGCACCAGATGATGGACTTTTAATTGATTTTAAAGAGTTGAAGAAAATAGTGAACGAAGAGATTGTCTATCGTTTAGACCACGCGTTGGTATTGAATAAAAAAGCGGAACAAGAAAAAATAGATGGCGATGCAGGAGCAAATATTATTTTGGTAGATTACCAACCTACATGTGAAAATATGTTGTGTGATTTTGCTGAGAGAATTAAAACACGATTACCTGAAGGTATAACATTACAAGCATTGAAATTATATGAAACAGCGACGTCTTTTGGCGAATGGGTAGCTTCTGACCAAGAAAACAGAACTTATTAGTCTATTTACAAATATAAAATTTATTGTGTGTTTTTGTGTTTGAGGTAAGGTGTTAGCTGTTTTTGATTGGTAAGTATTCTTGTTCTCTAAAATTTGAAACTTCAATTTCTCTACAAGAATTTCTTTTTCATCAGTTGGTAACTGACTTAAGCGAGTAAATATATTTTTGAAGAAAGAACATCTCTAAGGCTCTTGATGATCTTAGTTTATTCAAATAGCCATAAATATATAGCTTTAATAAGTCTTTGGGGTGAAATGGCGGTCTGCCATTTGTATTTCTGTTAGGGTTTCTAAAACCAAAATCTGCCGTTTGAAGAGAATCAACAAAAACATCAATAAACCTAACAGGATTGTTTGTATCAATAAGTTGGTTTATAGTTTCGGGTATCAAAACAGCTTGGTTTCTGTCAAATCCAGTGATGTAGCTCATAGCTTAAAGATAGCTATTTATACCTTTTACAACAAACTATGTGATAACTAATTTCGCTTATAGTTTTTAGACAGTCTGACGCCTAGCTATGGTTAGTGCGGGATTGAAAAGCGATAGTTTTCAATTTGGCACGTAGCTAAAGCTTTGTGTTTTGTTTTTATCTTTTCATTTTTAAAAGCTAAACCAAAGGTTTAGCGGTTTTCATTAACTGCTTCAAACTTTCAATTCCCCACCAAAACCCGCATTAACTATAGGTGATGTTAGCAACTTTTATTTTATTATTACTTTCTTCTTTTTATCAGAATTATTGATAATGAATGTGACTTTTTCAATAGCTAAAGATGTACAAACTTCATCTGAGATTAAATTTAACTTTAAATTTATAGTGTCATTTGATGTATTAATCACTCCACTGTATTGTCCGCAAGCATTAACTTCTTCATAATATGAAACATAAATTATGTCATTAAGATATTTTGTTTCAATAGCCTTGTTTTTAACCTTTTTTTCAAGGTCATCATATTTTTCATCCCCTAATTCAGCTAAAAAAGTAGTCTTAAATCCAAGAAGTTCATTACTCTTACTCATTAGTTCAAACTTGTCTTGAATAGCCTTGTTTTCAGTCTTTAAGTCGTTGGTGATTTTGTTTTGATAAACATTCCAAATTAGTGATAAGGCGGCAATAATAACTCCAATCCACTTTACATACTCCTTTTTTGGTTTCAGTGATTTTTTATAATCAAACCAGTCTTTATGATTATTAGATATATCAAGTCCGATTTCTGAAAATTTTAAAGCGTGATCTGTGTGTTTTTCAAATGGTGTAGACTTTACTAATAGGAATCTGATTTTTTGAAACCTATCATCTCCCCATTCGATTCCATCCATAAAAGAGAAATCCTTGAACATTTTATATGGCTTTTCAGACTGTTTTAATTCCTGAATCGCTTTATTTATTATTTCATTATCATTCATTAGGTTTCTTTTCTCTAATTGTTGCTAACGTCAGCTTGTCTAAAAACCTCCGTTTTTTTTGTTAGTATTCAAAAATACAGAAAAGTACGACTAAAATATAGAAATCTGGGACAAAGTAAAAAAGCTAGAAGAGACTCTGTTTTTTAGCTTAATAGAGTGATATATGAAGAAATAGAGATAAACAGAGTGTAAACGATGAAAAAAGGAGGTTATTACCTCTAATAACCCCGTTATACCTATGATATTCATCAATCTTTTAAGATTGTAGGCTATGAAGATAAGACCAACATCTGCGGAAGCATGTTTTTTTGATTTTTTTGTCATGATATAGTCAAATCCCCAAGACCTTTTCATTGTCCCGAAAGGGTGCTCAACCACAGCTTGTCTTTGTGCGTAGATTTCTGGGTTCTTCGCTATGTTTTGTTTGTTAATAACTAGTGCTTCTGCAAATTGGTGACGTTCGATTATTCGTTGTGATTTAGATTTTGTGCAGCTAGATTTTACCGGGCATGCTTTACATTTATTGGTTTTATATTGCTTGACTTTATATACTCGTTTGTTGTACCAATTACCATTAGTTGTTAATGTATTTCCTGCGGGGCAGGTATAGCTGTCTTTCTCTGTATTGTATTTAAATTCACTTACATTATATGATTTGTCCGGCGCATTAGAGGCTGGTGCAGGAACACATACATGAGTGGTTACACCTAGTTTTTGAGTGTCGTGAATTTGTTCAGCTGTGTAATACCCCTTATCAAAAACGGCGTTAAACTCATTGCTTCCTATGATATCAATGGCACTTTTCACCATGTCTGTCATTGCCTGTTTGTCGTTTTTGTTGGTAACCTTATAATCAATAGGAATTTTGTTTTTAGCATCAACTGTAGATTGAACATTGTAGCAAACCTCAGTAACAACACCTCTAATAACTAATTGTCGTGCCTCAGGGTCAGAGGTAGATACTTGTTTTTCTCCTGTTTCCTCAAGTTGTTTTTCAATTGCTAAGTACTGTTTTTTATGTTTATTTTGCTTCTCTATCTTCGCTTGGATTTGTTTTTTCTGGTCTCCGTCTGCTGATTCTAATAACGAACAATACTCTGCTAATTTGGTTTCGATATAAGCAATGTGTCGGTCTATTTTCTTTTGATTGTAATTATTCTTTTTAGAATTCTGAGCTCTTAATTTTGTCCCGTCACCAGCAAGTAAAACACCACCAATCAAATCTAAGTTTTTAGCTATATTGACTGTAGCTCTAAATACTTTTTTAATCGCTTTAGGATTGTTCTTTCTGAAATTAGCAATCGTATTGTGGTCAGGTACTAATCCCTTGATTAGCCAAATGAGTTCTATGTTTCGCTTGCACTCTTTCTCCAAGGCTCTTGATGATCTTAGTTTATTCAAATAGCCATAAATATATAGCTTTAATAAGTCTTTGGGGTGAAATGGCGGTCTGCCATTTGTATTTCTGTTAGGGTTTCTAAAACCAAAATCTGCCGTTTGAAGAGAATCAACAAAAACATCAATAAACCTAACAGGATTGTTTGTATCAATAAGTTGGTTTATAGTTTCGGGTATCAAAACAGCTTGGTTTCTGTCAAATCCAGTGATGTAGCTCATAGCTTAAAGATAGCTATTTATACCTTTTACAACAAACTATGTGATAACTAATTTCGCTTATAGTTATTAGACAGTCTGACGTTTAGTATATGGCAAGTAGGGCAGAAGAAAGCACTGAACTTTCAATCTTGCACTTAGCCAAATATAAATATTTTGTTTTTATTTTTTCATATTAAAAGCCAAATTTTATATTTGGCGGACTTTGTAAGTGGCTCTGAACTTTCAATTTATCACTGAACGCCCTATTTGCTATATACAGTGTTGTAGGTAGTTTTATTAACATTCATTTGTTTTATTCTTAAAGTTATTTTTTTCGTAGTCTTCTTCTTTAAGTATTTTATTAGAAGTAAGAGGTAATCATTTTCAGATATGGTAAACTCTTTGTTGCTTATATTTTCTGCGAAAAGTAATATGTGGTTTTCCGGAACTTCAATTGTTGTTTCAAAATCAATTTCATTTTTGTATACTACACCGAATCCATTGTTCGAATCGACATAGCCAACTTTTAATGTCGCATATTTTTGCAGCTCATCAATGTCTTGCCAATTTGAGAGTATAACAAATAAAAAATCTTCAATTTCATTTGTTATAGATTTTTTTGTTAATTCAAAATTTAATAATTGATAACCTTCTATTAGTTGAACTAAATTTTCAAATTCCAGTTTAAGTGAAGGACTCAATTCAGTATCTAAAAGAAAGTCAAACTGACAAATTAAGGTCTTTCTATTAATTACTACGTTAGGTATATAATTCTGTAAACTTAACCATCCAAATTTATTTGTATTTGGTTTTAAAGCATTGCCTCCGAAATGATTTTCAAAATAGTTCCATTTATCATCTTCAGTTACTAATTCATTAAATATTTTGACTTTACTAAACAGTATCCTCTGCTCATCATAGAATGTTTGCTTTGAATTTAGCATTATATCAGGTAAACTATTAAGATAGTCAACTAATAATTTAGATTCTTTAATATTAGATTTAATCCATATTTTCTCTTGAGAAACAGATATTTCTTCAATTATATTTTCAATCTGATATTTCATTTGGTTTTATTACCTACAACATATTGCTACCAGTAATCGTCATTAAGATTACTGGTATATCTGCTTTGTGTATACTGTTAATTTCGTTCTTTTTCTGGTGATTACCAAGTTTTTTTATGTTGTCATAACGTTTGTGGTGATATGTGCGTGAGTTTATTTGCATCAGATACTGAAACGAGTTCAGTATGACGTTGTTGTTTTTTTGTTGGTTTACGGAATTATCAATAGTTACTTTGGGTATTGATTTACAAAAGGTGGGAGTTATACTGTCATTTCGAACTTTTTTCGGAATTTGAGGGTGCTTGGTGGTTATGTAAAATTGGTCAAAAGTTTTTTTCTTGTGTTTGTGGCTAAAACCATCCCTTAGTTCCCTCCTTGGAAAGGAGGGGAGGTATTTCGTGTTTTCTTGTGTTTTTTGGTCGTTATGTATAGGCGTATTGAAAGTCAGCTATTGTCCATTGTCTGTCGTCTAACAACGGCTTAGGGATTGACGAGAAAATCCTTTTGGCTCTTTGCTGTTTGTTTTGATGGTGAACGTGCCTAATCGATAATGGGAAATAAAAGTTACGAAGTAACCGCCAAAAGATTGCAACAAAAAGCCCGACCCGCTCTTTGTTTTGTCGTTGGTGTTCGTTTCTGTTGATGAATTTGTTTCGGGGAACGAAAAAACAGTACGGCGAAAAGGGAATGCCCCAAATTCTTATTGTAATACTCCTTTTTTTAAGTTATTTTTGAGGTTATAATAAGAGTAATATACCGATACCGTTGATTGTGGCGATTGTTGGATAGAAATAGATAGAATTATGAGCGGAATGTTAAGTGAAATTCAAGACAAATTAGGGAAACCGTACAAAGATTTGGAATTTTTATTGAATTGTTTCAAAGAGGTTTTGGAGGAGAATGGGGAATACGAATTAGCGAAAAATATTCCGTGGATTAATGGTGAAGCTCCTCGAAAGGGTGATTTGTCATTGAAAGAAATTCAAGTGCATTCGATTGCTTTTCAGTTGTTGAATATGTCCGAAATACACGGGGCGGTTCAAAAAAGACGTAAGGTTGAGGGGAATCACGAGTTTGAAAAAATCAATGGTTTGTGGGCTAATAACTTGGCTTCGCTGAAAAAATTGGGTTATACGCAAGAACAAATTGCGGATGTGTTGAGAGAAATACAGGTTGAACCTGTGTTGACGGCACACCCTACGGAGGCGAAAAGAGAGACGGTTCTTGAGCATCATAAGGAGTTGTATCGTTTGATTATTCGTATCGATAATACGATGTACAATGATTCGGAGAAGGAAGAAAATGTACGTTCGTTGAAGTTGTTGATAGATAAATTGTGGCGTACGGGTGAGTTGTATCGCCAAAAACCTGATGTGCTTTCTGAATTGAAAAACGTACTTTACTATTTGGTAAATGTGTTTCCTGAAACGATTAATCGTGTGGATAGACGTTTGGAGATTGCTTGGAAAGAGATGGGATTTGACACGAGTTTGATTCAAGATTTTGATAAGTTACCTAAGATTACTTTTGGTGATTGGGTTGGTGGAGATAGAGATGGGCACGCGTTGATTACTGCTGATATTACGGCAGAAACTTTACGTGCGATGCGTTTGAATGCTTTTATTATTATTAGAAGAAAGTTGTTGAGCTTAAATAAGAGTTTGACTATTGAGCAATCTTTTGATGGTTTGGGAGAGGCTTTTTCTGCAAGTTTCAAAGCGTTGTTGGCGAGTTGTGGCGAGTTGGGACAGGAGCAAGTGGATTTGTATCCGAACGAGGTTTACCGTCAGTTTATCGGTATGATGCTTATCAAATTGCCGTTGGATGTGAAGAGAACACACGCTACGGAGCTGAAGGAAACTTCGTATAGTTATGTGGAAGATGAGGAGTTGATGGCTGATTTGAAGGTGTTGCAACAGTCGTTGTTAAATATCGGAGCGAAGGCATTGGCTTATTCGGAGGTACACGAAATTTTACGTGTGGTTTCTGCTTTTGGGTTTCATTTGGCTCATTTAGATATCCGTCAGAATAGTGATTTCCACGATAAGGCGGTGGCTCAATTGTTGGATTCGGCAGGGTTGAGTGGTGATAAATTTATGAACTATACGGCAGAGGAAAAATTTGCCTTTTTAGATAAAGAATTACAATCAAATAGACCATTTTCGCACACTAATTTTGAATTAGATACGAATGCTAAAGCGGTTAATGATTGTTTGAATGTGGTTGCTGACCACGTAAACAAGTACGGTTCGAAAGGAATTGGTTCATTTATTGTCAGTATGACAAGAAGTGTAAACGATTTGTTAGTGGTGTATTTGTTGGCTAGAGAGTCTGGACTGACGTTTATGACAGAGGAAGGAATGGTGTGTAAAATACCTGTAGTTCCGTTGTTGGAAACGATAGATGATTTGGAAAATGGTCCTGAGATTATGGAAGCGTTTTTATCGCATCCTATCACCAAAAGAAGTTTGGCTTACCAAAAAGAGTTGACTAAAAACGATAAGTTGGTACAACAAATTATGGTTGGTTACTCTGATAGTAACAAAGATGGTGGTATTATGGCGAGTCAGTGGGGGCTTTATAAGGCTCAAACTAAATTGTCTGCTGTTTGTCGTCAGCACGGTATTATGTCTCGTTTTTTCCACGGAAAAGGAGGGTCTATTAGTCGTGGTGCAGGACCAACGCATTGGTTTATCAAAGGTTTACCGCCTCACTCAGTGAACGGGAATATGCGTTTGACTGAACAAGGAGAGACGATTAATCAAAAATATTCGAACCAATACCAAGCGGTTTACAATATGGAAATATTGGTTGCAGGTACGACGGCGAAGAAATTGACGGATGATAAATTAGAAATTAAAGAATACGAATACGCTGATATTATTCAAAAATTGGCTACTTGGAGTGAGCAATTTTACACAAAAATGATACACGAACCTCATTTCTTGAAATTCTTTACTGAAGCCACACCGATTGATGTATTGGAACATAGTAAAATTGGTTCTCGTCCAGCAAGACGTACAGGAACACGTAGTTTAGATGATTTGAGAGCTATTCCTTGGGTGTTTAGTTGGTCACAATCTCGTTTCAATATCACTTCGTGGTTTGGGATTGGTTCTACTTTAGAGAAATTGATTAAGGAATCTCCTGCTGATTTTGAGCGTTTGCAAGAGGCTATAAAATCTGACCCGTTTGTTCGTTACGTATTCACAAATGTTGATACAAGTATCGCTACTTCGGATGAGGAAATTATGAAATTGTATGCTTCGATGGTGACAGACCAAGAGGCAAAAGATACAATGTTGGATATCTACTTGACAGAGTTAGCGAAAACACGTGATATGTTGGGTCGTTTAATCAAACGTCCGTCAGAAGAGCGTCGTGCAAACCATACGTACTCAACACGTTTGAGAACAGAGGCAATGAACGAACTCCACGTAAGACAAGTGGAGCTAATCAAAATATGGAGAGCTCAAAAAGAGGCTGATTCGACAGAACAAGATGAAACGTTATTAACTATCTTGATGACTATCAATGCAATTGCAAGTGCAATGAGAAGTACTGGATAAGTTATTCTAATTCATAAAAAAGGCTATTCTTTGTATAAAGAATAGCCTTTTTTTGTTTTATAGGGTTTGGTGGGGATATTTTTTAATGTGTTTATTTCTAGATAAGATTTCATTATATATTGAAAGTTCAAAAAGTTTATGTAAGTTTGACGTATGAAATTTGAAGAAGCTAAGGATAGGTACATAGAAGCGTGGGGTAGTTTGGGGTCTAGTTGGGGAGTTAATCGTACAATGGCACAAATACACGCGCTGTTATTGATTAGTGTAGAGCCTTTGAGCGCAGAAGAAATCATGAGTGAATTACAAATTAGTAGAGGGAATGCTAATATGAATATTCGTGCATTGATGGATTGGGGGTTGGCAGATAAAGTGTTGGTGAAAGGAGAGAGAAAAGAGTTTTTTAAATCTGAAAAAGATGTGTGGTACTTGGCACAACAGGTGGCAAGAGAAAGAAAAAAGAGAGAGTTGGACCCGATTATTAAAATATTAACAGAGGTACAGGGTATAAAGGGAAAGGGGTTAAAAGTTGATGAATTTAAAAAAATGACTAAAGAGTTACTTGCTTTTTCGAAGCAATCTGAAAAAATACTATTAACCTTTAGTAGTTCAAAAACGAATTGGTTTTTGAAATTGATAAAGTGGCTAAGAATTTAGCACCTTTTTTTAATTAAATTTTTCAATAAATACTGAAAGTACAGAACGTATGAAATATAGAATTGTAATAATAGGAGCGAATGGTTTTTTAGGAGAATTATTGGCAGAGGGTTTTAGAGAGGAATACCAAGTCGTCTTAATCACAAGAAATCCGTTATTTAAAGTAAAAGGATGTATTACTCAGCAATGGGATGCGACTAGTCTTGGTGCGTGGACAGAACGATTAGAAGGTGCTAAAGCGGTGATTAATCTCGCTGGTAAATCTGTTAATTGTCGCTATACAGCCGAAAATAAAAAACGAATAATAGCAAGTCGTGTAGGTACAACCCATCTAATAAGTGAAGCAATCAAATGTTGTAAAGTTCCACCTGAAATATGGTTTAATGCGTCTTCATCCACAATATACGAAGATAGTATGCATCAAAAGCAAACAGAGGAAGCTGGTGTTTTAGGGGATGATTTTTCGCCCGTAGTTTGTAAAAAATGGGAAGAGGCATTGTTTAAAGATAAGCTGTCACAGACTGTTCAGATAGCTTTGCGAATGGCTTTGGTGTTGGATAGAAAGGGTGGTGTATTACCTGAATTTATAAAATTAGCTGAGCAAGGTATTGGAGGAAAACAAGGGAAAGGGAAGCAAATGGTTAGTTGGGTGAGTGGTACTGATTTGTTACGGATAATTCGTTTTCTTATAAATGAACCGATACAAGGAGTGGTTAATGTTTGTAGTCCAAACCCTGTAACGAACAGCGAGTTTATGACTTGGGTAAGAGGTGTCGCTAAGGTTCGTTTTGGTTTACCACTAACAAGATTGATGGTGAAGATAGGTGCGTGGTTTCGGGGTACAGAGTCGGAGTTACTTTTTAAAAGTCGTTTTGTTTATCCCGAAAAGTTGTTAAAAGCAGGATTTGTCTTTACTGATGAAGCATTACCTCAAACGGTAGATGAAGGTGCTAAATATAAAATAACAAAAAGTATTCAACAAAAGGGTAATAAAAGAGGTTTGTATGTGATTGTAGGTGTTTTGGCAGTAATTAGTTTGGCTTTCCGTTGGCTAAATAACTGTAATTTTGAACAAACAGGTTTGTTGTTTGTCGGCTTGCCTGTGTTGGTAACTGTATTAATGATTAAATATTCGGTTACACCAAAATCGTTACAGGGAGTTGTCTTTCGAGTAATTACGTTGTTTTTGTTGATGTCAATGGTTTTGTTTGGAGAGGGGTTGGTTTGTGTCGTGTTTGCCGCTCCTATTTTTTATGGGGCAGCGGCATTGTTCTTATTTATTTATAAGAAGATGAAAGAGAGGAATAAGACGAATTTTTATTCGGTAGTCGCTATTCCCCTGTTTTTACTTGTTTCTCAGGCGTATGATATTAATGTTGAAAAGGACTTACAAAAAGTGCAAACTGAATATGTGTTTTCTAGCGAAGTGTCTTTAGAGTATATGAATACAAACCCTGATTTCATGAAAGGCTATCCAGAGGTGTTTAAAATTGGCTTTCCTGAACCAATTGCTATTGAAGGAGGTGGGATAGAAAAAGGTGATTTCCGTAAAATAGCATTTAAGTCTAGTACCAAAGGAGTTGGTACTTTGCATCTTGTAATCAAAGAGAAGAAAGAAAATTTACTTGTCTTTGAGGTGGTGAAAGATGGAACGCATATTCATCATTGGTTGACATGGGGAGATATTGAGGTAAGAATAGAGCCGATTGATAAAGGTAGTTCAAAAGTGATTTGGACAAGTTCGTTTACCTGTGACTTAGGACCTTCATGGTATTTTACACCTTTAGAGCGGTATGTTGTAGGTGTAATGAATGAACATTTGATACAGTCTTATTTTGGAGAGTTTAAATAAACAGTTGATGCTTGTTGATAATCTAATGATTCGTAATGCGCTAGTTCTTATTTCTTTAGTGTTCCTTTTTATTCTTATTTTAAAGAAGGAACAGGAGGGGCGATTAAATTGGTCTTTGTTTTATTCTGTATTATGGTTGTATGTTTCATTAGCGATTGTTAATTATTTGTGTGTTCAATTTGGTCTTTGGCGATTTAGTGAATCTGTAGCTATCAAAATACCTTATGATTTATTTTTTGTTTGGGGAGTGTTTTGGGGAATTGTTCCGTTCTATTTCCTTAGAGGGAAATATTGGCTCGTCATCACACTGGTGTTGTTTTGGTTAGATATTATTTTAATGCCTCAATTACAAGAAATAGGCTTGTTAGAGTTGAATGATAATTGGTTGATTGGTGAGTTTATTCTTTTGGTTATTTCTTTTATACCCTCGTATTTGTGGGCGAGATTTAGCTATTATCAAAAGTTTACGGGGCTAAGAGCCTTGTTTCAGGTGGTGATTATGGGGAGCGTTTTTATGGTTTGTTTACCTTATATTTTGTACCTGTACGGTTGGAGCGAGTTACCGAACCTAATATGGTCACCTTATTTGTTTCAATTAGGGTTGGTAGTTGTTTTTCCTTCGTTAGTAGCCGTAAATGATTTGGTTAAAATAGGAAGAGGGACACCTTTTCCTTATGACAAAACGAGCTATTTAGTTCGGACAGGTGTTTATGCTTATTGCCGAAATCCTATACAATGGTCGTTTACGTTCATGTTTATTCCGATGAGTATTTATTTTCAAACAGCGATGTTTCTTATAGGCACATTAGTTTCTATTGCTTACACGGTAGGTGTATCTGATTACCAAGAATATTCTGATTTAAAAAAGAGGTTTGGTAAAGATTGGGTAACGTATATTAGTGAAGTACCTAAATGGTATTTTTTATGGAAGCCTAAAAATATGCCTAAAGGGGTTATTTATTTTCAAAAAGGATGTAATCAGTGTGAAGGAACACGGACTTGGTTTTATGATAGGCAAACAACCAATCTTTCAATAGAATATTCCTCTATGTATGTGGGGCCTTCTATTCTACAAGTTACTTATATAGATTACTTAGGTAACGAATACAAAAGTGTAGAAGCAATTGCTTATGCGTTGGAACATATAAATTTAGGATGGGCAAGTTTAGGCTGGTTGATGAGAATGCCTGGGGTAAATTATTTGTTACAAGCGATAGTTGACACTATGGAATTTACCTCACCTAAAACCTGTGAAAAATAACTTGTATTATAAGGTAGATGTTTCATTGAAAGCAAAAAAAAGGTGGTACAAGACCACCTTTTAATAAATTATATGTTAAAAAAGATTATGCTTTTTTAACAAACTCTGATTTCAAAGCCATAGAACCAAATCCACTAATTTTACAACTAATATTATGGTCTCCGTCAGTTAAGCGAATACTTTTTACTTTCGTTCCTGATTTCACAGGCTTAGGCATTCCTTTTACCGGTAAGTTCTTGATAACAATTACATCGTCACCAGTTTTTAATATTTGCCCTAAAGAATCCTTTACAACAAGTCCTTGTTCTTCCTCCTCGACTTCATCAGGGTTCCACTCGTGGTTGCAATCAGGACAAGTCATTAACGCTCCTCCTGTCGAATACGCATAAGGAGAATCACATTTTGGGCATTTTATTTCTTCTGACATAGCTGTTGTTTTAATGTTTATTTGAATAATTTAAAGCTTATTTACTCAACCAATTTTTCTTTACAAAATCGTAAACCAAACGTACTCCGTAACCAGTACCACCTTTCTGACGGTAATCCTTGTCTGCATCAACAAACGCAGGACCAGCCAAATCGATGTGTATCCAAGGGTAATCGATAAAGTTTTCCAAGAATTTCCCAGCAGTTACCACTCCACCAACACGTCCTCCTAAGTTACTTAAGTCGGCAACGTTAGATTTTAGCATTTCTTGGTAATCATCCCAAAAAGGAACTTCAGCGACACGCTCATGTGTAGCAAAACCAGCATCAGAAAGTTTCTTTTTTGTTTCGTTATCAGCACTTCCCATGACACAAGAAGCCATATCTCCTGTAAGCATCACTGATGCACCAGTCAAAGTAGCCATATCAAAAACAAGTTCAGGCTTGTACTGTTGAGCATAACTTAAGGCATCAGCAAGTATGAGACGACCTTCAGCATCTGTGTTTTTTACTTCTACAGTTTTACCATTATGCATTGTGATGATGTCGTCGGCCACTAAAGCGTTGTCGCCAATTCTGTTGTCAGTAACAGGAATAAGAGCAATAACTTTTACAGGTAGTTTGTTTTTTGCAATCGCATAAATACTTCCCAAAACAGCAGCGGCACCACCCATGTCCATTTTCATGTCGTTCATGTGGTTGTCTGTTTTGATATTATAACCACCCGTATCATAAACAACACCTTTACCCACTAAGATAAATGGTTGTTCATTTACTGCATTTTTAGGTGTGTACTCTAAGATGTTAAAAGTAGGAGGGTCAATACTTCCTCTGTTTACACCAAGTAAACCACCCATCTTCAACCCTTCAATTTGTTTTTTATTAAGTGTTGTTACTTTAAAACCAGCAAGGTCACCTAGGTTTTTCATCTCAGCCGAAAACTGTGCGGTATTCAAAGTGATGACAGGTTCGTTGACAAAGTTTTTTGTAAATGTATTAGCCTCAATAAGCGTAATCATTTCTTGAAACTCAGCTTTGTCATTCAACGAAGTTTCGATATCTAATTGAATAATCGGTGCTTTTTCGGTTAAAAACTTATCAAAAGCGTACGAAGACAACAATAAACCTTCCAAGAAAGCAATCACTAAATTGAAATCCATCTCCTCACCGTATTTGAAAGCGATAGACTTTATCTTGTTTTCTTTTACTTTAGCCCAAGTAGTTGCTCCAGCTTTTCGGTAAGATTCGGCAGTTTTGTTTGGGTTAAAATAAGATTTAGGTTTCGCATAGATAAGTGCATTAGCTGTTCCTAAATATTGAGAAATAACTTCTAGTTCTAGCTCTTGAACGTCCAACTGGAAAGTTGAAGCGACGAAGTCAGCATCTTTTAAAACAATTGCAGAATTGTAAGAAGGGGTATTTGTTATATTTAATTCAAATTTCATTTTTGTAGTCTTTAAGTTGTACTAAACGATGTCAGCTAAAATAGCAATGTATTTTTCAACACCTTCTTTTATTTCTTTGACATAAATAAATTCATTTGGTGTATGCGAACGAGCCGAATCACCAGGTCCCATTTTTAAGGTCGTACAAGGAATTAATGCCTGATCAGACGTAGTTGGAGAACCATAAGTTTTTGCTCCATGTTTGATAGCAGATTGCACCACAGGGTGCTCTTTGCTAATAAATGAAGGTTTTATTCGAGTAGAACGAGGAGTAACTTCACCAACGATATTTTCACGAATGATTTTTAAAGCGTCTTCGTGTGTGTATTTATCTGTTAATCTTACGTCAATTACGTAATTGCATTTGTCAGGGACAACATTATGTTGTTTTCCTGAATTAATAACAGTCAATGACATTTTCACGTCACCCAAAAAATCAGAAGTCTTAGGAAATTTGTAAGAACTAAACCATTGAATATCTTGTGTCGCTTTATAAATAGCGTTATCACCTTCTTCTCTAGCAGCGTGTCCAGCCCTTCCTGTAACTACACCATCAAGAACCATCAACCCTTTTTCTGCAACGGCTGCGTCCATTAGCGTTGGCTCACCGATAATTCCAAAATCAATTTCTCCTAACTCTGGATACAACAGTTCAATACCTCCCTTTCCTGAAATTTCTTCTTCAGCTGTAGCAGCGATAATGAAATTATATTTCAAATCTTTTTTATCGTGAAAATAAAGAAAGGCTTGAATTAAACTAACCAAACAACCACCAGCGTCATTAGAACCCAACCCGTAAAGGATACCATCTTCTATGGTAGCTTTGAAAGGATCACGTGTATAACCCGAATTAGGTTTTACCGTGTCGTGATGAGAATTAAGTAAAATAGTAGGCTTTTCAGAATCGTAATAAACGTTTGAAGCCCAAACGTTGTTTTTCAAACGATTGGGCTTCACGTTGTTATCGATTAAGAAAGCTTCGATGATATCAGCTGTTTTATCTTCTTGCTTACTGAGAGACTCAGTTTCGATTAATTTCGAAAGAAGTTGAACAGCGTTATCGAAATACTTATCGAGTACACTCATATATATTGTTAACTATCCTTTAATTGGAGCACCAGCTAAATCTCTAAACTCAGCTAATTCGTCAATCATGTTTTGCATTTCAGGAAGTGTAATGTGTTGTAAAGTATCACATTTAGCAGTTCCTACTTCAATCAAAATACCATCGTATAAGAACGTATCCTCATCGATTTTCATTTTCATTGCTTTTACAGTTTCCTCAACCATTTGATCTCTCATTTTAGGACCTAAAGAGTGAGAAGGGTCAAAGAATAATTTAATATTGCTATCAGCGTGACGAACTTTTGTTCTTTTCGCTGTTTGGTGAATAGGTAAGTTTCTGTATTGTCCTTTATCAGGCAAATCACATCCACGTTGGATTAAAACAGTTTCAGGAGCTCTTGAAGAGTAGTCAATAAGACCATCCCAAACAGTTTCGATACTTACTTTTCCAGTAAAGTCTTTGTCTTCAGCGATTTTGTACTCTTCGCCTAACCATTTACCATTTTTAAGACCGACCATCCAACCGTGCTCTTGAGCAAACCCAGCCATTTGGCGTATGTGCCACCCTAATTGATCTACTGCAGAGTTCCAAACCATAAAAGGTGCGTCAGCAAAAGATTTTTTGATACAAGCCAATTGAATAGCAGGTAACATAATTTCAGTAGAAGGAATTAACCCAGTGTCTTTATAAAGCTTTGCAGCCATTTCAACTGTAGGAAGAGGAGCTAAATCATCAGCGTTACCACCTTTTCCGAAAATATCAAAATTCTTCATGATGGCATCAAAGTCGTACCCCATAAATCCAGCTTCTGAATTGACTTTGTCAAAATTAGTTCTTGACTTTAAACCAACCGTTCTAGCACCGTAAACTGCTTGTTTACCTTTTGCTTTCATTTCAGCAATTTCGTAAACTTCGTCGATGTTGAAGTCGTCAAGCGAGTCTGGTCCCGCAAAAATTCTTAACTCTGGATTTTTCATCACTATGTATTTTGTGTTCTATTATTGTAAATCTAAAATATTGCTACAAATATAGCAAAATCTACCGATTTGAACGACAAAACACAGTTATACATTAGGTAAATTTATTTTTGTTGAAAATAGCAACGCTAAACTTACCTCTTAAGTATTCATTTGTAGTTGTTTAGCTTATTCTTCTAAGCAAACAGAAAAATAGATAAAGAGTGTAGTATTACACTTTCTTACTTAATATCTTTGTAATCTAAAATTTGTAGCACAGATTTTGTATTAAACATCCTTATGAAGAAAAAAGTAAGCATATTCGTTTTGTTGGTCGTTGTTTTGTTTGTCGGAATGGCGTTAAATTCGGCAAAAGAGCAAAAGAAATTTACCGTAGTTATAGACGCAGGTCACGGCGGAAAAGACCCAGGAGCTTTGGGAGCATCGTCTTTTGAGAAAAATATTGCCTTAGCTGTAGCGTTGGAATTAGGGAAATTTATCAAAGACAGTTTGCCCGACGTCAAAGTGATTTTTACACGTAAAACAGATGTTTTTGTTGAGCTTCATAAAAGAGCTCAGATAGCTAATAAAGCACGTGCCGATATGTTTATTTCTATTCACTGTAACTCGTCAACAGCTAAACACGCACATGGTTCAGAAACTTATGTGATGGGGCTTCATGCTAATGCACGAAATATGGGAGTGGCACAAAGAGAGAACCAGGTGATAGCAAAAGAAGAAGACAATACGGTTTATGAAGGGTTTAATTTGAATAGTCCAGAGACACGCATCTTGTTAGAAAATTTTCAAAGTGCCTATTTATTGAATAGCGCAAACTTGGCGTCTAAAATCCAATCAGAATTTAAAAATAGTGTTAAAAGACACGATAGAGGTATTCATCAGGCAGGGTTTATTGTTTTATGGAAAACGAATCTGCCCAGTGTATTGGTTGAGTTAGGGTTTATTAGCAATCTCGATGAAGAGAGATTTCTGAAAAATAAAACCAATCAAAAAGAAGTCGCACAAGGAATTTTCAAAGCATTAAAAGACTACAAAGAAGAAGTAGTAGATTAACCTATTTGTTTGGAGCATCCCCTTTCTTGTTAGGTGATTTTGAGTAGTAGCAGGAAAGTATTCAGTCAAAACAGCACTCACTAAAATAAGTAAGAGCGGGTCGGGCTTTCTGCTATATCTTTGTTCGTTCCTCACAAAGGATACCGCTGTCAATCCCTATGCCGACGATAATAGCTGATTTTTAGCCGTCTGTGTATAGCTAGCTAAAAATTACACACCAATTTTACTCGTAACCAAACGAACAATCTCTCGTTGGTCTTCTATTTGTATGGTTACACTGTCGAGGTGTGTTTTCCCTTTTTTAGACTTTAGTTTCAAATGACCATTCAACGCTTTAGAATTCATTTTTATCGACAAAATATCCTCATAAGCATAAAAAGTATTCCCTAATTTTTCATTCAACATAGTCATTCCTTCATCGTCTAATTGAACAATGGCAACAGGAGGGTTTGTGGAAATAGCATAAATTTTACCCCCAATAATAGCCCAAAGAGGAATCAATTGCCAAGCAAAATAATTAACTAAAAGGTAGCCCGTCAGTACCACTGCTACGGTAAATACTAACAATAAATACCAAACCAATTTACTTTCGTTTTTATAATAAACCTTATTCATCTGTTTAAGTCTTTCTAATTAATAAATATAAGGAGCATCCTCTCTTTTCGTTGTTTCTAGTAATACTTTGTAGTAGGGCTGTTTCGTTTTTCTTGCTTTTAGACTTCAACCGTAAATTTAAAACTGTAAGTTGGTTGGGTTTGCGAATGAATAAAAAAGAAAAACCCACGGAGTACGCAGGTTTGTAGGTAAAATACCTTCGGCATATAGCCTTATTGTGATAAGATAAGATCGAATAAGGAATATTAATCTTTTTATCTATTGTAAATGTAGAAGCTAAAAATGTAAATAACAAGTGCTCGTGAAAATATTTTTTTAATGTGCCTTTTCTATTCTAAAAGGTTTGTAGATTAAACTAATCTATATAACTTAGAGAGGTGAATAAAAGATTTTTATGAAAAAGGTATTAGGATTAGATTTAGGGACAAATTCAATAGGTTGGGCGGTAATAGATGAGTTGTCAAATAAAATAATAGGAATTGGCTCTCGTATATTTCCTGAAGGAGTAAATAAGTTGGGGGAAGGAGAAAAAGAATTGTCTAAAAACGCAAGTAGGACAGCTAATAGAGGTTTACGTAAGCAGTTTTTTAGAAGACGTTTAAGAAAACAAAAATTATTGGTTTTGTTGGCATCTCAAGGAATGTGTCCATTATCGGCTCAAGCAATTACTCAATGGAAATCTAAAAAACGTTTCCCAGAAGAAGAATTGAGAGATTGGTTAGTTTTAAACCCTTATGAACTGAGGCATAAAGCCCTTAGCGAACAAATCACTTTAGAAGAATTGGGAAGAGTGTTTTTTCACCTTATTCAGCGAAGAGGTTTTTTGAGTAATAGTAGAAGTGCGACAAAATCTGATGAGAAAGGAGCTATTTTTAAAGGTGATAGTAAAACAGGTAAGATAGGGATATCAGAAACACAAGAAAGCATTAAAGATACGACGTTGGGTAGTTATTTGTATGAGCAGTTACCTGTAGAAAACACTCCGTTTGTAGCTGAGTTGGAACGTGTACGTAACCGTTACACGACAAGGCAAATGTATATTGATGAATTTGAAATGATTTGGGACAGTCAATCAGGTTATCATAATACACTAACGAAGGAATTGAAAGAAATCGTTGGCGGGCGTAAGGCAGAAGATGATTTTGCTATTGATGGTCTTTTGTTTTTTCAACGTCCCTTGAAATCACAGAAGCATTTGGTTGGTAAGTGTACGTTTGAAAATAGTAAAACGAAATGTTTGGTAAGTATGCCACAGTTTGAGCAATTTCGTTCGTGGCAATTTGTGAATACCATAGAGTGCAATGGAGTAAAACTACATAAAGAAGATAGAGAAAAAGTGTTTGAGCTCTTGATGACTAAAGATAAACCAAGTTTTAAAGAGGTAAAAAAGAAAATTGGGAAAACGGACAGTGCGTACAAGTTTAATTACCAAGACACAGACAAAGTAGTTGGAGCGTTTACGATAAGTAAATTAGCACATAAGAATTTTTTTGGTAAAAGATGGGCTACGTTTTCTCAAAAAGAACAAACGGACATTTGGCATGTGCTCAATGATTTTGATGATATCGAGAAACTAAAAGCGTATGCGCTAGAAAAGTGGGGGGTAGATGAAGAAACAGCTACGGCTATTAGTAAACTACATTTGAAAGATGGCTATGCTAGTCTGAGCTTAAAAGCGATAACTAATATACTACCTTTCTTGGAAATGGGCTTTACTTATGATAAAGCTGTTGTGTTGGGAGGAATAAAAAATGCTTTTGGACAAAAATGGAAGGAGCTAGATGAGGATAAAAAGAGCCTAATTACAGATAATATTGAAGATATTATTACAAAAAAAGAGAAAGGAGGCTTTATTAAAAACCTAAAACAATTTTTGAAAGAAGAGTTTGGATTGACAGATAAACAATTAAAAAAACTCTACCATCATAGTGCGTCTATCTCTGTATCGGAAGTATTGGAAAAATTACCCCTAGGGAAAGAGGCGGATAAGGAAATTCAAAATTTAAGAAACCCTGTTGTGATTACGGCGTTGTTTGAGGTGCGACGATTGGTCAATGAGTTAATCGAGCGATTTGGTGCTTTTGATGAAATAAAAATAGAGATGGCACGTGATATGAAAAACTCAAAGTCACGAAGAAATGATATACGTATAGAAAACGTACGTTTAGAAAAAGTAAACGACAAAATAAAAGGAGAGTTAGATTACCTTAACCAAAGACATACACACGACAATATATTGAAATATAAATTGTGGGAAGAGTGTCAGCGTACGTGTCCTTATACAGGAAACCCAATTGGAGTTGCTCAACTATTTACAGGAGCAGTACAGATAGAGCATATTATACCTTACAGCCGTTCGTTGGACGATAGTTTTATGAACAAAACACTTTGTTTTGCTGACGAAAACAGAAAGAAAGGTGACCAAACACCTTTTGAATTTTACAGTAAGCAAGGAGATGCCAAGTGGGATAAAGTAAAAAATAGAGTATTAGGATTGTTTTATGATAGCAAAGAACACCCTAAACGTTACTATAAGTTTAAACACTTTGCTAAAGAAAAAGTAGAGGTTGGTTTTATAGAAAGACAACTTAATGATACCCGATTTATTAGTAAAGAAACAAAAAACTACCTGAGTAAGGTTTGTGATAAAAATAAAATCACGGTTTCTCCAGGGCAAGCGACTGCCAAACTTAGGCATTTGTGGGGGATGAACGGAGTGTTAAATAAAGAAGGTGATGAGAAAACGCGTGATGACCACAGACACCACGCTGTAGATGCGTTAGTCGTAGCGTGTACCAAAAGAAGTTTTGTGCAACAGATGACTAAATGGAACAGGTACAAACGAGAAGCAAGTAACAAACAATTTGAGTTACCTTGGGAGGCGTTTGTACAAGATGCTGAAGATGCCGTAGAGCAAATATTAGTATCTCATAGACAAGTAAATCGTGTACTGACAACACGTACGGTGGTTACAAAAAAAGGAGATAAAACATATATTAACAAAGGCGTTGGTGCTCGTGGGCAATTACATAAAGAAACGGTATATGGCAAACGCCAAAACAACCAAGGAGAAGAGGCTTACCACGTACGCAAACCCATAGAGAGTTTAGCAAAACTCAAACAACTTGAAAAAGTAGTTGACCCTCAGATAAAAAAGCTAATAAAAGCAAGAATAGAAGTTTTAGGAGGTTTTTTAGGCGATAAAAAAAAAGAGGAGATACCTAAAAATACATTTTTTATCACCAACGAAGAAGGAGAGTTGCTACCTCAAATCTTTTTGCCAAATAAAAACGGAGCACCTGTACCTGTCAGAAAGGTAAGAATGAAGGAAGTAATAGGTAAAGCTGAGCAATTGAAAGAAGAGGTTAATGGTTATGTGAATCCAAATAAGAATCACCACGTGTTGATTTATAAAAATGAACAAGGCGAAATGAAAGAAGAGGTGGTTACGTTTTGGAAAGCCGTAGAGCGGTTACAACAAAAACAAGACTTGTACCAATTACCAGAAGATGGAAAAGAGGTAGTTGAGACCTTGCAGATTAACGATTTGTTTTTGTTGAATTTGGAAAAAGAAACTATTGATTGGGAAGATAAAAAAGAGTTGAAAAAGCACCTTTATAGGGTGCAGAAGTTTACAGCAGGAGATTATTACTTTAGAAAACATATTGAGAGTAGCTTAGACGGTAAACTAGGGATTGCTTATGAATATATCAAAGGGTTTGGTACAGGTAAAACAGGTTGGCAAACATTTAATCCTATAAAAGTACAAGTATCTGTTTCGGGAGAAGTTAGTTTGTTGTAAGTAGAATAGAGGACGATGTTTTGGAGTGGTTAACAATAAAAAGTACCCAGGGACAACTCACCAATTATAATGGATAACTAGTTGAAATAAGATGAAAAATATTGATAAAAAAAGTTTAGAAAATGCTTACGACTTATTTGAAACAGGTGAGGTTGATAAAATAGAAGTTGGCTCAACAAAAGGGTTGCAACAGATACATCATTATCTTTTTAACCAACTGTACGAGTTTGCAGGTCAAATACGTAAAAAAAACATATCAAAAGGAGGCTTTAGATTTGCGAATGCTTTATACTTAAAAGATATTTTGTTGAAGATTGAGCAAATGCCTGAAAGTACATTTGACGAAATTATTGCCAAGTATGTAGAAATGAATATTGCTCATCTCTTTATGGAAGGAAATGGTAGAACAATGCGAATATGGTTAGATGTGATTTTGAAAAATAGATTGAAAAAAATTGTGAATTGGCAAAATGTTGATAAAACACTTTACTTACAGGCAATGGAGAGAAGTCCTATTAATGACTTGGAAATAAAAACACTTTTATTTTCTAACCTAACAGAAGATATTAATAATCGAGAGATTATATTTAAAGGTATTGAGCAATCATACTATTATGAGGGGTACGAGAAAGAAGACGATTGTGAGTAAAGTACTATGATTTGATTAGAATAAGGAATTAACGATATTTGAGTGGGGATAAGAAGTATGAGGGGCACACTCTTTCGGTTTGTGCGTCGGAGAAAACTTCTTATCCCTTTTTTTGTTGTGGTTTGATTAGAATAAGGAATTAACGATATTATAGAAGCTTCTGCAGATAGACCACTACTTGCAAATTCTTTCTGCAGTACTGAACTTGCTTTCACTAGTTCAGTACTATCCAACCCATCGAAGGTCTTCGTTAAAGCCATTGTTTTAGCGGTCAACTTATCAGCTTCTGCCCCCGTCACCTGAAAATAAGTCTTGACTTCGGTGGTTTGTTGTCGGATTTCGGCGGACACCTTAAAGAGGTGTCCGCCCAACGCAAATACGGCAAGTCCAAAGGCGACGGCTCCAGCAGTCGCTAAAGCATACATAAGGGTTTGATAATAAAGAAAGGGCATTACCGAGACCAGGGATTTGGTCGGTCATTCCTTTAAACGCCTGACTACTCTCAAGCGAAAACTGTTTAAATTTCCTCTTAATACCTTTCAAGGTGCTGTTTACCTTCCCTTTGGCTCGGTTAACCCCTTTCGTTAAGCGGTCTTTTAGTTCGAGTATTATTTGTAATTTACTTGTTGACATATAACTTATTTTACTTTTTATTCGTATAATTGTGTAAGAGAGAGATGAATACGTAAGAACAAGGTATGATTAACAATCTATGGATAAGAGAGGTTCTTTGTCGCCCATATTTATCCTCTCTATTTTTACTCTTTTAAGTAGATAGGTATTCCGCTAGAGGAGTTACCAAGTCTCTTTTCATCTGCCTCGAACCACGTAATCACCTCCATATTTTCAGAACTTTCAGTATTAGTAAGGACTACTAATCGACTGTTTTTGTACTTCTTATGATAAAACAGGTCATAGTTTGCTCTTTTTTTGTTCTTTTCATTCCCAGTAATTTTCATCCAAACTTCATCGGGGTTGTTTAAAATCTCCTCAACGTGTACAGCGATGCCTTGCCTATTCTCTTCTTTGTATCTTTTATGTTTGAATTTTTCAAAAAGCTTTTCTTTCCTTAATTTATAACTGTGTCCAAAGAAGTCTTTGTAATAGAAGTTTTCTTTTTCCTTTCCTACGTTGTAATCAAAGCCTTTCCCTATCCCTTCGTAAGTCACTTTAGAGGTGTCTGACAATTTTCGAGAACCTTTTGGTATCTCTATTATCTCGCATCGGTCACGCCATCCGTTCGGTGTGTAAAGTTTGTCCCAAATCTTATCACCTACAGGAGCAACAATACCGTCCCATTTTGCGTGTTCTGGTCGTATCCTTTTATCACCAATTGTTTGGTACATCAAATCCACTACGTCAGTATTTTCGGAAGCTCTCAACCAGCTCGAAGCGTTCTGACCTACCGAGTGAGCGTGCAAGTACTCTGTGTGTAAATGAGCCAAAACAGTCTTTCCTTCGTTGATAGCTTTATGTTTAAACTCCGTCCAGTCCTTCGTGTTTTTAACTAACTTATTGAGTTTTTTTGCTATTACCCAAGTACTGGCTGAACTAAAACGATGAATATTAGCACGCAACATCAAGATACGTTTATGGTCAGGGCTATCGTAAGCAATATTGTTTCCTATTCGGTCTTTAAATCCTTTATTTAACCCATTTAAAAGGATAGTCGCATAATGTCTATACAGTTGGTAAGGAATAGCAACAATATCTTTAAGTTTGTACGTGTCTTTGAGCACATCTACATAGCTTTTAAACCATTCGTCTAATAACGAATTGACACTATTACTAACAGGTGTCTCACCACAGCAAGCACTCCCGTACATAGTCGCTAACGGACTAAAATCAAAAGAAGCATCTTCGGGAGTGGTTTGATTAGAATAAGGAATTAACGATATTTGTGAGGAGTTTCAAGAATACGCAGAGTGGTTGTGGTTTGATTAGAATAAGGAATTAACGATATTGAAGCATAAAATAAAAAAATAGGGTTGATGCTTCCCTCAACCCTAAAAGGGGTTGATTCTCCCATATAGGGGAAATCGACCACGTTAAAAACGCTGTCATACTCAAATATACGAATAATAACTAAACTTGTTACAAATGAACCAATTAAACGCAACAGAAAAGATAGGTTGTGGTTTGATTAGAATAAGGGATTAACGATATTTTGGATAGATTTATTACTAATCCAGTGATGGTTGTGGTTTGATTAGAATAAGGAATTAACGATATTAAGGAAACCCTTAAATCAACTGCCACATTCCGATATGCAATCGGATGTCGTACGACTTAAGGGTTTCCTTATACACAAATATACGAATTGTTTTATAAATAGTTACAAATGAGCCAATTAAATGCCGTAAAAAAGATACAGGAATTACTGAAAGAGGTTGACCGCATGAAAAACGACATCATGTTGTGGTTTGATTAGAATAAGGAATTAACGATATTGAATCCTTTGCCACTTCGGTCAGACCAGCGGTTGTGGTTTGATTAGAATAAGGAATTAACGATATTTAAAAAAAGACTATACAAAAGAGTTGGCGAGTTGTGGTTTGATTAGAATAAGGAATTAACGATATTTACTGGAGCATATTCAAGATTTGGAGATGAGTTGTGGTTTGATTAGAATAAGGAATTAACGATATTGGAAAACGAAAAGGAGAAAATTCAGTAAAGTTGTGGTTTGATTAGAATAAGGAATTAACGATATTGGTTGGGAAGCAATTCAACATTTATTTGATGTTGTGGTTTGATTAGAATAAGGAATTAACGATATTAGCCAGTATTGGCTTGGTTACCGTTAAGTCGTTGTGGTTTGATTAGAATAAGGAATTAACGATATTACAAACAATTACAGGTGTGTCTAGTGCGTTGTTGTGGTTTGATTAGAATAAGGAATTAACGATATTACAAACAATTACAGGTGTGTCTAGTGCGTTGTTGTGGTTTGATTAGAATAAGGAATTAACGATATTCGGTGCTAAATTTTTAGCAATATTAAACCAGTTGTGGTTTGATTAGAATAAGGAATTAACGATATTAATTAACAATCACGGATACGCCGAAAAGAAGTTGTGGTTTGATTAGAATAAGGAATTAACGATATTTTAATTGACATTAAATCAGAAATAAAAGACGTTGTGGTTTGATTAGAATAAGGAATTAACGATATTCAAAAACGAACGATAAGGCACGTCTTTACAGTTGTGGTTTGATTAGAATAAGGAATTAACGATATTCAAAAACGAACGATAAGGCACGTCTTTACAGTTGTGGTTTGATTAGAATAAGGAATTAACGATATTAATACTTGAACCCATATTTTCACTAAATTAGTTGTGGTTTGATTAGAATAAGGAATTAACGATATTCGATAGGATAGAGAGTATTGTCGGGTATTGTTGTGGTTTGATTAGAATAAGGAATTAACGATATTATTTTTAATTATCTATAAACTTGACTATTGTTGTGGTTTGATTAGAATAAGGAATTAACGATATTTTGAAACAACAAAAGGAGTGTCTTCAAGTGTTGTGGTTTGATTTAGAATAAGGAATTAACGATATTATTTAAAGGCAATTGAAACAGGGGGCGTAGTTGTGGTTTGATTAGAATAAGGAATTAACGATATTAATACTTGAACCCATATCTTTACCAAGTTAGTTGTGGTTTGATTAGAATAAGGAATTAACGATATTCAAGAAGTAAAGCTGTTAAAAGGAGCGGTAGTTGTGGTTTGATTAGAATAAGGAATTAACGATATTATAAACCTAATCGGGCATATTGGCAACGTGTTGTGGTTTGATTAGAATAAGGAATTAACGATATTTGCACAAGAAAGAGTTAAGCTAACAGATTTGTTGTGGTTTGATTAGAATAAGGAATTAACGATATTAGCAGTTGGTGTAACCTTCTGTTAATCAGTTAGAAAAAGAGATAATATCGTTATAAAAATGGTAGTTGAATGTGTCGAAATCACTTTCTTCTACCATTTTTTTTTTGTGCTAAAAAGATAACCTTTTTTAAGAGGTGTCGTAATACGCTCTACGTCAGCTTTTTATTAACTTTTTTATACTATGCTAAAACGAACACTATTTTTCGGTAAACCTTATCATTTGAGTACTGAAGACTTGCAACTCAAAGCAACCAACAAAAAAACAGGAGAGTATTATTCTATTCCGATAGAGGATATAGGGTTTATCGTTTTTGAGCATCCACAGATTACATTTACACAAAGTGTCATACAGCATTTGGCAAACAACAATACAGCAGTGGTTTTTTGTGATGACAAACACCACCCAACTTCTATGTTGTTGCATTTGGATACACATCAAATACAAACAGTTCATTTTAGAAATCAAATCAATGCGACAGAGCCACTCAAAAAAAAGACTGTGGCAACAGACCATTAAACAAAAACTAACCAACCAAGCAAGTGTATTGGCACATTATGGAAAAAATGCACAACCAGTAAGCTATTTGGTAGATAAAGTACTGAGTGGAGACACTTCTAATGTAGAGGCGTTGGGAGCAAAGCGGTATTGGTCAAGGTTGTTTGGTAAAGAGTTTACCAGAGAACGGTTTGGTTTAGCTCCCAATCCAGCACTGAACTATGGTTATGCGATACTACGGGCATCAGTGGCTCGTGCCTTGTCGGGTAGTGGTTTATTGCCTACGTTGGGCATACACCACAAAAACAAATACAACTCGTATTGCCTGGCAGATGATATCATGGAGCCTTACCGTCCGCTGGTAGATGCGGTGGTTTACGAAATGCACCAAAGTGGAATGAATACAGGCGAGTTGGGAAAAGAAGAAAAGAGTACTTTATTGAAAATACTAAGTGCCGATATTTTTATAAACAAAAACACAAGTCCTTTAATGGTGGGGTTGAGCCAGACAACAGCGTCTCTGTCACGTTGCTTTGCCGGTGAGGTAAAGAAAATGCTTTTCCCAACTATGGTACTTTAAAACACAACAAAACACAACAAAATGAAACAAAAACGTTTAAATGCTTATCGAATTATGTGGTTATTTGTAATGTTTGACTTGCCTACTAACACCAAGGCAGAAAGAAAAAGAGCACAAGGTTTTCGTAAGAAACTGTTGAAAGATGGTTTTATGATGAAACAGTTTAGTGTTTATATACGGCATTGCCCAAGTAGTGAAAATGCCGATGTGCATACCAATAGGGTAAAAGATATGTTACCTCCCGAAGGGAAAGTGAGTATCATCCGAATTACGGATAAACAATTTGCCGGAATTAATAATTTTTGGGGACTAAAGGCAACCGAGCCAAGAAAAGCTCCTTTGCAGTTAGAAATGTTGGCTGTGTTCCACTAAAAAGTTGGTAAATCAAGCACGAACTTTTCGTTTTGAGTGTTTTATAAATAGAACCAACTATTTATGCTATGCTTTTCAAAAATATATTTACTCGCTTAAGTCAGTTACCAACTGATGAAAAAGAAATTCTTGTAGAGAAATTGAAGTTTCAAATTTTAGAAAACAAAAATACTTACCAATCAAAAACAGAAGAATATAAACGAGATTGCTGTCCAAAATGCGGGTCGCATCACTTTATTAAATATGGTTTTAATAAATCATTAGAACAGCGTTACCAATGTAAAAAACAGACATGTAAAACCATTTTTTCGGACTCCACTGGTTCAGCTATTCATCGTTTACAGTTGAAAGATAAATGGTATGAGTACGTTGATACGATGTTTAATGGTGATTTTTATTCCACAAGAGAAATGGGGAAGAGAATAAATGTTTGTCATAAAACAGCTTTCTTTTGGCGACATAAAATACTATTTGCAATAGCTAAAAAGGCAACAAAGTTATTTGGTATTGTGGAAATTGATGATTTACATTACAGCTTTAATCAAAAAGGAAGAAAAAACTTAAGTTCCTCTAAAAAGAGAGGACGACAAAACAATAAACAAGGTGATAATTCTGAATCGGTCAAGGTATTAGCAACAGCAGATAGAGAAGGTGACCTGATTTTAGATGTTGTTAGTGAATTGGTCGACTAAAGGCTTCTGATGTTAAAAAATCAATTGGTGGAATCATAAATAAAGAGACAAATATTTTAACTTCAGATAAACACCCATCATTAAAGGCTTTTGCCAAGGCTTTTAGAATTCAGCACGAGACATTTTTAGCAAAATACCATTCGAGAGCTAAAATATATCATGTCAACACTATTAATGAAAAAGCTGGTAGATTAAAAACATTGGTCAATAGAGGGTTTAAAGGTGTTGCAACAAAGTATTTACACAATTATTGTAATTGGTTTACTCTAATTGAGTCTTTAAAACAAAGTTCAATTGATTTCTTTGATGAATCATTTCATAGCCATACTTCCTGGAGTGATTTTATGAAAAGAGAGGTGAATTATCAAATTTACCTAACTAATTATTCTAATTTGAAAGATTGAAAATTTATAGGCTATTTTACCAACTTTTAAATGGAACACAGCCGAAATGTTTATGTAAGGCGATAGGTAATTTATTTGTATCTTTTAGTTGTTTATTTACGTATCTTTAGGTTATGAAAAACATTTTTACGGTTACTTTGAGTTTGTTGTTTATTTCGTTGGGTTTTGCTCAAGAAAGGTTAGATACAACAAGTCTGTTTCGAATGGAGTTTTTGAAAGTGATGAATACAGGTTACCACGAGGGAGCACCTGTGGTTTCACCTGATGGCAATACACTTTACTTTTTTGTTGTAAATCATCCTCGCAATCGCTATGGAAAAGAAGGAACGCAGGATATTTGGTCGTCAACGAAAAAAAATGGGAAGTGGCAGAAACCTGTTCACGCCAGTAATACACTTAACCGTTATCCCTCAAATCAGGTGATGTCGGTGGTGAAAGATGGCGACGTATTGTTGCTTAGTGGAGGCAAAAACAAGAAAGAACGAGGTTTGGCTGTCTCACACAAAAAGGAGGGAGATTGGTCAAAACCTCATCAATTACATATTGAAAACTTTAAAGAAATGAATGTTGGAGAGTACTACGGAGCGAGTATGACCAATGATATGAAGGTGATTTTACATTATTTTAGTGAAAGTAAGGCGAGTAAGAAAAGTGATATTTATGTAAGTTTTCAGAAAGGGCATTACCATTATTCTAAACCAGAAAAAATACATATAAGTACAGGAGCAGATGAGTTTGGTCCGTTTATCTGTTCGGACGAAAAAACGATGTATTTTTCGAGTGATAGAAAAGGAGGTATTGGTCAAGCGGATATCTATGTAACGGAGCGAAAAGATGACAGTTGGTTGGAGTGGACAACGCCAAAAAACATTGGCAAACCTGCCAATACAACAAAATTTGACGCTTATTTTACAGAAGATGCGAAAATGGAGCATGCTTTTACGACTTGGGCTAGAATGACACCCGACGGAGGAAGTTTGGATATTATTGGGTTAATTCCTCGTTTTAGAGTGGCTTTGGAGGGGCAAGTTTTTGACCAAGAGACAGGCAAACCTATCCAAACAAATTTTGAAATTCAGATACCAAAGAAAGGGCATCATTATTTGAAATCGAATAAAAAAGGGGAATACCACACGGCAATTCGTGATTATGGTACTTTACTTTATTTTGTTGATGTAGATGGTTACGAAAGTCATGTCGATACTTTGGTTATTCCGCAGACTCATAAAGACACGTTGTTGAAATTTGATGTACATTTGATTCCTTTACGTCCTGAAGTGTCTATTTCGGGAGAGGTAACGGATAAAAAAACAGGGTATGCCTTGGTTTCGGATGTAAAATTACGATTGGAAGGGCATGAAGATATTGATACACATTCGGAAAATAAAAGTGGTTTTTATGAAACGCATTTGCACGATGTAGGGCATTGGGTACTCATTGTAGAAAGTGAAGGTTACCATAGTTATACCGAAGAATTTACCATTCATTCGGGTAAAATGCTTATCGAAATAACTAAGGATATCGAGTTAATAGCTAAGGATAGAGATATTGTATTGAGTGGAGAGGTGTTGGACGAAAAAACACACAAACCAATTCCTAGTGTGGTGACGTATGAGTCGCCGTCAGGGAAAACGGCAGAGTTTTCGTGTGACAAATCGGGTTATTACGAGGTGACATTACCTGAGCCAGGGACGTATATTATGCGTGCAAGTCACGAAGGATACTTAAACAAGGAAACGAAAGTAACGGTGACTATTCCCCAAAACGATGACCATTTCACTAAGGATATTGAATTGACACCAATTGAAATAGGAGCAAAAGTACGTATCAATCACATTTATTTTGACTTTAACCGTTCGGTTTTACGTCCGCAGTCTTATACGGAGTTAGATAGAGTCGTGCATTTTATGAATGAAAACCCGATGATAGAAATTGAGTTGTCAGGTCATACTGATGATAAAGGGTCAGACCAATACAACGAAAAATTGTCTCAAAATCGTTCGGATGCTGTGATGCGTTATTTGATAAAAAATGGAGTTACCGCTACTCGAATGACCTCTGTTGGTTATGGAGAGGCACAACCCGAAGTCTCAAACGACACCGAAGAAAACCGTCAAACCAACCGTCGTGTACAGTTTGTAATTACGAGTAAGTAGGAGGGGAAGCCTTTCTTTTTGTTTTATTAGGGGCGTCCCCTTTGTGCCGTGTTGATTTTCTGTATTTCAGAATTAAGATTACCTCAGAGAATGAAGAGGTGCGTTAAAAGGGAAAGCGGGGTCGGGCTTTCGGCTGTATCTTTGTTCGTTCCTCACAAAGGATGCCGCCTCTATCCCTTAGCCGTGCACATAATAGAAATCAGTCTTAATAGTGAGTTCTTTGGCGTGAAAAGTACAGCGAAGAAGAAATAAGAAACAGAACAGTTGTGAGGGCGTGTCTTTCCTTTTTGTCCGGAGTCTATTTTAAAAATAAAACCTTTCAAAATTCCTTTCTACCGATAAGAGCCTTATTTTTAAAGAATGGGAAAAATAAAGATGCCTTCGGGGATTCCTTACATTGTAGGAAACGAAACAGCTGAACGGTTTAGTTATTACGGAATGAAGACCATACTCATCATTTTTATGACGGAGTATTTGCGCATGCCCGAAAACCAAGCCAACGAATGGTACCACCTTTTCGGGTCGGCAGTTTATGCGTTTCCTTTACTTGGTGCTTTGGTTGCCGATATGTTTTTTTGGGAAATACAAAACTATTTTAACACTATCTATTGTGTATTGTATAGGGCATTTGGTGTTGGCAATGTACGAAACACCTGACGGATTAGCTTTAGGATTAGGACTGATTGCTTTGGGGTCGGGCGGAATAAAACCTTGTGTAAGTGCTCATGTAGGCGATCAGTTTGATGAGAGCAACAAGAGTTTATTATCAACGGTCTTTAATTATTTTTATGTAGCCATTAATTTTGGTTCGTTTGTATCGACACTAGCGACACCTTTGTTGTTACAGTTTTATGGACCAAGTATAGCTTTTGGAATACCAGGAGGATTGATGCTTATCGCTACCTTTTTGTTTTGGTTGGGACGAAAAGAATTTGTACATATCAAACCGTTTGGTAAAGGGTTTTTGAAAATTCTTTTTAGTAAAGAAGGATTGGCATCTATTGGTCGTTTGTCTGTTGTTTATGTGTTTATAGCGTTTTTTTGGGCGTTGTTTGACCAAACAGGCTCAACATGGGTAACACAAGCCAAAAGCTCCTTTATGGATAAATCTATCTCGTTTATGGGGTGGGATTTCACGCTTTTACCAAGTCAGTTACAATCAGTAAATCCTGTGTTGGTGTTGGTTTTAGTACCGTTGTTTACACTACTTATTTACCCTGTGCTCAATAAGGTGATGAAAATGACACCCTTGCGAAAAATAGCTTTAGGGTTGATTATATCGGCTTTTTCGTTTGTCGTAATTGGTTTTGCAGAGGCGGAAATCACGCAAGGAAATACTGTCGGTATCTCTTACCAAGTTTGGGCGTACTTGATTATCACGGTAGCAGAAGTATTGGTTTCCATTACAGCATTAGAGTTTTCTTATTCTCAAGCACCCAACGAAATGAAATCGTTTATTATGAGTCTATTTTTGTTTTCGGTGTCTTTAGGGAATGGGGTTACGGTACTTGTAACACGTTTTATGGTTGAAGATGTTGCCATAGAAAAGTTGGAGGCAACCGATAACAAAACCTTAGTTTATGTCAATGAGGTGAATGATTATGTCTTGGGAGAAAAATTTAATATCAACAGTTCCAACGGACTTCATCTTCTGTATAAGAAAGACACCGTACCATTAACGGGAACATTTTTAGTAGGACATATGAATGCCGAAAAACAGTGTTTTACACTTTGGGATATTGACAGAAAAGATGTTGCTAGTTTTGGTAGTTACGAAGCAAACGAAAAAAGTGAGTACAGTATTTTTAAACTCAAGGGTGCGGATTACTTCTATTTCTTTGCCCTAATGATGGCGGTAGTAGGTTTTTTGTTTATCATTGTTTCAGAAAATTACAAAGGAAAAACGTACATACAGAGTGAAAATGAACAAGAATAAGATGAATAAAAAGCTCTTTTTAGGGATTGTTCTTGTAACGCTAGGCGCGTGCAGTTACGGGGTGTTGGCAGCATTTGTCAAGTTAGCCTATCAAGAAGGATTTACGACCAATGAAATCACTTCTTCTCAATACTTTATTGGTTGGGTATTTTTAGGTATCTTGCTGTTGTTTATCAAACCAAAAAAACAGACGGAAGGAAACGTGAAAATAACTATTTTACAGTTAGTTATAGCAGGTACTTCGTTAGGATTGACAGGGTTGTTTTATTACTTGTCAGTCAAGTATATACCTGTCTCTATAGCTATCGTTTTGTTGATGCAGAGCACGTGGTTAGGTGTGTTAGCGGAGGCTGTTTTAAAGAGAAAAGTACCTTCACTAAAAAAGATACTCGTTAGTTTAGTGATTTGTAGTGCTACGTTTTTAGCCGCAGGGTTATTTGATAAAGAAGTTGAGTTTAATTTTACAGGGTTTTTATTCGGTTTTTTAGCAGCGGTATCTTATACGGTAACTATTATTTCGTCGGCGAATATAGGGTTGAATATGAATAATTTATACCGTAGTTTTTGGTTGTCAACAGGAGGAACGTTGCTTGTTTTGTTGGTTACGTTTATACAGTGGGAAACACCTTATAATTATGAAGTATTTTATAAGTGGGGGCTTTTGTTGGCTGTTTTTGGTACTATTTTGCCACCGTTGCTGTTTGCCTACGGAATGCCTTACACGGGGATTGGTTTGGGTACGATTTTGGGAGCGATAGAATTACCGATTTCAGTTTTGTTTGCTAGTTTTTTATTACATGAAAATGTTGATGCTATTCGGTGGTTGGGTATCGCCATTATTTTACTTGCTATTTTGATGATGAACATAAAATTTGGCTCAAAGTCACAAAATTAGAAACTATAGTTAGGTAACAATTACCTATAAAATAAACACTTACGAAAAGGGTGTGTTATTATTCTAAAAAACTTCTTTTTAAGTAATAATAAAACAAAATAGTTTTTCTATCTTTGCAGTCCCAATGGCGAGGTAGCTCAGTTGGCTAGAGCGTAGGATTCATAACCCTGAGGTCGGGAGTTCAAGCCTCCCTCTCGCCACAACAAACGAAGGTGTTTCTTTTTAGGGACACCTTTTTTTATTAAAAGACACGTAACAGTAATATGGGTTCAATAACCATTGTACAATTAATAGGGCTGATTTTACTTAGTATGTCTCCTTTGGGGGAGCATAAAGTAGCTATTCCATTGGGTGTTTTGACCTATGGAATGGATCCTGTTATGGCTTGGGCTATTTTTACAACTGCTAATTTGGTTACGCCTCCACTTATCTGGTGGTTTTTGATTAATGTTAATCACAAGTTAATTAAGTTTGATTTTTACCGTAAACACGCTTTTGATTTAGCACGTTATTCTAAGAAAAAATTAGGAGATAGTGTTGATAGATACGGTTTTTGGGGGATTATGGTGTTTATTATGATACCTCTTCCTATGACAGGTTCGTATACGGGATTGATTGCTGCATGGTTGGTTGGTGTACACAAAAAACCAGCTTATTTTGCAGGTTATTTAGGGTTGTTTTTGTCTTCATTACTCGTTTTGGCAGGGTTGACTATCAATTGGTCTAATATTTTTTCTGTTATCGGTTTTTAGACGTGTAACTTCGTAAAACACGGTTGCAAGAAGTAATAATATTTTTTTGACGAGGTAGTACTTTATTCATAGAGGTTGCTTTTTACTATGTTTTGTTGAGATAGTTTTAGCGTAGCCATACGATACTAAATTGTTTTTTAGTTTACAGGTCGTGTAAAATTAAGGGATTTTGAAGGCTAATAGTTTTAAAAAGCTATCTTTGTAGCTTAAATAGTAGAGCAATGGCAAAAGGATTACCTTCAAGAAGTGAGGATTACTCAGCGTGGTACAACGAATTGGTTAAAAAAGCAGATTTGGCTGAAAATAGCGATGTGCGTGGTTGTATGGTGATTAAACCTTATGGTTTTTCAATCTGGGAAAAAATGCAGCGTGTGTTGGATGATAAATTCAAAGAAACAGGGCACGAAAATGCTTATTTTCCTTTGTTGATACCAAAATCTTACTTGAGTAAAGAAGCGAGTCACGTTGAAGGTTTTGCTAAAGAATGTGCTGTTGTGACACATTACCGTTTGAAAACAAATGAAGAAGGGAGTGGGGTAGTGGTTGACCCGAATGCCAAATTGGAAGAGGAATTGATTATCCGTCCGACTTCAGAAACGATTATCTGGAACACGTATAAGAAATGGATACAGTCGCACAGAGATTTGCCTTTGAAAATTAACCAATGGGCGAATGTGGTGCGTTGGGAAATGCGTACCCGTTTGTTTTTGCGAACTGCTGAGTTTTTGTGGCAAGAAGGACATACCGCACATACAACGGAGAAAGAAGCGGTAGAAGAAACAAAAACGATGTTAGAAATCTACGCTGATTTTGCACAAGATTATATGGCAATGCCTGTTATTCAAGGAGTGAAAACAGAGTCTGAACGATTTGCAGGAGCAGTAGATACGTATTGTATTGAGGCGTTGATGCAAGATGGTAAGGCTTTGCAAGCAGGTACTTCACACTTTTTAGGTCAAAACTTTGCTAAAGCATTTGATGTGAAGTTTGCAGGAAAAGATAATAAATTAGATTATGTTTGGGGAACTTCTTGGGGTGTGAGTACCCGTTTGATGGGTGGTTTGATTATGGCTCATTCAGATGATGAAGGATTGGTTTTGCCTCCAAAATTAGCACCGATACAAGTGGTTATTATTCCTATTTTTAGAAATGAGGAGCAATTGGAACAAATTTCGGAGAAAGCACAAATAATCCGTAAGACTTTATTGAAGAGAGGGATTTCTGTGAAATTTGATGATAGAGATACTTTTAAGCCAGGTTGGAAATTTGCTGAATACGAATTAAAAGGTGTACCTGTACGTATGGCGATGGGAGCACGTGATTTGGAAAACGGTACGGTAGAGTTGGCTCGTCGTGATACCAAAGAAAAACAAGTGGTTGCTCTTGATGGTGTAGAAGAGGTGATAGAAAAATTGTTGGAAGAAATTCAAGCTAATATTTACAAAAAAGCGTTGGATTACCGTGATGCTCATATTACGGAGGTAAATTCTTATGAAGAGTTTAAAGATGTATTGGAAAATAAAACAGGTTTTATCAGTGCGCACTGGGATGGTACAACTGAAACAGAAGATAAAATTTCGGAGGAAACAAAAGCAACTATTCGTTGTATTCCTTTAGACGCTAAAGAAGAGGTAGGGACTTGTGTATTTTCTGGCAAACCTTCTACAAAACGTGTGTTGTTTGCGAAAGCTTACTAAAAATACGTGACTTAAATAAAAATACGTTCTTTTCCCCTAAAGAGTGGTTAGAGCAATTGAACAAACTCAGATGCTGAAACAAGTTCAGCATGACCCTAACTAACATGTCATTCCGAACTTGTTTCGGAATCTGATAAACACACCCACGGTTAATGGGAAAAGTACATAAAAAAATCCCTTAATAGCTAGGCTACTAAGGGATTTTTTTTGAAGTATTGTTTTGTATTATTCGATAGTGATTACTGCTTTTTGAATCTCAGTATTTTTTGTATCGTTGTTTGTTTTGATGAGTTTACGCACGTAAAAAGTCAGTACCAAAAGAGAAACCAAGGTAAGTATCTTTACAGTAAAACTGATGTTCGGGTTAGATGGCGGTGTTTTTAAACTCATTTGTTTTGTTAAGCAGTGGTTCAAAAGTAATTAAAAATACGAGATAGCTCTACTTAAAGTGTTGTGTCTTCGGTGAATGTGTGTTTTTTTTCGTTTAGTTAGGGTAAGAGTGTGTGAAGATGTAAATAGTGTATGATGAAAGGGAAAAAGAAAATAAAAGTATTGTTTGTGTGTTTGGGAAATATCTGTCGTTCGCCTATGGCAGAAGGAGCATTTAATCATTTGGTAGAAAAAGCAGGTTTGCAAGACCAATTTGAGGTGGATTCGGCAGGAACGGCAGGTTATCATATTGGTAACTTGGCTGACGAACGTATGCGAAAAACAGCGTTGTCTCACGGTATCAAATTGTTATCAAAAGCTAGGCAGATACAGGTAGGTGATTTGACTTACTACGATTACATTTTAGCGATGGATGAAACTAATTTTCAAGATATTCAGAATATGTGGAAAATTAAGTTGACCAACCTTTATTTGATGCGAGACTTTGACTTGTTGGGGAGTGATAAAAATGTGCCTGACCCTTATTATGGAGGTTTATCAGGTTTTGAAGAGGTTTTTGAGATACAGCTAAGAACAAGTGAGTATTTGTTGAAAACTATTAGGGGTGAGATAGCGTAGGTGTTTTTTAATGGAATTTATTGATGACCATACGGTTGTGTATAAAATATGTTGTAGGGTAGTTACTTTTTTAAAACATTATGTATATATTGATACTGTGAAAAATCAGTTTTTCGCAAAAAGCATGCTACATACCTAATTTAAGGAACTATGAATATATCGTTACAAGCCATCAAAAAACGTTTACTTTTTTTACTTATTGGACTACTCAGTAGTTATTTTTCTTTGGGACAAATTACTGTAACCAATAACAACGCTTCGGGAGCAGGTTCTTTAGCTGCTGCACTTGATGCAATTGTAGCAGGGCAAACCATTACAATCTCTCCAGCAGTGACAGGTAACATTGTGGTAAAGAACTTGCAAGTAAGTAGAGCTTGTACTGTTGTAGGTCATGCTAACATTACGATACAGGGTACAGGTACTTATGATCACGGAAGAGCTTGGTTAGATAATTTGTTAACTATTGTAGCAAGTAATGTAACTATAAGAGATTTAAAACTAACACAAGCAACAGGACCAAATGCTTGGTCTGGGACAGGGATATTAATGGCAGATGGCTTGTCAAATATTACATTGAATAATGTAACGGTTACAGATTGTAAAAATGGAGGTGTAGCCAATTCTACTTGGGTCGCAGGTGTTGGTACTTCTGTCGGGTTGACTAATATGACTATTACAAACTCCTCTTTTTCAGGAAACGGTACTTCAGGGGTGATTTTATCTCATACCGATAACTTAATTATTAGTGGGACGACCTCGTCAGGTAATAATGAACACGGTATATTTTTGAATGGGAATACACAATTAGCAGGGACACCTATACCATCAACAAATTTAGCAAGTGCTAAAGGTGTAACGAATGGTTCACTTACAAATAATACTTGTAGTAATAACGGAGCAGGAGGAGTTGCCGGTGGAGGAATAGTTGTAGCAGGTAACAGTACAAACAACGTGATAGATAACTGTTCTACATTAGCGAATAGAGAACACGGTATTTGGTTACGATTAGCGAGTTCTGATAACACAATTCAAAACAGTACGTCTTCAAACAACGGAGGAGGTTCGTTGGCTTGTGGTATTAACATCTCCTTAGGAGGGAATGAAAATAATATTATAAAAGGGAATACTTGTACGGGAAATCAAAACTTTGGGATTTACTTGTATGATAACTACGGTCTCCCTAATGATAATAATACGATTGATAGCAATAGAGTAAGTAGTAATGGGGCGCACGGTATTTATATCTTAAACTCAACAAACACAACGGTAAAAGGGAACTCTATCCATACCAACGGAACAGATGCACTACAAGGAGGTGACGGAATTAATTTTGGTAACTCGTCTTCTGGAGGAGAGATTAGTGATAACGAAGTGTATAGCAATGCTGAGAATGGTATTAATATAACAGAGGGAGGGGTAATTGCAGCAGATGGAGGAGATGCGAATACGGTAGCTATTCCAGCAGGAGGGTCAAATGACAACAAGGTATTTGATAACTTTGTAGGGATTAAAAAAGATGGTACGGTTGCAGGGAATATATTAAACGGAATTAAGATTTTGAAATCATCGGGTAACCAAGTTGGGGTCGGTGGACGAAATTTTGTTTCAGGAAATGGAAACCACGGTATTTATTTAGATGAAATCCCTGTAGGGACACAGTCGATTGTTAGAGGTAACTATATAGGGACTGACTCGTTAGGTATTGTCGCAAACGGAAATACATTGAGTGGTATTTTCTTATCGAAGTGTAAACAAGTATTAATTGACAGTAATTTAATCTCGGGAAATATACAAGATGGTATTCAATTAGGAGATGCGGCAGCAAATGTTGTGGCTGATGTTATTCAAATAGAAAGTAACCTTATCGGTCTAGATAAAAATGGAACAGCAGTTATTCCTAATCTTAGGCATGGTATAAATGTAGATAATGCAAAATTTATAGAAATAGGGAATGGTACATCAGGGGGTAGGAATATTATTTCAGGAAATTTGAAAGATGGTATTGTTATTTCAAATGATGCTTCAAATGTTACAATTGATGACAATTATATTGGTTTGGATACAACTGGAGTTGTCGATTTGGGTAATGGGTTGAATGGTATTGATATGATAGGAGCAAATACCAATAAAATATTACGTAATTATATCAGTGGTAATGTGGCAAATGGTATTTATGTAAAGAGTGCAACGACGGCATCAAATGTTATTCAAAAAAACACGATAGGCTTAAACGTAAACAATGCAATTGTAGCAAATGATGGCGACGGGATTAATTTAGAATCTTGTAAAGACAATAAGATAGGAGGACTGGCTACGGAAGGAAATGTAATTGCTGGTAATAAAGGAAATGGTATTTCATTGAACGGAGCGAATACAGATGATAATATTATTGGAGGTAACTATATAGGAGTAGATACATCGAGTAATGTGAAAGCAAATACATTGAGTGGTATTTATATCGCATCAACAGCGACAAGTAATGAGATAGGTACAAAAGCAGATGGGAGCTCTGTGGGCAATATTATTTCAGGAAATCAGAATCACGGTATTTATATTGATGGTTCTGAAAACAATAAAATTGATGGGAATATTATTGGATTGAATAAAACAAGAACAACAGCTATTCCTAATAAAAGTCTTGCTACCCCTAATACAAGTATTGGTATCTATATCACAGGAGTGGGAGCAACAGGAAATGAAATTGGACATGTGGCTAAAAACTACATTGCAGGTAAACATGCTTACCAATTATTAATCGAAAATGGAGCAAACAACAACAGTGTACGTAATACGGAGTTTGGTTCGATAATAGCTGATGGAGAATCTCTTAATAGCGCTATCCGAATAGAGGGAGCTACAACAACATTAAATATCATCGGTAACAAACATACGGATAAGAATACAATTATTCATTCAACAAACTCATCTGTATTGTTGTCTGGTGGAGCAAATGTAAATACAATTCAAGCCAATTTATTTGAAGGTTCAAATGGATTATCACCTGTTTCAGCAATAGAAGTAAACGGTTCTGGTAGTAACTTTATTGGAGGGGATTCATTATCTAAAGGGAATATTATAGCTAAAACTTCTAACAATGCTATATTTGTTCATGGAAACTCTGATGGAAATCAAGTACGACACAACTATATCGGAGTAGATGAAAGCTCACTATCTCAAGGTCCAATAAAAGGACATGGTATTTTATTGATAGGAGCTGGTGTACAAAACACAACCATTAACCACAACACAATAGGAAACTTAGATAACGCTACAAAATCGGGTATCTATATTGATTCTGTGTCTGCGATTTCTCAATTGTATGGTAACTTTATTGGTATTACAACCAATGATTTGGCAGTTGCGAATGCAGGGAATGGGGTAACTATAGCGAACAGTTCAGATAAAGTATCTATCGGTCAAGCAGGGAAAGACCCTAACATTATTTCTAACAATGTTGGTCATGGTATTGAGGTGTCAAATGCAACAACTACAAAAATTGTAAACAACTACATAGGTACAGATAAAGCAGGTAATGTAGCACAAGGGAATACAAAAAATGGTATTCATATTAGCACGAGTAACAACTCAGTAGATATAGATAGCAACGTAGTTGCTGGTAATGGTTTAGATGGCATCTTAGTTGATGCCGCGGTTGCAGGGACAAACATTATTCAAAAGAACAAAATTGGTTTAGGGAAAAACGGAACAGCGAATCTACCTAACGGGACAGTAGGTACAGTAGGTTCTCAAAACGGTATTAAATTACTAAACTCGGATACGAAGTTTACGGTAACTGCCAATGAAATAACCGGACACGTAGGTAATCAAATCATTTTAGATGGTTCGGACAACCACGTTATAACAAACAATTTTTTAGGTACAAATATAGCCTTAGCAGGAAGCTTAGGAGGAACAGGTGATGCTGTTTTATTGACAAACGGTTCGAGTACCGTTGGAATTACAGGGAATACAATTACAGGAGCATCTAATGGTCATGGTATTCATTTAGACAATACAGCAACAAATACAAATGTTTCAATAGATGAGAATGTAATCGGTATTTCTGCTATAAATAAAAATTCAAAAGATGGTATTTATGCAGAAGGTGCGTCTACTTTAGTTATAGGTACAGCAGGTAAAGGGAATACAATAGCATTTAACGGTGCTAATGGAGTAAATGCAAAAGATGTGACCACATTAACGATTTCGGCAAATACAATTAATCAAAATACAGTTGACGGAATTAATTTTGATTCAGGAAATACAAATGTAAACGTAAACCTTGCGAATGTAATTTATGGAAACCAAAACGGGATTGATATTACAGCTAATTTGGGTGGAACGTCAGTTATTGATGGCAACACGATAGGAAATGCAACAACAGAGAATAGTTTGAACGGTATTTTGGTGAAAGATCAAACGTCTGCTTTGACAATTAGTGCAAATACAATCGCAGGAAACACACAAGATGGATTGAAATTCATTACAGGCGTAACAGGTACAATGACTGTTAACTCGGCAAATATTATTCATAACAATGCAAATGGTATTAATATAGTTAATGGTATTGGCGCGTCGTCTGTAATTAATGGAAACACAATTGGTCATGCAACAACAAAAAATGCCACAAACGGTATTTTAGTAAGTAATCAAGCGAATACATTAACTATTAGTGCAAATACAATTGCTGGAAACACAGGTGATGGAGTTAATTTTGGTGCGTCAGTTACAGGAGTAATGACGGTTAATTCTGCTAATATTATTCATAACAATACAAATGGTATTCATATCACAGCAGGTGTAGGTACGAATTCTATTATTAATGGAAATACGATTGGTAATGCAACCACGAAAAATACAGCAAACGGTATTTTGGTAACGGGGCATACTTCTTTATTAACCATTTCAGGGAATACAATTGAAAGCAACACAACAAACGGAGTAAACTTGATGAGTTGTACAGATGTTTTGGTGACAGCGAATGAAATTAATTTGAATACAGGGCAAGGTATTAATGTTGAAACCAGCGCAAATAATAATTTCTTGAATAATAATTTCTCTTGTAATGCAGATGGTATTGTTTTAGCTAACTCAGGAAATAATTCATTTTTAAATACATTGATACCATCTTATAAACCAAATATGGTATTGGAAGATGTGACAACAAATGGCGGAAATACAACATTAGAAATCTATACAGAAGCTTCGTTAAGTTTGACAGGAAGTGGATTCATTGTTCAGGTTTATAAGAAGAATACAGCACCGAATTTGTGTGTGAATTGTGGGAGTGGACAAAATCAAGGGCAGTATGTAGGGAATGCAACGGCAGTAACTATTGCTGGAGAAGTAGTTTATCAATACAAATTTGCTTCGAAATTTGCAGATACTGAATGTCAAGAATATTTAGTAGTAATTACAGACCCAACAGACGGTTCGTCTCACTTTAGTGATTGTTCTGAATGTTCTTGTGTATTACCTAAAAATGAATTTGTAGCAAATACACCTATTTACACAAAAGAAGCTGGGACACACACTGCTTTACAAAAAGCGTCTTTCTGTGAGGGTGGTGATCATACGTTTGTACCAAGTCAAACAGGTAAACCCTTGACAGATTTTTGGAATTATACTTGGTACCAAGTAAATGCAACCGATACTACAGCGTTGAAAGCTTCGTGGCAACCATCAACATTTGCGTCTGTAGCAACTACAAAATACACTGAAGTACAAGTAACAACAGCTTACGCTTTAGCTCCACCTGTGGCACAAGGAACAGGGGAATACAAAGCAAGTAACACCGGTTATTATTTCTTTAAAGTACAAGCAGATGGGGGATGTTCAGTAGTTTCTGAATTAGTAAAAGTACAAGAACACTTAAATCCTTTGCCTCTTATCGTAGGAGAAGATAAGGTATGTGAAAACACAGCTGGAGAAACATATACAGCAGATGCACAAACTGCTTTTGAAACATTTGCAACAGCAATGAACTTGACAACTAATACTTCTTGGTCTGCAACCAACGCAACAGCAAGTGGAGGACCAACAGGAACTAATGCCTATGCAACACCAACCTACGATACACAAGATTTTGACTTTGTAGCAACCGATGCGGTGATTACATTAAATGAAAACTATGGAATTAAATCGAGTTCGTTAATTGCAGCAACAGATTTGACTTGTTCGGCAACGGCAGTAACACATAATGTAGCTATTCAGAAATTCCCTATACTTACCGCTTTAACTGATGAAAGTATTTGTGACGGTTCGGCTTCTACAGCAGTAACATTGACAAGTGATGTCATTGGAGCAACTTATGTTTGGTCAGCAACGGCAACAGGTGTAACTGGTCATACGGTATCAGGTACAACTGGTACTATTGGTTCAGAAACATTAGCTTTAGCAACAGCCACTACACAAGGAACTGTTGATTATTCGGCTTATGGTCAAATAGAGATTACTTTAAATGATGGAACAACAAAAAGAACGTGTGAAGACCCTACATTAACAAAAGCTTACACGGTAACAGTAGAACCTTTACCAAGTACACCAAACGGAGTGGCAGTAGAAGTATGTGCAGGATTAAATACTACATTAGTAGCTTATGACCCTGCGAACCCAGCAACAGTAACACCAAATACTTACGCTTGGACAGGGCCTTTGAGTTATACAGGTACAGGAGCGACACCAGCTATCACTGCCGCAACAGCAATAATGACAGGAAGCTATGCGGTTGAGGTAACTAAAAATTACGCAACGATTACAGGAGGCTGTAAAGCGAATGGAACGGTAGATCTAACCGTAAATGCAAATCCAGTACCAGTAATTTCTGGAGAAGGAGCACCGTGTACAGGAGCAACAGAAGTTTATAGTTTGACAGCAGGTTCTACCCCATCAGGCGTATCAACTTATGTATGGTCAAATACAATAACAGGAGAAACAGAAAATAACGGAACAACAAATACGACTTACGATTTAACGATGCCAGTAACAGGTTCGGGAGATGTAGCCGTAACGGTAACGGATGATAACACTTGTGTCGGTTCGGCAATATTTGCAGTAAGTGTAGATCCACCAACAGTAACGGTTGCTCAACCAGATAGAGTTTGTGATGATGAAACATTAACATTCACAGCGACACCATTACCAGCAGGAAGTTATGATTATGTATGGTACACGGGAGCAGTAGGTTCGGGTACAGTAATCGCAGGAGCAACCAATGCAACTTATGATGTAGCAGGAAGTACTGTTCAAGCTGACGGAACGAATGTATATGTAGAAGTAAGAAAGCAAGGATGTTCAGGAGGATTTGTATCAGCGCCAACGGCAAGAGAAGTAAGGTTCTTAGCTTACCCAACGGTAGCAGATGGTACGGCTGAAGAATGTGAGGGGACAAATGTGAGTATGGTATCAAATGCTTCTGATATCGTAGGAGTAACTTACGCTTGGTCAGCACCAGCAGGAGTAACTTTGGCAGGGACAACGACTTTAGCAAATTACACTTTAACTGCTCCAGTAACAGCAGGGAGTTATAGCGTAGTTGTAACTAACAAGGAAGGGACAACAACGAGTTGTCCGAAAACAAAAAATGTTGTTGTAACAGTAAATGCGAACCCAGTACCCGTGATTGACGGAGAAGGAGTACCTTGTACAGGAGCAACAGAAGTTTATAGTTTGACAGCAGGTTCTACCCCATCAGGCGTATCAACTTATGTATGGTCAAATACAATAACAGGAGAAACAGAAAATAACGGAACAACAAATACGACTTACGATTTAACGATGCCAGTAACAGGTTCGGGAGATGTAGCCGTAACGGTAACGGATGATAACACTTGTGTCGGTTCGGCAATATTTGCAGTAAGTGTAGATCCACCAACAGTAACGGTTGCTCAACCAGATAGAGTTTGTGATGATGAAACATTAACATTCACAGCGACACCATTACCAGCAGGAAGTTATGATTATGTATGGTACACGGGAGCAGTAGGTTCGGGTACAGTAATCGCAGGAGCAACCAATGCAACTTATGATGTAGCAGGAAGTACTGTTCAAGCTGACGGAACGAATGTATATGTAGAAGTAAGAAAGCAAGGATGTTCAGGAGGATTTGTATCAGCGCCAACGGCAAGAGAAGTAAGGTTCTTAGCTTACCCAACGGTAGCAGATGGTACGGCTGAAGAATGTGAGGGGACAAATGTGAGTATGGTATCAAATGCTTCTGATATCGTAGGAGTAACTTACGCTTGGTCAGCACCAGCAGGAGTAACTTTGGCAGGGACAACGACTTTAGCAAATTACACTTTAACTGCTCCAGTAACAGCAGGGAGTTATAGCGTAGTTGTAACTAACAAGGAAGGGACAACAACGAGTTGTCCGAAAACAAAAAATGTTGTTGTAACAGTAAATGCGAACCCAGTACCCGTGATTGACGGAGAAGGAGTACCTTGTACAGGAGCAACAGAAGTTTATAGTTTGACAGCAGGTTCTACCCCATCAGGCGTATCAACTTATGTATGGTCAAATACAATAACAGGAGAAACAGAAAATAACGGAACAACAAATACGACTTACGATTTAACGATGCCAGTAACAGGTTCGGGAGATGTAGCCGTAACGGTAACGGATGATAACACTTGTGTCGGTTCGGCAATATTTGCAGTAAGTGTAGATCCACCAACAGTAACGGTTGCTCAACCAGATAGAGTTTGTGATGATGAAACATTAACATTCACAGCGACACCATTACCAGCAGGAAGTTATGATTATGTATGGTACACGGGAGCAGTAGGTTCGGGTACAGTAATCGCAGGGGCAACCAATGCAACTTATGATGTAGCAGGAAGTACTGTTCAAGCTGACGGAACGAATGTATATGTAGAAGTAAGAAAGCAAGGATGTTCAGGAGGATTTGTATCAGTGCCAACGGCAAGAGAAGTAAGGTTCTTAGCTTACCCAACGGTAGCAGATGGTACGGCTGAAGAATGTGAGGGGACAAATGTGAGTATGGTATCAAATGCTTCTGATATCGTAGGAGTAACTTACGCTTGGTCAGCACCAGCAGGAGTAACTTTGGCAGGGACAACGACTTTAGCAAATTACACTTTAACTGCTCCAGTAACAGCAGGGACTTATAGCGTAGTTGTAACTAACAAGGAAGGGACAACAACGAGTTGTCCGAAAACAAAAAATGTTGTTGTAACAGTAAATGCGAACCCAGTACCCGTGATTGACGGAGAAGGAGTACCTTGTACAGGAGCAACAGAAGTTTATAGTTTGACAGCAGGTTCTACCCCATCAGGCGTATCAACTTATGTATGGTCAAATACAATAACAGGAGAAACAGAAAATAACGGAACAACAAATACGACTTACGATTTAACGATGCCAGTAACAGGTTCGGGAGATGTAGCCGTAACGGTAACGGATGATAACACTTGTGTCGGTTCGGCAACATTTGCAGTAAGTGTAGATCCACCAACAGTAACGGTTGCTCAACCAGATAGAGTTTGTGATGATGCAACATTAACATTCACAGCGACACCATTACCAGCAGGAAGTTATGATTATGTATGGTACACGGGAGCAGTAGGTTCGGGTACAGTAATCGCAGGAGCAACCAATGCAACTTATGATGTAGCAGGAAGTACTGTACAAGCAGATGGAACGAATGTATATGTAGAAGTAAGAAAGCAAGGATGTTCAGGAGGATTTGTATCAGCGCCAACGGCAAGAGAAGTAAGGTTCTTAGCTTACCCAACGGTAGCAGATGGTACGGCTGAAGAATGTGAGGGGACAAATGTGAGTATGGTGTCAAATGCCTCTGATATCGTAGGCGTAACTTACGCTTGGTCAGCACCAGCAGGAGTAACTTTGGCAGGGACAACGACTTTAGCTAATTACAGTTTAACAGCACCAGTAACCGCAGGTACTTATACAGTAGAGGTGAAAAATAAACAAGACGAAGCAACTTGTCCGAAAACAAAAGAGGTTGTCGTAACAGTCAATGCGAATCCAACACCTACGATTTCAGGAATGGCTCAGCCTTGTGAAAATACAACACAGACTTATACCGCAGACCAAGCTTACCCAACAATCGCTTGGAGTACAGCAGGAGGTACAATCTCAGGAGTCGCTACAAACCAAAATGTAGATATTGCTTTTGTAGGAACGGGAGGAGATATTACCTTGAATGTGGAAGATGCAAAAGGATGTAAAGGAGACACAATCAAAACGGTGACTGTAATTACAACAGTAATACCAACGGTTGCTATCGACCCTCCTGCAGGAGCTTGTGAGGGTGTTAGCCAAGAATTAAAAGCGACACCAGCTGATAATACAGTTTATACTTACACTTGGTACAAAGGAACGAAAGGAGATGGTACAGCACCAGATGTTGTATTAGGAACAGGTGCTACTTATTCTTATGTGCCAACAAAAGGAGACCAAATATATGCGAAAATAGAAGTAACTGTAACAGCTTGTCCTGTAACGTCAGGGTTCTCGACGCTTTCGACACCGATAGTATTTGCTAAACCTGTGATTTCAACACCTCAACAAAACTTAACACTTTGTGAAAATGAGGATGGCGTATTGGCAGTGAATGTAAGTAATCTGTCAGACTTATTAGGTGCGACTTACTCATGGAATGGTCCAGTAGGTAACTTAGCAAGTACAGGTTTTCAACAAACGCTTTTGGCTACAGCAACGGAAGGAGCTTACCAAGTAACAGTTGAAAATGGAAATACAGGTTGTACAGCCACACAAAATTATAATGTAGATGTGGTATTTGTAAATGTAGCAATAGCTGCAAGTGAAGATGATATTGATTTCGGACAGTCAGTGTCGTTAACAGCTACTCATAATGGAACACCAACGACTTACGATGATTACACATGGTCAAGTGAAGGAAGTAGTTTAGGAGGAGGACAGTCGATAGCCTTGACCCCACCCAAAACAACAACCTACACAGTGACAGCAACCGAACAAGGTTGTTCAGTATCAGCGACGAAAGAAATCAGAGTGCGTGACTTGGTAAAAGTGCCCTCTATGTTTACACCAGGTAATGGAGATGGTTTAAATGACTATTGGATATTAACAAACATTGAAGATTACCCAGAAGCAAAAATTAGAGTATTTAACCGATGGGGTAATGTAGTTTACAAAGGAGTTGGAGGTCCTGAATATTTAGGTAACCCTTGGGATGGAACTAAAAACGGAACAGATATTCCAGCAGCAGTGTACTATTACGTAATTGAGTTGAATTACAAGGATATTACAATGAATGGTGCTGTAACGATAATGAGATAATTTAAGGTGTTTAGTTAAATAAGAATTATATGAAAAAGATATTACTTTATTTAGGAGCATTAATTACTGTTGGGTTTGTTCATGCACAGCAAGAGCAACAATACACACAGTATATGGCGAACCAATACACAATCAACCCTGCAGTAGGAGGTACGGAAGATTTTATTGATGTAAAAATGGGGTTTCGTACACAATGGGTAGGTTTTGATGCGGCACCTAAAACTATGTATTTATCAGGTCACTCTACTTTGGGTAAAGAGTTTAATAGTGGGCATGGACGTCATAAAGGAGAACATGGGTATTGGCATGGAATAGGAGGTTATTTCTATTCAGATCAGACAGGAGCAATAAAACGTAATGGTTTTTATGGAACGTATGCCTTTAATACAGCGATAGCTAAAAAAATACGTGTATCGATGGGACTTGCTTTGGGAGCTAAACAATTTAGTTTTAATCCTGATGGGTATAGAAAGGATATTGTAGATGAAGGAGATTTATTAATAGAAGGAGCGTATAATGAATTGATACCTGACTTGAACTTAGGTGTTTGGGTGTATAATAAAGATTTTTATTTTGGAGCATCAGCTTACCAAGTATTGAAATCGGAAGTGAACTTTCAAGGGGTTTATGACGAAGAACATAACCAGAACTTCACAAGATTTAATAACCATTATTACATGACAGGAGGTTTAATGATGCCGATGAGTGATAAAATAACACTTGTTCCGTCGTTGATGCTGAAATATGTACGTCCTACGCCTCCTTCGTTAGACTTGAACGCTAAAGTAGATTATGATGATAAATATTGGGGAGGAGTTTCTTACCGTGTAGGTGATGGATTTTCTCTGATAGCAGGTGTTGTCGTGAAGAAAAGATTAGAAGTAAGTTACTCGTATGATTTTACGACTTCTGCAATTAGGAAGTTTAGTAAAGGTTCGCATGAGGTAATTGTAGGTTACCGATTCCAACATCCTCACAATTTGGCTTGTCCAACAAATTATTGGAATAAAAAGAAGTGGTAGTAGTTTTTATGTAACTACTTAATAAGTAAAGTGTAAGGTTTGTGTTCTTCTTTAAGAAGAACACAAACCTTATTTAATTTAATAGGTTTCTTTAAAGAGTTACGAATAATAGAGGAAAGTATCTATTATTTGCCTATATTAGAGGTTACTAATTGTAATGTTTCGCAATAAACAGTTGTAAGATTAGAAAATAGTCAGACATGAGAAAATTAATAATAGCTTTAACTTTGGTAGCAAGTACAGTATTTGTACATGCACAGCAAACACCTCAATACAGTCAATATATGGTTAATCCCTTTTTGTACAACCCCGCATTAGCAGGGTCAGAGGATTATGTTGATATTAAGGTAGGGCATAGAGAACAATGGCGAGGATTAGACAATGCACCTCGTACGACTTATTTAAGTGCACACGCACCAATTAAAGAACATACATTACGTCATGGAAAAAATGATAAAAGTACTTACCCAGGTGTTGGAGGGTACCTGATGAGAGATCAAACAGGACCTATTCAGAACTTGAAAGTCAATGGTACTTTCTCGTATAACTTACCTATTAGTGATGGTAGTTGGTACGGGGCTTTACATCATTCGGATGGGGTACGTTTAACATTAGGTGCGTCTGTAGGTGTTAATCAATACAAGATAGATGGTGCTGAGCTGATAACAGAGCAAATTAATGACCCAAGTATTGCAGGTAGAGATTTATCAAAGATTTCTCCAGATGCTTCATTGGGAGCTTGGTTGTATTTTTCTGATAAATTTTATGTAGGAGCTTCAGCAAATCAAGTTTTAAATTCTAAAGTGAAATTTAAAGGTGTAAACTTAGCTAATGACCCGTCAGTTTTGGGTCGTTTGACTCCTCATTACAATATGGTTGCTGGAGGTAAATTTCAAGTGGGTTATGATTTGTATATGATGCCTTCTTTCATGGTGAAAAAAGTAATTGGAGCACCTTTCTCATTTGACTTAAACACAAGAGTTGATTACATGGATATGTATTATGGAGGTGTTTCTTACAGACACCAAGATGCAGTTGTCTTATTAGCAGGTGTTGTTTTGGGAGAAAAGAAAACGATAGAAATAGCTTATTCTTATGATATTACAATTTCAAATATCGCAAAATATAGTAACGGTACTCACGAAATAACATTAGGTTACCATATTATGCCTCATTACCATGCTAGAAATGCAGGTGGACGAAGATAATAATGATTTGAAAACTTATTTTAAAAGCCACTTTATGTGGCTTTTTTTATGTCTTTAAGGTTTTAAGAAATGGCAGTAGAAATTGAGCGTAAATTTTTGGTTGATAAAACCAAGTGGCAACCAACGGTGAAGGGAAAAAAAATTGCACAAGGTTATTTGCAATACGACCCGAACAAAGTGGTGCGTGTGAGAATAAAAGGTGAACAAGGTTTTTTGACGGTAAAAGGAAAAAATAATGGAATAAGCCGTTTAGAATTTGAATACGAAATACCATTAAGTGACGCAGAAGAAATGTTGGTGTTGTGTGGTGAAGGAGTTGTTGCGAAAATTCGTTATGAAATTCCTTTTGAGGGTTATATTTGGGAGGTAGATGAGTTTTTTGGAGAAAATGAGGGTTTGCTAATGGCAGAAGTGGAAATGGATACTATAAATGAAAAGCCTCAATTGCCAGATTGGGTATTGGAAGAGGTCTCTGATGATAAACGTTATTTTAATTCGCACTTAGCACAAAATCCATTTAAAAATTGGTCAGTCTAAATAAAACAGTATGTTGCCATTAGAGATAACAGAACAAGCAAAAGAAGAAATTCTTGTGATAAAAAACACCAAAGGTATTCCTGAGGATTATCACTTACGCATAGGAGTGAGAGGTGGAGGCTGTTCTGGTGTTGATTATTTCGTGGGTTTTGATACCGAAAAAGAAACAGATAAAAGTTACGAATTAGAGGGGTTTAAGGTATTAATAGAAAAGAAAGATTTTATGCACTTAATAGGTGTTAGTCTTGATTTTGTTGAGCATGAAGACGAACGTGGTTTTGAATTTAACAAAGATTAATTGTGCATAATAATTACCATTTTTTAAAACGATTTTCTAAAGACCTAAACGAACACCTCGTCGGTAAAACATTGGTAGCGTGTTTTACCCAACTCAAAGATGAATTGGTGTTGGGCTTTGCTTCAAAAGACGAGGAGAGCTATTTGAAAGTTAATATAACGTCAAGTTTTGCGGTAACAACGGTACTTGATAAGTTTCATCAAGCAAAAAAAAATGTAAGGCATTTATTTCATGAGTTAGCAGGTTTAGAAGTTGCAGAGGTACGGCAGTTTAGTTACGAACGAGCTTTTGTGATTACCTTTAAAAAATCAAAATTTCGATTGGTTTTTAAGCTATTTGGAAACCGTTCTAATGCAATCTTATTTAGAAATGAGGAGTTAAAAAGCCTTTTTAGGAAAATTGACACAGACTTGACTTTAGTTTATAGTGCTTTTGATCGGACATTAGATTTATCGCTTAAAAACTTCGTCAAAGAGGAGGGGAGGCTGGTTAAATTTTTACCTACGTTAGGTAAGCAATTGACAGATTTTTTAAAAGAGCAAGGTTTTGAAGGGTTGAGCTTAGCAGAAAAACATCAAAACTTAATGGCGCTACTTGAGTTTTTAGAGGGGACTCGTTTTTATGTTAATTTAGTGAAAGGAAAACCTCAATTAGCCTTTTCAGAAGGAGAAGAGTTACTTTGGGAGGGAGAAACTACGTTTGAGGCATTGAAAAAATTAGAATATTATTGGTTTAATATTTTCTTTTTTGCTCAAGAAAAAGGTGTGTTGATTAAAATAGAGCAGAAAAAAGCGAAGAAACTAAAACGAGATATAAAGAAATTAGATGTTAAGTTTGAAGCTTTAACAAACGGTCAGAACAAAAGAGAGTTAGCCGATGTTATTATGGCTAATCTACACGTTTTTAATAAAAAAGATACCAAAACTACGCTGTTTAATTTTTATACAAATAAAGAAATGGAAGTAGAAATAAAAAGAGGAATGAGTCCTCAGAATTTTGCGGGACGTTTGTATAAGAAAGCGAAAAATCAGCATGTAGAGTTGGACCATGTAACTACAAACCTAACTTTTAAGCAAACTGAATTAGATAAAACAGCAAAAACAATAGCCTTTATTGAAGGTTTGACTAACTGGAGAGAGTTGAGGAAATGTCAACCATCAAAACAACATAAGACAAAAATTGTTGAAGCACCAAAATTCAAAGAATTTGAATTTGCAGGCTATAAAATTTACGTAGGGAGAAATGCTAAAAACAATGATGAACTAACACTCAAATTTGCTAAGAAAGATGATTTGTGGCTTCATGCAAAAGATGTCGCTGGGTCACACGTGGTAATTAAGAAAAAGTCAGATCAGAATATCCCTCGAAATGTGATTGAGTACGCAGGTATGTTGGCGGGGCAATACTCTAAACGTAAAACAGAAAGTTTGTGTCCAGTGAGTGTTACACCAAAAAAATACGTGAGGAAGATGAAAGGAGCACCAGCTGGTGCGGTTATTGTAGAAAGAGAAGATGTAATCTTGGTGCGGTTGAACTAAAGAGTATTTGACTTTACTTAGTATTTGTTTTTATCCCTAAAATTTTGAATATTACGTCTATGAAAAAGTTTTTATTTATTTTACTTATTGGTTTAGCAAGTACTTTAAATGCCTCATTATTGGAGGTATATGGGACTTTTAGAGGGGAGAATTTAATTGTGATAAACCCCTTTAATAAGCAGCTAAAAGAATTTTGTATTACTTCAGTAAACCTCAACGGTAAAAAGGTGGCGTTAGATTTGAAGCGTTTGACATTGGAGATAGATTTTAAGTATTTGTTGACGAAAGGTGATGCCATCCATTTAAAAGTCTACCACAAAGCGAAGTGTAAGCCTACCTTTGTTAATTTGAATGTGATAAAGCGAAAAACAGTTTTTGTTTTTACTTCGATAAATGTATCTAAGGATAATTATGTTTGGAGTACAAGAGGAGAACAGAAAGGTAGTGAATTTATAGTTCAGCGTTACCAGAATGGTGATTGGGAGCAAGTTTTGGAACGAGATGGTTACGGAGGAATGTCGGGGAATAATTACAATTTAAAAACCACTCATTACAGTGGTGTGAATAAATACAGAGTAAAATACACACAGTTAGATGGTTTTGTTGAGTACAGTAATGTTGCTAGTTTTCGCTCAGTACAAAAGCCGATTGCATTTTTTCCAACAAAAGTAAAGACCGAAATTGTTTTTGTGAACAATAACAAACGTCCTGTGAAATACAAAATTTACGATATTGAAGGACATAAAATAACTGAAGGCGAAGGGCTAAAAATTGATTGCACTTCATTAGAAGCAAAGAAAGTTTACACCTTAGTTTTTGATAACCAAAAACGTAGTTTCCAAAAACTAAAAGTAAGAAGGTAAGCTGTTTCGGCTGATCTCAGGGTTTGGTAGATAAATTTAAGAAACAAGGCAATATATTAATTTATGAAAATATTTAAGTCTCAGAAGATACACTAGAAACGACCTTTAAGTCAAGTCTTAGTAGGGTGTCTATTCATATTGCACTCGTTGTAAACGAGCGCTAGCGGGGAATATAGAATTACCAAGATTAAAAGATAATCTAAATGTATCTAAGATTACAACAATTGACCCTGAAACTCTTGTTGAAACAATAATATTTGTAAGATGAAAATAACAGGAGGAAGATCTTATATCAGAGTTGAAACAGAAGAAGGAAAAGAGATTGTTATCCAAGGGGAATTAACAATGACACCTAAGTTTTATGCGGATTATAATTCGATAAAACATTGGGAACCACCATTTGAGAATGAAAATATTACAGAGAACAGTAAAAAAAAATTAGCATTTCAGATTATGAATGAATCCAGTAAAACTAATGTTCCTGTGATATTTGAAGAAATTGAACTTACCCCAACTGTTGTTTAAGATTAGATTTAAGCAAGAAAGCCGAAAGTAAATCCATAACGGTTTTCTTTTGGTCGTCAGAAAGTTCCTGTGTTTTATTAAAAAGATTAAGAAGCTCGTTATCCGCTATGCGTATACGAGCCCCACTGGTCTAAGCGTCTCGCTTAGACTTTGATACAGTAGTATTTGTAGAACCAAGAGGTTTTTTATAAATTGATATTTTAACCCCCACTGGTCTAAGCGTCTCGCTTAGATTTTGATACAGTAGTATTTGTAGAACCAAGAGGTTTTTTATAAATTGATATTTTAACTAGTTATTTTATGAATGGGAAGGAAGTATAAGATTCGAGACCAAGAAAAATTTTATTTGTAAGATTTACAATCGTTTATTGGCTTGATGTTTTTATTCGTCACGAGTATCGAAATATTTTCATTGAGTCGATTAAATATTGTCAAAAAGAAAAGAGCTGGAGATAAGAATTCAAACAACAAAGGGTTTCAGTTTTGGCAACAACATAATCACCCAATTGAGTTGAATACAAATGAGGTGATTCAGCAGCGTTTAGACTATATTCATAACAATCCAGTAGAAGCAGGATTTGTTGATAATCCATCTGCGTGGTTGTTTCGTAGTGCTAAGGGTTACGAAGGAGTTAAAGGAGAAGTAGATATGTATTATTTAGGTTGAGAAGTCTAAGCGAGACGCTTAGACCGGTGGGGGGTCTCGTGAGTAATGGGAAAACAATGTTTATTACAAATGCTAAAATTGATGTCTATATGCCTAAAGCCAATATAACGCCAACATTGAAAACGGAATGGATGAATAAACTTAATACAGTTGATCCTGATATAACTTTTGAAATTAAAGCACTTGAAGATTTTATAAACTAATGAAACTAAGCCGAAATACAGATTTAAGAATAGCAATAAACACAATTGATGATGTATTTACTCAGTCATTACCCTTAAACTATGAAAAATGGGTAGGTTTTGTTGAGAGTCATTTGAGTGAGTTTATTTGGAACGAAAATACTAAAGATGGCATAGAAATACTAAAGGATATAGATAATGTTCCAGAAGGTTTCAGAGAGCGTGTTTTAGGTAGTTTAAATAAGGTTAGCTGTTATGCTGAGTTTAATGACAAAAAAGGGTATTATGATATTAATGTAGGGTTTAGTTCAAGGAATAATTGGATAAGTATAAATTTTGAACGAACTCCTAAATTAGAAGATTTAAACATTTTTTTTAAAATGGCAAATCATTTGAATGCGCTACTTCTTGTTGATGGAAAAACTATTATAGATGAAAATTCCTTTAACGAATTATCTTAAAAACAACTTTGACACCTATATAGCACATTTGCTACCTATAACGCATATTTACTGTATCGTCAGAAATACTTAATTTATATTTATTCTAAATAAAAATCAAAGCGTAGCTACATTTTTATTAAAGAAGTCTTTAAATTTCTTAGTAGTAAGCATCTTATCAATTATTTTAAAGACAGTTTGTTTATCGTCTTCATCTAATTCTTGTATCAATCCCCACTGGTCTAAGCGTCTCGCTTAGACTTTAATACAGTAGTATTTGTAGAACCAAGAGATTTTTTATAAATTGATGTTTTAACTAGTTATTTTATGAATGGGAAGGAAGTATAAGATTCGAGACCAAGAAAAATTTTATTTTGTAACATTTACAATTGTTTATTGGCTTGATGTTTTTATTCGTCACGAGTATCGAAATATTTTCATTGAGTCGATTAAATATTGTCAAAAAGAAAAGAGCTGGAGATAAGAATTCAAACAACAAAGGGTTTCAGTTTTGGCAACAACATAATCACCCAATTGAGTTGAATACAAATGAGGTGATTCAGCAGCGTTTAGACTATATTCATAACAATCCAGTAGAAGCAGGATTTGTTGATAATCCATCTGCGTGGTTGTTTCGTAGTGCTAAGGGTTACGAAGGAGTTAAAGGAGAAGTAGATATGTATTATTTAGGTTGAGAAGATTTAAACAAAATCACATCAGATGGTAGGGTTAAAGTAAAAATAACACTAAATGATAATGTTGATTACTTAAAGTCTAAGACAGCAAATATTGAAGACTGGGATGGTTCTGGACAGATATTTGAAGGAGGTGGGAATCAGTTTTATAATCCTACTGCAAAAACTAAAATTAAATCTTACGAAATACTGCAATGAGGAAAATATTAAATCTTATAGACTTAATCAAGACAAGTAGTATACTTGATAATTTTTTCCTAATAGGAAATCTGAAAAAACAGGTAGGAAATCAATATTTTTTAAATCCATCTGATGCTTATTTCCAAGCAATTTCTGTATTAAAAATTAATGATAAAGTCAAAAAAATAGGTGTTCTATTATCAGAGGAAATTGATTTGATTCAAATTGAAAACATTCTATGTGCTAAAGCGGAGGGAACTTATAGCTCTTATGATGATATTTCTTATTACAATTTCTACACAATAAATGAATGTAAAATTTCATTTATTTACAGAGGCATTTCTAAAGATCAATTATGTTTTAAAGAATTAGAAATTTCATTTGAATAAAATCATAAAATATCTATCATTTTTGTTCCTGACATTTTTGTTAGGAGAGCAAACAACCTATGCCAAAACGGAGCTAATTTCACCACAAAACCAAGTTTCTTTTTCAATTGAGCAAAACCAAAGTTTTCAGTTTTTAGAAAAAGAGCTACAACCTAATATTGGTTTTCTAACATTCAAGGAGCTTTCAAAATTAATTCATCAGGAGATATTATTGGTGACATTATTGTTAATCCTAATTTCGTTCCATAATTGAAGACTTCTAAAACATATATAAAACGTGAATTTTCAAATTCAAAGATTGATATTGAAATTAAATATAATCAAAGTGAGAGTACTATAGAGTTAGTTAGTTCTGCTATTGAAAATAGTACTTGGAAAGGAGTTGATTTGCTTGATGCTTTCAATAAGATGAGGGCTTATTTAGAAGATAAAGGATATTTGATTTTTGTTAATGGAGCAAGAGAAAACTCTTGGGCATCAGGCTTTTTAAGAGATTCTTCAAATGGTTTGCTAACCTATATATATACTTTAGAGAATAAAGATGTGGTTAACATATTTGATTTATGTGAAACAAGAATTGTTAAATATTCAAAACAGCGTAAATTTTATGATGAATGGAGAAAACATATGAGAAACTCTACCCAGTAATCTTAATCTTCCCATCCAATAAATCTTTCATACGTTTTTTAGTAATAGCCATATCAATTATATTAAAAATAGAAGCCCCCCACTGGTCTAAGCGTCTCGCTTAGACTTTAATACAGTAGTATTTGTAGAACCAAGAGATTTTTTATAAATTGATGTTTTAACTAGTTATTTTATGAATGGGAAGGAAGTATAAGATTCGAGACCAAGAAAAATTTTATTTTGTAACATTTACAATTGTTTATTGGCTTGATGTTTTTATTCGTCACGAGTATCGAAATATTTTCATTGAGTCGATTAAATATTGTCAAAAAGAAAAGAGCTGGAGATAAGAATTCAAACAACAAAGGGTTTCAGTTTTGGCAACAACATAATCACCCAATTGAGTTGAATACAAATGAGGTGATTCAGCAGCGTTTAGACTATATTCATAACAATCCAGTAGAAGCAGGATTTGTTGATAATCCATCTGCGTGGTTGTTTCGTAGTGCTAAGGGTTACGAAGGAGTTAAAGGAGAAGTAGATATGTATTATTTAGGTTGAGAAGTCTAAGCGAGACGCTTAGACCGGTGGGGGGTCTCGTGAGTAATGGGAAAACAATGTTTATTACAAATGCTAAAATTGATGTCTATATGCCTAAAGCCAATATAACGCCAACATTGAAAACGGAATGGATGAATAAACTTAATACAGTTGATCCTGATATAACTTTTGAAATTAAAGCACTTGAAGATTTTATAAACTAATGAAACTAAGCCGAAATACAGATTTAAGAATAGCAATAAACACAATTGATGATGTATTTACTCAGTCATTACCCTTAAACTATGAAAAATGGGTAGGTTTTGTTGAGAGTCATTTGAGTGAGTTTATTTGGGAAGAAAATACTAAAGATGGCATAGAAATACTAAAGGATATAGATAATGTTCCAGAAGGTTTCAGAGAGCGTGTTTTAGGTAGTTTAAATAAGGTTAGCTGTTATGCTGAGTTTAATGACAAAAAAGGGTATTATGATATTAATGTAGGGTTTAGTTCAAGGAATAATTGGATAAGTATAAATTTTGAACGAACTCCTAAATTAGAAGATTTAAACATTTTTTTTAAAATGGCAAATCATTTGAATGCGCTACTTCTTGTTGATGGAAAAACTATTATAGATGAAAATTCCTTTAACGAATTATCTTAAAAACAACTTTGACACCTATATAGCACATTTGCTACCTATAACGCATATTTACTGTATCGTCAGAAATACTTAATTTATATTTATTCTAAATATGCACTCAAAACAGATGGTTCATTTAAGACCACTGCAACAGGAGAACGTATACTGACAGGGTTTGGAAAGGAAATCCAGTATATGGAGAACCTTGTAAATCAAGGGTTATATCAATGGGATGGAGTAAGTGGATTATACAAGTATATTGGGAATTAGATATTCATCCCAATTTTCATACAGTTTCATTTCTTGATTAGTAACACTTAATATTAATTGATGATTAGTAATTACCCCACTAAACTTTAGAACACCAATTTGTACAGGTATCTGAATTTCTAATTTAAAGTTGCTTTGTATATTGAAATTCCCTTTGTAAAAGAAAGCCTTTTTATTGTCTTTATCAAGCCAGTTTAATTCATTTGGCTGTCCATTAGACGATACATATATTGCAGTCCCATCCTCATAAAATTTGAGATAATTCCAAGAGTATTCCCATTGTACGTGTCCAGCGTGCCATTCAGCAGACACCTTTTTAAGAGATTGATATAACTTATTGTATTGCAACATCATTTAATATATGTTTCTCTGTTTTTAGCGTGCTGTATTAATCCATCAATAGAATACATTATGTGTTTCTTATCTTCTTCAGGTAATTTTTGAATCGTAAGTATTTTATTGATAATACTTTTGTCTAATTCAATATCAATAACAGCCCGCTCGCGCTCGTTTAGAACGAGTGCAATGTGGCTAAATACAGCTTATCTAAACCTTACCTCTTTAACCGAAGAGAGTTCACTCTCTACACCGTAAATACTTATTGCTTGCATTTGAATTTTGTAATAACCTCTACTCATTTCTCCTTCGGTAAAAGAGCGTGTATTAGCTTTTAGTTTGTTCTCATCTCCGTAAACTCGTCCGTTTAAATACATTCTAAACCCTTTCAAATCCAAGTAGTCACCATTGTATTTCCATTCCAATGTAAGCTCTCTTTTTTCTTGATCTTTAGTCCAAGAAAAACTTGGTGAGGGCAAAAAAGTAGAGGGAGTAATTACTGTTAAGGTGTCCCCTAATTCGGATTCGTAATCATTGATATCTACAGAAGATAAACAGTATTTTATTTTTTCTGATTTCGACCGTGTAATCAATTTATTGTATGTGGTCTTCGTTATTTTGTCGGAGCTTTTCAAAAACTGTTTGTAGTTTTCATTGTAATAATAGAGGTAATACCCTGCAATTTTGGGGTTACTGATTGGCTCCCATGAAAACACAACACGAATAGAATCATTTAGACCTCTCACGTCGGTTTTGAAACCTTTTGGAGGTGTTGCATATTTCATTGGTCGAACATAAATAGCACTCGAATAATCGGCTGCTGTCCCCATGTCGTCATTTAATACCGCTTTGATTTGGTAATAGTAATTTTCTTTTCGAGAACGTCATGGTCTGTGTAAGATAATGAAGAGTCTAATTGAGCGATTTTAATAAGGTCTTTTTGAGCAACGCCTTGCTTGTACAGTATGTAATGAGAAATGAACTTGGTGTTCTTTTTGTCCTTTAAAGCCCAAGCTAATTTAATACTCTTTGTTGAAGTAGATTTTTTTTCTGTAAACAGAACTTTGATTGGTTTTAGAGGGTAGTTGTTGGGGTCAAATACTTTTTGAGCGCTGTGTACCTCCAAATCAAATACTGTTTGTATTCGTATGGCGTAGCGTGTTGTTTTTGTGGTGTCTAAACTCGGGCGATCATCTAGGTGTAGGGAACGGAAGCCTTGATACTTAGATGGTAATATAAGGTTGTCGTTAAGGTGTGTTTCTGTACTGTCAAATGTTTTATAAACCTCAAGTCCACGAGTGATTTTGTGTTTATTGTATTCTTTTTCTGGACATTCCCATAAAACGCGTATTTTTTTAGAGTGCCTGTTAAATTGAAATTTGATAGGGTTGGCTTTTGCTACCATATCTTCAATTTTAGAACGTTTAGCTGTTTCTACTGGCTGGGTTGTTTCTATTCCGTTATTATCTATCAAAAATAAACCAAACTCTTGTTGTCTCTTAGAAAGTTTTCCTTCATATACATAAGCAAAACCTAGCAGTAGTGCGTTGTTGTAACTAAGCATCGTAGCTAATGCCAGTTGTTGTTTCAATCGAAAAGAAGCTAAAACCTCACCTATGTTACTGCTTTTTAACTGTTCTGTAGTAATCTTTTCTCCGTGTTTTGCTATTTTTAGTTGCCAGGTCGGCGAGTTAGAAACCTGTTTGTAGTTAGCTTGTAAACCTAAGACCAAAGGTGTATTAGAGAAAGGAACCCAACCCTTTTTTTTGTTTTTTACTTTGATTACTACAGCCCTGGTATTAGCGGGTAGTTTTTTTGTTCCCCAAATAAAACGTAGGTCTTTAGTCGTTTCTGCTACTTTAAATGTCTCTTGAGCATTTGATACTGTAAATTGGAACAACAGTATACATATACCTATTACTAATCTAATTTGTTTCATTATTGTTTTTTTAAAAACTTAATGCAATATACTAAGTCTTTGAGTAAGAATGAATGATTACAAATAGAAAAATCATAAAAGTGTTGCCCCTGCGTGAGGGATGGACGTGGAAATCCTTTACTGAGGGACGAAGTAAAGATTGAGAACAAACAGCCCGACCCGACGAAGGAGGGACACGCCCAAGTTATTTTTATTCACGTTAGCCTACTCTTTTTTATCGCTACGAAAAGGGTTTAGCATATTTTTTAAAAAAGTATTGTAGTCGGTATTTTCACTTTTCCCTAAACCAAAAGAGAGCCTTTTTGTGTTTTTAGAAAGAATAAGTGTACCGAATAGCCAATCCCAAAGAGCGAGTTTTGAGCCTAAATTTTTATCAAAATGCACAGGGTTATCACTGTGGTGAATTTGGTGTTGTACAGGGCTAATAAACAAGTGTTCGATAAAAGTGAAATACTTGAGTTTGACGTGCGAATGCCTGAGGTTTGCTCCCCAAAAAAGGAATAAAAAGCTTAAAATATTAACATTAAAAAGAAGTTGTTTGCTTACGGTATTATCCGATAAATACTCAAATAAACCTGTAAGAAAGCCATATACGAAGATGTATTTGGCATTGTTGACAATCAGTTCGATAGGATGTAAACGGTATTGTGTGATAGGGTTGAGAGTGGTCGCTGAATGGTGGGTTTTATGAAAACGCCAGAGAAAAGGTACTTTGTGAAAGACCAGATGTACAAGATAACTCATCAAATCATTACAAATAGTCAAAGCTAAAGTGTAGTAAATAATTGTTTCGTTTTGAGAAAGACGAAATGCACTATAACCTCTTATAGCAATTAAAGTCTCCTCTGTAAAAACAGAAAGGTGTGTCGCTCCGATAAGGAAAGGAGCAATAAGAAAGAGTTTTACAAAGGAGTTGAAGAAAAACAACTTGTAATCGACCCAAGCCGAAGGACTCAGCCAAACTTTGTTATTGAAGAGGTATTTCAAAAAAGAATAATGCTTTTTAGATTTTTTGAATACATAATACGCCAATAGCAAAGAAGACAACAAGTAAAGGTAATGAATACGCTTTTCGGGGTTGTTGAGGTAGCTGAAAGGCAATAAAAGACTTTCGCCTGCGGTATATATAAGCTCTTGCAAGGTCATCGAATAACAAAGTTAGTTAAAATAATGATTATTTTGTCAGTCTTATCTTTATTAAGTCTAAATAACTTGTTTAATAAAAAACTTCCTTTTACATTTGTGTTATATTAAATCAATCTAAATAAAAACAACTTAAAAAATACGTAATGAATATAAGATTAATCACACTCGGAATGCTTTCTACAGCTTTGTTATTTGCTTCTTGTAAGCACAAAGAAGATGTAGTAGAAGATGAAAAGAAAACAGTAGTAGTTGCTGAGACTTATACAGGAGATTTTACAGCGAACACACCTAGTACAACGGTTGCAGCTGATAACTTAGAAGCATTAGCATCTAAAATAAAATCAGGTAAAGATGTTGCAGTAACAGTTGCTGATTTGAATGCTTTCTATCAAAACGGAGATACTTCGTTAGAAGATATGGCTTCGGTACAATACAAGACTTGGGCAACGGCATTGTTTACTAATACAGAAAATGCAAGTGCAGCTTCTTCATCAGGAACGGTCATTGATTTTACTAATATAGCAGGAACTCCAAACGGAGGTAAAGCAGGGAAAAGATTGTTTGATGGTTCTCCTATCGAGCCAGGACAGTTAGTAGAAAAAGGTGCTTTTGGAGGTGTTTGTTTTAGTTATGTAAAGAACACGTTGTTTGCATCACCAGCAGCGGTTACACAAGAGGATTTAGATAAAGCATTGGTATTGTTAGGTACAGAGCCAACGTTTTCGACAAAACGTTTTTCTGCAAAATATGCAGGGAAAAGAGCGTATGGAAATGGGACTTACTTAGACCAAATCAACTACGAGTTTAGAAAAGCACAGTCTTCAATCAAGCAAGATATTACGGCTGATAAAGTAGCTGCAGTAAATGCAATAACAGCTTTATGGGAAGAGGCAATGATGGCTCAAGCGATTCATTACTTGTACGGTTCGTCTGAACAATTTGCGGATAACAACTTAGTTTATGATGACGCAGGGTATATCGGAGCAATTCACGGATGGTCAGAAGCAGTTGGTTTTATCAGGGGCTTTTATCAAGTAGCAGGAACTAAAATTACAGACACTCAGTTAGAGTCAGTATTGACTAAAATAAATGCTCCAGTAGATGGTGCTTACGACGTACTTTCTTTAATCGGAAGTCCTACACAGTTGGCAGATGTAACGAGTGCAATTAATGACTTGGCAGCTATCTATGGTTTCACTCCATCAATACATAAATAAACTAAAATGATAAAGCTATTTCCCCTTTTGTTGGTCCTGTTGGTCAGTGTGTCTTCTTGTAAAAAAGAGGTAGATGACGAGGCTACTGGTTCTGATTTTGATAAAAGTGCGTTTTTGACAAATGCAGCGGATAATATTATTATTCCTGCTTATGATAAAGCATTAAGCACAGCGAAAGATTTACAAACAGCTACGGTTACATTTACCGCAGATGCCTCACAAGGAAACTTAGATGAGTTACAAGCGAAATGGGAAATAGCTTTTATCGCTTGGCAAGGAGCTTCTCCTTTTCAATTTGGTCCTGCCGAAAATGGTAGTTTTAAATCTATTCAAGAGGATATTGCTACTTTTCCTATAAACGGAACAAAGACGCAAAACTACATTACAGCAGGCGATAATTCATTAGATAATTTTGACCGTGACACTAGAGGTTTTGCAGGGATAGATTACCTTATCAATAAAGGAACAGATGCTGAGGTATTGACTTCGTTTGATGTGAATAAACAAGGGTATTTAACAGCTGTGGTAAATGATGTGGTAAATAGAATAGCAAATGTAACCAATCTCTGGAGGAATGGTTACAGAGACCAGTTTGTAGCGAATACGACTACAAGTGCAGGAGGTTCTATCTCTATTTATTACAACCAGTTTATTATTTCTTACGAGGGGAATAAAACGTATAAGTTGGCTTTCCCTGCGGGAATGGGAGCAGGACAGACAGGTGTTCAGCCTGAGTTGTTAGAGGCTTATTACGGAGGGATTTCTTTGCAATTGGTAAAAGCACACTTTACAGCGATTGAAAATATTTGGTATGGTAAATCTACTAATGGAACAAATGGAGTAGGTTTTGATGATTACTTAGATGCTGTAGAGGGAGAGTCTATTAAAAATGAAACGATTGTTTCGATGAATAATGTTTGGGCAAAAATAAATGCCATTCCAGCAGGTTCGTTACAAACGACATTAAACACAGACAAATCTACGGTAGTAGCAACGGTACAAGAGATGCAAAAGCATACACGCCATTTTAAAAGTAACTTATCAACCAAGATTGGTATTGCGATTACTTTTAGTGATGGAGACGGAGATTAAATAATTACCTTTGTCTAAAATTTAAAAAATACCGCAATGAGTTGATTTACTTGTTGCGGTGTTCTTGTTAAAAAGGGATTAAATACCCTCAATAAGGATACAGAAGAATGAAAAGAATAGTTGTATTAATAGGTTGTATTGTATTATTAGCAAATACGCTTTTTGCTCAGCAAGTAGGAACAGTAAAAGGAGTGGTTACTGATGAGGCAGGGGAGTTTGTCCCTTTTGTACTGGTAACGATAGACAGTACTTACAAAGCTGAGACAGGATTTGATGGCGATTATGTATTGACCAATATTCCTTATGGCACACACCGTATAACTATTGTTTCTTCTTTTCATCGTGCGTACTCGGCAACGCTTACGGTAAACAGCCCGATAACACAACATAAAATACTTTTAGGAAACAAAGCCATCGTTTTAGACGAAGTAAATATCAAAACTTCTCGTTACAATGATTTTGGGCGAGAGAAAATGGAGGATGTTGACCACCACACAATAACAGCAGCCAAAAAAACAGAAATCATTAAGTTAGATGAAATGGTGATTAACTCATCAACTAACAATGCAAGAGAAGGGTATTCAAAGATTAGTGGAGCAAATATTTGGGAGAGTGATAATTACGGTATTCAATTAGGAATAGGTGTAAGGGGATTGAGTCCTAACCGTTCGGCAAATTTTAATGTCCGACAAAATGGTTACGATATCAGTGCCGATGCGATTGGCTACCCAGAGAGTTATTACACACCAGCATTTGCTGCTTTAGAAAAGATAGAAATAATCAGAGGGGCAGCATCACTTCAGTTTGGTCCTCAATTTGGAGGAATGATGAATTTTAGATTTAAAAAAGGAGCAAAAGACGAACCGATAGGAATGACCTTACGCCAGACTTTTGGGTCGTTTAATTTTTCGAATACTTTTGTTAGTTTGGGGGGACAGGTCAAAAACACCAATTACTACGGTTATTTTAACCATAAACAAGCAGATGGATGGCGTCCAAACTCGGAGTTTAACCATAACAATGCATTTGTAGGGATTCACCAAAAGATTTCAAAACGATTAAGTGCCAATATCGAATACACCTATATGCGTTATTTGGCACACCAAGCGGGAGGTTTGACAGACGCACAATTCAAAAAGGATGCACAAGGGTCGAGTAGAAAAAGGAATTGGTTTGAGGTTGATTGGAATTTGTTGGCACTGAATTTTGACTACAAAATCAGTAAACAAGCAAGTGTCAATGTGCGTAATTTTGGTTTGATAGCCAGTCGTGATGCCTTGGGTAAATTGGTGCGTATCGATAGAATAGACGATGGAGGAGCAAGAAACCTTATTAGTGATAAATACAAAAACTTTGGTAATGAAACCCGTTATTTATTGAAATACAAATTGACAAAAGACAGTACAAAAGCAGATACTTCAGCCTTTGTTGCCGGTGTTCGTTTTTACAAAGGACATACAGTAAGTCGTCAAGGGTTAGGGAGTGAGGGAGTAAATGCTGATTTTTCCTTTCAAGACGATAAAAGTTTAGAAGGTTCTGAATTTACTTTTCCGAATACCAATGTTGCCCTGTTTTTAGAAAATCAATTTAAACTCACTCATAAATTTAGTTTAGTGCCAGGGGTTCGTTGGGAGTATATTTCTACTAATGCAAACGGTTACTATAACCAAGTAAGCCGAGATTTTGCCGGTAATTTGATAGGTAGTGTAACCAATAACGAAAAGGTTTCAAAAGAACGAAACTTCTTACTTTTTGGCTTGGGTTCTGCTTATAGTTTTTCGGATAACGTGGAGTTATATGGTAATCTTTCTCAAAATTACCGTCCTGTAACTTTTAGTGATATTCGTATCAATAACCCAAACAAAAAAGTAGATGAAAATATTCACGATGAAAATGGTTTTAATGCCGATTTAGGGTTGAGAGGGAATATCTATGAAAAGGTGATTTTTGATGTAACAGGCTTTTTGATGCAATACAACGACCGTATCGGTTCGATTTATGAAGCCGAAAACCAAGCACCTTACCGTAACTTAAAAGTGGTGAAAAACATTGCTGATGCACGTGTATATGGGATTGAGGCATTTGCAGAGACTGATTTGATACGTGTTTTTACACCAGACAGTATCGATACAAAAAACAAACTGAATTGGTTTGTAAATACTTCGTTGATGCGTGGGCAATACATAAACACGGAAGATGAGTCAATAAAAGGAAAAAAAATAGAGTTGATACCCGAACTGACTTTCAAAACAGGACTTACTTTTAAGTACCACGATAAATTGAGTTCTTCGTTGTTGTTTAGTTATACTTCTCAGCAATTTACCGATGCGACCAACGAAAAAGGACCTGTACCAAGTGCCGTAATCGGTGTGATACCTTCGTATTATGTGGTTGATTTTGGTGTGAGTTATGAGTTTACCTCAAACCTAAAAGTAGAGGCAGGAATCAATAATTTGACTGATAACCGTTATTTCACACGTCGTGCAGATGGTTATCCGGGCCCAGGTATTATTCCTTCAGACGCACGTAGTGTCTATATGACTCTCCAACTCCAACTCGCTCATTCGGACGTGAAAAAACGATTAGCGAAACGTAAAGCGAGAAAAATATTGAATAATTAATTATGGAATATTTTACTTTTGCTCGGATTGTACATATCGTAGCTGTTGTTATATGGATAGGAGGTGTAGCGATGGTTACCACAGTTATCATTCCTGCTATCAAACAAATGCAATCGAAAAAAGATAAAGTCGTTACTTTTGAAATGATTGAAGGTAAATTTGCCTTAATCGCTAAGTTTGCAACCGTGCTTACTGCGGTGTCAGGTTTTTATATGTTAGATGTTTTGAATGCGTGGAACCGTTACGGTCAACTCAAATATTGGTGGGTAACAGCAATGACTGTTGTGTGGGTACTTTTTACAGTTGTTTTATTTATATTAGAGCCTTTTGTGTTGCATAAGTTATATAAAAAGTACACAGCCAAAGACCCAGACAAAACTTTTCGATTTATTCATCGGTTTCATTGGGTACTTTTGACTTTTAGTTTAGTTACAATTATCGGAGCAATGGCAGGAAGTCATGGTTGGTTTTTTGTAGAATAGTTTGTTCGTTACTAACGAATACGATCAACTGAGCGAATTAAGTCCTCGTCTTTTTTGATAAATACTCTGGCTAAAATATTGAAAATTAGAGCTAAAACAGTCAAGTAGAAAGGAGGACATAAATGAATGCCTAATATTTCAGAACCTAACAGTTTTTCCGCCTGAAAAGGAACAAAAACAAAGGTTAGTACCATGTATATGATGATTAACAAGCTATTTAATAACGATAATTTCATTTGAAAACGTCTGTTTTTGAACTTAAAAATAGTGATAAAAGCAATCGCTCCTGCCGTAATAGCAATCGCTAATAAATAAATCATATTTATACTGTTTTCAATTTCTTGTGAGGAATGTACCAACTCGCCCATTGCCAAATGAAAGGTGTCGTTTGTTGTGGTGTAATGCCAAACAGGTAAAAGAGCTGTAGCAGTCATACAGAGGGCAACACCTAATAAAAATAAGGTTTGTATTCTTTGTAACATATTAATTTCTTTAAGTTTGTGTAAAACTACGGCGAAAGCTTTTATTCACCAAAGAACTCAACACAATCGTGCGTTATAAAATTGAATTATCTTATGATGGTACCGACTTTCACGGTTGGCAAATACAACCAAATGCACCAACGGTACAAGCGTTGATTAATGAAAAGTTATATACTATTTTTCAAGAAAAAATAAATTCGATGGGAAGTGGACGTACAGATACAGGCGTACATGCACGTAAACAGATCTTACACGTAGATATTGAAAAGGCTATTCCTGAAAATTTACAATTTCGTTTGAATAAAATGTTGCCTGATACCATCTCTATCAATAAGATTACTCTGGTAGAAGATGATTTTCACGCAAGGTATGGAGCAGTAGCAAGGGCTTATGAATATTTTATTCATCCGACAAAAAATCCATTTTTAGAAAAATATAGTTACCGATTTGCTAAACAATTGAATGTTGAATTGATGAATAAAGCGTGTGAATTATTGATGAAGCATACCGATTTTGAATGTTTTAGCAAGGTGCATACCGAAGTAAATAATTTTAATTGTACCGTAACTCAAGCTTGTTGGAGCGAAGAAAATGGGCAATTGAAATTTTATATCCAGGCAAATCGTTTTTTGAGAAACATGGTGAGAGCCATCGTTGGTACTTTGTTAGAAGTAGGAGAGGAGCGTATTGATTTGAAAGAATTTGAAAACATTATTGAGAGTCGTAACCGAAAAAGAGCAGGGCGTTCAGTTCCTGCGTGTGGTCTGCATCTTGTAGAAGTAAATTATTAAACACAAAAAAAGCCTTTTCGTTTAGAAAAGGCTTTTAATAGTTGATTGTTGTATAATTTCTTATATTTAGTAATTCTGTGTTTTGAAATACTAACAATACAAATATAGGTGTTTTTACCTAAGTAAAAAATAAAATAGGCAATTAACCTTAGTTAACTACCTATTTACTATCAATTTAAATTAATCCCGAACGTTTCAATAAAGCATCAGTTGAAGGGTTTCTACCTTTAAAACGTTTGTATAAGAGTGCAGGGTCTTCACTTCCTCCTTTTGATAAAATATTGTTAAGGAAGTTAGTAGCTGTTTTTTTATCAAAAATACCAGCCGTTTGAAAACTTTCAAAAGCATCAGCATCGAGTACCTCTGCCCATTTGTAACTGTAATACCCAGCCGAATAGCCCCCCTGGAAGATATGCGAAAACTGTGTGGACATACAACTGCCCTCTACCTTTGGGTAAAGACTTGTACCTGCCGACACTTGGTTTTCATAAGTAATAGGGTCATCAATTTTGGAAGGATCAGTATCGTGCCATGCCATATCTAACAGCCCAAAACTGATTTGACGTAAAGAACCGAGCCCTGATTGAAACTTCAAACTTGCCTGTATTTGTTCGATATATTCTTGAGGTATCGTTTCCCCTGTTTGGTAATGTTTAGCAAACAAATCAAGGCATTCCTTTTCATAGCACCAGTTTTCTAAGATTTGAGAAGGTAACTCTACAAAGTCCCACGAAACATTTGTTCCCGAAAGTCCTTCGTATTTCCCATCAGCCACCATGCCATGCAAAGCGTGTCCAAACTCGTGAAACAAGGTCGTTACTTCATTAAATGTCAATAACGAAGGCAGTGTTTCCGTTGGTTTGGTGAAATTACAAACAATAGATATGTGTGGACGTTGGCTTTCCCCGTTTCTGTCAAACTGCCCTTTGTATGAAGTCATCCAAGCACCCTGTCGCTTACCTGTACGAGGGAAAAAGTCAGCATAAAACAACGCCAAGAACTCTTTTTTATCATCATAAACTTCGTAAGCCGTCACGTCTTTGTGGTAAGTTTGAATCGCTTTATTTTTTTTGAAAGATAAACCGTAAAGTTTTTTAGCAACTTCAAAAACACCGTCAACTACTTTTTCTAATTGAAAATAAGGCTTAAGTTTTTCTTCATCGAAGTTAAGTTTTTCTTTTTTGAGTTTCTCGCTGTAAAACGAGGCATCCCAACGTTGCAATTCTTTTGGTCCGCCCAACGAAATAGCGAAATCTTGTAATTCTTTTCGTTCATTTTCCGAGGCAGGCAATGACTTTTCTAATAACTCATTCAAAAACGTCTTGACTGTCTCCGAAGATTTTGCCATTCTTTCTTCGAGAATATAGTGTGCGTGGGTGTCGTAACCTAACAAATTGGCTTTTTCAAATCGGAGTTGAGCGATTTTAAGCACTGTTTTTTTGTTATCAAAGCCATTGCCTTGATTTGCTTTTGAACTAAACGCACGGTACAATTTTTCTCTTAACACCCTATTTTCGGCATAAGTGATGAAAGGTATATAACTTGGGTAGTCTAAAGTGATGAGCCAACCCTTTTTTTCTTTTTCTTTCGCCAAGAGAGCAGACGCCTCAATCGCTGATTGGGGCAATCCATCCAACTCTTTCTTGTCGGTAAGTAGCATTTCAAAACTGTTACTTTCAGCTAATACATTTTCCCCAAACTTCAATGAAGCCAACGATAAATCTTTGTTTAAAGCCCTTAGTTTTTCTTTTTTATCATCACTCAACAAAGCCCCATTTCTTGCAAATCTTTTGTACGTTTTCTCCAATAAAGTCGTCGATTCGGCACCTAAGTTTAGCGTATTCCTATTGTCATAAACTGTTTTAATTCGCTCAAACAAGACTTCGTTCAATAAAATATCGTTGGAATGATCCGTTAATAACGGTGATATTTCTTGAGCCAACTTCTGCATATCCTCCGAAGTTTCTGCGCTGTTGAGGTTAAAAAACACGCCCGAAACCAATCCTAATTGAGCTCCTACGCTATCTAAAGCAATAATGGTGTTGTCAAAATCAGCTTGTTGTTTGTTGTCAACCAATGTTTTAATCTCTTTCGAAGCCAATTCGATAGCCGAGACGACAGCAGGTAAAAAATGTTCAAGTTTGATTTCCTCGAAAGGAATCGTATTGAAAGGCGTATTGAAATCTGTTTTTAGTAAAGGATTGCTCATGGTATAATTCAAAAGTGATAAAGTAAAATTAGCTTTATTTATAAATAAAAGCTAATTATTTAAGCAGGAGACAGTCCGATAAACTATTTATTATTTGTTGGAGCTTACCCTTTAGTTACGAACTGTTTTTAATCTATTTCATAGCAAAAAAAGCGATAGATAGAGAATTAGCCGATAAATACTCAGGCGGGTCGGGCTTTCGGCTGTATCTTTTTAGGGCAGAAAAAGCCCTAAAAAGGATGGCGCCTCTATCCCTAAGCCGTGCACAGATTGTTCAATAATTAATTTACGACTAAAAAGGTGTTAGGAACGATAAAAAAAAGGGACAAAAGTCAATACTTAGAAATAGCATTTTCTACTATGCAAAACGAAAAGTACGTTTGTTTTAAAACAAACTTAACGTTTGCCCAGGAAGTATATGTTCTTCGTTTTGGATGAACTTTGCACTGTTGTTTTTTTCGTCGTTAACTAATCCAGAAACTTCAAAAATCTCAAACTGTAAATCTTGAGCGTATTTGATTGCTTCTTCAGTGATTGTATCGATATCATTACCGTTTAGCCAATCCTCTTCGAGGTGACGAGGGATAATTAACGGAATACGGTCTTGGTATTTTTTGATAGACGAGTTCGCTTCGCAAGTCAATAGAGCAAATGTTTTGACAAAAGCATCTTCGTCTTCTTCGCCCCATTCGTGGAAAATACCTGCCATACTAAAAGTTATATTGTGAGGTAAAACTACTCGGTAAGGACGGTTGTTTTCATCGTCTTCTTTCCAAACATAAAAACCATCAGCAGGGACAAGACAACGGTTATTTAGTAGGTCGCAAAAGGGTTGTTTTACTTTTAGCGTTTCGACTCTTGCATTGAGTAATTTGTCGGCTATTTTTGCATCGTGCGAATTTGCAGGAACAATTCCCCAGTTAAAAAGTTTAAATTCTTGACGAAATTTTTTGGTGATAATCGGTAACGGTTTTTTTCCTCCAGCGTTAAAAATAGGACGAAATTTTTTTGGTAACACCGCATTGTAACGTTTTCTTAAAGCAGACAATGTAGTTCCTATCGAATATCTTTTTATCATCGGTGTGTCGTTTCTTGTTCAAGAGAGTAAATTCTCTGTTACAAAGTTCTCAAAAAAAACAAGAATCTACGTTTAAGTTCTTACTTTTGTGTAATTAAAAGGAAAGAAAATTCTTTTTGAAATAGAATTAAAGGAATGATTCTCCTTATTGGTGATGTAAACCAGTAAGTTAAGTCATTTTTAGTAAAGAAGTAAATAGGTGGAAACCTGACCAAATGGGAGAGATATTAAGAATAGCCGTTCAGAAAAAAGGAAGATTAAGTGAAGATTCACTAAGTCTGATCAGACAGTGTGGAATTAACTTTAGTAAAGGTGGTGCGACGTTGAAGTCAAACGCTTATAATTTCCCTATCGAATTTTTGTATTTGAGAGATGATGATATCCCTGGATACGTAGAAGATGGCGTGGCAGATATTGGTATTATTGGAGAAAATGTATTGGTTGAATACCAAAAAGAAGTTGATTTGAAATTGCGTTTAGGTTTTTCTAAATGCCGTTTGTCTATCGGTGTACCAAAAGGAGCTGATTACAACGGTATCAAAGATTTGGACGGAAAAGATATTGCTACTTCTTACCCTAACTTGTTGGGAGATTACTTGAAAAAGAATGGAGTATCGGCAAATATCCACGTAATTACAGGTTCTGTAGAGATTGCACCAAGTATCGGTTTGGCTGATGCGGTTTGTGATATCGTAAGTTCAGGGAGTACGTTGGTCGCTAACGGATTGAAAGAAGCTGAAAAAATATTTCATTCGGAAGCCATCTTAGTTGCTAATAAAAATATGAATGCTGAAAAAGAAGCTATTTTAGATAGTCTTTTATTCAGGATGAAAGCGGTAATGTCTGCGAAAAACACAAAATACATTATGCTTAACGCTCCAGATAAAGCGGTAGAAGCGATTTGTGATTTATTACCAGGCGTAAACAGCCCATCTGTTGCTTCATTGAGAAAAGAAGGATGGAGTGCCATTTCTTCTGTTGTTAATGAAAACGAATTTTGGGGAATTGTTGACCAAGTAAGAGCTTTAGGAGCTGAAGGATTACTTGTATTACCAATTGAAAAAATCATTCAATAGTTTTAAGGACTTCTATTGAATGATAGAAGGTGCTGAAAAATATAAAAAGTTCCAAATAGCGTGAAAATCGGCGTTTGGAACTTTTTTTGTTAAATCTACTTTAGGTAGTTGTAAATTGTCGTTCGTGGCATTTTCAAAATAGATTAAAATAATGAATACATATATCAATCCATCAGACCAAGAATTTAAAGAAATTTTACAGCGTCCTGTTTTCGAAAGAAGCGGGTTAGAAACGACTGTACAAGGCATTCTTGATGAAGTGAAAATAAATGGAGACAAGGCGTTAAAAGCATTTGCCTCTAAGTTTGATGGAGTGGAGTTAGACCAGCTATTGGTGAGTGAAGAGGAGTTTACCGAAGCAATCAGTTTGGTAAGCGAAGAATTGAAACAAGCAATTGGAGTAGCAAAATCAAATATTGAGAAATTTCACAAGGCACAACAAACAATACCCGAAAAGGTGGAAACTTCAAAAGGAGTAATTTGTTGGCGAGAGGCGAGACCAATAGAAAAAGTTGGTTTGTATATACCAGGAGGAACAGCACCGTTGTTTAGTACAATTTTAATGTTAGTAACTCCTGCGAAAATAGCAGGTTGCTCAGAGATAGTATTGTGTACGCCACCAAATAAACAAGGTAAAATACACCCAGCCATTCTTTATACCGCTAATTTGTTAGGCGTAACGAAAGTAATAAAATCGGGAGGAGCACAAGCGATTGGAGCAATGACTTACGGAACGGAAAGTGTCCCTGCGGTTTATAAAATATTTGGACCAGGAAATCAATTTGTAACTACTGCCAAGCAGATGGTGCAAAAAGAAGGATTAGCGATAGATATGCCTGCAGGTCCTTCTGAAGTTTTGGTATTGAGTGACAAGCAATCTAACCCTGATTTCATAGCAGTTGACTTATTGTCACAAGCCGAACACGGAATGGATTCTCAAGCTATTCACGTAACAACAGACGCTAATATGGCAGAAAAGGTAAACCAATCGATTACTAAAATAGTAGCGGATTTACCAAGAAAAGAGTTTGCTTTAAAATCGTTAGAGAACAGTAAAACCATTGTTATTGAATCGATAAAGAAAGCGGTAGAGGTAATAAATGCTTACGCACCTGAACACTTGATTTTACAAAACGAAAATTACAATGATTTGATTCCTCAAATTCAAAATGCAGGTTCGGTGTTTTTGGGACCTTATACACCAGAGTCAGCAGGGGATTACGCATCGGGAACAAACCATACTTTACCAACAAATGGTTATGCAGCAATGTATTCTGGCGTTTCTTTAGATTCGTTTGTGAAAATGGTAACGTTTCAAGAGATTTCTAAACAAGGAATTCAAAATTTAGGTCCTGCAATAGAAATCATGGCAGCAGCGGAGGAACTTGATGCTCATAAGTTGGCGGTGACTTTAAGATTAAATGATTAATAGCATTTATGTTTTACCCTAAATAGGGGAAATTATTTTGTATAAATATATGAACTACATTGAAATTGCAAAGAAGGTAATTCAAACAGAGTTAACTTCTTTAGAGAATTTGAAAAACACAATAGGAACTGAGTTTCAATCGGTAATAGAGACGATTTTGGCTTGTAAAGGCAAAGTGATAATCTCAGGAATGGGCAAATCGGGCTTGATAGCGAAAAAAATAGCGGCGACTTTGGCAAGTACAGGTACACCAAGTTTTTTTATTCACCCAGGAGAGGCGTACCACGGAGATTTAGGAATGATAGAGCCACAAGATGTGGTATTGTTGATTTCTAATTCGGGAGAGACTAATGAGGTATTGAAACTGATTGCTTTTTTGAAAGATAACAAAAATAAAGTGATAGGGGTTTCTAATTTTCCTCAATCAACTTTAGCCGTAAATGCCGATTTTCATTTGAATTTGGCTGTATTGGAAGAGGCTTGTCCTTTAGATTTGGCTCCGACGACTTCAACAACAGCAACGTTGGTTATTGGCGATATGATTGCCGTAGCATTGATGGAGGCAAGGAAATTTAAAGCTGAAAACTTTGCTCGTTTTCACCCAGGAGGGAGTTTAGGGAAAAAGTTATTGACTCGTGTCAAAGATGTAATGCGTACAGATAACTTACCTTATTTGTCAATAGGAGCTAAACCAGATGAGTTGGTTCTGAAACTTTCGGAAGGGCGTTTGGGAATGGTTATTATTGGTGATAAAAATAATCCCAAAGGAATTATTACCGATGGGGATTTGAGAAGAGCTTTAGTGAAATACAATTCATTTATTGATTTGCAAGTCGAAGGAATTTATAACCCAAACCCTATATTTGTAGCGGCAGATGATAAATTATCTATGGTAGAGGAGATGATGTTGGAGAAAAAAATCACTTCAATTTTAGTGGGAAGCCCTGAAAAAATAGAAGGTGTTTATCAAATTTATTTTTAATCACTCTTTAACTGACAAATCTGTTTATCTTTGAGAGGGAATAGTACAAGACGATGAGAACGAAATTACTGAACGACGGAGCAAAAGAATTAGAATACGAAATCAGAAATATTGTCAAGAAAGCTGAAAAGCTAGAGGCAGTAGGGACGAAAATCTATTGGGAAAACATAGGAGACCCTATTCAAAAAAACGCAAAAGTTCCTGATTGGATAAAATCAATTATTCAAGAATTAATGCAACAAGACCGTACGTATGGTTACACGCACTCAAAAGGAGAATTAACCACTCGCCAGTATGTTGCCGAGCAAACAAATAAATTAGGAGGAGCACAAGTATCAGCTGATGACGTGTTGTTCTTTAACGGTTTGGGAGATGCTATTTCAAAGGTTTATCAATTTTTAGATAGCTCATCACGTGTAATTGGTCCGTCACCAGCTTATTCTACACACTCATCGGCAGAAGCAGCGCACGCAAATAAGTTACCCTTAACTTACCGTTTAGACCCAAATGACAATTGGAATCCTGATATGGATGACCTATATAGCCACGTCAAATACAACCCCAATATAGTCGGAATATTGATTATCAACCCCGATAACCCGACGGGAATGGTTTATACGTTGGAAACATTGAAGCGAATTGTAGCTATCGCAAAAGAATTTAATCTATTCATTATTAGTGATGAGATTTATAATAAAGTGGTTTACAACGGTGCAAAAGCCTATTGTTTAGCAGAAGTTATTGAAGATGTACCTGCTATCGCAATGAAGGGGATTTCTAAAGAAATTCCGTGGCCAGGTTCTCGTTGTGGTTGGATGGAGTTTTACAATAGAAAAGTAGATGCTGAGTTTGACCGTTTGTGTTCGACCTTAGAAGATGCTAAAATGATAGAAGTTTGTTCGACTACCTTGCCCCAATTGGCGTTACCAAAGATATTGGGTAGTGAAAAATTTGCTCCTTACCGTAAAGATTTGAATGATAAAATCGGGCGAAGAAGTAAAATTATCACTTCGATTTTGGCAGATTTACCTCAGTTGACTTTTAATGAAACGTATGGTGCTTTTTACAACACGATTGTTTTTAAGCCTAATGTATTAAAGAAAGGACAACGTTTGAAAATAGCTGACCCAAAAGCAAAAGCGTTATTAGAAACGTGGCTGACTGATGGGATGGATAATGACAAACGTTTTGTTTATTATTTATTGGCAGCTAAAGGAGTTTGTGTAGTGCCTTTGTCGTCGTTTCATTCCGAATTGGAAGGTTTTAGAGTGACCTTGTTAGAAGAAAACGAAGAACTTTTGGCTAAGACTTTCGGGAAAATAAAAGAGGCTGTTGAAGAGTATTGCGTCTAATGAAATACAAAGTCATAAAAGAAGAGATTGTTTTTGACGATTTTTTTAAGATTAAAAAAGCAACTATTGAACACGAACTTTTTGACTCGGGAACAATTGAGGTTGATCGGTTGTGCTTTGATAGAGGAGATTCGGTAGCTGTTTTACTTTATGAAAAAGATACGGACAGTTTATTGTTTACTAATCAGTTTCGTTACCCTACCGCTCAAAAATAAAAATTTGGATCAGAGAAAAGTAGAAAGTTAAGCACTTTCTACTGTCCTACTTATCATATACTAAATATAGGGTATAAAATTTAATCAATAAAAAAATGTGGAATAAACTAATATCATTTTGTCTTCTATTATTATCTTATTCCGCAATAAGTCAGAGTAATGAAAATGAATTATTTGATTGTTACGATAGTTCTCAAGCTGAAATGAACATTTGTTCTTTAGAAGAATATAATTATTATGATAGCATTTTAAATGTAAGGTATGCTGAGTTAATGAATATATTAAATGTTCGGGTAAAAGAGTACTCAAAATTCGAATACGACTTTGAATTTAAACAAGTAAAAACCTACAAAAATGCTATAATAGATTCCCAAAGAAGTTGGATTCTAAAAATGAGAGGATTAAAGAACTAATGTACTCGGGGGGATCTATGTGTCCAATGGCAATGAATAGGTAACTAACTCAGGATACTAAAAAAAGAATTCAATTTTTATCCGAATTGATTGAATCAGAAAGTAGGTAGTAGCTAACACTGTCTGTGACAAATATGGTGTTAGTCATAATTTGAAAGTTCAGTGTTAGCTACTGCGCTAATTACCATATACTAAAGACAAACTACTCCTTTTTCTTAAAAAACCTTGCTTTAGGATCTTCTTTTGGTTTCTCTACCGTTTTTTTACTGTTCACTTTTATCTTTTCCACCGCACTAATCGCCTTTAATTCGGAGAGTAAATCGTTGGTAGCATCAATTTTAAATGTTTTAGAAAACACTTCAAGTTGCACACCTTCGTCTCTATCGAGAATATTCATATTAAGTGATTGCAGACCGATATGTTTGTTGAAAATAGTTTTCAAATCAAGTACCACACTTTCATCGACATTGGTAACGTCCAAATCAATGGTAATTCCCTTACACATTTTTTCACGAATCCCTTCGAGTAGCTCAACGGTTTTCGGGCGAAATTGCCATTCTCCAGGAGCATTGTAGCGTTCTTCTACATTTCCACGCATAAAAACAAACGTACCAGGAGCCAATAAATGACGGTATTTCAGGTAATCTTCACCAAAAAATGCAAGGTTTTGTGTACCGTCATAATCTTCGATAGAAAACAAACCAAATGGAGCTCCACGTTTGGTTATACGCTCATTGAAAAGCGTAACCATCCCTGCAATTTTAATATCCTTTCCTCTGTATTCTTCGTTAGAAACACCGATGCTTGTACAAGTACAGAAATTTTCTATTTCTAATTTGTAAATATCGAGTGGATGCCCTGTAATGAAAAGCCCAACCACCGCTTTTTCGAGATTAAGTTCTTGTATTTTAGAATAAGGCTCGACCGTCGGTGCTTTAGGTAAAGGGTTTGCAACGGCACTATCACCACCAAATAAAGAAGCCTGAGCACTCTCTTCATCCGCTTTTTTCTTTTGAGCATAACGGATAACCAACTCCACAAGTGTTGACTGTCCTTGCTCTGATTCGATATATTGACGCCTATGGTAACTTTCAAAACAATCGAAAGCACCACCTTGAGCCAAGACTTCAAAAGTTTTTTTACCAACCATTCGTAAATTTACACGGTCAGCAAAATCAAATATATCTTTGTAAGGGCCATTTTTAGTTCGCTCTTCAATGATTTCGTGCATAGCAGCATCACCACCACCTTTGATTGCACCTAAACCAAAGCGTACTTGTCCTTTGTCGTTCACCGCAAATTTTACTTGCGATTCATTCACATCAGGACCTTTTACATCAAGGTTCATACGCTGACATTCTTCCATGAAAAACGAAACAGAAGAAATATCATTCATATTGTTACTCAACACCGAAGCCATGTATTCGGCAGGGTAGTGGGCTTTTAAGAATGCCGTTTGGTAAGCAATCCAAGCATAACAAGTCGAGTGAGATTTGTTAAAAGCGTACGAAGCAAAAGCTTCCCAATCTCGCCAAACTTTTTCTAATTTTTCTTTATTATGTCCTTTTTCAACTGCTCGTTCGATAAATTTGGGTTTCATTTTATCAAGAACAGCAATCTGCTTTTTACCCATTGCCTTACGCAATGTATCGGCTTCACCTTTTGTGAAGTCAGCCAACTTTTGCGAAAGCAACATTACTTGCTCTTGGTAAACGGTAATACCATAAGTTTCCTTTAGGTATTGATCCATTCCCTCTAAATCGTAATTGATTTTTTCGTCACCGTGTTTACGACGAATAAACGAGGGAATATATTCCAAAGGACCTGGCCGATAGAGTGCATTCATTGCAATCAAATCGGCAAAAACAGTAGGCTTTAGCTCTCTCAAATATTTCTGCATTCCCGCAGATTCATATTGAAAAATACCGACGGTATCACCTCTTTCAAATAACTTATAGGTCTCGACATCTTCCAAATCAAAAGTCTCAGGGTCGAGGTCGATATCGTGGCGAAGTTTTACATTTTTACACGCATCTTTGATTAGCGTAAGGGTTTTTAATCCCAAAAAATCCATTTTCAATAACCCAGCGTCCTCTACAACGGAGTTATCAAATTGAGTACAATACATTCCTGTATCTTTTGCCAAAGCAACAGGAACGTAATTGGTAATGTCATTTGGGGTAATAATCACTCCACAAGCGTGAATACCTGTATTTCGGACAGAACCTTCTAAAACCCTCGCTTGATTGACTGTTTGTGCAGACAAATCACTTCCTCTCGAAACCTTTTTAAGGTCGTTGGCTCGTTGGATATCTTCGGGGTTATTTTTTAATTTGTCAGCTAACGAACGGTCATCGAGAGAAAACAACTTTGCCAGTTTCATATCAGGAACTAATTTGGCAATTCTATCCGCATCGGGAAGAGGTAATTCCAATACACGAGCCGTATCTCTAATCGAAGATTTGGCAGCCATTGTACCGTAAGTAATGATTTGTGCCACTTGGTTAGCACCATATTTATCAATCACATACTGAATTACTCGACCACGTCCCTCATCATCAAAATCAATATCAATATCGGGCATTGACACCCTTTCAGGGTTAAGGAAACGCTCAAAAAGTAAATCGTATTTTATAGGGTCAATATTAGTGATTTTGGTACAATAAGCCACTGCCGAACCAGCTGCCGAACCACGACCAGGACCAACAGAAACTCCCATGTCTCTTGCTGCTTGGATAAAATCTTGTACAATCAAAAAATAACCAGGATACCCTGTGTTCCTAATTACGTCTAACTCAAAATCAAGACGCTCTCTAATGTCATCGGTAATTTCTTCGTAACGTTTTTCTGCACCCTCGTATGTCAAGGCACGCAAATAATTATTTTCCCCAATCTTTAGTTTTGGGTCGTCTTTATCTCTTTCGTCTTGGTATTCTTCGGGGATATCAAAAGCAGGAAGTAGTACATCCGAAGCTAAAACATAAGACTCACATTTTTTAACAATTTCGTTGGCAGTAACGATAGCTTCAGGTAAATCAGCAAAAAGTTGCTTCATTTCCTCTTGTGATTTAATGTAAAACTCATCATTCGGAAAGCCATAACGAAACTCTCGTCCTTTTCTACCAATGTATCTTTTTGGTTTGTTAACCGATTCGGCATCTTTTACACAAAGTAAAATATCGTGAGCCTGACTGTCATTTTGCTCTGAATAGTAGGTGTTGTTTGATGCGAAATATTTCACATCGTACTTTTTGGCAAACTCCAACAAGGTCTTATTGATAATCTCTTCTTCTTCAATTCCGTGACGTGTCAATTCGACATAAAAATCGTCTCCAAAATTTTCTTTCCACCACACAAAAGCATCTTCTGCTTGTTGATTACCGACATTCAATATCAAATCAGGAATCTCTCCCCAGATACCACCTGTTGTCACTATTAAATCTTCCTTGTACTCAAGAAGTAGTTTTTTATCTATCCTTGGAACGTAATAAAAACCTTGTGTAAAAGCAAAAGAAGCAAGTTTAGCTAAATTATGGTAGCCATTTTTATTTTTTGCTAAAACAACAATTTGCGCACCGTTATTTTGTTTTTTCTTTGCTTCGTGGTCAGCAGTAACAAAAAATTCACTACCAACAATCGGCTTGATATCTTGTTCAAGAGCCTCGCGAACAAAATGGTACGCCGCCATCATATTACCGTGGTCAGTCAACGCAATAGCAGGCATTCCGTGTTTTTTTGCCGTAGCCACCAACGATTTTACCGTTGTCATTGCCTGAAGAATAGAAAATTGTGAATGACAGTGCAAATGCGAAAAAGGGGTATCATCAATAGTAGCAGTCGAAACGCCGTAATTTCTACCAGCGACATTAGCGATATCAACTTGTAAACCTTGTTCCTTTTTTACCTCAACAAAATTAGCTTCTGCAAGTACAGGAGCTTCGTAAGTAACCGTCGAAATATCGGTTATCTCTTTCGGAACGTGGACATCTTTGGTAATTAAAGCGAAAAAACATTTTGCCGTAGCATCAACATCGTAAGCTGCATCGTGGGCATCTTCAAAAGGAGCGCCAAATAATTTGGTGTGTAATTCCGTTAAAGTTGGCCATTTAAACTTCCCGCCACGACCACCAGGTATCGCACAAAACTGTGTAGACACATCTTTGGTGTCAATTGTCGCTAATTCTGTAATCGTTGTATTGACTGTTTTTCTGTGGTATTCGGCAGCTACAATATTGACATCAAAACCAATATTATGCCCCACATTATAGGTCGAACGAACCAAATCTTTGTTAAACTCATCAAGTACAGCCTGCAAATCGTGCCCTTCTTTTTCTGCTCTTTCAGTAGAAATACCGTGTATTTTCTCGGCATTGTAAGGAATCGTATAACCTTCAGGTTTAACGATAAAGTTTTTGTTTTCAATCAATTTACCCGTGTTGTCGTGCAACTGCCAGGCAAGTTGAACTAATCGAGGCCAATTGTCAGAATCGGTATAAGGTGCATTCCAGTCTTTGGGAAGTCCGGTGGTCTCTGTATCGAATATTAAAAACATAAAGCTGTATTTGTTGGTTTTGCTGTCTAAACGACAAACAAACGAATTTGTACTAAAGGTAAGTAAAACAGATAGTAAAAATTAAAAAATAGGCGAGGGGTTATTCACATTTTTTCATTTGTTTGGAGCTTACCCCTTTGTGATGAATTGATTTTTTCCATTTTAATACAAATCACCGATAGAAATGAAATCAGTCGATAAAAAGTCAAAAGGGGTCGGGCTTTCGGCTATATCTTTGTTCGTTCCTCACAAAGGATACCGCCTCTATCCCTAAGCCGTCCATTCACTCAGTGTGCTTCTCGTATTTATATAAGGAGGAGGGAGTAATAAGTACAGAAAACAAGTAAATCTTTTGTAAATTGCTCTTTCAAAACACATAATTCCATGAATATTTACAAACAAATTGAAGCAGAGATACTTAAAGCTTCTCATATCGTAATCACTTCTCACAAATCTGCTGATGGCGACTCTATTGGTTGCTCTTTAGGTTTATTGCATTTTATAGAAAAGTTAGGTAAAACAGCAACCATTTGTCATCCTGACAAGGCGCCTGCATTTTTATATTGGTTAGACACTTCGCCTATTGTATTGATGAGTGACGAACCTGAGAAAGTAACGACACATTTTCAGCAAGCAGACTTAATCTTTTGTTTGGATTACAACGCTACCTACCGAGTAGGTGACGATATGAAAGTCTTATTGGAAGCTGCAACGTGTGATAAAATAATGATTGACCATCATTTAAACCCAGAAGATTTTCCTTCGATTACTGTTTCTGAAGTAGCAGCGTCATCTACTTCGCAGTTGATAGCAGAGCTTATTGAGCAATCAGGTCATGGCGATTTATTAGATGAAAAAATAGGTACACCTCTATACCTCGGTATCTTAACTGATACAGGGAATTTCCGTTTTCCATCAGTACAACCTCGTACCCATGAAATATTAGCAAAACTTTTAGCAGGAGGAGTAAAACACCACCTTGTTCATGAAGTACTAAGTGACAACAATACGGAAAGTCGTTTGCGTCTTCAAGGTTACGCAATGAGTGAAAAATTAGAGATAATGGAAGATTACCATGTGTCTATTATTTCGTTATCGAAAGAAGAGCTTGCAAAATACAAGTATAAAAAAGGTGATACTGACAGTTTAGCTAACTTAGCGCTGTCTATCAAAGGAATGAAAGTAGCAATCGTATTTTCAGAGCGAGATGGTATAATGAAAATTTCTTTTCGCTCAAAAGGCAAAGAGAATGCAGTTAATATCTTAGCATCAGAAAACTTCAATGGAGGTGGACACGCTAACGCTTCAGGAGGTATGAGTGAGTTAACAGTAGCCGAAACTTTAGATAAAATTAAAAGCTTAATACCAAAATATTTCACAAAGGATTAAAAAAGGAAAGGTTGTTAAGTAATGGTGAAAGAACAAGAGCCAGAGAATAATCTTTGGGGTATTTTCATTTGTACAAATGGAATGTTTTTTGAACACAACCATAATAAAAAACACCTCTATTAGAAACAATTTGTTTTTAGTAGAGGTGTTTTTTTAAGAAACACTTTATAATTATTTCTTTAGAAACCATAGCCAATATGAAGACCTAAGCTGATATGGTAATCTTCAGGGTCGTAGGCGATTTCAAAAACGGGACCGATATGAAAGTCGTTGATTTCAAATTCATAGGCTGTTTCAAAATGCAAAGCAAAATTCATAGTAGAACTTTCACCGTCTTCAAATGTAATCCCTGGAGATAGATTAAGCTCAAGTCTTTCAGTAGGTCTGTAACTCCCAACTATACCTATAGTATTGTGTTTGTGTTTATCGAAGATTCTTTCATAACCTAAACCGACACCAAACTTACTTGATTTAATATTCCTTATGTAATGCGTGTGAAGTCCGTAAGCAAATTCCTTTTCTTTAATAAAATAAACAGGGGCATTGGCTATTCCAATTTCATTTTTATGATGCTCGTGATGGCTTTCATCGGTTTGACCAACCAGATTTAGTCCCCAAAATAGTAGCAAAAGGAGTAGGTAGTGTTTTAATCTCATTCTGTTATTTTCTTAATAGGTTTGTTGTAATATATTAAAGGCTGTGTAGCTCACACTAAGCCACAATGCAACCGTTCTCTACAGTATCGTTTGGTTCAATAGTTTTTAATTTTCCGTCAAAATCTTCTGCCATCAAAATCATTCCTTGCGATTCGATTCCTTTTATTTTTCGGGGAGCTAAATTAACCAAAACAGAAACTTGTTTACCTACCATCTCTTCAGGAGAATAATGTTCGGCAATACCACTAACGATTGTTCTTTTTTCAAATCCCAAATCGACAGTCATTTTTAATAATTTCTTAGTCTTAGCCACTTTTTCAGCTGTTAAAACTTTACCAATACGAATATCCATTGATTGAAAATCCTCAAAAGAAATTTCTTCTTTTACAGGTTCAGCCTCTTGGTTCGCTTTTTCATTTTCCTCTTTGATACGAGCCAAACGTTCGACTTGAGCCTCTATCGTTTTATCTTCTATTTTAGCAAACAATAACTCTGCCTTGTTGATTTTGTGACCAGCAGGAAGTAATTTCTCGTTTCGAGCATCTTCCCAAAGCAGGTTTTCGGACATATTAAGGATAGATTTCAGTTTTTCAGAAGAGAAAGGAATGAATGGTTCCATTACAATAGTTAAATTAGCAGCACACTGCAAAGCCAAATTCAAAATTGTTTTCACACGTTCTTCATCCTCTTTAATAACTTTCCAAGGCTCCGTATCTGCAAAATAATGGTCGAAGGTTCCCGCCGAACTATCTGCATGAAAGCTGGATGGATTATCTATATTGGGATACGCCGCTGGAGCCTTGATTTTACTCACATGGAATTATCTCACGAGCATTTTAGATCGTTTGCTTGCGCATCGCTACGCTCTACGTGCGCTCACTTGATCTGATAGCAAATCATCAGTCCAGCCTAATTGAACCAACCGCATAGCGAGCGAAGAGCGAGCCGGGTGAACAGCCCGCGCAATCGCAGGCTTGGTGCGCAGCACCAAAATAGCCGTGAGAAATTATTGCTATTCATAGCGACCGAATGCGCCGTGCCAGGCCATTGAGGCCATGATCAGCGAAACAACTACATTCCAACCGGCAAATGAAATGCCTAGAAAGCGGCCTGCTGCTTCGTTACAGGCAGGTGGTTTGGTATTTGCAAGGCTGGAAAGTAAATCGCTGGCATTGCCGGTAATTCCATCAACGGCTGCGCCACAACTTTCAGGCCCGGGCCAAAACCCCCACTCGACACCAGAATGATAGGCGCCAATCCCCGCCGTTGCCAAAAGTCCAAGAAAGGTGATCAACAATAACAGTCGGACCAGCACAGCCGGGCGGCCGATTAATGCCAACAGCAGCGCTGAAAACCCGGCAGGCATCGCCACATAATAGTAAGGCTCGCGCTGTAAGTAGCACAATTCACACGGTATGTAGCCGCCAATATATTGAAAGCCCAGCACAGAACCAATTGCGGAAATCATGCCCAGCGATACCAGCATCGCCATTCTAATTTGGTTCGTTCCAATTTCAGCATTCAAACTCATAAACATTATCCAATAAATTTAAGTAGAGCGAACCCGCCCACTAACAGCACCATGCCCAAAACAAAGAGTAAATTAAGGCGCTTTTCGATAAAGGCTTGAATGGGTTCTCCAAACTTGAATAACAACCATGAAACCAGGAAAAATCGAAAGCCCCGGCCAACAATGCTTACAAGCGTGAACATGAGAATGTTGAGCCCGGCAAAGCCTGATGAAATGGTCAAAACTTTGTATGGAAACGGTGTGATGGCAGCAAACAACAAGCCCCACCCGCCCCATTTATCGAACCATTCTTGCATCCTGACAAACAAATCTTCTTTGCCATAAAAAGCCAAAATGGGTTTGCCAATAAATTCATAGCCAAGCGAGCCAATGGCATAGCCCAAAAATGCGCCAAGTATTGAGGCGATTGTGCAGATTAGCGCGTATTTGAACCATTTGGCACGGTTTGCCAGCACCATGGGAATGAGCAGCACATCAGGTGGAATTGGGAAAAATGAGGATTCGGCAAAAGAAAACCCGGCCAGCGCTTTGGTGGCATGTTGTGCTTTTCGCAAGCTCGAACATCCAATTGTATAATTTGCGAATCATTCAATATTCCAAGCATTATTATCGATTGGCCACTGGATAGTCCATTGAAGCTGAATATGCGATTAAAATTGCAGTCATTTTACTTTGAAGTGCGCGTGGCTAATAATTTGGGCGAGTAATTTTTATTGGTTTTCCTGAATTTCAACAAAGAGTTGATATTGAGAATTATTAAAAGAACAAAACTCAGTAAAGCAATCAAACTGCCAAACATGACTTTCATATCAAATTGCAAGAGTGCCAGATATGATACAGGCAAAAATACAGCTGGCCACTTTTCTAGATATTTGATTTCTTCCGACTGCCCTATTTCATATATAATGATTTCTAAAGAATTTTGGCTCGTCATCTTTTGGGAATTTGTTTTCAACGAATTCATCCAGCAACAGTAGGCTGTTTTCATAATGTTTACCGGGATAACCGTCATATTTAAAATGTATGCAGATGAAGAGTATTCTCTCAATGTTAAGTGGACGCGGGTTCTCAGCGATAAATTTATCGAATATTCAATTTTGGCCACGGTACCGGTGCTTGTTGTGCCAAAATTTGTAAGCAGAAAGTATTTTGCGCCAGTTCCAACGTGTCCCCATAATATAAATGCAGCAAACGCGCCCATAAATAGTAAGGCGACGATGTTCATATAATAAACGTCAATTTTAGCGTTGTGCGGTTTGTACATCTTTTCCTTGAAAATTTTTATATCTACACGCATTGTATAGATGTCTGGACATCGATTATCCCAGCTGTATCATTCAGGCCTGATCAAAAAATGGATTTTGGCCATCTTCTTGGTTGACCTGACCCGCTGCAATACTATATTCCCCCAACATTCCCAGTTCGAATTTGAATATTTGTGCCCCTCTGGCGGAATTGGTAGACGCGCAGGATTCAAAATCCTGTTCCTGTATTGGAGTGCCGGTTCGATTCCGGCGGGGGGCACCATTTGACTGTATTCTCCCATTCATAAATATCCATAACTGTTTTGTAACTTGTTGAAACACAACGATTTATATTCCATGTGTGCGCCTCTTTGTGCGCTGGCGTGTGTTGGTATCCTTTATTTTTGTTGGTATATGGTAGTTTGCACGCGATACTCTCAATATAAAGTACCAACAAATGAACCATGGCACTCACTGACACTTTCGTTAAATCACTTAAATCACCCGATAAGCCAACACGCTACCGCGATGGAGATGGTTTGTATTTAAAAGTCACACCTCAGGGTTCACGGCTTTGGCGAATGGCGTTTAGCTTCTTGAACAAGCAAAAGAAATTAGCGTTTGGAAAATATCCTGATGTGACGTTGGCAGAAGCAAGGCAAAAACGGGGTCAGGTTAAAACTCTCGTAGCAAAGGGCGTTGATCCATCCGATGTTGCTAGACAGGAAAAACAACCTTTAGAATTTTCAATGTTTACATGGAAGCACTCAAGACGCGAACAGCGTCCAGTGCTTTGCACTCTACCCGCGTAGGCCGGGGCAGCGCCCCAAGTGGCCGTGAGTGAAAGCGAATTAGAGTGGTTCAGTCATAAAATCAACCAATTAGTGTTGAAGGATTTGGCCCAAGAAATCTTTGGTTCGTTCGTTCTGAGGATTATCAAAGAAACTGATTGGATCATTTTCCTCGATAATCTGCCCCTCATCCATGAACACAACCCGATCGGCTACAGCCTTGGCAAACCCCATCTCATGGGTGACGCAAACCATCGTCATGCCGTCATTGGCCAGCTCGATCATGGTATCAAGCACCTCGGAAACCATCTCAGGATCCAGCGCTGATGTTGGCTCATCAAACAGCATTACCCTGGGATTCATGCAAAGGGATCGTGCTATTGCTACTCGCTGTTGTTGACCGCCAGACAATTGTCCCGGGGAACTTTTCAGCCTGTTCTGGAATGCGCACACGTTCGAGGAATTTCATCGCAGTTTTGCGCGCTTCGGCTTCCTCAATCCCACGCACCCACATCGGCCCGGCCATCAGATTTTGCACAACACTCATATGTGGAAACAGGTTAAAATGCTGAAACACCATGCCAACATCCATGCGCACTTCTTCGACGTTTTTCATTTTTTTGTGCATCTTGGTACCATTGACGATGATGGTGCCTTTCTGATGCGCTTCAAGCCAGTTCAACGTGCGGATCATGGTCGATTTACCAGAGCCCGAAGGCCCACAAACCACGATCTTGTCGCCCTTGTTGACAGTGAAATTTATATCGGTAAGTGCCTTGAAGTCACCATACCATTTGCTGACACCGGTCATTTGAATAATTGGTTCTGACATAATAGTCTCCCTTAATGGCTGACGGTGCGATAATGGCGTTCTATGCGACTTTGAATGACTTCCAGACACATGGACAGGCACCAGTAGATCATCGCGGCGGTAATAAGCATTTCCATATGTTTGAAATCCTTGTTGCCCAATGTGCGGGCCAGGAACATCAATTCCCAAACACCGATGACAGACACCAGCGAGCTATCTTTGAGCATGGCAATGAACTGGTTGCCGGTGGGTGGAATGATCAACGGCATGGCTTGCGGCAGAATAATACGCCGCATGGTTAGCCCGAATTTGAACCCCATGGAACGTGATGCCTCCCATTGGCCTTTGTTAATCGACTGGATGCCAGCGCGGAATATTTCGGTCATGTAAGCGCCATAACAAAGGGTCAATGCTAAAACACCGGCAGGTACAGCATCAATTACGTACCCCAATTGCGGCATGCCGAGATAGATTAGATAGACCTGCATCAACAAAGGCAGTCCGCGAAAGAAAGACGTGTAAAAGCTGGCAATCGCATTGGCAAAGCCGTTTGAAGATAGCTTGGCAACGGCTCCAAAAATAGCGACGATAGAGGCGAGTATGATTGAGATGGCCGAGATATAGAGCGTGGTAAACACCCCTTGCGAGATCATGAACCAGACCTTGGAGCGGATGAACACAAAATCCAGCCCCGAAATTGTAAAAGAAGGACAGAAACAGTATCAACAGTTCGATCCAAACCACAATAACTTGATATCGGAAGGGTAAAAAACCGATCAAAACGATATTGCCAACAAACAGCATCGACATTACCAGGCCGATGGCCAAATTACCAAAAAGGCCGGACTCTTTTGGCTCGCCTATTGCCGGACGGAGGAACTCGCCAAAAATAGTGTCATTCAATCCCATCAGGCTGAAAGCAACGAAACCAACAGCCAGCATGATCGCCATGACTTTGGGTTTGTGAACTGCCGGATCAGCGACCACTGTATCTGCAAATAGCATTATTCTCTCCCCTTGATATGATCCGGCCCAGGGTTTTGGGCCGGATTAATTGTTTAGATTTCCCTGAAATTAACCTCCGGTAGAAGAATAGTCGATCTTGTACCATTTCAAGGATAATTTAGAGAGAGTTCCATCCGATTTCATCGCAGCCAGAATTCCGGCCAATTTGTCATTGAACTCTTTGTCACCTTTGTCGATCGCCAACGCCAACGGCTCATAGAATACAGGCTCGCCTAATATACGCAGTGGATATTTGGCTTCGATGCCTTTAAGAATTGCTGGCAGGGAACCTACCATGCCATTCAAACGAACCCCGTCACCCAGGCGAAGGTCGTCCATTGCAGCGGTGCTATCTTTATAGGATTTGTTTTCGGCTTTTAACTGATACTCAAAAGCTGGAACGCCTTCGGCATCAATCTGCAGATCATGTTGAAGATACAACTCAAATGTCGTTGCTGTTCCCGCGCCGACTTTTTTGCCGTTCAGATCTGAAATCTGTTTAAAAGGGCTATCCTTGTGCACAGCGATGGACGCAGGCGTATAGTAATACACTCCCGGAAAAGCCAAGATTTTTGCCCGAGATTTAGTTGGTGTCATCGACCCGACAGATAAATCCCAGCGGCCATTCCAGTTACCTGCAGTAATGATATCCCACGATGGAGTAACAAATTCTGCTTTGGCTCCCAGGCGTTTGGCGACTTCTTTGGCAACGTCGACGTCAAATCCGTCCATTTCATTATTGTCGTTTAAAAGCTCTGCGGTGCCCAGTTGGCGTCTGTGGCAACTTTGAGAACCTTCGATGACATGACCCTGTCAAGCGCTTCGCCAGCATTAGCAATGCTTGCTGATAACATGATAGCAACACTTGCTGTTGCCATGAGAATGTTTTTGAGTTTCATTGTATTTTTCCCTTGGTTGGTTTTGATTGCGCTGTTCATATTAAATCCAGACAGCGATGCGATATGCCTCCAAATGGCGGCATGGATGGAACGGGAAGTTACAGAATCCCCGATCCGGTAAAGCGTGAATCCTTTTTCTTCAGCGATAGGTTGGGGCTGATAAGTGGCAAGAGCGTCAACATCGGATAGACCATCGTTTATTGACTGTGATTTCAATTCAAAGAAGACTTCGGCCATCGGGTCTGTTCCTGCTTCGACGATCACTTGATCTGTGCAAACATCCTGTGACTGGCCTGTGAGTTCATTGGACAAGGTCGCGACGAGACGATTGCCATCTTTGTGTAGCGCAGTAATACGCAAATCCGGTAAAGTCGAAACGCCTTGCTGATAGAGCCGTTTGCGATAAACAGCGCGATCCGGATAACCCATTTCGGTTGCCGAATGGGCGTCAATTGTCGCCAGCGTTACCTTGTGGCCAAGTGCTGACAAATAGTCTGCACAGGAAACAGCCTCATGTCGGCCGGTCGCATCGCAAATCAATATATCCTGCGCTGGCTTCGCGTCACCTGACAGAATGTCCCAACTGGAAATTGCCAATTCGGCCCGTGAAAATTCTGTTCAGCGGGTATTCCGCCGGTGGCGATGAACACGCAATCCGGGTTTTCTGCAATTACGTCTTCAGTCTCGCAAAAACATTGCAGCGTATTTCGACATTCAAATGGTTCAGCTCTGCCTCACGCCAATCAACAATGGATATCAAATCCTTGCGCCAGGTTGCCTTGGAAGCGAGTTGTATCTGGCCTCCAAGTCGAGATGCCGCTTCAAACAAAACAACACTGTGTCCACGAGCCGCGGAAACACGCGCCGCTTCCATTCCGGCTGGACCACCGCCCACAACAACAACTTTCTTGCCAGGTGCAACACTTGCGGTCGCTTCCATCGGTAGCATGGTTTCGCGACCGGAGGCCGGATTATGAATGCAATGAGGCTTCTTATATATACAATGTGAAGCACCAATGCAGGGACGGATGCGATCTTCTTCACCCCGCATGATCTTGTTGACAATCTGCGGGTCAGCGATATGGGCACGGGTCATGGCAACCATATCAAGCACACCATCACGAATGGCATGCCGAGCGTTCGCCACATCGGTGATGCGCGCCGCATGAAAGACCGGTAAATCTATTTCACGTTTGAACTTGCCTACAGTATCAAGAAAAAGTGCCAAGGGCGGCTCATGCCCGGCATGTTGTCTTCGGCCAGCATAATTTCACTGTCCATACGCCCGACGTTGCAATTGAAAAAATCTACAGCACCTTCGTTTTTGAGTAATTCTGCAATTTGCATTGCCTCATCAAAACGCAAGCCGCCTTCGCCTTCATCAAGCGTAATACGCATACCAACAACGAAATCATCTCCAACTTGGCGACGAATGTCTCTTCTTGCACCATCAGGGCAAAGCGAGCACGGTTTTCAATGCTGCCGCCAAATTCATCATTGCGCAGGTTGGTCATGGGGGAAAAAAACTGGCCAATCAGATGAGCGCCAGCAAGGGTTTCAATTCCGTCAAGCCCGCCTTGTTTACAGCGCAATGCCGCTTGACCAAACGCATGCACCACCCGGTCAATATCATTGCGGTCCATTTCGCGCGGAAAATTGCGGTGCAAAGTTTCACGAACAGGCGATGGAGCTATTGCTGGCAAGCCATTCGCCAGACTGCGCATCGCCGCGCCTTCCCAAATGGGTAATCTGGCACATCAAAGCTGTGCCATGCTGGTGAATGCGTTCTGAGAATTCTTGAAAGTAAGGAATGATCCGGTCAGTACTGACATCAAGTTGACTGAAAAATAGATGGCGAATCCGGCGCGACATTGGAAGAGCCACCAAACATGGTCAGCGCCAACCCGCCTATGGCCTTTTCCTCATGATAACGCTGATAGCGCAGAGCACGGCATATTTTCATCATCCATGCCCGAAGCGTGAGCTGTACTCATTATCCGGTTTTTGAGCGTCAAGCCCTTGATTGTTAAGAGGCTGAAACAGCGGGTCTTTGGCGATTTGATTAATTTTGTTCATGCGAAACTATCCGGAAGAACCGCGCGGCGAGCATCCATGAATTCAATCAATGCGCTTCATCAATGGCCGGGTCCAATGCGGGTTTCTGATATTCAGCCAGCATCTTGTGCATGCGACTTGTTGGCGCGCTGGGCTGCGTCTAATCCGCCTTCTGCCGTCCATTGTTCGAATGATTCACAATCAGCATTTGTCGGCATATAGAATGCAGTTTTATATCGTGCCAACGTGTGGGCGCAGGAAAGGAAATTGCCTGCAGGGCCAACTTCTGCGATGGCATCAAAGGCCAAAGCATCAGGGTTGGTATCAACTGCGGTCATCATTCGCGAAGTCGCGCCAAGGACATCACAATCAATCAGGAATTTGTCGAAATTTGCAACCAGTCCAGCTTCCAGAGTCCCCGTTGCATGGATCATGAAATTGGCCCCAGCCAGCATGGAATACATTACATAAAGCGCGCCTTCCCAACCCGATTGAGCATCGGGAATTTTTGAACTCGATGACGAACCGCCACAGCGAAAGGGAACACCAAGGCGTCGTGCCAGTTGACCCGCAATCAACATCGATTTCCATGTTTCGTCGTAGCGGATCGGGCTGCCCGAACGCATTGACATACCCAACATCATGAAACCGAATATGACCGGCGCTCCGGGGCGTACAAGCTGCGTAATAGCCATGCCCGCCAAAGTTTCGGCCAGGGATTGTGCGACCAGGCCCGCAACTGTTGTTGGGCTTGATGCACCCGCGATCATAAAGGGAGTAATAACAGTCGCCTGATTGGCGGCCGCATAAACATGTGCGGCATCCAACATGGTTTCGTCCAACACCAAAGGGTGAGTTCACATTGATAAGAGCTGAGACGACACAGTTGTTATCTACGAACTCTTTGCCAAATACGATCTCACACCATTCGGCATTGTATCTTCGGCGCGCTCTTTTGAGGTAACGGCGCCCATGAAACATTTATCTGAAG
>CBDCZI010000013.1:0-44913 GCA_965224495.1 Cytophagales bacterium | reverse complement strand
ATCTCCATAAGGATTATGTAACGCACTCATCTTACTGTATTTTACTGAATCTGTTAAAAGAGCCATCGCTTCTTTTACTATTTTCGCTGTGTTTGTTCCGACCAACAATACCGTCCCTGCCTCTACTGCTTCGGGTCTTTCTGTCGTATCTCTCATTACCAAAACGGGTTTACCTAAACTTGGAGCTTCCTCTTGACCCCTCCACTATCGGTAATGATTAATTTAGATTTAGTCATTAACCAAACAAAAGCGGGGTAAGCTAAAGGTGCTATTAATTTTATATTTGATACAGAGGAAAGTAAATCATAAACAGGCCCCTTCACGTTCGGATTCAAATGAACAGGATATACTATTTGTACTTGAGGTTTCTTTTCCGCTATTTCTTTTAGTGCTTTACAAATATTAACAAATCCTTCTCCGTGATTTTCTCTACGATGCCCTGTTACTAATACAATCTCTTTACTAAAGTCCAATTGCTTTTTTAAGGTTTCTATTTCATCGTTAACAATACCTTCAACTTTAGCTGAACTTGCCAAAAGAGCATCAATTACCGTATTTCCTGTAACGATGATGTCATTTGTATTTACACCTTCTCTCAATAGATTTTCTTTTGACACCGTTGTTGGTGCAAAATGATAATCGGCTATTCGTCCTGTTAATTGTCTGTTTATTTCTTCTGGAAATGGTGATAATTTATCAAACGTACGTAAACCTGCTTCTACATGACAAACCTTTGCTCCTGAATAAAAAGAAGCTATACTTGTAGCCATTGTTGTCGTTGTGTCTCCATGAACAAAAACATAATCTGGCTGGTATTCTTCTAAAACTGGTTTTAATCCTAATAAAATATCTGAAGTTAATGAATAAAGATTTTGATTCTTTTTCATTAAATCTAAATCAAAATCGGGTGTTATCGAGAAAAACTCAAGTACTTGATCTAACATCTCTCTATGCTGAGCTGTTACACAAACTTTTGTTTCAAACTTGTTGTTTAACCTGAACTCTTGTACCAAAGGAGCCATTTTTATAGCTTCTGGTCTAGTTCCAAATACAATTAGCACCTTCTTCATGCGAATAATTTATTAAATACCTTTTTAAAAAACGAGGCTTCCTCATTGTCAACACCATAGCCGTAACCATAACCGTAACCGTAACCATAGCCATAGCTACTTCCTTTTTTCAAATTATCATTGTACACACAATACAAATCATCAATTTGATTATTTAGCTTACTTATAAACTCTAAAGATTCTAGATCAGAATAATTATGACGAATAATAAACAGGTTTATATCTGTAAACTTAGCGATAACATGGAAATCGGGCACTAAACCAATAGGCGAAGAATCAATAACAATATAGTCATATTCTTGTTTTAACTCCTCAACAAAATGCATAAACGTTTGTGACTCTAATAACTCGGCAGGGTTGGGTGGTATCACTCCAGAAGTAACAATAGACAAATTCTCTATTCCTGTTTGTTGTACAACAGTATTTTAGTTTCTCTTCCTACTAAGTATTCAGATAACCCCACATTACTTTCTAGATTTAGCGTATTTCCTAATTTCGGTTTTCTTAAATCACCCCCTATTATTATCGTTTTCTTTCCTGATAAAGCAAGTGAGGACGCTAAGTTTAAGGCACAAAAAGTTTTACCTTCTCCTGATACTGTTGAGGTTAGACCTATTACTTGACCTTTTTTAAACGCCAATAAATCTTGTGTTTTCAACCGTACACTACGAAACGACTCGGTAATCATATTGGTTTGCTGATTTGTCACTACCAACTCCTCTCCATTTTCTCTATGACCTATCATACCTATGTAAGGGATATTCTTTTTTTTCTAACTCTTCAACACTTTTGATTTTTGTGTTAAAAAAATTAATCCCGAAAATTAAAATTACGGGTATGAGAATGCCTAAAAATACCCCAGCTAATAAAATTAACGAACGGTTAGGCGATTTTAATATTAGTTTAGATAACCTCGCTTTTTCTAACACCTTATTATCTGCGATATAACCTGCTTTGGCAATACCTATAGATGCTTTTTTCTCTAAAAGGTAATTGTAAACCTCTTCATTCAAATTAAACTCTCGCTCAATTACCAATAATTCACGCTCTGTTTTAGGCAATGTTCGAGCCTTATTGGACACTTTACTAATTCGTTTATTAATATCCGTCAACCTAATTGCTGATCCCTGTAATAAACTCGTTAAGTTTTCAATTACATTTTTTTTAACTGAAATTATTTTCTGTCCTACTATTTTCAATGCAGGGTTGTTTTTATTTGCTCCAATATCTAGTTCGTTCTTCTTAGAAAACAACACCTCTAACTCATGTAGCAAATTTATCAACAATGGGTCTCTAACACCTATTAAAGAAGGCGAAACCATATCATCCTCTTGTGATTTATCCTTCACATACCTATTTAAATAACGGTAATATTTATCTTGTACCATTAACTCAGCCTTTTCTTTATTTAACAGCTCTAATTGGTTTAATACTGTTTTTGAAGAATATTCAAAATCAAGAATATCATGACTTGTCCTAAATTTCTGTAAGGTATTAGCTGTTTCGTTTAGTGTTTTTCTCAACGTATCAATCTGATGGTTGATAAACCCTAAGGTATTCTCAGCAATCTTATTTTTTTCCAACAAACCTCTGTTTACATAGTCATTAGCTAATTGGTTCAAAAACTCTATGTTTTTTTCTGGCGTTTTCCCTACAATTGACAAATTCAATACCGCGGCAAATTCATTGGGGTGTTGGGCAGCTAACCGTGCTTGGTAAGACAGTACCTGATCTTCTAAGGGTTCTAACTTAAAACGATATACGTTCTTTTTAAACTGTTCCTTTTCATTTCTATAATAAATAAATTTAAAATACCCCGAATGAATAACTGTATCTCCTGATTGAACTATTTGAGAAAATTCAATAGAAGGTACTTCTTTAAATTCATCACTTCCACATCGTGCAGAAACCCCTCCACTTCCTTTAATTGAGACCAAGGCTTTTCCATTATCTAAAGGTTTTAAAAAGAAATTTTTATAAAACAACTGTTTTGAAACCGTATCCAATAAAATAGTAAAAGGACTATTTTTGTAGTAAACTTCTGAGGTGCGGACATCTCCATCCACCCAATAAGACACCGTAAAAGGTAATTTCTTCACGGAATGCTCTATAGAGGAATAAGATTTTATTATTTCCATCTCCGTATCAATGCCCTTTCCTGTTGAAAAATATCCTAATTCTTCTAAAACTTGCCCACCTTGTAAATTGTTTTGATCAGCATCTATAACTAAGACTTTAGCCGTCGCTTGGTAGATGTTTGGTGCATACCTTAAATAAATATAAGCACCTACCAAACACACAAATATGCTTAGTAAAAACCAATACCAATATTTTAAATAGCCAAAAAGGAGGGCTTTAATATCTATTTCCTCTTCGTTAAGGTTATTATCCATTTAATTATTTTTTAATTGTGTTTAAAATCAAAATAGCGAAGGATGCTGTTGTCAACAATAAAGACATCAATGGTACATTTAAAGATACCATCTTTGATTTGTGGGGTTGTATATAAATAATATCATCTGGCATAACATAAAAAAACTCATTATAGATAACCTCCTCTTTTGACAAGTCAATAATAGCAGACACACTGCCCTCTGCTAGTTTACGGATAACCTTGACTTTTCTTCTGTTTCCATGATTACTCACGCCACCTGCTTTTGCAATTATATTTAATAAATTGGTGTTACTGTTATAAACATATTGAATTCCTGCTTTTTTCACCTCTCCCAAGATAGATACTCGGAAATTCACCAAGTTTACATTAACCGTAAAATACTTAAAATAACTAGCTAGCTCTACCGTCATCTTTTTATTTAAAGAGTCCAAAGTAAGTCCTCGAACTTGCATTGTACCAATCAATGGTAAATTAATCGTTCCGCTTTTATCTATAATATAACCATTAACATACAAAGACGCTTCAGTGACTTGGTTATTTGATGCTCCCCCAACTCTTTTATTAAAAATAGCTACTGATTGCGCATCTAAACTAGATACTTTAATATCTAAAATATCTCCGTCTTGTAGCAAATATTGAGTTTTTATTCTTTTCTGCAAAGAATCAACTATTGATATTTTGGAATCACCCTGGAGTAACAACATTTTTTTTATGCGTGACACAACTACTAAAAACAAAAATCAACAAGACTACAACTACGAATTTCCCTTTATTCATATTATTTAAAAACTTTGTCACGAAGTTAGTGTATTTTTCACCTAATCCAATCTTATATCACGTTTAAAACACTTCATACGAATATATTACATATCTTTGATTTTCAAAAGACCTAATAACCAATCATGCCTTTAGAAAACATACAAAAGCAAATCAAAGGAAAATCTTTTCTAGTTACAGGTGGGGCTGGTTTTATCGGTTCTAACCTTTGTAAATTTTACTTGACAATGAAGCCAAATTGGTTCGGGTGATTGACAACTTATCTAACGGACATTTAAAAAATATTGCTCCGTTTTTTGAGTTAGCCAATTTTGAGTTTTTAGAAGAAGATATTCGTAATTTTGATTCTTGTACCAAAGCGGTAAAAGGAATTGATTTTGTTTCTCATCAAGCAGCTTTAGGTTCTGTCCCTCGTTCGATAAACGACCCTATAACTACCAATGAAGTAAATATTGGTGGCTTTTTAAACGTATTAACAGCTGTAAAAGACAGTGATACAGTCAAAAAAATGGTCTATGCAGCATCAAGTAGCACCTATGGCGATAGTCAAGCTTTACCTAAAGTAGAGGACAATATAGGCAAACCTCTTTCACCTTATGCGGTCACTAAATACGTCAATGAACTATATGCTGATGTGTTTTATAAAACATACGGAACAAAAACTATTGGCTTGAGGTATTTCAATATTTTTGGACCTAAACAAGACCCTAATGGTGCTTACGCTGCCGTTATCCCTCTCTTTATTGATGCAATAACAAAAGGAAATGCACCGACTATGAACGGAGACGGAGAACAAACAAGAGATTTTACTTTTGTAGAAAATGCTATCCAAGCCAATGTTCGTGCGATGTTTGCTGATGAGAAAGCAGATAATCAAGTGTTTAATATTGCTTGTGCCGAACGTATTTCTTTGAATATATTATGGGACGAATTACAGGATGTTTCGGGTATCAAATTAGCTCCAAACTATGGACCAAATCGTGTGGGAGATGTACGTGATTCGTTGGCTGATATTTCTAAAGCAAATAGATTGATGGGCTACCAACCCGAAGTTACTGTTAGAGATGGACTCCGTAAAACATACGAATGGTTTATTAACAACACCGATTTTATTAATTCTTAATCTTTTATGTGTGGTATAATCGTCCATAGTAACTCTACTCCTTTTCTTTCTACAGAGAATACAAAAGAGCTATTAAACAAACGAGGAAAAGACAATTTCACTACATTACACACCAAAAACACTATCTTTTTCCATTCTCTTTTGGCTCTAACTGATGCCATCGAAAACACGGTACAGCCTTTGGAGAATGAAAATTTTGTTGTTTTATTAAATGGAGAAATCTACAATCATTTAGATTTAAGGGCTAGTTTATTCGTTCACCATTCTTTTAAGACACAAACTGATACCGAAACTTTACTTCTCGGTTTTCAGGAATTAGGCATTGCCTTTTTCCAATATTTGAGAGGTATGTTTGCGTTTGTCATTTACGATAAAAAAAAAGACAAACTCATTATTTCAAGAGACCAATTTGGCATAAAACCATTGTATTTTCATCAACAAAACAAAGCCCTTATTCTAAGTTCTTCTCTTGATTATTTTAAGCCTTTCCCTGTAAATAATCAACAGCTAAAAATTAACAAAAAATGGGGTTGGTCATTAGGAAACCAAACATTATTTAAAGATGTCCATCAATTCCCTAAAGGAAAAACGGCCATTTTTGATTGTAAAACTGGACAATTAGACTACCTCAAAACAACCTATAAAACCAACAAAAAACCGAAGACTTCTCTCTTTGAATTAATTAAAGAAAGTGTCAAAGAGCAAACAAATAGCTTCTACCCTTCCGCGATTTTATTTAGTGGTGGTGTTGACTCTACTTTACTCGCTTTAGCGTCAAAAGAAATAGGTTTAAATCTCCCTTTGTACACGTTTGATTTTAAAGGAAACCAACAAAAAAACGGTTATTCTGAAGATTTTATTTACGCTAAAAAAATAGCTTCCAAACTCAATTTAGAACTACGTATTGTTTCTTACAATAAAGAGGATTTTGAGGAATACCTAAAACAGCACTCTGATTTCCCTGAACCCTACCTCGATTTGGCTGGTTTTTCTTTGCATTTATTATGTAAACAAGCAAAAAAAGACGGTATAAAAATCCTTTTAAACGGTACTGGTGCTGACGAGTTTTTTGGTGGTTACAGAAGACATTTATTTGCTAAAAAATTCGATTGGTTACCTCAATTCACACAAAAAAGAGCGTTGAGTTATTTGATAAGTAAGTCAAATAAAAAACTTTCGGTAATAGAGAAAAAGGCACTTGGTAATTACAAAAGAGATAGCTTTAGTCAATTCGTTTTGAGCTACGACCAAAACGAATATTTAGAAAACAATAATTTAAAATACACCGATGGTATCGGACTATTCAACGAAATAGAAATTAGAGTACCTTTTTTGACACCAGAAATCACTTCGTTTGGACAAAAAAGACTCTACGAAGGTGTCTTAGGTAAAACAGACTTAAAAAGTATACTTTATCAACATTTCCCTAAAGAATGGATTGACCGCAAAAAATCGGGTTTTGCGCTCCCTATCCAATCACTCAATAAAAAAACAAGTAAACTTCGAAATGACTTATTAAAAAACTGGTTTAAATAGGTTTCGTCTAATAAATACTACTTTTTATATAGGAAACATTTCTAAACTAAATATTTTATGTATCTTTCTAAAAGAACATTTTTTTTAGAACAATTAAGTTTTCATTATGAATATTTCACATTGGAGTTTTGACCATTTTTGTGCGTACATTTTACTTTGTCTTGCCTCGTCTGACCACGATTTGGACGAAAGTGAATTACAAACCATCAATGATTTTTTGAAAGAACAAGGCATTAAAAACCCTACAACCTTAATTGATGAATTATTAATCGTTATCAAATACCAAAAGGTAAAAGACAGAATAGCGTTTATTGAAACAAAATTTGCGACCTACGTTACAGATAAAAAATCAGCTCAACATTTAGTAAACGAAATTGAAGAGTTAATTATTTCAGATTTTACGATTGCTCCCGATGAAATGGATTTGTACCGTATTATCAAAAAAATGATAAGAGAAATGGATTAGTTTTTATACGAAACTAATACTTGATGATACACATTGCCTAAAGATTTTTCCCCTGGTTGTGTTTCTAAATTTTCTTTATAAACCTCTACCAAACCTACATTTTTAGCATAACGTTCTCGGTAGTCTATCGATAATATTAAATTCTTATCAAAACGATGTTCTATTTCCAATACGTCGTGATACAACTGCCCTTTCAGTGTATAGGGAGTACCCAAACTTACAATCGTATAAGTATCTTCTTTACCGACATTCCAACGGTTACCATCCCAAGAAAGCCCCACAGAAGTACCAAACATTAGTTTTTGGTAACGTATATTATTTTCCGTTTTGATTAAATAGGTAGGTTCTTTTTTTACTGACCAAATGCTATCCAAAGTCCAATCAGCTACTTCTGTAAGTCGCTTGTAACGATAAAGTAAATAATTATCTTCATCTCCGCCATTAACCAACTCGGTTACTACTTCTTTCAATTGGTACTTTGAGGTGTCATTTTTTAAGATATTATACGCAATATCTTCCACTTCATATACCCACTCTTTCCCTATTTCTAAAGGATAATAAGCATAACCCAAATCTACCGTTTCTTCCTCGTGTCCTTTCTTACAACTTGTAAAAAGAAGAGAAAAACCGATAAATACCAATGCAATATAAAAATTCATTATTTTCATTAACTCAAATATAGATACATTCTCTATGAAAATTGTAACTTCGTAAGAAATAAAAGAAAATCACTATGTCTCTTAAAACAAAAGTCTTGATTAGTTCGGTTACCAACCTCAGCGATGCACGCTACGCAACAGGTATGGGTGTTGATTTTATCGGTTTTTCGATGAACGATAATGACACTGATTTCATCGGATACACCAACTACACCGCTATTACTACGTGGCTACAAGGGATGAGTTTTGCAGGTGAGTTTAACAATCAAGCGAGTTTAGGGGCTATCAAAGACCGAGCAACAGAGTTTGGTTTTAAAACTATTATCACACCCAACAACGCTTTAGTAAAAGACTTACAAGACAGTAATTATACGGTAATTCTGAAACAAATCACTGACAAATCCGAAGATATTCCTTTGTTAGCAAAAACGGTTACTTCGGCAGATTTTGTTCTTATCGAAACGACAAACGACACGGTTTTATCACTTCAAGATATTGCTACATTGAGCTCTACACACCCTTTATTGGTCGGTACACAAGTTACTCCCGAGGATATTAATGAACTGATTGAAAAAACTGATATGGAAGGAATTGCCTTGAAAGGTAGCGAAGAAATCCGTACGGGATTTGTTGACCTCGATGCGATGGCTGATTTGTTAGAAGCTATCGAAATAGATTAAAATCAAATGCTGTTTTTATACAAAATAGCGAATTGGAAGGTTATCCTACCTGTTTTCTTGATTTTCTTGTTCTTTTTCCTTTTTGCATTTCCTCAGCATTTTGCAAAAATGAACGCTTTAGCAAATGAGGAGGTGCAAATTTTAGATGCAAGAATAAGCTATACTCTTGAAGATGTAAATACACTGTTTGAAAAACTAAAACCTGAAGGAAGGGCTATTTATAAAACGTTATCCACTAAGACAGATATGGCTTACCCTCTTGTTTATGGTAGTTTACTTATTCTGTTACTCGCTAATAACCTAAAAAAAATAAGTGTTCAAACCAAAATAGCCTACTTATCCTTTCTGCCTGTCGTTGGTGTCACTTTTGATTATTTGGAAAATATAAGTATCCAAAAATTGCTCTACGCCTACCCTAACATTACAGCAACACAAGTAAATATGAGTTCTCTACTAACTTCCATGAAGTGGTTTTCCCTTTTTGTTTGTTTTTGTTTGTTACTCCTTTTAGTTAGTGTTCGACTAATTAAAAAGAGGTCTGTATAAAAAAATATCACCTGCCAAGTTTTTAAAACTTGACAGGTGGATGGTGTTATAGACGGCTTAGGGATAGTAGAGAAAATCCTTTTTATTCTTTGCTTATCATTGGTTATACGAGACATTGATTACAAGAGAAAAAGAAAAGTAACGGTCAACCTCCTATAAAAAGATTGCAACGAATAGCCCGACCCCTTTGCTACTTTATATCGGCTATTTCCATTTCTATCGGCATTATCACTAAATACCTACGAAAAAAGAGTCTATACAAAGGGGGAAGTTCCGTAAATCAATCTTCCAATTGTTTCATTTTTCGTTTGAATAAATACACCAAACCAAAAGAGGACGCCAAAACCAACAACGAGGTCAAATAAAACTTGTAATCTGGTTGGTTCGTTTCCCCTTTTATCGCCTCCATCACCGTCTGTGCACTACTTCCCAACCAAATAAACAAAACCGTTCGAGGAAGCATACCAACGGTTCCTGCGGTAATAAATTGCTTGATTTTGACGCCAAAAGCGGGTAAAACGACATTCATCAGACCAAAAGGTAAAACGGGGGAAATCCGACATAAAACCACAAACCAAAAAGGGTTGGCATTTACCGTTTTTTTCAATATTTGGTTGTTATCAACTTCAACTAAAGAACTCAATAACTGCCCTCCATCGAGCTTTTTACCGATAAAATAGCCTAATAAGGATGCCAACACATAGGCAGGAACTAAATAAAAAGCCGAAACCAAGCCAAATAAATAGCCACTCAACGAAGCAATAAATGTCGTTGGCGTCAATAAAACCGCCATTGTAACAGATGTACCGATAAAAAAAAGTATTTGATGTGCTTTTATCCAATCAGTAATTTCGGGGTAATTAACAACAAAATAGATACTTGTAACGCTTCCTATTATCGGTAAAACAAGGGCTACAAACGAAATAACCGCAGAACTACGATTGATACGTAAGAGTTTTTTTAAATCGATCATACTTTATGAATCCATTTTATGAACGCCTGTTTTATAAATCAAACGAACGATAGATAACAAAACAAACACAGCGCCTAATTGGTGAATTACGGCTAAAGAAACCGGTACGTAAAACAACAAAGTACTTACGCCCAACAAGAATTGTACGCTCACGGCAAGTAAAACCATGTGACCTGTACTGTTCGAAATCCTGCTTTTACGGACACGAAACCAAGTGTAAGTCGCCATAAAAAACACTAGCCAACCCAAACAACGGTGGACAAACTGAATATTTGCTGGAGCGTTAACAAAATCTAACGAGCTAAAAGTTGGTGGCAAAAATGAGCCACACATATCAGGGAAAGTGGCACAAATAAGTCCTGCTTTGAGCCCTGCTGTAAAGGCTCCATAAATAATTTGTAACGCCACCAAACCCAAAAACCATTTGGCTAAACGATTCAAATTTCCATCTCTATTTCTTGTCACTTTGGTCAGGTCAAGAATGAGCCAATAGATGTAAACTAGCAATGTAAATGCCGAAAACAAGTGCATAGCCAAACGAAAATGACTTACCGACGGACGGTCAACCAAGCCACTATTGACCATAAACCAACCCAAACCTCCTTGGAATGCCCCTAATAATAACAACCCAACTAACTTATGTCTCAGTCCTTTTTTTATCCAGCCTTTGAATAAGAAAAACAAATAAGGTACAATGAATACAATCCCCAATAATCGTCCTAAAACTCGGTGTGAATACTCCCAAAAGAAGATGGATTTAAACGCTGAAAGTTCCATCCCAACATTCGTTTTTTTGTATTCGGGAAATTGTTTGTATTTTTCAAATGTTTCTTGCCAAGCAAGTTCATTAAGTGGTGGTAATGTACCACTGATTAGTTTCCACTCGACCATTGATAAGCCCGAATGTGTCAATCGAGTGATTCCACCGACAACGACCATCAATAAAACCATAAAAAGTCCTAAATAAAGCCAACCAACGATAATTTTGTTTTTTCTTTCCACGCAACAAAACTAAGCCAAAAAATTGATTATTGCCTTACCAAAACAAAAAAAGTTCCTCCCAATTGGTGTTTAGAAAACCAATCGAAAGGAACCTATTTGATACTAAAAAATATTATTTTCTCAACGATGCTACGTCTTCAACTGTAACTTCTACAGGAGTGTTTCCCCAACTGTTGTAAACAAAGTTTAATACGTCAGCAATTTCTTTATCTGTCAAGTTACTAAACGATTGCATTGTCCCGTTATAAGTCACCCCGTTAACGACCATTTCTCCTTCTGCTCCATTCAATACTTGTTTGATAGTCGCTTCTTTATCTAAAATAAAGTCCGATTTTGCCAATGGAGGAAATACTGATGCCATTCCTTTTCCGTGTGATTGGTGACAAGCTTTACAATTTGCTGTAAAAATAGCCAACCCTTCTGCGTGTGCTGTAGAGGCAGGTAAAGCTTCTTCAACTTTTTTCACTACTTCTTTTTTCTTCTCTTTTGCTTTTTCAAGCATAGATTTTGGTGCTTTCCCTGACGACTTTGGTGCTTCATTTCCACCACAAGACACCAAAAATAACGATGCCAAACCAACAATTGCTAAACTAATCTTTTTCATATCTCTGTTTTTTTTATCAAGATAAAAAAATAGTTCATTCAAAAAAATGACTTTCATCATTTAGACATAAAAAAAGCGAGCGTACTACATACCTCGCTTTTTCAATTCGTATCATTTCGTTCCTAAAAAACGTCATCTAATGACATTGTCGATTTTTCAGGTAAGTTTTCAAAATCAAATAAACTTCTATCATACAAGTGTGAAGGTGCTACTTTTTTCATCGCACTAAAAATTGACTCTGAACGACCTGGGTATTCTACTTCCCACTCTGTTAACATTTTCTTCACTACTTGACGCTGTAATTTCGGTTGAGAACCACACAAATTACAAGGAATAATAGGGTATTTCATCAATTCTGCAAAACGAGTAATGTCTTTTTCTTTGCAATAAGCCAACGGACGAATCACCACGTGCTCGCCATTGTCTGTTCTAAACTTACAGGGCATTGTTTCCATTATCCCATTAAAAAACAAGTTCAAAAACAACGTTTCTACGATATCATCTCTATGATGACCTAAGGCTATTTTGGTTACTTTCAAACGTTTTGCTGTTTCGTAAAGCGTTCCTCTTCGCAATCGGGAACACAAACTACACGTTGTTTTCCCTTCTGGAATAATAGATTTAACAATACTATAAGTATCCTTTTCTACAATTTCGAAATCAACACCAAGCTCCGTTAAGTATTTTGGTAATACTTCTTCTGGAAAACCTGGTTGCTTTTGGTCTAAATTAACCGCTATTATTTCAAAATTATATTTTGCTCCTCTTTGAATATGCAACAAACAATCAAGCATCGTATAGCTGTCTTTACCTCCCGATAAACACACCATTACTTTATCTCCCTCGACAATTTGTTTGTAATCTTCAATCGCTTGGTAGGTCGAACCACGCAATTTTTTAGTTAATTTTTTTAACTCAACTTCAGCCGTATCCTTCACTTTTCAACTTTCTTATGAACCACAAAGTTAGCGTATTCTTTTCTCGATAAAAAGACAATTGTCATATACCATCACAAATCAATTCAACTGATTACAATTCCGTTACGGTAAACGTCCCTGTTTTGGTCTGCAGGACATGAGTTTATCGCTGTTATCAGCTTTTTTGTTGGTAATACTAAATCTGTAAAAATCTCAACAGAAATACTATCATAGACATTTCCTTCTCGCCTGTTTTCTCCCACAAAAGCCGTCATTTCAACTCCTGCATCTAACATATTTGCTAAAACTATATTTTCATACGCCGAAATATAACCCAATTTATTCCCTTCAAAATAAATAGCTAATGCAAATCCATCAAATGTATTGTCAACTTCTCTAACCAAGGTTAATTTATCGCCTTCTTTTATGCTTTTTCGTAACGACTTGTAACCGTAATAAGCGACGCCCTTCACAAAATTGTCATAAATTTTTATCGGCTTATTCTTTATTAAAGCTGGAGGTAAAACCACTCCTGCCGTACCTAACCCTATTATTTTCAAAAATTCTTTGCGTATCATCAGCTTGTCTGTTTGTTTCTATCTACTAAGAAACGACGACAGACCGCACCCTACGTACGGGGTTGGGTGTAATAAAATTTGAACACCCACAAAGCATCAAATTAATTAATGAAAATCGTAGCTAAAAAAGATTTTAACCCAAGTAAAAGACTTCTACAATAAAAACCACCTTTTACTTACTATTCTCTAATTGTTCCTTTCTTTCATCAATTATTTGTTCTCCATCGATACAAATATTGAGATCAGGTAAAAGTTGAGGTGTATTTTTAAAATCAGCGTCCGATACTTTTAGTGTAATCATCTTCACTGTTGGTTGGTAACTGTTAGAAGTAAATTCTGCTTTTTGCCCAATTAATTGTATCCTTCCTTGCTCACAAGTCGATAAACCAGCACTATTCTTATTCTTAACAATGTAAATATCCTTATCACTTCGTCCTGAAAAACTCTTGGTATCCCCAACAACAACCAACTCCCCTTTTGTTGATTGTACCATAGCTAGACCTATATCAGAAAATGTTCCACCGTATGTTTTCCCCCATTTCATGTGTCCTTTTTCATTTATTTTAGCTAACAAAAGGTCTTCTGCTAATAAATTGTCATTGTAACTATTGGTAAAACCACAGAATACATACCCATCTTTTACCTTCATCATTCCTTGAAAAACATCGGCACCTTTATCGCCATAAGTTCTTGCAAAAAGCAACTTTCCAGATTTACCACACTTTAAGAAAAAGCCATCTAAACTACCGTGACCAAAACTTGCTGTCATTCCTGACATTGCTATTGTTCCGTCAGGTAATGCCAATAATCCACTAATATTATCTTCCTTTGGTCCTCCATAAGAATAAAGCCATTTGTATTTTCCTTTTTTTGTTATTTTGAATAGTCCTACATCTCGACCACCTCTCCCCCAAGAGTTACTTTCAAAACCGACTAAATACCCATCCGTTTGCTCAATTACATCAAATGCATACTCTACGTGTTTTCCTCCTAACGTCGCTGACCATTCAACATTACCTTCTGCATCAGTCTTAAAAAGTAGAATATCCGATGCTCTTACACCAAAAGAACTTGTTTCTCCTCCTATAATATAACCACCATCTGTAGTTGGTCTTACTGCAAAAGCATATTCGTTATGTTCTCCTCCGTAAACTTTAGCCCATTCAGTATCACCTTTTTTATCTAATTTAAGCACAAAAACATCTCTTCGTCCTGAACCAAAACTTGCTGTACTCCCTACGATGACCATTCCACCGTCTTTGGTTGCCATTATCTTTCGACCAACATCTATTTTTGTTCCTCTGATGCTTCTTGTCCATATAACACCTCCTTCGTGTGCTATTTTTACTACTATAATATCTTTATCAGTACTAAAACTGGTAGTTACACCCGCTACAGCAAAGCTACTATCTGCCAATTCGGTAATGCTGTAACCGATTTCGTCTCCCGAGTCTCCATACGATTTTTGAAAAGAAACTTGCCCAAACGAAAGTAACGAAAGGGTTAAAAGGAATAAAGTAATCGTGTTTTTCATAGCTATTTTATGACTCATTGGACTGTAAGATACACACTTGGTAAGAAAGTAGCAAATGTTATTTGAGAGGTAAACACACCAAACGGCAAATCTTACTGTTTGGTGTGTTTACTTATTTCTCGTATTCCTTATTTATGTCTTTTTTCTAGTACTTCAATTACTTCATCTAATTCGTACCCTTTCTCTTCTAAAAGAACCAAAAAGTGAAACAATAAATCGGCAGCTTCTCCCATAAACAACTCTTTGTTATCGTCTTTTGCTTCGATAACTAACTCTACAGCCTCTTCTCCTACTTTTTGGATGATTTTATTTCGTCCATCATTGAACAATGAGGTCGTATATGATTTTTCTGAAGGGTTATCTTTTCTATCCTTGATAACTCCTTGTAAATAATTCAAAAATTGTGCTTTTCCTTCTGACATCTTGTTTGTGTTTAAATTCTTTAAAACTTTGTTCTTATTGGTATGTTTTTTCCTGCTAAATATTGCTTTAAATCAGGTATTCCTATTTCCTTAAAGTGAAAGATACTTGCTGCTAAACCTGCATCTGCCTTACCTGTTGTAAAGACATCTACAAAGTGTTCCATTGCTCCTGCTCCTCCTGAAGCAATCACAGGAATCGATGCGTTTGCTGATACTTTTGAAGTTACTTCAAGTGAAAAACCTGTTTTTACACCATCATTATCCATCGAAGTTAACAATATTTCTCCTGCTCCACGCTCTTCTATTTCTTTTGCCCACTCAAAAGTGTTTAATGCGGTCGGTTTTTTACCTCCGTGTGTATGAACACGAGACTCTCCATCGTACAATTTAGTATCTATGGCTACCACAATACATTGGCTACCAAACTCTTTTGCTAACTCGTTGATTAATTCTGGACGAAGTACTGCCGATGAATTGATACTTACTTTGTCGGCTCCTGCTTGTAATAAACGAGAAACATCTTCAACCGAAGCTATTCCTCCACCAACAGTAAACGGAATATTTAATTCTTTTGCCACACGACGTACCATATCCAACAACGTACCTCTATTTTCTAAAGTAGCTGCGATATCTAAAAAAACCAATTCATCGGCTCCTTCTTTGGCGTATATTTTTGCCAACTCGACAGGGTCTCCCGCATCTCTGAGGTCTTCAAAATTGATTCCTTTTACTGTTCTTCCGTTTTTAACGTCCAAACAAGGTATTATTCTTTTAGTTAGCATTGAATTTCTCTAAATCTTTCAACGTAATATTTCCTTCGTAAAATGCTTTACCTAAAATGGTACCATAAACGCCCATATCTCTTAGTTTAAACAAATCATCCATTACAGTCACTCCTCCACTTGCGATTACTTTTAAGTCGGGAAATTTCTGTTGTATTCTTTCGTATAACTCAAAAGATGGTCCTTGTAATAAACCGTCTTTAGCTACATCTGTACTGATTACATACTTGATTCCTTTGGCTACGTATTTTTCTATAATATCGTAAACCGTAACATCTGTTGTTTCTTGCCATCCACTGATAGCAATCATTTCGTTTTTGGCATCTGCTCCCAAAATCAACTTTTCACTTCCGTATTTTTCTATCCAAGAAGTAAACATTGCTTCATCTTTTACCGCTATACTTCCTCCAGTAAGCTGTTTTGCTCCACAATTGAAAGCCAATTCTACATCCTCATTTGATTGAATTCCTCCACCAAAATCTATATGTAAATTTGTACCGTTAGCTACAGTTTCTAACACACTGGCATTTTGGATTTTCTTTGCTTTTGCTCCGTCCAAATCTACCAAGTGTAAGTTTGTTATTCCTGTTCCTTCAAATGCTTTCGCTATTTCTAAAGGGTTGTCGCTATAAACAGTTTTTTGTTTGTAATCTCCTTGCGTTAATCGCACACATTTACCGTCTATTAAATCTATTGCTGGTATTATTTTCATTTTTTATCAAGTCGATAGTAGTAAATAATACTACTTGTTAATGTTTTTTATCTTTAGTGGTACTAATGATTTCAATTTAAAGATTAAGAAAATTCTGAAGTATTTTCTCTCCTGTTTTCCCGCTTTTCTCTGGATGAAATTGTAAAGCGTAGAAGTTATCTTTATGTAATGATGCACTGTATTTCAATGCGTAATCAGTTGTGGCCATTGTTTGGTCTCCCAATTCGCAATAAAAACTATGTACATAATACACAAAATCATCTTTGCTAATTCCCTTAAACAACGGACTATCCTGTTCTAAATGAACGGCATTCCACCCCATATGTGGAACTTTCATTTTTTCTCCTTTACTATTACTCGTCGGAAATCTCTTTACCTTCAAAGGAAAAACGCCTAAACACTCCGTATCACCTTCTTCTGAATGTTCGCATAACAATTGCTGTCCGATACAAATTCCTAAGGTCGGTTGTGTTAAGTTTTTGATGATTTTATCCAAGCCTTTGCTTCTCAAATAACGCATTGCACTACTTGCTTCGCCAACTCCTGGGAAAATCACTTTATCACACGACTTCAATTCTGCCTCATCATCCGTCAATATCGGGTCAATTCCCAAACGGTTCAATGCGTAAATGACAGATTGAATATTTCCTGCGTTGTATTTTACTATTCCTACTTTCATTACAAAGTCCCTTTTGTACTTGGAACGCTTAAATTGCTATAATCTATTTTCTTCGCTTGCTTGATTGCTTTTGCCAATGCTTTGAAAATACCTTCGATTTTGTGGTGTTCATTTTTGCCTTCGGCCTTGATATTCAAGTTGCATTTAGAAGTGTCTGAAAACGATTTAAAGAAGTGTTCAAACATTTCAGTCGGTAAATCACCAATCATTTCGCGTTTGAAATCAGCCTCCCAAACCAACCAAGGTCTTCCTCCAAAATCTAAGGCTACTTGACACAAACAATCATCCATCGGTAAAGTAAAAGCATACCTTTCGATGCCTTTTTTTGTTCCCAATGCTTCTGAAACAGCAGAACCCAACGCCAATGCAGTATCTTCTATCGTGTGGTGTTCATCAACATTTAAGTCACCTGTCACCTTAATCGTTAAATCCGAATTAGAATGTTTTCCAATTTGGTCAAGCATATGGTCAAAGAAATTTAACCCTGTACTAATATCTGTTTTCCCTGTTCCGTCTAAGTTGATACGAACAAAAATATCTGTTTCTTTTGTTTTTCGAGTAACCTCTCCAATACGAGAATTTACCGCCAAAAACTTATATATCTGTGCCCAATTTTGACAAGTTACCGTAGCAGAAGGTTCATTTTCTTCGGCAATATAAATCGATTGACTACCCAAGTTTTCTGCCAATTGTACGTCTGTCAGACGGTCACCAAGTACAAATGAGTTTTTCAAATCGTATTTGTCCTCATCGAAATATTCAGTCAATAAACCAGTACGAGGCTTTCTTGTCGGTGCATTCTCTTTTTCAAAGGTTTTATCTACGTGGATTTTCTCAAACTCGATTCCTTCCAATTCAAACGCTTTTAACATTTTTAATTGAGCAGGCCAAAAAGTTTCTTCTGGAAAAGAATCAGTTCCCAAACCGTCTTGGTTAGTTACCATCACCAATTTAAAGTCTAATTCTCTTACAATTCGTCCCAAAAAGTTAAAAACCCCTGGTAAAAACTCTAATTTCTCTAAACTATCAAGTTGAAAATCAACTGGTGGCTCAACCACCAAAGTTCCATCTCTATCTATAAATAATATTTTTTTTCTTTCTGCCATTTCCTTCTTGTTAAACCCTTTTTTTCAAGAGATTTAGTTTAATATTCTAAAATTAAAAACTCTTTAAAGCGTTCATTAATTTCTTATTTTCTTCTTCCGTACCCACCGTTATACGCAAAGTATCTTCGCATAACTCCACTTTAGAACGGTCACGAACAATGATTTTTTGTTCTATTAATTTTAAATAAACCTGATGTGCATTTGCTATTTTCACCAATAAAAAATTTGCGTCCGAAGGAAATACTTTTTCTACGGTTTTTAATTGCTTCAATTCTTTAGCCAACCAAGTACGTTGCTCCAAAATAGTAGCAATCATTTCTTTCGTTTTACCCCAATTCGCCACAGCCTCCAGTCCTGCTTCCTGTGTCAAATCACTGATATTGTAAGGAAACTTAACCTTATTAAACACCGAAATAATTTCTTTCGAAGCATAAGCCATTCCCAAACGAATAGACGCCAATCCCCACGCTTTAGAAAAGGTTTGGATAACTACTAAATTAGGGAACTGAGCCAACTGACCGATAAATGAAGGCGTGTTTGTAAAGTCGATATAAGCCTCATCTACAAAAACTATACCTTTAAATGCCTTTAAAATCGTGAATATATCTTCTTGATGAATTGCATTTGCTGTTGGATTATTTGGCGTACAGATAAAAATCACTTTCGTGTGCTCATCTACTGCCTTCAAAATTCCCTCAACATCTAACTGAAACTCATTAGTCAAATTGACTTTTTTGATTTCCACGTCATTAATATCCGCCAACACTTGGTACATTCCGTAAGTCGGTGGCACCGTAATTATGTTGTCTTTTGCAGGTTGACAAAATGCTCTAAACGTCAAATCTATCGCTTCATCTGAGCCATTCCCTAAGAATATTTGCTCAACAGGCACCTTTTTAATCTTCGAAATTTCGTTTTTCAACTTCAATTGCAAAGGGTCTGGGTAACGGTTATGATGATGAGAAGTAGCTGAACCTAATGGGTTTTCATTTGCATCTATATAGACGTCTCCCTCCCCAGAAAACTCGTCACGAGCACTTGTATAGGGTTTTAGTTTTCGAATATTCTCCCTTAGGATAGCATTCAACTCAAATTCAGCTGACATTTTTTTGTCTTTAATTTACCACGCTAAGGCAACTTGCTCCAAGCGATTTAATCGACAAAGATACGTAATTTAAGGTGAAAAAGTACAGTCAAAAACCCACTAAGTCTATAATACAAGTATTTTTATTTCTTTGAAGACTTTCACACGTAAGAGAATAGTCAGCCTCAAAAAAAGATACCATTCAATATCAAAAAAAAAGACATAAAAAAAGCCCTCATAAATGAGGGCTTTTTTTATTTTGACCAAGCTATATATTATAGCTGAGCATCTAATTTACCTGCTAAAGTAGCTTTAGGCACTGCTCCGATTTGTTTATCTACAATCTCCCCTCCTTTGATAATAAGGATAGTAGGGATGCTTCTGATACCAAATTTTGCTGAAGTTTCAGGGTTTTCGTCCACGTTCACTTTTCCTACAACGGCTTTCCCGTCATACTCAGTAGCTAATTCGTTTACAACTGGACCTATCATTTTACAAGGACCACACCATTCTGCCCAAAAATCAATCATTACTGGTAAATCACTTTTGATGATTTCTTCAAAATTCGCGTCAGTTATTTCTATTGTCTTACTCATTGTTATTGTGTTTTATTCTATTTTTATTATCCTAACACCTTTCGGCGTTCTTAGTTATTCTTATTCAATAATTATTCCAAAGTTTATCAAAAAGGAATAAATATTATCTTTTTTGTTTCAAAAAAGTCTTCCTCAAACAATTCTGAAATATCTGTTTCGACATAATTACGTTTGATTTCTCCAAGTTCTTCTTCTAAATCACCTCCTTTTAAAGCGATTACACCTTTGTATAAGTGGTGAGAATTGTCATTAAATTTATTATGTACCCAATGAATTAGTTTTTGAGACCTTGCAACTGCTCGTGTCACTATGACATCAAACCCTTTTTCAATTTTCTCAGCACGTTGGTGAATTGCCGTCACATTAGTCAAACCTAATTGGTCTGCAATATCTTGCACAACACTGATTTTTTTACCTATCGAATCAACCAGAGTAAATGCTATCTCAGGATACATTATAGCCAAAGGAATCCCAGGAAACCCTCCTCCTGTACCTACATCTAATACTTTTTTCGCACCTGTCAAGGGCATTTTCTTTACGATACTCAACGAATGTAAAACATGGTTAATCATCAGTTGATCAATGTCCTTTCGAGAAATAACATTGATTTTATCGTTCCATTCTGGATACAAGTTAGCTAACAATTCAAACTGTTTTTGTTGTGTAGCCGACAAATCGGGGAAATATTTACGTATCGTTTCCAATTATATTTTATCTCTTTTGTTTTTGACCAACTCTTGAAGCAATTCTCTTGCTCTGTGTAATTGGGCTTTAATTGTTCCTAAGGGCGCTTTTAGTTCTTTAGATATTTCATCGTAAGAATATTCTTTAAAATACCTCAACTCCACTAATATCTGGTATTTCGCAGGCAATTGAGTGACAATATGTCGCATAATCTCAATTTTCTGGTTCTTTATCGCTACTTCTTGTGGGTTTAATCCCGTATCTCTAATATCAATACTCACACTATCTCCATTATCGTCTGTGTAAGTCGAATGGATGCTTGTTGTATTTAGTTTCTTTTTTCGAATAAAATCAATACAATTATTGGTTGCTATTCTAAAAAGCCAAGTACTAAATGTGTATTGTGGGTTAAACTTTTCTAAGTTTTTGAATGCTTTAGCGAAAGCTACAATAGTCAAATCTTCTGCGTCACTTGGTTTCTTAATCATCTTAAGTAACATGTGGTAAACAGGTTTATTGTAACGTGACATAAGCTCCCCATAGGCTTTTTGATCACCTGCTTTGGCGGCGTCAACCAAAAGGAAATCCTTCTGAGCTTTGGGTGAAAATTCTTTCTTTACTTCCATTTAAACGTCTTTTTAAAAAGTGTATAAATTGATGTTACAAAAAAGTAAATAACATAAACGAAGTCTCCGAATACGATCTCTTTTTTGGTTAGTTGGTTGCCAAATTGCTTTGACGTTCTATCAAAAATAGAAAATAAAACGACATTTCTCAATAAAAACACAACTAATAACACAAAAGGGCTGATAAAAAAGAATAATAAGAGTAAACTAACATAAAACACAAGGTGAGAGGATTGTAAAAGGGCTAATTTCAACACAATCTGTTGAGGATAACTTTTACCTGCGTTTAAATGCCTCGTTTTTTGAATAAACCATTCTTTCAAGGTTTCTTTTGGTAAAGAAAGCGTTTGCCCGTTTGGAAGAATACAGGTCGTTGTATTTTCCCTTGTCGAAAATTGTTGCAATAATAAATCATCATCTCCTCCTTTATGATTTTGCACTTTTTCAAATTCAGCATTCTTAATAAAAAGCGATTTTTTGTACAATAAATTTCGCCCTACTCCCATATAAGGCATACCGTTATTAGCAAATCCCAAATACTGTAAAGCAGTATAATAGGTTTCGAACTGAATAAAATGATTGAGTAACCCTTTTCTTTTTTCGTAAAATGAGAGACCTAAAACAACTTCTTTGGTAGCAAGTCGCTTTTGCATTTCGTTGACCCAATACACACTTTTCGGCACACAATCAGCGTCAGTTAAAAGCACATAATCATACCTCGCTTTTTTTATTCCTTCTTGTAAAGCATATTTTTTGTGATCAAACCCGTTAAGTGTTTTCGTTATTGTTATAAACCGAAACCGTTGGTCTTTTATACTTTCCAAATAAGCTAAAGAAGAATCAGTTGAGCGATCATTGACTATTATTATTTCAAATACAGCGTGTTTTTGTTCTATTAATTTAGGAATAAGCCGTTGTAAATTTTCAAATTCATTGTAAGCACAAACAACAATACTTATTGCTCTCTCCTCTTTAGTCTCGGCTGTTCCTGACTGCTTTCCTGCTTTTTTTAACACAATTAACCAAAAATACAACTGCATCAACAAAGACGCTCCAAGAGAAAATAATAGTATATAGGTCAGTTTATCCATCAATTATTCTGTGAAAATACACTAAAGCGATTAACTTTGTCCTATGGAGTTCAAATTATTAGCAGAAGACAAAGGTTCAAAAGCCAGAGCGGGAGAAATCACGACCGCTCACGGAAAGATAGAAACACCTATTTTTATGCCTGTAGGTACAGGTGGAACGGTAAAAGGTGTTCATCAACACGAACTTAAAAACGATATAAAAGCGCAAATAATTTTGGGAAACACTTACCATTTATATGTTCGCCCAGGAATGGACGTGATAAAGGAAGCGGGAGGTTTGCATAAATTTAACGGTTGGGATGGTCCAATATTGACAGATAGTGGCGGATACCAAGTCTATAGTTTAGCAGGAACTCGAAAAATAAAAGAAGAGGGCGTTATTTTTCAAAATCATATCGACGGGTCTAAATTAAATTTCACACCCGAATATGTAATGGATGTTCAGCGTATCATTGGAGCAGATTTCATGATGGCTTTTGACGAGTGTACACCCTACCCTTGCGACTATGCTTACGCGAAGAACTCGATGAATATGACGCATCGTTGGCTAAAAAGATGTATCAAACGTTTTGATGAAACAGAAGGTTTGTATGGTTATGACCAAACATTTATGCCAATTGTTCAGGGAAGTGTTTATAAAGATTTGCGTAAAGAATCGGCACAATTTGTCGCTGATCAAGGGCAAGAAGCCAATGCTATTGGTGGATTATCGGTCGGTGAGCCACACGAAGACATGTACGAAATGACGGAATTGGTTTGTGATATTTTACCAAAAGACAAACCTCGTTATTTGATGGGCGTAGGGACACCTGCTAACATATTAGAAAGTATCGCTTTGGGTGTAGATATGTTTGACTGTGTCATGCCAACAAGAAATGCTAGAAACGGTATGTTATTTACTTCTGAAGGAATAATCAATATCAGAAACGAACGCTGGAAAAAAGATTTCTCTCCGATAGATACTAATTTAGTGAATAGTGTTGATGGATTTTATTCAAAAGCCTATTTACGTCATTTAATGATTAGTAAAGAGATGTTGGGTTCACAAATCGCAAGTATTCATAACTTATCGTTCTACCTCTGGTTGGTCGATGAAGCAAGAAACCACATTAAATTAGGTGATTTTTCACAATGGAAAACGATGATGGTTGAAAAAGTAACAAGAAGGTTGTAATTTAACGCTACAATAAAAGGAAATACTTAGATGTTTAAAATACTCGATCGCTATATTCTCAAAAAATACCTCTCCACTTATGTGTTTGTGGTGCTGATTTTTTGTTCGATAATTATGGTGATAGATTATACGGAAAAGAATGATGATTTCACCTACAACAACCTTTCTATGGGGGAAGTTTTGGGTGGGTATTACCTAAATGTGTTTCCTTATTTAGCCAACTTTTTGAGTCCCATATTGATTTTCATTTCGAGTCTTTATGTCAATGCTCAAATGGCGTCTCATACCGAAGTTATAGCTGTCTTGAGTAGTGGTGTGACTTACCTTCGTTTTATTTGGAGTTATATGATTGGTGCAGTTATCGTCGCTATATTAACTTTCTTTATTATCGGTTGGATACTCCCAAAAGCCAATTTGAACCGTATTTCGTTTGAAAAAAAATACTTCGAAGGCGATTTTTATTACGGTCAGAAAAACACACATATGAAAATTGGTCAAAATACAAGTGCGTTTTTACGTGTGTATGACAACCATAAAAATGTAGGCTACAATTTTGCCATTCATGAAGTAGTGGACGGTAAATTAGTTTATGAATTAAAAAGTGAACGTTTAGAATGGGATACATTGAAATGTCAATGGCATTTGGATAATTACACCATTCGTACATTTCATAACCAAAAGGAAAAAATATACAAATACGCTGAATTAGATACCACATTAGCCTTTGCTCCTGAGGACTTTATGGACACCTATAAATTACAAGAAACAATGACAAACAGCGAACTGAGGTCATATATAGAAGAGCAGGAAGCCAAAGGTTACACCAATTACTCTGCCTTTCTAATTGAGTTGTACGAGCGTTACACCTACCCTTTTGCGATTATCATTCTCACTTTCATAGGCGTGGTTGTTTCTTCTAAGAAAAGCAGGCAAGGTATCGGTTTACAAATTGTTTTAGGGGTTATTTTAGCTTTCTCTTATATCTTATTGCTCTTAGTTGGACGAAGTTTTACACAAGACGATACCTTACACCCTTTACTGAGTGCTTGGCTACCCAATTTGGTGTTTATTGTAATCGGTGTTATTCTATATAGGACTGTACCGAAATAGGTGCTTCAAAAAGTAAGTATTCAGTATAGAAAAGTAGAAAGACCATTAACGAACCTAATAAAACAGAAAGTGTAACTTTGGTCATTAGCCCTCCGTATCTATTTTCTTTGTGGTCGTCAATCATCGCTTTGTAATTAAAAAACTGTACCGTTGACCCTAATAAAATAACAAAGGCTAAACCAATCAACACAAGACCTGACATTTTAGAAAATGAATTATCAATTATCCCTGTGTTTTCCAATTTATAAAAGGAAACCAAGTAATATTCAAATTTTTCTACAAGAAAACCCAACCCGATAAGCGCTATAGAAGTGCGAATCCAAGCAAGGTAAGTTCTTTCATTTGAGGCGTGTGTTTGGTAGTTCTTTATCATATAGCGTATTTAGTACCCTTTCTTATACGTGAAAATCACTATTTTAGTTGAAATAACCGCTATTTATAAAATATTAGACTCTATAAACAAATTACGATGAACTGGAATACTGTAATAAAATTAGCTAATGATGAAACAAGTACTTCAACTCAAAAAGTACTCAAATCAAAAGAGGAATGGCGTACTTTATTAACTCCGGAGCAATTTAGAGTAACAAGAGAACAAGGCACCGAACCTGCGTTTTCTGGAGAAGCTTGCGAAAGTCACAAAGAAGGGAAATACAGCTGTACCTGCTGTAGCTCTCTCCTATTTGATACAACAATTAAGTTTGATTCAGGTTCGGGATGGCCAAGTTTCACTACTCCAATCAGTGAAGAGGCTATCAGCTATATCAAAGACGTTTCTCATGGAATGGTTCGAGTTGAAGTGCAATGTACCACTTGTGATGCACACTTAGGTCACGTTTTCCCTGATGGCCCCGAACCAACAGGGTTACGATTCTGTATCAATTCGGTAGCTATTCAGTTTCTTAGCGAATAAAAAGAAAATCCATCAATTTAATGTTCGTAGAACAAGATAATTTCAAGTATATTTGTTCTTCAATTAAACAATAATCAAATATGTCAGCAGGATCTACAAAAGCCGTCTTGGGTGCTATTTTAGCCAATATTTTAATTTCCGTTTTTAAATTTATCGCTGCCGCTTTCACAGGGAGTTCAGCTATGATTTCGGAAGGAATCCACTCTTTAGTTGATTCAGTCAATGGTTTATTATTGTTATTAGGTATCAAACGGAGTAAAAAACCTGCCGATGCCTCTCACCCATTTGGTTATGGTTTAGAACTATACTTTTGGAGTTTTGTTGTTTCGATATTAGTTTTCGCTTTAGGTGGAGGTATTGCTCTTTATGAAGGATTTCATCATTTATTTCACCCAAAACTAGCGATAGGTAATCCATTATGGAATTTTGGTGTATTAGGAGCTGCCATACTTATCGAAGGTGCTTCACTTCTCTATGCTTTGAAAAAATTTAACGCAACCCGAAAAGGTAAAAACTTCATCCAATCAATAAGAGAAAGTAAAGATGCAGCTACTTTTTCTGTTATTATTGAAGAGATGGCTGCGATTATGGGATTATTTATTGCTTTAATTGGGGTTACGTTAGTTCTTGTTACAGGTAACGTGTTGTTCGATGCACTAGCCTCTATTGCTATTGGTGTGCTTTTAGCCAGTGTTTCTGCATTTATGGCTGTCGAATGTAAAAGTTTAATTGTAGGTGAGAGCGCAGACAAAGTCGAGCTAGATAATATCGAAGCGCTGTTAGAGTCTAAAGAATATTTAGTCGCTTTTGATACACCTAAAACCCTACATTTCGGTCCAGAAAGTATTTTATTAGCTGTTGATGTCGATTTTAGAAATGAACTTCATGCTTCGGATGTCGAAAAATACACGGTAGAGATTGAAAGTGAGATTCGTGCAGTAAACCCATTTTTTGACAGAATATACATTGAAGCGAAGTCTCTTGAGGTAGTCACACAACAAAACTAGAGCTTCACAGAAATATTCTTCAAGTCACGAGGTCACCTATATTCACCTCAACCTTTGATATTTATCATTCTTTGTTGTATTTAATAATTAAAGTAACAATAGAGCCTAAAGAAAAACAAGTTAGACCAAAAACACTTCTCACCCCTCGCAGACATTACATAAAGACTGCTGAACCTGAAACAAAATTCTTTGCCAATATTTAGGTAAATGTTATTAATAAATAGATATATGAACCTATTTGAACATATAAAATCAGTCTTTGAACAAAACAAAAAATACTGTAAAGATGGTGAGCTATTAAAAAACAGTATCGTTGAAGACGCTTTGAAAGTTGACGTCGAGTTACTATCCTTATTATTAGCTGATGCTAAAGCAAAACAATATTTTTTCACAGAAGTAGGTAATGTATTCGTATTTGACAAAATCAAATTCCAAAAATTTGTTTCTAACAAACAATTCCTTCCCGATAGTTACACTACTTACAAAAACAAAATAGGTTTAACCGCAAATAGCAACTACCTAACAGAGGCAAAAGAAGTTGTTCTTTCTTGGGCGTATAAAGACTGTATTTTAGAAGGTGGACAAACTAAAGATGAACAAAAAAGAAAAGAAATCTTCTGGAACGAAACCCTTGCTCCTGATGAAATTGACAGGTTACTAGAACCTAAAGCACTAACCAATTTTAAACGTTACGATAAAAATGGTGAACATTCGGTTCAGGACATTTCATTAGACGATAATTTAATCATAAAAGGCAATAATCTTTTAGCCTTACATTCTCTTAAGAGCGTTTATAAAGAAAAGATTAAGCTAATTTTTATTGACCCTCCATATAATACTGAAAGTGATAGTTTCCGATACAATGACAGTTTCAACCACTCTACATGGCTAACGTTCATGAAAAACAGGCTGGAGGTTGCTAAAGAACTTTTAGCATCAAACGGGTTAATATGGATTTCTCTATCTGACAAAGAAGCTCATTATTTAAAAGTGTTGGGAGATGAAGTGTTTGGTAAAGACAATTTTGTTTCTGACATCATTTGGAATTCTACCAAATCGGTTACTAATACGGCGGTCATTTCAGACGCTCATACACACATTTTACTTTTTGCAAAAAACAAAACTGTTTTAAAAGCCAATAGGACTTCGTTTAGGTTAACTGCAGATGAGAAAAAATTCTCAAACCCTGACAATGACCCAAGAGGAAAATGGGTAGCAGATCCTTTTCAAGTAGGTGGAGAGCGTCCTAATCAACTGTTCCCTATCACAAACCCTAAAACAGGTAAAGTTTACACACCCAATAAAGGAAGTAGTTGGAAGAACGAAAAGAAAGTATTTGATGAATTAATAAAGGACAATAGAATTATATTTGGTGTAAAAGGTGACGCTGGACCACAACGAAAAAGATTTTGGAGTGAAGCGAAAGAAAGAGGACAAGTAACAACGACTCTTTGGAAAGACTTGCCCACAACAACTAATGGCACACAGCACTTAAAGGAAATATTTAATTCTAAAGTGTTTGAAAACCCCAAACCTGAGGGTTTAATGGAAAGAATTATTCAGCTTTCTACTAACGAAGGTGATATCGTTCTTGATTTTTTTGTGGGTAGCGGTACAACGATAACTACGGCTCATAAAATGAAAAGAAAGTTCATAGGTATAGAACAAATGGATTATATCAATGAAGTTACTGTACCACGAATGGTTAGCGTAATAAATGGAGAAAAAGGTGGTGTTTCTAAAAGTCAGAATTGGTTGGGCGGAGGCTCTTTTATTTATTTTGAATTATTAAAAAACAATAGCTTTATTATTGATAAAATCAACCGCTCCAAAAACAGTAAAGATTTAGTGAAAATATGGGAGAGTTTAAAAGAAAATGATTTCATTTCTTACAAATTTGACATCTCTCATATCAACAAAGACACAACTGAACTTCAAAAAATACCGTTTATTGATTTACAACGTTTACTTATTGAGTTGTTGGATAAAAATAATTTATATGTAAACTTTTATGATGTGAAAGATAAGTCTCATCATGTTTCTACAAATGACATTAAATTAACCCATCAATTCTATACCAATGAATAAAAAGTCAAAAGCCATAGGAAAAGCGGATGATGATGCGAAAATTTTAATCATTGAAGCCCTAGAAGAAAAACATACTGGTGGCTTCGATTTAGACAGTATTTATTTAATAGAAGGCAAATACCATGTGCTAGAATTTTTAAAATGCGATACTGTTCGTCCTAATGAAAGTCACCCAAAGAGGTATTGGTTTAAAAATAGTCAAAAATTTATTTCACTATGGAACATTACTCAAAAATTAGAGGGGGTCTTATATTTAGTTAATTATGAGGCGTCAAGAGAACAATTTAAAGTCATTAAAGTTTTGGATCTAGACGAGACGGGTATTACTAAAGAAAAAATGAAAGAATGGGGTTTTATTGAATTTAAAAAATGGTTTCAAGACTTAAATTCAAACGCCCTTAAAGGTTAATACATGCAATCTTTAGAACAAAAAATAACGGCTGGTATCTCGATGGGTTTTATTCCTATTGAGGAAAAAACACATATCTCAAAAAATACAAATCCTAAATTTCAATTAAGACCATATCAAAAAGAAGCTTTTGCAAGGTTTGATTTTGCTCTAAATCAAGATACGAGCAGACAAAAACCTACACAATTGCTTTTTCACATGGCAACAGGTAGCGGTAAGACATTGGTGATGGCAGGTGTTATTTTAGATTTGTACCAACAAGGGTACCGTAATTTTATCTTCTTTGTAAACAGTTCTAATATTATAGAGAAAACAAGGGCTAACTTTTTAAATTCTCTATCCTCTAAGTATCTTTTTAATGAAACTTTATCAATTGCAGACAATCAAATAACAATTAAGGAAGTTGCTAATTTTGAAACTGCAAATCAACAAGATATCAATATCGTTTTTACAACTATTCAAGGTCTGCATTCACGTTTAAACACACCTAAAGAAAATGCACTAACCTATGAAGATTTTGAAGATAAAAAAATCGTGTTATTATCTGATGAAGCGCACCATATCAATGCAGAAACTAAAAAAGGAAAACGTACAAAAGAAGAGATTGAAAGTATATTAAGTTGGGAAAACACAGTCAATAAAATTTTCAATGCTAATATTGATAATTTATTATTAGAGTTTACAGCAACAACAGACTTACACCATCCAGCTGTAAAGAAGAAATACCATGACAAATTACTATTTGATTACCCTTTAAAACAATTCCGTAAAGATAAATATTCTAAGGACGTTCAAGTTTTACAAGCAGAGCTAACCCCATTTGAAAGAGCTCTACAAGCCATTATACTTAGCCAATACCGTAGAAAAGTATTTGAAACAAATAGCATAAACACAAAGCCAGTATTGTTATTAAAGTCTAAAACGATAAGTGATAGCAAAGCATTTTTCAACGAATTTGTAAGCGGCATTAAATCCTTAGCTCCCAATACAATCAATAAAATAAGAAACAACTCAACCAACAAAGTAATAGAACGAGTTTTTAACTACTTTGACAACAGAGAAATCACAATAACTAACCTTATTTCTGAACTTAAAGAGGACTTTTCCGAAGATAAATGTATAGCAGTAAATAGTAAAGATGATAGTGTCGAAAAGCAATTAATCATTAATAGTTTAGAGGACGAAAACAATGAATACCGTGCTGTTTTTGCAGTAGATAAATTAAATGAAGGTTGGGACGTTTTAAACCTATTTGACATTGTTAGACTATACAACACAAGAGAGGCTGATCATAAAAAGAATAAAATAGGAAAAACCACTATGTCTGAAGCCCAATTAATTGGTCGGGGCGCTCGGTATTGCCCTTTTAAGTTAGATGCAACACAGCCACTATATCAACGTAAATACGATGATAATACAGAGCATGAACTGCGTATTTGTGAAGAGCTATATTACCATTCTGCACATAACCCTACATACATTTTGGAGCTAAATAAAGCACTGCAAAATATTGGTTTAAAGTCAAAAAAACCTGTTCAAAATAGGCTTTATGTTAAAGATAAATTCAAAGAAACAGATCTCTTTAAAAATGAAATATCGTATGTAAATAAACAACAGGCTAACCATCCGTCAGAAAATAAAACCTTAGACCAGTCTATAATAAATAAGGTTTATAACAAAAAGTTCCTTACAGGGTATTCTACTGTGAATAATGCATTTAGTGATAGCCTGCAAATGAACGTACAAAAATCAAATAAAATCTATTCAATTAATACTTTTGAGCCCCACATATTGCGTAAAGCCTTAAATAGGCTGCCTTTTTATAGGTTCAATAATTTGCAAAAGCATTTCCCGTACCTTACTTCTGTCGTAGAGTTTTTGACTTCAGATAAATACGCCTACAACATCAAAGTAGAATTAGAAGGTACTCTTGACCAAGTACAAAATCCTACGAATCAAATAAAATTAGACACGGCGATAAAAGTATTTGATGAAATATCTAAAGCCATTCCCCTCATCATTGAACACAAAAAAGGCTACTGTTTACAGTAGCCTTTTCATTTAATTAGAATAAATTATTATTAGTGTTGGTGACCTCCTTCTCCGTGAGCATGTCCGTGCTCCAACTCTTCTTTTGTTGCTTCACGTACATCTACAACCTCTCCTACAAACTCCAAAGTTTTCCCTGACAATTTGTGGTTAAAGTCTAACTTCACTGTATCAGCTAATACTTCAGCAACTTCTCCCTCCATTGGGTTTCCGTTTTGGTCTTGCATAGGAATGATTTTCCCTACAACTAAAAGTTCTTCTTGAACCTCTCCTTCTACCTTAAAAGTATCTTTTGGCAATTCAACAACAGCTTCAGCGTTATATTCTCCGTAACCGTCTTTTGGCTCGATAGTAATTTCGTACGCTTCTCCTTTAGATAAACCTTGTAATCCGTTTTCAAAACCTGGTATCATTGCACCAATTCCTGATAAAAACACCAATGGTTGTCCTTCTTGTGACTGATCCATTACTGACCCTTCTACCGTCAATTTGTAAGCAACTGATACTACTGCGTTTTTTGCAACTTTCATATTTCTATTTTTAAATTTTATCTTTTAATTCGTTCTAATACAATCAACTTTACGAAAAAGTTCATTATTGATATTTTATTTTACTTTAGCAACATAGATATAAGACGCTCCAAAAAATTGAGGGTAAGCCTTACAGTCTTCAAATTTACCTGTGTCTTTCATTATTTGAATAAACTCCTTTCCGTACGGGTATTTTGAGGCTGTTTCTGCCAAATATTTATACGCTGATTTTTCCTTTGCCAAAATCCGTCCCATCAATGGCATTCCCCAACGGGTGACCAAATAGTAAACAGGACGCAATAATTTAGAAGGCTGACCTGTTTCCAAAACGGCAATTTTACCACCTGATTTGATTACACGAGCCATTTCGTTTAAGGCAACAACCGTATCATCTACATTTCTGATACCATAAGAAATACTCGAAACATCAAAAGCATTGTCCTCAAATTGTAAGTTCATCACATCAGCCAATTCTGATTTGATTTTCAAATTCAATTTTTCCGCTTTTGGCTCTGCGTATTTCAACATATCATTACAAAAATCCGTTGCGGTAACTTCGCCCTTTTCTCCGACTACTTGCTTAAATAAAATAGCTAAATCACCTGTTCCACTAGCACAGTCAAGAACATCGTCACCTGATTTTGCCCCTGAAAGTTCAACCAATCGTTTTTTCCAACCGTTATGCATATTGAAAGACAATACGTCATTCATTTTATCATAATCTTTCGAAATCTTCGAAAACATCACTCTTACATCTTCACTCATAATCTTAGCAGAATAATTTAGCTTCGCAAATTTAAGCATTTATACCTTATTAGTCCCTTCTCTTTTAATTTTTGTACTAAGATTTGGATAGGTTTTTGTTATAATACCTAATAACAACAGTTTCCTTATCGGCTGTGGACAAAAAGACGTTCGCTTTTCAAAAGGAATATGTATCTTTATAAACTCAACGACAAATACTATGAATACTTTAGAACAAGCAACAAAAAATTTAGAAACAAAAGGTTTTTTAGACCTTGAAATACCAAAAGGCATCAACCTAGTCGAAGAAATCAATCGTTTGAGAAAGGAAAAAAACGTCGTTTTCTTGGCTCACTTTTACCAAGACGATAACATCCAAGAAATTGCAGATTTCACTGGAGATAGTTTAGCCTTGGCTCAAGCTGCCGAAAAAACAGACGCTGACATCATTTTGTTTGCTGGTGTTCATTTTATGGCAGAAACAGCGAAGATATTAAACCCTACAAAAAAAGTATTACTTCCTGATTTGAATGCTGGTTGTTCGTTGGCTGAGTCTTGTCAACCTAATGATTTAAAGGCTTTCAAAGCACTTCACCCCGACCATATCGTTATTTCGTATGTCAATTGTAGTGCAGAAGTAAAGGCGTTGAGTGATATTATTTGCACCTCTTCTAATGCCGAAAAAATAATCGGTTCTGTACCTAAAGACCAAAAAATAATTTTTGCTCCTGATAAAAACTTAGGTCGTTATTTAGCAAAAAAACTGAATAGAGATATGTTGTTATGGGACGGTGCGTGTATTATTCACGAGGCTTTCTCTATCGATAAAATATTAGAAGTAGCGAAAGAATACCCTAACGCAAAAATAATTGCCCATCCCGAATCGGAAGAGCATATCTTAAAAGTGGCTCACTTTGTTGGTTCGACTACACAGTTGTTGAATTTCGCAAAAACAGACGAATGCCAAGAATTAATTGTAGCGACTGAGTTTGGTATTTTGTACCAAATGAAAAAAGACAGTCCAAATAAAACATTAATTCCTGCACCTACAAACGAAGACAATACGTGTTCTTGTAGTGAATGCCATTTTATGAAAATGAACAACTTAGAAAAAATCTATTTGTGTTTAAAATACGAATTACCAGAAATTTTGATGGAAGAAGAGCTTCGTTTAGCTGCATACAAACCATTGAAATTAATGTTAGATTTATCTAAATAAACAATATTAACAAACCAAAACAAGTTGGGTAGAACTGTAATAGTTCTGCCCAACTTGTTTTATTTCACCCCTACAAACTATGCTTACTACAGATTATTTGGTTATTGGTTCTGGTATCGCAGGACTTTCTTACGCTTTAAAAGTTGCTGAAAGTAGTCCTGACAAAAAAATCATTGTCATCACCAAAGCGGGTGAATACGATTCAAACACACGCTACGCACAAGGTGGCATTGCTACGGTAACAGAAAAAACAGATTCTTTTGAAGCACATATCCAAGACACCTTAATTGCTGGTGATGGTCTGTGTGACGAAGAAGTAGTACGTATGGTTATTTCGGATGCTCCCGAACGTTTGGACGAACTTATCGCGTGGGGAACTAAGTTTGATAAAAACGAAAATGGTGGTTTTGATTTAGGAAAAGAAGGAGGACATTCTGCTTTTAGAATTTTACACCACAAAGACATTACGGGATACGAAATCCAAAAAAAGTTAGTAGCAAGAGCCAAAGAACTAAAAAACATCACACTACTTGACCATCATTTTGCTATTGATTTAATTACAGAGCATCATCTAGGAAAAGAAGTAAAAAGAGGTGACCAGATTACTTGTTTTGGTGTTTATGCCCTAAATCAAGCAAATGATGAGAGTTTCAAAATACTTTCTAAAGTTACTTTGTTAGCCTCTGGTGGTTCGGGACAAGTTTATAGCAGTACAACAAACCCTAAAGTTGCTACTGGAGATGGTTTGGCGTTGGCTTACCGAGCAAAAGCTAAAGTGTCTAATATGGAGTTTATTCAGTTTCACCCTACCGCTTTGTACAACCCTGGAGAAAGTCCTGCTTTCTTGATTTCTGAGGCTGTCAGAGGATTTGGAGGACGTTTATTTACCACAGAGGGCGACCGATTTATGGTCAAATATGACGAACGTCTTGAATTGGCTTCTCGTGATATTGTGGCTCGTGCAATTGATTCTGAATTAAAAATAAGTGGTGAACAACACGTTTTACTTGATTGTTCGCACATCGACAAAGAAGAGCTATTGAGACATTTCCCTAATATTTATGCAAAATGTATGACTTTGGGAATTGACATTTCAAAAGACCCTATTCCTGTTGTTCCTGCTTCACATTACCAATGTGGTGGTATCGACGTTGATTTGGACGGGAAAACAAGTATCAAAAATCTTTATGGTTCGGGTGAATGCACCAATACGGGGCTTCACGGAGCCAATAGATTGGCTTCCAATTCACTTTTAGAAGCATTGGTTTATTCTCATCGTGTATTCGAATACACAACAAAAATTATTGATACAATAGAAATAAACAACTCTATTCCTGATTGGAATACAGAAGGTACATCAAAACCAAAAGAGCAAATTTTGATTACTCACACACGTCGTGAATTACAAAATTTGATGAGTGCCTACATCGGTATTGTACGTACCAATCATCGTCTGGCTATTGCTAGTGACCGTTTGCGTATGCTTTATTTGGAAGTCGAACATTTATACAACAACAGTGTTTTGTCACCTCAGTTATGTGAATTGAGAAATTTGATTACGACAAGTTACCTTGTCATTAACCAATCACAACATCGAACAGAAAACCGTGGTGGTTTTTATAACCGAGATTTTGATTAATAATAGCCATTGTAATAAATAAAAAAGGGTCACTCAAATTAATGAGTGACCCTTTTTTGTATTATAAAATTTGATTAATCAACCAACTCTACACTTCTTTTGATGAAGCTTGTCAAATTGGCTCCTGTCAATACACCCTGAGATAGCAATGCTAAATCATACGTATGTTTCGCTAATTCTTCTTGCTTCGCTCCTTCTGCTTTCAATATCTTATCAACTACTGATGAGTTTCCATTGACAACTACCGTGTACGAATCTGGCATATCGCCCATCATCGGCATTCCTGAAGTTGCTTGCATTTCTTTCATTCTTCGCATAAACTCAGGCAATGTAACCGTTACAGGCATTTCGTCTTTAGACAACCCTTCCACTTGCACTTGGTTCATTGAGTTATTGATTACCTTATCAAAAAGCTCTTTCACTTTCTTTTGGTCATCTTCAGAAAGTACACATTCGGCAGTTACATCTGTTTCAATCAATTTATCAACCGAGTCAGAATCTACACGCTTAAATGCTGTGTTTTCTAATTTCTGCTCCAATGCGTTCACAAAATGAGAATCTATACCACCATCTAAAACAGCGATTTCATACCCTTTTGTTTGTGCACTTTGAATAAACCCGTCTTGCTTAGACAAATCTGACGTATAAAGCACATTCAATTTATCGTTTTTATCTGTTTGAGTTCCTTCGTTTGCTTCTTTGTATTCGGCAATCGTTTTGTACTCGCCTTTTGTGTTTTTCAACAAACACGTTTTGTTTACTTTATCGTAGAATTTTTGTTCTGAAATCATTCCGTATTTCACAAATACACTGATATCATCCCATTTTTCTTCGTATGAGTTTCTGTCGTTTTTGAATAATTCATTCAATTTATCTCCAACCTTTTTTGTGATATGGTTGTTGATTTTTCTTACGTTTCCATCTGTTTGCAAGAAACTTCTTGACACGTTTAACGGAATATCTGGCGAATCAATCACACCGTGTAACAACATCATGAACTCAGGAACGATATTTTTCACTTCGTCGGTGATAAATACCTGACGTGAGTACAAATGAATTTTGTTTTTATTTACCTCAAAATCGTTAGCCAATTTCGGGAAATAAAGTACACCTGTAAGATTAAATGGGTAATCAACATTCAAATGTATCCAAAACAAAGGGTCTGGAGCCATTGGGTACAATTCTTTGTAAAAAGCAATGTAATCCTCATCTTTCAAATCAGCAGGTGCTTTTGTCCAAATTGGAGCAGGATTATTAACTACTTTTCCTTCAAACTCAATTTCTACTGGTAAAAAACTTACAGTACTTATTTAAAATCGTTTGAATACGAGCTTCACTTAAAAACTCTTCTGCTTCTTTTTCAATATGAAGAACGATATCTGTTCCTCTTTCCGTTTTTTCTGTGTCTGTGATTTCAAATGTTGTCGAACCATCACATTCCCATCTTACAGCAGGCTCATCTTTAAATGACTTCGTGAAAATCTCCACATTGTCAGCCACCATATAAGACGAATAAAACCCTAATCCGAAGTTACCAATGATACCTTCAGAGTTTTTAGAGGCATTGTCTTTGTATTTTTCAACAAACTCAGTTGCTCCCGAAAAGGCAATTTGGTTAATGTATTTTTTAACTTCCTCAGCCGTCAATCCCAATCCTTTATCAGAAATTGTGATTGTTTTTTTCTCTTTATCTAAAGCTATAGAGATTTTCAAATCTCCTAATTCTCCTTTAAACTCGCCAATAGACGATAAATGCTTCAGTTTTTGTGTCGCATCAACCGCATTTGAGATTAATTCTCTCAAAAAGATTTCGTTATCCGAATAAAGTGCCTTTTTGATTATCGGAAAGATATTTTCCGAGTGAATTGATATTTTACCTTTTTCTTGCATATTTTTAGCCCTATTCAGGGATTTAAGTTCTTCCTAAACTCCTTTTCAAGTTTTATTCCAACAAGAAAAAACTGACAGCTTGTCAGCTATTTATTCATAAATGAAATTTTCGTTTCTTTTTGTCATTAAGCTCCCCTTAAAGACACTATACACTTCAATTATATGGTGACTAAAACTTACATTTAACCGAATACTTATTCGTCTACTTCATTCAAACACCAACTTAAAAAAATCGTTCCTTAAAGTACTTTCTCCTTTATAAACCTCATACCCTGCACGAATTGATTTCAAGTACAAACTCGGTAAGGCCACTTTTTTGTTTGCTAATACACGTTTGTCTGCTGGCATATTTGCGTACTGAATAAATGCTTTGGAATTGTCAATAAATGCTTTTAATGAATGATTTAGGTAAGGAGGGACATTCGCTTCGTTGATGGGAATGTATTTTACGTGTGTTTTGTTGTCGGAATCATCTCCTCTGATAAAAAACTTATACCTCACAGCATAACGATACGTTTTACCTGCTACAACGATATCAAAAGTACGTAAACTACCGTTCTTATCTCTAGCGAAGTAACTTCTTTTGCTTCCCTCAGTAATGTCTTCCGTAGCATTATTGAAATTATGACTTCCCAACTCAATCACCAAATCATAATCCCTATTCGATGCCACTGGTTTAGCATCAGCTTCTCCGTTATCAAATATCAAATTTATTGACGCCATCCATTTATCCGTTGGGTCTAAAGCATTCTCTTGGCTCGTTTTCCATTGAATAATGACGTTATTTTTAAGATTACTCAATAAAGTAGGCATCCCTGTCAGTTTAGAATTACTTGGTCGCCAAGAACCACTTTTTTGTACGCCTCCAATCACTCCATTGACATAACCATCCATTCCTTTCCCTCCTGGATCCACATAATTCATCTCAAAAGATGTCCCATTTTCTGCGGTGTTATCCGAACAGTAACTCATCGAACTACTAGTTAATAATTTCTTAGGGAAAATTAATCCGTAGTGATTTTCTTCAATTAACGTTGTCCGTTCAGTAAGGCTTACTTTGTTTACACAGGTTGCCACTCTCCCCGAAGGAAGTTTTTGTTTAGACTCCTCAAGAGATGCGTAAACCACCTTGTCACTAACATTACGGTCAACTTGAGCAGACTCTGTTTTATGTTTACAGCCCAACAATAAAAGGCTGAAAAGTAAAGGTGTTATTTTACAAAAATTCTTCATTATTTTCTTTTTAGTTTTATGAAATTTATTATTTAATAAACTTAGATACAGACGCCAACAACTCACTCACAACAAACGGTTTTGTCACAAAATCCACGCCTCCAACTTCTGCTCCACGCTTTTTACTTGCCTCATCAGTCATTGCGGAAAGGAACACCACAGGAATATCTTTTGTCTTATCGTTCTTTTTTAAATCTTCACAAACAGCATACCCATCAATCCCTGGCATCATTATATCTAACAAGACCAAATCTGGTAACTCTTCGTCCTCATCTTGTAAAAGTCCCAATGCATCTTCACCACACATTGCTATTTGTAACTCATAACCCTCTAACAACTCTACAAGTATATCTATATTTGAAGGTGTGTCATCTACAACTAAAATTGTCTTTTCCATCTGTTATTTATCTAAAGTGGTTTTTATTTTTTCCAAAATAACTAAGGCATCATCAAATTTATAACTTGAAAGTGCTGTTTCTAATTGACTCTGGTAGTTGTCTTCTAATCCTGCTTGTTTAAACTCTGCCAACATTTTTTTCGATTTCGGACTTTTTCGGTTCAATAAGGCTTTCATTTTAGGTAATAATACACGAAGAGCTCTTTCGTCAAACCGTTGGTCTTCGACCTCTTTTTCTACCGTTATTTCTCGCTCAATTTCCTTAAACAAACGTTTTAGTTCAATTTCAAGTGCTGGTATTTTTGCTTCAAAGCCTGTAACATCTTTCTGCTTAACGCTTTTTTCTATCTCCTGTGCTTGTGCATAAAGTATGATAGCACTCAAATTACCACTCACTCCTTTGAGCGTATGTGCCAATCGCTCAGCAACCTCAAATTCCCCTTTTGTGACTACATCACGCAATTGAGTTGTTATATGTTGGTTGTTTTTATAAAATTTCTTTAAAATATTTTCAAATAAATCTACATTCTGATTTACACGTTGCAAGGCTTCATCTGTATTTAATCCTGCGATTTGTGGAGCATCTTGTTTCTGCTCTTTTGTCGTATCAATTAAATTTTCACCCTTCAAGTCTAACCATTCTTTCAGTGTTTTTATCAGCTCTGACGGATTAATTGGTTTGGCTATAAAATCTTGCATTCCTACTGCCAAACATCTTTCTTTTGCCTCAAACATCACATCTGCTGTCAAGGCGATAATTGGTAGGTTGTCATTTGCCGTGTTTTCTCGAATACGTCTGGTCGTTTCGTAACCGTCCATTACTGGCATCTGTAAATCCATCAAAACAACACCGTATTTACTTGGAGTACCTGATGCTTCTACCATCGCAATCGCCTGTTCTCCATTCTTAGCGACATCTACCTTTAACCCAAATGCCTCTAATAGTTCGGTGGCTACCTGCTGATTAATTTCATTGTCTTCAGTCAATAAAATTTGGTTGCCTTTTATATCTTTTAAATTCTCTAATTCTTTTGCGTTTTTTTCAATATCTATTGCGTATTTTACGGTTAACTCTTCTTCTTTATCAAATACGTTCATTATCGCATCAAAAATAGTCGAATGATAAATCGGTTTTGGTACGTATTTATGAATCCCCATAGCCAACGCTTCTTGAACAATTTCTTCATTACCGAAAGCTGATATCAAAATAATTTTTGGTTGTTTAATCGCTGGGTTATCAAAGATAAGTTGTGCTGTTTCTATACCATTTAACTCTGGCATTTTCATATCCATAACAACCAACTCATAAGGATATTCTTGGGTTTTATTGATTAAATCAATCGCTTCTCGTCCCGAACCTACACTATCTACCTTAAAAGTAAACGCACTCAACGCATCAGTTAGTATATCTCTAGCAATTTCATTATCATCACAAATCAGCACTTTCATACCTCGCAAATCAACAGACATTACGTATTCTTTGACTTTTTGATTGGTTTGTTTTTTGTGTGTTAAAACAAATGAGAAAGTACTTCCTACTCCTTTTTCACTTTTCAAATCAACCGTTCCGCCCATCAGACCAACTAACGTTTTACTTATAGTCAGTCCTAAACCTGTACCTCCGTATTTTCGTGCGGTAGATTGGTCAGCTTGGGTAAATGCTTGAAATAATCTCTTTTGCTCAGCCACGTCTAATCCAATTCCAGTATCCCTTACCGAGTACTCTATAGTCGCTGTGGTTTCTGTTTGTTTAACTAATTTAACACTTACAACCACCTCTCCTTCATCGGTGAATTTGATGGCGTTACCACAATAGTTTGTCAACACTTGTCCGACACGCAAGGGGTCACCCACCAAGTTTAAGGGTACATCTTTATGAACATCAATCACAAATTCAATTCCTTTAGCATCTGCTCTTAGGTAAACCAAATTTGATACGCTATTGATTACGTTATTCAAATCAAAGTCAATGTTTTCGACCTCCAATTTACCTGCTTCTATTTTTGATAAATCTAAAATATCATTGATAATACCTAATAACGCTTGTGATGAAGTATCAATTTTAGTGAGGTAATCTTGTTGTTTTGGGGTTAGGTCAGTTCGTAATGTCAAGTCTGAAAAACCAATAATGGCATTCATTGGCGTACGTATCTCGTGCGACATCGTAGCTAGAAACTGACTTTTTGCTCGTGTTGCGTCTTCTGCTCGCTCTTTTGCTACAATTAGTTCTTCTTTTGATTGGTGTAGGTGTTTGACTAATTTACCAATATTATAAAGTAAAAACATCAACACAAACAACGGTAATGTATTTAAAAATGCTTTTAAATACATCTTGTTTGAACTTTTGTAATAAACAAACCGCCACGGTGCATTACTGAAAGGTTGACTGTACACATAGTTTCCTTTTACCAATCGTACTTCTTTTTCTGTTTTTTCAGCAAACACCAACTCTTTAGTTATTAAACTATCTGCACAAAGTAGTTTGGTTGTTACTGCTCCTGCCACTTTATTGTAACCGATAATATCATTTTCTTTACTCAAAATAAGACTACTGTTTCCTAAAAAATCTAATTCTTTAAGTAAATCATTGTGAGATGCTAAGGTAATATCCAAACCGACTATTCCTAAAAACTTATTTTCTTGATAAACAGGTTTACCTAAAGTAACCATCAAACCTTGCCCTCCTCCATCAAAATACAAGGGAGAAAAATACAATTCTCTTTTCGGGTTTAGTTTAGGCGTACCGTATTGAAAGGCGGGTAATAATTTCAGTTCTGGTGGCAAAACAAAGTCCTTCCCTTCAACAAAAGGGTAAATAGTAAAGAAATTTTTATCTGAATAATAATACACCCACGCATAACTTTCATTTTGTTTTTTTATCGACTTAAAAGAGGTAATCAAATGAACGCCCAATTCCATTTCTTGTAAAGTATTTTTATCTGTTTTCAAACCTGAACAACCGATAATATTCACTTTATCTTCATACGCTACCTTAGCACCAAACACATCGTCTAACGCATAATTCCCTTTATCATCGTATTCTTTTATTTGCGTAGCATAAACTATCGGGTGGTCATTTTTCACTACATCTTCTGCGATATTCCCCAAATATCCAACGGCATCAATACCTCCTTTTATGTTATGCTCTAATTGTTTACGCATCAAATCTGCGTTTTGAAAGAGTGCTTTTTTTGATTTTCTTTCACTCTCCAAAAAATAAAGACATTTGCCACTAAGAGCAATGCCAATAACAGTTTGATATATCTATTTGATTTATTAATTGATTTCATACTATATCTTTTATTCAATACCTATTTTAAGGTACTTATTGTTTCTTCTACAACAAGCAATGCTTTTTTAAAGTTGTACTTACTTAAATATTTCTTCAAATCATCAAACGCTTTGCCTGACAAACCTGCTTCTGCTAATTGAGGCAACATTTTCTTCGCTTTGGGACTTTTCTTAGCTAACAGACTTTCCATTTCGGAAAACAGAGTCAGTAATACTTCTCTATTTACTTCTTTGACCCTTTCTTTTTTATCTAAATCTATCGCTTGTGCAATTTCTGTAAATAAACTTTTCAATTCTCTTTCTAAAATAGGTAACTCTACATAAAAAGCAGAAAACTGTTTGTCTTCTATCAAATATTCTACTTTTTTTGCTTGGTTATGCAAAACTACCGCACTCAAATTCCCACTCACTCCTTTCAACGTATGTATCAATCGTTTGGCTAATCCAAAATCTTCTTTTTCTACAGCCTCTTTCAATTCAATAATAACCCTTTGGTTATCTTTATGAAACTTGGTCAAAAGATGCACAAACAGACCAACATTATTATTTAATCGCCCTAACGCTTCGGCGGTGTCAATACTCGCTAGTTGAGGGATTTCAAGAATTTCTTGTTTTGTTTTTTTCTCTTTAAAACTTCGTTTACCTGGTTTCACCCATTTTTTTAAAGCAACAACCAAATCTGTTGGGTTAATCGGTTTAGTTACAAAATCTTGCATTCCTAAATCGGTACACTTCTTTTTTACACCATCCATTACATCTGCAGTCATTGCCACAATAGGTAAATCGTTGTATGCTGTAAGTTCCCTTATTTCTTGGGTTGCTTGGTAACCATCCATTACTGGCATTTGCAAATCCATTAATACAATGTCATATTTACTTGGGCTACCCGAGTTTTTTACTTTATCTACCGCTTCTTGCCCATCTTCAGCTATATCGACATACAAATCAAAGGTTTCTAACAATTCGGATGCTACTTGCTGGTTTATTTCATTGTCTTCTACCAACAACACACGAGCTCCTCTGATACCCTTCACTTCTTCTAATTGAGAAGCATAATCTTTGTTAACTAGTCCTTTAGAAACAACCTCTTTTCCAAAAACTTCCATAATACCATCAAAAATTGTAGAATGGTAAATCGGTTTAGCAACATATTTATTGATACCAATAGCTTTTGCTTCTTTCACCACTTCCTCATCAGCAAAGGCTGATATCAAAATAATTTTAGGTGGTTTTATCGACTTGTTTTTCAGAATAATATTTGATGCTTCAAGACCATTCATTCCTGCCATTTGGTAATCCATAATAACCAAATCAATCTCATTGGGTGAGCGAGAAAGGTAACTAATAGCCTCCTCTCCTGATCTTACAGTAACTACTTCAAAACAAAGTGTTTCTAAAATTTCTGTTAATATTATTCTTGCTGTTGCGTTATCATCACAAACCAAGATTTTCTTTCCTCTCAAATCAACAGCAACCTTGTGTTCTTTTCGTTTCTGAATTGCTTGTTTTTTGTGTTCGGTGGTAAAGTAAAACGTACTACCTACGCCCTTTTCACTTTCCAACCACACTTCGCCTCCCATCAGTTCAACCAATTGTTTGCTAATAGTTAAACCCAACCCTGTACCTCCATATTTTCGAGTAGTCGATTGGTCTGCCTGAGAAAACGCCTTAAACAATTTGGCTTGTTGTGCTGGTGTAAGCCCTATTCCTGTGTCTTTTACCGCATATTGCACAAGTACCATTGTATCTGTTTCTTTAGCTACCGTTGCTGAAACAACTACTTCTCCTTTTTCGGTAAACTTTACCGCATTACTACAATAGTTTGTTAAAATTTGCCCTATTCGTAAAGGGTCGCCAATCAAACTTAATGGTACATTTTTATCAATATGAATGGCGAATTCAAGAGACTTATCAAAAGATTTTTGAGCTATTAGGTTAGCAACAGTATCCATTACCTGTTCCAAATCAAACTCGGTTTGTTCTATTGTCAATTTACCCGCTTCTATTTTTGAGAAGTCTAATATATCATTAATTATCCCTAACAAAGCGTGAGACGAACGGTCTATTTTAGTTAAATAATCGTGTTGCTTTGGATTCAATTCTGTTCTTAACGCCAAGTCTGACAAACCAATAATGGCATTCATCGGTGTACGTATCTCGTGAGACATCGTCGCTAAAAACTGACTTTTAGCCACTGTCGCCTCTTCGGCTTTAGCGGTTGCTTGTTTAAGTTCTGTAACGTTTCGACTGACTCCTATAAGACCTATTTTCCCTTTTTCATACTCAAAGGGTGTTTTTTCTGTTAGTAAACCAGACACCATCACCTACATTCTCTGTATTAGAGATTCTTTCATTACTACTCAATACGTCCTTGTCTTTTTCGTTAAAAAAAGAAGCCTCTTCTTTAGAGAAAAAATCAAAATCTGACTTCCCTATAAGGTTCTCCTTGGACTGCCCTATAAAATTTAAAAAAGCTTCATTTCCTCCTAAATAATGTAGGTTCTCATCTTTAAAGAACATTAAATCTTGTGTTGATTTTAAAATCGCATTAAAAAGTTTATTGTCATTTTCTATTTTA
>CBDCZI010000012.1:0-3462 GCA_965224495.1 Cytophagales bacterium | reverse complement strand
TGCGACCAAGTACACAAGAACGAATCATCTTCATTCAAAATATACTGGACGAATTGGAAGTAGTCTCTTTGATTACTGGTGGAGTATTGACTATTGAGCCACTCGAAAAGTTATACAATTTTGTCAAAGACTACCCAATTGCCACAAGGGAAACAAATAGCACTAAAAAAGAGGAGGAATCCGATAAGTTTGTTTGGGATTGTATGTGTTCTATTGCTATTCGATGTTACAGCAATGTTGAAGATGATGAGATATTGACTTTTTTACAGGTCAATATGGAAAAAGCACTTTCAAAATTAGTCGATTAATAGAGGTTAGGCGGTGCATACGGGGTGTAACATATTAGACTTTGATGGGTTCAAGATACCTATTTGCATAAGCACCGCTAAAAGTTGGTACTATGATTCGATACTTATATTTGACTGGGTAAAAAAAACCAGTTGATGAATGTTATGAGGTAGAGAAAAGCACATTTACAATAACACCAAACACAAGACTTGAAGCAGAATATAACGGTCTAACATTTAGGATAAGCACCAACAAAGAAGGAATAACAACTGCATCTTTTACGGGTTCATTTGCTAATTATTGGAACAACGGGAACGGAAACGCCCACCAATTAAGCAGGTTGGAACTTGAAACGGTACTAAAAGACCTTGAAGATAAATTTAGCATTGATTTATACGAAACTGGATTTAACACCTTAGAAACACGGGTACTAATCCCAACCGATTACGACAACGAGATAATTGTAAACGGAATAATATCTATCAATAACAAGATTTTTGACAGAAAAGAAGATGAGAACGGGAAATTTCACCTATCTAAACAGTTTGGTTCAAATTGGTTGTTGAAAATATACCCCAAAACAAAACACCTCTTAACTATCGAAGTCAAATATTTAAGAAGTAAACTTTTAGAGCCGTATGGTATTTCTGTAGTTGCCGACCTCTTAAACCCAAATTCACAAAAAGGAATTACTGAAAGAATAAAAGAGGTTTGGGAAATGGTGCGTTTTTGTGACGGTGGTATGAACTGGGAAGCAATGACAAAATCAAAAACGATAGATTTTGAAAGGATGCGTAATTCCGTCTTTTGGTTGGATGGTTCGGCTAAAGTTAACCCTTATGGAATGATGAATAAGGAGAAGAGAAAAGATGCTAACAAGAGATTTTACAACACTATCAAACGCTACGAAACAAGTACAAGGTTTAGAGATATTACGAACCAAATACAGACAATCTCTAAAAACTTAACAGCCGAAAAAACACCCCCTAAAAACACGCTTTGAAACTATTGAAAAAACTAACAGCCGAAGCAAAACACCCCCTAAAGACACTAGTAGTTTAGTATGTTTTTGGGGGGTATTACCATTTTCAGAACCATCAAAAGAAAGCACTACAAAAGACCCTGTTTTTACCCCTAAAAAATCAAAGGTTTTTTATTACGACCAAAAAAGAGAGTTTGTAAATGTTGCGGTAAAGAAATAACCACGAAAAGAACAACGGCTAAGTATTGCTCCAAGAAATGTAATAACAAAATGAACGGTCAAAAGAGAACCAATAAAAAAAGGAAAGAGTCAAGAGGAGATAGAAAATCTCAATTTGTCAAAACTTCAAAATGGCATCACTAAGAAAAATATAAACCTATCCATCGACTACCAAGAGAAAGGAAGTAAGGGAAGTTTTACAGACCAATTGCAACAAAAAGAAATACACGCCCCGACCGACTGGATAAGGAAAATAAAAAGGGTTTGTAGTTACTGGCTATCGAAAGAATACAAAACCAATCGCACTAACAGGAAAGAGATTAGAGCAAGAAAGTTGATTAAAATAATTGTTGATATGAATTATACAGCTTTACTGAAAATATGAAAATAGGTAATGGTATTCGGAAACACAGAGGTATAGAATACAGGGTTAAAAAATGTTTCGGAGATTACACCGTTTACAAAAAAAAAGTAAACCGACCCCTCTAAACTCTGGTTAACCGAAAAATAAACCGACCGCTTTTTTTTTGTGAAACTGAAAACTAAAGCCTCCCTTAATGGTTATTTAGCTGACTTCTTAATCGCTTATAACAATAATAATGAAATAAAACCAATCAAAAACTTGACAGACTGGACAGTGTTATAGAAATGCGTGTATGTTCATTACGGTGGGCTACAATTAGAAAAATCGTACGGCGAAACTCTACAATAAAAGGAAACTTATGGTACAGGTTTTCAACCAATCATTTTGAAGCGTTGAAAAAAGAAGCCATCAATTTATTAATAGAGGAGTCCGCAGAAATTAACCCACAAGAATGAGAATAGCATTAGCATTGGAAAGAAAAGACTTGTACATATCGGAACTACTCAAACGAAACGATTATTTCAAAGCATCTCAAATAGAAAATGACAGAATAAATTTGATTATTTCTCTTTTGATTATTCTCTTTTGTAACCTCACAAAAATTAAGAGTACAGATGATACTTTTGAGAAATTGACAGAAGAAGAAATACATAACAAATATTTTGAAATGAGTGAGTTATTGAAAACAGCAAGAGAAAAGAGAAGAAAATACACGGATTAAATCAACATAAATCAACAAAATTCAACAGAATGAAAAATACAAATCCATTGACAGGGCTTACTCCAAAGCAAGAAAGGGCTGTTCAATTACAAATCACAGGTAAAAGCATCACGCAAATAGCACAAGAACTAAAAATAGATAGAGGAACACTTTACAATTGGTCGGAGGCTATCAATTACCAGTCTTATCTAAATAAATTGATGGCTGAAACACAAAGGCAATGTGAGATTGACCTATTGAGTTTAAGAGGTTTGTCATTTGAAGCAATTGTTTCTTGTCTGAATAGCGAAAATGAAGCTATAAAAATAAAAACAGCTATGTGGATTTTCACACAGTTAGCCAACCTACAAACAGGAGAAACAAACCCTCAAAAAGTTATCGAGTCCCAATGCCAAAACCAATTTGCCTTTATTGACTTAGACCAAAGTAAATATGAAGCATTAATGAAAGAAAATAATTTGTAACGGAATATGTTATAAATGATATAACTATTAAATTGCACTTAATAAAATATTAGCGTTTAAAACGTTTCTCATCTCCAAAATCGACAAATTTTAAATGAGAGAAACAGTTGAGACCGCCCCGAATGGGGTGTGTCTGTAAGACTGTATTCTGTTCATTGTGGCGTTTGTCGATGCCTGAGAGATGCCGAATATCGGAATTATAGGTGTCACCCCTCTTTTTTTGATATTCATTTACTCTTTGTCAATCACAAATAAATGAATATGAACAGTTTTTTACAGAACAAAAAAGTCATTATCCTTTCTTGTATTTTTTTACCTCCAATCGGTCTTTACCTTATTTGGAAAAGAGATACCGCACTTTGGAAAAAAATAGTAGCAACTCCTGTGAGTTTGTTTCTCTCTCTATTTTTTATGGGTTTAATAA
>CBDCZI010000011.1:0-262437 GCA_965224495.1 Cytophagales bacterium | reverse complement strand
AATTGGTTTACTCTAATTGAGTCTTTAAAACAAAGTTCAATTGATTTCTTTGATGAATCATTTCATAGCCATACTTCCTGGAGTGATTTTATGAAAAGAGAGGTGAATTATCAAATTTACCTAACTAATTATTCTAATTTGAAAGATTGAAAATTTATAGGCTATTTTACCAACTTTTAAATGGAACACAGCCACCTTTTCTAAATACCAAGTTGTATTTATTACAGATGTTACCGTCAAGGAGCCAGTATTTGATTGCCCTAATAGTCGATTTTTAGTTAGTCCTGAAAACACAAATAATAATAATAATAATAATAATAATATGTATTTTAATTTCTAATACACATAGAACAGTTCCGTATGGTTTAAGCATAAAAAAAGCCAACCAAATGAATGGTCGGCTTTCTGTATTTTGTTGTTTTGTAGCGATTAATCTAATGCGGCTACACCAGGAAGAACTTTTCCTTCCATATATTCTAATAATGCTCCTCCACCTGTAGATACGTAAGAAACGTCGTTTCCAAAACCTAAGTTGTTGATAGCTGCTGCTGAGTCTCCACCACCAATCAATGAGTAACCACCTGATTTAGTTGCGTTTTTAACAGATTTAGCCATTTCGATTGTTCCGTTTGCAAATTTTGAAAATTCGGCAACTCCCATAGGTCCATTCCAAAGAATAGTTTTAGAACTTGCTACTACTTTATCAAATTTGATACGAGACAAAGGACCGATGTCCATTCCTTCCCATCCGTCAGGAATTTCTCCTCTTTTAACTTCTAAGATGTCAGAATCGTTAGAGAAATCATTTCCACAAATTGTATCATCTGGGAAAATCAATTGTACACCTTTGTCTTTCGCTTTTTGGATTAACTCAAGTGCTAAATCTAATTTATCTAACTCACAAAGTGATTGACCGATTTCTCCGCCCAATGCTTTGACGAATGTATAACTCATTCCTCCACCGATAATGATATTGTCAGCTACGTCAAGTAATTTCTCGATAATTAAGATTTTGTCAGAAACTTTTGCTCCTCCCATAATAGAAGTGAACGGACGTTGAGGGTTTCCTAAAACCTTTTTCAGCGTTAGCTAATTCGGCTTCCATTACAAAACCACAACATTTGTCAGTAAAAAACTGAGCAATGATAGAAGTAGAGGCGTGTGCTCTATGTGCTGTTCCGAAGGCGTCATTTACATAAATGTCAGCTCCTAAATCAGCTAATTTTTTAGCGAAATCTTTGTCTCCAGCAGTTTCTTCTTTGTAAAAACGTAAGTTTTCTAACAATAAGATTTCTCCGTCTTTTAACCCTGCAGTTAATGTTTTGGCATCGTCTCCGATACAATCAGAAGCAAATTTTACTTTTGTTCCAAAAACTTCGCTCAAACGAGTAACAAGGTGCTTTAAAGATGATTTGTCTTCAGGACCATTTTTTGGACGACCTAAATGCGACATTAAGATAGCTGAACCACCATCTTTTAGTATTTTCTCAACTGTAGGAATGACCGCTTTTATTCTTGTTTCATCCGTAATTTCGAATTTGTCATTCAAAGGAACGTTAAAATCTACACGAACAATTGCTTTTTTTCCTGAAAAGTTATAATCACTTAATGTTTTCATATTTGAGTTTTCTTATTTCTGAATAATAATTAAAGGTTAAACAAAAAAGCCCTCAATCGGAAATTGAAGGCTTAGAAGTTTTAAACGTATATTGTTATTCGGCGTGTAGCCAAGATTTTTTAGCCAATAGTTCTTCTTGTGTCTCTTCGACGTCTGGGTCTTGAGGGCAACAATCTACAGGGCAAACCGCTGCACATTGTGGTTCTTCGTGAAATCCTTCACATTCCGTACATTTGGTAGGGACGATGTAATAAAGTTCATCGCCGTCTGCTCCAAAAAGCTCCTCCTGTAATCGGGTCTTGCTTATCGGAAGCGTCCATTGCCGAACCGTCTTCTAATTCGATTTCTGTTAATGAAGTACCGTCTGAATAGTTCCATTCAACACCGCCTTCGTAAATCGCTGTGTTCGGACATTCTGGTTCGCACGCCCCACAGTTGATACATTCTTCGGTTATAATAATAGCCATCTTTCGATTATTTATTTATTTCTTGCCGTAAAAGTAGATATAACTACGGTTTTTGCAAAATAATATTCACTTTTTGGTAAATTTGTTTTATGCTACCGAATAAAATTTTGTCAGGGCTTGAAAAGCTCCAAATAAAACTACTGTCTTTTGATAAAGTAGAAAATGAGGATTTCTTGTTAAATGTTTCAAATGAAAACTTATGGTTTACTGAAAAGAATATTTTAACGTCGATTAAGGGGATTTCTATGTTGTTAAAGTCCGAAGATTTGAAAAAAGCTTTGGATACGTATTATTCAGAACAAGGAAAAACTGTCGGATTGATTTTGGCTGGGAATATTCCTGCTGTTGGTTTTCAAGATATTCTTTATGTGTTATTGAGCGGAGGGAAGGCTGTGGTGAAACTTTCGTCTAAAGATGAACGCTTGATAAAGTATTTGGTGAATGAGTTGATTGCCATTGATGGTGATTTTGCGTCGCTCATAGAGTTTACAGAAAGGTTTGATTTGAATAAGCTGGATGCGGTTGTAGCGACAGGGAGCGACAACACCTCGCGTTATTTTGAGCAATATTTTGCTAAAGTTGCTCATATTATAAGAAAAAATAGAACGTCTGTTGCTGTATTGACAGGAGAGGAGATGGAGAAGCAATTACAGGCTTTGGCGGAAGATATTACACAATATTTTGGTTTGGGTTGTAGAAATGTGACGAAACTTTTTGTTCCTGAAGGTTACGATATGACACCTATCTTGAAAATTATCGAGGAAGAACACCGTGATTTGTCGATGCATTCGAAGTACAACAACAATTACGACTATTATAAGGCGGTGTTTTTGGTGAATAGCAAAGAACACTTAGATAATGGAGTGGTATTGGCTCAAAAACAAGAGGAGTTATTTAGTCCTGTGGGCGTGTTGTATTACCAAGAATACAATGATAAAAACAAGCTGAAAGCATTGTTAGCCGAACAAAATGAGAAAATACAAGTGGTAGTTGCTTCAGAAAACATATTTGAGCGAACAGTGGCTTTTGGTCAGGCTCAATGTCCCGATTTGTTTGATTTTCCTGATGGAGAGAATGTTTTAGCGTTTTTGAGTAAGTAATTTATGAATTATTTTGTTACGGCAATAGGAACAGATTCGGGGAAATCGGTAGTGAGTGCTTTATTGACTTCCGTTTTGGATTATGCTTATTGGAAGCCAATTCAAGCGGGAGAACCCGCAGATAGTGATTATATCAGGCAATTAGTTCTTCAAGCAAAGATATATCCTGAAACTTATAAACTCAACACCGCTTGTTCGCCTCACGAGTCGGCTCGAATCGATGGAGTAGAGGTGGAGTTGGATAAATTTCACGTTCCCCAAACAGAAAATCTGATTATTGAAGGAGCGGGAGGTGTTTTTGTGCCAATTAATCATAAAAACGAATTGATTATCGATCTTATAGAGGTCGTACGTGCCGAATGTGTGGTGGTTTCTAATCATTATTTAGGAAGCATCAACCATACCTTATTGACAATAAAAGCGTTGCAAGACAAAGGAATAAAGATAAAAGGTATTATTTTTAACGGTGCAGAAAATAAAGCAACGGAATCAGTTATTTTAGCTCATTCCAACGTGCCTTTTTTATTTAGAATAGACCAAGAAAAACAAATTGATGCCGATTTCATAAAAAAATATGCACCATTAGTTAAAAAGAGTTTTTAGATGAGTGATTTATTAGCAAGAGATAAACAAGTAATTTGGCATCCTTTTTCGCCTTTAAAAGGTGGATTCCCGATTTTACCAGTCAAAAAAGCCAAAGGTGTTTATTTGGAATTGGAAGATGGTACGCAAGTATTAGACGCAATCTCTTCGTGGTGGGTCAATATGTACGGACACGGCGAGCAAGAATTGGCAGATGCTTTTCAAGAACAATTTAATAAAATTGACCATATCATATTTTCAGGTTTTACCCACGAGCCAGCTATCCAATTGGCAGAAAATTTGATTACACATATAAAAGGAGATTTTGATAAGGCATTTTTCTCTGATGATGGTTCTACTTCTGTAGAGGTCGCTTTGAAAATCGCTATCCAATACCATCATAACTTAGGAAAACCTAAAAAGAAAGTGATTTCTTTGGATGGTGCTTACCACGGAGATACGTTTGGAGCGATGTCTTTGGCGGGGAAAAGTGATTTCTTTTCTGCGTTTAATTCTTTCTTTTTTGAAGTCGAACAGATTCCTTTACCAACACTTCAAAATGAAAAAGAAGTACTTGCTCAATTTACCAATTTGTGTGAAACAGGGGAGATAGCCGTGTTTATTTTTGAACCTTTATTACAAGGTTCGGCAGGAATGCGTGCGTATTCGGCAAAAACATTGGACAAATTACTTCTTATAGCCAAAGAAAATGGCGTATTGACGGTTGCTGACGAGGTAATGACTGGTTTTGGGCGAACGGGGAAGTTGGTCGCAATGGAGTATTGTGAGAACACGGTAGATTTGATGTGTTTATCTAAAGGGATAACAGGAGGTATTTTGCCATTAGGATTGACTTTAATCAATGAAAAGGTTGTTTCGGCATTTGATTCGGAAGATATCAAAAAGACATTTTACCACGGGCATTCCTACACGGCAAACCCTTTGACTTGTGCAATTGCAGTAAAAAGTTTAGAAATATTTTTGAGAGACAAGACACAAAACCAAATAAAACTTATCAATAAATGCCATCTTGATTTTCAAAAAAAGATAGAAAACAATACGTTATTGAAGCGAGTAGATGTAGTTGGAACGGTTTTGGCTATTGAGATAAAACAACAGGACAGCAGTTATTTTAACGATTTGAAGTTTAAAATCTATAATTATTTCTTAGAAAGAAATATTTTATTACGTCCTTTGGGTAATGTGATTTACATTTTTCCACCGTATGTAATCACGGAAAAAGAATTAACAACGATTTATGACGCAATAACTTCGTTTATTGAAGAGTTAAATGCGTAAACTAACGGACAATATTTTATAATGATGAGAATACTAAGCGTACTTATTTTATTTTTAGGATTTATTCCTTTTGTTTTTGGGCAAATCCAACAGTCTATACCTTTTAAATTGAAAGGAAATGTTGATGCTAATTTTATGCAACACAGTTTCTTTATAGACGAAGATATTTGTACGATATCGAGGGTTGATGGGAAACAAAACCGTACGTCTTCTTATGCTGTATCTCGCTACAATACCAATTTGGAGTCCGTTTGGCATTCAAATATAACAACGGCACCTAATGAAGATTTGTTAGACTTTTTTGAATTGGAGACACATATTTATGTGCTTATCAATGGGTACAATCCAGAAACACGTGTGGCATATATTTCTCGTGCCGAGTTGGATAAAAAAACAGGAGATTGGCTAAAATCGGATACTATTATTTCGGACACTATCGCTGAATGGGAGTCGAGAGACAGTAAAGCAATGGTTAAAGAAACGTTTCAAAGTGCGTTGTTGGCTATTCAATACGCACATTATGTCGTGCCTTTAGAGTTTCGCTACCAGGTGAGTTACAGTCCCGATTCATCTAAAATAATGGTTTATCGTTACGATTATAGCAAAGATAAATTATGGGTAAACGCTAAAGTTTATGACCGTAATTTCCACGTGGTAGAGCAAGGACGAATTCCTGTTGATGATTATTACATTTGCTACGGAATGGGTGTAAATAACGAAGGAGAGGTGATTTTGTACAAGGCAAATGAAAATGGGAGAGTGGTAACTGTTCGGTTTCACCTCAAAACAGAAGATTATAAATATGTAGGACTTTACACCACCAACAGTACAAGAGACAACCTGATGTTGTGGCAACAAGATGTTGACCATTTGTATATGGCTAAGCTCAACCGTCAGAACAAATCGTTTGTGGGGATTACGTTTTCAAGGTTCAATTTCTTAAAAGAAAAAGTGGACGAATCGAGGTTTCAATCATTTGAATCGACATTTAAAAACGAATTGCTACGTCAGCAAAAAGAAAAAAATATACCGAACTTAGACAAAGATTGGTACCATTACGAGTTAACAGATTTCTTTATTGACACTGATTCTAACCGTATTATTATTGTCGAAGAACGAAATATATTGAGTACAGAGTTTGAATACAAACCAGAAATGGTAGAGGAATTAGAAAATTGGATACCTCGTATCGGACGAGTAAAAGCAGGTACATTGATTTTGTTTGTTTTCGATAAAAACAATAAACTGATTTACAAACAAGGTATCATCAAAAACCAAGATATTGATGCTACCGATGGTCTAAACACGATTTCTTATTCGGTAAATCATCACCCAGATCACGGTTTATTGCAACTGATAATGGCAGAAGGGAGTAACTCGACTTTACTTAATCATATCCGATTTATCGAGATAGATTATGTAAATGGCGTTGTAAATAGAAATGAACGTTTAGATAATCCGAACAAGCTAACAGTAAGCCGACCTTTTACTCTATTTAAAGACGGAATGGTTTATTTTGTTGGTAAAAAAGGCTTATTCGGTAAGAAATCATTTTTCGTTAAATATAAATTGTAGCAATGCTAAACAAGATAAAAGAGACCGCACAGTTTCTTAAAGACAAAATAAGTGGATTTCAGCCCGAAGTAGGTATTGTTTTAGGTACAGGATTGGGTTCACTTATCAACGATGTAGAAATAAAATACAGTTTTTCGTACGAAGAAATTCCTAACTTCCCTGTTTCTACGGTTGAAGAACACGCAGGGAAACTGATTTTTGGTTTATTAGAAAACAAACCAGTAGTAGTAATGCAAGGTAGGTTTCATTACTACGAAGGCTATTCGATGGATGAAGTGACTTTTCCTATTCGTGTTTTGAAATTATTAGGAATTGGCAATTTATTCGTGTCAAACGCAGCAGGAGGGATTAACCCTCAATTTAAGCACAGTGACTTGATGCTGATAAATGACCATATCAATTTGTTACCAGAAAACCCTTTAGTAGGTAAAAACATAGACGAATTAGGTCCTCGATGGCCAGATATGTTTGCTACTTACGACAAAACCTTATTAGAAAAAGCTGTTAAAATCACACAAGAAGAAAAAATACCTGCGTTTCAAGGTGTTTATGCCAGTGTAACTGGTCCGAATTTAGAAACACCTGCTGAGTACAAGTATTTGTCAGTTATCGGGGCTGATGCTGTTGGTATGTCCACTGTACCCGAAATAATAGTGGCACGTCACATGGGGGTTCCTTGTTTTGCCGTTTCTGTAATCACGGATTTGTGTTATCCAAGTGCCTTAGAACCGTGTTCTATCGATAAAATCATCAAAGCAGCAATGACCGCAGAGCCAAGAATGACTTTGCTATTTAAAAGACTAATCGCTGAGTTGTAGGAGAAAGGATAATCAGCTTGACAATTTGTCTGATAATAAAAAAGCCTTAACGAATACTCGTTAAGGCTTTTTTATGGTTTACAGATTTTCTATCTCCTTTTTAGATAAACCTGTGACTTCTTGAATTAAGGTAGTTTCCATTCCTTTCTTGAGCATACTTTTAGCAATTTCTAGCTTGCCTTCTAGCTTGCCCTCTAGTTTACCCTCTAGCTTGCCCTCTATTTTTCCTTTTAGCTCCCCTTCTTCTCTAGCTGTATCTAAGGAGTTTTTAATGTCTCTATAGTATTTCAAACTATCTTCATAGTCTTGGTGTTCTTCTCTACTGAATTTTGCTATTTCGGCAGTTTGAAAAAGCTTTAAAAAGATATTCTCTTTCAACTGACTTGGTACCCTGTCTAATTTATGTAGGTTTTTTAATACAAAAAGCCATTTGTCAAATCGAGTTTCTAATTCATTCGCCTTCTTATTAAATTTGGGCATTTCCAAATAAATAAAAGTTAGCTTATCATAGAATACTTTTTTTGTTTCTTTGTCAATGAGCTTAACATCGTACCTAAACTTCTCAGGCTCATTTTTATCCTCATCAAATACAAAGTCTAATATTGCTATTGTATAAACTTTTTTTAGTTCAAAATTCCAATCACTACCCGTAATAGCTTGCTCTCTTATAGGGAAAGTGGCGTAATATAAACTTCTGTCTTTAAAGAATTTTTGCTTAGTTTTCTGTAACTCAACGATGAATTTTTCTCCTTTTTCATTTGTGCAATACAAGTCAAAAATGGCTTTTCTGTTAAGTTCAGTAGCACCTAAGTTTTCATTTTTAAGGTAGGTCAGTTCAGTGATTTTACCTTGTTCTTCGGTTAATAACTCATTTAAAAAGTCTAATAGTAAATCTTTATTTGGCTCTTCTCCAAATAATCGTTTAAAACCGTAATCGGTAAATGGGTTTACATATCTCTCCTTAAATTCTGACATTGTATTGTTTCTTTATAAACAAATATACGGAAATTCAGTAGTGGGCTGGTAGTTATTTTGTTGTTTTTTAGTGGGTAGTGTTTTGTTGTGGTGTGATAGCTCTATGGTTTGTCATACTGAGCTTTTTGTGTTTGTAGCGAAAACCACCCCTTAGTCCCCTCCTTGAAAAAAGGAGGGGAAGTGTTTTGTGTTTGTGATTATGTTTTTATAGGCGTTAGAAAGTTAGCTAGAAGCTAGTTGCTAATAGCCCTAAGCCAATAACCGGCTTAGGGGGTGAAGTGGAAATCCTTTTACTTCTGTGTGCTGCCTGAATAATGGAGTTATAAACTTATTAGCGAAGTGGCTAAATGATAGCGCTCTTCGCAGTGAAAGATTGAGAACGATAACACCCGACCCGCTCTTGGTTTTGTCGGTTAGCTTTGTTTCTATCGGTGTTGTACTCTATGAAAAACTGAAAAATCAGTTCGTTGGAAAGGGGAAGCGCCAAATAAAATAGACGAAATGTTTTTGTGTTGGTATAAATTGGTTTAGTTTTGCACTCGAATTAGGGTTCTTGATTTGTAAATCTTCAAATCGAGATTAAAAGGGAATTAGGTGTGAGTCCTAAACTATTCCCGTAGCTGTAAACTCTGTAAACTTCAAATACTGCAATATCACTGCCCGAAAGGGTGGGAAGGTAAATTTGAAGGGAGTGAGTCAGAAGACCTGCCTTAAATCTTTAATTTATTACTTTCGGTGAAAAGGTAATAGACGGAGGAGGCGTGATTCGTTACAAATCGTTCATCTATGCTGATTCGCAAATTATTTGTGGATGAAGTTTTATTTAGTATTAATTTTATTCTTCGTTTTTGCTCCATTTAGTGAGGCTCAAACGGTAGATACTGTCGTCGTTTTGGACGAAGTGGTGTTGGAATACGTGCGTCTAAGCAATGATTCGTTAGATAATTTGTATGCTACAGGGACGACGCACACGATAGATTACCAGACTATTCAACAAGAAAACTCACCTACGGTTAATGAGGTGTTGAGAAAAGTGCCTGGTGTACATATCAAAAACTACGGAGGAATAGGCGGTTTGAAAACGGTGTCTGTCCGTGGTTTGGGTGGTCAACATACGGCTATTTTGTTGAATAATAATTTACTTACCGACCAAAAATCGGGACAGGTTGACTTGTCTTCTATTTCTACTTTGGGTATTAGTGCCATTCAATTCAATATCGGTTCGGTTGCCGATGTGACTTCTTCTGCCAAAACGTATGCTTACAACAACAGCATCAATTTTGAAGAAAACCCAATGGCTTTTTTGAAGAATAAAAAACGTAAAGTCATTGCGGGAATAGGAGTAGGGAGCTTTCAATCGTACCAACCTTACTTCAATTTGTTTACCAAAACAAGTGACAGTTCGGCTCTGGGAGTGGTTTACGAAAGTTTATTTAGCAAAGGAAATTACCCTTACAAAGTAACTGAAGAAGGGGAGCGTAAAGAATTAACGAGAGAACATTCTAATTACCAACGCCATCTTTTTAAGGCAAATTGGCAGAACGAAAATACCAAACGAAAACTTCAAATTAATGGCGTTTACCGTCTTTCTGAACAAGAATTACCTGGGGCAGTGATATTGTACAACCCTCAAAATGGGCAAGATGTATCGGCTCAACAAGGTATTTTACAGTTTGCTTACCAAACCAAAAAACAGAAATACAATAAGGTTATTCGTGGTAGCTTTAACCACGATTTAACGACTTATACTGATAAATATTACGCAAATAGTACTGGAGGGATTTTCAATAGCTACCGTCAAACCAATGTTTTCGGTTCGTTAGGCTTGAATAGAGTGGTGAAGTCCTTCCAGTTTTTTCTTGTCTCTGATGTCGAATATGGCAAGCTGGCAACCAATTTAATTACTGGTTCGCCTTACCGAGTGGCTAATTATACGGTGTTGGGTGCTAAATTTACAAAAGGGAGGTTGGTTGTTGAAGGAAATTTATTGGGGACATTTGTACAAGATAACGATGCCGAAGAAACCAAAAAACGCCACCGAACGACAGGTTATTTGGGTGCGAATTACCAACTTATTGAAAACAAAGATATTTATTTGAAAACAGGTTATAAAACCAGTTACCGTCTGCCTACTTTTAGTGATTTGTACTATAACAATATCGGAAATAAAGACCTTGTTCCTGAAACGACACGCCAATTTAATTTGGGGATAGCAGGAGCTTTTAAATCAAAATGGGCAGAACAATTTTATTATTCACTTAACGGATATTATGGTGAAATAGACAATAAAATCATCGCTGTGCCTACACAAAACCTCTTTGTTTGGTCAATGAGAAATATTGGTAAAGTTGTAAATTATGGCACTGAACTAAGTATTCTTTATAAAAGTAAACCACTTATCAGAAAAAGTCACTTAGGTATTAGTTATGCTTACACGTTACAAAAGGTAACAGACAGAAGCGATAAAGAAAGCAATACGTACAACAAACAAATTGTATTTACACCACAAGAAATTATCAATTTGAGAGTGACGGCACACCTCAATCCGCAATTAAGTTTTTATTGGAACGGACAGTTTATAGGTCATCAATTTTATCTGCCCGAAAATGTTTATGACAACCTTATTGATGGGGTAACTTTACACGAAATAGGACTGAATTACAAATTGAAAATTAAGAAAAAAATAGAAGTTACTTATTTATTAAGTGTGCGTAACCTGACAAATAAACAGTATCATTTGGTGCGTAGTTTTCCTATGCGAGGGCGAAATATATGGACAAGTTTAATTTTCACAATATGATGGTAAAATATAGTCTTTTCACCTTGTTTGTAGTGGTTTTTACTTCGTGTATCAAACCACCAGAAGAAGAGCCGTCTTTAGATTTGGGTACGTCTAAAGGAAAATTACTTGTGCTTAATGAAGGACTTTGGCATCAAAATAACTCAACGCTTTCACAAATAAATTTGGAAGATTATACTGTTTCAACTAAAGTGTATGAGACGGTAAACGGCAAGAAATTAGGAGATACAGGAAATGATATGCAGGTTTATGGCGGTAAAATCTATATCGTAGTACATACTTCTAGTCACGTAGAAATATTGGATAAATACACCTTGAAATCAGTTGGTCGTGTACCTCTTTTTGACAATAAAGTCGCTCGTCAGCCTCGTTACCTTACTTTTGATGGTGACGAAGCGTGGGTAAGTTGTTATGACGGTAAGGTAATTTGTTTCGATACGACTTCATTTACCATTAATGCGACAGTAACGGTTGGTCGAAATCCTGAACAAATGGCAGTTTCAACTAACAAATTATTTGTAGCCAATTCGGGAGGATTAGATAGTCCAAATTACGACAAAACAGTTTCTGTTATTGATTTGAACACAAAAACAGAAACAAAGAAAATTGAAATAGGTATCAACCCACACAAAGTAATTTCGGCTTTTGGAAAAGTCTATGTGAGTTCGAGAGGAAACTATAGTGATATCGCCTCAAATACTTATGTTATCGATGCGACAACGGAAACTGTAATTAAAAAACTGGGTATCGAAACGACTTCTTTTGCTTTAAAAAATGATACGTTGGTACTTGCTTCTTACAACTACAACAGTTCAAAAAGCCAAGTCAATTATTACGATGCTATTTCGTCGGAGGTAATTGCTTTAGACGTCTTGAATTTAGAAAACTTAAAAACTTTATACGCCATTAACACTTCGAGTGATGGCTCAATTTATTGCAGTGACGCAAACGGTTTTACCAGTTTTGGTAAAGTATATATTTATAAAAATTCGATAAATCCTACCAAAATTGTGGACGTAGGATTGAACCCAACAAATGTTTTATTTATTAAGTAGTTTATGATGAAAAAATTTACAATCAAAATAGGAATTGTATTGACTGTACTGTTTACAGCAATGATTTCGCACGCACAAATTAACCCTGCAGAAGTTAAATATTGGGTTGGTTCGGGTACTGATACGGCGTATTTGGCTTTAAAACCAACTTCAGCATACGACCAAACAGCTAAAGTTTGGGGGTATTTGCACGATGGTACAAAAACAATTGATGACTTGGTGCAGGCTATCGGTGATGCAGATGCTAACCTTACAGTATTTAAATCAACTGAAATAGACACAATACAGATGCATCCTAGTCAATGGGGTTATGGTTTAGAAGGAAAAAATACAGCGACAGCAAGTTGGAATATCTTTTCAAGTACGACCAGCTTAACTGGATGGACAGCAGGTTCAGTCTTGACAGATGCTTTGATTAATCATACGGTTTATGGTGTAGCGTTTAATTCAGATGAAACGACAAATACAACAAATCCAGAGCCATCTGCGCCGTATGCTTACCAAGAAAATCCAACGTACCACGATGCAAGTATTGCTAAAGTAAGGTACTTTGTGGGAGCAGGAGATAAACAAACGGTGGTATTGGTAGATTTTAAAAACGAGAACTACAAAAATAGTTTGGCTTTTGGGGTTAATTTTACTGATGGAGAAACATTGGGAAATGCCTTAGAAAAAATACAAACAGCTTATACTGATTTTTCTTATGATGCTGGCGCATTTTTAAACGATATTACATTTGACACTTTAACAAAAGAAAATGGGGTGTATTGGAGTATTTTAGCAAACGATTTGACTGACCAATTGGGCTCTAACGGAACAGGGGTCGGACTTTCACAAGAATTGGCTGAAAATTCTTATTACGCTTTTGTGATTTCAAAATATTCACCAAGTTATTTAATACCAGTTTCTTACCCTACGACAACAGCAATAGCAAAAGACAGTTCGGCAATTGTAGCTTGGGCAACAGGAGCGACAGTAACAAGAGGTTTTATTCAAATTGATGATGAAACAAAAGAATATAATGGTTCTACAAAAGCAACTCACGGTGCGTCAAGTGATGTTATCGGTGTAGCAACGGGTAGTTCGGTCGTGAGTTTAGGAGATAGAGGAGAGGCTATTGTAACTTTCGGGACGCCAATTACAGATGGAGAAGGGTATGATTTTGCTGTATTTGAAAATTCTTTTAACGCAACGTTCTTAGAGTTAGCATTTGTAGAAGTTTCTTCTGACGGAGTAAATTACTTCCGTTTCCCTTCTGTTTCGTTGACTGACACAACAACGCAAGTTGATGGGTTTGGTTCGGTAGATGCGAGAAATATTCACAACTTGGCAGGTAAATACAAAGCAGGTTTTGGTACTCCGTTTGATTTAAAAGAATTGGCAGGAACAGCAGGATTAGATATTAATGCAGTTACACACGTCAAAATTATTGATGCGGTAGGTGCAATCAATCCATTGTTTGCGTCAAGAGATAGCCAAGGAAATATCATTAACGACCCGTATGCAACACCATACAATACGTCAGGTTTTGATTTGGACGCTATTGCTGTGTTGAATGAAGGTACAATCAACGCATTGTCTTCAGTGGAAGGAAAGCAGTTGTTGGTTTACCCTAACCCAGCAATTGAAACGGTTACGATTTCATTAAAAGCACAAACTACGGTTTCTATTTACACGATGAATGGTATATTGGTTTATTCGGAAGACTTAAATGAAGGTGTAAATAGCTTGTCTATTGAAACGCTTGGTTTGACAACAGGAATGTACTTTTTGAAGGCACAAGGAAGGTCTGTAACTAAATTATTGGTTAAGTAATTACTATACTTGGCAGGTTTTTAAAGTCTGTCAAGTATTTTACATACACAAAAAATGAAAACATTCTTTAATTGGAGTGGGGGAAAAGACAGTTCTTTAGCCCTTTATTACGCTTTGCAACAAGGAGTGAAGATAGATTTACTATTCACTTCTTTATCAGATAAATACCGTCGCATTTCGATGCACGGCGTCAAAGAAGACTTGTTAGATGCTCAAGCAAAATCGATAGGTATTCCCTTGAAAAAGATGTTTTTACCAGAAAACGCTTCGATGGAGGAATACAATGATTTATACCGTGCTACACTCAACCAACTAAAAGAGGAAGGGTATCAAACATCCTTTTTTGGCGACATTTATTTAGAAGACTTAAGAAAATACCGGGAAGACAAGTTAGCCGAAGTTGGTTTTAAAGCGGAATTTCCTTTATGGAATATTCCGACAGATAAAATCAGTAAAGACTTTATGGACTTGGGTTTTAAGACTAAGATAGTAGCTATTAATGGAGAAAAACTTGATAAATCGTTTGTAGGACGAGATTATAACGAGTCTTTCGTCAATGATTTGCCTAAGGGTATAGATGTTTGTGGCGAAAATGGTGAGTTTCACTCTTTTTGTTACGAAGGACCAATTTTCAAAGAAAAAATCAATATCGAAGTGGGTGAAATCTTAGAAAAAACCTATGATTTAGATAAAGAAAAAGGACTGAAAAGCCGTTATTACTTCGCTGAATTAGATTTCTTTGCTAAACGTTCTTCTTTTTGACATAATTACAAATTTATTATACTTTTTGATATATAATAATGTCCGAACCTTTAAGGGGCTAATTCATATCGATAATCGTCATTAAGGTTACTGATACGCCTTCTTTATTTATATTATATTATTCTTTTTTTTTGTGCTTGTGGCTAAAACCACCCCTTAATCCCCTCCTTGAAAAAAGGAGGGGAGGTGTTTTGTGTTTGTGATTGCGTTTTTATAGACGTTAGAAAGTCAGCTAGAAGCTAGTTGCTAATAGCCAGAAGCCAATAACCGGCTTAGGGGGTGAAGTGGAAATCCTTTTACTTCTGTGTGCTGCCTGAGTAATGGAGCTATAAACTTATTAGCGAAGTGACTAAATAATACTGCCCTTCGCAGTAAAAGATTGAGAACGATAACACCCGACCCGCTCTTTTTTTTGTCGGTTAACTGTGTTTTTATCGGTGTTTTACTCTATGAAAAATAGAAAATCAGTTTGTCGCTAAGGGGAAGCTCCAAATAATACACAAATTAGTTGTGCTGTATCTTTTTTACTTTGTCTTCTACCGATAAACTTGTATCGAGCCAGTTGATCTCTATTCCGCTCCTTTGCATTTTACGAAACCATGTCATTTGTTTTTTTGCGAACAGGTGAATCGCCGAATTAAGCTTTTGGAACATATCATTAAAGGTCAATTCGCCTTCGATAAAATCAGTGACGTAGCGGTATTCCAGTCCGTACATACGTAATTGTTGTGCAGAAACGCCTTGTGCAAGGAGTGTTTCTACTTCCTTTATCATTCCTTCATCTAATCGGTCTTTTAGCCGTTTTGTTATCTTTTCTTTGCTTTCCGAACGCTCAATTTCAATCCCAAAAACGTGGTGTTCTATTTCTGGCATTGCAGGAGCAATAGGGTGTTTTATTTTGTGATGTTCAATTTCTAAAGCACGTACAATTCGCTCTCTTTCAAAATCTTCCATACTTGTACGTAAAGTTTTCAATGAAGCGAGTTCCTTGATGAGTTCTTCCTTGTTTTTTGATTGGTAGCTTACTCTCAAAACCGTGTTTTCAGGAACAGCGATAAGTTGTTCTTTGGCTAAAGCCGAACTCAAATACAAGCCTGTTCCACCACAGAGTATCGGTGTTTTTCCTCGCTTTGTGATGTCGTTAAATACATGGATAAAATCTTGTTGAAATTCAAAGACATTGTATTCGTAACCAGCCTCTTTAGTATCTATCAAATGGTAAGGGATAGATGTGCCATTGAGTTCAAACTCATCTAAATCTTTACCTGTGCCAATATCCATTCCTCTATAAACTTGACGAGAATCAGCACTGATGATTTCTCCGTCTATTTTATCGGCTAAATGAACCGCTAAGTTTGTTTTTCCTGAAGCAGTAGGACCAAGAATTGTGATAAGTTTGTGCATTATTTCTTCTTAAATTCTTTAAACAATTCGGTATTCTTAATACCGTCAGTTTCTATTTCGAGTAGAGCAGGACGGTTTGAAGGAGTGAAAAATGTTTGAAGTGCTGTTGTTAAATCAGTTTCGTTGTTAGCCGAAAAATAATCAAAACCATATTGCTCTGCTGATAATTTTGCATTTAAACGTTGTTCAACAACAAAATAAGGCTCTAATTCCTTTTGTTTCGCAGGTCCATCTATCATTCGAAATATTCCTCCGCCGTGGTTATTGAAAACAATAATCCGTACATTTTCACCGATGTAATTGTTCCAAAGAGCGTTTTGGTCATAAAAAAAAGACAAATCACCAGAAAATAAAACATTCATTTTATTTGGGTTGTTTAAACTCACGCCGATTGCTGTTGAAGTACTTCCGTCGATACCTGATGTGCCTCTGTTAGCATACACAAGGTTATTTTTTGGAGGGTAATAATTGGCGTAACGCACTGCCATCGAATTAGCTAAATGTAAATTCGCTAAATCAGGGAGTTCGTCTGTAACCATTTTTAAGGCTTTAAATTCACAAAAAGCACTGTTTTCTAAGGTGTTTTTAATCGTTTCTTTTGCTTTGGTGTTTTTATTTAACCAAGTAGTAACCCAATCATCAGAAACCACAGGTTTCAATTGCTCAAAAAACATTTCTAAATCACAATTTATGACGCTTGTTAAAGATTGAAAGGTGTCAGGAGCAAATGTTCCGCTTTCTTGAATGTGCCAATGAGCAGACGGTTTATGTGTGCGTAAATACTGTTTTAAAGGCTTTGACAAGACGGATAGACCAAAAGTAAGCAGTAAGTCTGGCTGTAACTCCTCGTTGCTTAAATCAATGAATTTGTCGTGAGCAGTAAGCGTGTAGTCGTTTTTAGGCAAGTTACTGATTACCTCGCTGATGATTGGGGCTTTCCATTTGTTTATCGTTTCACTCAACTTTACCGAGTAAACACCTTGTCCTGCGATAATTAATATTTTTTTATACTTTGTGATTTCTAAGGAAGCGAGTTGCTCTGTCGTTAAGGTTGGTTTTCCTTGTAGAGGGTGTACCGTCTTTATTTCTTTAGAATACTTAATAGGAGCGTTCGGGTAAAACGGTTCTCTTAACGGTATATTAATATGTACAGGACCTTTTGGGTAAGCATTTGCTAAATTAAGTGCTTCGCTAATTGTTCTTGTTATTTGCCATTGACTGTCTTTGTGGTCGCTGTCAGTGGGTAGTTGGTAGCTTTTTTTTACGTGCTGACCAAAAGCATTTACTTGACGTATTGTTTGTCCGTCTTGTTGGTCAACCCACTCAGGAGGACGGTCGGTGCTTAATACGACTAAAGGTATTTGTTGGTAAAAGGCCTCTGCAACAGCGGGAGAATAATTCAATAAAGCAGTGCCCGAAGTGCAAACTAAGGCAACTGGTCGGTTTTGAGCCTGTGCTAATCCCATTCCGATAAACCCTGCTGAGCGTTCGTCAGGAATAGAGCGTTCGGTAATGTTGGGGTGTTGAGCAAACGCAATCGTTAATGGCGCACAACGAGAACCTGGCGACATAATAACGTCGGTCATTCCTAATTGGCTACATATTTCGGGGATATCGTGTATTGCTTGCATTTTATCAGTCAGTTTTATCAATAAGCCTATTTTAACTTATTTTCTAATAGCATCTAATTTATTTGAAATTGTTTGGCATTTCAATTCAGTTTCTACCCATTCTTTCTCAGGGTCAGAGTCTTCGGTGATTCCTGCACCTGCAAACAAACGAATTTTTCCATCATAGATTTTACCACACCGCAAATTAACAAATAAATGTGTGTTCTCATTCATATTTACTGGTCCTAAAAAACCAGTGAAATAGGAGCGGTCGTATTTTTCTTCGTTTTCAATAAACGATTTTGCTTGATTTAGAGGCATTCCACAAACAGCAGAAGTAGGGTGGAGGAGTGTCAGCATTTGTTGAGGTAAGTTTTCTATCGCTGTTTTTTTATTATCGACTTCAAAAGAAGTAGAGAGATGTAATAAGCTCCCTGCTTTTATTGTTTTAGGTCCTTTTTCTTTAAAATCTCTTAAACGAATAGACTTAAAGCAATTAATTATGTAACGACTTACAAGTGCTTGTTCTTCAATTTCTTTCTGTCGCCAAACTGCTTCTGATAAATCAGTACCATTTCCTTTTTGTGTCCCTGCTAAAGCAACGGTTTTAAAATGTTGTTCTGCATCATAAGCGAGTAATGTTTCGGGAGTTGCACCTATCCAAATCCCCGAAGTAGGGAGGTAAGTGAGGTAGCAAAATGCAGAAGGATAATCTTCGTAAAGTTTTTTAAACAACTGAGGTATTTCGTCGTTGGTTATTGCTTTTTCTTTAAATTTAGAAACAACTACTTTATCAAAAGCACCCTTTTTTATTTCGGCAATAGCCAACTGTACCGTTTGTGTAAAATGTTGTTTTTCGGTTTGTTTGAATAGTGTAGCGGGAGGTTCTTTTGTCGGTTGAATGGTTTGTTTTAGTGTTTTTTCTAATAAAACAGTTGATATAAGTGTTTCATCATTACTTTTTATAGCAATAGATTTCTTCGCTAAATCTATTTTCAATTCAACTTTTGGTTGTAATAGAATATAGTTTCCTTGGTTATCAAATTTACTGATACAAAAACCTTTATCGTTTGTTAAGTCGCAAGTTTTTTCTTCGGTAAAAGTATCGCTCAAAATAGCTGTAAGCTCATTTGAATGAGGAAATCGCCAAATAGAAAACGCGATTTTATTTTCTGTACAATAAGAAAGTAGGTTGGCAAAACTTTGTTTTAAAGACATATTATTTTCTTTCAAGAACAGCAACGGTTAATCTACTCGTACAAACCAATTCGTTCGCTTCGTTTGTGATGTCTATTTGCCAGATATGTGTACGTCTTCCGAGGTGTACAGCTTTCGCTTTTCCGTACACAAAACCGTCTTTCGCACCTTTTATGTGGTTCGCATTGATATCTAAACCCACACAATAATGTGTTTTTTGATTAACAAACATATTAGAGGCTAAACTACCCAAACTTTCCGCAAAAACAACCGAAGCACCACCGTGTAAAATACCAAAAGGCTGACGAGTACGTTCATCTACAGGCATTTTACCAGAAATAAAATCTTCGCCTATCTCTGTGTATTCAATACCTAAAAACTTGGTCATATTGACATTGAACTTGCCATTGAGGTCTTTTAAAACAATTTCAGAATTAAACATAATCAATCAGTTAATATTTTAACGTTAGCAGGTTTTGTTTATCAAAAAACAAGTAACTTACATACAAATCGGTCAATGACCAGTTTATTACTTCAAATTTACTACAAAATGGCTCTTAAAAAAATATACCTCGTCCGTCACGGACAAACAGACTACAATTTACAAGGAATTGTGCAAGGAAGTTCTATTAATTCAGAACTTAATGCGATGGGACGTAAACAAGCCGATGCTTTTTTTAACGCTTACCAAGACATAAAGTTTGATAGAATAGTTACTTCGGAGTTGATAAGAACACACCAGTCTGTCGCTCAATTTATCGCTAAAGGTACAAAATGGGATAAACACGCAGGGTTTAACGAGATTTCTTGGGGTGTTTTTGATGGGCAAACGGTACACGATAAACACCCTTATTGGGACGTTTTGACACGTTGGAACGAAGGAGACGTAAGTTACCGCATCGAAAATGGAGAAAGCCCCGAAGACGTGGTAAAACGCCAAAAACAAGCGTGGAAAGAAATTATTGAAAGCGATAAAGACGAAACTATTTTACTGTGTATGCACGGAAGAGCAATGCGTATTTTATTGACTCACTTGAGTAATAGACCTTTGACGGATATGGATAAGTTTGGTCACGAAAACTTAGGTTTGTACATTTTATCGTCAGAAAATGGTGAAGTAAGTGTTACAACAGGTAATATTACAGCGCATTTGAAAGAATTGTTAAAATGAGAGCGTTTTTATTTATCTTCTTAGTCTTTGTTCTTTTCAGTTGTAAATATCCACAACAAGAAACCATAAAATCACCGACTAAAATCACTGTAACCGATGCTTTGGGTCGTAAAGTGACAATAAAAGTAAATCCTAAAAAGGTAATGGCGTTAGCTCCGTCAATGACTGAATACTTGGCAATGATTTGTCCGAAAAAACAACTTGTCGCTCGTACACAAAATGGCGATTACCCTCAATGGGTAAAGGGATTACCTGAAATAGTGAATTACCCTAATTTAGATACAGAAGGAATATTGCGTCTAAAACCCGATTTGGTCATTACACAAAAAGGAATGACACCAGCTACCGACTTAGATAAGTTGACAGAGTTTGGTATTCCTATTTACGTATTCTTGATAGACAGCCTGCACGAGGTGGTGACAACAGCCGAAAGAATAGGAGAGTTAACAGGAAATAAACAACGAGGTGTTTTTGTAAAAGACAGTTTAACAAAAGTTGAGAGGCGTATTTTAAATCAAAAAACACAACCAATGACAGCCTTGGCTATCACGAGTACAAGTCCTTTATTTGCTTTTGGAAAAGGCTCTTTAGTTGATGAAATGATGACTAAAGCGGGCTTAGAAAACTTGATAGATAGTACGTTTTTGAGTGCTTACCCGCAATTAGATGAAGAATACATTTTACGGAAAAACCCCAATGTATTACTTGTACCATCTACTATTTTGTGGGACAATTTCTTTGCTAAACACCCTAATTTAAAGGAATTAGATGCTTTTAAAAACAACCGTTTGTTTCGAATAGAAAGTAATCACCTTAGCCGACAAGGACCACGAATATTTTATGGCTTGCAGGAAATGAAAAAAATAGGGGAAAGAGGATAATTTCACTATCTTGTTACGTATAGAAGAAATACTATGAATAATTACACAGATTATATTGAAATAAACCCAGAGAAAAGATTTGGTAAGCCAGTTATTATTGGTACAAGAATTTCTGTTTACGATATTCTAAACTGGTTAGCTAGTGGTATGACTAAATTAGATATATTAGCTGATTTCCCCGAACTGAATGAAAAACAAATCAATGCTTCATTGGCATTTGTAGCTAGTAAGACTGATAAATTAAGAGTTGCTTCGTGAAATTATTGTTTGACCAAAACATATCTCATAGAGTAATAGGCTTACTCAAAAAAGAATTTCCTTTAGCTCAGCAAGTGCGGGAATTAGGGCTAGAAGACGCTACCGACAAAGATATTTGGGAATATTCAAAAAAAAAACATAATTTTTCAATTGTAACATTTGATGCTGATTTTTATGATTTGAATGTTCTTTTAGGTACACCTCCTCAGATTATATGGTTAAGATTGGGTAATATGTCAACTAAAAATATAGCCTCTTTTTTACAGAAAAAAGATATTATTACTGCGTTTTTATCGGAAACGAAGGACTTGGGTTGTTTAGAAATTTATCAGGTTGATTAATTGTGTTTAAAAAAAAGAATTTCCTCTACCTTATTTCGTTGCTAATCATCGGTGCAATCGTGTTTTTAGCGAATATGCACCTTAGTCAACCGACTGGTTTTTCACTAAGTAAAGCACTTACTGACCAAACGTCATTAGATTATTTAATTATTTGGCAACTACGTATTCCTCGTTTTATATTGGCGTTATTGGCAGGTGGAGCGTTGTCGTTAGCAGGTTATTTGATGCAACATTTAACCAATAATTCGTTGGCTGATCCTTACCTATTAGGAACAGCAGGAGGGGCGTCGTTGGGAGCGAACTTAGTGATTACAGGTTTATTGCCTTTGGGTGTGCATTCTATCGGTGGAATAACCGTAGGAGCATTTTTAGTTGCTTTATTGGTTACTGTTTTGTTGCTCTTTATTGCCCACGAAAAAGGGAAAATAAACGTCTTTAAATTATTGTTAGGCGGTGTTGCGTTGACAAGTTTGACGGGTTCGTTGAATGCTTTGATTTTGTTTTTAATCAGTGATAAAAATCAACTCAGCGAAATTATCTTTTGGTCGATGGGAGCGTTGTCAAGAGCCAATTGGACAGCAATTTACATTTTGGGAACAGTGCTTTTGTTTACCTTAGTGCTTTTGGTGTTTCTCAAAAAAGAATTGGGTTTGATTTTATTAGGCGAAGAAAAAGCATCGCTCTTAGGAATGAAAACAGAGCGTTTTAAATGGGGAATAGTCACATTATCTACCTTAATAACCGCCGTAGCTGTTTCTTTTACAGGGCCTATTGGGTTTATTGGCTTGTTTGTTCCTCATTTTATACGTCGTGTATTTGGGGTAAATGGTACTTTTAATACTATCTTTGTGGTGCTAACAGGCGGTGTGTTTTTGGCAACTTGCGATGGATTGAGTAAATTGATTTATCCGCCAGTAGGTTTGCCTATTGGTATAATAACTGCGATTTTAGGGATTCCTTTCTTTATTTTCCTTGTTATAAAGTCAAATTATAGATTTTAAAAGGGTAAAGCTTACTTATAAAAAGAGAAGAAAATGATTTACGTTACAAGAAGAGAAACTTTTAATTCTGCTCATAAGTTGTACAACAACAAATGGTCAAAAGAGAAAAATATTGAAATGTTTGGTGCTTGTGCAAATGCAAATTGGCACGGACATAATTTCGAATTGTTCGTTACTGTAAAAGGTTCTCCAGACCAAGAAACAGGTTTCGTTGTTGATTTAAAGAAATTAGGCGTGCTTATTCGTAGAGAGATTTCCGAAAAAGTGGACCATAAAAATCTGAACGAAGACGTTGATTTTATGGAAGGAAAACTACCGAGCTGTGAAAATTTGATAATCGAATTTTGGCGAATTTTGGTAGAAAAATTACCTCAAATCACCTCAAGTAAATTGTATTCGTTGAAATTATACGAAACAAAAAACAATTACGTAGAATATTTTGGAGGCGAATAGATAATAAGCAATGAAATATTTTATAGTAGCAGGAGAGAAATCGGGAGATTTACACGGTGGAAACCTCATTAAAGCCATTCAACAAAAAGATACGGACGCAAGTTTTCAGTTTTTGGGAGGGGATGAAATGCAAAAAGCATCGGGTATAACACCTATCCATCATATCAATGATATGGCTATTTTTGGGTTTATTGAAGTGGTTAAGCAGTACCGAAAAATAAAAGGATTTCTTGAAAACTGTAAAAAACAAATTACGGAATTTCAACCTGACGCTGTGATTTTGATAGATTACGCAGGGTTTAATATGAAAATTGCCCGTTTTGCGAAAGAAAACGGTATGCAAGTCCATTATTACATTTCTCCAAAAGTTTGGGCGTGGCGACAAAAACGTGCCTTGAAAATCAAAAAGTATGTTGACCATTTGTATTGTATTTTACCATTTGAGGTTGATTTCTTTAAGAAGTTTGACTATAAAGTAGATTATATTGGCAACCCTTTACTCGATGAAATAGCTGTATTTAAGGAAAATGAGCATTTTCTTGAAGAAAACAACTTAGACAAAAAACCAATTATCGCTCTATTGCCAGGTAGCCGAAGACAAGAGATAGAAAATATCTTATCAATGATGGGCGAAATCGAGAAGAAATTCCCTAATTACCAATTTGTCGTTGCTGGTATTAGTTCGTTTGGTGATGAATTTTATCAAGTATTTTTACCGACAGAAACAACTATAAAGGTGGTTTTTGACCAAACGTATGATATCCTAACTCACGCAGAAAGTGCAATTGTAACTTCAGGAACAGCGACTTTAGAAACAGGCTTATTTAATGTCCCTCAAGTAGTCGTTTACCGTGCAGGGAAGGTGGCGTTTTTCATTCTTAAATCGTTGGTAAAAGTACCCTATATAGCATTAGCAAATTTGGTTGCCGAACAAGAAGTTGCTATTGAGTTAATTCAAGACGATTTTAACGCCAACCGCTTAACAAAAGAACTCCAAGCGATAAATAAAGGAGGAAACAGACGAGTGGTAGCAGAGGAAGGTAACCAAGTCATTCATCAAAAAATAGGAGAAGTAGGAGCAAGTGTAAGAACGGCAAACCTTATTGTCCAGCGAGTAAAAAGGTGACATTTATTTACAAAACAGTAAATTATGAAAGAACAATTAGATTTTAGAGTGAGTCCAAAAACGGCTTTTAACGAAGAAGAGTACGCAAAATTTATTGAAAAAGAATTTGGAGAAAATGCTTCGTTGTACGAATTAGCGAAACGTTCGATTGATGCTCGAAAAAGAGATGTAATTGTTTTACTACGCTTTGTTTTAAAAACGGAAAAGGAAGTTTGGAACAAAGGGAGGTTACAAAATGTAGCCAACGCACCCGAAGTTCATATTATCGGTTCGGGTCCTGCGGGCTTGTTTGCAGGGATAAGAATGATAGAATTAGGATTAAAACCAATCATTTTTGAAAGAGGAAACGATGTGAAAGAGCGTCGTCGTGATTTGGCTAATATCAATAAAAACCACGAAGTAAACCCCGATTCAAATTACTGCTTTGGTGAAGGAGGAGCAGGAAACCTATTCTGACGGAAAACTTTATACACGTTCAAAAAAACGTGGCGATGTCAACCGTGTATTAGAAATAATGGTGGCTCACGGAGCGACAAAAAACATTCTTATCGACGCTCACCCACATATCGGAACTAATAAATTACCGAAACTTATCGCTGATATGCGAGAAAGCATTAAATCCTGTGGAGGAGAAGTTTATTTTAATGCAAAATTAACCGATATGGAGGTTTCAAGTGATAAAATCACTTCAATAACAATAAACGACAACGAAAAAATAAGTACACAAGCCGTTTTATTGGCTACGGGACATTCTGCCCGAGATATTTTTGTTTTATTAGATAAAAAAGGGATTGAAATTGAGGCAAAACCCTTTGCTTTAGGTGTTCGTGTAGAGCAATCCTCAATCGATTATTGATAAGATACAATACAAGTGTAAAACCGATAGAAGTGAGTATTTTACCCGCGTCTTCGTATGCATTGGTGAGTCAAATTGATTACCAAGGAACAAATCACGGTGTGTTTTCATTCTGTATGTGTCCAGGTGGATTTATTGTACCGAGTGCGACCCAAAACAAAGAAATAGTAGTTAACGGAATGTCGCCCTCAAAAAGGGATTCTCGTTTTGCTAATTCAGGAATAGTTGTCGCTGTCGATGATAAAGATTTCACACCATTTCAAAAACACGGAGAACTACGAGCGATGTATTACCAACAGTCTGTCGAGCAAAAAGCTTACGAGGTTGTCGGTAAAGGACAAACAGCACCAGCCCAGCGTTTGACTGATTTTGTTAAAAAATGTACGTTCGCAAAACTTACCAGAAACTTCTTATCAACCAGGTTTGGAAGCCACTAATTTACGAGACGCTTTACCCGACAAAGTTCAACGTGTTTTGAAAGATGGCTTTAAGTCTTTTGGCAACAAAATGAGAGGTTACATGACCGATGAAGCAGTAGTTGTAGGCGTGGAGTCTCGTACTTCGTCTCCCGTAAAAGTCCCGAGAGAACGCGAAGAAAAGTGTCACATTCGTATTAAAAACCTATTTCCGTCAGGCGAAGGAGCAGGTTACGCAGGAGGAATAATGTCCGCAGCAATAGATGGTGAAAAAGTAGCTGAAGCGATAAAAGTTACTATAAAATTTAATAGTTAGGCTTTTCTATTGTCTTAAATAACTAATCAAATCTTTTAGTTGTTGAGAACTTAATCGTTCTTTAGGGAAGTAGGGCATGTAAGCTTTGTGTCCTAAAATAGGGTGAGTACCGTTCCTAGTGATACGGTAAAGGTCAAAATGGCTATTTCTCCCTAAATGTTTGATTAATTTCTTTTTGATTAATTTTGAATTATTAAAGGTCATTAAGGAAACACCGTTTGACTTGTGGCATGTTTTACAACTAATATCCCAAATTATTGCCCCGTTTTTAGGGTTTCCTTCGGGTAGGGATTTCATAAGATCCTGCTCTTCTTTTCCTTTGATGAAATGTGCTGAAGAGCGTTGACTGTAAAGGCTTTTTAGCTCAGTAATTAAGTCATTATTAACCGTTCCCCTCTGTAATGTTGTTCAATTTATTAAGTAAAGAGTCAGGTAGTTCCAAATCACTTAACTTGATTTCAATACTCCATAAATAAGCTAAAATAGCTTTTTCTTCCCATTGTTTTAAAACACGACCTTGCGAACATTCTTTTGCACAAAGCTGAACAGCTTCTTTTAAATCATAACGTGCTTTGGTAACTAAATCACCGTATTTTTGGATGTAATCATCATTGTACCAGCTCTCTCGATTAACTATTCCCCAAAGGGTTGTTCCTTGTAAGAAAGGTAGATCATTTTCTTTACAGTACTGTAAGCGAGACTCAGGGTTGAGTGCATCTCGTAAATCGGGGTCTTCTCGCTGTGTATTATGGCACGAAGTACAAACGAAATGCTTACTGATTCGTTTTGATTTCCGACCGTTTGGATTGGTAGAGTAGCCTTGTGTTACCAATTCTTTACCTGTTTGAATTAGTTGAGCAGAAGTGCTATCTAACTGATGTTTTACAATCGGCTGACCTAAAGAGGTGAGTACCTTATAGACACTTGTTTCCTTAGAGAAGATTACTTTTTTTAATGACGAGAATGAAAAAGCAAAACAAATACTTAGTATTCCTCCAAAGATGATGTATTGTGATTTTTTCATAATTAATCTTTATGTCCTTTTATACGAAAAAAACACGAGCGATGTTAAACCCAAAAAAGATGTCTCCTTTGTCCCAAGAACCTGTTGTTTTTGTTAAATATAAGGGGCTAACCATGCCTTGTGAATTTGCTATAAATAATTGAAATACATGCCCATTTTGTCCCTAAATCTACACCTAAAGATAATGGGTTTGTGTTTTTGTTCGTTAGCTGACCTTTTGGAACATAGAACCATTCTAAGTTAACACCTACTTTATGAGATAGTTTGTAGTTTAGAGCAATACCTGTCGCAAAAACGTCATGTTTTTCATCTTTGGTAGCTACTAAATTTCTATGCACATAAGTAGGGGATAATTGAATACCTAATCGCTCTTTAAACTGTTTTGCAACCAATAATTCAAGACTATAAGAGGTTCTATTTGTTAAATTATCTTCCTTTTTAGGGATAACGTTATTTTTTAATGTTTTGTGAGCAATAGAGCTAATTCCAGTTAAACTTATAGGCATCTCTTCATCCTGTTTCAGTAGTTGGTATTTCAAATAACCATCAAAGGTCTTGTCTAGGGTGGTACGCCCAGCACCTATGGTAAATTTCTTATTGATACCGTAGTCAAGTCCCAACCTGACCGTAGCGTTATCCAGACCCATAAAATTATACAAATAATCATCACTAAAACTCCCAAAGCGATGGGAGATAATGAAATTTAAGAAACCTTTCCGTTCGACTTCTACCGAATGCCCATTGACTATTCGTGTCGCTTTAAATATTCTAATATTGTTTTCAGACTGAGCATTTGTAATAAAAACACTCAGTAATAAGGGCTAGGCTAGTTAGTAGTTTAATCATTTTTCGCACCGTTTAAAATCCAGTTTTTAATTTTTTCTATTTGGCAATCACTTAATTGAGTCTCTTGAAAAGGCATTTTAGGTCCAAAAGTATGTGATACAGCTCCGTATAATGGACTATTTTCAGGTTTCCCTGCTGATATAACAGTAAGTACTCCTTCGTAGGTTTCGTAGTTTAGACCTACTTCAGGGGTTGATCCTCCATGACATTTTGTACACCTATTTTTTAATATGGGGTGAATATCTTTAGAAAAAGAGGCTTCTTGAGGGTCACAGATAGTAACAATAAGGTCTTCTTCTGTATTGTATGCACAAGAAAAGAAGAGGGGGATAAGAAGTGATATAAATAAGTGTTTCATAAATATTATGTCGTTTAAACAAATAACGGTATAATTTAAGACTTGAGCAAACTCTTTACAGTTTTGTGTTTAGCAAACAAATCGTTTAGTTTCTTTTTGGTTATCATTTTTAGTTAACAACGATCAGTCACTATTTTATGTAAAACTAAGCATTTATAAATGGATTTTAATAAACCAAAAACAGCATTTTGTGATTTCTCTTTAGTATATTTGTACAATACAGCACGAACTTAACAGTTATGACAGATCAAAGTACAGCAGCGGAATATGAAGAGATAAAGGCGGTGTTTACTCAGTTCTTAAATGACCAACAGTTAAGAAAAACTCCTGAGCGTTATGCTATTTTAGAGGAAATTTACTTAAAAGGAGGGCATTTTGATGTAGAGTCGCTGTATATTAATATGAAAAATAAAAACTAACCGTGTCAGTCGTGCTACGGTATATAACACCTTAGATTTATTGGTAGATAGTGGGTTGGTTATTCGTCATCAGTTTGGTAAAAATATCTCACTGTATGAGAAATCACACAAAAGGAAACAACATGATCACGTGATTTGTAAAGATTGCGGGAAGATTATGGAATTTTGCGATCCACGTGTGCAAAAAATAAAAGAATCAGCAGAAGAAGTTTTAGGTGTAAAGATTGATACACATACACTATACTTTTACGGACATTGTGGTTGTACGGAAGAGAAGGAGTCGAAAAAATAAATCTACTCTATTCTCTCAAAAGTTACCTTTAACTTATTTTGAATAACTGTTACTCTCAAACAATGAGAGGGATAGGCTATTTTGTAACTAGTACTTAGTTCAAATGTGTCAATAGCCTTAAATTGACCTTTACATTCTAATTTTCCTTCGGGAGAATACCTACTTATTTCATAATCAATTGATTGTTCGATAACAAACCACGACCCTGCACCTTCACCCGCTAACCATTGTGCTGTTGATGGTAAATTTACAGGTAATTTGGGTTGAAGTAAAACTTTAGGTAACTTTATCATAACGTATTAACTAAGATGGGTTTTACCGACCAGTTCTCTTCATTTGTAGATTGTACGTTTGTTTTACCTTTCAAGACACGTAACAACCACATAGGTTTTGGTGTAATTGTAGGTGCTAAATACATAAAAAGTTTTTCTGAAAAAGACACTTTTCCTGCAACGATGGCACTTCGTGTAAAACGAGAACAATTGGTGCCAGAGGGAATGAAAGGACCGTAAGGAATGATTTCTTTTGCTTGTAAATTACTTACATATTGTGTTGCTTGATTAAAATCAATAGGGGTTGATGCACCACAGATATACCCTGTGCCGTGAGTTGCAGGGTTGTTTAATAATTCTTGTAAAATCTCCTCTTGGTTGATTAATTCACCATCAGAGATAATAGCAAGGGTGTTAATTGCTAATTCAAAATCAGTACGCTGACTTCTTACACGTCCAAAAGTAGTGGGAGCATGGTAACGTCCAAAATCGTAATAGAAGCATTTTTCAGAAACAGCATCAATTAAAACAACAGCAGAATGACCTACTTTATAGTAACCATCAGTATTGATACCTAAATAATAAAGCAAAGTGTCATACCAAGCCCCTGATTGCTTACATTTTGTTTCAGGCCAAGCCAAAGCAATAGCATATCCTTTCATCTGTTTCTTTTAACTGGATTTAAAATGATTTGACTAAATATAAAAAGAAAAACGAACAGTTGAAAATTAACTCTTTATAACCTTCAACTGTTTGTTTTAAACTCTATTTAACCAAAGCACATTTTTCTACAATAACGTCTTCGTACAAGTCCAAATCTTCATCATAACTCGCTCCGGAACGAATAACCCCTTTTATTTTGACCTTATCATTTACTTTTAAAGTAGAAGCCTCTTCTGATGATTCTACTACAAAAGTACAATTAACACCCATTTTAGCCTTGTTTGTTTTTAAGTAAACAACGGGTAAACCAGCACCATCTTTTTCTATTGAATGAACACGACCAGAAATAATTAATATTTTTGATTGTCCGTCATCAGCTAAGTATTTATTATTTGCTACTGTTGCGTCTTTTAAGTATTCCTCAACTAATTGCGTGGATTCAATACTTGCGTCTGCCTTTGTGTTTTGTACGTCACGGTGTGGTTCAAGTAATATAAATGAAACAATACCGATACCAATTACTGCTAATATACCTAATCCTATAAGAACCTTTTTCATATAAATTTATTTTAGACATGATAAAAAAACGGACAAATATCCGTTTGAAATAGAATTAGTAAGTAGCCTCTATAGTTACTTCTACTGTTTTTGCTATGTTTTTTGATGGTTTTCCTTTAGTGAAGAATATAGCATAATCACCCAATGTAATAGGAAATATTGATTTTACACTAATGCTACCATTTTTGACTGTAACCGTTCCTTTTTCTGTAACTGTATTTTTTACACCGTGTATTTCTAAATTACCAGTAACTGAAACAGGATAGACACCATCTTTAGTGAAATCAACTACTGCTAAATCAACAATTTGTCCTTTAAATTTAGCTTTAGGAAACTGTTTTGTGTCTAAAAACTTAGAACTGTTAAAATGTTTTTGTCTTACTGATGGCGAAAGTTCAAAACTTTGCATAGGTACAGAAAACACAAAGACACCTGTAGAAGGAGTGAGTGCACTTGTCACCTTGTAATTACTTGAAGTAATGTCTTCCAACGCTGTGTGTGAGTAAAACTGTACGTGAGCTGTCTTAGTTACTTTTTTCTCTTGAGCAAAAGCAAATACAGTTGCAAAAGCTAATACGATTGTTATTAATGTCTTTTTCATAATCTTATTTTTTAAATGATTTTGTTTATAGCAATAGTCGTTGGTATCGACAAAACCTGACAAGAAAAGAAGAAAGTTTTTTCAAATAGTTTGTAACTTGCTGTTTTACAGATGAATGATAGATTAAAAAAACAATGTAAAACTGACGGGTTATTAAAAAAAAGGCCTGAAAAAGGTAGACGTGATAGGATTACTTCAATTTACCTTTTAGAGTATCCTTAAACTCATCAGAAAGGGAAATATCGGATAATATTTCTTTATTTTGGTTCTTTAAAAGACTTTCTAACTCTATGTTTTGTTTTTCATAACTTTTACAAGCATCACACATACCAATATGCAATTTCATTTGTAAACGTTCTAAAAAAGAGAGTTTAACGTGTAGTTTCTTTTCTAACAATTCAGTTGCCTTTTGACAAGAAAGTAGCAATATGTTCATTAGTTTATTCATTATTAGAACCAATTATGTTGAAGGCAATCTCTTAGTTGGAGTTTTGCTCGGTGAAGGATTTGCCAATAATTAGACGTCGTAACACCTAAATCCTGACAGATGGCCTTACTGTCTCTGTCTTCAATGTATTTATTTTGAATAGCAAATGCCCAATTGGGTGGAAGGTTTTCTATACATTTTTTTAAAATGATATTAAATTCATTGTTATCTAATAAGTGGTCATCAATATTGTGCCAACTAAGAGGGGAGTGTGTCGTTTTCCAAGAACCAGCCTCATCAAAAAAGCGAGCGGTGTTCTCTGTGTTTAAAGCAGACTCAGCAGTTGTAGATTGTCTAAATTTCTTTCTGTGGTAATCTGTTATTTTGTTATTGATAATAGAAAATAACCACGTTTTAGGCTGACTATTACCTTTAAATTTATCTAAAGACTTAAAAGCGGATAAAAAAGTGTCTTGTACAAGGTCTTGTGCCGTTTCTTTATTGCTTGTTTTGTGAAATGCCCAACGGTAGAGATCATCACTATAAAGAGTAACCCAATCTTGTAAGTCTATAGCTTTTGTTTTTATCATCAATTAAGAATACGCAATAAAAAATAGGTGTAAAAAAAGCCTCTTGATTATTCAAGAGGCTTTAGTATTTGATAAAATCAAATTATCTTTTTTCAACTTCAACGAAAGGACGTAAAGTGTATCCTGTAAATATCTGTCTTGGACGACCGATAGGTTCGTTGTTATCTTTTAATTCTTTCCATTGAGCAATCCATCCTGGAGCACGTCCGATAGCGAACAATACAGTAAAGAATGAAGAATCTAAACCTAAAGCTCTGTAAATAATTCCTGAATAGAAATCTACGTTAGGGTATAAGTTTCTGTCTTTGAAGTAAGGGTCATTTAAAGCTTCTTGCTCTAATCCTTTAGCAATATCCAATACAGGATCATTTACACCTAAAGCCTCTAAAACTTCGTCAGCTGCTTTTTTGATAATAGTAGCACGTGGATCAAAGTTTTTGTAAACTCTATGTCCAAATCCCATCAATCTAAATGGATCACTTTTATCTTTTGCTTTCGCTAAGTATTTTTTAGTATCTCCACCGTCATTTTTGATTGCTTCCAACATTTCAATAACCGCTTGGTTTGCTCCACCGTGAAGTGGTCCCCAAAGAGCACTGATACCTGCAGAAACTGAAGAGTATAAACTTGCGTGAGAAGAACCAACAATTCTAACTGTAGAAGTAGAACAGTTTTGTTCGTGCTCAGCGTGTAATATAAATAAGATATTTAATGCTTTAGCAACAATAGGGTCTATTGTGTAATCTTCGTTAGCATTTTTAAACATTAACGATAAGAAATTACCACAAAACTCGCCATCAGTAGGCTGTGTAACTGCTAAACCTTTTGATTTTCTTGAAATCCAAGCTGATATAGTAGGTAGTTTTGCAAACAAACGAACCATTTCAGTATCAATTTCTTCTTCTGTCGCTTTTTGATCTAAAGAAGAAGGGTAGAAGGCAGTTAATGCACTTGTAACGGCAGATAAAACACCCATTGGATGAGCTGTTTTAGGAAATCCTTCAATGATAGATTCAACACCTGCTGGTAAATTTGAATGTTTCTTCACTCGACCTTCAAATTTCTCTAATTGAGAAGCTGTTGGTAATTCACCGTAAAACAACAAATAAGCAACTTCGATAAAACTCGCTTTATCAGCTAATTCTTCGATTGAATAACCTCTGTATTGAAGAATACCTTTTTCACCATCTAAATACGTGATTGCACTTGTTGTTGCTCCAGTGTTTTTGTACCCTGGATCCATAGTAACAAGTCCGCTTTGACCACGAAGTTTAGAAATATCAACTGCTTTTTCATTCTCAGTTCCTTCAATTACGGGTAAATCGTATGTTTTACCGTCGTAGATTAATTGTGCTTTATCTGACATATCTGACTATATATAATAATATTTTAAATTCACCTTTTTACAAAAGTTCTTCAAGTTAATAAAATTCTTGTAGTAATAAAACAAATCACACTTCTTAATTTATTGATTTTTTGAACACTAAAAAGACCTTTGTTCGACTCCTTATATAGTACAAGTCAATTGTGTTTATTAAATGATTGGTTTATTGCGGTTTAGGTGTGTGTGTAAGACAATAGCTACTTCTCAATTAATTCCTCCTCTATTGTTGATACGCTTGAACAGGGGAATATTACTTTTCTAATCACTTGATCAATTGTCCTTAAATAGGTGTTTTTTTTGCTCTTATTGTTTCTTTAAAAAGCAGTTTATCGAAACGAATATCTCTCCTAATCTGATTAAGCCTTATTTTTTTACAATGTTGACGAAGTAATTTATTACCGTTGTTGCTTTTTACATAGGAAATTACAGCGTGTTGGTAAGTGTACAAATACCGTAAGGCTTTGTGCTCTTTATTATTAGAGAGTAGGCTTATTATCTTTTCGTCTGTCATGCTATAAAATTAAATGGTTAATTAGTGATTGACCCAACAAACAAGAGTAAAATTGTTGTTGTTTATAGATGAGTGTAATAGAAAAAGAAAAGGTCTCCAAAAAACAGATTTTTTTTAGAAAAAGTGGTAGTTAAGTTTCTAAATTATTCAAAACGAAATACAAACTCCGCCATTTAACCTATTTTGTATCCTCGTAATCATAAGGTCCTTTGTGGTCTTCGGGACGAGTGGTACGTGCAATATTGAACTCTACACGACGGTTGATGCGTTTATCTTCGTCGGTAAGTTCGGGGCTTTTTATTGGTTTGGTTGCTCCATAACCGATAGCCATAATACGTGTGTCATCTATCTGACCATTCTCTATTAAGAATTCCTTAATAGAGTTGGCACGTGATTGAGAAAGATTGAGGTTGTCTTGCGGGTCACCGTGCGTGTCTGTATGACCGCCAATTGTTAAGTCAAAAGTAGGATTATCAACCATGAAATTGATAACATCCCAAAGATCTTCTTCCATTTCTGTTAAAATATCAGCCTTTCCTCGTTCAAATTCGATAGAAGAAAAACTCAATTTTCGGTTACTAATAGAAGTAGCCTTGACATTTATTGTGGTATCGCCATCAAGCTCAAATAACTTCTCTATTCTAAAGAAATCGTCACCTTGAATCACTAATAAATAACGGTTATGGTCAACCAAATCAAATTCGTACGAACCATCTTTTCGAACTTCTCTCGGAGCAACTTCGATGCCGTTTTCCAAATCAATAACCGAAACAATTCCTTGGTAAGGATTACCAGTTTCTTCGTCTGTCAACGTCCCTGAAAGTAGGGTAGTGGCATCAGGTTGAGCCTCCATGGGCACAGGGAACGAAAATAAATCGGTGTAAAGATTGTTTTTTGCGTGTTCTTCGGTTTTTGCATAATAGAGATTTTTGGCAGAAACGTCCATGGTAAAATAATACTCATTTCCCGAGCCATTGATGAGTGGACCGACATTTATAGGTTCGTCCCAATGCTTTTTGTTGGGGTAGGCTTTGTAAATATCAAGCGTTTTTGTCGGGCGTTGTTGTGAGTTGACCTCTTCCAAATTCAAAATCTGTCCATTAGAAGCAAAATAGAAAACGTCATCAGAAAAATAAGGAGAAAACTCACTTCCTCTGGTGTTAATTATTGGACCCATATTGATAGCCGAAACCCATTTTCCTTGCTTGTCTTTATAAGTATAGTAAATATCAGTCATTCCAAAACCTCCTTCTCGACGGTCAGAAACGAAATACAGCGTGTCTTCAGATTTGGAAAGTGAAGGTTGCGATTCCCAAGTCACCGTATTGATATTTGTCCCCAAGTTTTGTGGGCGATTCCATGTACTATCTTCGCCCATTGTGGCAATATAAATATCACAATCACCGATACAATCGGCACAGTCAAAACTGTATTCAGGTACGATACAACGTGTGAAAAATAAGGTTTTACCATCAGCAGTTAAAGTTGCCGAACCTTCGTTACAGAGCGATTTAATCGGTTTTGGGAAAGGTTTAGCTATTTCCCACCAGCCATCTACTTTTCTACTGTAATAGATATTTTCATTGTAGGTTTTGTTGACCCCAAGCCCTTTGGTGTCCAGTGTTCGTTTGGTGAAAATAATTAATTCGTCATTTGAATTGATAGAAGGCGCATAATCGGGAATATCATCCTCATTGACCTCTTCGCCCATGTTTATCAAAACACTTTTGGGAGGAGTAAGGGTGTCAATCTTTTTTCTGTATTCCAACAACTCGTAATAATAATCGAGAGGAACAAAATAATGACGCTCCAACTCGGTCAATTCGTCGTAATGCTCACTTATTTTGAAAAACTGTTGTATTTCATGAATTTTATCTTTTCGATGATGCTTCAATACCAAGCGGTAAGTACTTTTTGCTTTCTCTATTTGGTCGTGTATCTCGTACAATTGTGCCAATTTCCAAAGCAAATCGGTGTCTTCCGAAAAATTAACGATTCTAAAATTAGAAATGTATTTTTCTAACAAAGGAATCAGCTCAATATTGTTCTTGTTTTTAGACAGTTTAGTTATCCGTTGCAACTCTTTTTTGTTGTAGTATTTTGTTTTATCGTGTAAATAAGGGAAGTCAAAATGAAAATTTTCTTGACGCTGACTATTTAGCGAAGACGTTTCGATTTTCGATGCTTGGTATGACTTTTCTTTTTCGTCTTGTGCAATCACCACAAACGACAAAATCAAAAAGAGGGCAGAAGAGATAAAGTTCTTCATAATGAACGAATTAAAAGTGTGTACTTTGTTTTACGTACCAAAGTTATCAATATGTTTTGGATATCTAATCATGTTTAGTGATCTTCTATTAGTTTCTTAAATTGGCAATACTTTTTGATATATAATAATGTCCGAACCTTTAAGGGGCTAATTCAATATCGATAATCGTCATTAAGGTTACTGATACGTCTTCTTTATTTATATTGCTAATAGTGTTCTTTTTTTTCGTGCTTGTGGCTAAAACCACTCCTTAATCCCCTCCTTGAAAAAAGGAGGGGAGGTGTTTTGTGTTTGTGATTGCGTTTTTATAGACGTTAGAAAGTCAGCTAGAAGCTAGTTGCTAATAGCCCTAAGCCAATAACCGGCTTAGGGGGTGAAGTGGAAATCCTTTTACTTCTGTGTGCTGCCTGAATAATGGAGTTATAGACTTACTTAGCGAAGTGGCTAAATAATACCGCCCTTTGCAGTAAAAGATTGAGAACGATAACACCCGACCCGCTCTTGGTTTTGTCGGTTAGCTTTGTTTCTATCGGTGTTATGCTCTATGAAAAATTGGGAAATCAATTTAGTGAAAAGGGGAAGCTCCAAATGATTATTTTTTCGTTGTGCTAAAGCAAAGTACGGTTTAATACACTTGGGCAGTGTAAATTGTCAATGTTTTTTTGTGTTTATAGCCTTTTTTATTGAATGAGTATAACTTTTTAACTTATAAATAGCCGTTTTTTTTGGAGGTTACTTGTATCTTTACTTTCTATGGGAATAAAATCGGTACTTAGTAAGCCTTTAGCGTCTTATATTCAAAAGCAGACGGACAAATGGTCGATGAGAGCTGGGGAAACACAGCAAAAAGTTTTTGATAGCTTAATCAAAGGAGCGACGCCTACACTTTTTGGTAAAGACCACGGTTTCAGAGAAATCCGCTCGTTTTCAAATTTCGCTAAACAAGTGCCTATTCGAGATTATGAGGGTTTGAAGCCTTATGTTGAGAAAATAATTGCAGGAGAAGACGATGTGTTATGGAAAGGGAAACCGACTTATTTCGCTAAAACGTCGGGTACAACGTCGGGTGTGAAGTATATTCCTATTACTAAAGACAGTATGTCTAACCATATCAATGGTGCAAAAAACGCGTTGCTTTCGTATGTGCACCACTCTAAAAAGTCGGTGTTTTTGGATAAAAAAATGATGTTTCTTTCGGGAAGTCCTGTGTTGGAAACCAAAGGAGGAATTCATTTTGGGAGGTTGTCTGGGATAGTTAATCACCACGTGCCGGGGTATCTGAAAACCAACCAAAAGCCGAGCTACGAGACGAATTGCATCGAAGATTGGGAAACAAAATTAGATGCGGTAGTCGAAGAAACGTTGGGGCAACCGATGTCGCTGATTTCGGGAATACCACCTTGGGTACAGATGTATTTTGATAAAATAACCGAAAAAACGGGGAAGAAAATCAAAGATGTTTTTCCTGATTTCTCGGTGTTTGTGTACGGGGGAGTTAATTTTGACCCTTACAAAGCTAAACTTTTTGAAAGTATCGGTAAAAAGATAGATAGCGTAGAAACTTACCCTGCATCGGAAGGTTTTATTGCTTACCAAGATAATTACGAAGAGGAAGGTTTGTTGATGTTGTTAGATTCAGGGATTTTCTACGAGTTTATTCCTGCGGAAAATTATTTTGATGAAAACCCACCACGTTTGACTATCGAGGAGGTCGAGATAGGTGTGAATTATGCGGTTATTATCAATTCAAATGCAGGTTTGTGGGGTTATTCTATCGGAGATACGATCAAATTTATTTCAAGAGACCCTTACCGAATTTTGGTGACAGGGAGAATAAAACACTTTATTTCAGCGTTTGGAGAACACGTAATCGGTACCGAGGTAGAAAAAGCGATGAAGGCTACGGTAAATCAATTTCCAGAAACGGAGATTGTTGAATTTACTGTCGCACCGAGTATTAACCCAAATAAAGGGCAATCAATGCATCAATGGTACGTTTCATTTGCTAAAGAGCCAAATGATTTACAAGCATTTGCGGAAGTGTTGGATACTAAACTTTGTAAGTTGAATACGTATTATGACGATTTGATTGTCGGGAATATCTTGAAGAAATTGGAAATTGTTTCTTTACAACCTGATGCATTTATCGAATATATGCGTTCGCAAGGAAAGTTGGGAGGACAAAATAAAGTGCCTCGTTTATCGAATGACAGAAAGATAGCCGATATTTTAGACAATTACCGTTTGAAAAAATAATGTTATTTTAATCGTCTGTTGACGAAAAAAGAGGAAGGAAAGCATACTACAAAAAGATAAAAATACTGTTCAGTGAACGAAGATAATAAAAGACATATCGCCATTTTGGGCTCAACGGGTTCTATCGGAACACAGGCTTTAGAGGTAATTCAAGCAAACCCTGATTTGTTTGTTGTAGAAGTGATTACAGCAAATAAAAATGCTGATTTATTGATTGAACAAGCCTTGAAATATAAGCCTAACACTGTTGTAATTACAGAAGAGCGTCTATATGATAAGGTGTTTGAAGCGTTAGATAGACACAATATCAAGGTTTATGCAGGTGCGTCGGCATTGGCATCGGTAGTGACAATGGATAGTATTGATGTGGTTTTGACTGCATTGGTAGGTTATGCAGGGTTGAAACCAACGATTGAAGCGATAAAAGCGAAGAAAACCATTGCGTTAGCAAACAAAGAAACTTTGGTGGTTGCGGGGGAGTTGATTACTAAATTAGCTTTTGAAAATGCGGTAAATATTTTACCTGTTGATTCGGAACATTCAGCGATTTTTCAATGTTTGGTTGGCGAGTTTCATAATAAGATAGAGAAGGTTATTTTAACCGCTTCTGGTGGTCCTTTTAGGGGGCGTAAATTAGATAGTTTACAAAATGTAACGATTGCAGAGGCGTTAAATCACCCCAATTGGTCGATGGGTAGTAAAATAACTATTGATTCGGCAAGTTTGATGAACAAAGGGTTGGAAGTAATCGAAGCAAAATGGTTATTTAACGTTGAGCCTAATCAAATTGATGTGGTGGTGCATCCTCAGTCAATTATCCATTCGATGGTGCAGTTTAATGACGGCTCAATCAAAGCACAGATGGGTTTGCCAGATATGAAACTACCGATTCAATACGCTTTGGCTTATCCTAATCGTATTTATGCTGATTTTGAGCGTTTAGATTTCAAGAAGTTTTCTCAATTGACATTTGAAGAACCAGATAAAAAAACATTCAGAAATTTACAGTTGGCATACGATGTGCTTGAGCAAGGAGGGAATGCCGCTTGTGCATTAAATGCAGCAAATGAAATAACAGTGGAGGCTTTTCTTACAAATAAGATAAGTTTTTTGGATATTGCAACATTAAATGAAGAAGCGGTTGTTCGCAATTCATTCGTTCAGTCACCGTCTTATGACGATTTGGTGGCGACCGATACAGAAACAAGAAGAATGATTTTAGAAAAAATAGGGTAATGGATGCATTAGTAATGATAGGTCAATTCCTTTTAGGGATAACGATTTTGGTAGGAATACACGAGGCAGGACACATGTTGTTCGCTAAGTTATTTGGTATGCGTGTAGAGAAATTTTCTATCGGTTTCCCACCTGTTTTGGGGTGGTTTCAGAAAGGAGATACCAAATACCAAATAGGAATATTGCCTTTAGGTGGGTTTGTTAAAATTGCAGGAATGGTCGATGAGTCGATGGATAAAGAGCAAATGGCAGAAGAACCAAAAGAATGGGAGTTCCGTTCAAAACCAGCTTGGCAACGTTTGTTGGTGATGTTGGGAGGAATTATTTTTAATGTTATTTTGGGATGTATCATCTTCACTTCTCTTGTTTATATCAATGGAGATCCTTATTTACCTGTTTCTGAAATGAAATACGGTATTAATGTAGCGCCTTTAGGAGAAGAGATAGGGTTGAAGAATGGCGATCATATTACAGCAGTGAATGGCGTGAAAGCAGAGCGGTTTTCAGATTTACTTTCTCCAGATGTTTTAATGGCTGACAGCAGCTATTACACGGTGAATAGAGCAGGGAAGGAGCTTACAGTCGTTTTACCTGATACCTTATTGAATGCACTTTCGGGAGGAAATGTAGCTTTCTTTATGTATGATTTTGATTTTCGGGTCGGCCCATTAAGTAAAGGTATGCCTGCAAAAAAAGCAGGAATAAAAGAAGGTGATCAATTTGTACAGGTTGGCGGTGTGAAAACACCAAGTTTCTCTTCTTTTCAGACAGAGCTTCAAAAGTATTCAGGAAAGACAGTTGATTTTTTGATTTTGAGAGAAAAAGACACGTTAACGATTAACTCAACAGTAACCAAAGAGGGGAAATTAGGTTTTGGTGTGGTTAATCTGATGGCTGACAATGTAAAGACGGAACATTATTCTTTGATAAAATCGGTAGGTGTTGGTTCTTACCGAGCATTTGATATGATTTATATGAATGTAAAAGGTTTACAAAAAGTGTTTGCAGGTAAAATAGATTCTGACAAAGCTTTTACTGGTTTTGTGGGTATCGGGAAAATGTACCAAAGTACTTTTGATGCGACACGGTTTTGGACAATTAGTGGTATGTTATCTATGGCATTGGCATTGTTTAACTTTTTTCCTATACCAGGTTTAGATGGTGGACATGTTATGTTTTTGAGTTACGAAATGCTCACAGGACGAAAAGCATCACAAAAAGTACAGGAAGTAGCCTTGAAAATTGGGTTTGCATTGTTAATTTTCTTAATGTTGTATGTGAACGTTAATGACATAATTAACAATCTCTTTTAAAAAGTAATATGAAAAAGTTTTTATTTATCGCCAGTTTATTGCTTGTAGGGTTTACTCTCGAAGCATCAGTACTACCTCAAGATTCGATAGGGGTAATCAAAAAAGGAGACCGAGTATTTGTTGAATACCGAGTTGCACCAGGACAATCTATTTATGGTATATCAACAGCCTCTGGTATTTCTATTTCAGAGTTGATGGTAGAAAACCCGTCTTTAGAACACGGGTTGAAAGCAGGTCAAGTGATTCATATCCCTTACAAAAAGAAATATATAGAAGCACAAGAAAAGAAAAAACAAACCATTCACGTTGTACAAGCAGGAGAGTCATTGTACAGCGTTTCTAAAAAATACGGTGTAAGTATCGGTGATTTATTGAAATGGAATGGGATGGACTTGAAAGCGGGTCAACGTATAGTTATTGCTGAAGAGTCTTCGAGTGTAACTACTGATTTTAAGGAGTTACCAGAATTAAAAGAAATCAAACCCAAAACACCAAAAAAAGACGAAATAGAATTAGACCCCGAGCCAATTGAGAAGCCAAAGGTGGTGGTAAAGCTAAAACCTAAGCCCAAACCAGTGCCTGTAAAAATAACAGAAACAAAAAAGGCAACAGTTGTTATTAAGGATGTTGTTCCTAAACCAATGACAAGAGCACAAATATTGGCAGCCGAAGAGGTGTATGATTATGACTCTACGATGAAACAGATTTTAGTTGTTCCTTTTGATCCGCACTTGTACTTTTCAGATGCTGATGACGAAATAGCACAACGTTCAAAAATCCCTCGTGTAAAGGTTAGAGAGGTTTTTAGAAGAAGAATGGATGCTCTATTAGAGCCAGATGGTTACGAGGTGATTCACTTATTAGGAGGGCAGTTTGCTGATTCTGTTGCTGATTTGAATAAAATTTACACTTCAGTGACTTACAATTACCAAGAGATATTGTATAGTGATGACTATTATGTAAATGTACCACCAGTTGAGCCTGATAAGTCGGTAAAAGGATGGATGAAACGTCAAAAAGACAGGTTAGACGCAACAACAAATAAAGATGCGGTAAAAGCAGATAAATTTGAAGGGAAATATTTTGGTGTACGTGTGAAAGATGTAAATTTCTTTGAGTTTTACCACCACAAATACAGTATAGATTATTACATTTTTATCAATCAGTTTGAAGTAATCACTGATTATGAACATTGCTTAGATCGTGCTGCTCAAAATTACCAACGTTATTTTATTACCCACTTTACTGTGTTTAATAAAAATGGTAAACAGGTAGCAGGGAATAAATTCAAAATTCATTACAATTCAAATTCAAATGACGTGAACCGTATTGTCGCTGATAATATGCAAAAAGTTACTCAGCGTATCATCAACGAGTTACCTAAAATGAGACACTAAATCAGATGCTGAAAAGGATAACGAAAGATTTTTTCATAGGAATAAGAGCATTTGTACAAGCGTTTATTCTCTTATTTGAATATAATCTTTGGTTGTATTTTTTCGTGCCTATTTTATTATTTATAGGGATGTACCTAGGGGCTGATTACGTATTGAAAAACGTGATGAGTTATGATATCCAAGGAGAACTTTCTCAGATAGATTTTCAAAAAGAGCTCAAAGATTTTAGTTGGTTTAAAGGCTTTCCTACCGCTTCAAAAGAAATGGATTTGGTTTTTGCAGCCTTTCAAATTATTTTTATAGTGAGTGTTTTACGAATGAAACGCTACTTGATTTTAATTTTAATGTCTCCTTTATTGGCTTATATCTCTACTCGAATAGAATATATCATTACGGACAACCTGTACCGATGGGATGCAAAGCAGTTTATCAAAGATATTTATCGAGGGGTTAATTTTGCGATACGAAATATGTTTCGTCAAGCGATAGTTTTAGGACTTTGGTCCTTGTTGGTTTCTGTATTAAGTGATTTAGACATATTTTCTCCTTACGTCTTCTTTTTAGTAGGTGCTTATTATTACGGAGCCTCTTTGATGGACTATACCAACGAGCGTCGTCGTTTGTCGATGGAAGAAAGTACAACCTATATTCGTAAGCATTTTGGGTTAACAATGGCGATAGGGATGATATTCTTCGGAATGTTTTTTATTGAATTTGTAGGTTTTATTGTCGCTCCAATCACCGCTGTAGTGGCAGCTACTTTAGCTATTCATAAAATAGAAGACCTAGGTAAAAATAAATTTGCAGAAAAAGAAAAGAAGGTGAATAAAGTAAAAGCAACACCGACGGAGGTTAAATATGCCGATGACCCTTGGCTCAATGGGTAGGTGAATTACATAATTATTTCCTGTATTTCAAAATAGAGCATTATTATTATTAAAATCTCTAACGTACCCTTCAAGTAGGCAAACCACTTTTAAATGAAAATAGACAGTAAATAAGAAATAAAAGCGTTACATTTGTGGCTTGATTAAAAAAACAAAAACACATTTACTTATGAAGAAGCTTAGTTTAATAGCCTTCTCGCTACTCTTACCTACCTTAATTTTTGCTGGAGAAACAACTCTTGACACAGGCGATACCGCTTGGATGTTGATGAGTTCTGCGTTAGTAGCCTTAATGACACCCGCTGGATTAGCCTTGTTTTACGGAGGGTTAACACAAAATAAATCAGTTTTAAATACTATTGGAATGAGTTATGTCGCATTCTGTACAGGTATTTTAGCTTGGGTTATTGCAGGATACACCATCGCCTTTTCAAAAGGTAATGGTTACTTTGGTGGTTTTGACCATCTTTTATTGAATGGAATAACGCCAACTGATTTGGAAGGAACAATTCCTACTTTGTTAGATGTGATGTTTCAAGGTACATTTGCAGCTATTGCAGTAGCTATTGTTTCAGGTTCTATTATTGAACGTGTACGGTTTTCTACTTGGACTATATTCTCATTTTTTTGGGTATTGTTGGTTTACGCACCGATATGTCATTGGATATGGGGAGGGAAACGTTTTGAAGATTACGGATTAATTCACGGAGATTTAGATTTTGCAGGGGGAACAGTGATACATATTTCTGCAGGTGTTGCAGGGTTGGTATTATCGTTGGTTTTAGGTAATAGAATAAAATTACAAGAAGAGCGTTTACCCTCATCGATTAAATTGATGATTTTAGGTTCTGCTTTATTGTGGTTTGGATGGCACGGATTTAATGGAGGTTCTGCTTATGCAGCGAACGGTATTGCCGCTAATGCTATTTTAGTAACTAATGTTGCTGCTTGTATGTCGGGAATGGTTTGGTTGTTAATTGAATGGTTTATCATTAAAAAACCAACTTTGATTGGTATTGCATCAGGAGCAGTTTCTGGTTTGGTAGGTATTACACCTGCTGCTGGCTATGTAGATGTAAAAGGTGCATTGATTATAGGTATAGTTTCTGCGATTGTAGGTTATATCGGAGTCGTGAAGATTAAAAAATTATTTGGACACGATGATACGTTAGATGCTTTTGGTATGCACGGGTTAGTTGGTATTGCAGGAGCGATATTGACAGGTATTTTGGCTACAAAATCTGTTGTAGGAGGAGAGGAGGCTGTCGGAGCAATTGATGGAAACTGGGCACAAGTTGGACATCAGTTAACTTCTGTTGGTGTAACGATTGCCTACTCGGCGGTGGCAACACTTATTGTTTTTAAATTGAGTTCGTTACTTACAGGTGGAGGACGTATCCATGAAAAGGTAGAGTTAGAAGGAATGGATATCAGTTACCACGGAGAACATCAGATTGCTATTGATTTACATAATATTCAAGATGCAGAAGATGAGACCACAAAGGAGGATTAAAATAGTTTTGACCTTATAAGTACAAAAAAAGCCGATAGAATTACATTTTATCGGCTTTTTTATGGAATAATATTTTATGTTTATGGTGTCTATGATGTTTAGTGATGGGTATTTTGAAGGCGCTTGTATAAATAAGAGTGGTAGAATCATCCCCACGAAAACTCCTAAAATAGCAGGTGTTAAAAAGACCGTAAAATAAATAGCTACGAACAAGGCGTTTTCTATAGTATTTGCTAACTTAGAAAAAATAACTTACTGACTATGGATAATTGGATTTTTATTGCGTTGATGATTGGTAGCTTTGTGATACGTTTTTTGATGAAAAAATCGAAAGAAAGCCAAGTAACGCAGTCTGTGCCGACAACAAGGATTACGACTTCTGCGCCGACAAGAAAAAGTCAACCGTCAAATTTTGAAGGAGCGTTGAAGCAGTTTTCAAACGAAATAGCACAAGAGTTAAAAGAAAAAAAGGTATTTAGAACCGCTAAAAAGCCAACTGTAGTTACTTTTGATGAGCCAGAAACAGTTATAGTAAAAGGAAGAAAACGTACACAACACAATCGCTCGAAAAATTATAAAATAAAGAAAAAACAAAAGCACCCTTTGATTGAAGCGTTAAAATCGAAAAAACGAATGAAGGATGTTGTTGTAACCACAGAGATTTTAAAGACTAAATTTTAATGAAAATACTTCATACTGCTGATTGGCATTTAGGTAAACGTTTGTATGATGTAAGTCGTTTGCCAGAGCAAATTGAGGTATTAGAAGAAATCTGTGAGTTTGTAGAGAAAGAAGAGATAGATGTTGTTTTAATTGCGGGAGATTTATTTGATACTTTTAACCCTCCAATTGATGCGACCGAATTATTTTATAAAACCTTAAAACGTTTGTCGGGAAACGGCAAACGTTGGGTAGTGGTAATTGCAGGAAATCACGATTCTCCCGACCGAATTGGTGCGCCAGATCCTTTGGCTATAGAGTGTGGAATTTTACTTGTTCCTTACCCAACCTCGCATTTGAAACCTATAAAGTTAAGTGAGGGCTTAGAAATATTATATTCAGATAAGGGAGTGGTTGAATTGAGTATCCCTAATTCTAAAGAGGTTTTACGTCTTTTGTTAACTCCTTATGCCAATGAATTTCGTATGAAAACGAGTTTATTGGGGGGTGATAGTGAATCGGGATTACGGGAGCTACTAGCTGAACATTGGACAAAAATTTTAAAGGATAGAGCGTCTGTTGATGCGACAAATATATTGATGGCACACTTGTTTGTTGCCAAAAATAAAAATGAAATGCCTGAAGAGCCAGACGATGAAAAACCGATTTTACATGTTGGTGGGGCACAAGCAATTTTCACGTCAAATTTCCCGAAACAATTAGAATATGTGGCTTTAGGACATTTGCATCGTAAACACGCTGTGTCAAAAAAGCCTTTTCCTGTTGTTTATTCTGGAAGTCCTTTAGCGTATTCATTTAGTGAAGTCAATCAACAAAAATACGTTATGTTGATTGAGACTGACGGGAAAGGGAAGTTGGCTTACCAAGCCATAGAGTTGAAAGCTGGGAAACGTTTGTTGCGTTTTAAGGCACAATCTATCGAAGAAGGTATAGATTGGCTGAAAGGAAACCAAGATGCTTGGGTCGAAATAACAGTAGTCAAAGAAGAATTTTTAACGACTGCGGATAAGAAATTACTACACGAAGTACACAACGGTATCTTGGGGATTATTCCTGAGATAACAAACCTGTCTTTAGCTAACGAGATAGATTCAGTAGACTTAACAAAGTCGATTGATGAATTGTTTGAAGCTTATTTTTTGCAAAAACAAGGACAGGAAGTGAATGAGGAAATAAAAGAAATGTTTAGAGAAATCTTAGCTCAATAAAAGAGGAATACTTAATAGATGCTACCAATACGATTGAAAATAAAAGGTTTGTACTCTTACAAATCGGAACAAAATATAGATTTTACTTCACTGATAGAGGGACAATTATTCGGTATTTTTGGAGCTGTAGGGAGTGGGAAAACTGCCATTCTGGAAGCGATTACCTTGGCGTTATTTAATCAGTCAGAAAGACTTGGCGGGAGAGATGATAGGGCTTACAACATAATGAACCTACAATCTACAGAGTTGGTGATTGAGTTTGAGTTTGAGGAAAAAGGGTCGCAATACTTATTTACTGTTTCAGGGAAAAGGTCTAAAAAGTATTTTGAAAAAGTAACGGTAAAAAGACAAGCATACCAATTAAAAGGAAATGATTATGAACCTTTAAAAGAAGGTATTAGTGCCGAAGGGATTGTAGGTCTTTCTTACGCTAATTTTAAACGTACAGTGATTATTCCGCAAGGAAAGTTTCAAGATTTTATTCAACTAACAGGTACTGATAGGACACGGATGCTGAAGGAGTTATTCCATTTGCATCAGTTTGAGTTGGATAGAAAAACAAAAATTCTTTCAGATGAAAACAAGACTTCTGTTGCTGTTTTAGAAGGTAAATTGAGTGGATATATTGAGTATTCTAAAGAGATTTTAAAAAAGGAACAAGAAGAGCTTACTTCTGTAAAAAAGGCGTGTGATGAATTAGCTAAGGCTGTTTCGTTATTAGAAAAAGAAAAAAACAACTTAGAAAAATTAATTGACTTAACGCAGAAGGTCAAGACGAATAAAGAAGACCTGGTTGAGCTAGAAAAACAGAAGGAGCGTATCGCTCAATTGGAAAAAGAGTTAAAGGAATACCAGATATATTACAGTCGTTACGCTATTTTACTGACCGAATTTGATCGTATAAATAAAGCGTGCGAACAATCTTTACTACTTGAAAATGCATTAAAAGAAGACCAAGAGCATTTATTTCCTTTGTTGGAAAATACAAAAAAGGAATTTACTACACTTAGTAAAGAAGTGGAGGAACACCCCGAATTGGAGCGTCAACTAGAAGCTTTACAAGTTGCTCAAGAAATTCAGAAAAAGCAACGTGATCTTGAGCAGTTAAAACAGCGTCAAGAAAGTGGTCAGGGTTATGTAAACACTCAACAAGAGAAGGTTTTAGCGATAGAAATACGTTTAAAACAGCAGGTGGTGAAGTTGAAAAGTAACTATTTTGATTTATTGAAAAGCGGGGCGTATGAGTTTTGGTTTGAGTTGTCGAGTAATATCAAGTTAAACGAAGAAAATGAATCGCTTCTTCAAACGAAGTTAAATGAACTAACTACTTTTATAAAGCAAAAAGAAGCGATGTTGTTGTCTCTTTTGGGTGATTGTACTTCAGAGAAAGACATTACAATACGAATAAAGGCATTAGAAACCAGCGAGGGAACGACGAAGAAAGCTATTGAAAAATTGAAAATAGCGGTAGGTTTGGCTACTTATACTGCTCATTTGAAAGATGGCGAAGATTGTCCTGTTTGTGGTTCTAAAGAACACCCAAAACAAGGAATGCATCATGTTGATGAAGATAAATTAATAGTATTAGAAAAAGAATTAGTTACTAATTCAGCCCATCAAAATCAGTTAAAAACGAGTTTGGTAAGTTATAAGTTAGAAAATCAAGTACTGATTGATAAGAAAAAAGAGAAAGAAATCACTAAACAAGAGCTAAATAAAAATAAAGAAAAAGGAGTTAGTTTATTTCAATTAGCATTGGATAAAGACGAACAAATTAAGAATACCTCATTAGTTCACAAACAACTGACCGTTGTAAAGACATTAAAAAAAGAACAAGAAGGAGCTATTTCTAAACGTGAAGAACTACAAGTTGGATTGTCTGAGCAAGAGAAGAGGTTAAATAAATACAAAGAGGCGGTTCAGGGGTTTGAAAAAGAAGGTGTAGGCTTAGAAACGGAACTGAAAGTATTGAATAAAGGATTTTCTTTTCCTAAATACTTAAAAAACACCTTAGAGCAAACTGAAAACCAAACGAGAAAGATAAAAGATAAAATAGCCAACAGTATCCGTTTATTTAAGGATACTGAAAAAGAACTAAAGAAACTAGAGCTTGATAAGGTGGCTTTAACAACCAAATTAGAACTTGAAACAAAGCATAGGGTGTTACTTAAAGAAGAGTTTGTAGTGGTGAATTTATCCATTGAAAGCTTACTTTCTGCTGATAAAACAAAATTGGAGCAAGTGAAAACGGTGTTAAGTAAATCGTTGGATATAGAGCAATCGACAAAAAGAATACAGGTTTATACTAGTTCCGTTTCTGCTGTAAAAGCTACAATAACCACATTAGAAAAGGAGTTAGGTGGTAAGTATGTTGATGAAAATGAATACCTGGAATGTTTAGAGAAGTTTAATTTAAGTTATTCTAATTTAGAAGACCTAAAAGAAAACCGCACAGAAAAACAGTCTAAGGTAAAAGAAGTTGAGCAGAAACTCAATGAGCAAAAAGAGTTGTATGTTCAGCAAGAAAAATTACTTGTTAGAGCCGATTTATTGAAGATATTTACGGGGTTGTTTAGGAATAGTGGTTTTGTAAATTATGCCTCAGGAGTGAAGTTGCACGAGCTCTGTAATGAAGCAAACAAGCGTTTTTATCCATTGACGAAACAACGAATGCGTTTAGAAATTAATGAAGATAACAATTTTTATGTAAGAGATTTTTATAATAATGGGCAATTACGAAGTGTAAAGACGCTTTCCGGTGGTCAGACTTTTCAAGCTTCCTTGTGTTTAGCGTTGGCTTTGGCAGAGATGATACAGGTGCAGAGCGGAAGTAATCAAAACTTTTTCTTCTTAGATGAAGGTTTTGGGACATTAGACCCAGAATCGTTAGCATTGGTTTTTGAAACCTTAAAATCGTTGCGAAAAGAAGGACGGGTTGTAGGGGTTATCTCTCACGTTGAGGAACTTAAAGATGAGATAGATCGGTTTTTATTGATTGATAATAACTCGGGAGAGAGTATGATTAGTTGCAGTTGGAAAAAATAAATAAACATAGTTCATAACCGTTTTTGTATTTGTTCGTATTAAACTGTATCGACTACTATTTTTTAACGGATTATGGAAAAGTTTATTGAGTGCTCAGGGGGGTATGGGGCTAAAGTATTTTTACAACCTTTTGTAACCTTAGGGGCGGTTAAATTGAAGCGCCTTGTTTTCATGACTGATTCAGATATTCCTGAGGGCTACGAAGTACATTCTAACAATTTATTGGAAGAAGAGGCACTTTACGCAGTACTGATAGAGGAAGATCAGATGGATGAAATGGGGTTTGTTTATGATTTGTGGGAGGAGGAGGTTTGTATAGGGCCAGGTACTTATTTTAAATTGTCGATAGATTTTAATGATAACGATTTGGTAAAAGAGGCGAAAGAGATTTTAAATCAACAACGCTTTCATTTTAAGCTCTATTACGATGTAGCGTAACGTTTTATTACAATAAAGAGAGAAAAGAACAGTAATTGGTAGTTACTGTTTTTTTTATGTCTTAATTTTAACAATTATGGCTCAAAAAGTATGTCTTTATTTTCAAGTACACCAACCAGAAAGGGTAAAGCCTTTTGATTTTTTTGCTATTGGGAGTAAACAAACTTATTTTAATGATGATTTTAACAAAGAAATTATTGAAAAAGTGAGTCGTAGGTGTTATTTACCCGCAAATAAATTATTTCAGCGCTTATTAGCTCGGTACCCAGAGCAATTGAAACTGACTTATAGTATCAGTGGAGTGGCTTTGGAGCAATTTGAAAAATGGCAACCTCAAGTGATTTCTTCTTTTCAGGATTTGGTAAAAACAGAGCAAGTAGAGTTGTTGTCAGAAACTTATTATCACTCGTTATCTATTAAGTATTCTGAATATGAATTTGTAAATCAAGTCAAGTTACATAGGGAGAAGATTGTTCGCTTGTTTAGTTGTGAGCCTTGTGTATTTAGAAATACGGAGCTTATTTATACGCCTGATTTGATAAGTAAATTGACAGAGTTTGGTTTTGATGGAGTGTTGGCTGAAGGGCTTGAATTGCCTAAAGCAGGTAGTGTCTTCTATGTAGATGGTGCGCAGGAGCTCCCAGTTGTTTACCGGGATTTTAACCGTTCGGATGAGTTGGCTTTTCGTTTTTCTGATAAAAATTGGTCGTTTTTTCCTTTAAAACCTCAGCAATATATTGATTGGATAAAGGAAGAAGAAAGAGAAGTGGTTAATGTTTTTATTGATTACGAAACGATTGGGGAGCACCATCAAGGGAACGCTATTTTTGATTTTTTTGAGACTTTTATCACTGATTTTATCGCACAAGGAGGTGAGTTTGTAACACCTTCGGAGCAAATAAAAGAAGGCAAACCATCGTATTTATTTTCTATAGTAGGAGAGAGTTCTTGGGCAGATAAGGCAAAAGACCTTTCTGCTTGGGAAGGAAATGAAATGCAAAAAGAAGCATTAAAAAAAGTTTTTGAATTAGAAAAATTGGTGAGGTTGCGTAAAAACAAAAAATATGAAAGTGTTTTTTCTAAGCTATTGACCTCAGATCATTTTTATTATATGTCAACAAAAGTAACTGATGATGGTGAGGTACATAGTTATTTTAGCCCATACAATTCGCCTTACGATGCTTATGTTTTTTTTATGAATATACTTGCTGATTTTGAATTGAAATTAACACATTCAAAATAAATTGTAATGATTTCTCTTTTTTATTGACACGTTATCCCTTGGGGTAGGGTGTTTTTTTGTGTCTTATATTTAAGGAGAAGAGGTTGTTGGTAAATGTGTTTTTTCGTAGGATACGTTTTATTTTGTTTAAGGTGTTGGAGGTCGTTTTTATCATGAAAGTCTCTTAAACTGCAACTTAAAAAGACTGACAAAATGTCCTTTAAGTCTTGTTGTATAATTCGTAACTTATTGTTTATTAGTCTTTTAATGGTAAAGAAGTAAAGTGTTGCTTTATGTTTGTTTGTGCTATCGCGTTCGTTGCGTTTTATTGAGGTTTTGAGAGCTGGTAATAAAGGGTTTTATTTCACGGTGTTTTTTTTTATGGGGAAATTATTTTTGAAATTAATGTAAGTTTTTAGCGAAAAGAAGATTTAACAGAAACTGTAAAATAGCACTTGTGAGTAATCTCCTTTTTTTTAGTGAAGGAAGAGTGTCTTTACAAGGAAGGTGGAGTTATTCGTTTTGTTTTAGTATACTAACGTTAGTTTCTGATGCTTTGTAATGCGGGGTGTCTGTTATCACTGATGAATTTATTAAAGTGTAACCATTGTATCGGAGTGAGTTATATAGCTAAAAAAATATTATGCTACGTTTGTTCTTTCTTATTTCTGTAATAGTTCCATTGGTTCTTTCTGCTCAGGTTAAATCGCTGACAGTTCTTTTTTTATCTGGCTCATTTGTTTTAAGTGAATCGGCTATTTTGGTGTTGGATAGTGTTCCTAATGGTAAGGTTCTATTGAAAGGCTATACGGATACTGAAGGGGATGTTTCAAGTAATTTTTTACTAGCAAAGAAAAGGGTGATGGCTGTTAAAAAAGAATTAGTAGCAAGAGGGTTTGAGCTGAAAAACATAAAAACAAAAGTGTATGGAGAGGTTTTATCTGATGGAGAAAAGGAGGAGTTGCAACGGAAGGTGGTTTTGAAATACCACAAGAATCCATTGGTGTTGAAGAATAGTGTAAAGCAAATGAGTCCTGTTTTTTACAGAAACGATAGAGGTGTTGTGATAAAAACCAAGAGAGGGGCGGTTGTTAGGATTCCTCCTAATGTGTTTAGCGAAAGAGGGGTGATGACTATAAGGATAGAGGTTAGTGAGTATGTTACTAAGTCGGACTTTTTATTGGCAGGTTTGGATGCGCGTGCTGATGAGGGATTACTGGAGAGTGCTGGGATGTATAAAATAGAGGCTTTTGTGGGTCAGCGAAAAGTGATATTAAAGAAAGGAGTCCGTATTGTACTTGAGGTATCTAAAAAAACGGATAAAAAAGGGTATCAATTATTTTATGGAGAAAGGGACTCCGTGAGAGTTCTTTGGTCTCAGCCTGTAGAGGAGAGGAGGCAAAGGGCGGTGTTGCGTAGGTCTGTGGTAGGGGAAAGTAGAATTAAAAGATTAGGGTCAAATGAAATTTGGGACTTGTATACTGTCCAGTCTGACAGCTATGTATTGTACAAAGGGGAGTATGTGGTGCTTAATGGTAAGGTTTTGTTTGTTAAGGTGGAGGAGTTGTATGGTTTGTTGGATAGCTTAGAGAAAAAGAAGTTGATTGAGCGAATCCCAAAAATAAAGTTCACAAGATTTCCTATAAAAACAAGATTTACATTTGAGATTCCTGTTGGTAATTTGACAGATTCTATACGCGATGTTCTTGACAAGAGAGTCGTGAAGGAATTCAGAGAGAAGACTTATGCTGACTTGTCTAATGCTGATATTGGGAAACTAGTCTATAGCGTGTCTAAGTTGGGTTGGATAAATTGCGATAGATTTTATAAAGTCTCTAAGGATGAAAAAATAGAAGTAATAGTTGACACAGAGCCAGGAGTAATGGTTCGGTTGGTTTTTCCAGCATTTAACAGTTTACTTAATGGGGTTGAGGTAAGCAAGGGTAGGTATTCTTTTGGTGAAGTACCAAAAGGTGTAGCGTATAAGATATTAGCATACAAACTAAAAAATAGTAGTATATATGTTGCTGAAAGTAATCGTATTAACCACTTATTGGTTTACCGTTTGGTGAGTAAAGATGAGTTTATAGACTTAGTAGATAGCTATAATTAAAAGGGTTGAGTTGTCCTTGATCCATTTGCTACCTTTCAAAAAGAATAGCACATAAAAAAAGCCTCTCATAATTAAATGAGAGGCTTCAAAAGCGGTCTGGACGAGACTCGAACTCGCGACCTCCTGCGTGACAGGCAGGCATTCTAACCAACTGAACTACCAAACCGTTTTGGCTTATCGAAACAAATCGTTTTCTGTTTCTTTAAGGTGATACAAAGGTAGTAGTTTAAGGCGAATAAACAAGTCTTGCTAAGGATAAAGATTGATATAAATCAGATAAAAAACCTATCTCATTGTAAATTAAAAGGTTAATAACCCAATATTTTTAACATAGCATCACTCGACTGTTCGTCTTCAAAGAGTTTGTCTGTTAATGTTCCGTTTTTATCTTTGGTAATTACTACGTGTTTGGTGTTTGGAATCAAGCAATGTTGTGTGCCTCCGTAACCTCCAAGCGCTTCTTGGTAAGCTCCTGTGTGGAAAAAACCAATAAATTGTTCCTCCTTTTTTGGGTCAAAATTTGGTAAATATATATTGGCACTGTGTGTTTCGGAGTTGTAATAATCCATCGAATCACAAGTAAGACCACCAAGGTTTACTCTTTGGTATTCTGAATTCCAATTGTTTATACCTAATAAAATGAATCGTTGATTGAGCGCCCAGGTATCAGGCATATTGGTGATAAACGAACTGTCAATCATATACCAAAGTTCTTTATCGTTCTGCAATTTTTTATTGAGAATACTATAAATCATCGCACCGCTTTCGGCAACCGTATAGCTTCCAAATTCGGTAACGATATGAGGTTCTGGAACGTTGTTTTGTTTGCAAATTCGCTGAATAGTCGAGATAATCTCAGTAACGATATGCGGGAAATCATACGAAAAATCGAGTGAAGTTTTGATAGGGAAACCACCACCAATATCGAGCGTATCAAGTTCTGGGCACACTTTTTTGAGTTCGCAATACTTATTAACTAAGCGTTGCAATTCACTCCAATAATAAGAAGTGTCTTTGATTCCTGAGTTAATGAAAAAATGTAATATTTTAAGCTTTACATTGGGGTAGGGAGCGATTTCTTTTTGGTAATGCTCGATGATATCTGTATAGCGAATACCTAAGCGAGAGGTGTAAAACTCAAATTGTGGTTCTTCGTCAGAGGCACAACGGATACCTACTTGAAAATCTTTTTTGATATTTTCTCTGTATGTTTTTATTTCTTCTAAATGATCAAGAATAGGTGTGCATTTTTCAAAGCCTTGATTGATTAAATCAATAATGTTTTCTACGTATTGAGGACGTTTGAAACCATTACAAAGAATCAGAATGTCTTTCGTTAATTTATTTTCTTGGTGCAACTTTTTGATAATGTCAAGATCAAAAGCCGAAGAAGTTTCGATTTGCGAACCATACCTGAGTGTCTCCTCTATGATAAACTTAAAATGGTTGGATTTTGTACAGTAGGAATACGTGTAGTCGCCTTTGTAATTCAGTTTTTTGAATGTTTGTTGAAAAAGTTCGTTCGCTGTTTTTATTTTCTCACCAACTTTGGGTAGGTAGGTCAAACGTAAAGGAGTGCCGTATTTTTTGATAATCTCTTGTAAGTTTACCCCGTTAAAAAGTAATTCGTCGTTTTTTGTCTCAAACTCGTTGTTTGGGAAGTCAAATGTTTTTTCTATAAGGTGTTTGTACGTTTCCATAAGGTAAAATTCCGTCTTTTTTATTAGGAATAAGGCATTTTAACCATCTTTTATAAAAAGCTACGGGTTTATCATCAAAAGCCAATGGCAAATTAATGAAATATTGCATTTAATTTGCAATCTTTGTAGTATCAAACACGAGATTAAAGAAACAAAATGAATATCGAATTACTCCTCGCTCAAGCGTTACAAAAAGGTCTTGAAAGCTTATTTTCTGTAAATGAGAAACTTGAAAGAATTAGTTTGCAAGCTACCAAACCTGAATTTGATGGTACTTTTACGTTTGTTTGTTTCCCTTATTCGGGGAGATTAAAAAAACGTCCTGAAGAAGTGGGTGAGTTGTTAGGTGTTTATATGGTTGCTAATATACCTGAAGTCTCGGCTTTTAATGTAGTCAAAGGGTTTCTTAATTTGGTTATTTCGGACGTGACGTGGATTGCACAGTTACAAGACTTGGTTAAGGATGATTTGTCAATTCCTGCCAAAACCGAAAATATAATGGTCGAATATTCTTCACCAAACACCAATAAACCGTTGCACTTAGGACATTTGAGAAATAATTTTTTGGGTTATTCGTTGTCCTCTATATTAAGAGCGAATGGTTACGAGGTGACCATGGCAAATTTGATTAATGACCGTGGAATTCATATCTGTAAGTCAATGGTTGCTTATCTCAAGTTTGGAAATAACGAAACGCCTGAGTCAAGTGGATTGAAAGGAGATCATTTGGCAGGGAAATATTATGTCGCTTTCGATAAAGCATATAAAGTAGAAATTGCCGAATTGGTAGCTCAATACAAAGAAGAAAACGACCTTACAAAAGGTATTGAAGATGTAAAGGAAACGTTGGAGGAGTTAGAAAGTAAGCCAAAAGGGGAGAAACTAACTGATGAGGAGAAAGCGTTGATTAAAGAAATTAAAACAATCACTACAAAAGCAGAGAAAAATGCCCCTTTATTTTTAGAGGCACAAGCGATGTTGCGTAAGTGGGAAAACGAAGACAAGGAAGTTCGTGCACTTTGGGAGAAAATGAACAGTTGGGTTTATGCTGGTTTTGATGAAACTTATAAACGTATAGGTGTACATTTTGACCAATATTATTACGAATCGAATACGTATTTATTAGGAAAAGATATTGTAGAAGAAGGTTTATCGAAAAAAACACTGTTCAGAAAAGAAGACCAATCGGTTTGGTGTGATTTGACGGACATGAAAATGGACGAAAAATTAGTGCTTCGTGGTGATGGAACGTCGGTTTATATCACTCAAGATATGGGAACGGCTGATTTGAAATACCAAGATTACAAACTTGACCGTTCGATTTATGTCGTAGGAAATGAGCAAGAATATCATTTTAAAGTATTGAAAGGTATTTTATCTAAAATGGGTCGCTCGTATGCTGATGGTATTTACCATTTGTCGTATGGAATGGTTGATTTGCCTTCAGGGAAAATGAAATCTCGTGAAGGGACAGTGGTTGATGCCGATGATTTGATTAATGATATGGTGGCTACGGCTCGTAAACGTACCATGGAATTAGGTAAAATAGACGGTTTCAGTAAAGAAGAAGCTGAAGCCTTATTTTTACAATTGGCATTGGGTGCGTTGAAATATTATTTATTGAAAGTTGACCCCAAAAAGCAAATGATGTTTAATCCTGCCGAATCTATCGATTTCCAAGGAGATACAGGTGTTTTTATTCAGTTTACACACGCACGTATTTCAGCATTATTACGCACAGGAAAAGAATTGAACGTTGATTTTATCAATTTAGGAGATGTTAAACTGACTACTTTAAGTGAATTTGAAGTAAAGGTTATCGAAACTTTATCTGATTATAAAAAGAGAGTAGCAGAGGCATCGGATAAATATTCTCCATCAGTAATTGCTCAATATTGTTACGATTTGGCAAGAGTATTTAGCAAGATGTACTCCGAGTTACCGATTTTCAAAAATGTAACGCCCGAAGAACAACAAATTCGTTTAGCAATCGCCTCGGCAACAGCTAAAACCTTAAAAGAAGGATTGAGTTTATTGGGAATAGAAGCACCTGAAAGAATGTAGAGAAAGCTGTAAATGACTTTGTTGTAGTTTAAAACCTACAACTTGTGATTTACGATTTACGACTTAAAAACAATGGCACAATTAAAAGATTGGATTTCAGCATTTCGTTTACGCACTTTGCCTTTGGCTTTGTCTTGTGTGGTATTAGGTGGAGCAATGGCGATGCGAATAGGTAAGTTTGACGGTTTAATTTTCGGATTAACTTTATTGACCACCTTATTTCTTCAAGTGTTATCGAACTTAGCGAATGATTTGGGAGATACGCAAAATGGAGCTGACAGCGATGACCGTCACGGTCCTAAACGAGCGGTACAAACAGGTGTGATTTCTATTTCTACAATGAAAAAAGCATTGTATGTTTTTATAGGGTTATCGTTAGTTAGTGGTATTTCTTTGCTTGTTGTTAGTTTTGAATTGGGTGAAATTGCTCAATTCGGAGGATTCTTTGTATTAGGAATACTTGCTATAGGTTCAGCAATCAAGTACACAATGGGGAAAACGCCTTACGGTTACCAGGGGTTGGGTGATTTATTTGTTTTTTTGTTTTTTGGATTGGTTGGCGTAATCGGAACGTATTTTTTATTCACACAAACAGTAGGTATTAATGTAGTTTTAGTCGCTTGTTCGTTTGGTTTATTCTCGGTTGGAGTGCTTAATATCAATAATATTCGAGATATAAAGTCTGATTTTAAAGCAGGTAAAATATCTATCCCAGTTCGTTTGGGAGCACACAATGCGGCGATGTACCATTTGTTTTTATTGGTTGGAGCAATGGTTTTACCCTTGTTTTACTCGGTAAACAACGGTTTAGAAGATTTACAAAATATGTGGTATGTGGTTACTTACCCTTTATTTGCTTATAATATTTACAAAATAGCTACTTTGACACCTTGTCAAATGAATCCTTATTTGAAGCAGTTGGCGTTATCATCTTTTGCTTTTGCTGTCTGTTTTTCTATCGCAATAAATCTATAGTCTATGTTCCCAAGTGATATTTCAAAAGAAGACATTAACAAATTACCTTTAGATAAATTTAATGGTGAGGTTGTTTTGATTGACAAAGTAGAAGATGTAGCCTCAGCTATGGAGGAGATTTCACAATTTGATACGGTAGGTGTAGATACTGAAACAAAACCTGTATTTGTAAGGGGGCAATTCAATGATGTTTCTTTAATTCAAATAGCGATACCCACTAAGGTTTTCCTGATACGATTACATAAAACAGGGGTTACTGAGGAGTTGGTTACTTTTTTTGAAAATAAGAAAATCACAAAATTGGGCGTTGCTTTAAAAGACGACCTCAAAGACTTGAAGAAATTAAAACCCTTTCATCCCGAACGATTTTTTGAACTCAATCAGTTGGTTAAACCAATCGGGATTGAGAGTAATGGGTTAAAGAAATTGGTAGCTATTATTTTGGGGTATCGTATCTCTAAAAGTGCACAAGTATCAAACTGGGAAGCTCCTGTATTGACTGAAAAGCAATTACGCTACGGAGCAACCGATGCGTGGGTTTGTTTGGAGATGTATGCTAAACTTAAAGAATTGGGGTTGTTGAAGTAAGTAACTCTTGTTTTTTTGCGTGAGGGATAGCAGAGAAAATCCTTTTGTGAGGAACGAACAAAAGATTGCAACGTATAGCCCGACCTCGCTATTGGTTTGAGTGGTGGTTTGTCGGTTGATTTTGTTTTTAACCACAGAATGGTAACTGACAATACAGGAGCGAGGGCACGCCCTAATCAACTTGCCGTTATAAAAAGCACGTCATTTCAGTAAATTCTTCCTTATAAAGACAAAAACTAATTTTGTTCTGATTATCTTTGAAATTGGAAATGAAATTAGCCGTTTCAAAAGGTACTTTCCGACCAAAGAAAAAATTAGATTATGCTTAACACGATAGAAGAAGCCATTGAGGCGATAAAAAACGGAGAAATAATTATCGTTGTAGATGATGAGGATAGAGAAAATGAGGGCGATTTTATTTGTGCTGCCGATAAGGTAACACCTGAAATTATCAATTTTATGGCTACTCACGGTCGTGGATTAATCTGTGCACCTTTATTAGAAACACGCTGTGAAGAGTTAGGTTTGGAGTTAATGGTCGGTAAAAATTCGGCTGCTTTTGAAACACCGTTCACCGTATCAGTTGATTTGGTAGGGCACGGATGTACAACAGGTATTTCGGCACAAGACCGCTCAAAAACGGTTAAGGCATTGGTTGATCCTAATGTGAAAATCGAAGAGTTGGGAAAACCAGGGCATATTTTTCCTTTAAAAGCAAAAACCAATGGCGTGTTGCGTCGTGCAGGACATACAGAAGCTGCGGTAGATTTGGCACGTTTGGCAGGATTGACTCCTGCGGGAGTTATTGTCGAAATCATCAACGAAGATGGTACAATGGCTCGTTTGCCTGACTTGGAAGAGGTAGCAGAAAAATTTAATTTGAAGTTAGTATCCATAGAGGATTTGATTGAGTACCGTTTGAAAAATGAAACGCTTATTCAAAAAGAAATGGAAATGCCTATTGCTTCGTATTTTGGGGATTTTAGGTTAGCTCTTTACCGTCAAACTTCTTCGGGAGACTTGCATATGGCATTGATAAAAGGCGATTGGGAAGAGAAGGAAGAAATATTGGTACGTGTGCAATCAGCCAATTTTATGAATGATATTTTTTGGGTAAATAGTCAGAATACCGCTCCTTCAAGATTACACTCTGCCATGCAGATGATAAATAAAGAAGGGAAAGGTGTCGTGCTTTATGTAAACCAAGACGGTAGTGCTGAAGGGATTTTGAGACAGTTTAAACACCACGAATTAGCATTAAAAGAAGACGAACCTTTTAAGATGAATCAACGCATGGATAGCCGTGATTATGGTATTGGTGCTCAGATTTTAAGGGATTTAGGAGTGCATAACATTAAGCTAATCACAAACGAAAGTAAAAAATTAGCAGGTTTGACAGGTTATGGTTTGGAGATTGTTGAAAATGTGCCGTTTATAGAAGAGTCGATTTGTTAATTAATGAAAAATAGTGCGTCATATAGAAAGGGTAGAAGTGTAATGGTTTTCATTGTATTATTTCTATGTTCTTTTACTAGCAACGCACAAGACCTTTTACCTCCCGATTTGTGGTATAATGGAGAAGTTACTTTGAGTGATAGTTCTTCGGTAATAGGTAAATTAAAGTATGATTTTCAAGGAAATAACCTCTTATTGCGGAGTAAAGGAGAGGTCGAAGGGTACACGCCAAAAACATTTGTAAATGTTCATTTTTCGGATAGTACAGGTAACGAACGATTTTTTGTTGTCCGAAATATAAAAAATAGGCATGATTTTAATGTAGCCTTGTTTTTTGAGCAACTAAACAAAGGGCAAATAACCCTCTATACAAGAGAGGAAGTGGTGTATTATTCGTCAGGAAACATGGCTACACAAGGTTTTCAGAGTGAAATTAAACGCTTATTGATTTACAGGTATTATTTCCAGAAGGAGAATGGTGAAATGTTTGCCTTTCGTTCTTCAAGAGGGCACGTATTGAAGGTATTAAAAGATAAAAGAGAAGAAATAAAGCTATTTGCAAAAGAGAATAAACTCAGGTATTCTTCAAAAATAGATTTAATAAAGATATTTACTTATTACAATAGATTATTTTAGTTATGCGACCACTTATTTTAGTTACAAATGACGATGGAATTACTTCAAAAGGTATTAAAACGCTTATAGAGGTGGCAAAAGAATTTGGTAATGTAGTTGTTGTTGCACCAGATAGTCCGCAATCGGGTATGGGGCATGCGATAACTATTGGTCACCCCTTACGATTAGAAAAAGCGGTGCTTTTTGATGAGGTTGATGCTTATTCTTGCACGGGAACACCTGCTGATTGTGTGAAACTAGCAAAGAATTTTGTAATGGAAAATAAGAAACCCGATTTGGTTTTGAGTGGTATCAACCACGGGTCAAACACTTCGGTTAGCGTGTTGTATTCTGGAACGATGTCAGCAGCAATAGAGGCAGCTATGGAGGGAATACCTGCGGTTGGGTTTAGCGTTTGTGATTATGACCACGAGGCAGATATGAGTCATGCTGTACCGTATATCCGTCAAGTAATCGAGCAAGTTTTAGCGAAGGGAATCAAAGAAGGTGTCGCATTAAATGTTAATTTCCCTAAAAAATCGGATAAAAAGTTAAAAGGGATAAAAGTTTGTCGTCAAGCGAAAGCAATGTGGCAAGAAAAGTTTGATTTACGTCATGACCCACACGGAAGACGTTATTTTTGGATGGCTGGAGATTTTGTAAACCCAGACAAAGGCGAAGATACCGACGAATGGGCTGTTCAGAATGGCTATGCTTCTATTGTGCCTTGTCAGTATGACTTAACAAATTACAGTTCGATTGACGACATTAAAGCATGGGGACTGTAAAAGAGCGGTACTCATGGTGTCGTGTATTTAGCGGTAACTAAAGTATTCGCCTTACAAAATGTATAGTAGCCCCAACAAAGCTTCAAAAAACTTCCCATTTTCGTAATAAAATTGTATTTTTATAGCAATAGTCAATCACATAAATAGTTCAATATGAAAATTGCAGTTATAGGAGGAGGGAATATGGGGTATGCCTTTTCAAGGTCATTCATTGATAAGGGGTTAATTACTTCTGACGATTTGGTGATTGTTGAAAAAAACGAATTTCGTTGTAATTACCTGCGTTCTCACGGTATAGCTCAGATAGCAAACAGTTTTGATAGTGACATTACGTTGTGTGATTTTGTGATTTTGGCAGTAAAGCCACAAAGTTTTGCAGAAGTAGCAAAAGCTCTAAAGGAGTACATTAAGCCAAATCAAACGATTATTTCAATTATGGCAGGTGTAAGTGTTGCTACGATTGAAAAGGCGTTGAGTTGTCCTCGTATTGTGCGTGTTATGCCTAATACACCCGCTTTAATTGGAGAAGGAATTTCAGGCTATTATATCGCTGGAGATTTGTCTATTTACGAAAAAGATACAGTCAGAAAATTATTAAAAAGCTGTGGAGGAGCGGTACAAGTAGCTTCTGAAGAAGATATTAATGCAGTTACTGCTATTAGTGGAAGTGGACCAGCTTATTTCTTTAATTATGTGAAGCTTTTAATTGAAGCAGGAACAAAATTAGGAATTAGTGAAGATAAAGTAAAAACATTGGTGTTAAAGACCATGAAAGGTTCGTACGAAATGATGAAACAAAGTACGGATGATATTCAAACATTGATAGATAACGTGACTTCGAAAGGAGGGACAACACAAGCAGCGTTGGATACCTTTAAAGAATACCATTTAGGAGAAACAATAGAAAAAGCGATTACTTCAGCTAATAATAGAGCGGAAGAATTGTCTAAAATGTAAGGTAAATACCTTTTATAGAAAGATAAATAAAACAGTAAAATCTTACTTGTTTTACCCCATATTATGATATTGACAGATAAAGAGATACTAAAAGAAATTGCAGATAAAAGTATCGTTATAGAACCTTATGACGCGTCTTGTTTAGGAACAAACTCTTATGACGTGCATTTAGGGAAGCATTTAGCAACTTATATCGATGAGGTATTAGATGCTAAAAAGCACAATGAAATCAAACATTTTGATATTCCTGAAGAAGGGTTTGTTTTACAACCAGGTATCTTGTATTTAGGTGTGACAGACGAATACACAGAGACACATAAACACGTTCCTTTTTTAGAGGGGAAATCGAGTACGGGTCGTTTGGGGATAGATATTCATGCAACGGCAGGTAAAGGTGACGTAGGTTTTTGTAACACATGGACATTGGAAATTTCAGTTTCTCAGCCCGTTCGTGTTTATGCAGGTATGCCGATTGGTCAATTGATTTACTTCAAGATAGAAGGGAAAATTGATAACTTATACAATTCAAAACCTAATGCCAAATACAATACAAGAACTACACGACCAGTAGAGTCAATGATGTGGAAGAATAAGTTTTAAACAAGCTGTTTTAATAAGGGGTTCGCTAATACCCAAAAGGCATTTGAGTTATACGAAAAAACAAACTCGCATTATATTTTGGTGCTTATTACCTTGTATTTTTAGACTATGACAACACGAAAACCACAACTATTTGACGCTGTAAAAGTTCGTTTAGCAGGCTCAAACCTAATTGAGGCATCGGCAGGAACAGGGAAAACCTATTCCATAGCTATTTTAGCTTTGCGATTGGTTATAGAAAAAGGTTTTGGTGTAGAGCAAATATTGATGGTAACTTTTACCAAGTCAGCAGTGGCAGAGTTGGAGGAACGAATACGAGCGTTTATTAGAGAGGCATACAAATGTACTTTAGGGAATGAAATAGACGATAAAACGATACGTTCTATCGTTGAGGAGGCAATAAAAACAGAAAAAGATAATCCAAATAAAGATAAATTTGAACTCGGTAAAGGAGCTATCGAAAAAAGATTAAAAACGGCAATTTTATTTTTAGATGAATTGGCAGTTTTTACGATACATAGTTTTTGTCAAAAAACCTTAACCGAATTTGCGTTTGAAACAGGGCAGATTTTTGGAAATGAATTAATTAACAACCAAGACGATTTGCTAAATAAAGCAGTGAATGAGTATTGGAGAACACGTGTGACGTCATTGGAAATTGATTTGTTAGCTGTTTTAGACCAATTAGGCTTATCCAGAGAAGGAATTGCGGGAGTTACTCAGCAAACGTTGGGAGGGAAACAATTTGTAGCTCAATTGAAAATTAACCCTAACGAAAACAAGGGGGAACGTGAGGAATTGATTAAAAATGTAGAAGAGGCAGAAGAACGTTTGACTATTTATCACGAAGTAAATAAGGAAGAGCTTGTAGAAATAACGAACTCGGGTAAAATATTAATAACCGCTTTTGGCGAGGCTGTTAATCAGGCGGATACTTTTATAGAAGCTTTTAGAGGTAAATATACCCAAACAAAACGCCCTGGTTACTTGATGAAAAAGTTTCCTGATTTTAATGCGTTATTTGAAGCTTTAGAAGTACAACAAGAAGCACTTACTAATTATTATAAAGGCATCATCAATTGGATCTATGAAGATGCTATAAAAATAGTCGTAGAGCAGGTTCAATCGATAAAAAAGCATAAAAACGTATTGACTTTTGATGATTTAATAAACAACTTACATACAGCAATAACGGGTGTAGAAAACGAAGAGCTTATTCGTGGGTTACAATGGAAATACAGAGCCGTTTTTATTGACGAATTTCAAGATACAGACAAATTACAATTTGATATTTTTCATACTGCTTTTGGCGAACGAACCGTGTTATTCTATATAGGGGACCCCAAACAAGCAATTTATGCTTTTCGAAAAGCTGATATTAATACGTATAAAATAGCAAAAAAAGGAGTGAAGAATATCTTCACTATGGCTAAAAATTACCGCTCGACAAAAGACTATGTTGATGCAATGAATTTGTTTTTTGAGCCAACAGCTACTTTTGATGCTTTTGCTGACAACGAAATACGTTATGAAAAAGTAAGTCAAGGTAAAGATGTTGGTCAATTGACTGTAAATAACGAAAAGGTATTTCCTATAACCATCACACAAAACAGTACAAAAGGAGCGATATACTCATCGGTAGCCAATGAAATTTACCATGTACTGACTACGCATTGTATAAATGGGAAAAAGGTAGAGCCTTCGGATATAGGTGTTTTGGTACGAACAAAAGGTGACGGGGCTGATATAAAAGAAGCGTTAGCTTTATTGAATATCCCTGCCGTAACTATTGATGATACCAAAGTCATGCTTTCGGAGGAGGCTGTGGTGGTTTTTAATGTGTTAGAGGCCTCGTTAGAACCGAATAGAGGAAGTATAAATAAGGCATTGTTAACACCTGTGGTCGGTAAAACAGTGGCTGATATATTGGTTATTGATGAAGAAAAGTCCTTAGAAAATTTCTATGGATTTCAAGAAGTATGGCGACGAAGTGGCGTGTATAGTACGCTGTTAAAGTTTATCACTCGTTACCAAATCAAAAGTCATTTGTTAGATGGGCGTCATGCCAATGGCGAACGAATGATTACCAATATTTACCAAATAATGGAAATTCTTCATAAATACGAAACGACAAAAAATGCCTCGCCAGAAGAGGTGTTGAGTTGGATGAGTCAATTTTTTGACGGTAAGGAAAGTGACGGTGATGAGTTTACACAACGTATAGAAAGTGATAACCAAGCGGTAAATATTGTAACTATTCACAAAAGTAAGGGCTTGGCTTACCCTATTGTTTTTGCTCCTTTTTTGGATATGTCGGCTTCTTTTAATGTTAAAAGGGACTTAATTGAATACCGTGACCATGAAATGGATGATTATGTATTTTCGCCCGATAAGTCAGAAGAGCAAAAACTTATTTACCAGTTACAGAATGAGGAAGAAAACAGAAGGTTGCTTTATGTAGCACTTACCCGTGCAATTTACAAATGTTTTATAACAAACAATACACGTGTTAAAACTTCAGCATTAAAACCATTCTTAACTGAATTGGCAGGTGTCGACACGATAGAATTTATTGAGTATCTTGAACTCAGAGAGGAAGCTACTGATAAATATGAATACCAAAAAGAAGAGATACAACGTATCGCTCGAAGTACGGACGCTATTGGTGAAATAAATGATTCGTGGCGTGTATTGAGTTACAGTCGATTAAATACGCATCATGCAGTGTTGACAAAGAGAGAGCCGAAAAATGATTTTTCTTCAGCTTATGAGGAGTTTATTTTTAAATTATTACCCAAAGGAAGTATCACAGGTGAGTTTTTACACCATTTATTTGAGTTTTCGGATTATACCAATAACAAACATTGGGAACGAGTAATAATAAAAGCAGGGAAACGATATTCAAAATCGTATAAGGAGGAGTTTATTAAGGAATACCTAAGACATATTCAAGAAGTGGTAACGTGTAAATTGGAAGATGAAAGTGGAAAATCATTTCAGTTGAAAGAAATTTCACGTCAACAAAAGCTCGCTGAAATGGAGTTTTATTTCAAAATTGACCAATTTAACACCTCAAAATTAGACCAGTTATCAGATTTGTACCAATTGGGTTCAAACCACGATTATACAGGAATGATGACCGGTTTTATTGATTTGTTTTTTGAACACGAGGGTAAGTATTACATTCTCGATTGGAAATCTAATCATTTGGGGAGTGAGGTGGCTAATTACGATAAAGAAGGGACAAGTCAAGCTATGCTTGATAATAATTACAACCTACAATACCTAATATATACGGTAGCAGTGAAGCGTTACCTAAAAAATAGAATTCCCGATTTTGACTACAAAAAGCATTTCGGAGGTGTGTTTTATTTGTTTTTAAGAGGAGTGAGGGCAAATGAAAATTCGGGAGTGTTTTACAGTTTACCAGATGAAAATTTAATTAACGCAATGGACAAGGTCTTGCGCTAAGTGTAGAAAGAAAAACACATTTAAAAATAGCGAAAGGATACCTTTTGTATTTATTAAACCTCTTCGGCTACTCTTACTAAATATTTACCATAACCACTTTTTAACAGAGGTTCGGCAATTTTTAGTAAGTCTTCTTTTGAAATAAAACCTTGACGGTAAGCTATTTCTTCAATACAACCAATTTTTAGACCTTGACGCTCTTCGATGATTTGAATAAACTGTCCCGCTTGCATCAATGACTCAAAGGTACCTGTATCTAACCATGCTGTTCCTCTGTCCATTACACCAACGTCAAGTTTGCCTCTTTCTAGGTAAACCTTATTGACATCAGTGATTTCATACTCACCACGAGCACTTGGTTCTATGTTTTTTGCAATTTCTACTACGTCATTGTCGTAGAAGTATAAGCCTGGCACAGCGTAATTTGATTTCGGTTTTTCAGGTTTCTCTTCAATAGAGAGTACTTTGAAGTTTTTATCAAACTCGACAACACCGTAACGTTCTGGGTCGTTTACAGGGTAAGCGAATACCACACCGCCATTAGGTTGTGTGTTTCGTTGTAATAATTCTGAAAAGCCACTTCCGTAAAAAATATTATCACCCAACACTAAAGCAACTGAATCATCACCAATAAAATCTTCGCCTAAAACAAAGGCTTGAGCAAGTCCATTTGGTTCGTGTTGGATTTTATAAGTGAATTTACAGCCCAAACGAGAACCGTCTCCTAATAATTTAATGAATTGCTCTTGGTCGTGGGGAGTCGTAATGATTAAAATTTCTTTTATTCCCGCTAACATCAAAATTGACAACGGATAATAAATCATCGGCTTGTCATAAATAGGCATTAGTTGTTTAGAAACAGGGATAGTTAAGGGGTGTAAACGAGTTCCTGAGCCACCTGCTAAAATAATTCCTTTCATAACGTAAATAATTAGTTTTAAAAGAACAAATATAACTGTTATTGGTGGTAAATTTAACCTTCTGTTCACGTATTCGTTTATGAAAATCACATTAGCCCCTTTTTTATTGCAATTTAAGTTTGACGCAGGTACTTCAAGAGGTGTTTTGAAAACACGTAAATCTTGGATTGTTCGCTTAGAAATTGATGGTTTTGTGGGACAAGGGGAGGTCGCTCCACTCAAAGGGTTAAGTTTGGAAGGTTATGAGGGGTTTGAACCTCAATTAATTAAAGAATTACATATTTTCAAAAAGTTAGCTACAACTGACTTGTCTGGACATGAATATTTGTTTTCTTCAAGTACTTTGTTTGGTTTAGAATGTGCGTTATTGGAACTAAAAAACAAGGAAGAAGGGCATGTTTTCAGGAATGATTTTGTTGCTGGTAAAGAACAAATACCTATCAATGGGCTGGTTTGGATGGGCAATTCTTCATTTATGAAAACACAGATTGAAGAGAAACTTAAACAGGGTTTCTCTTGTATCAAAATGAAGGTAGGAGCAATAGATTTTGAGGAAGAGTATAAACTATTGCAACAATTACGGTCTGAGTTTCCAGCAAAACAACTGACTTTGCGTGTTGATGCCAATGGTGCTTTTTCATTTGACGAGGCTCAAAAAGTTTTGGGTAAATTACAGGAATTAGATATTCACAGTATCGAACAACCGATAAAGGCAGGGCAAATTGATGAGATGGAACAACTTTGTCAGTTGACTTCTTCGGTTGGTATTGCGTTGGATGAAGAGTTGATTGGTGTGCGAGAAACGTCGGAAAAAGAGGCGTTACTTGATAAAATCAAACCACAATATATTATTCTAAAACCAACCTTACATGGTGGACTTTCGGGGACAAAAGAATGGATTAGGTTAGCTGAAAAAAGAAATATAGATTGGTGGATTACGTCAGCTTTAGAGTCTAATATTGGCTTGAATGCAATTTGTCAATTAACTAACGAATACCGAATAGGAATACCTCAAGGGCTGGGTACAGGAAGCTTATATACCAATAATATCCCGTCACCTTTGGAGGTAAATGGTGAATTTATTTCTTATAACACAGCGTATAAATGGGATTATTCTCAATTAAACTTTCAGGAGATTTAATTTTTTAATCATACGATAATGAGTTTCAAATTATACATATCTAACCGTTTAGACGAGTTACAAAAGGAGTTAAGTAAAAACTTGAAATCCCAAACGGTAGGGGTCTTTCATAAAGACGTTTTGGTTACTCAAACAGAAGGAATGAATCGTTGGTTGTCTATCGAGTTGGCAGAGTCGTTGGATATATTTGCTAATGCAGAGTTTTTCAAGCCAAATGGTTTTATTTCCTCTATTTTTAAATTAGCAGAGGTAGTCGATAACCAAGATTTCTCTACGGAAAAATTGCGTTGGGTAATTTATCAATTACTCGAAAATGAGGCGTTTGTCGAGAAATTTGAACGTGTTGCTCAATATTACGAAGGAGACGAGATTAAGCGTTTGCAGTTAGCTACACGTGTTTCGGATTTGTTTGACCAATATTTAATTTACCGACCTGACTATATTCAAGCGTGGAATAAAGGCGAACATGCTGAAATAAATAGAGAAAAATACAAGTACCACGAAGAGTGGCAAGGTTGGTTGTGGCAAAAACTACAAGATAAAGTAGATTTTGAAGATAAGGTAGAGTTACGTACTCGTTTGGTCGAACAGATGAAGAACCCGTTATTTATCGAGCGTTTACAAAAGAGATTTCCTAAAATATCATTGTTTGGTTTATCGGTATTGACGCCGTTTCACTTAGAAATATTTAGCTGGTTATCAAATTACATAACCATTGATTTTTATCAATTAAATCCGTCACCAGAAAATTATTGGTACGACCAGACAAGTGATAAAAGCATTTCTAAGATAGAGAAGTTTACTAAAAAATCGGCTAATGAACTATTATTGCAAAGTGGGAATACCTTACTTTCAAATTGGGGGAAAATAGGTAAAGATGCCTTTGCGTCACTTTTTGCTCACGATGAGGTGTTGGATATTATGGACGGAACAGCTTCTATTGCACCGTTAAAGGATACATTGTTAGGAAAAATACAGTCCAATATTTTTGACAATACAAAAGCCCAAACGATAGTGTTGGGCGATACGGGAGATGGTTCATTACAGATTTCTTCTTGCTATACACCTGTACGAGAGGTAGAAGTATTCTACAATTACGTACTTGATTTGATGGAGAAAGACAAATCGGTAGAACCTAAAGATATCTTGGTTTTGGTGAATGATATTGATTTGTACGCACCATTTATCAAGGCTATTTTTGATAATGCACCCTTGAAAATACCTTATTCTATTGCCGATCGTAGTTTTATTGGTGGAGATACTATTTCGAGTGTGTTGGATTTGGTATTAAAAATTTCACCTGATGAGTTTACTTCCGAAAATGTCTTGCAATTACTCGATTTTGAGATTGTAAAAACTAAGTTTGGTATAACCGATATTGATTTGATTCGCCGTGTGATGAATGATGCTAATATTCGTTATGGTATCGCGGGAGATAAAGAATATGAAACGAATTTGGTTAGTTGGAAAAATGGTTTAGAACGAATTTTATTAGGTTACGCCATCAAGGGAGGGGCAGAATATGAAACAAAGAAAGGAAAAACGTACCCACTCGACACGATTGAAGGAAGTGATGTGACTGAATTGTTGCGTTTTAAAGCCTTTGTAGATGCTGTAATCTTGTTGATTTCGCAACGAAGAGAAGCGAGAACATTAGGTAATTGGCGTTTGTATGTAGAAGACTATATATTTAATAATTTAATTGAGACCAATGAAACGGTGATGGAAGAGTACCACATTATTTCAGAGCATTTGGCCTTGTTGGAAGAGGTTTCTCCGATTTTAGAAGAAGTAAATTACGACGTATTCCAAAAGGCTTTTCTTGACTCTTTGGTTAATAATGTACACGCAGGTAATTTCATTACAGGTCGAGTAACTTTTTGTTCAATGATTCCTATGCGTAGTATTCCTTTTAAAACGATTGCTTTATTGGGAATGAATAGTGATGCTTTCCCTCGAAAAGACAGTAAATTAGGTTTTAACTTATTAGAAGACGATAAAAGAAGAGGGGACAGAGAGGTAAAAGAAAGTGATAAATATCTATTTTTGGAATCGATGCTGTCAGCTAAAGATTATTTTTACTTGAGCTATATTGGACGAAACACCAAAGATAATAGCAGTTTATCACCTTCTTTATTGATTGATGAACTCTTAGATTATATTGAACAGGCTTGTGAAGAGTCAGTGAAAGAGTTTGTTGTTCAGCATCCTTTACACGGCTTTAATGCGAACTATTTCAATGGAAACACAAAGCTATTTACTTACTTTGGAGATAAGAGCATAAGAGCGATAGAGGAAGAGAAGATAAAGTCAGCTATTGCGTTTGATTTCACGACAATTCAGTTAAGTCAGTTGATTTCCTTTTATAAAGACCCTATAAAATGGTATTTTAATAAGGTATTAGGGATTTACGAGAACAATAACCAACAATTGTTAGATGAGCATGAAAAGTTTGATTTAGATAATTTAGAGCAGTATTCTTTACGAAAAAACTTGTTTACAGTAACCGACTTAGATGGGTTTAGAAAGGAGGCTGTGGCGAAAGGAGTGTTGCCTTTGAAGAATATGGCGGATGTCAAATTGACTAAGTTCAATGAAGAAATAAAGTCATTAAAAGAGCTGTATTTACACTTTACAGAAGGAATAATAGCATCAGAATTGGTAGAAGTTGACCTGAAAATAGGCGAGGTGGTACTGTCAAGTCAAGTCAAAAATATTTATGGGGATAACCATGTGGTTGTATCTTATTCCAAACAAAGTAGTATTGCTAAATATGTCCTTGAAGCGTGGTTTGAGTTTTTGTTACTCCGAGCAAATGACACTGGGTTAAACGTAGTTTTTTTGATAAGAGAGCGAGAAGAACCATTGGTTTTTGCTAAAGAAATGGTCAGTCAAAAAGAGGCAACAGAAATGTTAGAACAATTAGTGAGCTACTTTATTGAAGGGCATCAAAACCCCTTGCCATTTTTGCCTAATTGGTCTTATAAAACATATTTGGATGAAACGAAGTTTTTAAAAAACTTAAAGGGAGAATTGAAGTACAATGAATTTGCTACAATATTAGCTAACGAGAGGTGTTTTGAAGAGGGTACGTTGAATAAGGAATTGTTTGATAGCTTATCGGCATTAGTATATGGTGAAATAGCAACGGTTTTATAAATGCACGTAAGAAAACGTTAAATCAACTTCTTTAAACGTTCCAATTCTTGCATAAAACCACTCAATACCTCATCGGAATAAGGATTCTCTCTTTCTATCGTTAAAAATAAATCAAGGCTATCTTTTCCTAAATTCTTTTTAATATCTAATAAGTATTGGTAAGCAGGTGTTTTTTGTTCGATGTCAGGGATGTCCATTTCGTTTATCGCGCGACCGATAAAATGAGTTAATGCCTGTACGTAGGCCATTTGTTTATCGTGGACTTCTGCTGTTCGGTCTAATAAATTCAATTCTAATTCATCTTCCAAAAACTGAGAGATACACCTAAATTTGGCATTACTCAATCGAACAGGGCAAAGTACCATGTTTAAGCCTTTGATGCCGTTTGCACCACTTTGAGGACCAAATAATGGGTGAGTACCTAAAATATCGACGTTTTTAGGCAGGTATTTCTCCATTAATTCGATAGGTTTTATTTTCACCGAAGAAACGTCGATAACCAACGTGTCTTTTTTTACTCTGTCTTTGATATCAATGAGCGTTTGCTCTAAAAATTGAACAGGTACACTTAGAATAAGTAAATCAACGTCAACAACCTTATCTAAGGTGACATTATGTAAGTGAAAGTTTTCGGCAAGTTTTTCGGGTAAATGTGTATCGTGTACACATACGTTGAAATGAGGTGTTAAATATTGGTAGATAAACTGACCAAAACTACCAAATCCTATAATACCGATATTTTTCATACAAAAATGCTTAGACTTTACTAAATATAGCTTAAAAGCATAAAAAGAGAAAGGATATGACTAATAATTACATAAAAAACACGAAGAATGTCTGTTCTTCTTTTTCTTAAATAAAAATAGTCGTATTTTCAACTATTATTTAATAAGAGAATAACGAATTATGAAATTAAACCATTTAAAATCCGATATTTCCGCAGGTCTTGTGGTCTTTTTAGTTGCCTTACCACTTTGTTTAGGTATTTCTTTAGCGTCAGGGGCTGAACCCATCACAGGGATTATTGCTGGTATTATTGGTGGTCTTGTTGTCGGGAAATTGTCAGGTTCTCAGATAGGGGTTAGTGGACCAGCAGCAGGCTTGGCTGGAATTGTCTTGGTGGCTATCAATGAATACGGAATGGAAACATTCTTAGTTATTGGGGTTATAGCGGGAGTAATTCAATTAGTTTTAGGTTTAATAAAAGCAGGATTTATTGCCGATTATTTCCCTTCATCCGTAATTAAAGGCATGTTAGCAGCAATCGGTATCACACTTATCTTAAAACAAATACCACATGCTTTAGGTTATGATATTGATTATATAGGTGATTTTAGCTTTAATCAGCCTGAAGGAAATACGTTTACAGGTATTTTTTCAGCCCTAAACAATGTAAGTGCAGGAGCAACTATTATCACCATTGTTTCAGTCGTAATTTTATTGACTTGGAAAACTAAATTAATTACTTCAAATAAATTTTTATCTATTATCCCAGGTCCTTTGTTGGTTGTGATAGTAGGTATTTTGTTAAATGCATTTTTCACGCAATGGGTGCCTAGTTTAGCATTGGCTAATATTCCCGCACAAGGAGAAGGTAATGGCGTTTTTCACGTGGTGCATATGCCAGAACTAAGTGGGTGGAAAGAAATAAAATCAGCCGTAGTCTTACCAGATTTTAGTGTACTTTTAACTTCTGACTTTAAGTTTTTGAAAGCGTTGTTTATGACAGCTTTGACTATCTCTATTGTAGCAAGTTTAGAAACATTATTATCAGTAGAAGCATCGGATAGATTAGATCCTTTAAAGAGAGTAACACCAACGAATAGAGAGTTGGTAGCACAAGGTGTTGGTAATATCGTTTCAGGATTAATTGGAGGGTTGCCCATTACTCAGGTGATTGTGAGGAGTTCGGCTAATGCCAATGCGGGAGGTAAAACCAAAAAATCTGCCATTATTCACGGTCTTTTCTTGTTGATTAGTGTAGTTCTTTTATCCAGCGTATTGAATTTGATTCCTTTGGCTTGTTTAGCAGGTCTGTTATTGGTTATTGGTTATAAATTGGCAAGTCTTTCTTTATTTAAAGAAATGGCAGCTCAGCCTTACCGTCAATCGTTACCTTTCTTTTTGACAATTATTATCGTACTGTTTACTAACCTATTGGTAGGGATAGCTGTAGGTTTGATTATTGCGATTTTCTTCATCTTACAAGATAGAAGAGATAACGAACCATTTGAAATAAAGGTTGACCGTGTAAATGATGGTAAAATAAGATACCGAGTACATTTAACGCTTCACGAGGAAGTGCAATACTTAAGTACAAACATTATTAAGGAGTCATTGAATGACATACCTAATGACTGTGAAATCATTGTTGATGCAGCAGATAGTCGTTATGTAGCTCCAGAAATAACGGAAGCAATTCGATTGTATAGAACAGATGTGGCAAGTAAGAAAAATATTACAATAACCTTTAAAGATAGTGCTTTAGGAGGACGTAAGTTTGATGAAAAAGTGATTGATAATTTAGGGAGATTATCAGCTCTTTAGATACTAGGAGGTGAAAACATAAAAAAAGGCAACCAATTTGGTTGCCTTTTTTTATGACTAATTATTTCTAGTCCCTCCGTGACCAGTTGCTACAATGAGCATAATTTTTACCTCAAAGAGATAGAGAAAGTGTCTTTTTATTGAATATAAATGAATACCCTATTTTTTTCGACTAAAAATGTGATGAAAATTACCTTGTTGTGTTTCCTGAAATAAAAGTCATCACTTTTTCAAAATAGTCATCACCACCTGTTTGCCACACATTGAGGTGGTTGGCGTTTTTGATTTCTACAAACTTCTTTTCTTTACTGGCTATTTTAGCAAAGTTTTCTTTACCGTACTTTATGCTAATTCTCTTGTCTTTGTTTCCGTGTACAATAAGAATGGGTTGCGTAATGTTTTGACAATAAGCAAGTGGTTTTGCCTCGTCAGCGTTGAAGTTAGCAATGGCACTTGCTCGGTAAACGAGGTAATTGGTTAATAAGGGAATATTAAATCCTGCGTGGTAATTGAAATAATCATTTGTTATTGTTTTGAAATCTGTAAAGGTACTTTCTATAATACCAAATTGAATTCTTTTATCAATTCCCATTGCTTGTAAACCTACAGCACCACCTAATGATTGTCCCCAAATACCTATATTTTCAGTTAGTTGTTCTTGTTTATTAAGTAGGGTTATTAATGCAGAAATATCGTATTTTTCTTTCACTCCAAAAGTACAATGTGTACCCTTACTTTGTCCGTGAGCTCTTGAGTCTAAGGCAACGGAATTGTATCCTAAATCAGCTAATTTATTACTTAAATCGATGAAATGCTCTTTTGTAGCTCTGATTCCGTGTAGTAAAATAATCGTTCCTTTGGCAGTATCTAGTGTTGAATAAGTTAAAAAACTTGTTAGTTGTGTGCCGTCAAAAGAAGTGAAGTCTATCTGCTTTCCTTTGTTTCTATCAAAACTCATTGTTTTAGGCAATGGTTTTTTGATTAATCTAATAACAGGGTTTTTGATTTCGGTTATAAAACGAGGAATATAAAAATGTAAAACTAAAAAACCTAAAACAGTGAATAGGATAAGTAATACTTTCATTGTTTTAGGCTTCATAAATAACGTGTTTTATTTAGTGAGGTAGTTTATGTTTGACCAAACCGTAAACCAAAGTACCTAATGTAGCACTGAAAAGTACCACAAGAATAACCATTGCTCCACTACCGATAAGGGTAAATAAAGGACCAGGACAAGCACCAGTCATTGCCCAACCTAAACCGAAAATAGTACCACCAATTAAATTGGCTTTGTATTCTTTTGGTTTGTCTTCGACAATGATATCAGCCCCTGAAAGTGATTTGATTTTGTTTCTTTTGATGAGTTGAATAATAATCAATCCTGTTAGTACAGCTGAACCAATGACTCCGTACATGTGGAAAGATTGAAACTTAAACATTTCGTAGATACGTAGCCACGAAATAATTTCTGCTTTGGTCATAATGATACCAAATAAGATACCAACGAATAAAAATTTTATTTTTGACATAATGGTAAAATTAAAGTGCTAAAATATAAGGTAACAATAAGAAAGTCATTACAAGACCACCAATAAAAAAGCCTATTACAGCAACTAATGATGGTAATTGTAAGTTACTCAATCCACTAATTGCGTGTCCTGATGTACAACCTCCTGCATAACGTGTCCCGAAACCGATTAAAAAACCTCCTCCGATAAGCATAACGACACCTCGTAAAGTAAAGAGCGCTTCGAAGCTAAATAGGGTAGAAGGTAAGATTTCGTCACCTACATTTTGCACACCGTAACCTTGTAGTTCTTGCACTACCGAATCAGCTAGTTGCATGGGTTGGTCATTTTTTAATAAAAAAGTCGCAATAAAACCACCAATAATAGATCCTGCAACGAAAATAAAATTCCATGTGTCTTTTCTCCAATCGTAATCGAAAAAAGAAGAGAGCTTTCCTGCTCCTCCAATCGCACACATAGCACGAAGATTAGAAGAGATACCGAATTTTTTACCGAAGTAAATCAATAAAAACATTACCAAAGAAATAAGAGGTCCTGCGACGAACCAAGGCCAAGGTTGGCTGATAAAATTAATCATTATTAACGTGTTGTTTTGCACAAATATACGGTGCTATGAGTAAAGTATTAGTAATAGAGTAAATATAATGGATAAACATACAAAAAACCGCTACGTAGAAACTTGTTCTTTGTAGCGGTTTTGTATTTAACCGATATTTCTTTTTTGCTTAATCTAGTTTCCCGAGGACTTTGAGTACCAATGCACGGATAAGAAGAACCCAAGGTGTTCCGTGAAGAACAACGTCAAACCAATCCATAAAATTGAAACCACTTGCCTGTCCGTCTGCTAATAATTTAAGTTTTCCCCAAATATGTGGTTCAGGAAAGAAAGGTGCTAACCCTAAAGTCAGCGAAATCATTATCAGAAACTTGATGTCTTTTAATTGTTCCATAAGGAATTACGTATGTTTAATTAAACCGTATCACCATCCCAAGACATCATACCTCCTAAAAGGTTGTTGATGTTTGTGAACCCTTGTTGTTGCATAAATCCACAAGCAGAACTACTTCTTCCTCCACTTTGACAAACCATAAAGTAGGTTTTGTCTTTGTCCATTTCTTTGATTTTGTCAGCAAAACCTGGTCCCATTAAATCTACGTTGATAGCTCCTTCTATCATTCCACCGTAGCATTCGCCTTCCGTTCTTACGTCGATAACTACTGCTTCTTTATTTGCTGAAACTAATGTTCTTAATTCTTCTCCTGTTACGTTATTCATCTTTTTGTATTTTATTCCCCTAAAGGGGGATTTGTAAATTGTTTTTCTTTTAAATTATAGTGTTGTAGGACAAACGTATGCAGAAACCTTAATATCAGCTCCTTTGATAGCGTTAAATCCTCCTGCGATGTCTATCACTTTATCAAATCCTCTTGATTTAAGAATAGATGCGGTAATCATCGAACGGTAACCACCTGCACAGTGAATGTGGTATTCCTTATTCTTGTCTAATTCATTGTACTTTTCGTTGATACTATCTAAAGGGTAATTTTCAACATTACCTCCTTCAATATGCTCTGATAAGTATTCGGTATCTTTTCTGGCATCTAAGATAGAAATTCCACCTTTGGCGATGCGTGATTTGAATTCGTCTGCCGAAATAGATTCGATGGTGTCAATTTCTTTTCCCGCTTTTTTCCAAGCGTCCATTCCGCCTTGTAAAAACCCAAAAGTATTGTCATAACCAACACGTGAAAGTCTTGTAATTACTTCCTCTTCTTTTCCTTCTTCTGTAATTAAGACGATAGGTTGCTTTAAATCAAGAATTAAAGCACCAACCCAAGGAGCAAAATTTCCATTTACACCAATATTGATACTGTTAGGAATAAATCCGTTTTTGAACTCTTGTGGTGAACGAGTGTCTAACATTAAAGCACCTTGTGCATTTACTACTGCTTCAAAAGCATCAGCAGATAGTTCTTTAGTACCTCTTTCTAAGATTACGTCAATGTTTTCGTACCCGTCTCTGTTCATTCTCACGTTTTCAGGAAAATAAGCAGGAGGAGTTGTTAAGCCGTCTGTAACTTCTTGGATAAACTCTTCTTTCGTCATATCTGCACGTAAAGCGTAGTTGTTGTTCTTTTGATTAATTAAGGTATCAAAAGTCTCTTTACTCATATTTTTACCACAAGCAGAACCCGCACCGTGTGCAGGGTAAACGATTAAATCGTCTGGTAAGGTCATTATCTTTGTGCGAAGTGCATCGAATAATAAACCAGCCAAATCTTCTTGTGTTAAATCAGATTTTACAGCCAAATCAGGACGACCAACGTCTCCGATAAATAAAGCATCTCCTGAGAATAAGGCTGTTTCTTTTCCTTTTTCATCTATTAATAAGATAGAAATAGATTCTAGTGTATGTCCCGGTGTATGTAAAACACGAAGTGTACTATCACCTAATTTGAATTCTTGGTTATCAACTGCAACAGTTGCTTTGTAACCTGTCTTTGCAGTAGGTCCAAAAATAATCTCAGCACCTGTTTTTTCTGCTAAAGAAACGTGTCCCGATACAAAGTCAGCGTGAAAATGTGTTTCAAAAATATACTTGATTTTAGCACCGTCTTTTTCTGCTCTTTCTGTATAAGGACTTGTTTCTCTCAAAGGGTCAATAATTGCTACTTCTCCTTTTGATTCGATATAGTAAGCACCTTGTGCTAAGCATCCCGTGTATATTTGTTCTATTTTCATAATGTTGTGATTAATTGCTTTGTGATTATATACAATGATACGAGGGTTTGCGTTCGGTTTTGGTGAAGTGCATCACATAGACAAAAAAACTTTTGTTTATTTCGATAAAAATGTAAGTGATTGATTATTAGATAGACTATTTTTTTGTCAATAGATAGTTCTATTTGTTCCTTTCACTTTTACCAGTATTAGGTGTTTTTGCTAGCCTAACGACGGCATAGGGATAGAGGCGACATCCTTTTTGGGGCTTTTTCTGCCCCAAAAAGATACAGCCGAAAGCCCGACCTCGCTCTTGTTTACGGGTGTTTTACTTTCTGCTGTTGTGACTCTTCCTGCGTAATCGGTCAGTGACAGGCTAACGAAAGAGGGATGCTCCAAAAAGAAACAGTTTGCTTTATTTTTAGAGAGACTAAACTTAGTTTATATTTCTTTTTCAGAGAATATATTGGTTTGTAAAGCGTGGCTGATGTGTTGTTTGCTTTTTGCTTTTGACCCGTTATCCAAGTATTCAATGGCAGATTGCACGTCGGTAAAGAAATGGTCTATCCCAACTTCTTCCGAAAAACCAGTTTTGTGAAAAAAGTCACGTACAGGACCAATTACTCCTGAAAAATAAACACCAATTTGGTTGTTGTTCAACTCTTGTATCAACTCTTTTAACGCCTGTAATGCCGTAGAATCAACATTTGAAATACTGCCACAATGGAAAATGATTAATTGTAGTTTGTCTCCTTTTTTTGCTACTTCTTCTTTTACTGTATCAATAAAGTGCGTCGTGTTGGCAAAATACAATTGTGCGTCTTGACGTAAAATCAAAATATCTTCTCTTGTTTCTGTTTTCCCAAAACGATTGATGTTTCTATAATCTTTGGTGTCAGGTAATTTGCCTAAAACAGCAATGTGTGGCTTGCTTGTTCGGTAAACCAGCATCAATAAAGAAACCAATACACCAGCTCCAATTCCTTCTTTAATCCCTAAACCAAGGGTTACTCCAAAAGCAACAGCCAACATAATGAAGTCTTCTTTCTTCGATTTCCATAAAAACTTAGGGTATTCAAAATCAATCAAACCAAATACGGCAACTAAAATAATAGCCCCTAAAATCGCTTTTGGTAAATAAAAGAAAAGAGGAGTGAGGTATAATAAAGTCAACCCAATAAGGATAGCCGAGATAATCGCCGCTAAGTTGGTTTTTGCTCCCGCTTGGTCATTGACCGCCGAACGACTAAATCCGCCCGTAGTTGGGTAACAGCCAAAGAAAGAACCTACAATATTACCCATTCCTAAACCAATCATTTCTTGGTTGTTGTCTAATTCGTATTCGCCTTTGTGTTTGCTTTGTATCGCTTTAGCAACCGAAATAGACTCCATAAAAGCAATCAAAGCCAAAGTCAACGCAATAGGTACTAAATCTCCAAAGAAATCAGTTGTTAAATCAGGAATAGCAAAATCAGGTAATCCTTCAGGTACGTCTTTTACAATTTTAACTCCCAAAGCATCAAGCCCAGTGTATTTGACAATAAGAATACCTAATACAACAGCAACTAAAGCTCCTGGTATTGCTTTGTGTATTTTTTTAATGTTTTTTATAATCAAAATTCCTCCGAGAGCTATTGCTACAGAAATCCAATTTATCGCTCCAAATTTTTCAAAGGCTTCATAAATGATTTTAAATATATTGTTGTTTCGAGCAATATCGACACCCAGTATATGTTTGATTTGGTTTAGACCAATAATTAAGGCTGCAGCCGATGTAAATCCACTAATGACAGGTTTGGATAAGAAATTTACCAAAAAACCCAGACGCATCACACCAAATGCCACTTGAATAATCCCCATCATTAAAGACAAGGTAATTGCTAAAGCGATGTAGTTTTCAGATCCAATAGAGGCTAAAGCCGAAACACCTGCGGCTACCAATAGAGAATCCATAGCTACAGGACCAACAGCTAATTGACGAGAAGTTCCGAAAATAGCGTAAATCACTTGCGGTATCATTGCTGCATACAATCCATATACAGGTGGTAAACCAGCAATCATTGCGTAGGCCATACCTTGAGGGATAAGCATTACACCAACAGTCAACCCCGCAGAAATATCACCTTGTAAATTCTCTTTCTTATAAGAAGGAAGCCAATCGAGTATCGGTAAAAAGGTCTTTAGTTTCATGTTTAGTCAATTTGAAAAGATAAAGTTGCTTGATTTAAGTTTCAAAATAAGTGATACTTATCACAAAAGGAAAGAAAAGATGACAAATAGCAGGAATTATAACAAGGAACTTTTTAAATACTTGTCTTTTTTATTAGGTGTTTTGACGTATTTTGGTGTAGAATTGTTAGACTATAAAGAGAAAAGCGGTTTCGATTAGAAAATGTTAGTATCTTTGTAAGATAGAGCAAGTCGTCTTGTTTTATAAAGAAAAGATTTTGTTTAGTATAGTGAGATTTGATTATTCTCATTAGCATATATTTTAAGAAATAATCATGGGATTGAAGTGTGGAATTGTAGGATTACCAAATGTAGGGAAATCAACTTTATTTAACGCCTTATCGGATGCTGGAGCAGAGGCTGCAAACTTTCCGTTTTGTACAATTGAGCCTAATGTAGGTATTGTAACTGTGCCAGATGAGCGTTTAGCAATACTTGAAGGCTTGGCTAATCCTCAAAAAGTATTACCTACCGTTATCGAATTTGTAGATATTGCTGGTTTGGTAAAAGGAGCAAGTAAAGGGGAAGGTTTAGGAAACCAATTTTTAGGGAATATCCGTGAGGTAGATGCTATTATTCACGTGGTAAGATGTTTTAATGACGAGAATATTATTCACGTTGAAGGAACGATAGATCCGGTAGATGATAAAGAGGTAATTGATACGGAGTTACAATTGAAAGATTTAGATGTGGTCAACAAGCGTATTCAGCGTGTTGAGAAGATGGCTAAATCGGGAGATACTGCTGCGAAAATAGAATTTGAAGCATTAAAGAAAATACAAGCACACTTAGAAGAAGGGAAAAACGTCCGTATGATGGAGTTCCTTGAAAAAGAAGTGGAATATGTTGATATGTTGCAATTGTTGACTATCAAGCCTGTTCTTTATGTTGCCAATGTTGATGAAGATACGTTGCACACTGAAAATGATTTGGTGAAAAAGTTGAAAGAGTCAGTAGAAGGTGAAAATGCAGTTGTTGTACAGCTTTGTGCGAGTTTAGAGTCGCAAATTGCAGAATTGACTGACCCAGAAGAAAAAGAGATGTTCCTTGAGGAGTATAGCTTGACCGAGTCTGGTTTGGATAAATTGATTAAAGGAGCTTACGAATTACTTGATTTGATTACTTACTTTACAGTAGGTGTTCAAGAAGTAAGAGCATGGACGATTACTAAAGGGTGGAAAGCACCAAAATCGGCAAGTGTGATTCATACAGATTTTGAAAAAGGATTTATCAAGGCAGAAGTAATGAAATATGCTGATTTTGTAGAGCTTCAATCAGAACAAGCCTGTAAAGAAGCAGGTAAATTGTCAATCGAAGGGAAAGAATATACCGTAGAAGACGGTGATATCATGCATTTTAGATTTAATGTCTAATTTTTGTACCCTTATTAATAAGAAGTCCGTTTAATAGATACCTTACAGGTTGTTAGGTTGTTGTTGTAAGTAAAACATAAATTTTTATACAGTGAGAGTAAGAGTAATTTTTAGTTTAGTAAACCGTGGGGCATCTGTGCCTTTTCATCATCAATTGGTGTTGAGTGAGTTTATGAAAGGGGTAAGACGTGAGTTGGCTCCAGAGTTTAATGAGTTTGATGCTTATGCTTTTTCAGGATTGAAAGGGCAAACAAAAGTAGGGCGTAGTGGATTACATTTCTTTTCTGCTAAGGTTACTTTGGTATTCTCAAGTCCTAACAAAGCGTTTTTAGATGCGATGTTGGAGAAAATATTTGAAAAAGATCGGGTTTTCTTGAGTAAACTTGAATTGGTTCCTGAATCGGTAGAAAAAGAAATCAATCCTGAATTGCAAGGGGAGATGAAATTTATCTGTATTTCGCCCTTAGTGCCTACTGCTGAAGAGTTAGATGAGCATTACGTGAAAGAATACATTAATCCTTTAGATGACAAATTCTCGGATTTGTTGTTTGAGTCAACGATTTCAAGAATGGAGTTGTCAGAAGAATTTTCTGCTGATGAATTGGCTTCATTTACTCGTTTCCAAGTGATTCCAGATAAATCGTACTTGACACGTTTAAGAGATTTGGGTAAAAAATATTCTCGAATGTACGCTACTTACGACGGAGGAGTTGATTTAGAATTAAGAGGTTATACGATGCCATTTACATTGTACGCTGACCCAAAAGTTCAAAATTTTGTGTTTGAATGTGGCTTTGGGGAATACACTAATTTAGGTTTCGGAATGATAGATATCGCAAACGTAAATCCTATTGGTCGTTGCGAAGTGTATGAAGAATACAAAAAATAATTTCTAAAAAAAGGTTCTTCATTAACTTGAATAGCCTTTTTTTGTGTGTTTTATCTTTGGCATGGTAATTGAACTAATCATAGTAATTAAGGGAAGTTCAAGAAATCAAAATTAGATGAACTGAAAAGAACTTAAGAATTAATTAATCTAATAATAAAAGAATGAAAAAAGGAACAGTAAAATTTTTCGACGAAACTAAAGGATTTGGTTTTGTTGTTGACGAAGAGACAAACACAGATTATTTTGTACACATTTCAGGTGTTTTAGAAGACATCAAAGAAGGTGATAACGTAGAGTTTGAACTAGAAGAAGGAAGAAAAGGGTTAAATGCAGTAAATGTAAGACCTGTATAAATAACTATACACTCAGAAAAGCCTCGAATTTATTCGGGGCTTTTTTTTGACCTTTTTTTAATAGAGGATAGTGGCGTGTATCCCTTTTTAGGTTAATAACGGTATTTCATTGCATGCGGGAGATAGGAAATGAACTATATGTGGCAATTTGTCAGACTTAATGCTTTATTCATGTTCGTTATTAGGTGTTTTCACCTAAATATACCGACAGAGGGTTTAATCTTTGTTACTCTATAAAAAAAGACGTACCTTTGCAAATTCAAATAGTATATATGAATTTATTCGAACAACTTGGTGTATCAAAGGAGATTTTAAAATCTTTAGAAGAATTAGGTTTTGAGACACCATCAGAAATCCAGAAAGAAGCAATACCAATATTACTAGAGTCAAATCCTGACTTTATTGGTTTAGCTCAGACAGGAACAGGGAAAACAGCCGCTTTTGGTTTGCCATTAATTGATGTCATCGACCTTAACGCAAAGAAAACCCAAGGATTGGTGTTAGCTCCTACACGTGAGTTAGTTCAACAAATTGCAACAGGGCTTGAGTCTTTTGCAAAATATAAAGATGTTAATGTGCAGTGTGTGTATGGTGGTACAGCCATCTCTTCACAAATCAGAGACATTAAAAGAAAAACACCAAACATTATTGTAGCTACACCAGGTCGATTAATCGATTTGTTGGGTAGAGGAGTAGTGGACTTGAAAAGTATCTCAAACTTCGTTTTAGATGAAGCAGATGAGATGCTTAATATGGGATTCAAAGAAGAAATCGATAAGATTCTTTCTCATGCAGGTGATACGCAATCAACTTGGTTGTTCTCTGCAACAATGCCAACTGAAATCAAGCGTATTGTTAATCAATACATGACTGATCCTAAGGAGGTGAAAATCAATGCGAAAAACATTGTTAATAAGAATATTTCGCATCAATACGCATTGGTTCGTGGACGTGACAAGACGGAAGCGTTGAAACGTATTATGGATTTCCATAAAGATATGTACGGTATCACTTTTTGTAGAACAAAAATGGATACACAGCGTATTGCAACTGAATTGTTGGAAGCAGGTTATAAGGCTGATGCGATTAATGGTGATCTGAGCCAAGCACAGCGTGACAACGTAATGAAGCGTTTTAAATCAGGTAAAATCAAAATGTTGGTAGCTACAGATGTTGCTGCACGTGGTATTGATGTCAATGACTTGACTCACGTGGTACATTATGATATGCCAGATGATTTGGAATATTACACACATAGAAGTGGTCGTACCGCTCGTGCTGGTAAAAAAGGTATTTCTATCGCTTTTGCAAGTCACGGAGATATGCACCGTATCCGTCGTGTAGAAAACAAATTGAAAGTTTCTTTTGAGGCGGCTAAAATACCTACTCAAAAAGAATTGCAAGTTGCTGTTTTAGAAAATTGGGCAGAAAGCCTTAATGAAATAGCTTCTGATGATTACGAATTGACTCCAGAGTTAATCGCTACCGTACAAGCGGCTTTTGAAGGATTAACTAAAGAAGAGTTGATTTTGAAATTGGCTGGTAATGAGCTAGAAAAAAAATCGAAAGGTTTTGCTTCTAACGACATTAACATGGGCGAAAAAGGAAGTAGAGAAAGAAAAGAACGTGATCCGAATGCGCCAAAACAATTCTTTATTAGTCTTGGTGACATGGATGGTTTAGATAGTGCAGATGTTTTACAAATCATTTGTGATCAAACAGGTCTAAAAAAGAAAGATGTAGGACAGATTTCTGTAAAGAAACAAGGAACTACATTTGTAATTGATCCAAAACAAGCTGACGGTATTGCTGATAAATTCCAAGGTTTTGAACACGGAGGAAGACCAGTACGTTGCAACCTTGACGAACAACGAGGTGGCGGAGGACGTGACCGACGCAGAGGCGGAGGTGGCGGAGATCGTCGTCGTAGAGATGGAAGAAGTGGAGGCGGAGACAGAAGTCGTCGTAGAGATAGTGGAAGTGGTGGAAATCGTCGTAGAGACGGTGGAGGAGGTGACCGAAGTAGTCGTCGAAGTCGCTATTAATCACTAATATATTAATGTAAAGTCTGTATCTTTTTTGTAAGAGATACAGACTTTTTTATTTAAAGAGGTAAAAAGAACAGTTTTAAATACATACAACCAGTTTGTTTATAATTATATAAGGAAAAGGTTACTAATTCAATGAATAGTGTATATATTAGCAAATATGTTTTTTATTAAACGAGAAATTATGAAAAGAATTTTATTGTTAGGAGTGGTATTATCTATAACTTTTTTAGCGAATGCTCAAATTGAGTCGGCTAAAAGTGGTAATTGGAATAATGTTGACACGTGGGTAGGAGGTACTATTCCAGATGCTGATGAGGCTGAAATTGTAGCTCCGCATAAAGTAACATTGACAACTAATGTTTCTTGTGTTGGTATTCTTATAAATACTGGTGCAGAGTTTGATTTGAGTACTTTTACTTTAACATTAGAAGAATATTTAGAAAATGACGGAGGAACTTTAAACTCACCTAATGGAGCTGTATTTTTTGATGGTTCGACTAGAACGATGGAATTGATAGGTGTAAACACCTTTAGTACGTTGAAATTGACTAATACAAAAAGTACGGGGAAGTTGGTAGTTGATGGTAATGTTACTATTTTGGACTCTATCGTTTTAGTTGATGGAAAGTTTAATCCAAATGGCGAATTAACCCTAAAAGCAACAGCGACAAAAACAGCACGGTTAGCTGCTGTAAACGCTAATGCTTCAGTTGAAAGTGAAATAACTTACCAAACCTATTATGATAACACAAACACAGATCAGTCTTGGAGATACTTTACTTTCCCTGGTTCTGATGTTCATCCAGATGCTGTACAAAGTGCAGGGTTTTATATGAGAGGTGGAGCAGTAACCAATCCTAGTGCGTCTGTACCTGCGTTTAATGTTGGTAATTACGAAGGGCTTCGTTTTTACCAGGAAAATGGTCAAACTTTTGAAAATAAAACGAATAGTAATTTCACTACAGGGCAAGGTTATTTTGTTTATGATTATAAAAATTTATCTCAATCTATTTATTCTATTACAGCGATCCCTGTCGTAGGAAGTCAATCTTTGCCTGTGACTTTTAATAGTACAGGAGAGCCAGATGACGATGGTTGGAACTTAGTTGGTAATCCTTTTATGTCTGCAATTGACTGGGATAATGTAACAAAGTCAAATATCGAGAATGCTATTTATTATAACGATAACGCAACAGGGACTACCGTTGTGAAATCATTTGTAGGCGGAGTAGGAACACCTGGCACGGTGACATCTAAAATTGCCATGTCTCAAGCATTTTGGGTACATGCAACAGCAGCAAGTCCAAGTGTTACTGTACCAGAGTCAGCAAAAGCGAACATATCGAGTACTAAACTTTATAAGATAGCACCTATACAAAACTTATTACGAATAAAAATAGCAGATGCAGATGGTGTTTCAGACGAAACAGTGATTCGTTTTAAAGATGGTACGACGAATGACTTTGATACTAAATATGACGCTTACCAAAGACCCCAAAGTCAAGTGACTATATCTTCTGATTACTCAGTAAGTGAGTTAGATGAAGAGAAAATGAGTTTAGTTATTAACTCTTTAGAATATATAGGTGAGGATACGATTCCTTTGGTACTAGAGAATTTAAAAGAAGGAAATTACACCATTAATATTATTGAAAACAGTTTGTTTGATGAGGCAGCGATTGTAAACCTTGACACAGAAGAAGAAGTAAACGTCACTGATTTATCTAATTATACCATTGCAGTAGCGAATGGAGAGGAATCAATTAGAAACAGGTATGCTATTGTAACGAAGCAAAGAGAGGCTCCAAAAGACGAAAATAACGATGACCCAGTGTCGAGTGTCTCATTAAAAGAAAGTGTAATGGAATTAGCTATTTACCCAAACCCTGCGGTAGATGAGCAAGTAACCTTACGCTATGCAAAACTAAAGTTAGGTAAAGCTACTGTTCAACTAATAGATATGATGGGGAATATATTAACTACAGAAAACGTTACGATTAATAGTACGTCAGGTAGTTTGAATTTACCTCTTTCAACTGTTTCAAATGGTGTTTATCACATCGTTTTAGTACAAGGTGAACAACGTGTAGCTCATAAATTAGTAATTAACAAGAAGTAATTATTGCTTTTAACTAAATAATAACGTTACTTTGCAACGTAGTTTACCTACATTCAATCGATTAATATGTTTAAAAAAATAATAGCTGTCATTTTATTCTCTTTACTTCTTACTGGTGCTTATGCACAATTTAGAGGAGGAGATAACAAAGAGACAAACTCTACTTTCTCATCACCATTTGGTGATCGTACTAAAAAAGCAGGAGGAGGACCTCCTGGTGATCCTGATGGACCTATTTCCGATTACAGTTGGTTATTATTAGGCGCAAGTGCTTTTGTATTTATCAAAAGGAAGAAAAAATAAAATATTGTAATAAAAAAACCTTTAGATTCATTTCTGAAGGTTTTTTTGTTTTGTAGGAATGTTAGTTGTCAAAGTAATTTCGTTGATAAGGCGAAAGAAGGTATTGGGTATGTACCTTACTTTATTTCAAAACCTACACCTAAAGAAAGGTCTTCAGAAAAGAACTTTTGAGAGGTTCTTAAGTTGGTCATAATAAAAATATTGGGTTGGAAGTAATATTGCATCGCAAATAAGTAAAACCTTTGTTCTTTACTCATTCGCTTTAAAAACCAGCCGTGTTGTAAGGAGAGGTTAAGTTTCCCAAAGCGGATTTGATAACCTAATGAAACCCCTGTCTGAATGTGTGTTTTTTGCATTGGTGTATTGGATAGTAAGACAACACCAGTAATCAAACGATGGTAAGGGTGAAAATGAATACCTGTATTTACGTAACCATTCGTGAAAAAATAAGTGTTGTTATCTTCGTTTTTTAAACCTCCTCCGACGCTTACTTGTAAGAAAAGCAGCTTGTATTGCTCTTTTTTATAAATAGAATACGTTGGTCTATAGTTTTCTCCATAAGAATAATTTAAGCCCATTTTCCCAGCTTGTAAGTTGAGTCCGTGGTTAGGGTTGGAGATGTTACCGTTTGAAAAGTGACTTACAAAATAACTCGTACTGAGTTTCCACCGAGACGATATAGCGTAACGATAGCCAAGTGCCATTTTAATAGAAAAATTGATAGGTAAGCTAATTAGTTTATAATTTTCAAGGTGTTGAGATGTTACAGAAGTGTAAGTTACACCAAGTGCAGGGCTGATAAATAAATCGTGCTTAGGAGAACGTAAAAAATTGAACTCAATAAATGTGTTTATAGCGATAGAATAGCCGTTCCGAGAATAATTGGTGAATAATAACTCTTGTCCTGTTTTAGGGATATTGTAGTATTGTTGCCAGTTTTTTTCTTTCGAGAAATGGCGGATATGTTTGAATTGAACACCTTGTGCTGAGAAATGAAAGTTGTTAGGTTCTGTTATTTTTATGTTTTTACCCAAAAACACATTTGTTTCTACACTGTGTTTTTTCTGTCCAAAAAGAAGGAACGTAAAGAATAAAAACGAAAGAAATAGAAACCGTAACATAAAAAGAAGTAAAGGCCTTTTAGTACCTACGTAAAAAGAATCATTTGATATGTTGAAAAGTTGTGAAAAGCCCAAGACATAAATTGAGTGGCTACTTTAAAAAGTTGTTATCTTTGTAGAAAAAAACCGTGATAAAACCTGAAATCATACAGCGAATACGTGACACCGCCGACATTGTCGAAGTGGTGGGCGATTTTGTGCAATTGAAAAAATCAGGGCAGAGTTACAAAGGGCTGAGTCCGTTTACTGACGAAAAAACACCTTCGTTTTTCGTGTCGCCAGCTAAAAATATTTTTAAATGTTTTAGTACCTCAAGAGGTGGTGATTCCATAAAATTCATTATGGAATTGGAAGGTTTGAGCTATATCGAGGCGATACGGTTTTTAGCCCAAAAATACAATATAGAGCTAGAGGAGGAGGTTTTAACCAAAGAAGCACTTGCAGAAAAAGGAAAGCGAGAGAGCTTGTTTATTGTTCTGAATTTTGCGAAAGAATATTTTAAAAATCTTTTGCATAACTCCGACAACGGTAAAGCGATTGGTCTAAGTTATTTCAAAGAACGTGGGTTTGATGAAAAAATCATTCAAGATTTTGAATTAGGATTTAGTTCGGATTCGTGGGATGGCTTGATAAAAGCAGCAAAAGCCAAACATTACAGCCAAGAGATGTTGGAGGCTGCGGGATTGATTATCCACAAAAAAGAAACCAACAAAACTTACGACCGTTTCCGTAACCGAATGATGTTCCCTATCCATAATCAGATGGGGAAAGTGATTGCTTTTGGGGCAAGAATTTTGATAGCGGACAAAAAGCAACCAAAATACCTAAATTCACCTGAAACGGATGTTTACCATAAAAGTGATATTCTTTTTGGGGTTTACCAAGCCAAACAACACCTTAGAAATGAGAACAATTGTTATTTGGTAGAGGGTTATACGGATGTGATTTCGCTTCATCAATCTGGTATAAAGAATGTGGTAGCCTCGTCTGGTACTTCGCTGACCAAAGGTCAAATAAAAGTTATTTCTCGTTATACAAAGAATATAACGGTACTTTATGATGGCGATTCGGCGGGGATAAAAGCATCACTTCGTGGAATTGACTTGCTACTGGAAGAAGGGATGGATGTTCGTGCCATTACTTTTCCTGAAGGGCAAGACCCTGATAGTTATTGCCAAGAATTGGGTGGAATTGGTTTTAGGGATTTTTTAGATGAAAATAGTGTCGATTTTATAACATTTAAGACGCAACTTTTTTTAAAAGAAACAAAGAACGATCCCTTAAAAAGAGCGGGGATTATTCGTAATGTAATTGAGAGTATTGCTAAAATACCTGATTCAATCAAACGAACGGTTTATTTTAAGCAAAGTGCCAATCTGCTCGATGTGAGAGAGGAAACACTTATTGATGAGTTCAATAAGATTTACCTCAAACAACAGCAAGAAAAGAACAAACCTAAATACCAACGTCCTCAACCTCAGCGTACAGAAGAGGAGGTAATGATGGATGAAATGCAGGCAGCAGAGGCTGCTACGGCTCAAGGAATTGTTCATACGCCAGCGATTGTTTTATCTGAAGATGTGCAGATTTTGGCTGATCAGGAGAAAGAAGTTGTTCGTATTTTAATGAATTTTGCAACCGAAAAGTTAGATGAAAAACAGCTTTTTGGAGATTATTTATTGGAGGAAATTAAAGATATAGAAATTCATAACCCGTTGTATCAAACGATTATATCGGAGTTTCGTGTCGCTTTTGATAAAGGAGAGCCTATTTCGTCGGGACACTTTTTACAACACGAAAACACAGATATTCAGAATGAAACGATTGGTTTTTTAGCAAATAAACACGAAATAAGTGTGAATTGGGAAGAAAAGCATCAATTGTTTATTGTTGACGAAATTAATCAACTCGGAAAAGTAGCCTATTTGAGTATTACTCGCTTAAAATGGCGAAAAATAAGAAGTATGAATAAGGTGGTTTCGGAAGAGATTAGGCAAGCTGAAAAAGAGGGAGACGAAGCAAAAGCAATTGATTTGTTAGAAAAAATACTCTATCTTAAAAAAGCTGAAATGGACATTGCTAAAATATTAGGCAATGTTGCAACGGGTGGATAAAACGTTCTTGACTTCTTTTTTCTCTGATGAATTTTAATACTATTTTTAAATAAACCTTGTTTATGACCAACCAATCAATTGATACACATAAAGTCTTTGCTGATTACTTCAAATCTTATGGGAGACATTTACAAGCGGCTGCTTATTATGTTTCTAAAAAACTAAGTGATGGACATATCTGTTTTTCTATCGATAGGTACAATCAGTCGGTGAAAAAAGGAGAAGTAGAACAAAATCCTTTTTTGAAAGAAGGGGAACTCTTGTCTATAAAGAAGCTTGATAAATCGTGTGTTTCAGGTTCTTTAGACGATACACAACCGTTTGTTTTAGCAAATGAATTGTTTTATCTACAGCGTTATTATTACTACGAAACGGCTGTTTTGACACGTATCAATGAATTTGTTACTGAAGAAAGAAAAATTGTAGAGGAAAGAAAACAAGCAATAAATAAGGAAAAGGTATTTATACAACAGTTGTTTGGAGAGGACGGTACTGCCACAAATTGGCAGTTGGTAGCGGCTTTAACCTCTATTTTATATAACTTTTCGATTATCACAGGAGGTCCGGGGACAGGTAAAACAACGACTGTAGCTAAACTATTGGCTGTTTTATACCAATTAAATCCTGATTTGAAAGTGGCTTTGGCAGCTCCAACAGGTAAAGCGGCAGCTCGAATGAATGAGTCTTTACAGAAATCTAAAGAAGGATTGGTCGGTTTATCTGATGAAATAAAAGATAAATACGAAACAATAGCAGCAGGAACTATACATAAATTATTGGGTTATGTGAGAGATACGCCTTATTTCAAACATACTTCTGAAAATAAACTAACTTTTGATGTGGTAATCATTGATGAGTCGTCAATGGTGGATATTACAATGCTTTCTAAGTTATTGGATGCTATTCCGTCAAGTGCTAAAGTTATTTTTTTAGGAGATAAAGAGCAATTAGCTTCGGTAGAAGCGGGAAGTGTTTTTGGAGACTTGTGTTTGAGTCAAAACAATAATATCAATCATTTTAGCAAAAGTAATAGTCAGTTTTTTAATGCTATTTTACCAATAACGAATCAAATTAAAGAAAATAACATATTAAGTATTCCTAATAAAAATATACTTAGTGAACATATTATAGAATTACAATATAGTTTCAGATTTAGTGCAGAGCAGGGTATAGGTAAGTTTAGTAAACAGGTGATTTCGGGTGAAATTGATGGTTTGGAAGAATTGAAAAGTCTTGATCAACAAGGGGAGCATGTACTTATTCATGCCGAACATAAAAGTGCTATTTTGGATAAGGAAATAGATTTGTATTCAGAATACTTAAATGAAGGTTCAATTACTAAAGCGTTGGGAAAGTTAAACCGTGTACGGATTTTGTGTGGTGTAAAACAAGGGCAGTTTGGTGTCAATGAATACAATAATTATTGTGAGACTTATTTGAAAAAGAAGGGTGAATTACGTCCGACACAAGGTTTTTACCATAACCAGCCAATAATGGTAACTAAAAATAACTATACCTTGAAGCTTAATAATGGTGATGTTGGGTTTATCCGAAAAGATGAAACAGGAAAGTTACAAGCTTATTTTGAAGATGGAAATGGAGGTGTACGGTCGGTTTTCCCAGGTTATATAACCAATTATAGCACAGTATTTGCGATGACTATTCACAAGAGTCAAGGTTCTGAGTTTGATCATGTAGTTGTGGTCTTGCCAAATGATGTAGAAATGGCAATTTTAACAAGAGAATTACTCTATACAGGGATTACAAGAGCAAAACACAAGGTTTTACTTCTTAGTAATGATGAGGTAATTATAGAAGCTTCTAAACGTAAAGTACAACGTGCATCGGGTGTTATTGAGCGTTTGGGGTAATTAAAAAATATGAGAAAGATAATTTTACTATTGTTAGCAGTTGGTTTTTTATTTGGGACAGCATTTGTTCCCGCACCCACTTATTCCTTAACGGAGCTGATGGGAATTTCTCGTCCAGTAATGGAGGGAAGTGATTTTAACCTACGTCCCGAAGTAGCAAAAGCCTTTGTGGAAATGCAAATACAAGCAAGGAAAGAGGGTATTGATTTACATTCGTTATCGAGTTACCGAAGTTATAACCATCAATTGCGTATTTGGAATAGAAAATGGACACGCTATGAAGGGCGAGGAATGAAAGGTTTGGCTATTATTAATAAAATCATCGAATACTCTACTATACCAGGGACTTCTCGCCATCATTGGGGTACTGATTTGGATGTTATAGACAACAATGTAAAAGTATATGGTGATAAATTATTAGGTGAAAACTATGAAAAAGGGGGCGTTTATGAGAAATTAGGCGCTTGGTTACGAGAGAACGCAGAATCTTTTGGCTTTTATTTGGTCTATACCAAAGAGTTGACTCGTCAAGGGTTCTCGTACGAGCCGTGGCATTTGAGTTACAAAAAGCTTTCTCAACCGATGTTAAAAAGCTATTTATCACAAGATTGGCGAGGGAGTTTAAAAAATATCAAAGGATATCAATTTATGGATAAGCAATTTTTAGATAAATACGCTAAGGAAAATATACAATCAATCAACCCTGATTTGTTATGAAAATAGCGTCTATTGCAGTAATAAAGCGAGAGTTAAAGGAATTGTCACACGATGATTTGGTAGCTGTTTGTTTGCGTTTGTCTAAATCAAAAAAGGAAACAAAGGAGCTATTGAACTACTTATTGTTTGAGGAGAGCGATGAAGAAGAGTATGTAAAAGCAGTGAAGGAGGACATAACCACAGGCTTTGAAACTATCAATACGTCAAGTTTTTATTTAGCAAAAAAGACAATTAGAAAAGTGCTTCGTATTACCAATAAGCACATTAAATTTTCGGCAAATAAAGAGAGCGAAGTAGAGTTATTGATTGATTTCTGTACCAAATTTAACGCCTTAGATTTACCTATGGCACAAAGCAAGGTAATGATGAATTTGTACGCTAATGTCCTCAAGAAGGTAACTAAAGCAATAGCTACGTTACACGAAGACTTACAGTTTGATTACCAAGAACAGGTAGATGAGTTGGTAAATAGTTATCCAGTAGGTTTTGTTATTTATTAGGAATACCAAATAATAGCAAGTTTACACCATATTATTTACCCAACCAAAGGAACTTCGCTTTCTAAATTTCTTAAATCAACAGGCACTAACCTCGAAACACCTGTTTCCTGCATAGTTACACCATAAATAATGTCGGTCGTTGACATTGTACGTTTGTTGTGTGTCACGATAATGAATTGTGAATCGGTAGAGAACTTACGAATGATTTTATTGAATTTGTCAATATTAGCATCATCTAAAGGGGCATCGACTTCATCAAAAATACAGAAAGGAGCAGGTTTGATTAAGTAAATAGAAAATAACAAGGCTACGGCAGTCAATGTTTTTTCACCACCACTCAATTGGTTAATCGTTAAAGGGCGTTTTCCTTTAGGTTTAGCGATAATGTCAATATACGAATCCAATGGGTTGGCAGGGTCGGAGAGAGTCAAGTCACACGTGTCTTCTTCGGTAAATAACGAACGGAAAACATTAAGGAAATGCCCTCTTATGGCGGTAAATGAGTTTAAAAAGTTTTCTTTAGCTACTGCATCAATTTCTTTTATGGTACTTAGTAACGATTCTTTTGCCTCGTAAAGGTCTTTTCGTTGTGTAGTTATAAAATCAAAACGCTTTTTAATGTCTTCGTAAGCCTCCATTGCCATCGAGTTAATTGGTCCCATTTTGGTGATGCGCTCTTTTGCTGTGCGTATCCTATCTTCCAATTCGAGTTCTTTTAACTCTTCAGTGCCTTCGTCTTCGTCTATATTTAGTTGGTTGAGGTTTACGTTAAACTCAACAGACAAACGGTCTGTGATAGAAGATAGAGCCAATTTTGTTTCGTTTATTGTTGATTGTGTTCCCATAATCAAACCATCTACTTGGTCCTTGTTTGAACGTTCTTTCCTGAGGTTTTCTTCTTTTTTGTTGATAAACTCTCGGTTAGAATAATACTCTTTTTCGGCCTCGTTTACACCTTTCTCTATCGCTTCCTTTTCCTCGTATTTTTCTAGTAACTCTTCGTCGCTACTTTCGTTGGTTTGCAGTAATTTGATAATTTCATTCTCTGTTTCAAGTAGCGTGTTAGCATTCTCTTGAATCCTTTTTTGAGTGGACTCTTGGTTTTCTTTTTTGTAATTAAGTTCTTGTTTGATGCTGTTGATTTTGTTTTGTTGCTGATGTAAAACAATGTTTTCTTGGTTAAATAAATTCGATTTTTCGGCTAATAAATCATTCTGGGTGATAGAATCTTCATTAGAACTAAATGTCTTTTCGTTAATTTTATCTAAACTTTGTTTCTCCACCTCGTAAGTAGGCGTATCTTTTTCTATTTCCTTTTCAACAAGCGAAATACTTTTCAAAAGGTCTGTTTTCTTGTTTTTACTTGATGCAATCTGACTTTCTAACTGTTCCAATTTCAAATGAACAATCAAGTGTTCTTGGTTTGTCTTATTAATATCCTTACGTTGTTTCTCTATTTTAGCTTTAAAATTCCCGTTTTTGAGTTTAAATAACTCGTTTTGTGTACGGTCGAGGTTCGTTTTTATTTGCTCTCTTTCTGTCGATAAAACAGTGATTTTTTCTTGTAGTTTTTCAAGATTTTTAGCTCTACCAATACGTTTCCCTTCAAATAGACCAACAGAACCACCAAAAATACTATATGTTTTCTTTGCTAATTTTCCCGACTGAGCAATGACTGTATGTGTAGTGTCAGGTAATTCGTCGCTTTCAGAAAGGTAAACATCATTTAAAATGTACTGTATAAGTTTTTTGTATTTCCCGTCATACTCAACCAAATCAATGGCAGGTGTCGTGTCACCTACCTTTTCGGTGGGTGTAGGAGTGAAGTCATCAAACGCACTTAAAACGTAAAAATGTGCTTTTCCTTTTCCGCGTTCGCTCAGTATATTTATCGCCTGATAGGCTTGTTTCGCATCATTCACAACGTAATAGCTCATTACTTGCTCTAAGTAATTCTCTATAGCAATACGGTATTTTTCGTCACAAGTAATAATATCCGAAAGGAGAGGAGTAACCTCGCCAATCTTTGTGTTTTGCTTTAAAAATTTAATAGCCTCAGGAAAACCTTCAAGGTTATCAACCAACGATTTTGTTAAGTTATATTCATTCTCTTTTGCGTCAATTTGTCGGTTGATACGTACCAAATCGTCTTTTATCGTAGAGACCTCTTCTTGTTTGACTGTTATATTTTCTTCATTTACAGCCTCTTTTTCTTCCATCTCCACCAATTGAGCCTTCTTTGTCGCCAATTGTTCGGAAAAAGTAGCCAAACGCTCCTCAATTTGTTTGGTATTACTCAAATGGAGCGACGCATTCGTAACCGTTTTTTCAACCTCTTCTTGTAACGTTTTTAAGCGTATCTCATTGATTTCAATCGATTTTTTGAGCTGATAAACTCGGTCTTGTTGCACCTTGTATTCTTTGTTTATCGCATTGATTTCTAACTGAATTTTCGCCGTATCTTCTTTCTGTGTTTCGTACGCTTCTTTCAATAAAGCAACGTGTGTTTCTATTTCCAAAAGTACCTTTTCAGTAGAATGTAAAGTCTCCTGTAGGGTCTTTAATTGTGTTTCAATCGCCGAAATAGCAGACGTATCTTTTGTTAAGTTTTCCTTTAGGTTGTACTCTTTATCTTTCAGGTGCTTAGACTGTTCTAGTTTTATTTTCTTATCACTTTCGTACTGTCGGATATTGTTTACGAAGTCGTTTAACGTTTTCTGACGACTAGCCAAGAGCTTCTCCTTTTGTAGCAAAGCCACTTTCTCTTTTTCTATTTCTGCAGACAACACATCTGTTCCCTTGTTTCGCTCTGTTTTTAAGTCATTATGAGCATCGAGTTCCTTTGCTAAAGACGCTAATTTTTCTTGGTGTTTATCGATAGAAAGCTTCGCCAGCTCGATAGAATACCTTTTATGCTCCTCTTTATACTTCAAGTATCTCTCGGCTTGTTTGGCTTGTTTCTCTAACGATTTTAGGTTTTTTTCAATTTCATAAAGCACATCTTCAACACGTTCCAAATCTTTGTCCGTGTCTTCTAATTTTTTCAACGTTTGTTTTTTTCGCACTTTGAATTTTGAAATTCCCGCCGCTTCTTCAAACAAATGCCTACGTGAGTTGTCTTTATCGTTCAAAATATCGTCTATCATCTTCAATTCGATGATTGCATAACTATCCGAACCAATTCCTGTGTCCAAAAACAAATTAGAAATATCCTTCAAACGGCACGTCACACCGTTTAATAAATACTCACTTTCGCCACTTCTGTAGTAACGACGCGTGATTTGTACCTGCGTATACTCGGTTGGAAGAAGGTTTTTTGTGTTATCAAACAGTAAAGAAACCTCAGCCATTTGTAAAGCTTTTCTCTTTTTTGTACCGTTAAAAATCACGTTACCCATTTTATCCGAACGCAAAGATTTAGCCTTCTGTTCGCCTAAAACCCAACGTATCGCATCGACAATATTAGATTTCCCACAGCCATTTGGTCCCACAATTCCCGTGATACCTTTATCAAAATTGATGGTAACTTTGTCTCCAAAACTTTTAAAACCTTTGATTTCTAACTTGACTAACTGCATTTTTTACCGATTAACTCCCACGAAGATAGTTTATTGACCACAGAGTAGCAAATCTAAAAGCCATCAACAAACTGATTTAGTGCGAGCCACACAGTTATTTTTTTATATTTGGAGCTTCCCCTTTGTTATGAAATGACTTTTTAGTGTTAGTTAGTCAAAACATCAATAGCTATAAAATGAGTCAATACAAACTTACAGCGGGTCGGGTTTTATCGTTCTCAATCTTTCGTTGCGAAGTGTAGTATTGTTTGGTAGAATCATAGCATCACAAATATTGCCTTAATTAAGGAACAATACAGAAACGAAAGGATTTCCACTGCAACCCCTAAGCCGTTTGTTAGACGATCTCCCATAGACGGCAATTGACTTCTTGTTCCTTATGTAGTTTAGCATGAATACGTTGTGAGGGGTTGTTGTTACCGTAAAGAATAAAATCTCTATTAATACTGGGTATACTTACTAATCAGGATAAGGGCGAGGAGACGGTCCAAATCAGTATATATAAAAACTACACTAAATGATAAGTAGAACCTAATTAACAGGCACTAAAAAAGCCACTTATTAATTAAAGAAGTGGCTTTTTGTATATGATTAGATAGCAGGTTTTTTTTAAGCTTTAACTATACCTAATTCTTTAAATATAATTTCGCTTACACGTGTTGGGTCTTCGTTTAATACTTCGTGCCCGACTGGTAGTTCGTAAAAACGTAGTTTATCTACTTCTTTTTCGTAAATTCCTTTAATCTTGATATTTACAATTTTGTCATAAATACCGTGAATAATAACTACGTCACACTTTAAGTTTTTAAGAGAATGTTGGAAATCGTATTTTTTGGTCGCCGCAGCGATGATAAACATTCTTCTTAAATAAATAGGGTTAGAGTTTAATTTGTTTCTATACCACAAAACAGTACCAAAAGGTATTTTCCACCATCTCTTCACAATCATTCTGATCATTTTAAGTTGAAGGAAAAAATCTGTTTTTACTGAAGCTTTTGTTTTTGTCTTAGCGTCACCTTTATTAAGTGTCATTCCGTCGAGTTCGTAATGATCACTTAACCCAGAATCTCCTAAACAAATAATTTTCTCCACGTTGTCAACAAAATCAGTAGCATATTTTTTGATAAAAATAGTACCCAAAGAGTTTGCTATTAAGGAAACGTTTTTTAATCCTTTTTTCTCAACAAATTCCTTAAATATTAAATATAAATGGTCAATGTAAGCGTCATCTGTATTTGCACCACTTATTTTAGCTTCTCCGTAGTAGTTTTCAAGAATATAAACATTGTATTCTTTTAATAATTCGGGACGAAGTAAAATGTAAAAATAAGGAGCCAATCCTAATAAACCTGGTACACAAACCAATGGTTTACCGTCTTTGTTACCTATCTGATTGTATTTAACGGTTACACCGCTACACTCAATGGTTTCAAACTTGTAACCCTTTTTGTAGGGGTTTAGCAACTTTAATAATCCTTTTTCGAGTAATTTCATTCTGTATATTTAATCTTTTTGGTCGTTAGTTTAGTTGTTTAAAGCCTTGAAAAATAGACTCTAAACCTCTTTTACCTCACTTATAACAATGCAAGTTAATCAAAAAAAAGCGATTAGTGATGATTTTAGTCATTATAGGTGTGTAATTGTTAATAACTAACGCAAAACCATAAGGTGTGGTTACTTGTGGAAAACTTTACTACTGTGGTTAACCTATTTATTAAATCATCTTCTTATTTGAAGCGTATTGTGGTGGCAATATAATATTGGTCAGGAGTCAGTTTATTTCTTGTGTTTTTGGCTAAAACCACCCCTTAATCCCCTCCTTGGAAAGGAGGGGAAGTGTTACGTGTCTCTTTTTCGTTTTTTGTCGTTATATACAGACGTATTGAATGTCAGCTATTGTCTATCGTCTAACTCCGGCTTAGGGGGTGAAGTGGAAATCCTTTTACTCCTGTGTGCTTTCTGAAAAATGGAGCTGTAAACTTATTGAAGAAGTGACTAAATAATACCGCCCTTCACAGTAAAAGATTGAGAACGATAACACCCGACCCGCTCTTGATTTTGTCAGTTAACTTTGTTTCTATCGGTGTTCTGCTCTATAAAAAACTGAAAAGTCAGTTCGTCGGAAAGGGGAAGCTCCAACTAATTATATAAAAGTGCTTTTTATTGAAAAAAATAGGCTTTCTTTTGTACTCAAATTAATTGTACTGTATCTGTTTGTCTTTTACCGAGAAGTTTTTGTGGTTTCAATTTATGGCTATTCTGTACCTTTGCATTTAACAAAACCACGCCAACTTATTTTACTCGTTTACCTAATTCGATAGCTTGTAAATCAATGATTTTTCCGTGTGCTAATTCAAAACGAAGTACTGTACGGATATTGTGTGCGCCGTAAATACCTGCTGCTCCTGGGTTCATGTGTAGCAAGTTGGGTGTTTTTTTGTCACGCATCACTTTTAAAATGTGTGAGTGACCACAGATAAATAGGTCGGGTTTGAGGCGATAAACCTCTTCACGGATTTGAGGATTGTACCTACCAGGATATCCTCCGATGTGTGTCAGCCAAACGCGAACACCGTTCATTGTGAATTTTTGATGTTCGGGGTAGCGAATACGTACGTCTTGTCCGTCAATGTTACCATATACAGCTCTTACTGGGCAAATGGTTTCTAGTTGATCAATGACATCAAGAGAACCAATATCGCCAACGTGCCAAATTTCTTCACAATCTTTGAAATGAAATAAAATTTTATCGTCTATATAGCTGTGTGTGTCCGAAATTAATCCAATTTTCATTATCTTCGTATTTATAATTGCAAATTGGCTGATTGTTTGCTTAACAACAAACTTATTACGTAATTATATTTTAGAAAAAAATAATTTTATGAAAAAGATAGTAGTATTAATTTTTACGCTTATTAATGTAGCGGTATTTGCGCAATCTACAGATGGATTGAATTTGAATATCACGGTGGTCAACCCAGATACAATCCCAGAAGTGGGGGCGAAGGTAGAGTTGACTGTTGCTGATAAAATGACGCAAGAAACAGTAAATGATGAAGGCAAGGTTACCTTTAAAATCCCTCAAGGAAGTACGTTTGCTATAAAAATCCGTCAGTATGATACGGTGTTTGATTTTGGGGAAATCACCTTGGATAGCACTAAACTGTACAACGAAATTAATTATGGGCTAACGATTCAGCATACCACTCATTTTATTAAAACTTATGAGTTGAATATTCATTTTGATAGTAACCAAAGTGCTATTAGAAAAGAAGATTACCCTATTATGGGACAACTGGTCGATACTTTAATGAAAAATTCATCTATGCAAATTGAGATTGCTGCACATACAGACAGTGATGGAGCAGATGATTTTAATCAATTGTTGTCGCAACGAAGAGCTTCTTCAGTAAAAAAGTTTTTGATTAGCAAAGGAATAGACGAAATGCGAATGACCGCTAAAGGTTATGGAGAAAAACAGCCAGTAGCAGATAATGCAACAGAGAAAGGAAAGGCTGCGAATAGAAGAACAGAAATCCGAGTAATATCGGAATAAAAATAGAGAATTGATGAGGATTAGTATTTTAGGTTGCGGATGGTTAGGGTTACCCTTGGCTGAAAGGTTACAAAATGATTATGAGGTAAAAGGAAGTTATCGCTCGAAAAAAACACAGCGTTTACTCGAAAACTCTGGGGTCGAATATTACCCTATTGATTTGAATAATGATGATTTTGATGAAGAGTTTTTTGATTGTGAAGTGTTAATTATTGCGGTACCTCCATCCTTGCGTTTGCAAAGTTCTACACAACATTTGAAGCAATTGGAACTGGTTAATGAGTACTTGAACGAAGATACTCACGTGATTTATTGTAATACAACAGCTATTTATGGCGAAGGTACAGATTTGAGCGAAGAACAAGCGAATACTAATTCTCCATTTTATCAATTTGAACAAGTTTTTACTGATAACCCTTGTACAGTGCTTCGTTTGGCTGGTTTGGTTGATCACGACCGAACAATTGTAAGTTCTTTGGTAGCTAAGAAAATCGCTATTGATCACCGAGAACCTGTTAATCTGGTGCATCGAGAAGATGTTATTGAGGTAATTACAGAAATTATTGAGCAAGAGAAATGGGATGAGGTTTACAACGTTTGTGCTCCCGAACACTCAAACAAAGAAGAGGTTTATGGACGTTGGGCTGTGGTATTGGGTTTTGATGAATTGCAGTTTGTTGAAAAAGAGAAGCCAATGATGAAAACTATTTCGTCAGCCAAATTAATTGATGATTTAGGGTATGAGTTTATTTATCCCGACCCTGTGGAATTCGATATTTATTCGAGAGAAGTTCCTGCAGACGATGAAATTTAGACCTCTAAAAAAAGAAAAATGTTAACAAACAGACAGCGATTTTTACAACACGTAGCTCAAACGACTAATTTTCCGTGGGCATTGGAAATAGAGAAAGCCAAAGGTGTTTATATGTACGACCCTAAAGGCAAACCGTATTTGGATTTAATATCGGGAATTGGCGTGAGTAATATCGGTCATTGTCACCCCAAGGTGGTGAAGGCTGTGCAAGACCAAGTCGCTGATTATATGCACTTGATGGTTTATGGGGAAGTAATACAGTCGCCACAAGTACAACTTGCTGAGCAGTTGAGCAACACGTTGCCTGACCCAATTGATAGTGTTTATTTTGTTAATTCAGGAACAGAGGCAACCGAGGGAGCATTGAAATTAGCCAAGCGTTTTACAGGACGTACAGCGTTTGTATCAGCAAAAAAGGCTTACCACGGTTCGACTCACGGCGCTTTATCTTTGCAAAGTGAAGAAGAATTTAGCCAACCTTTTCGTCCGTTGTTACCAAATATTTCGCATATAGAGTTCAATAACTTGGACGATGTGTCTAAAATAAATGATAAAACAGCAGCCGTTATTTTAGAAACTGTTCAAGGTGAAGCAGGAATACGTCCAGCAACTAAAGTATTCCTAAAAGCGATACGTAAACGTTGCGATGAAACAGGAGCGTTATTGATTTTAGATGAAATTCAATGTGGGTTTGGACGTACGGGTACATTTTGGGCATTTGAACAATTTGACGTGGTACCTGATATTGTATTGACAGCCAAAGGAATGGGAGGAGGAATGCCTATTGCCGCTTTTATGGCGTCTCAAAAAATGCTTTCAGCTTTTACTGATAATCCAATTTTGGGACATATCACAACATTTGGAGGACACCCTGTCAATTGTGCGGCATCTTTAGCTACCATAGAAGTGATTAAAGAAGAGCGATTAATTGAAGGAGTAGAAGAGAAGGCTAAGTTATTTAAAGAACTATTGGTGCATCCTGCAATCAAAGAAGTTCGTGGAATGGGCTTAATGTTGGCTGCTCAATTTTCGTCATTTGAAACGCTGAAAAAAGTGATTGACAAAACGATAGAACACGGTGTATTGACCGATTGGTTTTTGTTTTGTGACGATACCATGCGTATCGCACCGCCATTGGTTATTACTGAAGAGGAAATAAGAAAGGCTTGCCAAATTATTTTACAGTCGATTGACGAGGTGTTGTAGGTAGGTTGCTGTTTTCTCTCTTGAGTTGTTAAATTTATTTTTTAGACAAAAAATCTGCTATTGTTTCACAAGCTTCTTGTGTGTAAATATGTAGCACTTTCTCTTCCCAAGGGTGAGCTCCGTCAAAAGTGTGGTTGGTGTCAGGAATAACGTAGATTTTCACTTTTGGGTTGATGCCTTTTATAGTGTCTAATTCTTCTATTTTCACGGTTTCATCTTTTGCTCCGTGTACCAATAACAATTCTTTTGTGTAGTTTTTAATGGTTTGAACGATATCAAAACGCACTGGATTAGCTAAAACGTCTTCCGCCAACTGGTAATACAAGGGCATTTCTTGGTTTGTCCGAGCGTTTGAAATGTAAATGACACCTTGCTTTTTCCATTCTTCTAATTCGTTAGCATAACGAGATTTTAACTGAATTACAGAAGCTAATGTCGCACATTTATTAATGCGTAGGTCTTCGTGTGACTTGATAATCACTGTTGCTCCGCCTTTACTGTGCCCTAATAAATTGATTTGTTTGTAATCGATAAATGAGAAGTCTTGTTTATCTAAATAGTCAAGTACAGAAGAAATGTCATCTAACTCAATACTAAAATTATTACGACCAAAAGACTCTAAATCGACAAAATCAACCAAGTTATCAGGAAAAGTTCCGTTGTGAGAAAGATTGACCTTTAAGAAAGCAAAACCTTTTTTGACAAAAAAATCAGCAATCATATTGAAGTGTCCCCAATCTTTAAATCCTTTAAAACCATGAACAAAGATAATGAGTGGTTGCTTTTCTTTGCTTTCTTCGTAACGTAAGTCAAACGAAATGAACTTATTGTTGTGTTTTGAGGGGATTGCGTATTCGTTGTGTATCATTTGGATTAAGCTAAAGTAACAATTGTAATCCCTGAACCTCCATTATCAATAGGAGCGTCTTCCATTGTAGCAATTCCTCGCATACCTTTTAGGTGCATACGTATCATTTTTTTGAGAATACCATCTCCTTTTCCGTGAAGTATTTGTAGTTCGTCTTCGCCTAAAACTAACGCTTCATCAACAAAACGAGTAACAATAGACAAGGTTTCTTCTGTACGTTTTCCTCTTACGTCAAGGTAAGCGCTGAATTTTGAGCGTTTATTAATTAATTGTTGAGAAACATTCGACTCATTTGTGTTTTTTGGCTTTTGTCCGACTTTCTCAAGTTGACTCAGTTTGACTCTCATTTTCAAAATACCCGAACTAATTTCAGCTTTTGTACCGTCTATTTTCAATATTTCGGCTACACTTGACATACCAATCATCCGTACGTAATCACCCACACGAAGAATGACTGTTGAAATAGGTTCTTTTTTCTCCTTGGCAGTAAGTAGTTTTTTCTGATGGTTGACTTTTTGATGGGCATTTTTTATTGACTCAGAAGACGCCTTGTTTTCTTTAATATCACGAACAGTTTTCTCTATTAAACGATTACTTCCTTTAATTATATTTCGACCCGCTTCTTTTGCGTCTTCTATAATCTCTTTTCTGTTCTCCTTGAGTTTTTGTTGGTCCTCGTCAACTTTAGCTAATTTCTTTTTGAGGTTAGCCTCTTTTATGACTAAACTGGTTGTTAGTTCTTCTAATTTTAAGCGTTCTATTTCGACTTCTTTGACTAAAGCGTCAAAAGATACGTGAGAGCCACCAATTTTTGCCTGTGCTTTTTCTATGATGTTGTTTTGTAAACCAATACTTTGTGCAATCTCTAAAGCATACGAACGACCTGGCTCACCTAAAACCATTTGGTAAAGAGGAGTAAGAGAGCGTATATTGTACAGCATCGCTCCATTTTGAATGCCATTGGTGTTCTGTGCATAAACTTTTAGATTGGCATAATGTGTAGTAATTAAGCCAAACGCACCTGTCTGTACAATTTCTTCGAGAATAGTTTCTGCGATAGCTCCTCCGTATTCAGGTTCTGTACCTGTTCCAAATTCATCAATAAGTACCAATGTCTTTTTATTGGCATAAGATAAAAAGTGTTTCATATTGGTTAAATGCGCACTATACGTACTCAAATCATCCTCTAAAGACTGTTGATCGCCAATATCAGCGAATAGTTGGTCAAATATTTTAAAAGAGCTTTCTTCATTGACAGGAACTAATAAACCCGATTGTAACATATACTGTAACAAACCGAAGGTTTTTAATGCCACAGATTTCCCTCCCGCATTTGGACCTGAAATTAACAACAAACGTGTGTCAAGGTCAAAAATAAAATCATTAGCTACGACTTTGTGGTGTTCGGTAGGATGGAGTAGGAGTAAAGGGTGTTTTGCTTCAAGGATAGAAACCTTGTTGTTTTCATCTATTACAGGTTTTATAGCGTTTAAATCTTGTGCAAATAAGGCTTTTGCTCTTACCATATCTAAGTAAGCTAAAAAATATGCTCCCTGTTTTAATTCATTAGTGTTTTGATGGACTAATTGTGTTAGTTCAGTTAAAATACGTATGATTTCACGACGTTCTCGGTAGTGAAGCTCTGTCAATTCGTTATTGATAAGGACTACTTGTTCGGGTTCAATATAGGTTGTTTGCCCTGTCGATGATTCATCGTGAATCATCCCTTTCACGGTTCTTTTGTATTCTGCTTTGACGGCAACACAAGCACGCCCATTTCTGATTGTAGGTGCCAAATCATCGCTAATATAGCCTTGTGCTGAAAATTTTTCGTGTAAAGAACTCATCTGCTTCCGTAAAGACGATTCTTTTGCTAACTGTTCTTGACGAATTTTTCGTAATTCAGGAGATGCGTTAGCTTTTAAATCACCGTTTGACTCAAATACACGTTCTAAGTTTTGGAATAAGGAAGCGTTTACTTGCTGTTGAGGTAAAGTATTCTTTAAGTAAGGGAGTTCAAAATCAATGAACTTGACAATAAAAGCCCAACATTTTTCGTAAATATCAAGGAAGTTCTTTAAAGCAAAGAGTTCATCCATCTCAACAAAACTACCTGATATACGTGCTTTGTTTAAGGTATCCTGAATTTGATAAAAAGAATAAAGAGGAAAAGAATACCCTAAATCCATAATTTTTTTCATCTCGTCGGTTTCGTCTAACCAGAGTTGGATTTTTGTTTTGTTTTGAGAGAAAGTGAGCTTTTGAACCAAGTCACGACCTTGTTCAGAGACACATTTTTTATGTACAGCTTCTCTTATTTTTTCAAATCCTAAAAGAGAAGTTAGGTTATCAGGGTAAAGCATAGTGTAAAATTACTGCTTTTAGCCTATTAAATTAGTGCGATTACTTATTTTCTGTCGAAAAAATGTTAGTTTTTTCGACAGAAAGACGTTTGGCTATTGTCTTTGCGTGAAGGATAGAGGCGATATCCTTTTTAGGGCTTTTTTTGCCCTAAAAAGATACAGCCGAAAGCCTGACCTCGCTGTTGATTTAAGAGGTGTTGTATCGGTCTATTTGAGATGTACCGATAAAATAGTGTCTTTGGTAACCGAAGCGAGGGCACACCCTAAACATTATAAAATGTCTAAAATAACAACAATGAAACAAAAAAATACGGGTTATTATTTATTGTTCCTTATTAAGAATACCCAATTAGTTTGTAAACAAGATAGCCCGCTACTTCATGAATAAGTTTGGTGGCACTTTGAAAAGTCATTGCGTTGGGTAAAAGTAACTTTGCCAAAGTGAGGTTGGAGTTGGAGCTGTAAAAATCGACTGGGTAGGGCGTGAAGTCTATATTTTGTTTATTGAAACAAGCGATAGATCGACGCATATGAAACGAGGAAGTGATAAGTAATTTACTTTTTAGGTGCTTGTTGTTCTCCAAAAACTGCTTTGTATAAAGTGCGTTTTGGTAGGTATTCATTGCTTTATTTTCAATAAAAATAGCGTTAGAAGGGACGTTATTGTCGATTAAAAATTTCTTTAATAGTTCCGCTTCTGCTTGTGCATTGGTATTATAACTACCTGTTCCTCCTGTGATTAATATGTTTTTTACTATTCCTTTTTTATAAAGAACAAGAGGTGTTGTAATGCGTTCCGCACCTTTGTTGAAGTAAATTCTGTCGTGTGGTTGCCTGATGTTATCAGTAATCCCTGTGAGGATAATAGCTACGTCGTAAGTCTCGTTTTTATCTAATGTAAGGGGCGGTTTTTCCCACCATTGCAACAAGCTATTTACTACGAGGTGATTGGAAAATAAATAAAGAATACCTAAGCCACTAATGAACAGATATGTTTTTAATGGTCTCTTTTTGAGAAAAAAACTTAAAATTAAGAGTAAGAAAACCCAAAGAAGAGGGGTGAGGAGTAAATCAAAAATCTTAGATAGGAAAAAGAACATAGCTTAATAGAAGATGATTACACCTGTGTTTCTTTTTTTCTTCTTTTTACCTTTTTCCTTTTCGGCTTCTTCTGCTTTTTTCTTTTCTTCTTCGATGGAGTCGTTGTGCTCTTCCACTTGCTTTTTCGTTACTTTCTTTTTTCTTTTCTTACTCTCATCAACAACCTCTTTAGCTTCAGTTTCTAAATAATTATCCTTTTTTTTCTGTGCACGATGTTTCTTGTATTGTTTGTTACCTTTGTATTGGTTGAAACCTTTAAAACGCTCTATTTGACAAGAACTAAAGAGTACTAATAAAGAAAAAAATGCTATGTGGAAAAGTTGCTTCATAAAAGAATATAAAATATTAATAACTTTGATGTAAAGTACTACTATTTTGTTGACACTACAATATACGAAATTATTACCTGAAGTCGGTTGCGATGAGGCAGGAAGAGGCTGTTTGTGCGGACCTGTGGTTGCTGGAGCCGTCATTTTAGACCCTCAGCACCCTATAGAAGGGCTAAATGACTCAAAAAAACTTTCTAAAAAAAAGAGAGAAATTTTAGCAATTGAGATAAAAGAGAAGGCGTTGGCTTGGGGGGTAGGTGAAGTTGATCACAAAGAAATTGATGAAATCAATATTTTAAATGCAAGTTTTTTAGCCATGCATCGTGCGGTGGATAAGTTAAAAGTCGAGCCAAAAGTGTTGTTGATTGATGGTAATCGTTTTACTCCTTACAAGGATATTCCTCACGAATGCATCATAAAAGGTGATGGAAAAGTGGCGTGTATTGCGGCAGCTTCTATTTTAGCGAAAACTCATCGTGACTTGTTGATGGATAATTTCGGTAAAAAATACCCAGGTTATGGGTGGGAAACGAATGCAGGTTATCCAACAAAAAAACACAGAAAAGCAATCAAGGAGTTGGGTGTAACACCGATTCACCGTATGACTTTTCAATTATTACCTAAACAATTAGAGCTGTTTCAAAAGAAAGAGTAAAGCATAAAAACACAACGAAATGACATTACAAACAATTCCTTTAGAGGAAAAACATATCGAATTAGGTGCTAAAATGATGGCTTTTGCAGGGTTTAATATGCCTGTAAGGTACTCTTCAGACAAGCAAGAGCATTTTGTGGTACGTGAAAAAGTAGGCGTTTTTGACGTTTCGCATATGGGCGAGTTTTTTGTCACAGGAAAAGACGCTTTGGCATTTGTTCAATATGTAACAAGTAACGATGTGTCTAAATTGGTACCTGGGAAAATTCAATATTCTTGTTTACCGAATAAAGAAGGGGGAATTGTTGATGATTTGTTGGTTTATTTATTGGACGAAAACTCCTATTTATTGGTCGTGAATGCAGGGAATATAGCCAAAGATTGGGCTTGGTTGACCGAATTGGCACAATCATTTGAAGTTGAGCTGACAAACAAGTCTGATGATTATGCGTTACTCGCTGTGCAAGGTCCAAAAGCTGTCGCTACGGTACAAAAACTGACTTCTACGACTATTTCATCAATGGATTATTACACCTTTGAGCAGATGACGGTAGCAGGTGTTAAAGATGTATTTGTTTCGGCTACTGGTTATACTGGAGCAGGAGGGTTTGAATTGTATATGAAGAATAAAGATGCCTTGACGATTTGGAATGCGTTGTTTGAAGCAGGAGAGGAATTTGGTATTGAACCAATAGGTTTGGGAGCAAGAGATACGTTGCGTTTAGAGAAAGGGTATTGTTTGTACGGAAATGATATTGACGACACGACTTCTCCTTTGGAGGCTGGGCTTGGATGGATTACGAAGCTCTCAACGGATTTTGTTGGAAAGGACAAATTGGTAGCACTTAAAGAAAAGGGTATCAGTAAACGTTTGGTTGGTCTAAAAATGATAGACAAAGGTTTGGCTCGTCACGGTTACGAAGTGGTAGATAGTGAAGGGAATACGATTGGAGAGGTTACTTCGGGAACTATATCACCTGTTTTAAATCAAGGGATTGCGATGGCTTACTTAAATAAAGACTTTATAGCTATTGGCACAGCCGTTTTTGTAAAAGTGAGAAAGAAATTAATTAAAGCAGAGGTGGTGAAATTCCCTTTTGTGTAATTTGAATAAAGAATAAGATGAAAAAGACGATTGATGTTTGTTTGTCACCTGACTTGGTGCATATCTATGATTTTGAAGGCAAGGTTGCTGTTGTTGTAGATATTTTAAGAGCGACTTCTTGTATGACGACTGCTTTGGCTCATGGTATTGAGGCTATTGTGCCTGTGGAGACACTGGAAGAATGTGAGGCTTTAGGAAAAAAAGGTTATTTAACTGCTGCCGAACGAAATGGGCAGAAATTAGAAGGTTTTAATTTCGGTAATTCGCCTTATTCATATATGGATGAGGGGTTGAAAGGTAAATCAGTAGCGGTAACGACTACAAATGGTACTCGTGCGATTCAGTTGGCTAAAGATCAAGCTGATGAGGTGGTTATCGGTAGTTTTTTAAATTTGAAGGCTGTTGCTGACTATGTACAGACCATAGATAAAGATGTTATCGTTGTTTGTGCTGGCTGGAAAGGACGTGTGAATTTAGAAGATTCGATGTTTGCTGGTGCTTTGGTGGCTGAACTTCAAGGTACTTATTCTTTGGAATTAGATGCTTCTAAAATGGCTTTAGCACTTTATGAGGCAGGTAAAGAGGATAAATTAGCTTTTCTTTCTGATTGTGGTCATATCAAACGTTTGCAGAAATTGAATATCCAAAAGGATATTGAGTTTTGCTTGAAAGAAAATGTGTATGATGTTGTGCCTGTATTGGAAGGTAACCGATTGATTTTGAAATAAAGATATGTGTAGAACGCCATAACTGGTTTTATAAAAACACTGTTACCAAATTTATTTATCATATTCAAAGTTTACTACTTCTACCTTTGACTTTTTAGACACGAAATCTATTATCTCACCATCTAAATCATAATCAGAAAACCCTTGGTCTCTAGAGTTCCATTTTGTTTCATCTTTGAATAATAAGACAAAATGATAATCTTCTATTATATCTCCATTTGGCGCTTTAATAAACTCTATATCTCTTATTTCTTTAAGGTCTGAGTATGCGAATGATGATTCACCAATACCAAATATAGTATTAATACGAACTTTGTCCTTTTCAAAAGCACTATACCAATCAAAAAATGTGATTGTAGCAATTGCAATTATGATGGTCGAGGTTTTAAAAACATACTTAGATATACGCCAATATTCTGTTGGAAGAAATGAGTATTTGAGGTTTGCAAATGCTAAATAATCATCCCATTTGTTCTTCAAAGTTCTTTTTCTAAGAAAATAGGTTGCTATTCCCGAAACGATAACAGATGAAAACATAGAGATTAATACCCATATTACAGGGTATGGTGTTCTTAACCGATTTGGCTGTGTTCCATTTAAAAGTTGGTAAAATAGCCTATAAATTTTCAATCTTTCAAATTAGAATAATTAGTTAGGTAAATTTGATAATTCACCTCTCTTTTCATAAAATCACTCCAGGAAGTATGGCTATGAAATGATTCATCAAAGAAATCAATTGAACTTTGTTTTAAAGACTCAATTAGAGTAAACCAATTACAATAATTGTGTAAATACTTTGTTGCAACACCTTTAAACCCTCTATTGACCAATGTTTTTAATCTACCAGCTTTTTCATTAATAGTGTTGACATGATATATTTTAGCTCTCGAATGGTATTTTGCTAAAAATGTCTCGTGCTGAATTCTAAAAGCCTTGGCAAAAGCCTTTAATGATGGGTGTTTATCTGAAGTTAAAATATTTGTCTCTTTATTTATGATTCCACCAATTGATTTTTTAACATCAGAAGCCTTTAGTCGACCAATTCTAACAACATCTAAAATCAGGTCACCTTCTCTATCTGCTGTTGCTAATACCTTGACCGATTCAGAATTATCACCTTGTTTATTGTTTTGTCGTCCTCTCTTTTTAGAGGAACTTAAGTTTTTTCTTCCTTTTTGATTAAAGCTGTAATGTAAATCATCAATTTCCACAATACCAAATAACTTTGTTGCCTTTTTAGCTATTGCAAATAGTATTTTATGTCGCCAAAAGAAAGCTGTTTTATGACAAACATTTATTCTCTTCCCCATTTCTCTTGTGGAATAAAAATCACCATTAAACATCGTATCAACGTACTCATACCATTTATCTTTCAACTGTAAACGATGAATAGCTGAACCAGTGGAGTCCGAAAAAATGGTTTTACATGTCTGTTTTTTACATTGGTAACGCTGTTCTAATGATTTATTAAAACCATATTTAATAAAGTGATGCGACCCGCATTTTGGACAGCAATCTCGTTTATATTCTTCTGTTTTTGATTGGTAAGTATTCTTGTTCTCTAAAATTTGAAACTTCAATTTCTCTACAAGAATTTCTTTTTCATCAGTTGGTAACTGACTTAAGCGAGTAAATATATTTTTGAAAAGCATAGCATAAATAGTTGGTTCTATTTATAAAACACTCAAAACGAAAAGTTCGTGCTTGATTTACCAACTTTTTAGTGGAACACAGCCACCGATTTTAAGACGCATAGACATAAAGTAGTCTTGCTAAATGTATGCCTACCATTATTAAACTGAAATTTTGTAATGAATTAGCTTTAGTGATGTATTTCAGTTGAATTTCTTTATCCTGACCTTTGTAATATCTATTGCATTGTGATTTGATGTAATTAGCGAATAATAGCCCTATTAAACCAGTGAAAAATGCTAGGATATAGCCAAAAATCAAAAGACTACTTACTGAGTTAATGTGTTTATTAAATTCCTCTTTATCACGTTGATTTTGAACTTTCTTAATATCTGAAAAATCGACATTATATTCCTTCAATAAATTTTCAGCAATTACAAGTTCAATAATTGGTGTTTTAACAGTAATTAGAAGTTCTTTTAGTTCGTCGATAGAAAATTCTCTGTATTCGCGACAACCTTCAGTGTTCCAAAAAGAAGTAGATACTAAATGTTCACTATATTTATTTAAAATATCATCTAAATCGTTTGGATCAAATAGAAATTCCCATTCTGTTTTAAACAATCCAATAGTAGGATTAACTAGAATAGGAGTTTCTTTTAGTTGATATTCTATATCGTTTGATTCTAAAAAAAACTTTAAGCTTTCAAAGTGTAACTCTGAAATGATTTTTTGTCCAGAAATAAAATTCATAAGTATTTATTATTACAACCAATAACTAAGTTTGAGCCAATAAAAAAAGGGTTTAAGATAATGTCTCTTAAACCCTTTTTTATATGTTTGTTTTCTATTTTCCAAAACCAAATAACCTTGCCCAAAAACCTCTCTTTTTAACAGGAACGACTTTCTTTTTCTTTCCTTTCTTTTTGGTTTGTGGTTTTTTACGAGGAGCTTTTTTTCCTTGTACTTTATTGGCTTTTCTTTCGGCTTTTGCCTCTTCTTTTGTCAATGGTACGTGAACTTTCTTTTTCTTTCCTTTCTTTTTAATCACTTGTTTTGGCTTTTTTGTAGCCAAACGTGCTTGTTTGTTGGGATGGATTTTCGGTTCGTTTGTTTCTACTACAACCTCAGAAGGCGTAGAGGTAGGTTCTTCCTTTGCTTCTGTTTCTGTAACAACCTCTTCTTTTGTCTTTGGCTCTGGTAAATCTATTTTACCGACAACCTTAATACCGTCTAAAATGACTTTTGGAGCTCTTATCACGCCATCAATTTCTAAGAATAAAGGTTCGTTGTCTTCTTCCGTTTTCTCGTCTTCGGGAGTTTGTTTGGTAAGTTCCTCAGTCACTTCTTCAGGCTTTTCGACTGCTTTTTCGATAGACTCTACTGGTAATGGCTCTTCTTTTGGTTCTTTAACCTCAACTTCCTTTATTTCTTCAACCTCTTCAACCTCTTCAACTTTTTCAGTTTCTTTGATTTCCTCCTTTTGAACTTCTTGAATCTCTTCCTTTTCGATTGTCGGTTCAACAACTTCAATAGGCTCTTTTACTGGCTCAGGAATTTCTTCTTTTATAGGCTCTACTTCAACAGGTTTTTCAAACTGTTTAGTAACTAATTCTAAGATATCGTCGTCCATTTTGAAATTTGGGGAATCCTCAATAGTGACGCCTTGTTTCTCTAAAAAAATAACGATTTTTTTGGGTTCTATATGAAGTTGTCTTGCTAATTGTCCTAATCTCATTGTACAAAAATTTTAATCTACAAATATACGACCTCAAATGTGGCAAAACCAACTTAAGTAGCTACTTACTGCGAAAAAATAGAAAATAAAGTTTGGTTTTGTAGCTGTTTAGTTAAACTAGGTTTTTTTGTTTGAAGTGAACAAAACAGTTTATAATCATAAGGGTAGATCAATAAAGCGATGAGTTGGTTTTTTTAGAATGAAAATGGTAAGTTTTCGCTTGATGAATATACGGGGGTAAATGATACTACGAAGGCATAGGGATAGTAGCGAAAATCCTTTTGGTTCTCGGTACTGTCTTTGTTTTGGTGAAGGGAAATTACCTAGGAAAGAGCTAAATAATGATGTCTCTCATACCAAAAGATTGGGAGTGAATAGCCCGCTCGATGCCCCAAATTCGTATAATTACTCGATGATTTGATTGGTTTTTGAGAAAGAAACTGTATTTTTAGCTGTATGTTTAAACAAACGCTTTTTTATTTTTTATTTCTTTTTGCTTTCACTGTGTGGGGACAAAACAAAAAAGTGGTGCGTTATTATGCAGGTGATTCAGCAAAAATAAAAAATGTTTATTATGTGTTAAAGGCTTCTCCATCGGTGTTGAATGGCTCGTTTTGGCAGTTTTTTGAGAATGAAAAAGTAGCGATTAAAGGTGGCTATTCGCTTGGTGTACCAAAGGGATTGTGGCGGTATTATTATGAAAATGGTTCGTTGAGACTAGAAGGTAATTTGGAGAATCAGCAAGTCGGTGATTGGAAATATTATTACGAAAATGGGCAATTACAGAAGATGGGGCGATTAAACGGGCAACGTGAAGAGGGGGCGTGGACGTATTTTTATGAAAATGGCACATTGAGTAAGCGTGGAGATTACTTGCAAGGAAAGGAGCAGGGGAAGTGGACGTATTTTTATGAAGATAGTGTACGGAAAGCAGAGGCGGTTTACGAAAATGGAGAGGGGGTTTATAAGGAGTTTTTTTACGAGGGGAATTTAAAAATGGAAGGTCCTATTATCAATGGGAAAAGTGAAGGGGTTTGGAGTTATTACTATAAAAACGGAGGTGTAAAGGCGAAAGGTCTGGAGTTTGATGGAAAGAAAAATGGGCATTGGACGTATTATTATTTGGACGGTTCGAAGTCGAGTGAGGGCACTTATACGAATAGTAAACAACAAGGTGAGTGGGTTTATTATTACCCAAATGGGAGAATTCAGACTTCTGGCTTAGTTACGAAAGGCAATAGAGAGGGGGAGTGGTTGTTGTTTCGAAACGACGGAACGATCAAAGGAAATGTAGCTTATGAAAATGATGAGGGAGCATATAAAGAGTTTTATGAAAACGGACAATTAAAGGTGTCGGGAACGATTTTGGAGGGTAAAAGAGAAGGGGAATGGCAGTATTTTTATGAGTCAGGTAAACTTGAAGGGCAGTGTTTATTTGTAAAAGATAAAGGTTATTTTAAAGGGTTTTATCCAAAGGGGGATTTGAAATCTGAGGGTGAGTTATATGGGAATATCAAAATTGGTCTTTGGAAATTGTATGATAAAGATGGGAAGGTAGTTTATTTACGTACTGTTTATGATGAAAATCAGAAAGAGGGGCAGTATGGACAGGTGGTTGATTCGGTTATCGTAGAAAATATAGTGAAGGTAGAATCAACGCCATCAGTTAAGATTTTTAAATATAAACAACCAAAAAAATACCGTCAAAATATACGTTGGCTAAAGCCTAAGCCTAATGAAGCGAGAGGTTTAATTATTGGGTTTAATCCTTTTGCGACAATAGCGAGTTCTTTACCTATTTCGATAGAGTATATCATTCAAGAAAGGCAAGGTATTCAAATGAGGTACACGATGATACGTCAACCTTTTTACGCAAAAGAGAAAGGAATCCCTGAAGAAACGATATACAAAAGAGGAAGTGCACTTGACTTGATAGGGAAAGTGTATTTTAAACAACGAGAGTACGGAATGGTTTATGTCGCGCCGTCTATTCGGGTTTCTTCGGTCAATTATTTCGTTAAAGCTTATGATTCTATTCCGTCATCGGGGGAAATACACGTGAAAGGATTACACGCACAAGAACAAACGTATGAGTTTACAGCAGTAGTAGGAAATCGGATGGTGAGAACGTTTAGACAAAGTAGTTTGTCTTTTGAGCTTTTTGCTGGGGTTGGAGTTGGTTACAGAGATTTTAGAAAAGATTACAATGTAAAAAACACTTATTTTGACTCACTCTATGAAGATGTGAGTCAAAAAAGTGTTTTTATACCTATTCGTTTAGGTTTTTCTATTGGTTATTTCTTTAAGTAGCTACTTATTTTGCTCTACTTGGTCACACGTCGCTTGAGCGTAAGTTTGACAAAGGTGCGCTTGGCGGTTGCAACTACAAAAAAACAACAGTGCTGTACCTATAATTAAAAATAAAACTTTCATAACTAATTGGTTTTAATGTAGTTGTTTAAACGTCAGGAGGTGTAGGTCTGGTTGTGTGTTCTATCGATATTTTATAGATATTGGTCTATGTTTTTTGAGGTGGACATAAAAAAAGGTCGCTGATTGAAATTTCAATCAGCGACCTTTTTTAAATATATAACGTGTCTTTTACTTTTTACTTTTTTTCTTTTTATTTAAAGCAGTATAAATTAAGAAGATACCAAATAGAACTGCTGGAACACTTAGTTTTTGTCCCATATTAAAAGTCATATCGTTTTCCATATCTACTTGGTTTTCTTTTAAGAACTCATAGAAAAAGCGTAAAAGGAAAATGTAAACAAAGAAAATACCGGCTAATAACCCGTAAGGAGTTTCTTTGCCATACTTTCGATAGATTAATAGCAGAATAAGAAACAATAAACCTGTTGTGATAGACTCGTACAACTGAGAAGGATGTCGAGTGATAACGTAAGCATCAAAATAGGCTGATTTATCATTTATAGGTGTCAAATGAGGTGTAGCTTCTGCCATTACTTTGATGTCTCGGTGTTCGGGTTCGTAATCAGCATTAAACAAGTAGTTACCTGCTAAAAACAAATACCTTGATTCGATAGCTTGTAAACTTGACTTTTCAGCACTGTTAAGCGTCAACCTTAACTTGTGGTAAGTGGTGCCGTTAAGTACAGTATCTTTTTTTAAATCTAAGTAATTAACAGAAGCAATAGTCTGAGCATTACCAATCAATATATTTTCTGTATTCTTAATGAAAACAACACCATTACCATTTTTAACAGGTTTGCCAATGATTTCAGAATTCATAAAATTACCAAAACGAATAAGGCAACCTGCTAACGCAACCACAATAACAATACGGTCGATGAGCCACCTAAAATTAACTTTGTATTTTCGAGCGAAGAAATAACAAGCGATTAATAAACCAATACCTGCACCGTGACTTGCTAACCCACCTTCCCAAACTTTTAAGATGTCTAAAGGGTGACTAAAGTAGCCTGTTGATAGGAGAGTGCCATTTGCAGAGAGTTTATCGAAATAAGGACCGTAAAATAAAACGTGTCCCAAACGAGCACCTGCAACTGTTCCTACAATGATATACATTAATAAAGTATCAGCTACACTTTCTTTTAAACCTTCTTTTTTGAAGATTTTACCGATAACTAAAGAACCCAAATAAAAGGAGGCAGCAAATAATAATCCGTACCATCGGATTTCTTTATCAAGTCCAGGTATTGTGAAAATAGTAGGGTCGGCAGTCCAAAGAATGAAGTTCATCTGTGTGTTTTTTTATTTAATAGTTTAAATTTAAGCATTGTTTCAAAACAACTTGCTAAAAAGATGGAATTAAAATCAATAAACCCTGCGACAGGTGTAGTAATAAATACCTACAAAATAGATAGTAAAGAATTGGTTTTGAGTAAAATAGACCGTTCTCAACGTGCTTTTACGGTACATAAAAAAACCTCATTTATAAGTAGAGAAAAGAGATTAAATAAACTTTCTTTACTATTAAAGAAAAATAAAGAGCAGTTAGCCGATTTGATGACCTCGGAAATGGGAAAGACCAAACAAGAGGCACTTGCGGAGGTAGAGAAATGTGCCTTAGTTTGTGATTATTACGTAGCCAACGGACAGGCTTTTTTGAAAGAGGAAACAAGAGTGTCTGATGCATCGAAAAGCTATATCAAATACGAACCTTTAGGTGTGTTGTTAGCTGTAATGCCTTGGAATTTTCCTTTTTGGCAAGTTTTCCGTTTTGCTGTACCTGCTATTTTGGCAGGGAACACGGTACTATTAAAACATGCCTCAAATGTGACGGGTTGTAGTTTAGCTATTTCTCTATTATTTAAAAAAGCAGGCTTTGATTCTAACGAATTTCAAAGTCTAATTATTCCATCTTCGCTAGTTGCTGATGTTATTACAAATAAGTACGTAAAAGCAGTCACTTTGACAGGAAGTGAGTATGCTGGTAGTCAGGTTGCTTCATTGGCAGGCAAAGAGATTAAAAAGGTTGTTTTAGAACTGGGAGGAAGTGACCCTTTCCTTGTTTTTGCTGATGCGGATTTAGAGAAAGCTTCACAAGAAGCTATAAATGCTCGTTTTTTGAATTGTGGACAGAGTTGTATTGCAGGGAAACGGTTTTTGATTGAAAGTAAGGTCTATGATGAGTTTTTAGTATTATTTAAAGCTAAATTAGATAAGTTAACTGGTTTAGCACCAATGGCGAATAGCCAATTAGCCGACGATTTGCATCAGCAAGTACAAAAAACAGTTGCCTTGGGAGCTTCTTTGTACGGAGGAAATAGGGGAGGACACGCTTTTTTATCAGCAGGTATATTGTCTAATATACCAGAAAACTCACCCGCTTTTAAAGAAGAGTTATTTGGCCCAATTGCTTCTATATATCGTTTTGAAACCAAAGAAGAAGCGGTTGAATTGGCTAATTGTACACCTTTTGGTTTGGGTAGCTCTGTTTGGACAAGAGACAGTAATTTGATAGATTATATGATTGCTAATATTGATGCAGGAGCAGTTTTTATCAATTCGATGGTTAAATCTGATCCTCGTTTACCCTTTGGAGGGATTAAAAAGAGTGGTTATGGAAGAGAGTTGTCCAAAGAAGGCATACGAGAGTTTACAAATATAAAAACTGTTTATATCAGTTAACAGCAAAGTGTTTTTTCGTGTATTTCATTTTTGGCAAGGTAATTGAACTAATCACAGTAATTAAGGGAAGTTCAAGAATTCAAATTTTAATTAGTTAGATGAACCGAAAAGAACTTAAGAATTAATTAATATAATAATATAAGAATGAAAAAAGGAACAGTAAAATTTTTCAACGAGACTAAAGGATTTGGTTTTGTTGTTGACGAAGAGACAAACACAGATTATTTCGTACACATTTCAGGTGTCTTAGAGGATATCAAAGATGGAGATAACGTAGAGTTTGAACTAGAAGAAGGAAGAAAAGGGTTAAATGCAGTAAATGTAAGACCTGTATAAATAATTATACACCAAGAAGAGCCTCGAATTTATTCGGGGCTTTTTTTATGTCTATACTTTAATAAAAACACGACGTTGATTTGTGACTCGTTTGAAACGATTAGTTAAATGTCACTGTAGTTGTTCTAAACGTAAAAAGGGAATTAGCTAAAGCCAATTCCCTTTTTTAATATTTAACGTCTAAGAATAACTTTACACAACTACTTGTTTTCCTGAAGTCCCGTGACCTAAGCTGTTTAATAAAGAAAAGTGACTCTTTAAAGCTCCAAAGAATGTTTTGTGTTGGTGGTAAGCAATCCCAAATTCCTCTGCTGTTTGTTTAACAATAGGAGAGAGGTGTTTGTAGTGAACATGACAGATATTAGGAAACAAATGATGTTCTACTTGGTAATTTAATCCCCCAATAAACCATGAGAATATTTTACTACCATGAGCAAAGTTAGCTGTTGTCGCCAATTGATGAATTGCCCAATTATTTTCAATGTTCCCTTCTTCGTTTACTTTGTAAAAGTCAGTCTCATTCAAAATATGAGCACATTGAAAAATAAATGATAAAATTAAACCAAGTATGAAATGCATTAAAAAGAAACCTCCAACTACTTGGTACCACGGAATAGATGTGATAAGAATAGGTAAGCCAATCATAAATGAAAAGTAAAGGACTTTTATCATGATTACTTGAAATAAGGCTTGTTTGAAAGTAACACCTTGAGATTTCAATAAGTTATTTTTATTATACTTTATAATTTGCTCAAAGTCTTTGCTAACCAACCAATAAATTGTCATTATACCATAAAAGAATGTCGCATAATAAGCTTGAAACTTAAACATAGGTTTATTTTCTTGGTCAGGAGATAAACGCATTACACGTGTCTCCATATCTTCGTCATAACCAGCAACATTTGTAAAGGTGTGATGTAAAACGTTGTGTTGAATTTTCCAATTGATATGGTAACTACCAATCAAATCAAACATTAAGCCTAATGCTTTATTTACTGTGTCGTTTTTAGAGTATGAACCGTGGTTGGCATCATGCATAATAGACAGCCCAATACCTGAAGTACCAATCCCCATTAATGCCCACATCCCCATAACAGGCCAGGTCGATGATACAACACCTGTCAGCATTAAAACTAAAGGAGTAAAGGTTAATAAAATCATAAAAACCGTTTTCAACTTCATATTTAAGTTGGCGTAACGTGTTTTCTTAGTATCTGTGAAATATTGATTCACTCGCTTTTTTAATTCCGTAATAAACGCTTTGTCTTCAACAGCGTTTTCTTGCTTAGAATTAAATTTTATGACTGGTGTTTTCATATTGTAAGATTTATATTTGCAAAGATACGCCGTATAAATATAAGTTCACTGATTTTTATCATATTTAAAATAGAAAAATCTAATATTTCCCTCATAAAAGTGAGTAGGTAGTGAGTCGCTAGTAATAGAAAACAAGAGGATTCCTATTGTTACATGATACAATTTAACATAATGTTTATTATGTAACTAATTATAATATCGTTAAATAAAGAGCCTTAATCGAATAAACTTCAATTAAGGCTCTTTATAATGTATTTTAAAAATGATTAGCTTTTATTCTTTACAGCGTCTAAGGTATTCATCATTAGTCCTGCGATAGTCATTGGTCCAACGCCACCAGGTACTGGTGAGATTGCTTCGCATTTTGGTGCAACTTCATCAAACTTCACGTCGCCTAGTAATTTAAAACCTGATTTTTTTGTTTTATCTTCTACACGGTGAATTCCAACGTCTATAATCGTAACGCCGTCTTTTACCATGTCTGCCGTAACAAATTCAGGTTTCCCTACAGCCACAATCAAAATATCCGCTTGACGTGTGATTTCTTTCATGTTCTGTGTGCGACTATGTACCATTGTTACAGTAGCATTCCCAGGGTTTGCGTTACGACTCATCAATATACTCATCGGAGAACCTACAATATTACTTCGCCCCATCACTACACAGTGTTTTCCTGAAGTTTCTATTCCATTTTTCTCTAATAATTTAATGATTCCGTAAGGTGTTGCTGGTAAAAAACAATCAAGTCCTAAAACCATCTTACCTAAGTTTTCAGGGTGAAAACCGTCAACATCTTTGGTCGGTATGATTGCTTCAGTAACTTTTTCTTCGTTAATATGCTTTGGTAACGGCAACTGAACGATAAATCCATCAATTGTAGCGTTGTTGTTTAGTTCTTCAATTTTGGCTAACAAATCTACTTCTGAAATATCGTCCTCTAATTTAATTAAAGAAGATTCAAAACCGACAGCTTCACAGGCTTTCACTTTTGCGTTGACATAAGTTAAACTCGCACCATTTTCACCAACAATAACCGCAGCTAAATGCGGCACCTTCTTCCCTGCTTGTTTTAATTTATCAACCTCTATTTTCAACTCAGTTCTAATTTGTGCTGAAGTTGCTTTACCGTCTAATATTTTCATTTCAATGCTTTTCTATTAATCTAATTTCAATACCGCCATAAATGCATCTTGAGGAATTTCTACATTTCCAACTTGACGCATTCGTTTTTTACCTGCCTTTTGTTTTTCAAGCAATTTACGTTTACGGGAAATATCTCCACCATAACATTTGGCAGTTACATTTTTACGTAAGGCTTTTATTGTCTCTCTGGCGATGATTTTCTGCCCAATACCTGCTTGTATTGCAATTTCAAATTGTTGACGTGGTATTAATTCTTTTAATTTTTCACACAATCTTTTTCCCCAATCATACGCTTTGTCTCGGTGAACTACCGCTGAAAGTGCATCAATTGGGTCTCCGTTTAGCATCACATCCAATTTAACTAATTTCGATTGCTGGAAACCATTTAATTCGTAATCCAACGAAGCATACCCTTTAGAGATTGTTTTTAATTTATCGAAAAAATCGAATACAATCTCTGCTAACGGCAAATCAAAAGATAACTCGACACGATCAGAAGTTAAATACACTTGGTTTCTAATCTGCCCACGTTTATTCATACATAAACCGATAATAGGACCAACAAAATCTGCCTTAGTAATGATTTGTGCTTTGATAAATGGCTCTTCAACATGACTCACTCTTGTTGGGTCAGGCATATCAGAGGGTGCGTTTATCGTTAAAACATCACCATTATTCATGTGAGCAAAAAATTGAACCGACGGCACGGTGGTAATCACCGTCATACTAAACTCTCGTTCCAAACGTTCTTGAACAATTTCCATGTGCAACATTCCTAAGAATCCACAACGGAAACCAAAGCCCAACGCAGCAGAAGTTTCTGGTTCCCAAACAAGAGAAGCATCGTTTAACTGCAACTTTTCCATTGCAGAACGTAAGTCTTCAAATTCGGTGGTATCAACAGGGTAAATACCTGCAAAAACCATTGGTTTCACATCTTCAAAACCTCCGATAATATCGACGCAAGGTCTCGCTTCGTGTGTGATGGTATCCCCTACTTTTACCTCTTTTGCTTCTTTTATTCCACTAATCAAATAACCAACATCTCCTGTTTTTATTTCGTCCCGTGCTTCTTGGTCTAATTTAAGTACGCCAATTTCATCCGCATTATAAGTTTTTCCCGTCGCTACAAATTTCACTTTGTCGCCTTTTTTTATGGAGCCATTATATACACGGAAATAAACCTCAATTCCTCGGTAAGAGTTGTAAACTGAATCAAAAATCAAAGCTTGTAAAGGTTTTTCAGTATCTCCTTCTGGTGGAGGAATGTTTTTGATAACCGATTCTAAAATATCTTCTATCCCAATTCCTTCTTTCGCACTGGCGTGAATCACACTACCTTCGTCACAACCAATCAAATTCACGATTTCATCCGTTACTTCTTCAGGTTTTGCTCCTGGTAAATCTACCTTATTTAAGACAGGTATGATTTCTAAGTCACTTTCAATTGCTAAGTAAAGGTTAGAAATTGTTTGTGCTTCGATTCCTTGAGCTGCATCTACGACCAATAAAGCCCCTTCACAAGCTGCTATAGAACGAGAAACTTCATAAGAAAAATCGACATGACCGGGAGTATCAATAAGGTTTAATGTGTATGTATTCCCATCTTTTGCCTTGTACTCCATTTGGATAGCATGACTCTTTATCGTGATACCTCTTTCACGCTCCAAATCCATTGTATCTAATAGTTGAGCCTGCATATCACGGTCTGCAATAGTGCTTGTAAACTCTAAAAGTCTATCAGCCAAGGTACTTTTACCGTGGTCAATATGAGCAATAATACAAAAGTTTCTTATGTGTTCAATTTTCGCCATAGAATACAAAAATACAGTGTATTTATTTAAATATTGAATAAATATGTAATTCCCTTAAAAAAATACGTATTAAATTATAATGGCATCTTTTTGATTAGTATTTTGTGGTATCGTTTCGAGCTAATTTTTCTTAGCATAGACCTTATTTTCATTTTAAACGCTCCTTCTTTTAATTAACCTTACTTAATGATTAAACAAATCAGGCATATTTTGAACGTGTTGGAATCCTTTTTTCCTTTCAAATTGTTGTTACTGAATTTCAAGAAAAATCAGATACTTTTACTCTTCTGGTTGGCTTTGATTGCAATGGTCACAGGTTATTTTGGTGCAAGTGTAGGTATTCCGTTCTTGTTTTTAGACCCTGAATACATGGGTGAAGTGGGTAGTTTTAAAGCAATGGCTATCATGGGTATATCTACAGCTATTTTTACTATTTCGTATTTCATTACCTGTTATATATTAGATAGTCATCGGTTTAATTTTTTAAGTACTATTCGTTTCCCTTTTATTCGGTATAGTTTAAATAACTCGGTATTTCCTCTTTTATTTTTAGTGATATACACCGTTTCTTTTTTAGATTTCAAAAGTGAAAACACTTTAGAAACTATGTCGTTGGTTATTGTAGAGTTGTTTGTCTTTCATACTTCCTTTATTTTAGTCATGCTTTTATTCTTTACTTATTTTGGCAAAACAAATAAAGATTCGTTGATGGCATTAGTATCTAATATCGATGGGCGACTAAAGAAAAAACGTATCAATACGGTGAGCGTGATGAAGAAGTTGAAACACGCAAAAGAAAAAAAATACCAAATTCGTTACTTTCTTGATTTGAATTTGAAAATCAAACCTGTCAACCACGATTTAAAGTATGACAAGTACACATTAATCAAAATCATCGATCAACATCATCTAAATGCAGTTTTAGTCGATATATTGGTTGTGGTATTAATCTTTGTTTTAGGACAGTTCCGAGAGTATGAAATGTTTCAAATCCCTGCAGCATCAAGTGCGTTGTTGTTCTTTGCTTTTATGATGATGTTTACTGGAGCATTTTCTTATTGGCTACGAGGTTGGGCAATGTCCTTTTTTGTTTTGTTATTATTGGGTGTCAATTTTGCTTTAAAAAATGATATTATAAAATCAAAATACGAAGCTTTTGGCTTAAATAACACGACTGAAAGAGCTATTTATTCTAAAGAAGTACTCACTAGTTTAGTCAGTAAGGATACAATAAAGAAAGATATTAAGCACACCATCAATATTCTAAATAATTGGAAAGCCAAAAACACAAAGGAAACAAAAGGCTTACCTAAAATGGTCTTTGTCTGTGCGAGTGGTGGTGGTCAACGTTCGGCTTATTGGACTTTAAACACACTTCAACAGCTCGATGATATTACTAATGGTGCATTTTTTGACCACACAATGCTCTATACAGGGGCATCTGGTGGCTTAATCGGTTCGGCGTATTACCGAGAGCTCAAATTACAACATCAATTAGGAGCAATTCAGAATGCTTCCGACCATGTTTACTTAGAGAATATGGGGAAAGATTTATTAAATCCGATGATTTTTTCTCTTGTAGTTAGTGATATGTTTTTGAGGTCTCAAAAATTTCATTACAAAGGCTTTGACTATTACAAAGGACGTGGTTATGCTTTTGAACAAAAGGTAAATGAAAATACAGGGTTTGTTTTAGAAAAAACAATCAGTGATTACCAACAAGACGAGTACAAGGCAAATATCCCAATGATGCTCTTCTCCCCTACTATTATCAACGACGGACGGAAGCTATTTATTTCTCCTCAGCCCATTAGTTACATGAACATTGTCTATGACAACAATTCATTTTTACAAAACACAAGGGTAAAAGGAGTTGAATTTAGACGTTTTTTCAAAAATCAACACGCTGATAGTCTAAGGTACCTGAGCGCTTTACGTATGAGTGCCACTTTTCCTTACGTGACACCTAATGTTCATTTGCCAAGTAAACCCGAAATAGAGATTATGGATGCTGGATTAAGTGATAACTATGGTGTTTCTGATGCTGTGCGATTTATTTATACTTTTCACGAATGGATAGAAAAAAATACGTCTGGCATTGTTATATTAAGTATTCGTGATTCTGATAAAAACCCTGAGATTGAAGGGAAAAGAAAACCGAGTATTTGGAATAAGGTATTTAATCCTATTGGGAATTTGTATGCTAACTGGGATTTTATGCAAGATTTCTCTAATGACAACGTGGTTGAATTACTCGCTGCAGATATGAAAACACCAGTTAAATTCATTAATTTTGAGTATGTACCAAATCTCAAAGAGATAGAGAAGTTAGCTATTTCTGATAAGGAGGAGAAAGGTAGAGCCTCATTGAGCTGGCATTTAACAGAAAAGGAAAAGAAAAATATAGAAATGGCATTTTTCAACAGAAAAAATCAAGCTGCTTTAAAAGAACTACTCAAGCTATTAAGAGAAAATTGATGCGTAATCTAATCATTCTTTTCTTTTTTACGTCTTCTGTTTTTGCTCAATCAAAAGTTATTCAGGTAGTTAATCAAAAAGAGAACTCACCTATTCCGTTTGTCATTGTTCGTACAGATTCTTTGTTATTCCAATCAAATATTGAGGGATACATTTATTTGAATGACGTAAGTGGTAAGACTTTATTACTAACCCACCCTTTTTATCATTCTTTAGATACGGTATTACTCGGTACGAATACCAATGACACCATTATTTTACCGTTACAATACCAACCGCCTTCGGATGTAGAAAAATCGGATGCTAAGGCGTTAGAAATAATAGACTCTACATTATTACATGCTCCAATTCACAATATTTATCATAAAAAGACGTTCAAATATTTTTCTTACAACAAGGCACGCATAACCAGTAACACACTTGATGAAGCAAAAAATTTACTGTCTAAACTATTAGACTTATTTGCTGTAAAATTACAATCATTTGACGGTAGCCATCATATTCTATTAGCAGAGTCAGTAACTAAAAGGGAATATGCAAACAAGTTTAATGACAAAGAATATATTGTAGCCTCACGTATATCAGGTGTCGAAAAACCTAAAATGTTAGCCTTAAATAGTCAGGTACAATCGATTAGTATTTACGAACGTTTTATAAAAGTAATTGATAAATCGTATGTATCCCCTCTTTTTAAAGGAGCCGAAAAACGTTACAATTTTCAATTAATAGAGGTTATTAGACGAGAAAAAGATGACTTGTATGTTATTCAATTTAGTCCAAATGGCAAGCTGAAGCAAGTGTTACTTTCGGGGGTACTTTATATTTCAAGTAACCAATGGGCTGTAGAATCAGCGATTATCCGCCCTGATAAAGCCTCTACTGTTGATTTTGATGTGTACTTTAAATATGCTTATAAAAACAAGGCTTGGATACCTCTCGCCTACTCCACACATATAAGTCTGAGTAACTTGTCTTCCAAAAACTTCCAATTCGCAACTCGCTACTCGACTTATATTTATGATTTTGAGTTTAACGTACCAATCAAAAAAGATTTTTGGAATGATGTCGCTATTGAGTTTTTACCACAAGACTCTGTCAAAGCAAGGGAGCTCATCATTAAAAACAGACGAGAAGAGTTTTCAAAAAAGGACAAACGTACCTTTACTTTTTATCAAACAATAGGCTCTGTTAAAAATATTGATAGAGCATTTGATTTCGCAGAACATCTTTATAACAAAGAAATCAAGATGAAACATTTTAATATTGATTTGAATCGTGCTTTTGATTACAACAAACAAGAAGGGTTTCGTTTAGGTATCGGTGCAAATAAATATTTAGACAAAAAGAAAAACTTAAAAGTAGGTGGTCACATGGCTTATGGGTTAAAGGATAACGAAGCTAAGTTTGGAGTAAAGGGGCGTTATAAATTATTACCATTGAAAAAGCTTACTATTTTTGGGGGGCTTGAAAAAGAAACTTATGAAGTTGCTCAAAATGACTATTCTTTTTACCGTCACCAATACTCTACCGAATGGCTTAGGCAGTTATCGGTCAGTACAATGGATGTTTCTCAACGGGCTTATATAGGCTTTGAAACGAGTCCTATTAAATATACGTCATTGTCTTTTAAACTTACTTCGTCCAAAAATCATACACCTTATACCTATCAGTATAAAGAAAATACCTCAAAAACTTACCGTTATTCAGATTTAGAACTAGGTTTACGTTTTGCTTTTGGCGAAACACATTTCAAATTAAAAGACAATAAATACCGACTAAAGACCCACTACCCTATTTTATGGACAAAATTGAATTTCGGATTAACTGATTTTTTAGGTGGTAATTACAATTATGTAAAAATTGATTCTCGAATAGAATACACCATGCGTTCTTTTTTATTGGGATCTGGACGTGTTCAGTTTAATTTTGGTCACGCAATTGGTGATTTACCTTATTTCACGTTATTTGAAGGTTACGGTGCACAAAAAGCGATTGTTTCCAAAAATGGATTTGAAACAATGCGTATCAATGAGTTTTTATCGAGTACTTATGCCAATATGTTTCTTACTTATGAAATTACTAAGCTTTATTTTCGAAAACGTCCTAAATACAGACCATCTATCGAATTGCATTACAACACAGGAATAGGTATGCTACAACACAAAAAAGACCATAAAGAACTTGATTTTAAAACAATGGAAAAATCTTACCACGAAGCAGGTCTTTCTATTCGTGACATTGTTGCTATCAAAATATATGCGACGCGTATAGGATTAGGACTCAGTAATTTCTTGCGTTTTGGACCTTATGCTCACGAAAACTTCAAAGACAACTACAACGCTAAAGCTTTTATCACCTTCTCTTTTTAATTTCTCAGGTAATAAACTAGAGCGTAACTACTTTACACTTAAAAAAAACGTCTCACTACCCTTCTTTCCTTTGTATTTCGTCTCTTATTTTGACAGCTGTTTCGTAATCCTCTTTAGCGAGAGCCTCTTTTAGTTTTTTATTAAGCTCCTCAATAGTAGCCGTATTTTCGGTAGGCTCATCGTTGATTATTTCCGTTGCTTTTGTTACCAACTCCTCACCTTCAAGCTCATTCTCTTCAGCTAACTCTTCGTCAGAGACAATGATACCCGCTTCTTCTAATAGTTTTTCGTTTGTAAAAATAGGGACGTCAAAACGCAAAGCAATCGCTATAGCGTCAGACGGACGAGCGTCAATTTGTAACTCTTTGATTCCATTAGACAAATGGATTTCTGCAAAAAACACACCCTCTTTTAAATCTGAAATATAGATATGACTCACTTCAATCGAAAAACCTTCGGCAAGCGTTTTTAAACAAATCGTGGGTCATCGGACGGTTGGGAGCGATTTCTTCTATCTCGATAGCAATAGCTTGTGCCTCAAACATACCAATGATAATAGGCAAACGACGGTTACCGTCAACCTCACCCAATATAAGGGCAAAAGACCCAGTTTGTGACTGACTAGACGACAAACCGAGTATTTCCAATTCTTTTTTATTCTCCAAACCAATAGTATTTAAGGGCTTTTAGCCTTTCAAAATTTCAATCATTTTTCGGAACCACCTCAAAAGCATCACCTACAATCCCGTAGTCTGCTGACTTAAAAAACGGTGCTTCGGGGTCGGTATTAATCACCACAATCACTTTTGACGAACTCACACCTGCCAAATGTTGAATTGCTCCCGAAATTCCGACTGCAATATACAAATTTGGACTAACTTTCAAGCCTGTTTGCCCTACGTGTTCGTGATGAGGACGCCCATCCCACATCTGCTACAGGTTTAGAACAAGCCGTTCCTGCACCCAACAAATCAGCTAATTCCTCTATCATTCCCCAATTCTCACCACCTTTCAGACCACGCCCTGCTGAGACAACCAAGTCTGCATCAGGCAATAATATTTTACCCGCTGTTTTCTGTACCTCTATAATTTTGGCTTTCACCTCTGCCCCTGACAAATCAACTGACAAGGCATCAATAGAACAATCACCTTCTTGAGGTTCAAATTCGAATGAATTTTTCTTTACCGTAATTACTTTTATCGCTCGGTTCATTTCAAATTCAGCAAAAGCCTTACCTGTATAAACACCTTTTTTGACAACAAACCCTGCTGACGTATTAGGTAAACCCATTACATTTGTAACAACAGAAGCCTTCAACTTTATCGCTACACGTGAAGCAGACGCTTCGCATAACGAAGAATTAGGCATCACAACTACCGTAGCTCCCACTTGACTAACCACTTGTTCCAAAGCCAAAGCAAACGGAACAACATTCGCTTCGTTTAGCTTAGTATCTTGTACTTGGAATACCTTAGACACACCGTAACCACCTACTTTAGAGAAAGTATTTCCACTTTCAAAAGTAACCGCTTGTAGGTCGGTGCTCATACTTTTACTCAACGCTGAAGCAACCGCAACAGCTTCTAAAGACGTCTTTTTGACACCCTTTTCATTCGCTTCTATATATACTAATACTGACATATTATTTCTATTTTAAGTTATTTTTAAATAATGAAAATCAAAAGTTCAACACCTTCTACCTCCCTAAATAACCTTAGCTTCATTTCTTAACAAATCGATTAACTCTTGTACATTTCCTGCATCAACAAGCTTACAACCCGATTTTTGAGCAGGCAAACTATGCTTAATCAGCGAAGTACCTTTCTCTTCCGAATACACCAGCTTAACATCCAATGGTTTGGAACGAGCCTGCATAATACCTCTCATATTAGGGATTTTCCATTCAGCAATAGGCTCTTGACAACCAGCAACCAAAGGCAAACTCGCCTCCAAAATTTGTTTACCACCATCAATCGCCTTTTCCATTTTGGCTGTTGTGCCGTCAATATCAAGTTTCATAACAGGCGAAATAGATGGAATATCCAACAACTCCCCTACCATTCCGTGTACGACACCACCATTATAATCAATCGACTCACGCCCCATCAAAATCAAATCGTAGCTTCCTTCCTTCGCAACACCAGCAATTTGCTCAGCCACAAAAAGTGCATCGACAGGCTCTGCATCGACACGAATAGCCTTATCCGCACCAATTGCCAATGCTTTTCTAATCGTTATTTCCGTTTCTACCAGCCCTACATTTAGCACCGTGATTTCCCCTTGCGTTTGCTCCTTCAACTCCACAGCTCGTGCCAAAGTAAAATCATCGTAAGGACCAATAATATATTGTACATCCTCTTTATTGAACTTCGTTTCACCGTCCGTAAAAGTGATTTTTGAGGTCGTGTCAGGCACGTGGGTAATACACACTAAAATATTCATATAGTAAAAATTTATTTATGTCATAATATACTCTAAATTTGGGTGTACAGTTGCCTGATTTTGTCGATTTAAAATCAATCAACCGTTAATAACAACATAACCAACTGAAAATAAGAGATTAATAAAACTAATATATTTTCAAAGAATAGCATAAAACCACCATTACAATGGACAGATTACAATTATTAAAAGGTTTTTATACCGACGAACCTACCGACCCTTTCAATATTTACGGACTCGCTCTTGAATATATGAAAACGGATACCGAGCAAAGTAAAACTTACTTTGACCTATTACTGACCGATTTCCCAGACTATTTGGCGACCTATTACATTACTGCCAAACTATACGAAGAATTGGGATTAGAAGACGAAGCCGTAGCTATTTACAAAAAAGGAATAACCGTTTCGGAAGCACAAAACAACCAAAAAACGGCAAACGAGCTCAAAAATGCCCTTCTAAATTTAGAAATGGAAATGTAAAATCAGATTGTCTATAAGTTGGAGCTTCCCCTTGGAGATGAACTGTTTTTTTAGTCTTTTATAGGCTTTTTACCGATAGAAAAGAAATCAACCGATAAAAGTCAGGTCGGGTCGGGCTTTTTGTTGCAATCTTTTGGCAGTAAGTTCGTCACTTTTATTTCCCATTATCGATTAGGCACGTTCACCATCAAAACAAACAGCAAAGAACCAAAAGGATTTTCTCGTCAATCCCTAAGCCTGTTTGAGTGCAAAAGAGACTAGAGTGATGCCTTCAATACGTCTGTATATAACGACACAAAAACAGCTTATAGCGATGAGCTACTGGTTTTTACTCTATTCATTACTAAAAGAAAAGAGAGCTTTCCTATACTGTTTAGTACGCAAAAAAAATATACCCTATATTATGGAACTATTGAAAAAATAAACTGCTCTTACCGAGAACATTCATTAGAAGAAATAAACTTGGCGTACGAATATGTTCTATGTGGAGATAAAGTAGGAAATGTAATAGTTAATATATAAAACAACAAAAGCACAATCGAATAGCCCCATATTTCTCTCAGAATAGGAGTAAAATACTAATTAGAAAATGATATAAACACGCCACACCCAGCATTTTAGCCAATCATAATATGGGCATTAGGGTATTTAAAGCTATTGCTTGTCACACGACTACTCAATGCCAGCGCTAAAGTAAGTGTACCAATACGCCCGATAAACATCGATGACACAATAAGCAGTTTACCTGTCAGTGATAGGGAAGCTGTGATCCCTGTACTCAAACCAACAGTCGCAAAAGCCGATACCTGTTCGAAAACCAAATCGATAATTTGTAAATCAGGTTCGGTAATAGCTAAAACAAAAATCATCGTCAAATTAAAAGTACAAGCAAAGACAAAAATAGAATAGGCTTTACCCAATAACTCAGTCGAAATCGAGCGTTTACCCAAATCAACGTTCTTTTTCCCTCGTATAGTCGCTATCGCTGAAGTAGCAATCAATAAAAACGTGGAAGTTTTTATTCCCCCACCCGTCGAACCTGAAGAAGCTCCGATAAACATCAAAAACACCATAAATATCACTGTTGGTGTAGCTAATTGACTAAAATCAACTGTGTTAAATCCTGCTGTACGTGTGGTTACCGACTGAAAAAACGAAGCCACCAACGTTTCGACACCGCCCATACCTTTCATCACACCATTGTGTTCTGTCAAGAAAAACAATGCCATACCGATACCAATCAGTAACAGAGACGTGTGAACCGATATTTTTGTACCAATTTTCCAATCCTTCCAAGGACGAACCAATCGCTCCTGTAAGGATTTGGGAGAGAATAAATCTTGTACCGTAGAAAAACCTAAACCACCCAAAACAATTGTAATCCCAATAATAATATGTAGCAAATAGGAATTTCGAATACCTTCATCATAAAGACCATTAGAAAACAAACTAAACCCTGCGTTACAAAAAGCAGAAACACCGTGAAACACCGAGTAAAAAGCCCGTTGACCGACACTTTCGAAATGAATTTGATTACTCCAACTAAAATAAATAAACAGAGAAGCAAAAGCCTCAATCAATAAGGTAATACCGATAACCTGACGTAAAAGCCCTTTTGCAGAAGACAACGATTCTGAAGCCAAATAATCTTGAATAATCAATTGTTGCTTTAGCCCCACGCCTTTTTTCATAAACGTTGCAAAGAAAGTAGCAAAAGAAACCATTCCAATCCCGCCCAATTGCATCAGAAACAAAATAACTAACAAACCTTTCAAAGTAAAATAAGTAGCCGTGTCTTGTACGATCAATCCTGTCACACACGAAGCAGAAACAGAAGTAAAAAAAGCACTCATAAAATCTGCCCCTCCATCAATTGTAGTCATCTGAGGCAACATCAATAAACCTGTTCCAATCGCAATTAACAACACAAAAGAAAAGATAAAAGTAATCGCAGGTTTTACAGTTAAACTATTAAGGTAAGTACTGGCTTTCACAAAGTTAAAGCCAACAAAATAAAGCATCGCTACAGTGGTGAAAATTCGATAGATCTGTTCAGATTGGCTAGCACTTAAATTCCGAAATAAAACCTCAAAAAGCTGTTGCCCCGTTACCGCACTATAAATAGCAGAAACAATAATGAGTACCATTATACTGCCCTCAAACCACGAGTTTTTGATAAAATCAATGCGTTCAAAAGTATAAAAGAGATTTAAAAAATAATGAAAAGCGAAATACCCAAAAAGGAGATTAAACCCTTGAAGTACCAAATGTTCTTCTGCTACAGACAAAGGAAAACCTAGTTCATAAATAACCAAGGCAACAGCACAAAGGGAGAAAAATCCAGACAATGCTTTTGACACGGTAAGTACCTTATTCTTACTATCATATATAAAGGCGTTTAAAGTATCTATTAAAGCCATCTATCTAATTCATTAACCGTTGCCTCTTTCAGTAATTGTTCTTTATTTATAGGTACAACACCCACAAATTCACAAACCAAACCTCCCGATAAGTTACTTAGCGAAGCGATAAAAGAAGCACTTTGTTTTGTTGCCACCGCTAACGAAGCAACACTTATCACAGTATCACCCGCCCCCGAAACATCGGCTATCTTTCGGATATGCGCAGGAATATGTACTTTCTCCTCTTTATTGATATAAACCCCCAACTCAGACAAGGTAACCATTACTCCTTTGTGGTTTTTAGCTGTTTTTAGCTGCTCTACCGACGCTGCAATAGCTTTCAGGTCCTTATCGTCAAACTCCGTTTTTACCCCCTCTTTAAGCTCTTTTAAGTTCGGCTTAAACAAATCTACCTCTTTATAAAAAGAAAAATTTCTTTTCTTAGGATCAACCACAATTGGCACGTTATTTTGTTGAGCCAATTTGGTTATTTTATCGATAGAATCAACTGAAAGCACCCCTTTATCGTAATCTTCAAAAATCAAGACGTCACACTTTTCAATAAGTCGCCTCACTTTATCAACCAACAAATCACTATCTTTTGTATTTAACAAATGCTCCTCTTCCGAATCTACACGCAATACATGTTGTGCACTCGCTATAATACGGTGCTTGATAGTTGTTATTCTATCCGTACTTTTTACCAAACCTTCACTTGGCAGGTTTTGTTTTTTTACAATATTTTCAAACTCTGCACCATCTAAGTCATCACCTATCACTGAAACCAAGTACGGTGTCGCTCCCATTGCTTTGATATTTAAAGCAACATTCGCAGCTCCTCCCAACCGCTTTTCACGGTTATTAACCGATACTATTGGTACAGGTGCTTCGGGCGAAATCCGCTCAACACTCCCCCATAAATAGGAATCAATCATTACATCACCTACAATCAGTACATTGAGGTTGTTAAATTCCTCAAAAAGATCTTTCAATGTTTTCATAAACAAGGTTTAGCTTAATTTGGCTAAGTTTTCTTTTACACGAGCAACTGCTCTTGTAATTTTCTCATCTGCCGTAGCAAAAGACATACGGATATTATTAGGTGCACCAAATGCAGTTCCGTTTACAGTAGAAACATGTGCTACATTTAATAAGTACAAACTCAAATCAGAAGCATCTTTAATCACCACCCCTTCTTGTGTTTTCTTACCAAAATAAGCACTCACATCAGGAAATAAATAAAATGCTCCATCAGGCACATTCACCTCTATATTAGGAATACCTTTTAATAAACCGTGCATTAAGTTACGACGTCTTAAAAAAGCATCTCCCATTATTTTAACCGTTTCTTTTTGGCTTTTAATATCTTCTATTGCCGTTACACAAGCTTTTTGCGTGATAGAATTGGTAGCAGAAGTAAACTGTCCTTGTATTTTTATTGTCGCTTTAGCCACGTGAAGAGGTGCACAAATGTACCCAATTCGCCAACCTGTCATCGCATAACCTTTCGAAAAGCCATTGATTGTAATCACACGGTCTTTTACTTTTTCTATTGCCCCGATAGAGGTATGCCCACCAACATAATTTATGTATTCGTAAATTTCATCTGCTAAAACATACAAGTCATCCTTTTGAGCCACTACATCGGCAATTTCTTCCAACTCTTTTTTAGAAAACAATGCTCCCGTAGGATTTGATGGAGACGAAAACATAATTGCTTTTGTCTTTGGTGTTATCGCAGCAGCTATTTGTTTCGCTGTAGCTTTGAAATCATTTTCTATCGTTCCACTAACAATCACAGGTACGCCTTCAGCAAATTTCACGACGTCAATATAACTGACCCAATAAGGTGCTAAAATAATCACCTCGTCTCCTGGGTTTACCAAACTCAAAATTGTATTTGCGATCGCTTGCTTAGCCCCTGTCGATACTACAATATTATCCGAAGTACAATCAATCCCGTTTTCGGTTTGTAATTTAGTAGCTATTGCGTTACGTAAATCAGGAATACCAGGTACAGGTGTATAAAAATGAAAGCCATCATCAATCGCTTTTTTGGCCGCTTCTTGAATGTATTTTGGCGTCGTGAAATCAGGTTCCCCAACACTCAAATTGATTACATCAACTCCTGTAGCTGCTAATTCTCTAGCTGCTTGAGCCATCACCAACGTTGCCGATGCCGACATTGCATTTATTCTATCAGAAAGTGCTTTCATTTTTCTTCTATTATTACTCGGTAAAGATAATAAATATAGATGACACACAATAAAAAACCTCCTATTACTTACTTCATCAAGGACACCTATACTTCCTTAATGAAATAAGCCCCCCCCCTAGAAAACATTCGCTACTTGATGGAAGTTTTTTGTTCCTCTCATTTTTTTAGGTAATGCCTTTATTTGTTTGGCTCGTCTCCTTTTTAAAATCGTTCTATCGTGACATTTATTACACTCTTTTTCTTCCAATAACGAGCTGCGTTTCCGCATTTTTCACATTTCACCCCTCCTTTTAGTCTCATCTGCTTAAAAGTTTCTTTACAGCGTTCTTTGTTTGGATAGAGTTGAAAGAGTTTGATAGTTAGTGAGAAAGGAAAGAGAACAAAAAAGTATTTTCTCGACACCCCCCAGGTCATCCACTCGATCAGAATCATTTAAACAACCTTTTATAAATTAAAAACGACTACATTTAAAGCTAAACTTAATAACACAATGAAAAACATCATACTTTTACTTGCTATAAGTACCTCGGTAAACCTATTTTCACAAACAATTACAGAGGTCGATTCGGTCGCAACAAGTCTCTGCAATCACCTTGAAAAACTAACTTCAAAAAACGATACACTAAAACTAAAGGAACTGTATAACACCCAACTTTTCCCCTATTTAGCTAGCGTAGACCAAGCTAACGCACAACAAACAGCAACTAAAATTTATTACAGACTACAACGAAACTGCCCTGGTTTTAGAGTTTTATTAGATCGGCTAGAACCACCTAGAGATGGAGTAAAAAGAAATATTTCAAAGCCAACATCCGAGATATCAAAAAAAGAGTTAAAAAAGTTTAGAAAAAAGACTGATCTTTATTACTGCGAACTCAATGGGGACACGACTACAGTCTCTATGAACAACGGTATTTGGAGAGATTCATTCTCAGACGGTACTTTCTCTAAGCTAAACTACAAATGGATAAATGAATTTGAATTAATATTTATTGAGAGTAATAATGACTCCAGAGCTAACTTTAGTGTAAAGGGTGATAGATACCTTTACCAACTATTATCAAAGAAAGAAAATCACTACCTATTAAGTATTAATATACCAGGTCAAAAACGATATGACGTAATCAAAATCTACTACAAATAAATCCCCTTCACATATAAAACACAACAACCTCAATAATTTTCAACAAAAAAAGGTCTATTCAAATTAATGAATAGACCTTTTACTATTTTAAGAAAGAAGATTTTAACTCGCTTTCATTTTTACTTGTTTCAAAATCTCATCCATTTGTGATTTGAACTTCACATCTGTTTCCATAATATCCTCTACCGTACTTATTGCGTGAATAACTGTACTGTGGTCTCTTCCTCCAAAGTGGTAACCAATAGATTTTAATGACATATTGGTGTGTTTTTTAGCCAAGTACATTGCCACTTGTCTTGCCACAACAATTTCTCTTTTTCTGGTTTTTGCTTTCAACAATTCAATAGACACATCGAAATAATTGGAAACATATTTCTGGATATAATCAATATTAACCTCTACATCAATATCTTGAACAATATTATGTAGCGCTTGTTTGGCTAATTCTAAATCAATTTCTTTTCTATTCAATGACGACTGAGCAATCAAACTAACAATCACCCCTTCCAATTCACGAACATTTGTTTCTACGCTATAAGCTAAGTATTCAACCACATCTTGTGGAATCACAATACCGTCGTTTTCTAATTTTTTAAGAATGATAGCCATTCTTGTTTCATATTCTGGTCGTTGCAAATCGGCAGTCAATCCCCATTTCATTCTTGAGACAAGACGCTCTTCCAAACCTTTCAGTTCTTTAGGAGCAACATCACTTGTCATCACTATTTGTTTACCGTTTTGGTGCAAATGATTAAAAATATGAAAGAATATTTCTTGTGTTTTTCCTTTTCCCGAAAAGAATTGAACATCATCAATAATCAACACATCAACAGATAAATAATTATCTGCAAATTTATCAATCGCATTTCTTTTGAACGCATCAACGACTTGGTTGGCAAATTTTTCAGAAGAAACGTACATCACTTTTTTACCAAAACCATTTTCACTGATTTTGTTACCTATTGCTTGTGCTAAGTGTGTTTTACCCAAACCAACACCTCCATAAATCATCAAAGGATTAAAAGAAGTAAGTCCAGGTTTGTTCGCCACAGCCATACCTGCATTACGAGCCAAACGGTTACAATCTCCTTCGATATAGTTATCAAATGAATAGTTTTGATTTAAACGAAGTTCTCCACCAAACACCGTTGCCATATCGTAAGACGGTGCATTGTACGTGTTGTGAGCTTGACTTCTCTTTTTCTTTTGGTAACTCGTACTTGACGTAGGGATATTAACCACTTTGGGTTTGCTAATCGCATTCCCTTTATCAACCACTACCGAATACCTCAATTGACCAGTCACACCTAACTCATTAGTGATTGCCTCTCTTAAGATATCAACATAATGCTCTTCTAACCATTCGTAAAAAAACTGACTTGGCACCTGTATAGTCAAACTTGTAGTGTCCAAATATATTGGAATGATAGGTTTAAACCATGTCTCATAGTTCTGCTCCCCTACTCTTTCCTTTATAAAAGACACACAATTTGTCCAAACGTTCGTGCAATTCTTAGTCATAATTTCTTTCATCAGTCGAAGTGAACCAAATCACTTTTGTTAGTTGTATTTCCCTCTTGGGATTTCAAAATTGGCTAAAAAAAAATTAACAAAAAACTGTCTATTTTACTTGATTATTAAATATGTGGAAATCCAACAAATGAGAGCACAAAACAAAAACACCTTCTTTTATTATTTATACTTAATATAAGAAAATTACAAGTGTAAAATAGGTTATCAACACCAATAATTTAGCGATACAAACAACTACAAAGCAATCTCGTATATTTTTGGAAATCACTTCATATAATACTACTTTTACTTACAAGTTTTTGAAAATTAAACATTTACCATTAATGAGACTTTTATATACGTTACTTTCGCTGTTATTGTTAGCTAATAGTTACACTATTACGGCTCAATTACCTTATAAGCTACTAAAACAGAAAAACAAGGTGTACTCGTTTATTACCAATGGGTATTTCTACAAAGCACAGAAAACGAACAATAAATACATCACAAAGCTACAAACAAGTGCTTACAAACAAGAACTGCCTTCTGCCTACTTAAACAAGGCTCAAATCTCTATGTTTTTGGGTAAAAACAGTCTTATTTGGGAAGGTTTTATCAAAAAAGGGGAGCAAGAACTACTAAAAGCTGGTACTTCTGTGGAAAAGGTTAATTTCTATGCCAAAATAAGTCTATTATATAGTAGTTATGGTAATTTTAATTTTGCCCAAAAATACTTAGACAAGACAAAGCAATTCAAACAAAAAAACAACACATCTGAAGATAGTTATTGGTACGAATTCGCAAAAGCAACCCTTGCTACCAAACAAGGGTATTTCACTTTAGCGATTACCGATCTAACCGATTTTTCTAAACTCTACCTATCAACTATTAAAACGACCGTTACAGGTGTCAAAAAAGGAAAAGAGTTTACTAAAAAGAAATCTGCTAAAGAGTTCGTTGGCCAACAAAGGAAATATGTTGATCTTCTTAACCTGAAAACAAAAGCGTTGTTGTCAAGTGGTAATTTCAAAGAAGCGGATGTCTCGTTATACACCGCACGTACTTGGATTATAAACAACATCAATAAAAAAGACATCTCTTATATAGATAACAAAATATTGGAAGGAGAAATTGCCTTGGCAAAAGAAGACTATCCAACAGCTACAAAAATATTTGATGCCATTTACAACAAGAACATAGACAAGACCAATCACGGTACTCGATACAAACCTACAAGTCCTAAATACCTGAATTTTATTGGTTTGACAGCAACTGCTTATTGGCTTAACGACCGTAACCATAGCGCACAACAAATATATAACCATATCGAACCAAAAATAAAACGTTATTATAAGAAAGCTACTCCACATCGTTCTTGGATCAATGCACTGAAAGGACAAAAATATTTCCATAAAGGTAATTTCAAAAAGTCTATCCATATTTTCGAAAATGTATTAGCTGATACAGCAAAGCTTTTTAAAGACCACCCTTCCCGTTTAGAAATTGCTAATTTCTTATTAAATAGTTACCTCGCTCAGCGTGATTACAAAAAACCTGTTGCTTTAATGAAGGAAATAGACCGATTAAACGAAAAAATAAATTTGATTGGCTCTCCAACTTATTACCGTTACAGATTGAATGAAGCAAATTACATCACTCAATACTCAAATGACATCAACAAAGCGACAGAAGCTTTTACTACTGGCTTAGCTAAAATAAAAGCGGGAGGTGTTTTTGAACAAAGCCCTGATTATATTGACTTCAAAAATGACAAAGCACTTTACCTTATCGAATTCAATAAGTTCAATGAAGCACTTAGTTTGATGAAAGCAACCACCAACGATGTATTAAACACGTATGGGAAAGCTCATTTCCGTTACGGCAATCAACTCGAACGTTTAGCTAACTTGTATTTGATTACAGGAAATTATTCATTAGCATACAAAAACGCAGTAAAAAGTAAAGAGACCCTTCACTCCTACCCTTCACAAAAAATAAATAAAGCACAGTCTTTAAGAACTTATGCAAATACTTGTATTGTTCGTGGGCAATTTAGAGATGCCGAAAAAGCATTAAAAAAAGCACAAGACTTGACAGAGGACAGTGACGTGAATTTAGATATTGATGAGTTTTCTCGTCTCTATATAGATAACGGCGAATATTCACGAGTGGAAGAAATCTTGTTAAATTCACTTCAAAGTAAAACAGATTTTTTTGGTGAAGATAACAAACGTACTCTTGCTCCCTTACAACAATTAACAGAGCTCTATTTGATTTTGGGAGACTTCCCAAAAGCCGATGAATACAACGACAAAGCAATGCTATTGAGTGAGACCATTTTTGGTGTAAACTCACTACAACACAGTGTTATATTAAAACAAAAAGCTGAAATAAACTCAGCAATTGGTGATTACTCTACGGCTATCACTGGATACAAAGAGGTATTGACCTTAGAAAAACGCATTTTTGGAAAGACAGCTATCATACCAGCTGAGACGTCAATGAAGTTGGTTTTAAATCAATATTACAACGGAGAGAAAAGTGATAGAATAGAACAAAGTTTAGTACACTCGGTAGAAACCATAAAATCAAATTTTGATGATAAAAACAACCCTTTAGTTGCAAAGGCACTAACTCAGCTTTCTATTTACCAGATAGAAATAAACAAATTAGATCTTGCGGAAAGAAACTTACTAGATGCCAATGAAATTTGGCAAAAGCGTACCAACCTAAAAAAAGGAAACAAGCACACCGCCAAAATACTAGCTCTACGAGGAGCTATTCATGCGAAAAAAGGAAGCTACCCACGTGCTTTAGCATTATATACAGATGCTACTTCTATGTATAAAAAAATATTCAGCACTTCTCACCCTGACTATGTACACAATTACAGTAAGTTAGGACAAATGTATTATATCTCTGGAAATGAGAAAAAGGCTTTACAAATCACCGAGAAAAGTGCGCTGTTAAACATGGAATTAGTCAAAAACTTCTTCCCTGCATTAAGTGAGCGAGGAAAAGCAAAATTTTGGGCTACACATAAATCTGATTTTGAGTTTTACAATACCTTAGCCTTCAAATACCACGAAAAGAAACCTAAATTGGTAGCCAACGTGTATGATTTTATATTATCAACAAAATATTTATTACTAAACTCGTCATTAAAAATCCGTCAGAATATACTTTCTAGTGGAGACACTTCGCTCATCAAAAAATACAGGTTGTACCAATCAAAAAGAGAAGATTTGTTTAAAACAATGACCGCTAGTCAAGACGTATTAACAACAAATACAGAAAGTAGAGGAAAATTAGAAAAAGAAATTGAAAGCCTTGAGGAAGAATTAAGTAAGCAATCAGCACTTTTTGGTTCTACTGTAAAAAAGAAAAACGCGACTTGGAAAGATATTAAAGGAGCATTGAAAAGCAATGAAAACGCAATTGAGATTATCCGTTACCGTTATTTTGATAAATCATTTAGCGACAGTATCGTTTATGTCGCACTTATCATTAATGCCGAAACTAAAAAAGCACCTGCTGTAGTTGTTTTACCTAACGGAAACAATATGGAGGCTGGGTTCTTGAAATATTACCGTAATGCAGTGAAATTTAGAATGAAAGACAAAAAATCACATGAAAGGTACTGGGCACCAATTGCGAAGAAAATACAACCAAATTCAACGGTTTATTTATCAGCAGAAGGTGCTTACACACAACTAAACATGGAGACATTTTACACACCTTCTAACCAGTACCTAATCAACGAATACAGTTTGGTATTACTAACCAACACCAAGGATTTATTACATAAAAACACCAAAGGAAAAGCAACAAGCCTACCTGCTTTGTTTGCTAACCCCTCTTTTTATATCGCCAATCAAAAAAATAAATCGCACAAAAACACCTCTGTAAATCAGTCTATTCGTCAGCTTTCAGGAGCTGAGAGAGAAGTCAAATCAATAGAGAAAATATTAGATAAACAAGGCTCAAAATACAAGGACTACACCTACGGGCTGGCTACAGAACAAGCACTAAAAGAATTAAAATCACCTCAGTTCTTACATTTAGCAACACACGGTTACTTTATTAAGAATGCTGAGGCTGTAAATTCGGAAATAGATTCTGATAGAGCATTAGAAAACCCCTTATTGAAATCTGGTATCTTATTAGCTAATGCAGGTGAGCTTGTCGATAACGAGCTGTTTTACAATTACAATAAAAATGATGGTGTTTTAACTTCGTTGGAAGCAATGAACCTCAACTTAGATAACACAGAATTTGTGGTATTGAGTGCTTGTGAAACAGGTTTGGGCGAAATAAAAAACGGAGAAGGTGTTTACGGTTTACAACGTGCCTTACAACTTGCAGGTGCAAACACTATTTTCATGTCTTTATTTAAAGTAGATGACGAAGTAACCAATAAATTAATGACTTTGTTTTATCAAAAATACTTCATTCTCAACAACAAACGTCAAGCATTTGTTGCTGCAAAAAAAGAATTAATGAAAGAATATGACGCCCCTTATTTCTGGGGTGCATTTATAATGATTGAATAACTAATGAAAACAATATTTACTTCCCTCTTACTAAGTCTAGCTTTAAACGTATTTTCTCAAGTCAAAATAAATCCCAAATTAGGGTTGAATTTAGCCAATTTTACGCAGCACGAAAAGATTATAAAATCCACGGCACAGTTTGGTTTTAGTGCAGGTATTGACGTACGTCTAGGCGGAAGGCTCTTCTTTACTCCTGGCTTGTATTACGTGAGCTCTTCAACTAAACTCAAAGAGTTTGAAGACGTAACAATCAACGAGGTAGTTACCTTCAATTCTTTTGAATTGCCCTTGGCTTTAGGTTTTCATATCATCAATAAAGAAGCATTGAAAATCACATTAAAAGCAGGTATAGAAGGAGCTTTATTTACGGACATCAGTGAGTTAGAACGCATTTCAAAAACAGATATTAAAAAGCTCAACTACGGTTTTCAGTTTGGAGCAGGTGTAGATATTAAGAAATTAACTTTCGAGGTTCGTTACAGCTTGGGACAAAATTCACTATTCAAAAGTAATTTAAAAACCATTAATCCACGTTACAACCGTGCCCACTTATTTATCGGTTACCTCTTATTTAAAAGTTAACCCTTAAAAACCTACGAATGAAACTAGTAAAACTAATTTTAATCGTTTTCATCCTTTGGTTTCTAACCCACGAAGTAATTATCATCACTGATGGGTTAAATGACAATCCGAGAAAAAGTGAATACGCCGTAATTTATGGAAATACCGTAAATAAGGACGGTAGCTTATCTAATCGACTAATAGCAAGGTTAGAAAAAGGAATGGAACTATATTTCAAAGGGGAAGTCAATAAGCTATATGTAAGTGGTGGACTCGGGCAAGAAGGGTTTTATGAAGGTACTAAAATGAAGGAATTCCTTATTACGAAAGGTATTCACCAAACCGATATTATTGTTGACAACAAAGGCAATAACACTCGTCTGACAGCGCTAAATTTCAAATCGGATCTTCCAAATGTACAATCAGTTACAGTGGTTACTCAATTTTTTCACATTAGTCGAGCTAAATTAACTTTTAAGCAAATAGGTATTCAAAAAATAATGGGGGCACATGCCGATTATTATGAATTAAGAGATGTATATTCATTATTTAGAGAATTTTTCGGGTATTATAAATACCTGTTATTCTACTAAAAAGACCAGAGACGCCTTCTATAATAAAATTGGTAATTTTATAAAGTACACTTACGGTAAGTGTAAAAAAATCAATACTTATTTACAAAATCAAATTAGGACACTCAACTAGGCAATCCATAATATTCGTTTGTTAGAACAAAAAAAGGCTTCAATTCAGTTTTAAGTGAATTGAAGCCTTCGTTTTAATTAGGTGTGACTTAGCAAGTCAATAAGTACTCGGTAGGGGAATCGAACCCCTGCTACCAGGATGAAAACCTGGCGTCCTAACCCCTAGACGAACCGAGCAGCTTTCTGTTTTTATCGCCTCATTACTAATTTGATGATGCAAAGGTAATAAACTTTTAATCAGAAACAATAACAGACTTAAATTATTTCAACAAACAACCTTTTAAACCCCGAGTCCAAAAAAATGACAAAAATCAAGGTTCTAATAAAGTAGCTTATTATTATATAATATTGATTAGATAAATTGGCATTGGAGTATAAAAATTGTACTTTTGGTACTTTAAAATTTGAAATTAATAACTAAAATTTAATACGATGACTAAAGTAGCTATCAACGGTTTTGGCCGTATCGGGAGACTTTCTTTTAGAGCCCTTCTAAAAAAAGACAACATTGATGTTGTTGCAATTAATGACTTAACAGATTCTAAAACTTTGGCTCACTTGTTAAAGTACGATTCTACTCAAGGTAGATTTGATGGAACTGTTGAGGTTTCTGAAAAAGGATTAATCGTTAATGGTAAAGAAATTTTAATCTCTGCTGAAAGAGAGCCTGCTAAATTACCTTGGGGTAAATTAGGAATCGACGTTGTATTAGAATCAACTGGATTTTTCGTTGACGAAGCAGGAGCTTCTGGTCACTTGAAAGCTGGAGCTAAAAAAGTAGTTATCTCTGCACCTGCTAAAGGAGCAATCCCTACAGTAGTTTTAGGTGTAAATGAAGAAATTTTAACAGGAAAAGAAACTATCGTTTCTAATGCTTCTTGTACTACAAACTGTTTAGCACCTATCGCTAAAGTTTTAAATGACAGCTTTGGATTAGAGCAAGGATTCATCACAACTATCCACGCTTACACAGCTGATCAAAGATTACAAGATGCACCTCACTCTGATTTAAGAAGAGCTAGAGCAGCTTCTTTATCTATGGTACCAACTTCTACTGGAGCTGCTAAAGCTGTAGGGTTAGTTTTACCTTCTTTAGCTGGTAAATTAGATGGAAACTCAATGAGAGTTCCTACTCCTACTGGTTCGATCACTGATTTAGTTGCTAACTTATCTAGAGAAGTAACTATTGAAGAAGTTAACGCTGCAATGAAAGCTGCTGCTCAAGGACCAATGAAAGGTATTTTAGAGTACACTGAAGACCCTATCGTTTCTATCGATATTGTTGGAAACACACACTCTTCTATCTTCGATGCTGGTATTACTGCAGTAAACGGAAAAGTTGTAAAAATCGCTTCTTGGTACGATAACGAATGTGGGTACTCTAACAGAGCTGCTGACTTAATCGTAAAACTAGGTGCTTACTGCTAAGAACTAATCTTCTTTGAAGAAAACACTAAGCCTTGTTCTATTTTTTTAGAGCAAGGCTTTTTTACACCCTAAGTCCACAAAAAAAAGGCTAGTTCAGTATATTTGAACTAGCCTTTTTTTATTTTTTAGCGATTAGTTAACCTTATATTTTAGACACCTTAATTATATTAACTGGGCAAGCTTCTGCTGCTGCTTTATTTTCTTCTAAATCGATATCATTGGTACGAATAGTGAAGTGGCCTTTCTTATCTTTTGCCCCCAATAAAACACTTTTACCATCTTTCTTTGACATCCGCCAAAAAGCAGGAGCCAATTCCACACAATAATTACACCCTATGCACCTTTCCCGTATTTGAGTCACAATAACCACTACGCAGGAATTACCTTATACAATTTATCGTTCATTCGAATACGCTCATTTACTTTAATAGAAATTGTATCTCCTTTCTTCGCCTCCTCTACCGATTTAGCATCTAATCTAATTTCTTCAATCGTTTGCTCCAAAACACCTGTTGTTGGACCCGTTACTAAAATTTTATCACCTACTTTCAATGAGTGAGAGTCTAATTTAAACTCGCCTACATTTGCTTTTGGGTAATAATGTGTACCTCTTCCTAAGAACAATTTCTTTTGTGTAGCTGAAGAATCTTTTTTCTTCGACCACTCCCCCATTTTTTGCCCTAAGTAATAACCACTCCAAAAACCTTTATTATAAACAGACCCTAAACGAGTCATCCAAGCTGCTTTCTTTTCTTCAGTGTAAGTTCCGTCGTAATACGAATCAATAGCCTCCCTGTAACATTCAATCACAGTCTTTACATATTCAGGTGCTCTTCCACGCCCTTCAATTTTCATTACGGTAATACCTGTATCTAACAATTGATCCAAAAAATCAATCGTACACAAATCTTTCGGTGACATGATAAACTCATTATCAATCAATAATTCATTCCCTTCGTCATCTTTTACTGTGTAAGAACGACGACAGTTTTGAATACATGCTCCTCTATTTGCTGAAGAGTTATGCGAATGTAAGCTCAAATAACATTTCCCCGAAACGGCCATACACAAAGCTCCATGTGCAAAAACTTCAATTTCCACCAAATTACCCGATGGTCCACGTACATCTTCACGAATTACAGCGTCACAAATATCTTTCATTTGCTTGACACTCAATTCACGAGCCATCACCATCACGTCAGCAAACATCGCATAAAACTTTACCGTTTCAATATTGGTAACATTTACTTGTGTAGAGATATGAACCTCCATCCCAATTTGCTTTGCAAAACCAATAGCTGCTTGATCAGCCACAATAATTGCTGTTATTCCTGCCTCTTTTGCTTGAGTAATAATTTTCTTAACCAAACTTAAATCATGGTCATAAACAATAGTATTTAATGTGATATACGATTTTGCTCCATAAGAAGCACACAACTCAGCAACCTCCTCTAGGTTCTCTAAAGTAAAATTCATTGTCGCACGAGCACGCATATTTAACTGCTCCACCCCAAAGTAAACTGAATCTGCACCTGCTTTTAATGCCGCAGTCATTGATTCAAAGTTTCCGGCCGGAGCCATTAATTCTATTTTTCGCTTATCCATAGACTAATAAAAGAAGATTTATTCCTTTGTAAAGAGAAACAAACCCTGATTTAGTTCAGTACACCAAAAGTTAAGTGCACAAAATATTCACAAAGATAACTAAAATGTTTCTAAATAAATGCTTTTTATATGAAACAGAAAAATCCCTCTTGAAATTAATCAAGAGGGATTTGAAACTCACTTTACAATCAAATTACGCAGCTTTCTTTGCTGATTCTTTTGATTTATTTAATAATATTTTCGCTTCTTCCATCGAACGAGAGTCCTTAATATGCTTAGGCACTTCCTGAACATCCCAAACTAACCCTACAAAAGAGAATAATTTAATAATGTAATATGTGATATCAATCTCCCACCAATAAAACCCTTGACGAGTAGATGACATATAGTAATGGTGGTTGTTGTGCCACCCTTCTCCTAAAGTAACTAATGCTAATAAAAGATGGTTACGTGATTCATCTCCTGATTTATAGCGTTGCTTACCAAACTTATGCATAATAGAGTTGATAGATGAATGTACCGTGAAACAATATCGCTGTACTTAACAGGAAACCTATCAATAAAGCAGAAAGCCCTCCTTGTAAATACCATGCTCCATCGCCCAAAACTGCCATTCCGTGATCAACTGTAAACGAAGTGTTCACAAAACCTCCTACAACAAATACACCTAAAGCCATTGTCAAAATAGGAAAAACGTAATGCTTATCTATCCATCTAATTTCTGGAAACTTTGCGTAATCTTGAATAGACTTAAAATCTGTGTCTTTGTATTGAGAACTTGCAATCCACCCAATGTGCGAATACCAAAAACCATAGATTTTCATTGAATGTGGATCGGCTGGTGTGTCACTTGTTTGATGATGTACTCTGTGATGAGCCGCCCACCACAATACACCTTTTTGACTACTTGTTTCTGCAAAGAAGGCGATAATAAACTGAAACACTCTTGATGTTTTGTACGATTTATGAGCAAAGTACCTGTGGTAACCTCCCGTAATCCAAAACATTCTAAAATAGTACAAGCCTAAACATAACCACCAATCAAAGGCAGTAGCTCCCGTGTAAATCGCAGCTAAAGGCATAAGGTGAAAAAAAGCAAATTGTATAATACTTTTCGTCGTAGCTCCTTGTCTTTTTTCTTTTTCCATATATATAAAGGTCTTTCACCTATTTTTTAAATTCTCCATTTCTTCTAAACAGAAGAACCAACACCTCAACAATTACCTTGTCAAAATAGTTTACTTCTTTCTATTAAAATGAAACTCCCTAAATCAACTTCACAAAAATACTTATTCAAACTGAATAAAAACTGATTTTAATCAACTATTCAACAAACAAAAGCCTCCTAAAATAAAAAACACGTTAATCAATTAAGATTAACGTGTTTTTTATTTCTTAAAGGGACATAAACTATCTGTTAGTCACTTCTTTTATTAATGAAGTTTTCTCAAAAGCCAACACTTTATCTTCAATAGATAAAATATAATCGATATCATCATAACCATTCAAAAGACAAGTCTTTTTGTAAGGATCGATGTCAAAAGATTGTTTTGAACCAGAAGAAACAATTGTGATTTCCTGTGCTTCCAAATCAACATTCAATTCTGTTGTATTGTCTGCATCAATAGCATTAAATATTTCTTGTAAATACTCTTCAGTAACTTGTACAGGAAGTATTCCTAAGTTCAAACAGTTTCCTTTAAAGATATCTGCAAAGAAAGAAGAAACCACTACTTTAAATCCGTAATCAGCGATAGCCCAACCTGCGTGCTCTCTAGACGATCCTGAACCAAAGTTTTTCCCTCCAACGATAATGCTACCTGCGTATTTTTTATCATTTAAAGGAAAGTCTTCTATTAAACTATCGTCTTTGTTGTATCTCCAATCTCTAAATAAGTTATCTCCAAAACCTTCTCTTGTAGTCGCTTTCAAAAAACGAGCAGGGATAATTTGGTCAGTATCTACATCCTCTATTTTCAAAAGGAACTGCTCTAGATAATAATGTTGAAAATTTTTCCATTTTTATATTTTGGGTTTTCAACCCTTTTATAATAAACAAATAATTAATTAAAAGCCTCTCGTGGCTATACAGTCTCTCTTACATCAACTATTTTACCTGCAATTGCTACTGCTGCAACTGTCAACGGAGAAGCTAAGATTGTTCTTGCTCCTGGTCCTTGACGACCTTCAAAGTTTCTGTTTGATGTAGATACTGAATATTCTCCAGCAGGAATTTTATCATCGTTCATCGCTAAACAAGAAGAACATCCTGGTTGTCTAAATTCAAAACCTGCTTCATTTAATATTTTATCAATTCCTTCAGCAATACATTGTTTTTCAACTTGTTTAGAACCTGGAACCAATAACGCATTGATATTTGCTGCTTTTTTCTTTCCTTTTACGTAGTTAGCGAAAATTCTAAAATCTTCGATACGTCCCGTTTGTACAAGAACCTAAAAACACCCAGTTTACTTGTTTACCTAATAAGCTTTCACCTGGTTTGAACCCCATGTAAGCTAAAGATTTTAAGAAAGTAGGTAATGTTTCAGCATCAATATCAGCCTCTGTAGGAATAGTCGCATCTACACAGATTCCCATTCCTGGGTTTGTTCCGTAAGTTACAACTGGTGCCATTTCATCTGCATGGAAATTTAATTCCTTGTCAAATTGAGCTCCTTCGTCTGATTTTAATGTTTTCCAATAAGCCAATGCTTTATCCCAAGCTGCTCCTTTTGGTGTGAACTCACGACCTTCTACATAATCAAAAGTTGTTTGATCTGGCGCAATCATTCCACCACGAGCTCCCATCTCTATTGACATGTTACAAACTGTCATTCTTTCTTCCATAGATAATCCTTCGATTGCAGAACCTGCAAACTCAACGAAATATCCTGTTCCTCCCGAAGAAGAAATTTTAGATATGATATATAAGATAATATCTTTAGAAGATACTCCTTTTTGTATATTACCGTCAACAGTAATACGCATAGTCTTAGGCTTAGCCAACAACAACGCTTGTGTAGTAAATACACTTTCTACTTGACTTGTACCGATTCCAAAGGCAATCGCTCCAAAAGCACCGTGTGTAGAAGTATGTGAATCACCACAAACCACTGTCATACCTGGTAAAGTAATCCCTAATTCAGGACCGATAATGTGCACAACCCCATGAAATGGATGACCTAAACCATACATTTCAATTCCGTGATTTTCACAGTTTGTAGCCAATGTATTGACTTGCTTTCTTGAAAGCAACTCTTTGATTGGTTGGTCTTGATTGATTGTCGGAACGTTGTGATCTGGTGTAGCAACAGTTTGACCTGGACGGAAAACCTTTTTCCCTCGATTTTCTATTCCTGTAAAAGCAACAGGACTTGTCACTTCATGAATTAAATGTTGATCAATATAGATGATATCTGTTGTATCATTTACATTATCAACCACGTGGTCACTCCACAACTTATCAAATAAAAGTCTTAGCCATCGGATTTATGATTTATTTCTTTGAAAATTCAAGCCACAAAGGTAGCTAATTTTCACTCATTTTCCTACTATTAAAACATACAGAAGACACAATCACTTAAAAATGCTTCAAGGACAGCATCACCAAGGTACAATTTACTTCGACTTCTATTCCTATTTTTTCAAGAGCTTGTTGCAATTCCAAATGCTCTGTACCTGGGTTAAAAATCACTCTTCGAGGTTGTAATTCGGCTAATTGACGAAATAAATCATCTTGGTGATTCTACTCCTATATAAAGAGTAACGGTATCTATCGTCTGGTTTTGAGGAAATGCGGTGTGTATTGGCTGACCCAAAACTTCACTCTTCCTTTTCGCTAATAAATAGAGTTCAAACCCTGCTCCTAACAAACGTTCTGTTGCCCTATACGAATACCGCTTAGGGTTAGCTGACGCTCCTATTATCAACACTTTTTTATCACTCATAACAACTTTTCTTTTATGAAATATCTTTTTTTAGTTAATCAACCTCGTACCGCATGTTTTTTTTAGTCATGTCTACTTTGGTTATTATATAACTTAGGAACTCTGCCCTTGGCAGAAGTTCATTTTAAAAATCGCCTGACTGCACGAAGTGAGAATGGGTAGAAGCTATTTTTACGTCGGCTTAGGGATTGTCGAGAAAATCCTTTTGGCTCTTTGCTGTTTGTTTTTGAAGGTGAGTGTGCCTAATCGATAATGAGAAATAAAAGGTTACGAAGTAACCGCCAAAAGATTGTAACAAAAAGCCCGACCCGCCCTTTGTTTTGTCGGTTATCTCTCTTTCTATCGATGAAACTAACTATGAAATACGTGAAATCAGTTCAACGAAAAGGGTAAGCTCCTAATTAACGTAATGATAGATACACTATTTTAGATTAAACCTCTTCGCTGACTTGCAAAATGAAGAGCGTAAAATAACCTGTCCTTTATTTTACTCTAATTCTTGCTTTTAATAAATCGGGGTTGTCTAATAATTCAGAAAGATTACTTTCTACAATTACTTGGTTGTCGGTGTGTGAGGAGTAGGCTTTTGTTTTTACTCTCTTTACTTTTTGCTCAAAATTCATTACCATTTTGTAATTTATTTTTTTCAAAAAGCCACTGATGTATTTACTATTGATGTCTTTCAAACTTTTTTTGAAAGTAACAGGTAACGGATGTTCGACTTTAAAGCATCTGTTTTTCTTTTTATGTTTAAAATAGGTTTGCTCTTCTGTTTCTAAAATAGTATTCAAAACAGTATTTAAAGATGATTGATCAACAAAATCGTAAGTAAGGCTAAAAATATAATTGTCTTTATCTATACCGGTATTGATGTTTGTAATCCCCTCTATGTTGGTGATAGTTTGTTTATATGTAGCAAAATCCATCGCTTTTAATTTGTCCAAATGTGGATTTTCAGCACCTGCTCCCAAAGCGTCCATCGTTCGTTTGATGCCACTCATATCGATGGTAAACGAACTTGCACCCGAACCATCCTCTTTAAATGTATAGGTCTCTTCGATGGTGATGCAACTTGTCAAAAATAAGGCAAGTGAGGTAATTAGAAGTAATAATTTCTTTTTCATAGTTGCTTTTTTTAAATATTCAATGAATAAATATACTACTATTCAAGTTTATATCTACGTTTTTTTTGAATGTTTGGTTAGTTTCTTTTGATAAAGAAGAGAATCACATTTATTATAAGTAAATTGAAAAGTGAAATTGTAAATAAGGGTCTATGAAAGCTAATTGGTATTATTTAAGTTTATTTTTCTTGTTGTCTGGTTGTCTATCGTCGGTAAAAACGAAACTGAACGATAAAAACGAAGGTGGTTTCAAAACCTTATTATCAGCTAATTGGTCTTTGCAAAAGAGCCAGTCTAACGGAAAAGAGCTAAGTAAAAAGGGAATTAACGAAACGGACTGGATAACGACTAAAGTACCCAACACAAGTGTTGGCTTCGTTGGTGCATGCGGGTGTTTATAAAGATATTTATTCAGGAATGAATTTGAAAAATATCCCGACAGAGCAGTTTAAAAAACCGTGGATGTACGTCAAATCATTTGATTGGGCAAAAACAAACGGAGAAAATGTTGTTTTGGATTTAGATGGTATTAATTACCGAGCAAATATTTGGTTAAACGGGAAACAAATCGCCGATACAACGGTTGTATTTGGTGTTTATAAACAATATGAGTTTGATGTAACTACTCATTTACAAGAGAAAAACAATTTAGTGATTGAGGTCTTCCCTCCTATACCAGGCGATTTCACGATAGGTTTTGTGGATTGGGCACCTGTTCCGCCAGATAATAATATGGGAATTTGGCGAGAGGTTGCTTTGGTAAAATCACAAGCGGTTGCTTTGACAGAAACTTATGTTTCATCCGATTTTAATGTAAACAACCCAACTACGGCAGATTTGTTTGTAAGTGGCTTATTGAAAAACAACTCAAAATTGACCAAAGAAATCACGTTAAAGGGTACAATCGGTGAGCTTTCGTTTTCTTACCAAGTCAAATTGAAAGCGGGAGAACAGAAACGAGTGAAACTCTCGCCTGAAAATGTACAAGAGTTAAAAATTACCGAACCAAAATTATGGTGGCCTCACACGATGGGCGAGCCTCACCTCTACCGATTGAAATTAGAGGTTATGGAAGCAAAAACCGTTTCTTCAAGTCAAGAAGTGACTTTTGGTATCAGAAAAGTAGAAGATTATTTGAATAAAAATAGCCATAGGGGTTATATTATCAATGGCCATAAATTATTAATAAAAGGAGCTGGTTGGGTTGATAACTTGATTTTGGACGATGATTTGGCTAGTGATGAGGCTCAATTAACCTATACGAAACAAATGAATTTTAACACCATTCGTTTTGAGGGATTTTGGGGTAAAAACGAACGTATTTATGACCTGTGTGACAAACACGGTTTATTACTGATGGTTGGTTTTAGTTGCCAATGGGAATGGAGTGATTACCTGGGCGGAAAGAAATTTAATGAAGAGGACGATGGTTTTGGTGGTGTTTTAGAACCTGACGAAATCAAATTGGTTGCCCGTTATTTCAAAGACCAAGTGGTTTGGTTGAGAAATCACCCGAGTATATTTGTTTATACGGTAGGAAGTGACCGTTTACCTCATCCAGATTTGGAATTGAAACATTTGCAAACGATGAAAGAGTTTAGTCCTTCTATACCGTTGTTGTCTTCGGCTAAATTGATGACCAGCCAGCATACAGGTTCTTCGGGCGTAAAAATGGAAGGTCCTTATGATTATGTAACGCCAAACTATTGGTACACAGACAAAAAAAGAGGTGGTGCTTTTGGTTTTAATACAGAAACGGGTCCAGGCCCACAGCCTCCAGTGATGTATTCTATCGATAAAATGATTCCTAATAAAGCGAATCAATGGCCTTTGGATAGTGAGTTGTGGAAATACCATTCGGGAAGACACGCTTTTGGGGATATGTCCAAGTTTCTGAAAGCCTTTGATGCCCGCTACGGTGCGTCTGAAAATGTTGGGAATTTTGCTAAATACGCACAAATAGCTACTTACGAAGCGATGCGACCAATGTACGAAGCGTTTGAAGTCAATCGACCAAACGCTACAGGAATTATCCAGTGGATGTTAAACTCTGCTTGGCCAGAAACATATTGGCAATTGTATGATGCGTATTTACACCCGACAGGTGCATTTTACGGCGCAAGAAATGGTGCGAGAAATACCAATGTTATTTATAATTATGGCGATGAGAAAGTGTATGTAAACAATGAAACTTTACAGTCATTAAAAGGGATTTTAAAAGTTACTATATTAGACACCTTGAGTAAAGAGTTGTATTCAAACACCTTCCCCGTCGATGTAAAACCTAATGGTATTGTTTCTTTCGATGATATCAAAAGTCATCTACCAAAAGAAACCACAGCTTATTTTGTTGATTTGAAATTGCACAATGAAACGAACGAACTGTTGGCGGATAACTTTTATTGGTTAGCAACAAAACCAGATGTTATTGACCCCGATTATTCACATTCAGATTGGATCTATACACCTAATACGTCATTTACTGATTTGACTTATATTCGTCGATTACCTCAAGCAGAGGTTAGCTCAAAGGTTTCGTTTAGTGAAAATGGCGACCAAGTTGTAGGTACTGTGCAATTGAAAAACAATTCGTCGGTGGTCTCGTTCTTTTCTGAAACGACGTTAGTGATTGATGAAAACACAGCTGTCTTACCTGTTTTATGGTCAGATAATTACATTACGTTATTACCTAACGAAACAAAAACAATTGAAGTAAAAGTCAGTAAAAGTCAATTGAAAGGAAAGACACCTAAAATTGTATTTAATACCATTAACACAACGATAAAATGAGAGGAGTAGAACAAATAACACCCGGTAACCTAATTGTTTTAGGTATTGGAATCGTGATAATCTTTGTTGTTCAGCGTTTGTTGTTCAAAGATAAACGTCGTTAAAAGTCATTTTTTAAGAAATATTGGTTTGTAGAACCTGTATTTGCTAACTATTTTTGAAGAATATTAAAACACACAACTATGGAATTTAATAATAAGAAATTAGAGAAAACGTCCAAATTAGTCAATTACTTCATTGCCATTGTGCTTTGTGGTTTTTTGATATCACTATCAACGAAATTGATAGATGATGTAGATGATTGGAAGGACAGACCAACGGTCGCTCAATTTGAAAACAAAAAAATAATAAAAGTTAACCAAGACAAAATAGATAACATACAAAAGCAAATAAACCTAAAGAGAGAAAAAGAGAAAAGTGTTTCAAACACGATAAGAATAGCGAAAAGCAATTACAGAAATGCTAAAAAATCGTACGACAATTGGTTAGAAGCGAGAAAAACAGTTGGTTCGCCTACCGAAGACAAAGAAGTATTGTCAAGAGCAAATGAACTTGATGGCTATTATAAAACAGAGCAAGAATGGCGTAACCAAGCATTTGCTTTAGAAGAAGAGATTAGAGGTTTAGAAAGAGGTAGAAGTGAAATTGACCAAGTTATTCGTAAGGAAAGAGACCGTGCGTATGGAGAACAAACAAAAGCAAGAAGAAAATACGATACAAAGGTATTTCTGATTCGTTTACTGTTTATCTTACCGATATTGTTGTTGGGTATTTTCTTTATTATCAAGTTTAGAAAACACAAGTATTGGCCTTTGTTTTTAGGGTTTGTGTTGTTTTCGTTTTATGCATTTTTCTTTGGTTTAGTACCTTATTTACCGAGTTACGGAGGTTATATCCGTTATACTGTAGGTATTATTTTGAGTCTTATTTTTGGTATTTACGCCATCAACAAAATCAAAGCGTTTATTGAGCGTAAAAAAGAAGAATTAAAAGTATCTACGACAGAAAGGTCAAAACAAGTGCAAACAGAAACTGCCGAAAGAGCTTTAGATAACCATATGTGTCCGTCTTGTGGCAAAGATTTTATTTTCAGGAAATGGGATAAAACGATGGGTAAAAAAGACAAGGGCGAAAGCTATGGTATTGTAACCGATTTCTGTCGTTTTTGTGGCTTAGAATTATTTAAAAAATGTACAAGTTGTGGTACTGATAATTTTGCTCATCTACCATTTTGCTCAACTTGTGGCGATAAAATAACCGAGCAGTAGCCAAAGAACAAACAACGTCGTTGTAGGTAATAAAAAATCCCCATTCAATATTTGAATGGGGATTTTTCATGAAGGATATTTTAGTTATTCATTTACGCTAATCAATACCGATTTAGAAACCCAGTCATGTATCCAACGTCTTTTTTTATCAATTAAAGAGATGAATAAAAACACAGGCCACATTGCTATAATAGGTATTTTTACAATATTACGAACTAATGATTGCCACAATGCAGGTTTTTGGTCCCCCTCACCTACTTTAATACCCATTACTCTTTTCCCTAAAGTTCTTGAACCTAAGGCTTCTGTAATAAACGAATAGATGCTAAAAGCAATGATAAGATAAAACTGAACGGTTTTAAAATCTGCTTTTACGGTGTTTAGACCGATGTAATACGTCCCATCTTTAGAATTACTTAAATACTCTCCATAGCTTCTGAAGTTTTCAATTAAGGTGCCTGTAAACAACATATAAGCGAGAGCCAGAACAATAAGACCAAAGTTTAGTTGTATCATATCGTATATAAAGGCAAAAAAACGCTTCATTGTCGATGGGTAGCCAAAACCTGTGGGTTTGTAAAGCATTTTCATATAAATAAAAACAATAAATGCCAATACGAGGATGATAAGGATACTCAGTAATACAGAAATAACACCTGAGTTAACTAATAAGTTAAATAGACTTGCGAACATTTTTGATAATAAGTTTGAATTGCAAAGATACAAGTTTATTTACTTAACTTTGGTTCATTAAAGAGGAAGTATTACCATCAAAATGATTTTTTCTTTCTCTTTTTTTTATTTAATACTACAAATTATTGATTATGAAAAGGTTAAATATCTTATTACTTGGGCTTATTAGTCTTGTTCTTTTTTCTTGTGAAGGTGCTTATAAGGAGTTAGACGTTGTTTTAAGTGAAGAATTTGGAGCGAAAGTAAAAACAGTCAACGAAGGCAATCATATCATTGTTGTTTTTGACGAAATGAAAGTATTAAAGAATGTTTCTCAAAGAGAAGAAGATTATTTGATATCAAGAGTGGCGACTAAAGTGATTGATTATACAGGTAGGTCAAGTTTTATTGCTTTTTCTTCACTAAGAGTAGATGTAGCGCCTATGCAAAAAAGCTATGGTTTCCCTACAAAAGTAACCATCAAAGCGTTAGAAAAGTTACCTGTAATCGCAGAAGTACAGCGATTATTGAATAAAGAAGACCATGAAAATGTATTGAAGAAATTTGATGATATCATTACTCCCGAAATGTTTGAAGAACAAATACTAAAGGAATGGAACGATTTACAGCAATGGAATGAAAAAGATGTTATTCCTCATTTTTTAGGGTTTAAATTGTTACAATTACCAGGTGAAGAAGGTCATTTTATTCAAATCGGGGGAAAGCTAAAAAACCCGAAAGGAGAAGAGGCTTTGGTCGAATTTATGTTTGCAGGACCAAGCAAGAAAGTGATGAGTATCAATATTACTTATTTGTAATGGCTCAAATAGATGGTATTGACCGTAAGATTTTAGCACTTCTTTTAGAAGATGCACAAATGCCTTACACCGAGGTTGCTAAAAAGGTATTTGTTTCGCCAGGAACGGTACATGTGCGTATGCGTAAATTGGTGGATTTGGGAATAGTAACAGGCTCACAATTAAAGATAGACTACACAAAGTTGGGCTATGATGTCAAGGCTTTTTTAGGTGTTTTTCTTGAAAAAGGAGCGTATTATGACGAAGTGGTTGATGAACTGAACCAAATACCAGAAATAACAAACGTAGATTATACAACAGGGAATTACGCCATGTTTATTAAGATTTTGTGTCGAGATACCAAACACCTGAGAGAGGTGTTACATGACAAAATTCAAAAGGTAGAAGGTATTGCCCGAACAGAAACGATTATTTCACTTAACGAAGACATTAATAGAAATGTAGCTATAAAAGAAGAAGAGAAGTAAAGAGAAAACGTCACTATATTTCAGTTATTACTCAGACTTCAAAAACTTACAAATAGCTATACTTTAGCAAGGCTTTATTTAAGTCCCTTCTAAAGATAAACACATTAATAAGTACTAATACCAAACCAATAACCAATGATTTCCATTGGAAAAACGGTAATTCGTGTCCCAAACCATGTGTAAAGACATAGGTCATATAAGCAATGACTCCATAAATAAGCAATGAAACAGCTGTTTGTATAAAGAACATTTTATAGAATTTTTTAGAGAAAAAACGGTAAACCATCTTTGGTGTATAACCCAATTGAATTAACAATTTCATTTCATTTTTAGATTCTGAAACAATTAAAGAATACATCAAAATAATATTTATTACCGATAAAAGCATAAATGCTGTGCCTATAAGTAACAACAAACCTGTAACTGCTTTTAAAACTACTTTTATTTGGTCTTTATTGAGGGACTCTTTTTTTGTTTCCAAACCCAGTTTTGTAATCAACTGTTGCAAGCCTTGACTTTTTGAACCATCTACTTTTACTACCAAACGCCCTTTTTCAAGTACTTCTCCTTTGGTAGAATATTTAGCGTTGGCGTATTGCATAAACGAATCGGGAACAATTACAGTTGGTATGCGATTGCTCAAAGCGACTAATTTAATTCTAAAACTTTCTGCGTGACCACTTCTTCCGACCGTCACTTTTCCTGTAATTAGTTTTGCCATTGCAGGAGAAACTTGGGGCATACCTTGACTGATAGCGTACCCAAAATTATACAAGTTTAAGAAGTCTTTAGGAATGATAACAGGGATAACAGCGTCTCCTTCTTTCCACTTAAACGAGGCTGGTTTATCATCTATAAACTCATCGGGAAACGACTCAAAGAAAAAATCTGTAACCAAACCTTGACCCGCAATTTTGATTTCTAACCATGTTTTGAAATTATTAGAACTCACCCCTGCAAGTGATTGTACCGACGGATGTGCTTTAATCGAACTGATTTGCTTTTCACTCAATCCTGAAGAACCAAATAAATTCCCAAAACCTACTTTTTTATTAATCATTAAATACGTACTTCCCGAAGTATTTGGTTCAATGATTTTATTGACTTTCAAATACAGATCAGAAGTCGATAAGACAATAGATAAGCCGAGTATAAAACCGACTGAAGCTAAAATCAATCGAGAAAAGTGCATTTGTTTCCCAAATATCTTTTTGAATAATTCTGTTTTCATAATTCTTTCATTTCACCTTTTAAAAAATGGTCTTCTCCTAATGTAGTGAAAACAATACCTGCGTTAAGCTCTTTAGCTCGTTCTTGAATAAGTGCGTAAGCAATTTGCGTGTTTTCTAAATCGAGATGACTAAACGGTTCGTCCAATAAAAGCCAATCAAATGGTTGAATTAATGCTCTTATAATAGCTATTCGCTGACGCTCGCCATAAGAAAGCACACTCACTTTTCTATCTAATAAATGAGCAACACCTAATTTGTTTGCCCAAGTATCTATCAAATGTAAAGAAGGGTTCTCGTCTAAAACGGCATTGACTAAAACATTGTCTTTTGCTGATAAATCGTTAAACAAGCGTAAGTCTTGAAACAAAATACTGATGCCTGTTTGTCTCAAAGTTGCCAACTCATCATTACTAAACGATTTGATGGATTTGTTATCGATGAAAACTTCTCCAGTATAATCTTTTCGTGTGCCGTAGATTATTTGAGCAAACGTAGATTTTCCTTTCCCCGATTTTGCATTGATAATATACTGTTTACCTACCTCTAAACTAAACTCACGGTTCCAAATCGCCGAATCAGGGTTGTAATTACTCGCCAAAGGTTCGGGAATAACATGGTTAAATTTGATCGTCATTGTCAATAAAATTGTCGCTTTTTCAATATACAAAAATTCATTACAAACCACTACTTCAATAAGAGATAAGCAAATCACACGGATAAAAAAACGTATGATTTTTTCACCACGTAGGAGTCCACCAACAGCTTTGCATTAGAAATAAATACGTAAATTAGGCGATACATTAAGTGAATGAAAAATGAACACTCCACGAGCAACAATACTAACGATTGGCGACGAACTTTTGATAGGTCAAGTTTTAGATACCAATTCGCAATGGATAGCAAAAAAACTAACAGAAACAGGTGTCTCTATCGAGTTAATGCAAACTATATCGGATAAAAAGACGGCGATTTTATCATTTTTGGAAAGCTGTAAAAGTGAACTGATTATTGTAACAGGTGGTTTAGGACCAACAAAAGATGATATTACCAAACACGTATTAGCGGATTTTTTTGGTGTAAAGATGGTTGTTCACAAAGAAACTTTGGAGCGATTAACCAGCTACTACGAGAAACGAAACCGTGAGCTGAACGAATTGAACAAAACACAAGCGTTTGTTCCTGAAAACTGTGAGGTGCTAAAAAATGAGTACGGAACAGCTCCAGGTATGTGGTTTGAAAATAAAGAGCAAATTATAGTTTCGTTGCCAGGCGTACCCTTAGAAATGAAAAAGCTAATTGAGTTTGAAGTATTACCAAAGGTGAAACAACATTTCTCCACTCCTTTTATTTACCACCAAACCTTTCATACAATTGGTATCTCGGAAGCTGATCTATCTATTAAATTAGTGGATTGGGAAGACAACTTGCCATCAGAAGTCAGTTTAGCCTATTTGCCAGAATTAGGAATGACAAGGTTACGTTTGAGTGGTCAATTTGAACATGAAAAAACAGGCTAAAAAAGTATTTGAACCGATAATAAAGGAACTTTACCACTTGGTTGGTAACTTTATCTTTGGAGAAAACGAAACTTCGTTGGAGCAAGTTATCGGTGAATTATTGAAACAAACTAATGCGACTTTGGCAACAGCCGAAAGTTGTACTGGAGGAACGATTAGTCAACTGATGACTTCTCTGGCAGGTAGTTCGGCTTTTTTCAATGGCGGAATCGTCTCTTATAGTAACAAAGTCAAAATAAACAGTTTGAATGTAGCTCGTAACACCTTAGAGAATCACGGTGCTGTGAGTGAAGAAACAGTGCGAGAAATGGCGAAAAACGTACGTGATTTATTACACTCTACTTACGGAATAGCAGTCAGTGGGGTAGCTGGTCCAAGCGGAGGAACAGAAGAGAAACCTATCGGTACAGTTTGGATTGCTTTCGCTTCGGCTAAAAAAACGGTTACTAAAAAATTGTTATTGACCCCACACCGAGACAAAAACATTCGGTTAAGTAGCGTTTATGCATTAGAGTTGTTACGTCAAAATTTACTTTTAGAAATAGCAGAAAAAGGTGTTTTGAATTAATACTATTTTTACGATCTATTTTATATGTTTCAAACACCAATATTACCTTAAAAAGGAGTACATTTGTAGGAATATTTTGAGCAAAAAATTATGGCTGTAATTGATTTCTTAATGCCTAAAATGGGCGAGAGTGTAATGGAAGGAACTATTTTAAAATGGTTCAAATCACCTGGTGACTACGTCGAGTTAGATGAAACTATCTTGGAGATTGGTACAGATAAGGTTGATACAGAGATACCTTCACCACATTCGGGAACGATAAAAGAAATCATCATCGTTGAAGGAGAAATCGCTCAGATTGGTCAGGCTATCGCTAAAATAGAAGTTGCAGGAGAGGACGATGCACCAAAACCTGAGGGGAAAATGCTTGAAAACAAGCCTTCCGAAACCAAAAAATCAAAAGAAATAATTAAAGAAACTGTAGCAACACCTCAGCCTGTTGTTAAAAACACAGCCTCTGAAAATAGATTTTATTCTCCGTTGGTTATCAATATTGCTCAAAAAGAACAAATCAGCAGTGACGAATTAGCAAGTGTTCCTGGCTCAGGAAAAAATGGTCGGGTTTCTAAAAAAGATATTTTAGCCTATATCGCTCAACGTTCGTCAGCACCGACACCAGTAGCTACACAACGAAAAACCCAAGAAGAGAAACCATCGGTAACACCAATAATACAAGCACCAGTTCTAAGTACAGAAGACTCGTTAAAAGCGAAAAAACCTGCTTTTTCTGTCAGTGGTGAATATGAAATTGTTGAAATGAACCGTATGCGAAAAATCATCGCTGAGCGAATGTTGGAATCGCAACAAATATCGGCTCACGTAAGCTCGTTTGTTGAAGCAGACGTTACTAATTTGATTTTTTGGAGAAACCGTTGGAAACAACATTTTAAAGAAAAAGAACAGGCTATACTGACTTTAACACCTATTTTTATTGAAGCAGTTGTTAAAGCTATTAAAGATTACCCAATGATTAACGTATCTGTTCATGAGGGTAAAATTTACGTTAAAAAAGATATTAATATTGGTTTAGCAGTCGCTTTACCAGATGGGAATTTGATTGTACCAGTCATCAGAAATGCAGATCAATACAACTTGGTTGGTTTAACTAAAAAGATGAATGACTTGGCAAAAAGAGCTCGTACAGGTCAATTAAAACCCGATGAATTAAAAGACGGAACGTTTACCGTTTCTAATGTTGGTTCGTTTGGAAATGTAATGGGTACGCCTATCATTGTGCAACCTCAAGTAGGTATTTTAGCTTTAGGAGCAGTTGTTAAAAAACCTGCTGTCATCGAAACACCACAAGGAGATGCTATCGCCATTCGTCACATGATGTTCTTATCTCATTCTTATGACCATCGTGTTGTTGATGGTTCGTTAGGAGGTATGTTTGTTCGTCGTGTTGCCGATCATTTAGAACGCTTCGATTTGGAAAGAAAAATATAAGTAAAACATAAAAAACCACTAAAAGTAAATTTTAGTGGTTTTTTTATGTCCTCTCTCCTACTCACAACAAAAAATCATCTAACAAATACCCTAACAACAAATTATTTGTTTTAATGTATTGTTTGTTGTTCAAAATAGTGGTTGCTGATTGAATGTACTTCGCAGGAACTAATTCTGTTTGACCATTTTCAACCATTTCCTTTAAGGTTTGCTCTGTTACTTCCAAATGAAACTGTAGTCCTAATACGTTGTTTTTATACAAAAAACCTTGATTTTCACACCCTTCAGAAACAAATAAACGTTGGGCATTCTGAGGTAATTCAAATGTGTCTCCGTGCCAATGAAACACCGTAAATTCTTTTTCAAAACCAGTTAATATTGTGTTCCCTTCGCTTTTACAAACAGGAAACCAACCAATTTCTTTTTGTGGATTCGGATAAACTTTTGTAGCTAAAACATCTGCTATCAATTGTGCCCCCAAACAAATACCGAGTACTTTCTTGCCTTGTGCAATGGCTTGTTTGATAAACCTCTTCTCTTCTTTTAAATAGGGGAATTTTTCGTAATCATAAATCCCCATAGGTCCTCCCATCACAATAAGAACATCTATTTCGTTTAATAAAGGAAGATTTTGGTTTTTATGAAAACGAGTAAAGGTAACGCTATGCTGATTTATTTCAATCCAATGCTCAATACTTCCCAAACCTTCATAAGCGACGTGTTCTAAACAATGTATTTTCAGTTTTCTCATTGGTTATAAGGTACAAAAAAAGCCCAAAACATACTGTTTTGGGCTTTAAATATTATTAAGTATGATTAATACCTTTTAATTATTTTTATTAGTGTTCCTCCTGCAATTGCTTGTTTCAACTCCATTCCGTTTAAAATAGCTAACTCTTTGTGTCGCTTTTCAGGAATCCCTTCTTTTCTTAACAGTTGCTCCAATGATTGCATCCCGGAAACAGTAACTATTTTAATACGCTCAGGTTTACGGTCTATTTTACTTTGGTCTGTCAGTTTGTTAAACCCTGACATTACTTGATTAAAATAGCTTTGTTTTTGACTAAACACATCAGGATTTGCTATCCCGTGAAAGATATACATTCCTCCGTTGTATTTTATTAACACCGTTTGAATAGATAGATTTTTTTGCTCTTTGGTTTGAGGGTCAACTTGAGGTAAATTAGAAATCATTTTGTAAGCGCTCAATCCGTTAACAGTCATTTCGGTTGCAGATTTCACTTCAAATTTGTGTTTCGTAACAAATGCTTCTTTTACTTTTGTAAATTCAGCATCAGCAGTTACCGAGAAATTGATAATCGCACTCCCGTCTTTTGGTCCCATTTGGATAGCACTTGGCGAATTTTGTAAAGCCCATTCGGCAGGTACAGGAAATTGAAATTTCATTCCTGGATGATAAAACATATTATTTTCCTCAAACCCTTGTTGTGGATCTGGACCATAAACTAGACCATCTATCATTCGTAAGTAAGAATCTCTATTTACAATTAACCCTTCTGACGTATTTTCCGATTGCCATTTGTCTGACAATTGATTTACTTTTTCATGTCTTTTTCCTGGATCAGGATGAGTGGACATAAATTCAGGAATCCTATTTCCTTTAGCGTCTGTCGATAGACGTGCTAACGTAGCAAAGAAACCTGCCATTTCGTGTGAATCGTAACCGATTTTAGAAGAATACTCTACTCCCAACACATCAGATTGTGATTCGTGGGTACGAGAGAACTTCAAAAACATCAACTGCATTCCTTGAGACATTTGTTGTGCCATTCCTCTAAATGTTGATGATAAAATCATTCCTCCAAGAAAACCTGCTTGTGCAACCATCTTTTTCGTGTATGACTTTGCAGAGTGACGGTGGGTAACATGCCCAATTTCATGACCTAAAACACCTGCAAATTGTGCTTCATTATTAAAATAAGCCATAATACCTCTTGTAAAATATACATAACCTCCTGGTACAGCAAAAGCATTAACTACATCCGAATCAACGACTTTAAACTGGAATTGTAAATCAGGCATGTGAGATATTCGTGCCATCTCATTTCCTTTTTCAGTGATAAATGCTTGTAATTTAGCATCATCATACACGCCAAATTGTGCTAATATTTGTGGGTCAGACTCCTTGCCTATCGCTGCTTCTTTTTTAGGCGACATCAAACTCAATTCCTTCTTTCCTGTTACTGGATTGGCTCTACACGCCCAAAACAACAACACACTAAACAAGCCTAAACCTACTAGCTTCGTTATTTGATTTTTCATATTCATTTTATTAAAAGTTTATCCTATTATTTCTTAGACGGAAATTTCACAATTTCCGTTGTCAATGCTGGCCATTCTATTTTCATTTCTTCCAAAACCTTCAAAACTGTTTTAGCTACAAAGTACGTTTTGTACCAATTCGTATCTGCAGGAATAATATGCCACTCAGGTTGGTTACATTTCGTAAATATCTTTTCGTAAACAGCCTCAAAATCTTCTCTGTGTTCACGTGTTTCCCAATCACCATCATTGTGTTTCCAATGCTTCTCTTCCAAATCAACACGTTCTTTTAATCTATCGTATTGCTCTTCTTTCGAAACATTCAAAAAGAATTTAATGATTTTTGTTCCGCCGTGTTGCAATTGCTTTTCAAAATTATTAATCAATTCAAAACGCTCGTTAATCACTTTTTCATCTAAATAACCGTACACAGAGGGTACTAATATATCCTCATAGTGCGAACGGTTAAATACCGTAACCATTCCTTTTGCTGGTGCGTGTTTGTGTACCCTCCACAAAAAATCATGGGCAAATTCTTCTTTACTTGGTTTCTTGAAAGAAACGGTACTGATTTCGTTAGGAGAAATACTTTTAAACGCATTTTTCACTACACCATCTTTCCCCGAAGCATCCATTCCTTGTAAAACAATCAAAATACTATGCTTTCCTTGTGCACACATTTGGTGTTGTAATACCTCTATTTTTTTGACAATCTTTTTTGTCTTTTTGATTATCTTTTTCTTATCCAATCCCTTTGGTGGAGTGGTCGCTTGATTTGCTAATTTCATTTGTATGATTTATTCAATTTGATATAAATAGGCAAGTGATCCGAGTACCCTCCGATATAACGGTCTCCTGCATACGTTTTATTTGGTTTGTATTCGTTGTATTTCCTGTCGTTGTACAATATCCATTTTTCGTCAAACACTTTTTGCTCGTCGTGTTTGGCGTAAAAAGAACCATTATCTTTATTCAAAAGATTGCCACTGACTATCATTTGATCCATCATCACCCAGTCTCCTCGGTAATTGTAAGAACCTTTTCCTTGTTTATGCAAACGTGCACTTAAATTAAATAACTGGTTGTCTGCAACAGGTCTATCTTTTCTTGCTCCTAAAATTTCTACGATACTTTTACTGTCCTGGATAATCATTAAAATCACCCATAATCATAATATTAGGGTTACCTTCTTCTTCTATGATTTTGTCCGCTTGGTATTTCAATGACTCAGAAGCTGAGATTCGCTTTGGCTCAGACAATTCTTGCCCTTCTCTTCTCGATGGCCAATGGTTTACGAAAATATGTAAAGGCTTTTCATCTCCTTTAAAAAACCCTTTAACATAAAGGATATCACGTGTTTTTGTCGTTGTCTTCCAAATAAACAGCGATAGGAAAATGTTCCACCACCTCAAATTTATCTTTATCATACAGCAACGCTACGTCTATACCTCTTTCATCGGGACTCTCGTGGTGTACCTTTCCGTAATTAAATCTTTTGAGGTAAATATTATTACACAATTGATCTAATACATACGCATTTTCGATTTCGACCATACCTATTAATGTTGGCGGTACAGCATCTATTCCCATAATTACATCCGAAAGTTGATACAGTTTGTGTTTAAACCGTTGTTCGTCCCATTCTTTTGGTGAATCGGGAAGGAAATCATCATCAAATGTATTTGGGTCATCAAATGTGTCAAACAAATTCTCAACATTGTAATGCATTATAATGTGGCTACTATCTCCCATATTTTTGTTTTTAATCGCTGTTTTATTCTCATTACATGACAACATAAACAAGAACAACAGACTATAAAATTTCATTTCTTATCTTTTTACTCCCAAAGAACCTAAAATACCTCTGGTCAATTCTCTCAATATCGTTCGCCCCAATTGACGCATCATCGTGTTTTTTGAAATCGAAGAGAAAAAACCTTCTTCTTTTGTCTTTTTAGAAGAGCGTTTTCGACTACTTCCGCTTTCTTTTTTTAATTTCTCTTGGTTTTCTTCTGACTGTGCAACTTCTATCTTTTTACCTAATATTTCATAAGCACTCTTTCTATCAATATCTTCTGCATATTTAGCTACCAAATCAGAATTATCAACCAGGTTTTTAATTTCTTTTTTTGTCAAAATATCCATACGAGACATTGGTGCTCGTAATAAGGTATGAGCCAAAGGTGTAGGACGTCCTTTTTCGTCTAAAGCTGTTACCAAAGCTTCACCTATTCCCATTTCAGTCAATACTTTACTTGTTTTGTAGTAATCTGACAAGGGGTAATTTTCTGCCGTTTGTTTAATTGCTCGTCTGTCTTTTGCTGTAAAAGCACGCAAAGCATGTTGTATTTTCAGCCCCAACTGACTCAAAACAGCATCTGGTAAATCCGTAGGATTTTGTGTTACAAAAACAATCCCGACACCTTTCGAACGGATTAACTTTACGATCATTTCAATTTGATTGAGCAAAGCCTTCGATGCATTAGAAAACATCAAATGTGCTTCATCAATAAACAAAACTAATTTTGGTTTGTCGGCATCTCCTTGTTCTGGGAAATTGTTATAAATCTCTGCCAATAAACTCAGCATAAAAGTAGAAAACAATTTTGGTTTGTCTTGAATATCGTCTAAACGGATAATTGAAACTAACCCTTTCCCATCTACTTTTTTGAGTAAATCATCTACCTCAAACGATTTTTCTCCAAAAAATTCATCAGCATCTTGTTGTTCCAACTCAATAATTTTTCGCATTATTGTATTGACCGATACTTTCGATACGTTACCGTATTCGTTTGAAATTTCTTTTTTACCTTCAGTTGTAATGTATTGAAGGGTTTTCTTTAAATCTTTTAAATCTAAAAGTGGTATTTTGTTATCGTCACAATACTTGAATACAATGAAAATAATTCCCGACTGTGTATCATTAAGTTGCAATACCTTAGAAATTAAGATAGGACCAAACTCCGATACCGTTGCTCTCAACTTAATTCCAGGACCTTTTTTTTGTCAAAGTCATCAATTCCACAGGCGACTCTACTGCCTCATAAGGAAGACCAATAGTACCGTGACGCCATTTGATATGGTCGTTTGTAGCACCAGGCTGAGCCAATCCACTCAAATCTCCTTTAATATCCATCAACAAACTCGGCACTCCTGTTTACCAGAAAGTTGCTCTGCCAATATTTGTAATGTTTTTGTTTTTCCCGTACCCGTAGCTCCCGCTATCAAACCGTGACGATTCAATGTCTTTAGAGGGATTTTCACATGCGCATCAGTAATTCCTTCGCCATCTAACATGGCTGTTCCTGCAACTATAAAAATCACTTTTTTTGAATGTGTATCCTTTTTGGATAAATGCCTTAAATGTATTGGTGTCGGTACTCATGGTATGCTTTCTATGAAAATAAAAAAAGGAGAGTTCGTTAAAAACTCTCCCTTCAAATTAAGTTCACTTACGTGAAACTCAATATTTAATACTATAAATAATTATTTGTAAACAGCAAAAGTGATTTTAACATTCACTCTAAATTCTTTCACTTTACCGTCTTTTACAGTAGCACTTTGGTCTTGAACATAAACTGAAGTAATGTTCTTCACTGTTTTAGATCCTTCCGCTACAGCTTTTCTTGTTGCGTCTTCCCAACTCTTCTTAGAGTTAGCTAAAATTTCGATTACTTTTAAAATAGCCATAATATTATATTTATATGATTGTAATTAATTAAAAATTGATACTGTCTTTAAATACGGTGATTATTTGTAAACAGATTCTTTGTTAAATTCTTTAGTCAACAAATAGTAAACAATCGCTCTGTATTTGTTTCTGTTAGACGATCCCATTTGCTCCATCACTTTTGCAATTCCTTTGTCCAATGCAGGTGAGTCAGAAAGACCTAATTTTTTGATTAAGAAGTTTTTCTTTACAGTTTCTAATTCTTTTTCGTCAGAACCAGATACTTTACTTGCATCAGCATTGTAGATAGATGGTCCACATCCTTTAGCTACTTTAGTTAAAAGATCAGCATCGAAAGAAATCTTCAATGTATCTTTCATTTCGCCTTCGTATTTTGCTACTAAGTCTTCGAATTTACCCATGATTATTGTTTTTTAATTGGTTTAAAAAGATTCTATAAGCAATATAGATAACTATTTTTAGTTTATACAAGAGATGAATGAATTTTTTTCTCTATTTTTAGGCATCAGCTATTAAATAGACACAGTTATGAAATGGAAAGGTAGAAGAAGAAGTTCGAATGTAGAAAACAGAAGAACCACACCCTCAAAGAGAAAGGTTGGTTTAACAGGTGGAATCGGAGGTATCATCATCGGTTTATTGGTTATGTACTTCACCAATGACTCTTCTATGTTGGTCAAATCGGCAACCGATATGATTACAACAAAAACACAATCTAGTCAGACGGGCTATAAAGTAAGCAACGAAGAAAAGGAACTCGAAGCCTTTGTAGCCGTTGTTTTACAAGACACCGAAGACGTTTGGACAAAACTTTTCCCAAAAAACTTCAAAAAGAACTACATAAAACCAAAACTGATTATTTTCAAAGGTAGAGTACAGTCAGCTTGTGGAACAGCCAGTGCAGCAACAGGACCTTTTTATTGCCCAGGTGATCACCAGATTTACATTGATTTGGCATTTTACCAAGACATGAAAAACAAACTGGGTGCACCAGGAGATTTTGCCATGGCGTATGTAATTGCTCATGAAGTTGGTCACCACATCCAACAACAATTAGGAATTAGTGATTACGTACACAAAATGCGTCGTCAAGTTTCTACTGTCGAATACAATAAATTATCGGTCAAATTAGAGTTACAAGCAGATTTCTTGGCAGGTGTTTGGGCACATCACGCTCAAAAGATGAACCAAATATTAGAGCCAGGAGACATCGAAGAAGCACTTAATGCCGCCAATGCTATTGGTGATGACCGTCTTCAAAAACGTTCGCAAGGACACGTTGTGCCTGATGCTTTCACTCACGGAACTTCGGCTCAACGTGTACGCTGGTTCAAAAAAGGATTCAACACAGGAGACGTCAACCAAGGTGATACATTCAAAGCGACTGTACTTTAAAAAACACATCTATAACTTTCAATCCCTATTTACACATACGTAAATGGGGATTTTCTATTTGGAGCTTCCCCTTTTCGCTGAACTGTCTTCTCTGTATTCCATAGTTAATTTCATATAAAGAAAAGGAGTTAGTCGATAAAAGCAAGAGCGGGTCGGGTCGTCGGCTGTATCTTTTGTTCGTTCCTCACAAAAGGATGTCGCCTTTGCCCCTAAGCCGTTTATTCGCTTTCTTTTATGTGTTTTTGATTATTCACAAAAAAATAATGGTTTCTAAACCACTGCGTATAATTAAAATTAACAATGATACAAAGTATATCAATAATTCTATTATCCTTTTCTATAGGTATAATATATTTGCTTATTATAAGAGGCTATGATAAATACAAGAAAAAGCCCATCATGATGGAGTAATAAACCATAAAGAAACACTTGGAAAAGTAACTAAGCTTGATGTTTTTGAAAAACAATTAGTAGCAGTTCCTTGTTAATTGGAAAAAATAACGATATTACCAAACTAAAAATAAGATTGTCCGATTAATAGGGGGCTAGACCATTGGGAAATTACAGATAAAAAACAAGATGAGGGATATCACATTCAGGAATGGAAGTAACAAATAGTATGATTTTCAAGTTAGGTATAGGTTTAGTTGTATTTTTTAACAATTACAGAGTTGATTTTAATAGCTGTAATTTTGATTTATAGATATATAATACAATCAGAGTATAATAGATTAAAACCAGAGAAAAACATTACTGGTAGTTGGCACGGTGGAACGTTTTATGCGCAACCATTTTTACCAATAGAATTAAAGATAAAAAATGTTCAACTTCAAAAACAAATAAAGAATTATAACAAGTGTATTTCCTTTTTATATTTGAATGTTTTAGTTTTAATCACAGCTCTTGTATTGTTAAACATAGGAGATTAGTTATGGCTTGCTGAAAAAGTTTTACTGCATAGGGTACTAAAGCATCTTTTAAATCCCGAATAGAGCTAATTTAGAGGTGTCCCCACTATTTGCAACTTTGACAATTGAATAAAAAAACAGTTGATGCTAAAAGCAAGGTTATTTAACGGATAGGACAAATAACCTTGCTTTTAAAGTAAAGAGATACCCCACTGGTCTAAGCGTCTCGCTTAGACTTCTCAACCTAAATAATACATATCTACTTCTCCTTTAACTCCTTCGTAACCCTTAGCACTACGAAAACAACCACGCAGATGGATTATCAACAAATCCTGCCCCTATTGGTCAAAGCGAGACGCTTAGACCAATAGGGGCTACAACTTTTAGACTTAAAAATATAACCAGTGCCAATACCTTAACTCCATAATAATAAAAACCAACATAATAATTTGAACTAGTCCTATTATTAGAGAAAAGTTCAATCTTGATTTAAAAAAAAGTAAGAAGACCAAGCTAACCACCAAAGTTAGTAGCAATAAAAACATTATCACCAAATCTCCCAATCCATTACCAAGGTAAATATCAGCAAGAGGAATTAAATAGGATATAATTATTCCTAATATTATAAAATTAATTACCCATAATACAACCTTCATATTTCTAATTTTTAATTATTAACGATGATTCATCAGCACTAACATCCTGATTTAATTGGTTCAAAGCTTCCTCCTCGTTAATTGGTGCACCGTGTGCATCCATCCAGCCACAACCACAATTTGGGTTATAAGAATATCATTGATCTTGTCCTCTGCAAAGTTCAACTGTTCAGGAAAACCTCCAATATCTATAACTGCTTTTAAAGATGGATATTCGGCCATATTAATTTATTTTCATTGTCAAAAAATGTTTCATACTATATTTTTACACCATGCTGACTTGCTTGTTAACCAAAGTTAGCAACTCCACTCAGTCCATATAAAAGGAACAAGGTTACAACCTGAATAATTAACAATATTATGTTACTCCTCAATAATATCTTATACCATTTCGATTTATCCAAACCCATCAAAACATATCCTAACCAACCAAATAAAAACAATCCAATATACGGTAAATTCAACCAAAACTCAGATTCATCTCTATCATTGAATATATTCACCCCAACCAATCTCCAAATACCATATTGCTAAAGAGGAATCAATAAATGGTGGAAAAACCAACACCTGCCACAATAGTGCTAATGATAAAGACAACAAAACCGATATATTCTTTAATTGTTTCATATTAAAGAAGCTCGACTTCTGGACATTCTTTTGACAGTTGACAGTTGACAGTTGAAATTTAACATCAACTAAAAACTTATTATAAAATATTTCCCAATAGTAATCCTTCATAGCCTGTATTTCAGAAGGTATCTACCTCTAAAAACTTGATTCATTGTACCCCACTGGTCTAAGCGTCTCGCTTAGACTTCTCAACCTAAATAATACATATCTACTTCTCCTTTAACTCCTTCGTAACCCTTAGCACTACGAAACAACCACGCAGATGGATTATCAACAAATCCTGCCCCCTTTTCCTTTAACCAAAAAATCCACCTATAGGTTAACTATAGATGGATTTTGTTTATTCGGTAAATCTAACTTAGTGTTTAGCAGCTACTTCTTTTGTTTTCACAATTTCAGTAGTTGTTACTTTGTCGTCTTTAGTTTCTTCTTCTTTATCCAATTTGATACCTGAGAAAGACATGAATGCCATCCCCATCAAACCTGTGATTACCATAGTAATTCCTAATCCTCTCATTGGTTTTGGAACATCTGAATACTTCATTTTTTCACGAATAGCAGCTAAAAAGACAATGGCTAATAGCCACCCAATACCTGATGAAGCACCAAATACTACAGATTCGGCTAATGAATATTCTCTTTGTACCATAAATAAAGACACCCCAAGAATAGAACAGTTTACTGCGATAAGAGGTAAGAAAATACCTAAAGCACCGTACAATGAAGGAGAAAGAGCTTCAACAACCATTTCTACTAACTGTACCATACCTGCAATAATTGCAATAAACATGATAAACCTTAAGAAAGATAAATCAACAGTTGCAAACTCGTCGCTAACCCAAGTCAAAGCACCTTCTTTCAAAATGTACTCTTGTAAAGCCCAGTTCATAGGAGCTGTAATTGCCAAAACGAAAATTACTGCTGCACCAAGACCAATTGCCGTGCTTACTTTTTTAGAAACTGCCAAATATGAACACATTCCTAAAAAGAAAGCAAAAATCATATTCTCAATGAATATTGATTTTATTGCTAAGTTTAATAATTCTTGCATAATTCTATAAATTAATCTTCAACGTATCCGTTACGTGTTCTTTGTACCCAAATAATAATAGCTAAGATAAAGAATGCCCCTACAGGAGATACCATTAAACCATTATTTACATAACCCATTTCATAAAGAGACTCTGGCAATTTCATTGCTAAAGGTGTTCCTGACATAATGCTACCACTACCCAAAAACTCTCTTACAATAGAAACTAAGATAATTACCCAAGAATAACCAAAACCGTTACCCAAACCATCTAAGGCAGAGTCCCAAGTTTTATTACCCATAGCGTAAGCTTCCAAACGTCCCATTACGATACAGTTGGTTATAATCAGTCCAATAAATACAGAAAGCATTTTCCATACATCATAAACATACGCTTTCAATACCATATCAACAATGGCTACCAAAGTGGCAATAATTCCTAATTGAACAATGATACGAATACGTCCAGGTATCAATTTACGGATAGCTGAAATAATTACGTTTGAGAACATCACTACAATAGTAACAGACAAAGCCATAATCAATGTTGGCTCCATTTGTACTGTCACAGCTAATGCCGAACAAATACCCAATACCTGTACAGTGACAGGGTTATCATCACTTAGTGGATCACCAAGTAATGCTTTTCTTCTTTTCGATAACAAAGGCTCTGCCTGAGCTTTCATTGCTTTTTCTTCAGTACTCATAATCGACTTATTTAACTGTTTTTTTAGCAGATACTGATTTCAAATAAGGTGTATAACTCTTAAAATAAGCAGTCAACATATTGTTCACGCCATTTGTAGTCATCGACGCCCCAGCTAACCCATCCACTTGGTGAGGTTTTCCTGTGTAGTCATTTTTTTCTCCTTTTTGAAATTGAACCCCTTGAAGTACACCTGACGTATCAAAAACTTTTTTACCGATAAATCTATCTCTGATAGGTTTGTCAGTAATTCGAGCTCCTAAACCTGGTGTTTCTCCTTTATGTCCGAAAGAAACCCCTTTGATTGTGTTCATATCTCCGTCTAAAGCGACAAATCCCCAAACAGCATCCCAAAGACCATTTCCGTAGATAGGTAAAATGTAAGCTTTATCTTCTCCTTTTGTGTAAATAAATACAGGAAAAACTTTTTTAGCGACATCTTTTTCTTTGAACATTTTCATCACGTTCACCTTTTCAGCATCAACGTCTGCTAATAGCTCTCCTTTTGAGTTTACAGAAACAGCTTTGATTGTTGTCGCATATTCTGCAGACACAACATCACCTTTCATTCCTTCGACATCAATAACAGCACTAAGAATTTGCTTTTTCTTATCCAAAGCCACTTGTACTTTGATATCATCTTTTAATCCCTCAAACACACCCGCAAGTGCACCTGCACACAATACAGTCAGTACGACTGTAAATAGTATAATATATCCGTTAGACTGTCGCACGTTTTAATCTTTTAGTTTTGTTAGACTGAACCACATAATAATCAATGAGAGGAGCAACAACGTTAGCCAATAAAATACCTAACATTACTCCTTCAGGAAAGGCTGGGTTTGTTACACGTATCAAGATAGATAAAACACCTGCCAAGAAACCGTAAATGATTTTACCAGTACCTGTTTGAGCAGCAGTTACTGGGTCGGTAGCCATAAACACAGCACCAAACGCAAAACCACCCGCTACAATATGCATATAAGGATCAACGAAGTAATCATTACCGAATGCACTTAACGTGTACCCCATAACCAAACCTCCAAGTACCATACTTGCCATAATTCGGAAACTACCAATTTTTGTAGCCACCAAGATAACACCTCCTATCAAACACATCAAAGCTGACGTTTCTCCAATAGAACCTGGTATCCAACCCATAAACATATCCATAGCCGAAAGAGACTCTCCAGCCACACCAACAAGTGGTTTACCTTGAGAAGCCAAATCTAAAACTGTAGAACCTGAAAATCCATCTATTGCTGTTTTTTCTCCTAAATCAACCCATAAGCCTTGTGCTCCTGTCATTGATCCTGGGTAAGCAAAGAACATTACCGCACGAGCAGTTAATGCTGGGTTTAAGATATTAAATCCAGTACCTCCAAATACTTCTTTTCCTAATACAACAGCAATTGCAGTTGCAACAGCTACTTGCCATAACGGCGTAGTTGCAGGAAGAACCAAAGGAATTAAAATCCCTGATACCAAAAAACCTTCTGAAACAGGGTGTTTTCTGATAGAAGAGAATACAAATTCAATTCCTAATCCAACAGCATAAGAAACAGCCAAGATAGGTAAGAAACGAATTGCTCCAAAAGCAAATTTATCTCCTAAACTCAATACTTGACTAGTAGCCAATGCGTGTTGCTCTCCAATATTCCAGATACCAAATAACATACAAGGAATCAAAGCGATAATAACCGTAGTCATTACTCTCTTCAAATCTACTGCATCTCTGATTTGTGTACCTTTTGCCTTAGTTACCTCTTTTGGTTGTAAAAACAATGTTTCGTGAGCTTCAAAAACCTCATAAAACTTTTCGAATTTACCACCTTTCTCAAAAAGAGGTCTAATTTGTTCGAATTTTTCTTTAATGAAACTCATCTTAACTATATAACATTAAATCGATTCCTTTACGGATGATTGATTGAACTTCATTTTTCGATGAATCCACAAACTCACACAAAGCAAAATCTTCTTCGGCTACTTCATAAATTCCTAATGCTTCCATCTCATCAAAATCTTCAGCCAAAATAGCTTTCAATAGATAAACTGGATAGATATCCATAGGTAACACTTTCTCCATTATACCTGATTGTACAAATGGTCTGTGCTCGCCATTGATATTTGTATCAAAGCTAAACTTTTTAGATTTCCCATGAATAAATGAGAACAACCCAAAAGCACGAGACACACTGTAACGACTTGCTGATGGAGCAAAAGAACCGAATACTCGGTAATCATCCCCTTCTGTCAATACAGAAATAGTATTAGCATAATACCCTACAAACCCCTCTTTTTCGATTTTATCTCCAGTCAACAAGTTTCCAGAAACAACACGAACGTGTTCAGAGTTTAAGTTATTAGCAAGCAAAGCACTAACATTAGCACCTACTTTTGTTTTGATATATTTTGGATCTTTTACTTCCGGTCCAGCAACAGTGATAATTCTTGTTGCGTCGTATTTACCTTCTAAGAAAAGTTTTCCTATCTGAGCCACAGCAAACGGGTCAATCGTCCAAACAACCTCTCCTTTATTAATAGGAGCGATATGATGGATTTGAATACCTACATTCCCTGCTGGGTGCGGTCCAGAAACCTTATTTACTTGCACTCCTTTTACAGAAGAAAATACAGTAGAAATTTCAGCATCAGAGTTCAACGTTAATTGAACATCCTTACAAAGTTTCTTCAACACCTCAAGTCCTGCTTCAAATGTTTTCTCTTCTCCTTTTAACACCAAATTGTAATCTGGAGCTAAAGGCGACGAATCAAACCCTGAAATAAATATTGAGCGAGGTGTATCTGTAGGCTTAGCGACAACAGCGTATGGACGCTGAATGAAACTTGGCCAAATACCAGACTCAAGAATTTGAGTTTTGGCATCATCTGCACTTATACCTCCCAATTCAGAAATTGAATATTGCTTAAAGTCTTCAAACGCATTATCTGCATCAGCTTTAACAATGATTTCTAGTAATCTTCTTTGAGATCCTCTTTTTACTTCGATAACTTCTCCACTCACAGGTGACGTATATTTCACCTCTGGAAAATCTTTATCGAAATAAAGTGGTGTTCCTGCTTTAACCTTATCTCCAGGTTTAACAAGAACTTTTGGTTTTTTAAAACCAATAAAGTCGGTAGGCTTGATAGCGTAAGTATCAGATGCCAATTCAACAACAGTTGAAGAGGGTTCACCTTGAATACTTAGATTCAAACCTTTTTTTAGCTTTACTACTTTTGACATTCTACCTTAAAAACGTTCAGTTTAGACTATTCACGAATACTGACAAATTTAAGCAATTTCTTTAATTTAGCACTTCGCTAAACCTCTTTTTTTCTGTGTTTATTATCTTTCTATATAAAAAGAAAAATATTATTTCTTCTCTTTGATCAATTTCAAGATATATTGCACCTGCGAATCTATCGTTAAATTGGTAGTATCCAACACATAAGCATCATCAGCCTTACGCAACGGGCTCTCTGCTCTTGTCGAGTCGATACGGTCACGCTCTTCCAAATTGTGGATAATTTCTTGTAAAGTCACCGTTTCTCCTTTCAATAAGAGTTCTTTTTGACGACGAGCCGCACGTACCTTAGTATCCGCAGACATAAAAATCTTAAATTCTGCCTTAGGAAAAACCGTAGTTCCAATATCTCTACCGTCCATCACAACTGCTTTTCCTTCGCCCATTTTTTGTTGTAGAGCCACCATCGCATGGCGTACAATCGGTAAAGCAGCCACTTCACTCACCTTATTTGCCACCTTCATCGAACGAATTTCTTTCTCCACTCGCAAACCATTCAAATACGTTTCCGTTGCCTGAAACTTCTTATTAAAGATAAACTCTATCGAAATATGCTTCAACGCCGCCTCCACATCTCCATCATTGGTCAAACGCACATAATTTCTCAAAAAATACAAAGTCGTCGCACGATACATCGCGCCCGTGTCAATATAACTATAGCCCAATTCCTTTGCTACCATTTTTGCCGTAGTGCTTTTCCCACACCCCGAATTTCCGTCAATTGCTAATATAATATCCTTCATTTGTGCCTTTTCTTTCCTATTTACTCAATATACAAAGACTAAATGATTTATTCGCTTAAAATAAAAATAAAAACACACAGTTGGAGCTTCCCCTTTTCAACGAACTGATTTCTGACTATTTCATAGTAGGTTTTACCGATAGAAAACAAGTTAACCGACAAAACCAAGAGCGGGTCGGGCTTTTTGTTACAATCTTTTGGCGGTTACTTCGTAACTTTTATTTCCCATTATCTATTTAGGCACATGCACTATCAAAAAAAAACAGCAAAGAGCCAAAAGGATTTTCTCGTCAATCCCTAAGCCGTTAGCAACAGCCGGGAACAAAGTCGCAAACCACAACATTGATTTTATCTATATATAGAGTATAAAAAATAATTACTGACCAACCGTATCTTTTCTCAAACTATCCAATGTAGCTACAACCTGTTTCAAGCTATCATCTGCCTCTTGATCACGTAGCAAATGTGCTTTTTTTATTGAATCTAAACGCTTTGTCTCAATATCAGAAACAATGGTTTTTGCTATAAAGTCATTTAATGTAGAATCTGTTTTAGCCTCTTTCAACTGATCTGCTATTGCTTGGTTAGCTACCGAATCAGAGACAATAGGTGCGACCAAATCAAGTCTTTCGATATAACCTTCCAATTCTGAAATATCACCTTTGTCTTCATCATAAATCACTTTCACCAACATGTTGATGGTATCAAACTCTATATATTTAACAGTTTCGGAGTTGTGTGCCAACACCGAATCAATCAATAATGATTTGTACGCCAAACTTTCTTTTTTTAAAGGTCCAAAAATTTTCTCCTCTACTTTCTTACAAGCACCCAACGATACAACGGCTAACAAAATAATCAAAATACGTTTCATAGACTGGTTTTATATTCTTTGGTTTCAAAAATAAGATATTAAAATGAAAGTATCGCACTTCTTTGGCGATTATACAATCGGTCTTGTTATCTTTGGTAATAATACTCAAAAAATCATTGAAAATGAAGATAATCGGCGTTGGAAAAAATTATTTAGGACAGGTTCAAAAGGGAGAGAAACCAAAAGAGCCTATCATTTTCTTTAAACAAGACACCTCTATTTTATTGAAAAACAAGCCGTTTTATCACCCTACTTTTTCTAAAGAAATCAATTACGAAGTAGAGGTTGTTATCAAAATTGACAAACCTGGCAAAAATATTGCATCTAAGTTTGCACATAAGTACTATTCCGAATATGGCTTATGTATAGATTTTACCGCAGTGGACTTGATAAACGAGGCGAGAGAAAAAGGATTACCTTGGGATTTAGCAAAAGGTTTTAATGACGCTTTACCTCTTTCGACCTTCCGACCTGTGGCTGATTTAAAATCAATTGACGAAGTTAATTTCTCACTTAAAATCAATGACAAAGAGGTACAAAAAGCCAATACATCTGAAATGTTGTTTTCTGTTAACGAACTGATTGCTTACATCAGTAAATTTATATTCTTAAAAAAAGGAGATATTATATTGACAGGCACACCTGCTGGTGTCGCTCCGATTGCGATTGGCGACCGATTAACAGGTTTTATTGAAGAGGAGAAATTACTCGATTTTGAAATCAGATAACCTCCTTATTAACCAACTATTATGAAAAAACACACTTATCTATTTGCTTTACTTTTTATCTTTTTAGGAAGTCACTCTTTTGCACAAAAACACCCACAAGGTTATTTTCAATTCCCTATCAAATCGGGACAACAAGCTTCTTTATCAGGGACATTTGGCGAATTGCGTTCCAATCATTTCCATTCAGGCATTGATATCAAAACAGGTGGTAGGCAAGGATTAAATGTTTATGCTTCTGCTGACGGTTACGTTTCTCGAATCAAAATATCGGTTTACGGTTACGGTAAGGCGATTTACATCGATCACCCCAATGGTTACACGACAGTTTATGCACATTTGCAACATTACAACCCTCGCATAGATAGTATTATCCGTGCGGTACAATACAGTAGCAAGTCTTTTTCGGTAAATTATTTCCCGAAACGAGGAGCTATAAAAATAAAAAAAGGAGAAGTTATCGGTGCGTCAGGAAACACGGGAGGTTCGATGGGACCTCATTTGCATTTTGAAATAAGAAACAGTAAGCAAGAACCTTTAAACCCTTTATTGTTTGGTTTTAAAGAAGTGAAAGACAACATCCCTCCTGTTATCAAAAATTTAGCTATCAGTCCACTTTCTATCCAATCGAGAATAAATGGAGAGTTTGATGAAAAAGTTTTTGCTATTAAAAACAGCGGTCACGGTGTGTATTCATTGGTAGGAAAAGATACGATTTTCACACAAGGTGCTTTTCACCTCAATTTAGAAACAATAGATAAACTAAATGGTGCAAACAACAGAAACGGTATTTACGAGTTAAAAATAGCCGTTGATGGTACTGTTTTTTATGATTTGAATATTGACCATTTCTCTTTTGCTCACACCCGAATGATTAACGAACACGTTAACTTTAGACTGAACAAAACAATTGGCAGACGATTTTACAAAATTTACCACAACGAAAAAAACCGTCTCGATTTTTATGATACGTTTACCAATAAAGGTATTCTACATTTCAATGATAACCGTCCGCACAAAATAAAAATCACTTGTACCGACACTTATGGCAATACTTCTCGTTTGGTCTTTTGGGTAAAAAACAAACGCCCCAAAATAACCTATCCGAAAAAACCGAATAAGGAAGTCACTTATACAATTATAGATAACACTATGCGAGTAACTGTTCCGTTACTAACTGAAGCTCCTATTACTACACATTTAATAAACGATGAGAAAGCAATATCTCCCGCCTACCACAAAGGAAAGGGGACAGTTTATTTGATTGATTTGACCCAAGGAGTTCCTCAATCTATTTCGCAAGGAAGTGAATTACTTAACTTTTCTTATTTACAACAAATCAAAATAAATAAGAATTATGTTCTCAATTACAACGAGTTTAAAATAAGCATTCCAAAAAACGTTATTTACAGCACTATGTATCTTATGGCTAAAAGCGATGGCGACAACATAACTTTAGGTGATGCCCATTTGCCCATCTACAAAAATTACACAGTAACAAATAAAGCGTTAAAAAAAGCTCAAAACCCTTACTTAGGAGCTTACCATATCGACTACAGAGGACGATTGGGTTATGAAAACAATTGGTGGACAACTGAAGGTTTGGCTTTTAGAACGAGGAACTTAGGTAAGTTCAAATACTTAAATGACTCTATTCCTCCGACTATCAAACCGCTTTGGGTAAACAACCACAACTTGGCGTTTATCATTAAAGACGAACGGTCAGGAATTAAGGGTTACACGGTAAAAGTCAATGGAAAATGGATTTTGATGAATTACGATTACAAATCAGGTAAAATATGGTCTGAATTGAAAAATAAAAATCAGGTTTTAAAAGGAGATTTATCAGTTAAAGTCACCGATAACCAAGGAAACATTACTACCTTTGCCAAAAAACTACTCTAATGTTAAAAATCGGAGACAAAGCTCCTGCATTTGTTTGTAAGGACGAAAATGGAAAAGAAATAAGCCTAACTGATTTCGCAGGAAAGAAAGTTGTGCTTTATTTTTACCCAAAAGACAGTACGCCAGGTTGCACTATGCAAGCTTGTAACCTAAGAGACAACTACCAAACACTTCTAAAAGAAGGTTATGTTGTTTTAGGGGCAAGTATGGATTCTGAAAAAAGACACCAAAACTTTATCGCTAAATACGACCTTCCTTTCTCTTTATTATCAGATACAGAAGGTGAATTAGTGAATCTTTACGGTGTTTGGAGAGAAAAAACGAATTACGGAAAAACTTACATGGGAATTGTAAGAACTACGTTTGTTATCGATGAAAACGGTACAATAGTAGATATTATCGAAAAAGTAAAAACAAAAGAACACACGAGTCAAATCATAAAAGCTTAATCATGGCAGAAAAATCAATTCAAGAATTAGAAAAGGTAGCTTCACAAGTACGTAGAGATATCCTTCGAATGGTACACAGTGTAGGCTCTGGTCACCCAGGAGGTGCTTTAGGTTGTGCTGATTATTTTGTTGCTTTGTTTTTCAAATTAATGAAACATGACACCAACTTTAATATGGACGGAACAGGTGAAGATATTTTCTTCCTTTCTAACGGTCATATTTCAGCGGTTTATTACAGTGTATTGGCTCGTGCAGGTTATTTTCCTGTAAAAGAATTAAGTACGCACAGAAAAATTAATTCAAGATTGCAAGGACACCCTGCAACACACGAAAAACTTCCTGGTATCCGTATGGCAGCTGGTTCTTTAGGACAAGGGCTATCTGCAGCAATTGGTACTGCCTTAACAAAAAAACTAAACAAAGAAGATAAACTTGTTTATGTTTTGATGGGAGATGGTGAACAACAAGAAGGGCAAGTTTGGGAAGCGGCAATGTATGCTGCCCACAACAAAGTAGATAATTTGATTGCTACAATTGATTACAATGGGCAACAAATTGACGGCCCTTGTGATGCTGTTCTTTCTCTTATGGATTTAGAGGCTAAATACAAAGCTTTTGGATGGGACGTTATCGTTACTGAAAAAGGAAACGATATGGCATCGGTAGTTGCTGATTTAGAAAAAGCGAAAACTAGGTGTGGAAAAGGTAAACCTGTTATGATTTTATTGAAATCTGAAATGGGTGCTGGTATCGACTTTATGGAAGGTACACACAAATGGCACGGTGCCGCTCCTAATGATGAGCAATTAGCTAATGCCTTAGGACAATTAGAAGAAACATTAGGCGATTTTTAATGAAAATTCGTCTCGTACATATTGTACTTTTATTGATGATGGGTATTGCTTTTTCGAGCAATGCCCAACTTCAAAGAGACCCTAATGCCCCCGAACCTAAAACCCGTATTTTATTTTTATTGGATGGTTCAGGAAGTATGCTTGCCCAATGGGAAGGCAAACAAAGAATTCAAGTTGCCAAAACAATTCTCTCTGAATTGGTTGATTCGTTAGCAACTGTCAAAAATGTAGAACTGGGGTTACGTGTTTATGGACACCAATTCAATAAGAAATACCAAAACTGTAAGGACACAAAACTGGAAGTTTCGTTTGCTCCTAAAAATCACCAAATATTAAAAAACAAATTGCAGGATATTCGCCCGCAAGGGCGTGACACCTATTGCTTATTCTTTATTACAAGCAACAAAAGATTTCAAAAAAGAAAAAAACGTACGTAATGTCATTATCATCATTACAGATGGTTTAGAGTCGTGTGATGGCGACCCTTGTGCTATTTCTAAACAACTTCAAACCAAACATATTTTCCTCCGTCCATTTGTTGTTGGTATTAATATGCCTTTAAAATACGAAAGTCAGTTTAACTGTTTAGGGAAAATTTCATAACGCCAAATCTTCTAAACAATTAAAGAAATACCTTACAAAAATCATCCAACAATCGATGATGGACTCTTGGGTACGTGTTGATTTGTTAGACAGTAAAGGAAAAGCGACAGAAACAAATGTAAACATGTCTTTTCTGAGCCACTCTACTGGTGTTACAGAATACGATTATGTACACCAAATCAATGCAAAAGGAAAATCAGACCACGTACAAATAGACCCCTGTACCTGTTTATGATTTAGTCATTCACACCATACCAAAAGTGGTAAAGAAAAACATTCAAATTACCGATGCCTTTACAATTATAAAAGTAAAAACGCCACAAGGAAGTCTTCGTTTCTCACAAGGAAATATGCACGAATACAAAAACTTAAAAACGATTATTCGTAAAAAAGGGGAAAGCTTCGACCATCCATCTTTTAGATGAAAACAAAACAGAAAATCTATTAGTGGGTAGTTATGCTATTGAAATATTAAGTCTCCCTCGTATCAAGCGAACGGTTGTAATTAAACAAAGTCAATTAACTAGAATAGATATTCCTTCTCCTGGCAAAGTGAGTATATTAGACAATCCACCTGGTTATGGTACAATTTATCAGATTAAGAAAGACGGAACGTCTGAATTGATTTATACATTAAACACAAAATCACCAAGAACAAGTTTGGCTATTCAACCTGGGAAATATAAAATTGTTTTCCGAGCAAAAACAGCAAAAGGCTCTATTCATACAACGGTGAGTGAATTCAAAATTTATTCAGGGGAAAACGACACCGATTAGGTTAATCAAATAATAAAAGACAACTTGTGTTGTCCTTACAAACAGTAAAATCATCCTTTAGAGGATACAATAGATAAAAAGATGAAAAAATTCGAATACTCAGAAAAAAAAAGACACTCGTTCAGGTTTTGGAGCAGGATTATTAGAGGCTGGTAAAAACGACAAAAACGTTGTCGCTTTATGTGCCGATTTAACTGGTTCATTGAAAATGGATGCTTTTAAAAATGAATTTCCTGAAAGATTCTTTCAAGCTGGTATTGCGGAAGCAAACATGATAGGAATGGCTGCAGGTATGACTATCGGTGGTAAAATCCCTTTTACAGGTACTTTTGCTAACTTTTCTACAAGTCGTGTGTATGACCAATTGCGTCAGGAAGTAGCTTACTCAGGTAAAAACGTAAAAGTTGCTGCTTCTCACTGTGGGTTGACATTAGGGGAAGATGGTGCTACTCACCAAGTATTGGAAGATATTGGGATGATGAAAATGTTACCTGGTTTCACGGTTATTCACACGTGTGATTACAATGAAACAAAAAATGCAACCATTGCTGTGGCTAAACATGATGGTCCTGTTTATTTAAGATTTGGACGTCCTGCTGTGCCTAACTTCACTCCTGCCGACAAAGAGTTTATTATCGGTAAAGCAGATGTTTTGAACGAAGGAAACGATGTTACCATCATTGCTAACGGTCACTTAATCTGGCCAGCTATCGAGGCTGGACACGAATTAGAGAAATTAGGCATCGATGTTGAAATCATCAATATGGCGACTATCAAACCTTTGGATAAAGAAGCTGTTTTGAAATCTGTTAAAAAAACAGGTTGTGTAGTTGTTGCTGAAGAACACCAAATTGCTGGTGGTTTAGGTGAAACTATCGCAAGTATATTAGGAAGAGAATTACCTTCTCCTATCGAGATTGTTGCTGTAGATGACACTTTCGGAGAAAGTGGAGCTCCCGCAGAATTGATGGACAAATACGGTTTGAACACGCCAAGTATTGTAAAGGCTGTTCAAAAAGTAGTTAAAAGAAAATAATTGATTCGTTACACGGATTAATAGCTATAAAAAAATCCCAACTGATAATTTATCGGTTGGGATTTTTGTTTTAAAAGCAATAAAAAAGCAAGCCGATAAGCCGGGTCCTGTCAATCGTGACCTAATAAGTAAACTCATTAGCGAAAGCCCTATCATTTCTCTAGGCCTACAATCACTCGTAGGCTCCATCACTCTACCCGTCAGGAAAGAAGCGAGTAACTTCTTGTTGCCGAAACAACGACCTGACCTATTTGAGTTTTCAACCCATAAGGTTTATCCAGCTACCTTGATCACCCAAGATACTGGTGAGCTCTTACCTCACCTTTTCACCCTTACCTTAACAAGTTAAGGCGGTTATTTTCTGCGACACTAGCTATATTTCGATAAATCGAAACTCTTCCCGTTAAGAAGTATAGTACTCTATGTTGCCCGGACTTTCCTCTCTTCCAATAAATCGAAACAGCGATAAGGTGGCTTGCTTACTACAAAGGTAAGGTATTTTTAATGATTTGTATCTTAGATGAGCTACAATCTACTCTCCCACTCCGATTTTAGTATACTGAAACAAACCGTATCTCTCCAGCGTCCCTTTTGAACTAAGGTGTTTTGACGAAGTGTACCTTCTTGGGTTGCCCCCAGTTTTTTTAAGGCTTTTTTAGATGCAATATTTAACGCATCCGTTTTAAACTCCACCCGCCGCACTTCTAAGAATTCAAAGGCGTAACGTAGTAACAAATTTTTAGCACGTTGGTTTATTCCCGCTTGCTGAAATTCATTTCCCAGCCACGTCCAACCAATCTCTAAACGGTTGTCTCTTTCCGAAAAATTACCGTAACTGGTACAGCCAACAATTTGTTTCGTTGCTTTTAGTTCGATGACAAAAGGCACACGTTGCTTGTGTATATAGTCATAAACAGCTCCTTCTACCCAGTTTTTTAACTCAGCTTCATTAGTTATTCTTTCAACAAAATAAGTCCAAATGGTTTCCTCAAAAGCAATTTTAGTTAATTGAAAAAAATCATTCGACTCCAACAAACGCAAACGTATCACCTCGTCTTCTAACGTTTGTTTTAAAGGGAATATTTTTTTGAGGAATTTCATTCAACTGACCTTACGTCTATATACAAGAAGAGTTCAACAAAATAAATTTCATTGAACTCGTTTGATTACCATTTTAATGTGTAATTTATTTCTTTTTTACTTTCCAAACCATTGAGTCAAATTTGCTGTTTTTGTAAAGAGCAAAACGAGCTGGGGTTGGTAACAATAACAATTGTTGGTTTTACTTTGTCGTCATCATTTTCGATATAAACACCCGAACCACTTGGTATCTGAAACAACGCATCTCCGTCTTTATCTTCTCCTGCGGGTACATATTTATCAGCCAAATAAGCTGTTGGTAATAATATTTCTGAATCTGTAGCCAAGTCTTCGTGAATATCAATTAATACATCCTCTAAATATTCGCCAAACTCTTCGTTAAACTCGTCTTCAATTTCGTGTAACTCGTCTTCAATAGCATCATAAGCCTCATTGCTATAATCCATTGCAGACAATTTATTTTTAAAACGAACGATATCCGTCAACATTTTATTCAGCGTAACTAAATCCATAATCTTATTTTTTACCAAATTTACAAAAAAAGGACTTAAAAAGGCAAATTAAAGGGTTTTTTTAGTTAAATTGCTTAAAGAGATTTTTTCCTTCTTCGTTACACAAAACGATTCGGATTTATCTCTTTATAAGACAAATAGCCACTGGTTATTTACTTTTAGCGTTTATTTTAACGTTATTTTAAATTGATACGACTAAAACTTTTACCTTCGATGGAACAAGATATTAAAAAAATAAAATTGAAAAATGGTTGTCAGGAAACTACGACCAAGACACAAAAAAAGAGATTCAATCTTTAGTAGATAATAACAAAGAGGAAGAATTAACTGATGCTTTTTATAAGAATTTAGAATTTGGAACAGGTGGATTAAGAGGTATTATGGGTGTTGGTTCGAATAGAATGAACAAATACACGTTGGGTGCTGCCACACAAGGGTTTGCTAATTACTTATTGCAATCATTTCCTAATCAACAAGTTTCGGTTGCTATTGCACACGATAGCCGTAACAACAGCGTTCCCTTTTCTCAAATTGTAGCCAATATCTTTTCTGCTAACGGCATAAAAGTTTATTTGTTTGACGGTTTACGTCCTACGCCTGAACTTTCGTTTACAGTTAGACATTTTGGTTGTCAAGGTGGTATTGTTTTGACGGCATCACACAACCCTAAAGAATACAACGGCTACAAGGTTTATTGGGATGATGGTGCACAAGTCATCGCTCCTCACGACCCAAAACATTACTGATGAAGTGGCAAAAATCACTTCTATCGACAAAATTAAGTTTGATGGAAATCCTGACTTGATAGAAACAATTGGCGAAGAAATAGATAAATTATACTTAGACCAAATTGCAAGTTTGAGTTTAGCTCCTGAGATTATTGCTCAGCAAAAAGACCTGAAAATTGTTTATTCTCCAATTCACGGAACGGGTTACAAATTAATTCCTGACATTTTAAAGAAAATAGGTTTTGAAAATGTGCATTCAGTAAAAGCACAATCTACACCCGACGGAAATTTTTCGACGGTAGTTTACCCAAACCCAGAGGAGGCTGAAGCGATGTCTATGGCGTTGGAAGAAGCTAAAAAAATAGATGCTGATTTGGTCATGGCAACAGACCCTGATGCAGATAGAATTGGTATTGCTGCTAAAAACAAGCACGGTAAATTCGAATTATTAAACGGCAATCAAACAGGTGCATTATTGATTTATTACCTTTTGAAATTTTGGCATGACAAAAAGAAATTAGATGGCAACCAATACATTGTCAAGACAATTGTAACAACAGAATTAATTGCTGCTATCGCTAAAAATTTTAATGTTGAGTCGCTTGACGTCTTGACTGGTTTTAAATTTATTGCGGGTATTATTCGTGAACGTGAAGGTAAAAAAGTATTTATCGGAGGTGGCGAAGAAAGCTACGGTTATTTAATCGGTGAAGCCGTTCGTGATAAAGATGCTGTTGCTTCTGCTGCTTTCATTGCCGAGATGGTTGCTTTTGCTCGTTCAGAAAACAAATCTGTTTTTGATTTATTAACTGACCTTTATTTAGAGTTTGGCTTTTATTACGAATCATTAATTTCAATTACTAAAAAAGGAAAATCTGGTGCAGAAGAGATTCAAGAGATGATGAAAAACTACCGTGAAAACCCACCAAAGGTACTTAACGGTTCGAAAGTTGTCGAAGTAAAAGATTACGAAGCACAAACAACAACAAACTTAATCACAGGTAAGGAAACAGTGATTGATTTACCAAAATCAAATGTTTTGCAATTTATAACAGAAGACGGTAGTAAAATTTCTGCTCGTCCATCTGGTACTGAACCTAAAATAAAGTTCTATTTTGGTGTAAAAGCAACACTTGATAAAGCTGAAAATTACGATAAAGTGAAAGCAGAGTTAGAAGAGAAAATAGCTAAAATAACAAAAAGATTTAGGTGCTTAAAACCAATTCTATTTAATACAAAAACACCCGATAGAGTCAGAACTTATCGGGTGTTTTTTTTGTGTAACAGGATTTTATTTATTTCTGCCGAATACCCTATTTCTTCTCTTCAAAAAGAATATTAAAACTACCATCTAGTACAAAAAAGCCCTCTTTTTTCTCTCCATTCATGGGTATTCCTTTTATTAAATGCGATTTCCCTTTTCTAATCAGTGCATTGGTCTGTGTCTCTGTAAGTTTTTTATCAAACAAGACAAAGGGTACTCTAAAGTCACAACCCGATTTGTAAGCCGAGCAACCAAACGCACTACCTCCTTTCAGTATCCCTCCATTTTTACATTTAGGACAAACTAATGGTTCTTCAGGTTTTTTCTCTTTTTTCACTCGCTTCTTCTTGGTTTCAGCTACTTCCTTATCGTCTAAAATCGTTATTTTCTTGTTTTGAGCTGTTTTCACTTGCTCAACCACCTCGGTAACCATTCCTTTGAGCTCGTTCATAAAGGTTTTTACCTCATACTCACCTCGCTCAATAAGACGCATTTTCTGTTCCCACTCCCCTGTCAACTGCGCAGATTTCAACAAATCATTGTCAATTGTTTGAATAAGCTCAACACCTGTGGTTGTAGGAATAAGCGATTTACGCTTTCTGACCACATATTTTCGACGAAATAAAGTTTCTATAATATTGGCACGAGTAGATGGACGACCAATTCCATTTTCTTTTAAAGCCTCTCGCAACGTATCATCGTCAATATGTTTCCCTGCTGTTTCCATTGCACGAAGTAAAGTCGCTTCAGTCAAGGGTTTTGGTGGACTTGTCATTTTCTCACCCAACAACGGTTGGTGTTCACCTGACTCTCCTTCTTTAAACTCAGGTAACTCTTGGTTATCCTCTGATTTTGATTCGTTTTCGTCGTCTTCTACTTTTTTATCTTTTTGGTAAATTGTTCGCCAACCAGGACTTAAAATCTGTTTACCTGTTGCTTTAAAACCGACCTTATTAGCATTCCCTAATACTTCTGTTTTTGAGACTTCACAGTCTTCCATAAAGTTGGCAATGAAACGTCGGGCAATAATATCATAAACACGCTTTTCCGTTTCCATCAAGTTACTCCCTCCTGGCCATACATTAGTAGGAATAATAGCGTGGTGATCAGTAACTTTTTTATTATCAAAAATACGTTTTGATTTCTTTATCGGTTTGTCCGTAATTGGCTTTGTAAAGGCAGAATACCCTACTAAACTATCTAAAACACCTTTCATTTTCGGATACATATCATCAGGTAAATACGTGGTATCTACACGAGGATAAGTCACGTGCTTTTTTTCGTACAAGCCTTGTACATATTTCAATGTTTCCTCTGCCGAATAACCCAATTTCTTGTTACATTCCACCTGTAAAGAAGTCAAATCAAACAGTTTTGGGGCGTATTCTTTCCCTTTTTTCTTCGTAAAACTTTCGACTACAAAAGGAGTTTGTTTGATTTCTACCAACGCAAGTTCTGCCTTTTCTTTCTCTAAAAACTTCCCCTTTCGTGCCGAAAAAACTACATTCCTGTATTTTGTTTTCAGTTCCCAATACGTCTCCGAAACAAAGTTTTCTATCTCCAAATGACGGTTAACAATCAATGCCAACGTAGGTGTTTGTACACGACCAATCGATAAAACCTGCTTATTTTGACCGTATTTGAGTGTATAAAGTCGTGTTGCATTTATTCCCAATAACCAATCTCCAATCGCACGAACACTCCCTGCTGCGTATAAATTATCAAAATCAGATGCTGGTTTTAAATTAGAAAACCCTTCACGAATTGCCTCTTCTGTCAAGGAAGATATCCAGAGTCGTTGTACAGGTTTTTTATTATTTGCTTTTTGTAATACCCAACGTTGTATCAATTCTCCTTCTTGTCCCGCATCACCACAGTTGATAATTGCATCTGATTGAGCAACCAAAGTTTCTATGGTTCTGAATTGTTTTTCTATTCCGTTACGTTGAATAAGTTTAATACCAAATTGTGGAGGTATAATCGGTAAACTTTGTAAGCGCCACCGTTTTAATGACGAATGGTAATCATCTGGTTCTTTGAGCGTACACAAATGACCGAAAGTCCACGATACATAATAACCATTCCCTTCAAAATAACCGTCTTTACGGTATTTTGCCCCCAAAATATGGGCGAGGTCCTTGGCTACACTTGGCTTTTCGGCTATACAAAGTTTCATAGTTTCAAGATAAAAATTTCATTCGAATAATAAATAAATTGTGAATAACCTCTTCGTACTTTTTTGTGTTGATAAGTGAAAACCAACAACATTTACTTTCGTCTTGCCCTATTCATTAAGGATATTTTGTAACTTGCACTTTAGGCTATGGGAAAAATACTAGAAATTAAGAATATATCAAAAGCATACGATGCAGATATGCGTGCGGTAAGAGACGTTTCTTTTACAGCATCTGCTGGTGAAGTCGTTGCTATCTTTGGTGAAAGTGGCTGTGGTAAATCCTCACTACTTCAAATGATTTCTGGGTATTTAGAGCCTGATAATGGACGTGTTTATATCAACAAGAAAAAACTCCACTACCCTTCTGAGATATTAATCCCTGGCGACCCTGATATTGAGATTGTTCGTCAAGACTACGATTTATTCCCTAATCATCGTATTGAAGAGGTATTAGACTATAAATTAAGAAAGTACCCTGAAGATTTTATTCAAAAAAGAACGACCGAGCTACTTCAAGTTTGTGGGCTGGAACAATATAGAAAAAGAATTATTAAACAGTTGTCTGGTGGTCAACAACAGCGTGTAGCTATTGCTCAGGCTTTAGCAAACGAACCTGACGTATTGTTGATGGATGAGCCGTTTAATAGTTTAGATGGTGGAAGGAAACGAAAATTAAGAAAACTTATTCGTTCGATTGTAGATATTTACCAAATCACCGTCGTATTGGTGACACATGATGCTGAAGACGTTTTTCAATTAGCTAATCAGTTGATAGTAATGGACGAAGGTCAATTTATCCAAAAAGGAAAACCTATGGATATTTACAAAAAACCTCGAAACAAATATGTCGCCGAGCTGTTGGGAGAATTAAATTATTTAGATGATAAGTCAGGCGTTCGTCCTGAAGATGTGTTAATCGAAAAAAACCGCAACCGTAAAGGAGGTGCTTTTATAGAACACGTTGATTTTAATGGCGGTTATTACCGTTACGAAATCTCTGAGGGAGACAAAAAATGGATTGCTTACGACACCGTAAGTTGGAAAGAAGGCGCTAAAGTAAAAATTACCTTCAATAAAAAATCTAAAGTTCGCATTAAAGCTGGTCTTAAGCGAATTTTCTAACTCGTTGCATATTCTTTAACGCAGATGCTGTTAATGGCTTAGCTATAAAATCAGCAACAAACTCATTTTGTAATACCTTATCTACCGATAAATCTTCTTTTAAACTCGAAAGTACGATTATTTGACACTTGTCTTTAAGTGCTTTTGACAATGCGTTAAATTCAAACAAGAATACAAATCCCTTGATTACAGGCATATTCAAATCCACAAAAATAACCTCTGGTATTTTATCCAAATGATGCTCATTCCTCTTTAGGTATTCTAATAGTTCCACTCCTGAGTTACAAATATCAACCTGTTTAGTAAAGTGTGACTTATTGAGCACACGTTGGGTAATGAAATTATCAATATCATTATCATCCAAAATCATTACTCGTTCGGTTTGGTAGTTCTGCATATAATTATTCGTTAGTTGGTTTGTATATTTCGTTTGGTATTTGAATATACTGAATAACAACAAATTAGGTTATTATACCTACGCAAAAAACACTACCTTTTTCCTACTATACCTCTTTCGTTTTGTGGATATAGTATGCCTTTATTTTTTTATATGCTTTTTTTATTTCTTCTAATTCTACGCATAGAGATGCTCGTATATAACCTTTACCGTTAGTTCCAAAGATTTCTCCTGGTGTAAAAAAGATATGCAATTGCTCTAAAGTATTGTTGATAAATATGTTGATATCTTTTGCAGGACTTTTTTTATTTGGTCGCCCCCACACAAACATACCCAACTGATTTTCATCATATTCTATACTCAATAAGTCGTAAATCTTAAAGACCCACTCTTGTCTTTCTTTGTAAATAGCGTTCCTTTCTTGGTGCCATTCGTAAGGTAAATTGAGTGCCTCAATACTTGCTTTCTGAATACCTTTAAACATTCCCGAATCAATATTACTTTTTACTCGTAATAGGTTTTTTATTACTGTTTGATTGCCTACAACCATCCCTACACGCCAACCTGCCATATTGTGTGACTTACTCAACGAATTAAACTCTACCGCTACCTCATCAGCACCCGCTAATTGAAAGATACTTTGTGGTTTTGTTTCGTTTAACACCAAACTGTACGGGTTATCGTGACAGATAAGTAGTTTATGTTTTTTAGCAAAAGTAATCAGCTCCTCCATTTTAGCTCTATCCGAAGGAGTTCCTGTCGGCATGTGCGGATAATTTACCCAAATCAATTTTGTTTTAGGAGAAACCAATTGTTCTAATTCATCAAAATCTAATTGCCAATTGTTATTTTCTGTTAAATTGTAATCAACTACTTTCGCTCCCAACAAGGTACTCAACGAACGGTAAGTCGGGTAGCCAGGATTGGGAATTAACACCTCATCTCCAGGATTGACAAAAGCCAATGTCGTATGTAGTATTCCTTCTTTAGAACCCATTAAAGGCAATATTTCATCTGCCGAAAATTGTAAATCATACGTGTTTTTATACCACGAAGACATCGCTTCTTTTAGCTCTGGAAGACCACCATAAGGTTGGTATCCGTGACTATCTTCTTGCTCTGCCGATTGTGTTAATGCCTCTACAACCGAGGTGGCTGGTGCTAAATCAGGGCTTCCTATCCCAAAATTAATCACATCAAAACCCTCGTCTTTTAACTTCCTTACTTGTTCTAATTTCTTTACAAAATAATAAGGTTTTACATCTTTGATGCGGTCGGCAACTTCAATCATTTCTAAAAATCAAATTTTTGGTACTCTCCTAATATCCTGAAATTTGGAATAATATTCCTCAATTCCACCAAACAACGTGCAATATGGTCTTTCTCATCCCATGTACACTCCAGATAAAAGGTATATTGGTCTGGCTTCCCTATAATTGGAATAGATTGAATTTTTGTGAGGTTTATTTTATGTCGAACAACTATCTCCAAAGCTAACGCCAAACTCCCTACTTTGTCTGGTAATTCAAAACTCAATGTCGCTTTGTTTTTTATTGTATTTAAGTGCGTATTTTTGGTCTTAGAGAGCACAAGAAAGCGAGTAAAATTTTGTTTAATCGTCTCAATACTTTCATCTATTATCTCTAAACCATACATTTCTGCTGCCTTGTAACTTGCTATCGCTCCTTCGCCTAACAATTGTTTTTCAGCGACTAATTTCGCACTATCGGCAGTATCGTAATATTCTTCTACTTCAATATGTGGATGAGCCAATAAATATTCGTTGCATTGGCGAAGTGCCATATAATGCGAACGTACTTTTGTAATATCTGTAGCTTTTTGGTTAGGCAATGCCATCAAATTTTGAATAATACGTAATTGATGCTCTCCTACAATATAAAAACTGTAATCTTTTATCAATTGGTAATTCAATAAAATACTTGCCGCTATCGAATTTTCAATAGCCATAAAACCATAATCCGCTTCCTCTGATTTTAGCGATGTACAAAGTTCCTCAAATGTAGCACACTCTATGATAGCAACAGGTTCGTCAAAAAACTCATTGACAGCGATATCGTGAAACGAAGACTTCCCTCCTTGTATGGCTACTTTTTTCATCGCTTAATAAAATTGTCTGATTTCGGCTTTCACAACTAACAACGCTACTTGCAAAGGATCGTGTTCCAACGAAGAATAACGCTCAAAAATAGCCTTCGCCAACTCAATACTTTTCGCTTCAGGGTCAACACTCATTGCTGATGCATTCAATATCGAATTCAAATCATTAATAGCATTTTTTGTTACATTCCACGCATTATCACTCATGTAAACTTGTTGCGATAAATTATGGTTGTATTCCTCTCTTACCTCTAACAATAAACGGTGGTTAAGCACAGCAGCGTTATAACTTGGGTCGTTTACTCTTGGAACTAAATTAGCTGGTGAAAGCCTTTCTAACAACAAACAAACTCTTTCGTAGGCTTGTAAACGTATGGGTAAAATCAATTCGGTGTTTTTCATTTTCACCTCAGCCAGTTTCTTTTGAAAATCTTTTTCAAGGAAAGACTTAACCATCAGATACATACCGAAAAGAACAATAGATGCTGGTAAAATAATATTTAAAAGTTGTACGAAACTTTCCATAAGGTTGTGTTTTTAGTTTTACAAATTTAGATTATTTAGTAGAAAGTAGCTTATAATTAACGGATTTCTATCAACTATTTATTGATATTAAAAATACTAAACCCTTTTCTCTTCTTCTTTAAACTATCTCCATAATAAGGATAACTTGTTTCGTTACTCTTTTTGTCACCTTTTGTAAATAATTCACTCAAAACAGAACGTTTTTTGTACATTACACAGTCAATATTATTTGCAAAATCAAATTTCTGCTGTTCATACAGACCTCCTTTTTCCATCTTCTGATGAAAAATCGCCCAAATAGGCAACGCCATATTCGCTCCTTGCCCATCTCTTATATCACTAAATCGTATCGACGGATTATCCGAACCAACCCAAACTCCTCCTAACCACTTGGGAGTATAACCGACAAACCAACCATCGGTATGGTTTTGTGTTGTTCCTGTTTTCCCTGCAATATGCCCTTTAAATTTATAACGAAAACGTAATCTTCTTGCTGTTCCTACATTCACTACACTTTGCAACATATTGGTCATTGTGTGTGCTGTGGTATCCCCAAGTACTCGAACGGCTTTTTTTGTCGGTGTATAAATCCGTTTATTTTCCCTATCATAAATAGCCAATACACTATTTGGCTCGATATATTGACCACTATTTGCCAATGTTCCATAAGCTCCTATAATACTTTTTAGAGAGATATTACTCACACCCAATGCCAACGAGGGCACACTAAGTAAGCTGTCCTTTATACCCATTTTTTTCGCTAAATGAATAATATTATCAATCCCTGCTTTCAAAGAGACCTTGACACTTATTGTATTGATAGAATTGGTCAATGCGCCTACAAGTGAATACTTACCTCTGTATTTATCATTGGAATTTCGTGGCGACCAATTTTCATACTTTCGGTAAGTTACTTTTCGATTTGACACAAACTCACAAGGCTCTCTTCCATCGAGTAAGGCTTGTGTATAAACAATAGGTTTAAACACCGAACCAACTTGTCGCCGAGATAATACGTGGTCGTATTGAAAACTTTTAAATGACACGCCTCCTACCCAAGCTTTAATATTCCCGTTTTGAGGGTCGGTTACCATAAAACCCGCCTGTAACAAGCTCATTGTATGTCGTATCGAATCTGCTGGTGTAATTAAGCTGTCTATTTCGCCTTGGTAGCTACATATTCTCGTTTGTATCGGTGTATTAAAATGAGTAACAATCTGTGCCGTATCTAACCCTTTAGCAAATAGACTTCTGTACCTAGAAGTTCTTTTCATCGCACACATAAAAACCACCGAATCGGGCACTAATATCCCCTGTACAGCCAAATCTTTCCGTAAATCGGGAGTTAATTTCTCTAAATGCTCATATACAGCTTCTTCTGCATATTGCTGAAATTTGGAATGAAGGGTCGTGTAAATTTTCAATCCATCGGTATAAAGATTGTAAGCCGAACCGTCGGGTTTTGGGTGATTTACTAACCATTTTTTTATTTTTGTCCTTAAATATTCTCTAAAATGAGTTGCCATACCGACATCTCTCGTTCGTCTTGAATAATTCAATTTCAATGGTCTATTTATCAATACCTTTGCTACATTTTTAGTGATATAACTATACTTTGCTAACTGTTTAAATACAATGTTTCGCCGAACCAATGAACGCTCAGGGTGTACCCTAGGGCTGTATCTCGTTGGTGCTTTGAGCATTCCGATAAGTACCGCAGACTCTTCAAGTGTCAAATCAATAGGTGCTTTGGAGAAAAAACGACGTGCTCCTGCATCTATTCCATACGTATCTTCACCAAAAGAAACGGTATTAAGGTAAAGCATCAAAATCTCTTTTTTGGAATACAACCGCTCTAATTTATTCGCTATAATTGCCTCTCGTAATTTATTAATCGGCAAAGTGAATTTTCCGTATTTTTTTCTTCCAAACACATTTTTAACCAATTGTTGACTGATTGTACTCCCTCCTCCTGCGTGTTGTTTTAATACTATCGACTTAAAAAATACACGAATAAAACTTCGGTTATCGATTCCTTTATGTTTATAAAACCGTGTGTCTTCCGTTGCAATTAATGCATTGATTAATAAGGGAGAAACTTCTTCAAATGCTATTTCCGTACGGTTTTCAAGGTAGTATTTCCCCAACAACACACTATCACTCGAGTATATTTCTGATGCTCTAAAGTTTTGTATTGTTTTCAACTCTTTATCTGACGGAATATCTCCATACGAACCGTGTGTAACAGCAAAATAAATCCCAAAGAAACTCAACATTGAAAAAATCACTCCGATAACAAACGTCGCTCCTAAAAACTGTAGTTTATTTTCTTTAAATAAATTAAGATACCACCAAAAAATGAACTTAAATATTCGTGAAGTTTTTGACATAGATTGAGTAATAAAAAGTATAAATAAACTTAAAAAATAATTTTAAGATTCAGTAATCTTCTATTATAAACGGCAATGTTTAGTTTATGTATTACTTTTAAGGATAAATTTCTTGTTATCAATACAAAAAGCCGTCTATGTCATTCCAAACACCACAACAAGTTTTCCACACTATTGCAAAATCGGGACATTCGAAAATACAGACCAACACATTGAAGGTTTTATTACTTAGTTTTTTGGCTGGAGCATACATTGCTTTCGGTGGGTTTTTAGCTATAAAAATTGGTGGTGGCATTCCTCAAATAAAAGCGATGAACCCTGGTTTAGCTTCTTTTATTTTTGGTAGTGTTTTCCCTGTCGGACTCGTTTTAGTCGTCCTTGCGGGAGCCGAACTTTTCACTGGAAACACCGCTATTTTAATCCCCGCTTTAAAGAAAAAATCAATCACCTATACCGATATTGCTAAGAACTGGGGACTCTCTTATATTGGCAATTTTATTGGTAGTGTTTTTGTCGCCTATTGCTTTGTTGCTCTTACTGGTGCTTTAGAACAAGAGCCTTGGCATTCTGCTACCATTTCTATTGCCGAAAGTAAAGTAAATCAAGATTTCGTTACTTTGTTTTTTAAAGCAGTGGCTTGTAATTGGTTAGTTTGTTTGGCTGTTTGGTTAGCTGTATCATCTAACCAAGTAAGTGGGAAGATATTAGGTATTTGGTTTCCTATTATGACTTTCGTTGCGCTTGGTTTTGAACACAGTATTGCTAATATGTTTTTTATTCCTTTGGGAATATTCCAAGGTGCTGACGTTACGTGGTCACAGTTTTTCATCGTAAACCTACTACCTGTTACTTTAGGAAATATTATCGGTGGAACATTGTTTGTCGGTGCTATTTATTCGTATGTATATTTAGACAAAGAAACAAAATAATGTCTCAAAAAACACACATAGAGGAAATGACCGATGAAGTCATTAATATCAGCTATAGCTTTTCGCCAAGTATTTGGGGAGATACACTTATTGCTTCCACATCAAAGGGTATTTGTTATTTAGGATTCCCTAAAAAAAATGATTTAACAGACTTAAAACGTCGGTTTCCAAAGGCTACATTTACACAAAAAGAAGACGAAAGTCACCAACAAGCCTTACTTTCGTTTGTGAAAAGCCACAAAAAAACACTCAATTTACATCTTAAAGGTACACCTTTTCAATTAGCTGTTTGGCGTACGTTATTGAAAATACCAAAAGGAAGTTTATCTACCTACAAAAACACCGCAGAAATGATAGCAAAACCCAAAGCTTCTCGGGCGGTAGGAACTGCTATTGGTAAAAACCCTATTTCTTTATTTATTCCCTGCCACCGTGTGATACAAACCTCAGGTGCTTTAGGTGGTTATATGTGGGGATTACCTCGTAAAAAAGCTATTCTCGATTGGGAACAACAAGAGTCATTATGAATAAATCAAGTATTTTATCTGTCGCTAACACCTTATTTTTAATCTCTATATTATTAATGACCTACAATGGATTACTCGACTTTTCGCCCATTCTACCTTACAAATGGCATAGATTTATTCACATTATAAGTGCTATTATTTTCTTAGGAAACGTTATCATAGGTCCTTTTTGGACAGCTATGGCTATACAGTCTAAAAACAAAGAATACCTCAAATTTTCCTTTCGTTTATTACTATTAACTGACGCTATCATTACTCTTCCTGCAATGACTTTAATCGTAATTAATGGCTTGTTTATGGCTTCTAATTACGGTGATTTCACCTCACAACCTCAATGGCTTATTCATTCTATTTATTCACTTTTTGCTCTATGGATACTCACATTACCTATTATATTCATTCAAAATAAAATGAAACAACATGTTGACGAAGAAACCACAAACACCAAAGCATTTAGAAAACTCACAAACTGGTGGGTAATCACTGGAGGAATAAGTTTCATCCCTTTAGGGCTTTTGGTTTTCTGGATGGTAATGAAATCTTTTTAGACTATTAAGCTAATCATTTTTATACCTAAGCCTCGCCTACCAAATACCCAAAAGCTTCATCTCGACCTGAAAAAGCCTGCATACGACTGTTCCCAAACAATAAATAGGTTTCAAAAAACAAGCGTTTGATACCTGTAACTCCTACAATCGCTGATTTATCGACTAATTGAGCGTGTTCTTTAGCGACTTGCATCAACTTTCCTGCAAAATCTTTTGTCATCGGCACATTGGTTACGTCAAGTAAAAATAAATATTTCTCCTTTCGCATTTCATACGGGGTAACGACCTCAACAATTTGAGCTAATGTATCTTCCATTTTCTCTTGAAACTCCATGCTGAAACTAGCTGTTACTATTTCTCGTTCTTTATAGGTGGTTATCTCAACTGACATTTCTTAAACTAACAATTTATGTTACTCAAACTCAACTTTATTGAGCATTAAACCCGATGAAGGTGCAATATAATATTCGACAGGTTGCCCTTTTGCTCCTTCCAGACTTTCTTTTAGACCATCTAAAGTCAATTCACCCCTACCCAAACGTATCAAAGCCCCCATCATCAAACGAATTTGATGACGCATAAAACCTTTTCCGTGCACGTGTAAGACATAACTTTTCTCTGGAAAAAAACTTGCCGTATGTATATCGTTTTCTCGTAATTCACACAAATCTACCGTACGGTTAAATTGTGTTTCTGGTTTGGGTTTGTAACAATAACGTTCAAAATTATGTGCTCCTTCAAATATTTTCGCTCCTTTACTCATCAATTCAATATCTAAGTTTTCTCGAATAAAGGTCATATAAGGAGCACAAAACGGATGGAATTTCTTATCAAAGGCAAATAAATAAGTGTATTCTTTTGTCTTAGGGTTTTGAATGATATTAAACTTTTGGTCAACCTCTTTGATGCTCAACGCACGAATATCTGAAGGTAAATTTTCATTCAAATCAATAAAAAACTGCTCCGTTTCTATCGGTGCAAAAACGAATAACTCAAAAGCCGAATGATTAACTGAAACCATTGCGTCGGTACGACCTGCTGCTATAATTCTAAATTTTTCACCCTCCAAAATATAGTTCAAGGTACGGTTTATCATCCCCTGAATCGTCTTCACGTTCTCTTGCTTTTGCCAACCGTGGTAACGAAAACCAAGGTACTGCATCTCTATAAGGTAATAATATCTTTTCATAAAAGTCATAAACGATTCGTCGTGAATAGTAATATACTACCAATCAATAGGGAAATAGTCTTTTAAGAATTTACCACACCAATGTTTACCTGTGTTTATTCCATCAATAAATGGATCACAAACCCGTGCTGCACCATCTACAATATCCAACGGTGGTTGAAAATCGTGTTTATCTTCTTTAAACTTCGCTAATTCGACAGGGTCTTCGTCAGTCACCCAACCTGTATCAACAGCATTCATATAAATTCCATCTTTAGCAAAATCACTTGCTGAAGTGTGTGTCATCATATTTAAAGCCGCTTTTGCCATATTGGTATGTGGGTGACGGTCTTCTTTTTTGAAACGATGAAATTTACCCTCCATCGCCGAAACGTTAACAATATGCTTGTTTCCTGTGTAGTCTTTTCGCATCAGTGTAACTAAGCGGTTGACCAACACAAACGGAGCTACCGCATTTACTAATTGCACTTCAACCATTTCTGGCGTCTCTATTTCACCTAATCGCAAACGCCAACTGTTGGTTTTTCTTAAATCTACTTGTTGTAAATCCACGTCTAATTCACCTTCTGGAAACACCTCTTGTGCCACCAACGAATTATCCATTTGGTAAGGAATTTGAGATAGTTTCGCTGACGCTCTGATTCCTACACCAGGTGCTTCACCGTGCCAACTAACAGGCATATTTTTACGATTTCCGGTAAGGTGACCGATAGATTGTAACTCTTCAATACATTCTTGATGCCCTTGTAAAAGAATTTGAGCATCGGAAGGTATATCACCAAACGGTAAATTTTCTTTCTCCATCATATGGGCATAAAACCCTGACGGACGACGGACAGTTTGTGCTGCATTATTTATCAGAATATCTAAACGCTCAAATTTATCTTCTATATAGTGAGCGAAAATCTCAACACTCGGAATGTGTCGTAAATCTAATCCGTAGATATGTAAACGGTCTTTCCAATCTTCAAAATCTTCTTCTTTAGCAAAGCGTATCGCTGAATCTACAGGAAATCTTGTGGTAGCAATCACACTTGCACCCGAACGTAACATCATCAACGTGGCGTGGTAACCAATTTTGAGACGAGAGCCTGTAATCAATGCCACCTGACCCGTCATATCAGTACGTTGGTAACGTTTGAGGTAATTCAAATCTCCACAATCTTTGCACATTGCATCATAAAAATGATGGACTTTGGTAAATTTCTTTTTACAAACGTAACAGTTTCTTGCCGAATGCAACTCTCCTGCATCTTCCGACTGTCCTAATAACAATTGGTTTGGAGCAGTAAAAACATCCGTTTCACGAGCCGTACGAATACCTGCTTTCGCTCTAGCTTTCCTGTCGTTGACGGTAGTAGAAGTCCTTTTTTCAGCCTTTACACTTTTGGTGTATTTTCGTCTTTCGTTTCTATCTGGTCGAGAAATTCTCCCTGTTGCCTTCAATAAAGCCACCCTTTTTTCTTCCGATAATTCGATAAGTTGCTCAGGATTTTGGGCAAGATTTTCAAGCAACAACAAGCATTGCTCTATTTCTTTTTCCGATAATTTTTGAGAAGGATTTGATTGCTCCATTTTTTGTTATTCTATTATTGTGCAAATATACGCATATTGCGTATTTAGTTAAGAGTATTTAGTTAAGAGTATTTAGTATTTCTTAGGTGTAGCTATTACATTTGTAGAGTAAAAAAAATACCATTGCTATGATTGTTGTTACAGGTGCTGCGGGATTTATCGGAAGTTGTATGATAAGCCGTCTAAATCAGGATAATTTTAATTCTATTATTGCGGTAGATGATTTTTCTTTCCCTGAAAAAAACAAAAATCTTGAAGGAAAAACTATTCTTGAACGTGTTGACAGAATGGATTTTTTCGATTGGCTTGATAAAAATCAAAAATTAGTTGAGGTAGTGATTCACTTGGGAGCACGAACAGATACAACAGAGTTTGATAAAGCTATTTTTGATAAATTAAACCTGAATTATTCAAAAGATATGTGGAATGCGTGTGTGAAACATCATATTCCATTGATTTATGCTTCATCAGCAGCAACTTATGGTGGTGGCGAATTTGGTTACGATGACAACCACGAAATTATCAATAAATTAAAGCCTTTAAATCCTTACGGAGATTCTAAAAATGATTTTGATATTTGGGCGTTAGAACAAGAAAAAGCACCTTTTTTCTGGGCAGGCTTGAAATTTTTCAATGTGTATGGTCCAAATGAATACCATAAAAGCAGAATGGCATCCGTTGTATTCCATACCTACAACCAAATCCAAGAAAAGGGAGCAATGAAACTTTTCCGTTCGCACAACCCTGACTACAAAAACGGAGAGCAATTACGTGATTTCATCTATGTGAAAGACGTTGTGGAAGTCATTATGTTTTTAGCACATACAAGAGAAAAATCAGGTTTGTATAATTTGGGTTCAGGAAAATGCAGAACATTCAAAGCATTAGCCGAAAATACATTTACAAGTCAAAATTTAGAGCCTAACATCTCCTTTATAGATACACCTATCGATATTCGTGACAAATACCAATATTTCACAGAGGCTAATATGTCTAAATTATTGTCCGTGGGTTACGATAAACCCTTTTATACCTTAGAAGAAGGCGTAAAAGATTATGTTCAAAATTATTTATCATCTCATAAATACTACTAAAAATGACTGCTAACAGCATTTTATTACTCCTTCTTGCCTTTATTATAGGCGATTTCATTTTTGAATTTGTCTTAGATTACCTCAATGACAAAAGTCAATCAGCAACTATTCCTAAAGAAGCTGAAGGAATATACAACGACGAAGAATACAAAAAATCGTATTTGTATAACAAAGAAAAAGACCAATTTGGGAAAATAAGTGGGCTTTTTAGTCTTTCGTTGACCGTGGCAGCCTTTGCCTTTGGTTGGTTAGGTTGGTTAGACACCGAATTGAGAACCTATATAGACAATCCTATATGGCTTTCGTTGGCTTTTTTCGGAATCATACTAATTGCTACCGATATCTTAGGAACACCTTTCGAATTGTATAACACATTCAGAATAGAAGCTAAATATGGATTCAATAAAATGACCGCAGGGTTGTTTGTTGGAGACAAACTCAAAGGTTATTTGATGGGTGCAATCATTGGAGGTGGTTTATTGGCTTTATTAATCTGGTTAATTGGCGATTTAGGAGAATATTGGTGGTTGTATTTCTGGGCTGTAATTAGTGTATTCATTCTACTTTTAAATATGTTTTATACTTCTTTAATCGTTCCCTTATTCAATAAACTAACACCTTTAGAAGAGGGTGAATTAAGAGATGCTATTGAAGCATACTGTAAAACAGTTGATTTCCCTTTGACCAACTTATTTGTTGTTGATGGCTCAAAACGTTCAACAAAAGCCAATGCTTATTTCTCTGGTATGGGAAAAAAGAAAAAAGTCGTTTTGTTTGATACATTAATAGAAAATCACACAACAGAGGAGTTGGTAGCTGTTTTAGCTCACGAAATTGGACATTACAAACGAAACCACATCAAACAAACTTTCGTTCTTTCTATTGTTCAAATGGGTATTACCTTGTTTATCCTTTCGTTTTTTGTTGGTAACGAAGGTTTATCAAAAGCATTGGGTGCTGAGCAATATGGTATTCATTTAAACTTAATCGTTTTTACTATTCTGTACACCCCGATTTCTAAATTGACTGCTTTATTAATGAATTTATTCTCTCGTAAAAATGAGTTTGAAGCAGACTATTTTGCAGCAACTACTTACGATGGTAAATATTTACAAGAAGCATTAAAGAAATTATCATCAAACAACCTGAGTAATTTGACACCTCATCCTGCGTATGTGTTCTTTCATTACTCTCATCCACCTGTTTTGAAAAGATTAGAAGCTATTGAAAAAGCCAACTAAAACAAGTCGAAAGACAACAAGGAAACTCAAAAAGCGAGCGCTAACTAAAAGTGTTCGCTTTTTGAGTTTCTTGTTTTTAATCGCCTTAGCTTACGCTTTTCTGCATTACCAGTCAGGTCTTAGGAATGGTTATTACGACACCTACCTCACCGATTCTTTACAAATTACGCCTTGGGAAAAAACAAAACTTGATCGTGTTTTAAAGAACTACGACCAGCAAATTGTTGCTCATTGCAAACAAAAGAAGCTACCAGCACCCTATTTTTTAGCTCTAGCTACATTAGAAAGTTCGGGTAAGGTTCCACCAAAAAAAGATTTGAAAAAAAGGTGTTTGAAAGGTTAAAAGGAGCAAGAGATGGTAAATACAACTCATTTGGTTCGCTCAAGCACGATAAATTAAAAAACCTCAGTGATGGCGCCGTAAAAAACTTAGCAACCTCTTGGGGGCCTTTTCAATTGATGGGTTACCAAGCTTTTGAGTTGGGTGTTTACGTCAATGACATCAGAGGGCACGAGGCTGTAAAACATGGTATAAAATGGTGTAACAACCGTTATGGACGCTATTTAAAGAAAGAAAAATACCCCGATTGTTTCCATATCCACAACACAGGTCAACCACACCCTAAACACGGAAAACCGTTTACCTATGACCCTGATTACATCAAAAAAGGAATGAAGTATATTCAGTACTTTGACTATAAACTAAAAGATAAAGAGTAGGTTTAGTTACTTTTTATATCGGGTAAATCTATAAAAAAGAGCAAAAAAAGCCCCGAATTAACTTCGAGGCTTTTCTTGGTGTATATTTTATTTATACTGGCCTTACATTTACTGCATTTAACCCTTTTCTACCTTCTTCTAGTTCAAACTCTACGTTATCACCCTCTTTGATATCTTCTAAGACACCTGAGATATGTACGAAATAATCTGTACTTGTTTCTTCGTCAACAACAAAACCAAATCCTTTAGTTTCATCGAAAAATTTTACTGTTCCTTTTTTCATTCTTGTATTATTTTATTAATTAATTCTTAAGGTCTTTTCAGTTCATCTAATTAAATTTTGAATCCTTGTACTTTCCTTAATTACTGTGATTAAAACAATTACCTTGCCAGAAAAATAAGACTAGTTTAAAAACAATTCTTCCAATAGTCACAAACCTCTCTAAACAAGAATAAAAAACTTATTTTTAGGTAAGACTAAATTTATTCATTCTGTTTGACTAAATTTGTAGTATGGAATTATCTGTAACTGAAGAAAATTACTTAAAAGCTATTTTCTCTCTTTCTGAAGGCAATAATCAAGCGGTTAACACCAACAGCATAGCTGAGAAATTAGCTATGAAACCTGCCTCTATTACGGATATGGTGAAAAAGCTCTCCCTAAAAGGCTTGGCTCAACACGAAAAATACAAAGGTACTTCATTGACAACCTTAGGTGTGAAAAAGGCACTTCAAGTGATACGTAAACACCGTTTATGGGAAACTTTTTTGGTGAACAAACTCAATTTCAAATGGGATGAGGTACACGAACTCGCTGAACAATTAGAACATATAAAATCAGAGGAGTTGGTTAAACGGTTGGATACCTTTTTGGATAATCCCCAATTTGACCCACACGGAGACCCTATTCCTGACGAAAATGGTATCGTCAATTTTAATCATTCAATTCTATTAAGTTCATTAAAAAACAGTGAAAAAGGAGTTGTTATTGGTGTAAATAATTCAAGCAATTTATTTCTTCAACATTTAGACAAATTAGGTATCTCTTTAGGTACAACTATCGAGGTTATCGAAAAAATAGCTTTTGACAACTCTTTAGAAATAAAAATAAACAACAAAACTATCACGGTGACTGCTGAAGTCGCTAACAATATCTATTTAAGCAAATAATCTATTTTAATAAAAAACGAAATGAAACATCTATTTACTGCACTTATATTGAGTATTCTTCTTTCTCTTGTGGAGATAAAAAGGGAAATACAGCAACAAAAATGAAAATTGTTGTTACTACAGGCATGATTAAAGATGCTGTTGAAGCTATTGTTGGTGACAAAGCAACTGTTGAGGCTTTGTTAGGACCAAATTCTGACCCTCATATGGCAAAAGCTTCTAAAGGAGATTTACGCACCATACAGTCTGCCGATATTATTATCAAAAACGGTTTACATTTAGAAGGAAAATTAGGTGACGCACTAGACGAATACAGTCATAAAACGCCCGTTTTTAATGTATCTGACGGAATAACTGAACACGATTTGATGGAAACAACAGGAGTACACGACCCACATATTTGGTTTAATATTCGCATTTGGAGAGATGGAATTGCTTTTATTGGTGAAGCAATAATTAAAGAGGATACCGCAAATGCGACGTACTACAGAGCAAACTTAACCAAATATTTAGCTCAATTAGACGAGTTGCATTTGTATGTAAAGGAAAAAATAAAAGCTATTCCTGAAAACAAACGTGTATTAATCACAGCACACGATGCTTTTCGTTATTTCGGTAAAGAATACCAAATACAAGTGATTGGAATACAAGGAATCTCGACGTTGTCACAAACAAGCTTGAAACGAAGAACTGATTTGGCAAACTTAATTATCGAAAGAGAAATTAAGGCTATTTTTCCTGAGGCATCGGTAAGAGACAACCAAGTGGAGGCTTTAATTGAAGATTGTAAAAGTAAAGGTTACACCGTAAAAACAGGTAATACACTTTATTCTGATGCGTTGGGAGAAAAAGAAACTGGTGCAGGAGATTTTATCGGAATGGTAAAATACAATCTTAAAAATATATTAGAGGCTTCTGGTTACTAAAACCATTTGAAAACACAAGACAATGATACAAACAGTTGAAAATCCTATTTTAGAAGTACACGATTTAACGGTTGCTTACAATAGAAAACCTGTATTATGGAACATTAACTTTAGTATTCCTAAAGGTGCTTTAGTTGGAGTAATGGGTCCGAATGGAGCAGGTAAATCAACCTTAATCAAAGGAATAATGGACTTATTACCTTTGAGTAGTGGTGTCATTAAACTATTTGGCGACAACATTAACAATGTGCGTAAAAAAGTTTCTTACGTTCCTCAACGAACGGCTGTCGATTGGGATTTTCCTGCTACGGTCAGAGATATTGTGATGATGGGACGCTTTGGAAATATTGGTTTATTAAGAAGACCAAAAAAAGCAGACCACGATTTTGTTGATTTGTGTTTAGAAAATGTAGGCTTAACAGAATTTAAAAACCGCCAGATTTCAGAATTATCAGGCGGGCAGCAACAGCGTGTGTTTTTAGCGAGAGCATTGGCACAAGAAGCGGACATTTACTTTATGGACGAGCCATTTGTTGGTGTTGACGCAGGAACAGAAGCGGCAATTATCAAACTATTAAAGGACTTGAAGGACAAAGGAAAAACAGTCATTGTGGTACACCACGATTTACAAACTGCTCCTGAATATTTTGATTGGTTGATTTTACTAAATCAACGTTTAGTCGCTTCAGCTCCTATTGAAAAAAGTTTTACGCAAGAAAAATTAGCCGAAGCTTATGGAGGTAAACTTAGTTTACTGACACAACTTTCGACTTATTTGGCAAAAGAAGATTTACCAAACCGTGTAGAGTAATGGAAGAGTTTTTCAATTTTCTTTTTCTTAAAGAACCTGCGCTTAGAAACGTAGTATTAGGGACAGCTTTATTATCGGTTTCTACCTCTTTGATTGGTACATTTACCATTTTAAGGAAACGAGCGTTAAGTGGCGACGTGATTTCTCACGCTATTTTACCTGGAATTTGTTTAGCATTTATCTTTTCAGGAGAAAAAAACATTGTTTATTTGATGCTTGGTGCATTTACAAGTGGTTGGCTTTCGTTGTTATTGGTCGATAAAATTGTACAATACAGTAAAATAAAAGAAGATACTGCCCTAGCTATTATTCTATCCTCATTTTACGGTTTGGGTGTTGTTCTTTTAAAAATAATCGACAAGCTTCCCAACTACCCTGACAAGGCTGGTTTGAATAATTATTTATTTGGTAGTGCTACACAAATTATCCAAAAAGACATCATCAATTTTGGCGTAGTAGGCTTGATTATATTCATCATACTAATTGTCTATTACCGTTATTTTAAAGTCTTAGCATTTGACCCTACTTTCGCAAGAAGCACTGGACTAAACGTTCCCTATTTAGAGTTTCTTTTAACCTCTCTCACTGTGTTGGCTGTTATTATCGGGATACAAACTGTTGGGGTTGTTTTGATGGCGGCAATGTTGATTACACCTGGAGCAATTGCCTTGTTTTGGACAAAAAAACTACACCTAACCTTACTTTTAGCTACACTGTTTGGTGTCGTTAGTAGTTGGCTAGGCTGTTTTACGTCTTATTTTATGACTTTTAATACTTCATCAGGAGAGGAAGCTATCCCTACAGGACCTGCTATTGTAATGTTCCTCTCAATGTTTGGTGTTTTAAGTTTTTTCTTTACGCCAAAGAAAGGGATTATCTCAAAATATATCAGAAAAATAAAATTCAAAAAGCGGATACAAATGGAGAATTTATTGAAGGCTCTCTATAAAAATTTCAATAAAACAAAAAGTGACAATTTATGCTTTAATGAAATAAAATCAGTTTCACCTTTGGGTAAAGAGGCTTTAAAAAAGAGCATCAAATTACTTTCAAATGCAGGCTACTTAATCCACAAAAAAGGCTCGTACCAACTGACAGAAATCGGTTTAAACAAGGGTAAAAGAATAACCAAAATACATCGTTTGTGGGAACTCTATTTGACAAGTTATATGAATGTAGATGCAGACCACGTACACGATGACGCAGAAAGTATCGAACACATACTTACCCCAGAATTAGAGCGGTCATTAGAACAACAATTGAATTTCCCTAAAAAAGACCCCACACAACAAACCAATACCTTATTAATTATGTTTGACTTTTGGATTATACTTACAGGCTGTTTAGTCGCTATTCCCTGTGCTTTGTTGGGTAGTTTTTTGATGCTACGTAAAATGGTAATGGTAGGAGATGCTATTTCTCACGCTGTATTACCAGGTATTGTAGTTTCTTACTTGATTATTCAAGATTTATCTTCGATATGGCTCATCTTTGGCGCTTCACTAACAGGTATGTTGGCGACTGTGCTTATCGAGTTTTTTAGAAAAAAAGCCCGTTTACAAAACGATGCTTCTATCGGAATTACCTTTACTTGGCTCTTTGCTTTAGGTGTTATTCTAATTACAGTTTTTGCTGGAGACGTCGATTTAGACCTTGACTGTGTCCTATTTGGACAGATTGAATACATCGCTCTAAGTAAGCCCCTCAGTTTATTTGGCATTGAACTGATCCCTTCAGGAACATTCACACTTTTCTTTATCGCCTCTTTGGTTCTTTTATTTGTCATCTTCTTTTACAAAGAATTACAAATCACCACCTTTGACGTAGGATTTGCAAGTTCTATAGCTGTCAGTGTTGCGGTGTGGCATTACAGTTTGATGGGCTTAGTCTCGTTTGTGTCTGTTGCTTCTTTTGAAGCTGTAGGTGCTATTTTGGTTGTTGCATTTATTGCTATCCCTCCTGCTACAGCTTATTTATTGACTCAGGATTTAAAGAAATTATTATTCTTAGCTTCTTTCTTTGGTGTTTTATCTGTCGTTATCGGGACATTATCAGCTAATTTAGGAAGTGCTATTTCTACTTCTGGGGCAATTGTTGTAACTTCTGGTATATTGTTTGCATTAACCTTTGTAACTGTTAGGTTAATCAACAACAGAAAAAAATTACAACTTGCAAAAAAAATAAGATTATGAAAAATAAACTTACATTACTTCTCTCTGTACTCGTATTAGGAATTCTTACTTTAAGTAGTTTTAACTCAACAGAATCTACTGACAATGGCATCAATTGGGTGACTATTGAAGAAGCTGAAGAATTACAAAAAACAGAAAAAAGACCGATTTATATCGACGTGTACACTGATTGGTGTGGTCCTTGTAAAATGATGACTAAAAAAACATTCACCAACCCTAAAGTGATTAAGCTAATGAATGAAAAGTTTTACGCTGTCAAATTTAATGCAGAAAGCAATACACCAATAAAATTTAAAGGAAAAGAACACACAAGCCCTGGTAGAAACCATTCATTCACTTCTTACCTTCAAGTAAGAGCTTTCCCTACCTCTGTTTTTATTGATAAAGACCTAAATATTATTACTAGCGTAGCAGGATATTTCAATGCAAAAAACTTCACTCCCATGTTATTATTTATCGGTGATGGACATTACAAAACCAAATCTTGGGAAGAATTTACAAAAACGCTGTAAAAGAAAAGTAAAATAAACAAAAAAGGCTGTATCATTTGATTGATACAGCCTTTTTTATGCTTTAGTTAATTATTTTTGGCTGTGTTCCATTTAAAAGTTGGTAAAATAGCCTATAAATTTTCAATCTTTCAAATTAGAATAATTAGTTAGGTAAATTTGATAATTCACCTCTCTTTTCATAAAATCACTCCAGGAAGTATGGCTATGAAATGATTCATCAAAGAAATCAATTGAACTTTGTTTTAAAGACTCAATTAGAGTAAACCAATTACAATAATTGTGTAAATACTTTGTTGCAACACCTTTAAACCCTCTATTGACCAATGTTTTTAATCTACCAGCTTTTTCATTAATAGTGTTGACATGATATATTTTAGCTCTCGAATGGTATTTTGCTAAAAATGTCTCGTGCTGAATTCTAAAAGCCTTGGCAAAAGCCTTTAATGATGGGTGTTTATCTGAAGTTAAAATATTTGTCTCTTTATTTATGATTCCACCAATTGATTTTTTAACATCAGAAGCCTTTAGTCGACCAATTCTAACAACATCTAAAATCAGGTCACCTTCTCTATCTGCTGTTGCTAATACCTTGACCGATTCAGAATTATCACCTTGTTTATTGTTTTGTCGTCCTCTCTTTTTAGAGGAACTTAAGTTTTTTCTTCCTTTTTGATTAAAGCTGTAATGTAAATCATCAATTTCCACAATACCAAATAACTTTGTTGCCTTTTTAGCTATTGCAAATAGTATTTTATGTCGCCAAAAGAAAGCTGTTTTATGACAAACATTTATTCTCTTCCCCATTTCTCTTGTGGAATAAAAATCACCATTAAACATCGTATCAACGTACTCATACCATTTATCTTTCAACTGTAAACGATGAATAGCTGAACCAGTGGAGTCCGAAAAAATGGTTTTACATGTCTGTTTTTTACATTGGTAACGCTGTTCTAATGATTTATTAAAACCATATTTAATAAAGTGATGCGACCCGCATTTTGGACAGCAATCTCGTTTATATTCTTCTGTTTTTGATTGGTAAGTATTCTTGTTCTCTAAAATTTGAAACTTCAATTTCTCTACAAGAATTTCTTTTTCATCAGTTGGTAACTGACTTAAGCGAGTAAATATATTTTTGAAAAGCATAGCATAAATAGTTGGTTCTATTTATAAAACACTCAAAACGAAAAGTTCGTGCTTGATTTACCAACTTTTTAGTGGAACACAGCCTTATTTTTTATCCTGTCCCTTACCCATTTCTTTAAGCATCTGCTTTACATTGTTTTTTTGTTGAGGTAAAGGGTTATCTTTAGTGCCTCGTTTGTAAACCACCAAACCGTTTAAGAAATTTCTTAAAAATTGGTCTCCACAATTTTTGTAACCATCTTGACCTTCCTTTCTAAAGAAAGCACCTAACTCAGCTTTAGAAATTTCAAAATCTACAAACTTAAAAATATCTACAATATCCTCATCTCTTAAATGAAGAGCCACTCTCAATTTTTTAAATATATCGTTATTTGTCATTATTCAATTATTTATTTATACAAAAATACTCTTTTTAAAATACAACTGAGGACTAATCCTGCAATTTCAACCCCTCTTTCAATAACTTTGTGAATTTCTTTTGTACATTTTTCGGGCTTTTTATTTTAACCGCAGGTAAATACTGCATCAACTTAGCGTAAAACTCGTGATTTGGCACCAAGAAAAATGAAAAATCATCAAACCCTTTCCCTGACTTCACCAGCTCTTGCGAATGATGAATAGGCTTAACTGCCAAATAATTCTTCAGTGTCCCGTATATCCTTACAACTACTTTTTCAGGTGTTTCCATTGAGTAGCCTACCCCAATCACGTGTTTAAAAAAAGCATTCACTTCATCTCCTTCCTCTTTAATGAAGTACTCTTCCTCTTTAATTTCTAAATTCACTATTCTATCTAAGGCAAATGTACGCCAATCTTTTTCATCTATTTTAGCGACAACATACCACATCCCTTGGTATTCTTTCAATAAATAAGGACTAATGGTATATAATTTTGGCTTATTCTTACCAAACTTCAAATATTCAAGAACTACTTTTTGGTCATTTTGAATTGCTTGATAAAGTCCACCCAAAAATTGACCTCCTTTAGTGATTTGTTGTTCTTCAAAATACACTACATTTTCACGAGTCTCAACTCTTGCTCCTTTTGTTGTTGTTATCAAATCGGACAACTTATTTATCGTACCTTTTATTTGACTTAAAAAGGGAATATTCTGGTACTGCTCCAATACTTCCGATGCCATACGTATCGAAGATAATTCATTCGCAGACAATGGAATACGGTCAATAGAATACTTATCATCTGTATAATAATAGCCTTTTTCTTTCTTAGAATACACAATAGGAGCTAAAAAACCGAGTTCTTCATCGTTTCTCATATCGTGTAAATCCTTTTCAAATGCTCTATCTGAAAAAGACGACAAACCTAAGCTACCCATTATCTTTTCCTTTATCTCTAACCGAGACGGAAACCTCAATTGTTTATTCAACAAACACTCATTGATGATACGGTAACGGACAAAAGCTTCTTTGGTAACTGCCATTTATTCAAGTTTTTTTAATTCGTTTTCAAGTTGTTCTTCAATTTCTCTCAATTGGAAAATCTCACTAATGTTTCCATTAAGGTAACACTTACCTTTGAATTCGTTGATAGTAACTAACATATTTTTGATTTTTACAGCTCTCATAATTTCCTTTTTTTATAAAGGTAGCCGAGTAGACCGCACCCTATTTACGGTCTAAAAAAAATATTATTTATTTACTATTACATTTCGAATCATCTAATAGCCTATTTTCACCTTTTTGAAAATTGAGATTCCTTGTCGTTTTATCCGTTACATTCTTCAGAAACAGGCAATTCTTTGCTATTTCATTAACCTACACGCTCTAAAACAGCGACTATTTTATCGACTGCTTTTCCCCAAGTAAGGTTTTTCAAATCTTTTGCACTTTGTTTGACTACTTTATTTTTCAACTCATCATCAGTTAACAGATCTAAAATATGATTAGCCATCAGGTTGGTATCCCAATAATCGGCCTTTAATACACCTGACAATACCTCCGCCACACCAGATTGTTTAGAAATAACAGTAGGAATACCAAATTGAACCGCTTCCACAGCTGACAAACCAAATGGTTCAGAAATAGACGGCATACAATAAACATCAGCCATAGCTAACACTTTTTGAACTTGTTCTTTTTCTAAAAACCCTGTGAAATGAAATTTATTCCCTAATTCCTTAAATGCTCCTTCTTTTATAATATCCTTGAGCTGGTCTCCTGCTCCCGCCATCACAAAACGTACGTTCGGGTTTTTCGCCAACACCTTTTTAGCTACTTCTAAAAATACTTCTGGACCTTTTTGAGCAGTAATTCGTCCTAAAAACAACACTAATTTCTCAGGGAAATTCTTAGGTTCGCTGAAAGGATTTACCTCTTCTACTCCATTATGTACAGGAAATACCTTCTTAAAATCAGCACCATAGTGTTGTGTACAAATACGCCCTGTATAATAACTAACAGGAATAATAACATCAGCTTGTGCTAACCCTAACCTTTCGATAGCATAAACCCAACTTCTATCCTCTACACCTGCTCTGTCATAACTGAGTGAGTGCACGTGTAAAACTAAAGGCTTTTGAAAACGTTTTTTTAATTCAATCCCTGCTACAAACGTCATCCAATCGTGTGCATAAATCACATCAAAATCACTATTCTGAGCCAGTCGAACGACTTGTTTCGTGTATTCCTTTACTTTTTCATCAATAGAAAGCCCGTACAACTCATCCGAAGAAAATATATTCCCCTCTATTTTCATTGACGTATCTGAAACAGTAATTTCTTTCTGAGTAGAGAGTACTTCTTGTGCTGAATATTCGTGACTATACGGGTCAATATCCGTTTTTATTGTATCTATTTTATCAAAAACAGTTAAATCAACCGTTGTTTCTTTAACCTCACGAAACGTACCAGGCTGATTTAACCCAACCAACCGTAAATTGTCTAATTGAAATTTTGTTGATGACTGAGGTATAATCAATGTTAAATCAACTTTTTTAGCCAATTCTTTAGCTATACCATAACAAGCAACTCCCAAACCGCCACTTATTACTGGCGGAAACTCCCATCCTAACATTAATACTTTTAGCTTTTTCATCTTCACTTTAAAATAAGTATTCAACTTATGATTTTTGCATCAATGCCATGTAATAACCATCGCTCAATGCTGTTGTAGGCGAACATCTCACTTCTTTTAGCAAAGTGAATTTAGGGTTCTTTTTTAAGAATTTCTTTACCTGATTTTCATTCTCATCGGGCAAAATACTACATGTTGCATAAACAACCTTCCCTCCTGACTTTAGCATTTTGGTATAAGTCTGTAAAATATGCTCTTGCGTATCTTTTATTTCGTTAATGAAACTCGGTGATAATTTCCATTTGGCATCAGGATTTCTTTTCAAAACACCCAAACCAGAACAAGGAACGTCTAACAATAATCGGTCAGCTGTTTCGTCAAAGTCAGAGATTGTTTGTTTCCCCTTAATCACAACCGTGTCAACAATTTTTACTCCGTTACGTTTTGCTCTTGTTTCTAACTCTTTTAGTTTCTTAGGCGTAATGTCCATAGAAACAATTTTGCCTTTATTCTCCATTAGACTTGCCAAATGCAAGGTTTTCCCTCCTGCTCCTGCGCAAGCATCAATTACACGCATCCCCGATTTCACTTCTAAAAATGGTGCAATAAACTGTGAGCCCAAATCTTGTACTTCGAATAATCCGTTACTATATAAAGGTAAAGCCGAAATCTTTTGTTTCTTTTTTACCCAAATGGCATTTTCATAACCTTCTATTTTCTCCGTAGGAATTTCTAATTTTTCAAACTCGGCAATTAGTTTATCAGTTGTTGTTTTTTGTACATTACAACGAATAATCAACTCTGCCTCTTTGTTCATTGCTGTGATTTCGTTTTCCCAAACCTCTTCTCCAAGTTCGTTTACAGCTAACTCATCCAACCAATCAGGAATAGATTCTGCTATTTCTCTGTCAGAAACAGCCTCTAAACGTGCTTTTATAAGCTCTTTATCTAAACCTTCAAATTCTGTCCATGCTGGAATAGTAATATCCTTCCAAACCAAATAAGTATAGAATACCTTATACAACATTCCTTCAGAAGGTATTTTATTATCAGCGTAATCTTCAAAAAACAAACGCCACCAACGCACAATATCATAAGTTGCCGAAGCAATAAACTTCCTATCACGAGAACCAAATTTCGCATTTCCACGCAAAGACAGAGCTACAACTTTATCAGCGTATTTCTGATGAATAAAAATTTCTTTTAAATTTTCGATTACTGCCTTAACGAGTACAAAGTGTAGTTTTTTCATTCCACAAAGATAAGCGATAAGAACTAAAAATAAGGAATTGAATTACTTTAATATTAGGCTTGTTTACAAGTCCTTTATTTCATTTTCACTCAAACCTGTTATTTGAGCGATGACCTCAACCGAATAATTACCCTTAACTAAATTCTTTGCTATTTCGAATGCTTTTTTCTTCTCTCCTTCCTCAATACCCTGCTCTATTCCCTGCTCTATTCCCTGCTCAATACCTTCTTCACGAGCAGTATTTACAGAGTTCTTTATATCTCGGTAGGCATTTAAACTGTCTTGGTATTTTTTAAATTCTCCTCTATTTAACTCCGCTATTTCGGCTGTTTTAAACAATTTTAAAAATATACTTTCTTTTAACTCAATAGGCACACGGTCCAACTTATTGAGGTTCCTTAATACATAAAGCCATTTATCAAATTTTGTATGGAGTTCATTTTCTTTTTTATTGAACTTAGGCATCTCCAAATAAATAAATGTTAGTTTATCATAGAAGGTCTTTTTTGTATCAATATCTGTTAGTTTGATGTCGTAACGGTATTTTTCTAGCTCCTCTTTATCTTCATCAAATACAAAATCTAATATTGCAATCGTGTAAACTTTTTTCAAGTTAAAATCCCACTCCTTACCTGTTATTGCTTGTTCCTGAATAGGAAAGGTAGAGTAATACAAAGCACGGTCTTTAAAGTATTTTTGCTTCGTTTTTTGTAATTCAACGATAAACTTCTCTCCTTTTTCATTTGTACAATACAAATCAAAAATAGCTTTTCTACTCTCGCGAGAATGTGGTAAACGTTCGGTTGGTAAATAAGAAATTTCTTTTATCTCACCTTCATTTTCTTTCAATAACTCATTCAAAAAATCGAGTAACAAGTCTTTATTAGGCTCTTCTCCGAAAAGACGCTTAAACCCATAATCAGTAAATGGATTGATGTATTTTGCTTTACTTGCCAACATAAAAACTTAGTTTTTACAAAGATACAAAAATTAACCTTAGCTTAAAAAGCACGTGTTGCACGAATAATGTAAGGGTGAAATTTATAGGAATGATCTCCTGAATAACCTCCATTAAAATCAAATGCAAAAGCACTTTGAGCAACAAACTCTGTACTACTCCAATAAATACCTTGTGCCGAAAGTGGTGTAAAATGACCGCTAATTAATGTCTCATTAACTTTTTCTCGGTAATGATACAAAATACTCAACTCATCAATACTTGGTAAATACCAACCTTCCCCAAAAGTCAATACATATTTTTTAGCTGAACTATGTACCATCAACCTTGTGTTTACCGCTCCGTCTTCACTGTCATTTGCTTTAACAAACGAGTTTTTATCCTGCCATTTCACATGATTCTTCTGTGTTTTAGCGACAATAAGACCGTGTTCGATACCGTCTTCTCCTTTCGTTAAATAATAAATCACCCCTCCTTCAAACTCTTCTCCTATATAGTGTGTAAATCCTTTGTCATGTTTATGTACGACAGGTATACTGTCAACTGCTGGTTTTTGAGCAAAAACAGTGCATAAAACAGTTAAAAGAAAGGTTATTGTTAAGGTTATATTTTTCATAATTCCAAATTTGGGTTAATTAAAAAAATACCAATTCCCTTAATATAACAAATTCACATTAAAAACCTAAGTGTTTTACGTTAAAACACTTAATTACTCGCCATTTAAAGCATAAGAAAGAATATTCGCTCCCATTTTCAATGCTTTTTGACGTACACTTTCAGGGTCATTATGTACCGCTTGGTCTTCCCAACCGTCACCCAAATCTGTTTCGTAAGTATAAAAACAGACGAGTTTCCCTTTCCATAAAAGCCCCAAACCTTGTGTTGGTTTGTTGTCGTGTTCGTGAATTTTCGGTAATCCTTTAGGGAAATTATACTTTTGATGATAGATAGCGTGTGAAAACGGTACTTCTACAAATTCTAATTCAGGAAATACTTTTTTCATTTCTAAACGAATAAAAGCATCCATTCCGTAATTGTCATCAATATGCAAAAAACCTCCAGAAGTCAAATACAAGCGTAAGTTCTGGGCTTCGTCTGGTAAAAAGGTAATGTTTCCGTGTCCTGTCATGTGGATAAACGGGTAATTAAAAATCTTAGCACTTACTGGTTCTACATAGTCTTCTTTTGGGTCTATCGAGGTATGCAACACACGGTTACAAAACTTAATTAAGTTCGGCAACGAAGTTTCATTGGCATACCAATCCCCACTTCCGCCGTATTTCAGCCGTGCTATCTTGTAAGAATAAGCATTTGTAAACGCCATCAAACCAATAACCAAACTTGCCAAACTTGCCAAAGTAACTAAAAACCATTTTTTCATCTATCCTATTGTCTTGGTTGTTTTATCTATTTAATTTCCATTCTAAATTTACTCGTGCATAAAGTTTATGGACTGACAAACAGAAATACCTGCTGTTTCGGTTCGTAAACGGTAATTCCCCAAGGTCACTGGTTTGAAATTATTCGCTAAAGCCAAACCCACTTCTTCGGGCGTAAAATCTCCTTCAGGACCAATAAGCATACAATAAGTAGAATTCAAAGGTAACCCCTTTAGTCCTTGACGGTCTTCATCTACCAAATGTGCAATCAGTTTATGTTCTTGCTCTACTGTTGGTAAAAACTCCTTATAAGTAACTAATTCATTTATTATAGGGAAATAAGCACGTTGAGATTGTTTCATTGCCGAAACTGCAATACGCTTAATTCTTTCTAACTTAATGATTTTACGTTCCGAATTACTTGATTTGATAAACGAAATTTCATCTACCCCAAACTCTATACATTTTTCCACAAACCATTCTACTCTATCGATATTTTTGGTTGGTGCGATAGCTATATGCAGATAAAACGAACGAACTAAATCTTCCTTTTCTGATAAAATAGTCAATTCACACGTTCTTTTATCGAGTGAAGTAATTTCACAGGTGTAAAACGAACCTCTGCCGTTGATTACTTCTATTTTATTCCCCACCTTTAAACGCAACACACGAAAAGCGTGTTTACTTTCTTCTTCTGATAGCGATGATTGTTCAGGGAATGTCGGTGCAAAAAAGATGTGCATTAGTTATTTGTCAATTTAGCTAATTTAATTCTTGTAATTACACGTTTGGTTTGTGTCGGAAAATCTCCTTTCATCATCCAGTCGTAATAACCTGGTTCTCTATCAAAAACCCAAGAAACTGCTTTTCCTTTGTGTTTACCGAAGTTTAAAGCAATATCACCATCAGCATTATAACATAACCTCCCCGCCAAATCAGCAAATTGTTTGGCTGTTTGGTCGTGAATATGTGACACGTCATTTTTGACAGGTTCTACCTCCTCTCCTTTTTTATTAATGATTTTTACACCTTCGTATTTCGCTATTTGCCCTCTATAAACGTCTAATGTTGCACGAGTATCTGCCAACGCACTATGTGCATCTTTCAAATCTTTTCCACAATAAAACTTAAACGCACCTGTTAAAGTACGTGGTTCCATCATATAAAATATTGCCTGAGCATCAACTACTTCTACGCTATCAATATCATATTCTATTCCTGCACGAATAAACTCTTCGATTAAAACAGGTATATCAAATTTCAATAAATTGTATCCTCCCAAATCACACCCTTTCAACCAAGTCAATAAGTCTTTAGATATCTCTTTAAATGTCGGTTTGTCGTGCACGTCTTTATCGTAAATTCCGTGAATAGCCGATACTTCGGGTGGAATTGGAATGGTAGGATGCACCACGACGTGACGCTCTTCCTCTGTTCCGTCAGGGTTAACTTTAATGAAAGCTGCCTCAACAATACGGTCTTTTGTCACATTGATGCCTGTTGTTTCAAGGTCAAAAAATACAAGTGGTCTTTTTAAATCTAACTTCATCGCTCTAAATCTTAAATTAATTCTATTATATCATCAAAAGAAAGTCCTGTCAAACCTCCCGAACTCATTACAAGTAATACTTTATTGTTCCAATCTACCTTTTTTAAAGCTGTCACAAACTCCTCTTGCTTATGAACAACTATTGCGTCAGGTGCATTGAAACGTTCTTTTAAAATTTCATCCGTTAGGTTTGCATTTCCCTTTGCTTTCAAAACCTTATCATCAAGCATCAAAATCGCTTGGTCTGCATCTTGTAACGCATCTTTGTATTGAGCCAAAAACTCATCGTTAAAAGAACTAAATGTATGTAATTCGTACACTGCAACCACCTCTTTTGAAGTAAATTGCTCTCTTACTGCATTTACAGATGCTGCTAATTTTGATGGTGCGTGAGCAAAATCTTTATATACTTTCACGCCTTTTTTCTCTCCCATCAACTCCAAACGTTTCCCTGCTCCTTCAAAAGTTTGAACGGCCTTGTAAAACATTTTATCGGTCACTCCCAATTGACGACAAATCGCTTGTGCTCCTGATAGATTAGCCAAGTTATGCTGACCAAAAACCTTTAAAGGCACTTTCTTGTCATTTTCATCGAAAAGAAAAGTTTGTTCGTTTTCTATTTCAAATTTAGGATAAGTATATTCAATCTTACTTATTTCTTCCCCCTTATACCCTTCGCACAACTCTTTTGTTACTTTATCATCAACATTATAAATCAACGAACCTCCTTTTGGAGTCGCACGAATAAAAGATTCAAAAGGCTTGACATAATCAGCCATTGTTGGGAAAATATTAGCGTGGTCCCAAGCAATACCACTAATCAATGCGATATCGTGTTTGTATTTTAAAAATTTAGGTGTCAAATCTAAAGGCGAGGTCAAATATTCATCTCCTTCAATAATAATCATCGGCGCATCGCTCAACTGTACCATTGTTTCGAAACCGTCTAATTGCCCACCGACCAAATAGTCAAATGCGAAATTATTAAATTTCAATACATGCATAATCATCGACGTAATTGTCGTCTTTCCGTGACTTCCACCGATTACTACACGTTTTTTATCTTTCGATTGCTCCAATATAAATTCAGGAAAAGAGTAGATTTTCAAACCTAAACTTTGCGCTTTCACCAATTCGGGATTATCTTTTTTGGCGTGCATACCTACAACAATAGCATCTAAATCAGACGTTACTTTTTCAGCAAACCAACCTTCTTGTACTGGTAATATTTGATGTTTTTTCAAATTAGACAACGAAGGTTCGTAAAAATGGTCGTCTGACCCTGTTATTTTCACCCCATTGATTTTTAAAGCAATCGCAAGGTTATGCATTACACTACCACCGACAGCAATAAAATGTATTTTTTTGAATTGTTGGCTCATTTTTTTCGAAATTATATATCCACAAAAATAACATTATTTGTGGATATATAAAGTTTGTAAAGAACTTAAAACCCGTCCGCAAATAAGCTAATTTTGAAGAATGGAAGCACCGAAGAAATCATTCTCAAAAGACAAACCGTCATTTAACACCGAATTTGAGGGCATAGGTAAGTTACCGCCACAAGTTCCTGAGTTAGAAGAGGCTGTTTTAGGTGCTTTAATGCTTGAAAAAGATGCACTTACAGATGTTGTTGATGTATTGACGCCCGAAAGTTTTTATGTAGAAAAAAACCAAATCGTTTACACCGCTATTATTGCTCTTTTTAATCGCTCCGAACCGATTGATTTATTGACTGTAACCAACGAATTACGTCAAACAGGTGAATTAACAAAAGCGGGCGGTGCTTTTTATATTACCCAACTGACAAGTAAGGTCAATTCGGCAGCCAATATTGAATACCATTCACGTATCGTTACAGAAATGGCGATTAAACGTTCGTTAATTTCTATTTCTTCAGAAATACAAAAAGATGCTTACGAAGACACTACGGATGTATTTGAGCTTTTAGACAAAACCGAACAAGCCTTATTTCAAGTATCTGACGGTAATGTCAAAAAGAGTTACTCTGATATGCAAACCGTACTTGGTGAAGCAATTAGAGAAATTGAAAGTCGAAAAGACAATGACGGAGGATTGACAGGCGTACCTTCTGGACTGACAGAATTAGACCGTGTAACCAACGGTTGGCAACCCTCCGATTTAATCATTATCGCTGCCCGTCCTGCGATGGGAAAAACAGCTTTTGTTCTCTCTGTATTAAGAAATGCTGCCGTAGATTTTGATAAACCTGTAGTTATTTTCTCTTTAGAGATGTCTGCCGTTCAGTTGATAACAAGGATTATTTCTTCAGAAGCAGAAATTGAAAGTGACAAACTTCGAAAAGGAGATTTAGAAGAATACGAATGGGCACAACTGCATCATAAAATCGCTAAATTATCGGAAGCAAAACTATTTGTTGATGACACTCCCGCCCTTTCGATCTTAGAATTGAGAGCAAAATGTCGTCGTTTGAAACAGCAACACGACATTCAACTCATTGTAATTGATTATTTACAGTTGATGAGTGGAGACACAGCCTCTCGAAAATCTGGAAATCGTGAACAAGAAATTGCCTCTATCTCTCGTGCCTTAAAACATATTGCCAAAGAGTTAAGCGTTCCTGTAATTGCACTTTCTCAATTGAGTCGTGCCGTAGAATCTCGTGCCGACAAACGCCCTCAACTATCCGATTTGAGGGAATCTGGTTCTATTGAGCAAGATGCCGATCAAGTAATGTTTTTGTACCGTGCCGAATATTATGGCATTACAGAAACAGAAGACGGTATGCCTACCGCAGGAGTTGGAGAGGTTATAATCGCTAAAAACCGTCACGGGGAATTGAAAGATGTGCCTTTGCGATTTATCGGTAAATACACCCGTTTCTGTGATTTGGAACAAGGTAGTTTAAGTCAAATGCCTACTAATGATTTCCCACAAGTACCAGGCGGTGCCTCGGATGGACCAATGATGCCACCAAATACTATCGGTAGTAAAATGAATGCACCAAGTGGTGGAAATGAATTTATGGGAACAGGAGAAGAAGTGCCCTTCTAAATTTAGAAATAGAAAATTAGATTGTATACTTAGTTGGAGCTTCCCCTTAGAGATGAACTGTTTTTTTAGTCTTTCATAGGCTTTTTACCGATAGAAAAGAAATCAACCGACAAAAGTCAGGTCGGGTCGGGTCGTCGGCTGTATCTTTTGTTCGTTCCTCACAAAAGGATGCCGCCTTTGCCCCTAAGCCGGTTAAACAGCTGTTAGCAACTAGCTTCTAGCTGACTTTCTAACGACTGTACAAAACGTAAGCACAAACACGTAACACTTCCCTCCTTTTTTCAAGGAGGGGAGTAAAGGGGTGGTTTCACCACAAAACTCATTACCCCTTAAATATTAGGGGAATTTGTATAAAAAACTTACTTAAGTATTTCATACATCAGGGAGCTATTCATCACAGTGTTTGATAGCCCTGTGTTGTGCTTAATTAAAATCCAGAAATGTAGAAAGAAATAATTTTAAGGCGTTTAGCTATCATAAAACAGCTTTATAATCAAGGAGTCGAGCAAACTCAAAGAAGTGAAAGTTTAGCAAGCTTTTCGATTTTAAGTTTTCACGGTTCTGTAGAAATGTTTTTAAAACTCTATTCTGAATTTAAGAATAAAAAAGAAGTGTTTTCTTTTCCTAAATATTGGGATGAATTCCCAGAGTTACCGCTAAAAGAACAGATGAATAGTCTTTCTCTGAGAAGAAAAAATTTAAAACATAAAGGGCTTTTTCCTTCAAAATAAGATATTTACCATTCAAAATTTGCTGCAAAATATTTTTTAAAACAATCAATTGAACTCATTAATGGAATAAAATTCGATTCAATTTCATTAACAGAATTAGTTTCAAATAACGAAGTAAGAAAATTATTAAAAGAATCCGAAAATCAAATTGATAAAAAGAATTACGATTTTATTTTGGAGAATACTGCTAAAGCATTTACAATTCTTATAAAAGAATATGAGAAAAAAGCAGACGGAAACTACAGTTCACCTTTTTTCTTTGGCGAAAATTTAAGTTTTCATAATAGCTTTTTTATGGGGTTTAATAGTATCGAATTACCAGATGAATTTCAGAAGCTAGGAGAGTTTATTGACAAATCAGGAGAGTCAATTAAACAAATGCAATTTGCGATAAAAATTATAAGCTTAGGCTTAGATTATAAAAAATATGTTCTATTTAAATATTTAACGCCTAATGTAACTTTTACATTGGGTGGAGATATAATATGCGAAATGTGGGGTGGGCACAAAAAAGAACATTATCCTGAAAATGAATTAAACTTTTTGATAAACTTTGTTATCGAATCTTCACTGAAGCTTCAAGAATTTGAAATTGACTATGAAAGGTTGAATTTTGAAATACCTGAAGCGATAATAAAAGAAATAAACAACTAAGCCCAGTGATAAAACAAATTTGGGTATTGAACGGTCACTCGTCTTAACCATTTCACAGCTAAAACTCGGCTTCTTTTGAAACGTTTGTATTTGTTCAATATCGATCCAGTCCAGTTTACTAAGTACGATTTTATTCCTGGATACAAGTGAAGTAGCCTCTAAAAAATTGCCATTTTATAAGTTAAAAAGTTATACTCATTCAATAAAAAAGGCTCTTCCTTTTCATTGAAAAGAAAGAGCCTTTGACCTTTTGTTAAGTAAATTTAATCTAAGATAGAGCAAAAGGAGATACCTTCTACCGAACCACTCAATAAACTCTTCGTTAACACACCGATAATTTCATTGTGCTCATTAAAAACAAACGGTTGTACTTGATTTTGACAAGAAGCATCAATTTGATAAAACTGACGACCTTCATATTCACGTTTTGCACTAATTACGCCTTGAGTAACTAACATTTTATTAAAATAAGACTCAAAACCAGCAGTATATATTTTTGTATCACCTATAGCCACAGGGTGTGTTTGATGCCACTTTAAACGTTGAAGTAAATACCGTATCTATTTTAATTAAAGCAATTTCTTGCCCTGGTATCTCTTTGATTATTTCAAACTTGTATTTCACGCTGTCTTTGTTGTAAACAAAGTTCTCATTTGAATAGTCTAACCCTAAACTAGAAGCTATCAATAAACCATCTTTACCAACAGGTAAACAAACAGATTTTAATGAATCCCCTCCTGCACTCAATGTAAAATACTGGTCATAAACGTCTTTTATCGTTGATTGCTTACTCGCCTGAGTAATGTACCCCGTTGTTTTATGATGATTTGTTTTTGTCTCTTTGTTTTTAAGTAATTTAAATAATTTGGGTGTGTTTAATAACTCAATAGTAGCATAATCTAAAGCGTCTACTAGCATGTAATACTCCACATTGTCTTTAAACTCTCTAAAATGACCACTTTCGCTAGTTATGCTTTTATTCATTATCGTATCACCTTCATTATTTAACACAAAGAAAACAGTCTCCACTTCTAATTTCATGAAATCTTCGTAGGCTCTATAAAAATTTATTTCCTTTAGTTTTATTGAAGATATATCTGCGTATATACTGTATTCTTGGTAATTACTAATCGCTATATTATTTGTAGATTCTGTACCTATTTCTTCCAAAAACAAATTTAAACGTTCTCTTATATTTCCTTTCTTGTACTCTACAAGGTTTCTCTCAAATCCTTTTTCCTTGAATATTCCATCTAGCTTTTTCTTTTTCTTGTATTTCCCTACTCTTTTGGTGAAATATTTAGGAACTCTCAAACTATCGTCTAGATCGATTGATTTGAAAGATATATGATGGTGTGCATGCTCTAAATCAGGGTAAGGAGTAAGAGGAAAATCCCATTTTTTTGCGAAGCTCCTAGAATAAGTTCCCGCAACATTTGGGTAAATATCTAACCCTAACAAAGGTAAAGCGCTCAATAACCCCACATTGAAACCAGCTGGATAAATCGTTTCTGTTCGTATTTTATGCCTAGATTTTACAATTTCATATTCTCTCACTTTAGGTACAGATGCATCCCTTATATTTCTAAATGACTCTCCTACTTTACTTACCTTTATACCTTCGGAATACACTACAGCATCTTTATCAGATGAAATAGTTACATGTGTATGTAAAAACCACCTTGAACAAGATGACAACAGCAATAGTGCTCCTACAATAATTGTTAGTTTAGTTATTTTTTTCATTTGACATCTACTTTTAAAACTTTCTTAAAATAATAAGCGGGTATTGCAAAGCCTAATTTAGAGACTCCTGCACCAATCAACTTTGCATTAACAATACCGACAAGCTGCCCTTTTCTATTAATCAATGCTCCCCCAGAGTTACCTGGGTTTACAGAACAGTTCACTTGGTAAAACCCAATATTATTCAAAACTCTTTTCCCTACAACAATCCCTTTAGAAACAGAGCCATACAATGACAAATCTAAAGGTGAGCCAACAGAAGATACTTCGGATCCTGTTTTAGGAGCTTGCCATTTATTAGTAAGTACATCTACTGAGTGTGGAAAAATGACACCACATTTTATTAATGCTAAATCATATTCTGGGTTAGTTCGCACCACCGTTCCTACAAGAGTATCCCCTGTAGAAGTTGCTATCTTCACTGTTTTATTATCTGTTACTACATGGTAATTTGAAATAATATAACCATTTTCAGTAATGATAACACCGCTACCATGTCCTTTTTCTAAAACGACACTCACTACACTACTAATTGCTTCTTTTTTATTTTTAGCAGGGTGTTTTTGGGAAAGATTAAGCATCGGCCACTCCTCCGATTTATGACTTAAAGAGCTTGCTATTAATGATTTTAAATCTTTAAACTCTTGTGTAGAAAGCATTTTATTAATATCAGCATTTATATTTTGCATCACTTCTTCTGAGTCCTTCGTTTTATAAGTCGTAGTAATTGAGTTGTATTCTTTCCCAAAATAATCCACCAAGCTTACCTTAATATCATACTTATAAGTTACTGAATAAGAGTAATAACTAGCCCTTACCTTTATGTCTTTTATCTCTAAACTCACATCTAATTTCGCAATATCTTTGTAGCTACTAAAAGAATAATTATCCTTGGTAGATATATAATCTTTCTTATAAAGAGTGTACCCTGTTATATTCTTAAGTATCGCTTTTAAATGATTAATGTTTTTAGTATCCCGTTCTTTTAGACTTGCTTTTTTGAAATAGTTATGGCTTAATTTATCATCAATAAGTTTATCAGTTGCTTCTTTTTGCTTATCATTTTCTGATACAGTAACTGTAATATCTCCTGGCAAAAGATACATTTCACTTGGTTTACGTTTAGCTATTTTCTTACCTAAAACACCTTTTACCTTGTATCTTTTTCTTTTAATTTTAGTAAGCTCTAGAGGTGTGATATTTACCTTGTAACCACTTTTCTCAACAATTAAATATTTATTATAAGTATTCTTAGGAAACTTTTTCTTCGGATAGCTAATGATACCTTTCGTTTCACCTAAATACACGACATCATCAAAGGACATCAAACTATCTTCTATAAAGTAAGGTTTACCACTTGAGATATAAACTCTCGCCCCTTCGGGTGCTGTAAATTCTATATATCTTAGTTTTTGTGCGTAAGATACACTTACCACCAAAACCAATAAAAAACTTAGTAACTTTTTCATTATTATTTCAAATCTAATAGGTTCATTATATCATTTATATCCAAACACGGCATTACCACATTTGATCGTTTATCAAAAGAGCGTAATAAGCTCACTCCGATTAAACGACCATCAGCACTAAAAATACCCGCTCCTGTATATCCCCAATGAGGCATCGCGTCAATTAGGTAATAATTTTGTTCGTATTCCTTAAAAACATGAGCAATACTCCCTTCTGAATAAGTCCCTCCTAAAGAGGTATTCCCTGGCACTCCCCAAAATTTCACTTTATCAAGTGGTTCAACGCCTTTGTTAACCGTAACGTTAGCAAAAGGAACTGTTGGATTAACAATTTTGACTAATGCGATATTACGTAATTTATTGTAACGTACTACATGCACATCACACGTATCACTATTCGATAACACAGCCTTTACGGGGTGTTCTTTACTCCCTATAAATAAGCGGTAATCAGTAAGTGCATACCCTTCTTTATTAATTACAATACCCGAAATTGTTCTTTTACCTTGTATTATACTAATCGAGTTGTTTTTTGTGATTGTCTCTTTTCGTTTACCAATAATAGACAATGTAGCACTTTTTTATCGGTGCTTTTTACCTTAGTTAAAGCCAAATCCATATCCTCTAAAATACTGAAAACAACATTTTTCCTCAATCCAAATTCACTTTCAGTAAGCTTTTCTACCGTACGATTTTTATTATACAATGTATCTCCCAAATAATTTGTAGCGATTAGTGCATAAGTAAGCTTTATTTTATTTAGGCGGTTAATTGTTTTATCAATAAACTTATAGGTGGGTACTATTGATTTAATATAAATAGAAGTATAAACTGTTTTCTCGTCTCTTTTCTTAAAAGTTGTTATCTTCCCGTTGTACTCCTCCAATTTAGTATGAAGTAATAACAAGTAACTACTTGGGGAATACAAAGCCTTTATTTTTTCACTAATTCGCTCTTGACGTTTTTCACGTCCTTCTTCCGTCAATCGAAACAAATCACTATAAGTAGAAGCTAAACGACTTGGACGTAAAGCTAATTTACGAGATTGCCCCTCTTTTAGAGGCTTTTTATCTGGTCCTTTTAAGTCTCTCCCCTTTCTGTCTAAGTAATGAATAGCACCAAATTCTAGGTTTTTATCTCCGTCAAAGTTTTCGATATAATATTGTTTACTAGATTGGGCGTAACTAAACGATACTCCTCCAATTAGCAATAAAACAATACAGCCATTTTTTATATACTTCATCATAAGTAACTATAAATTAAAAAATGTAGAATTTCTATTAAAAGCAAAACACCTACACAAATATTTAGAATGTAAACTTATTCTAATTTTCTAAATAAACCATACCTATATTTAGATAAAACAGCAATTTCTTCGACGAGCACATTTTATTTATCAACAGCCCTAAAAATAATAGAATCTCCAAAATTCAAAAAGATGTAATTTTCGTCAATATGATTGGTTAGAGAGTTTTTTATTATTGATTTTAAGTCACCGTTCCATTTTAGGTAAAGGTCTTTATCGTCAAGAATTACTCCTTACTTTAAGTAATTCGAATATCTCCTTTCTCTTTGTCATTGATAATTCTGAATAACCTTTTTTTATTAAATTCATCTGTTAGTACTTCTGTTTTTTTATTACTTAGAACATTAGCTTAAAGCAATTGTTTTCTTTCCCGAAACGAGAGGAATTGTAGCTAACACATAGCTACAAGTAATCGTGGTTACGATTACCCGTGTGTCCGCTTTACGCATATTACTAATCTCGTCCTTTTTTAGTGATTAGCAAGGGATGGTTTAAAGAATTAACTTAGTCTAAAGGTGTTTTTTCTTGTATTACGTGCTATACAGACGATAGAAAGTCAGCTATTGTCCATCGTTTATGGTCGATCGTCTAACTTCGGCTTAGGGGGTGAAGTGGAAATCCTTTTACTTCTCTGTGCTGCCTGAATAATGGAGCTATAAACTTATCGACGAAGTGACTAAATAATACCGCCCTTCGCAGTAAAAGATTGAGAACGATAACACCCGACCCGCTCTTGGTTTTGTCGGTTAATTTTGTTTCTATCGGTGTTTTGGTCTATGAAAAATCGAGAAATCAGTTCGTTGCTAAGGGGAAGCTCCTAGTCGCCTTTAATCAAAGGGTTTTTAAATGAGGGGGATTTGAGTAACTTTATGGTTTAGTGATTTGATTGTGGAGGTATGAAATTAGATGTTTTGGTATTTGCGTCGCATCCTGATGATGCGGAATTGGGGTGTTCGGGAACGATTGCTTCGTTGGTGGCGGAAGGAAAAAAAGTGGGGGTTATCGATTTGACGAAGGGAGAATTGGGGACGAGAGGTACGGCAGAAACACGGTCGGAAGAGGCAAAGGTTTCGGCGTCTATTTTGGGACTTTCTGCACGAGAAAATTTGGATTTGGGCGATGGGTTTTTCGAAATCAATGAGCAAACTCTTTTGGATTTGGTGCGAATGATACGTAAATACCAACCGACTACGATTTTGGCTAATGCGACGGAAGACCGTCATCCTGACCACGGGAGAGGTGGTGCGTTGCAGCTAAGGGCTTCTTTTTTGTCGGGTTTGGTGAAAATAAAAACGGAGTTGGAGGGTGTGAATCAGACGCCTTGGCGTGCGGTGAATTTTTATCATTATATACAAGACCGTTATTTGACACCTGATTTCGTGGTGGATGTGACTCCGTTTTGGGAGACGAAAATCACTTCGATAAAAGCGTTTAAAAGTCAGTTTAAAGTGGAGAATTCGAATGAGCCTGAGACGTATATTTCATCGCCTGAGTTTTGGGATTTTATTACGGCTAGGGCGCAAGAGTTTGGACATTCGGCTGGTTTTAAATATGGCGAGGGGTTTGTGAAATCAAAGCAGATTGGACTGAAGAGTTTGTCGATTTTGTTGGATGAATAAGTGGTTTTTTGTCTTTTTATATAAAAGGGGGATAACTGCTTCGGTTTTTTCTTTAAAACTGCTATTTATTGTTTATTTTTGGTAATTAAAAGAAAATTGGGTTTTGCTCGTTGTGTAGATATGAAAAAACTATTGTTGCTTATTTTGTTTATAGGGACGTTTTTGGGTGTGATTGCTCAAAACACGTTGTCTTACACTGCTAATGACAAAAACTTTAGAAAGGGTTTGGAGTTGCTTGATAGGGAAAAGTACACCTCGGCGAGTCATTTTTTTGAACGTTATTTGGAAGAGAGTCCTGACCATTTGTTAGCGGTTGAGGCGAGTTATTATATTGCTTTTTGTAGTATGAACTTGGAAAATAGACAGGCCGAAAAGTATATTGGTAAGTTTATTTCGGATTATCCGACGCACCCAAAAACGGTGACTGCTCGTTATGATGCGGGAATGTTTTATTTTAAGAAGGCGAAATACAAGGAGGCAATTGCTAATTTGGAAAAGGTGGATACGCAACAGTTGTCGAAAGAGCAACGTGCGGAGACTATTTTTAGTTTGGGTTATGCTTATTTTATAGAGCAGGAATACCAAAAGGCGTTGCCTAAGTTTGAGGCTGGGGAGCAATTGGTGTCGCCTTATACGTATGCGTCAGCTTATTATGCGGGGTATATTTATTTTAAAAACAAGGCGTTTGAAAAGGCGATTGGTTCGTTTGAAAAGGCAGGAGAGAATAAAACGTATGCTTCGGTTGTGCCTTTTATGATTACTAATATTTATTACCATCAACATAATTATAAGGATGTAATTACTTATGGTGGGCAGATTATCAAGGATAAGAGAAAGGTATCGAACAAAAACGCAATTATTTTATTGGTTGGTACGGCGTATTTTGCACAGGATGATTATAAAAATGCATTAAAATATTTGAAGCCGTATGTGAAAGGAAAACGTGCCTCGGATGCGACGAAATACCGTGCTGGGTATGCGGGTTTTAAAGAGGAAAAGATAGATTTTGCTCAGACACAGTTTAAGCGTTTGGCTAGTGATAAGGATAGTTTGGGACAAGCGAGTGCTTATTATTTGGGACATTGTTATTTGAAAACGAACAAGGGTTTTGCGAAAAACTCTTTTAAAGTGGCTTCTGGTGTTGCGTTTGATAAGGAGATTCAAGCAAATTCGGTATATAACTTGGCGAAATTGCAATATGAGGACAAGGAGTTTACGGAGGCAATCAAAAACTTGAAACGCCTGAATACAGAATTTAGCACACACCAATTTAAAACACCTAAAGACGAAATTTTAACCGAGGCTTATTTGAATGCGAATAATTTGGATGACGCAATTGCTTACATTGACAATATTCGTTACCCCAACAAACGTGTCAAGGAAATTTACAAAGAGGTTACTTATTTAAAAGGGGTGAGCTTGTTTAATCGAGAAGATCACAAAGGAGCGATAAAGTATTTCACCAAATCGTTGGCTACAAGTGGAGCGAAGAAATTTACGGTTTCTTCTTATTATTGGCGAGCAGAAGCGTTGTCTATTCTTTTCCAATGGGATAAGGCAAAAAAAGATTATGCGGGTGTTTTTAGAAGTACAACAGCGAAAGACGACTATTACAGAAAAGCCCGTTATGGAATCGGTTACGCTTATTTTAATTCTGAAAAGGAGAAAAATGTAAAGTACGATAAGGCTTTGGGGCATTTCAAAAAGTACATAGAAACTGTAACCGAACCGAAAAAAGACAAATATTTGGATGATGCTTATTTGCGTTTGGCTGATTGTCATTACAAAAAGAAGGCATACCAAACGGCGATTAAAGAATACAAAGAAGCGATAAAAAGAGATAGCAAGTCTTCTGACTATGCGTATTACCAAATAGCACATATCTATAGTGTGTTAGAGGATTATTCGCAGTCGGCTAAAAACTATGATGTTTTACTTTCTAAGTACAAAAACTCGGTGTATGTAGAGGATGCGATGTACAATAAGGCAAAAAACTTGTATTCGACGGGAAAATATGGTCCTTCGATTGCTCATTATGATGCTTATTTGGCGAAGTATTCGGCTACAGAGCGTGTGCCTGTGGTTTATTTGGAACGAGCGGTGGCGTATTTGAATAGTCAAAACTATAACAAAGCACTGGAAGATTTTGATGAAGTATTGTACAGCTATTGCACTGATACTGTTTATTCTGCTCAAGCCTTAAAAGGAACACAAGAAAGTTTGAGTTTATTGAAACGCAGTGTGGAATACGACAAACGTTTGGAACAATATTTTAAATGTGGAGGAAAAGGAAAAGAACGTTTGACTTACGAAGCATCAAGAAACAATTACAGAAATAAGGAGTACGAATTGTCTATTAGAGGCTTTGAACGCTTTTTGAGAGAATACCCATCATCAGTTTTTGTGTATGATGTCAACTATTATTTAGGGATGGCATATTTTTCTTATGGCGATAAAAAGAAAACAAAGCAGTACTTGTATAAGGTAAAAAGTGCCAAACAGAAGTTCCATTTTGAGGAGGCTTTGATTGTGTTGTCTGAGATTTATTTGGATGAAAAACAATGGGCTAAAGCGAATGAAATCAATGCGGAATTGTTGAATATCACAAAATCGGAGCAAAAACGTCAGCTTATCTTGTTGGAATTGCTTGTTGGGACTTATGAGTTGAAGGCTTACGATAAGTCGTTGGGTTATGCTAACCAGATTTTGGGCTCAGAAAGTCGTTTGGTTTATGCAGTAAACAAAGCGTCACTTTATAAAGGATTGATTTATTATAATAAAAAAGAGTTGAAAAAATCTACTGATGAGTTTGTGTTGTTAAGTAACAACTCAAAAGATGTTTACGGAGCACAAGCACATTATATGGTTGCTAAAATCAAATACGATGAAGGGGAATATTTAGAAGCATTGGAAACGGTAAAAGCATTGTTAGAGACAAGAAAAGATTACTTAGTTTGGTACGGTGAAGCGTATGTGTTGGCTTCGCAATGTTATATCGCTTTAGGTGAAGAGTTTCAAGGAAAGGCTTATTTGAAAGATGTGATTGCTAATTTCCCTGTCAAAAGTGTTGTTGCTCACGCCAAAAAAGTACTTTACGAGGTAGAAAATAAAGTAGTTGCTCAACCTGTACCAGACAGTACGGTAATAGAGCAAAAAGTCGAAGAAAGTATTGAAAAAGTTGAAGAAAATAAAATTGAGAAATAAGATGAAGAAGTTAATTACCTTGATTTGTGCTTTTCAGTTTGTTGTCGCTTGGGCACAAGAACCAGTAAAAGATACGTTTAGAATTTATTACGATATTGATGTAACAGTTGATACAGCACAGCGTGTTTACGGTTACGCACCGACAGATGTGCGTGAACGAAAGATACAAGTGACGCCACAGACGTATTCGGCAGAAGAATTTCGCGTGAAATTGGCAGATGAAAACCCGAAAATAAAAATGTATCCTGTGAAGCATCCGGCTCAGTTACCTTTGCTCGGAAATTATGTAAAAGCAGGTTTTGGACCGATTTATACCACGCCTTATTTGGAGGCTCATATCAATAGTAAACGTAACAAAGATTACCAATACGGTTTGTTTTTCAACCATTTGTCTTCGGCAAAAGGTGGTGTTGATAAGAAAAACTCAAGCAATAGCTTAAATGATATACGTGCTTACGGTAAACGATTTGGTGAGAAATTGATTTGGTCTGGCGAAGTAGATTATAGTCGTCGTCGTTTTAATTATTATGGGTTATGACCAAGCGTTAAATTTACCAGAAAGTGATAAAGGTGTTCGTGATAGTATCAAACAATTGTATAATTATTTTGAAGGGAAAATAGGGTTTAAAAAACACGACACGAGTAAAGTTTTTAACTACGACACGAAATTAAATTTCGGCTATATCAAGGATGATAAATCAGCTAAAGAAATGGAAATGGGTGCCCGATTTGATTTATCGTACCGCCTACCTACAGCGACAATAATCGCTCCTGTCGAAGTTTTTGTTACGCAATATGCTAATGATAGCTTGAAACAAAATAGAAACTTTGTGAATGTAACTCCCCTTTATTCGAAAGTGAAAGAAGGACGTTATAAATACGAATTGGGATTTAATTTTAATTATGAAAATGATATATTCTCCGCCCACAAGCAAGTGCATCTGTATCCTGTCTTACGAGCGAACTATGTGGTGAGTAAAAAACGTGGTATCAGTCTATTTGCAGGAGTAGAAGGAGGAATGAAAAGAACGTCGTTTCACGGGGTGGTTGACCAAAATCCTTATTTGAATAAAGCGTTGGAGTTGAGAAATGAAAACACAAAAATTAATATTTATGGAGGTACAGAAGGAAAGTTGGCAAAGTATTTTACTTACAACTTGACGGTCGGGTATAAAAATATCAAGAATTTAGCCCTCTTTATGAATGATAGTTTGGATGTTTCTAAGTTTAACCTAAACTACGAAGAAGGGAATACGGGTGTGTTTAGCACAAAAGCAGAATTGTATTTTTCTAAGATAAAAAAAGTGCAATTTGGTCTTATCGCTCAATACAATAGCTACAAAACACCCAATTACAGCAAGGCTTTTCATCGTCCAGCATTCACAGGAAAGTTTATTAGTAAATATAAAATCAAAGATAATTTTCACTTGACGGCAGATGTTTACTATATTAGTGGACTGTATGCGTATGATTATACAAATGCTGAGAACATAAAGTTGAATGCTATCGCTGATTTGAACGTCGGTGCAGAGTATTTCTTGAACAAAAAGTTTAGTGTTTTTGGTAGTTTTAACAACTTGTTAAACAAATCGTACGAACAATACAGAAACTATAACGCAAAGAAATTTAACTTTATAATGGGATTAACCTACGCTTTTTAATTATGATAAAAGTAGAAACAGCCATAGCTAATTTATTATTTGAGCACGATTGTGTTGTTATTCCTTTGTTTGGAGGTTTATTAGCTAACAATGTAGGTGCAGAAATACACCCAATTACTAATGCTTTAAAACCACCACACAAAAAAATAGCATTCAACGAAGGCTTGGTGTTAAATGACGGCTTGTTACAAAATTTTTTAGTGGTCAACGAAGGTGTTAAACACGAGGAAGCACTAACTATGCTTACCGATTATGTTACTGCTGTAAATAAAGAAATTAGAGAAAATGAAGTGTACCACTTAGTCGGAGCAGGTAGCTTTATTCGTAACGAAGAAAATAAAATTCAATTTCAGCCATCAGACGAAGTCAACTTTTTAGATGAAAGTTTTGGACTGTCAGAACTGTACTATAAACCTATCCAACGAGAACCAAACGAAACAATGGAACAAACAAGACCAACACAAAACACACAAGTGAGAAGACCTTCTGCTCAAAATGTAAAAAAAACAAAAAAAGTAAAAGAGGAGAAAGAAAAAAGCAACAAGGTATTTGTCATTATCCCTGCGGTATTGGTGATGTTAGGCTTGTCTATTTTTCTATTTACAAAAAAAGGAAATGGGTATATGCAACAAGCAGGTTTATTGCCTGATACCACAGAAACAGTAGGTACTTCTGCTTCAGAAACAACTACTGCTATTGTAGCAGGAGCAGAATCAGCTCTTGAAAACGGAACGGAAAAAGCTATAAACAGTTTGTCTGAAACAACAGAAGGCGTATCAGAAGAGTTTGGAGATGTAAGTGAAGAAATCACAGATGGAGTAGCAAATGATGTAGCTTCAGCATCAAACACACAATTTTATATCATTGCTGGCGTTTTTAGTACAGAAGAGAACGCACGTAACTACACCACATTGTACCATAAAGGAGAAGTGATTCACGATGGAGAGTATTACCGTGTGTCTTTAGATAAGTTCCCAACAAAAGAAGTTGCGAAAGCAAATATTGAGGAGTTGAGAGCAAACTTTGGAGAAAACCTTTGGATTTTAGAACATATATAGAATGAAATTAGCAACGATATTATTACAAGCAGACACAATTAGGTTGTGGGATATGCTTCAAAAGGGAGGCTTTTTGATGATTGTTTTAGGACTACTTTCTTTGGTAGCCTTTTATATTCTTATTGAACGTTTATTGACAATGCATAGAGCATCTAAAAACCAAGTAGAGTTTTTGGGGCAGGTCAAAGAGATGGTTACTAATGGTGATTTGAAAGGAGCAGAAACATTTTGTTCAGAAACAGATACACCAACTGCTCGAATGATAGAAAAAGGACTTTCTCGTGTAGGAAACTCCTTAAAAGACATAGAAGTAGCTGTTGAAAATGTAGGGAAAATAGAAGTCAATAAGTTAAGTAAAAACTTATCTGTAATGGCAACTATCTCCGGAGCGGCGCCGATGTTAGGTTTCTTAGGAACAGTTATCGGGATGATAAATGCTTTTATCGCTATTGCAACTCAAGAAGGAACAGTTTCCCCAAAAGATTTGGCGGGAGGTATCTATGAAGCAATGATTACTACAGCGGCAGGACTGACTGTTGGTATTATCGCTTATATGTCGTACAACTATTTGACAGCGAGATTAGAAAAAATCATTCATAATATGGAATATTCTTCTGTAGAATTTATGGATTTGTTACAAGAACCGCATCATAAGTAATAATCAAAAGATTTATTTATGAATTTAAGTAATAACAGACATAAAGTTGACCCTGCATTTAATATGTCGTCGATGACGGATATTGTGTTTTTGTTGTTGATATTTTTTATGTTGACTTCAAGTTTTGTCTCCGAAACGGCAATGCCAGTTAATTTACCGAAAGGTGATGCTAAGAATGTTTCGCAATTACCTAAGATTAAAATATCTGTTTCTAAAGATTTGAAATACGAAATCAATGGGCAACAGGTTACTTTTGAGCAATTAAATGCTGAATTAGCCGTGTTGGTAGCCAGTGATGATTTTAATGATGTTATCGTTATCAGAGCAGACAAAGAGGTAACACACGGAACAGCTATCGAATTGGCAACATTGGCATCGAAATACGGTAAAAAAATATCTTTTGCAACGGATAAATAATGGAACTGACGCTAGGAAATAAAAACGAACGAATAAGTGCATTGACCACTGTAGCAGTGCACGTGTTGGTTTTATTGATAGCAATATTTTTTAAAACGTGCTATACTGCACCTGACCCAGCAGTTGACCCAGAGCAAGGGGTACAAATTTCTTTTGGACCAGTTTCAGCAGACGAAGGAGAAACAGAAGAAACTTTCGATGCACCAGAAGAGGTTACTGAACCTGAGAAACAAACAGAACCAGAAACAGAACCTGTTGTTGAGCCTGAAACAGTGCCGAGTGAAGAACCAACAGTAGAGCCTGAAACTGATCCTTTGAGTAGTGAGGACTATGTAGAACCTAAAAAAGAAACTAAGGAAGAACCTAAAAAAACTCCAGAAAAAGAGCCAATAAAAGAACCTACTAAGGAACCTAAAAAACCAGTAGAAACGAAGCCTAAATTACCAGGTTTAGGAGGGGTGGCTGATTATAAAGGCGGTTCGGGAGATAAAGCAGGAGAAGCGGGAGACCCGAATGCAACAGAGAAGAAACTGTTAAGTGGAGGTTTGGGTACGGCTGAAATACCAAAAGGTTGGGGAATAGCAAAAGAACCAAAACCATCGGTAAAAGCTGATGGAGTAATTACAATATCTGTTGAGTTTAACCGTTCGGGAGAAGTAATACCTGGTTCTATCAAACGTGTTAGAGGGGATTTGAATTTCTTTAATACTCACCTTAAAGAAATAACAAGAAGTTTGGAAAAAGATATGAAAATCACCCAAACAGATGGTTCTTTTGCTCCAAAATCAAGAAATAAAGCAACTTTCCGCTTCGAGTTTAAAGGGCATTGATTTGTTGTTAGTGAAATGATTTTAGGTTTTATATAAGTTTTTTCCGTATAACAAGACTAATGAAGTACCTGCATAACTATAAAAAAGAGATAAAAAAGATTTGTTCGTCTCACCAAGTCAAAACATTATTTGCTTTTGGCTCGGTAAACAATGCTAACTTTTCAGTAGAGAGTGATGTGGATTTATTAGTGACTTTTAATCAATTTGATTTAGCTCTATACTTCACTAATTATATTGACCTAAAAGAAAAATTAGAAAATCTATTTGAAAGAAAGGTCGATTTAGTTGAGGCCGAAGCATTAATAAACCCTATTTTAATACGTTCAATTGATAGAACAAAAGAATTTATCTATGGACGAAAGAATTGAGAAATGGCCTTTTGATATAAAATTAGCAATAGAAGAAATTGATAGTTTCTTTCCTGAAAAAGAGTATAACTTTTTTGAATATAAAGCTAATGTGATGTTGAAGAGGGCTATTGAACGAAATTTGGAAATTATAGGAGAGGCTGTTAATAGAATTATAAGTAGGGAAGTTTCTTTTGAGGAGAGAATTAATGACGCTCGTGCAATTATAGGCTTAAGAAATCAAGTGATTCACGCTTATGATAATGTCTCTGATGAAAATATATGGTCGATTGTAATTAACCATTTGCCAAAGCTGAAACTTGAAATAAAAGATTTATTAGAACAATAAATAACACAACATTGACTTACCAAGAAACCGTAGATTACCTCTTTTCGTTACTTCCTGTTTTCCAAAAAGAAGGAAAAACAGCACTGAATTACAAATTAGATAAAACCTTAAAATTGTTGGCTCTTTTGGGTAATCCTCAAGAGTGTTTTAAGGCAATTCACGTTGGAGGAACGAATGGAAAAGGAACAACTTCACATTTGTTAGCTTCTGTATTGAGTGAATCAGGGTACAAAGTAGGGCTTTATACCAGTCCCCCACTTAAAATCATTTACTGAACGTATAAAAGTCAATGCGGTAGAAATACCGGAAGATGCCGTTGTTGAGTTTGTTAAAAAATACGACAAGATTTTAGAAGAATTACAACCTTCATTTTTTGAAATGACCGTAGTAATGGCTTTTGATTATTTCAGAAATCAAAAAATAGATGTCGCCGTAGTAGAAGTTGGTTTGGGCGGTCGTTTTGATTCTACTAATGTATTAGCGCCTGATTTATCCATTATAACCAATATTAGTCTTGACCACCAAGATTTTTTGGGAGATACGGTAGAGAAAATTGCTTTTGAAAAAGCAGGTATTATAAAATCCAATACACCAATTGTTATTGGCGAATATGAGAAGGCATCTTTTACTGTATTTGATAAGGTAGCTAAAGAGAAAGAAGCGTTACTGATAAAGGCTTTTGAAAACGAATTACCCGAAAACTTGGTCGGTAAAGAAGATGCTAATTATTTGGTAATCAATAAACAAACTGCTTATTGGGCTGTTGTTGAGATGCAACGATTAGGTTATGAGATAGGAAAGAAAGAATTAGAGAAAGCGTTCTTGAATTTTATGTCGTTATGGCAATTAAAAGGACGTTGGCAACAATTGGGAACAGAACCAACGGTTTTTTGTGATACAGGACACAACGAAGCAGGTGTGGCGTTATTGGCTCAGCGATTAGAGGATTATACGAAGAATGAAATTCATATCATTTGGGGAATGGCATCGGACAAAGACGTGACTAAAATATTGAAATTGTTACCTAAAGAGGCGAAATATTATTTTTGTCAAGCCAATATACCACGTGCGATGGAATCAAAAAAGTTACAAGAAATAGCACAAACTGTTGGTTTAGCAGGAGTTATTGAAAAAGATGTAAACAAGGCATTAACCTTGGCAAAAAAAAGTGCATCAAAAGAGGACCTAATCATCGTAGGAGGTAGTACTTTTGTAGTAGCAGAAATAGAAGAATTGTAATGGGAAGAAGACAAAAACAAATTCGCTTTGATTATGTAACGGCTTGTAAGTTCGTTTTAGAATATAAAAAAGACTTATTTGAGACCATCAAAGGGCAATGGAATAAAATAATGTTCAAAAACACCAACCCAATTACTTTAGAAATTGGTTGTGGAAAAGGGGAATACACAATCGGAATGGCTGAGTTGTTTCCTGATAGAAATTTCATCGGAGTAGATATCAAAGGCTCTCGTATTTATAAAGGGATTTTGAAAACGGAAGAAAAAGAATTGACCAATGTGGCATTTCTTCGTACAATGGTTTTGTTGATAGAAAAGTTTTTCAATAAAGGAGAAGTAGAAGAGATTTGGTTAACTTTTCCCGATCCAAGACCTTTAGATGGAGATGAAAAACGACGTTTGTTTAGTCCTCGTTTTTTGGCTTTGTACAAAAGTATCTTAATAGATGGAGGAATCGTAAATCTAAAGACAGACAACCACGAACTGTACCTTTACGCATTAGAAATAATCGCAGGTATGGGAATAAAACCATTGATAGCAACAGACGACTTGTACAATTCACCTTACGAAAAAGACTGCTTTGGTATCAAAACGACATACGAAAAGCGTTATTTGGAAGAAGGAATAAAAATTAATTACTTGAAAATAGCGTTGTAATAAATTAGAGATAGCATTTAATTTTTATAACTTAAAGCTAAGTAAGGTTTAGTAAAGTATATGAAAAAGGAACTCTCCTTTTGGCTTTTATTAGTCGTTTTAAATAGTTTATTGTTTCTCCCAGGTTTCCTAATCACCTCGTACAATGACGTGTTGGTAGTTAATCAGGAAGAATTGAATTTGGGCTATTCATTTTTTGATAAATTGTTTTATCGGTTCAATTACGATGTTTTCCGAGGTGTTGTAGAATTTACCTTGTTATCCATTTTCTTTTTATTCTTCAAGTACAAATTTAAAGGACGTAAGGGACGACGTATACTCTTTTGGACCTACCTAATTTCTGCGGGTTATTTACTCTATTTTCAGGTAAGTGGTTTGGTTTATCAAGTAACTCCGTTGTTTTTTAACGATATAGCTGTTGTCTTTGATACGCTGTTATTGTTTGCAGAAACCAATTTTAGTCAGTTTGTATGGGGCGGTTTGTCCCTCCTCTTCGTTATTTACGTTACCTTTTATGGTATTCGTATCTTTTGGAACCTTTTGTTTCAGGTCTATCCTCAGCGTATTTCTAAAATATTAACAGCGGTTGTACTACTGTTTACTTTATTGAATATGAAGTTTGGTACTGACTGGAAAGCTCAAAACACATTTATACCACTCTCTGTCGATTTCACTAAAAACATATACAAATCCTTTCAGTCTTTTTTGTATGTACGTGCCGTAAATCCAGGAAAGGTAAATCGTCAACAACCAAGAGTCTCCGCACGATTTAATACCTATAAACCCAATATTCATTTTGTCATTTTGGAGTCTTATGGCGAAGTATTGAATACGAATCCTAATTTTCATAGTTACAAAGATTCGATTTTTGCGTGTGATAAATTATTACGCTCGCAAGGATGGGGAAGTGTGAGTACCTTATCTGAAGCTCCTATGAACGGAGGAAATTCAAAAGTGAGTTACGGTTCTTTGTTGTATGGATTTGATTTTACCAATAGTGGTATTTATTCTTATTTTTATAGGAATAAAAAGCTGTTAAATACCAATCATTGGGGCAATCACCTCAAAAGAATTGGTTATACTAACTACCTGATTGATGCGATAGATTACAAGATACAGCACGAAGGGCATTGGGATAATGAGAAAAGGTTTTATGCCTTTAAACACGTGATTGGTAGCCGTGAAATGAACTATAAAGGGAATTTGGTGAATTTTGGACCATCTGTTTTGGGTCAATATGCGTATGGTTTTGCTTTAAAAAAAGTAAAAACTACAACAAGGAAACCTGTGAGTACATTCTTTTTTAGCCGAATGTTAAGAAGCTCGTTTGATCAAATAAAAACACACAATTCGTGGAAAGATGCCCAACAGACACTCGTTGAAAACCCAAAAACAAGAAAGCTAAAAGTGAAATTAAGCCACTCCGAATACTTGAAAGCTGAACTTTACCAAATTGGTTATTTGACTAAAACATTGATGGAGTTAGGTGATAAAAATGATGTGTTTATCATAATGGGTGACCACCAACCTTTTTTCTATACAACAAACGAGGATAGCCGTCGGACACCTATTCATATCATTACTAAAAACAAAAAACTATTGGCTACGCTCAAGAAAAAAGGGTTTTTGAATGGTTTGTCAACCGATAAGGTAGGTAAAGGAACCAAGCATCATTTGATTTACAAGACTTTTATGAAGGCTTTCTACAGTTTATCCAAGTAAGTTATAGGTGAGGAAGGAAACGGTATGTATTCTGCTGATTGATATACCCTATTTTTTTACGTACATTTTTTTTATCACACCATTAAAGAATGTATTATTTCCATCAAAATGACCAATTGAACCGTTTGAAGAGTTTGAGTGATAATTTAATTCTTTGGCGTAACCAGAAGAATATTTCACCTTAACGGGCTTATTATTGATTTTCAAAGTGGCTTTTCGACTGCTTAATATTTCGATATCTATTTTGTACCATATTTTTGCCTCCAAAATAAAATCGGAAGTAAATGAGTAGCGACCATGAGAAGAAAGGTTACTGCAATTGCCATAACCAAAATATATCTTACCATTATATACTTGGTAATAATAACCTGAGTATGCTTTAGAATAATTTGAACTGTTGAATATAGGGTTGTAGCATTCCGTATTATTTAATTTTATTTGAGCACCTGTCTTAATAGGAAATGTTTTCTGAAATTTTTCTTTACTTGAATCTAATTCAATTGAAGATTCTTTGAATTCATTTTCTTTTTTAAGAAGAAAATGTTTAGAACAAGCAGTCAGAATTAATAGTGAGATTATTGTTAAAATAGATGTTTTCATTATGAAGTAATGGTTAATAGCTGAGTAGTGAGGGCTTTTAAAAGATGTGTTGTAGCGGTTACTTCCCGATACAAAAAGTAATCAACGCTGATTATCAGCTAGTTATAAATCAAAAGAGCACAAATACGAGACGGAAATTAAATTAATTACACTTACAACTGTCTCGTTTTGTATTTTGAAACACTTTGTAATACCTTATTTTGTTAGGTTTTGAGAGGTAAAAGTAAGGATTATTTCGTCATTCTTTGTTGTGGTTGGATTAAAGTTTATGGCTGTGTTCCACTAAAAAGTTGGTAAATCAAGTACGAACTTTTCGTTTTGAGTGTTTTATTCAATCTCACCTTTTGACTTTCTATTACAATCTTCTTATTCGCGATTTCACTTTAGTTACAAACGAGCGTCAATTAAGTCATCTGGTAAAAATGATTTCACATCATAAATTACTGAATTACTCTTTTTAATCGACTCAAAATCTATCGAAGCAAACTCTTTGTGACTAACAGCCAAAACAATCGCATCGTAAGGACCTGTTAATTCATCAATCAAATCAACTCCATATTCCTTTTTCACCTCAGTTTTACTCGCAAAAGGATCATAAACAGAAACATCAGTACCAAAAGTTTTAAATTCGTTAATTACATCAATTACTTTAGAGTTACGTACGTCAGGACAATTTTCTTTAAAAGTAATACCTAAAACCAAGACCTTAGCATTTTTTACTTTCAGGTCTTTTTGTATCATCAGTTTGATAGTTTCACCTGCTACATAAGCCCCCATACCGTCATTTAGACGACGACCTGCTAAAATTATTTCAGGATTATACCCTGCTTCTTGTGCTTTTTGAGCCAAATAATAAGGATCTACACCGATACAATGTCCACCAACTAAACCGGGTTTGAAAGGTAAGAAATTCCATTTTGTCCCTGCTGCCTCCAATACGGCTTGCGTATCTATTTCTAACAAATTAAATATCTTGGACAACTCATTAACAAAGGCGATATTTATATCTCTTTGTGAGTTTTCTATCACTTTAGCCGCTTCAGCCACCTTGATAGACGCTGCTTTAAAAGTCCCTGCAGTAATAATTGAAGCATACAGTTCATCTACCTTATCTGCAATTTTAGGTGTTGAACCTGCGGTAATTTTCAGTATTTTAGTTACTGTATGTACTTTGTCTCCCGGATTAATTCTTTCAGGAGAATAACCACAATAAAAGTCTTTGTTAAACGTCAAACCCGAAACTTTTTCTAACACAGGCACACATTCGTCTTCCGTTACCCCTGGGTAAACGGTAGATTCGTACACTACAATATCTCCTTTCGAAAGTACCTGACCTACCGTTTCTGACGCTTTGTATAAAGGAGTCAAAACAGGTCTGTTATTTTTATCCGTCGGTGTAGGTACAGTTACTATGTAGTAATTACAGTCTTTTATATCGTTAATATCAAAAGAACATTTTAGACCTTTTTCAGTGTTAGGTCGCTGTACAGAAGCTAAAAGTTCATCTGAAACTTCTAACGTTGAGTCTGTTCCTGAGTTTATTTCATTGATTCTTTTAGGATCTATATCAAAACCTACAACGTTATATTTCCCTGCAAAAGCTACCGCTAACGGCAACCCTACATACCCTAAACCTATTATTGCAATTTTCTTTTTACCATCCATAAAAAATTAGTTATTTAGCAACACCAACTTCAACAAACCAATTACTCTATCGACATCCTCATTAGTCATATTACTTCCCGAAGGTAAACACAGTCCTGTATTAAACAACTCTTCTGCTGTTCCGTTTTCATACACCTTACAACCTTCAAAAACAGGTTGCAAGTGCATCGGTTTCCATAAAGGACGTGCTTCTACGTTATTTTTTTCTAAAAAGAGTCTTACTTCTTCTTTACTAACACCTGTTATATTTTCGTCTATCAACAAACAAGACAACCAGTGATTTGAGAAATAATCTTCATTTGGTTCTTCTAAAAAAGTAACTCCATTTATCGTTCCTATTGCTTTCTTGTACAAAAAATGAATTTCTCTTCTACGTGCTACACGTTCGTCTAACACTTCAATCTGTCCTCGAATAATCGCCGCACAAATATTACTCATTCGGTAATTATACCCTATTTCAGAATGTTGAAAATGAGGTTCAGCATCTCGTGCTTGTGTCGATAAAAAACGAGTACGAGCTATTTTATCTCCCGAAGGACTTATTAAAACACCTCCTGCCGATCCTGTAATTATTTTATTTCCATTAAATGAAAACACACCAAACTCGCCAAAAGTACCCAACGCTTTTCCCTTGTACGTACTTCCTAATGCTTCGGCAGCATCTTCAACTACAGGTACATTATACTTATTAGCAACTGCCATTAACTCCTCCATCTTAGCAGGCATACCGTACAGGTGTACTAGTACTATCGCTTTTGGTTTGTTGCCTTTTTTTTCTAAATCTATTATAGCTTCTTCCAATAGCTCTGGCGACATATTCCATGTTTCGCGCTCACTATCTATAAAAACTGGTTCTGCCCCTAAATAAACAATAGGATTACAACTTGCTACAAAAGTAAAGGAAGAACACAACACCGTATCTCCTCGTTGAACCCCTAACTGAATAAGTGCCAAATGAATAGCTGCTGTTCCTGTATTCAATGCTGCAACATACGACTTCCCTCCGATATAAGTGTTTATATTTTCTTCAACAGCATTTACGTGAGGACCTAAAGGGGCTATCCAATTGGTCTCAAATGCTTCTTGAACATATTTCAATTCATTTTCTCCCATATGAGGAGATGAAAGCCAAATTTTATCGTTCATGTGTTTTTATAATTTTAGCAGGGTTTCCCACAACAGTTACATTATCTGGTATATCATTAATTACAACGCTACCTGCACCTACAATTGTATTTTTGCCTATCGTTAAATTAGGTAGCACCGTTACATTTGCTCCTATGTGTGTTCCTTCTCCTATTTTTACTGCTCCACAAATTGTTGCTTGTGGTGAGACATGTACAAAATCCTCAATCACACAATCATGATCAATAGAAGACGCTGTGTTAATGATTACGTGTTTTCCTATTTTACAATCAACTTGAACCGTCGCGTTTTGACAAACTAATGTTCCTTCTCCTATTTTCACCGTTGAGTCAACATAAGTAGTTGGTGAAATTAGTGTAAAAAAAGAATGTCTCATTTCACGAGCTACTTTTTTACGAATAACATTATTCCCTATTGAAATCAAAGTTTCAGCATGCTCATCTTTTAAATTTTCATAACCGACAATCACTCTTGTACCAAAGAAGGTTGATAATTTAGGGTTATCATCAACAAAAATAAACGGTTCATTGAGTTGTCTTAAAATTGAACCTGCTATTTTCCCATGTCCACTTGCTCCAAATAATACTTTCATGAGCCTTTAAATTTTTCAATGGTAACCGAACTATCCGAACTGATATCATCTGATTTAATCACTTTTAAAACTGTTGTAAATATAATCTTCACATCAAGTAAAAAAGATAAGTTAGTTACATAATACACATCATAATCAAATTTTGTTTCCCAAGTAATGGCATTTCTACCATTTACCTGTGCCCAACCAGTAATACCTGGACGAACTAAATGGCGTTGTTTTTGATGAGTATTATACAACGGCAAATACTCTACTAACAGAGGACGTGGACCAATTAATGACATGTCTCCTTTAATTACATTAAGTAATTGAGGTATCTCATCTAAAGATGTTTTCCGAACAAAACTACCTATTGCTGTTAAGCGGGCTTCGTCAGGTAATAACTTCCCTTTGTCATCTCTTTTATCGTTCATTGTCTTGAACTTGATAATTTTAAATATCCTCTCATCTAAGCCTGGACGTAACTGAAAAAAAAATGGAGAACCATTGTTGGCAAACCACAGAAAAATAGTGATAAATATAAAGACTGGTAACAAGATAATAAAGGCAAAAAATGCCAATATAAAGTCAAACAACCGTTTTAATATCAATTTATACATCTTATTTCGTGTTTTCTTTGATTAAGTTTAAGTATTGATAAGCTAATTTCGTTCTATCAAAATTCTCTTTAGCAAACATATAACCATTTACTCCATCCTCAAAAGCTTTATCGCTTTTTATATAAGCACGGATTTTAGTATTAAAATCTTCTGCGTTCTCTGGTTCTATGTAAATTCCACATTTCGCTTCTTCTACCAACTCTCTTGAAATACCATCAATTGCCATTAGAATAGGCTTTTTACACGACATGTAATCAAATGTCTTATTGGAGTAGATGGTTTTAAATGTATCGACATTTTTCAAAACAGACGCCCCCATATCTGAAGCCAAGATATACTTAAAGACTTCTTTTTTAGGTACAGGATCCCTAAATATCACATTCGTTATTCCTCTTTTCTGTACTTCCTCTAGTAAAGCCTTTTTTTCCATACCACTCCCTATAAGCTGAAAAATGACTGAAGTATCTTGCAATTTCTCCGCAGCATCAATTACCTGTATCAAATGATTAGCTATACCATGAGCTCCAACATAAGTAATCACAAAATTATTTTGTAACCCTAACTCCTCTTTAAAGGATAGGGCATCAAAAGAACTTAACAACTCATCTGACAAACTAAAATCAGCAGCGTTAGGTATATAAGCTACTTTTTCTTTTGGTACACCTTTGTTTTCAATCAACTTTTGTTTGAATGCTGGAGTCAGTACATTAATGATTTTTGCCTTTTTATAAATAAATCTCTCGAACCAATAAGCAAACTTTATAATCAACCTATTTTTCAAAACACCTGTATCAATTGCTGATTCGGGCCACAAATCACGTATTTCAAAAACAAACGGAATACGCTTTACTAATGCTAACACATAGGCTGTTATTCCTACAAACAACGGTGGTGAAGTAACTACGATAATATCGTGTTTTCCTTTTATTTTAAATAAGCCGATAAAAACACTCGAAAACACAAATGAGAAATAAGCCCATAAACGGCCGATAAAATTAACATTATAGGCTTCTGAAACATGACATCTCCAAACCTCTATATTCTTATCAAAGTTGTCTTTATAACTAAATTTCCCTTTGTATTTATCTATTTTCTTCCCTGTATTATAGTGTACCATCCCTGCCAATACAGTAATTTCATGACCTTCTTCGGCCCATGTTTTGGTCATCTCATTAAAACGAGAACCTCCTCCATCATTTTTCTCTAAATAATACTGATGTATGAGCAATATTTTCATTCTATTTTTTTAAGTTGAATAGTTGTTGTTACCTGAGATGTATTGGTGTTAAAGATAACTCTTTTTGAGCTATACTTCACACCATAATAATCGGAAATTTCTCCATCATTTACTTCTTTTTTTATCAACTCCCCGTTTTTATCGACAGACGAAATATCAAATTCGTCAAGAAATGACGGTGAAGGGTTCCAACTTTGAGATATGACAAGATTACTCCCTGTGATTTCATCTGTAATTACCCACTGGGGTTTCCCTTTGGTTTTAACTACTTTTCTAAAGTGCCTTAGCCCATTGTTTATTTCTTTAAAAACTTCTATTTCGCCTTCAAAGATAAACTCTTTTTCATTTTCATGTAACTTCCCGAAAACAGCTTGACTCCAATTGTACCAAATAAAACGAGAGCCTTTTAACATTTGGTTTTCACCATTTACACTTACTGTATTATGGGATTGTGTTCCATTAAAATAGTTTATATTCTCCTCCGTGGTATTGTATTTATAAGACCCTGCATCTCGCATAATATTTTGTCCTTTATACCACAAATCCAAATGTAAGTTATCTGCTTGTGAGGGTCTATCCTTATGGTTTCCACATCGAATAAACGTCTTCTCATTTTGCTCATTAATAACATAATACCCACCTTTTTCAAATGAGCTAAGTAACTTTTCACTACCTTTTTTTTCTTCCTTACCCAGAGACTCTCCTTGGTACCAGTTGGTATCCTCAAAGTCTTCGCTATACAACGTCCCCTCTCCTAAGACAACGTTCAATGCATCTAATTGGGGTTTATAATTTCTGTAATTTTCGTTTGTAAATCCAAAAAACAACGCACCGTCATTTGCTCCGTAATTAGGTAACCAACCTGTCTTTTTATCTAAACAGGTATCTAAAAAAGTCACACTCTTTTTTGCCCTATCATAGACATCCTTGCCTAATTTTTGATTATTCAATTCAGTTAGTTTTATTGCCCATGTCAATAATTGAATAACAACACGGTGGTAATTCATTGAAAACTGAAGAAATGTACCGTCCTTATACACCTGATAAGCAACTTCTTGCTCAAACCATTTCCTTCCTTGTGAACTCCATTTTTTAGCATTTGGAAAAAACGGAAAATAGACACCTGAAAGTAACAACAATAGCGTTTCTGTTATCGCGTGGTTGTTCCTAACGGCTATTCTTGAAAAGTCAATATTATGATATACATGATGTACTTGCCAATAAATAGCATGCATTATTTTAGTAAATCGTGCTTCCGTTAAATTGCCTGATTGTTTGTAATAATAAAGTGCAAAAAGCCAATTCATAACACGTAAACTAATTTCTTGAGAACATTTATAATTTGGACCTTGATTGATTGGGTTTTGATCTATAAAGCTTTCGATCTCTTTAAAAACAAATTCAGATTGATCATCACCCGATTTTAAATCATATCGAATAAGTGTATACAGCCAAGAAAAACGAGCTTTTTCCCACACATATTTAATATCTCCTGCTTCTTTATTTAAATCTACAATCTCTGTAAAATGTTTCTTTATATCGTATTTGAACTTAGTGTCAGGGTTAGTTACCCAATCGTAATTTTGCCCTAAATCAAATTTCAAAGAAGAAAAAAACGTAAATACTCCCTGTTTTATCTCATCAACTTTTAATTTTAACGACTCTTCTTTTTCCAAAACAATACTTTTTTTCAATACTTCCCTTGAATCAAAAAAGAATTGAGGTGCAGAACTTTTCCATTTCTCTAAAGAGATAAAACTCTTTATTGGAGGGTTTATTGGGAATTTATTTTTTAGAAACCCTGTTTTTGTCTGTAACAAAAATTTCACTCTAAACAAAACATACCTCACCCCCATGTTACGAAGCAACTGAAAGGCTAGACTAATCCTTTTCATACACGTTATTTTTCAATAGTTCTTTGATAATCTTTAGCATTGCTTACCTTAAACTTTAAAGAATGCAAATAACCCAAAACAATAGGTAGTATCGGCGTAACAAACAATGCGTATGAAAAGAAACTTTCAATAAAAACAAACCAAACTGTTCCGTAAGCAACCATATAACTATGTGACTTTTTTTCTCGTTTACTGGGTATCAATGACTTCATGATATACCCATAGATAAAAAGGGTAAATAGCAACCCATATTTTGACAAAAAACTTAACGGACTAAAGTGTATATTTGATGTAACTTCGTCATCTCCTTTTAACATGTAGGTAAACCCTATTCCTTTTCCTAAAATGAAATCTAAAGGGCTATCCATCAAATTAATTACTGTTATTATTTCCTCATCCCTTCCTGCTGAAACCCCTTCTATTTGTTTTATAGTCTCACCTTCTCCTTGTAACCCTTCAAAGGTACTCGATAACCTTCTCACTGCCACATTGTTAGGTAATTGCTTGATTAAAAGTATAAAAAAAGTAACCGAAATTATTCCTATGATTAAATACTTAACTATTTGATGACTTTTTATTAGAAAAACAAAAACGACAAAAGTAACTACTCCACCTACTAACTGGGCTCTTTTCCCGTATAATATTATCATTAAAAAGGCTACAATAAAATACCCTCCTCCTGATTGCATATAATTAGAAAAAGGTAGTTCTAATGGTGGAAAAATAGCCAACCGAGTAACGCCTTCTTTATTAAAAAGATAATAGGTTATAGGTAAAAAAAATAAACTACCAAAGAAAGTCACCCTAGAGTAATACTTGATGTATTTTTTAAAATCATTTTCTCTCCAAAAAGACGACAAAATAAGAATTTTACCTATAAAAAAAATAGGTAAAATTCCATCGGTAATAAAACGGCGACTAATAGTATTTTCATTAACAAACCCTACGAAGTAGCTCATCGATAATATTGCTAAAAAGAGTAAAAAAGTTGTGTTTTTCAACTTTTTAAACCCTACAATAATTACTAAAAAATCTACCAACGCTAAGATTAATAAAAATTCTCTAGCAAAATTAAGCTGAAAAGCTGTTCTACTTATACTCCCTGCTATCCCTAATAATAAAAGGAAGGGTAATATTAATACATATATACGAATAACTTTACTCATATTTAATTTACTACAAAACGTTTAATTACCCTTCTTTGAAAATAAATAGCAACAAGCATTACTGCCGATATTGACAAAGATATTATATAAATATTTTCTTTTAACTGAGATAAATAAAACCCAACACACAACACAAAAACAATGCTTAAAGGGAACAACATGAATTTTATATATTTATGTTCCTCATCTACTCCCATATATATAAAAACAGATAATCCATTTAATAAAACCAATAATTTCACGGCTATTATTACCACAATATAATACTCTAAATAGAGATATTCGTCGTACCATGTTACTCTAAAAAAATATGCTACTAAAGAAGCTATTACGAGTAATGGTACTAGTAAAAACAAGCTGTAATCCATTACTTTTAAAATTTTCAACCCAAATTTTTTATCTTTTTTTATAGAACTAATCCATGTTGGTGTAAAATAAAAAACGACAGAAGAAATACCTACAAAAACAGCCATGCCTATATTATCAGCAAATTGATAGCTTCCTTTCACACTTGAATCAATATCTAAGTTTTTGATTACTATACGAGCAGAAGTTGTTAAAAGGGTTGATATCAAACTTATAGCGGCTAATTTAATTCCCTCTGCCAAATTTCGTAACAGAACACCTTTATTTGGTTTCTTAATAACTTTTTTCAATACAGCAACAAACATTGAAACGTCCAAAACAGCATAAAGAAAAAGACAGACCCATACAGATATTCCCCAAAAGACCAAATAATCACGCCATGATTTCACAAACAGTACCACTCCAGACAAAAGTAATATACTAAATAATATGTTATTTAGATTTAGCACCCACGTCTTGTTTTTCACACGAAAGTATGCCATAAAATAACTCCTAAACAAATTTGCTATTGCAATAAATGACACTAAATGGAATATGTCTAATTCTAAAAAAAAATATGAAAGAATAAAGAGAATACAACTAACCACCAAAAAATATTGAATATTTAAAGACAAAAACATTATCTTTTCATTTTTTGTAGGTAGTTGTCTAAAGTTCTTAACTACCAATGTATTCATACCCAAAGCTAAATAACTAGAGTATGTTATAAACAAAAGTGACGCTATAGACTTCCCCATTTCTGATGGACCAATTTTCTTAGCCAATAATAACATTGTACCAGCCATCAAAATAATTTCCACATATTTAAGTGAGGTATAGGATATCACACCTAAATTGCTCCTTATTTTTAAATAACGTTTATTCATTCCGTCAAAAAGAGCTCTTTATTAATATACTTCTCATTAATCAGCTGTTCCTTTCCAAATTTATGCTGATAAAATTGCTTTACTATATCTGGTATCAGCTTTAATAGTTCCTCCTTCGACAGTTTTTCTTTCACTGTGCCTAAATAATCATAAGGTATGTAGCTACTTGACTCTCCACTCATCAAATCATTCACAAAAAAAACAACGGGCACATTACAAAACCAAGCGTCAATACCGACACTAGAGGTTCTTGTCATAATCATATCTGCGTTAAAAACCACTTCTTCCGAAGAGGTTACTTTATTAATGAAACCACACCCTAATCCGAGATAATCCTTGATATTTGATCGTGGGTGTAACTTTAACTTAAAAGTAACCTGACTCCCTCTAAAACACTCAATTAAATATTTTAATAATTCCAACTCTTCTTTAATGTGTATTGGTTGTGTAAAAAAAACAACGTTTTTAACCTCATTTTGCTTTTCTTTCCTTTTTACACCATAGTATTTCATGTTATTCAATAAAGAAAATTCTTTTTCTGGAAACTTGGCTTTAAACCCATTGTAATCAGCTTTATTCGTTAAATAAAACTCCTCACTATAAATAAAGGAGGGGTAATAGTCTATCATTATAGAAGCTGTTTGTACCTGAACTACCCTTCTTTTCAATGTATCTTTAAGGTAAACAGCAAAAGGAGATAACATTTCAAAACATACTACATTTGTTTTTTCACTAATGTTGTATTTCAACTTTCTTAAAGCATTAGCTACTGAAATAGAGTAACTTTCAAAATGACTATTTAATATACTAAAATCTTTAAGCAGGTCTGACACTTTTACTTGCACCCCATAAAACAACAATTCATCTTGATAGTTAGTAAAGTAATTACGTATTGACTTTATATACAACTTAAACAACTGTGCTGTAGTTAAGAATCCTTCTGCATAAAAAAAAGGAAGTATCGTTTTCTTTGCAAATTTCAAGTTTCTAAAAGGGTAAGTTGAAGATTCATTAACTAGCATATAACTTTCAGATATATTATTAACATACACACCTTTAACAAACTGACTCTGAATCAATGCTCTAGATAAAAAAACAGTAGGCTTGTTTCTCGGTTTTGAATTTCCATAGAATCTTTTAAATGTAAAAATTTTATACAACGACAATTGTACAAATTTCATATTTAAAACTAAGATGTTCCGTAACCAAAAGAGCACAGTAGACTCTCTTGTTCTTTTTTTATTGATAGAGATACTTGTTACACCTATTTTAACTAAATAATCTTTAAGGTAAGAGGATAAAAAATAACTACCGTGGTATAAAAATTGAGAATTCACTTCTCCTTCTGCTTCAAAAGAGAATACTTTCTTACTTAATGAAAAGGAGCTAAACACAACCTTTCCTTTTATGTCAAAATCTCCTTTTTCAACTAGTTCTGTAATTACTTTAATCCATCTCCCTAATGGAAAAAAGAATTTCGTAAAAAGCGTCATTAAATGCTCTTCCTTTATTTCCGAGGTGTTTTCCATTGAAATTAAAAATTCCTCATAAACACGCTTTCTATTTTGCACTTTTCGACTTACACGAATAGCCCAAGGCTTATCATAGCTATCAGTGATAACGATAGTTGATAGTGGTGGAGCTGTATTTTCATAAACCCCGTCAAAGTCAATAAAAAGTTTATTCATTGGTTTTTTTTTCTTCATTTCAAAAAGATGCTCTATAAGCTCACAAGTTCAAATGACATACGTGTCCCTTTCACAACGGCTTGATTTATCTTTTTACCGATTAAATCTTTTAAAAACTTAGGATGTAATCCAAAACCTGGTCGTACCGACCGTACATTGGCATAAGTTATCACCTCTCCTTTTTCCATATCTTGAGCAATATATAACGAACGAGAAAACTCTCTGCTTTTTTTCTTTTTTTCTGTCAATGCATAATCAACACATCCTAACGATTTTTCGGCTTCACGTACTGCTAAAACCATCTTTGTGAACTCCTCTTCATCTAAAGAAAAACTAGCATCTGGACCTCCAATAGATTTATCTAAAATAAAATGTTTTTCTATAACCTTTGCTCCTAATACAACTGAAGCTATAGGAACGGTTATGCCTAATGTATGGTCAGATAAGCCACTCACTACATTAAATCTACTCTGTATATCCTTAAGTGTTTTCAAGTTTGCATCCTCAACCTTTGCTGGATATGCGGATGTACATTTAAGTATCACAATCTGGGTATTGCCAACTGATTTGCAAGCTTTTATTGCTAAATCTATATCTTCTAGCGTTGCTATACCTGTGGAAATAATCACAGGTTTTCCTTTACTTGCAACATATTCTATTAAAGGTATGTCTGTAATTTCAAAAGAAGCAATTTTATAAGCTGGTACATTTAGTTTCTCAAGAAAATCAACTGCCGTTTTATCAAACGGTGATGAAAAACAGACCAACCCCTCCTCTTTAGCCACCTTGAATAACTCTTCGTGCCACTCCCATGGTAAATAAGCTTCTTGGTACAAATCATGTAGTTTTCTCCCATCCCAAATTGTACCTTGCTTAATTAAAAAATCATCTGTATCTGCATCTAATGTAATTGTATCTGCGGTATAGGTTTGTAATTTAATAGCATCAGCACCTGCTCGTTTGGCTGCACGTATAGTCTCTTTAGCGATATCTATTTCACCTCCGTGATTAGCCGATAACTCAGCTATAATAAAGCAATTAGACCCTTCTCCTAGTTGAAAATCACCAATTTGAACACTCATTATTTAATTTTTAATATTTTTTCAATATAACTCTTTTTTTCGGCCCACTGCTCAGGAAACAAGGCAAAGGTATATACATCAAGGTATTTTCCTGCTTTATATATATGTTGTTTTAACAGTCCTTCCTCTACAAACCCAAATTTACCATGTAACTTTATAACCCCTTTATTAAAAGCAAAAACTTCACAGCATAGTTTATTCATTTTTAATTCACTAAAAACAAACTCTATCACTTTATACTCTACAATACTGCCAACCCCTCCTCCTTTCAAATCAGGAATTCCAATATAAAAAGCCCATGAACATTTGTTGTTTTGTTTATCTATATTATTAATTGATACAAGCCCTACTTTTTCATTATTATAAGTTATTATCCAATAACGGTTAGTTTCACTACCTTTGACTTGATTTTCAAACCATTTTTTTTGCTGCTCCTTACTTATATTCTGATCAGTATACATGTATTTAGAAACACCTTCTGAATTTCGCCAACCACGAATAAGTTCTAAATCCTCCTCTTTTATATTAATAAATTCTATTTTTCTTGACATAATACACCTGTTACTAAATAAATATATTCTCCAATTTACTGAAATTAAATTGTTCAAAGTACTCCTTTTGCTTATTTGATAGAAAATCCTCTCCTTCAAAAACATTAATTAGTACTGAAACCAATTCTTTCTCCGAATCTTCACCCCATCTACCTAAGCTAATAGCCAAACCTTCTCTACTTAAAAAAGAATCCAAAGAAACTTGATTTTCGGCCACATGAAATGTAATCAACTCGGTTCCTACACAGCAACACTCTAATGACAAACTACTAGCACTTGTTACAGCTACAGAACACAGCTGTAGCAAAGATATCAAACCTTTTGTATCTAAATTTGAATGCCACTTTATTCTCGGATTATGTTTAAACTCTTCCAATTTATTCGTAGATAAAACATGGAGCTCACTAACGTCTCTGAGTAATAAAATACTTTTAATTATACTAGGTAATACATTTGCACTATCTGTTCCTCCTGCGGCTAAAAAAACTGTACCTCTCTCTTTTTCATGAATTGGCAAAGCAACTTGTTCAAGTATCTCTTTTCTTAATAATAAATACTCAAACCCTAAGTGTAGTGTCGTTTCACGCTGTGTTCTTTTTGAATAATCAGATGGTAAAGCTCTTTGATTATGATTAATTATATGGTCAATCCCTTTAAAATCCACCAATAAATCATCTAAGTAAACTGTCTCATACCCTATATCTTTTAGCATTAGGAAATACTCTTGCTGAACTTTATAACTATCAACGACAACCAAGTCAACACACTGATATAAGTCATTAAACAGTTTATTCTCAGCAAATAAAGTCACCGTATCTAATTGAATGACTTCTACATTACGGTTGTTATTATTTTTTAAAATATCTAATAACTCTTGTTTGTTTTTTGTTAAAAAAATCACAGGCACCTCCTTTGGTATACGTTCAGCTATAGCTAGACAACGATAAAAATGCCCATAGCCGATAGTCCTCTCACCATCAACACGAAAAAGAATTTTTTTCATCGCTATTTTCTAAACATCTTATACTTAAACTCCGCAACCCTCCAATCTTCCTCCGTATCAATATCTTGTACCTGCATTTCCGCAAGTTCTACCATTCCTGTATTATTGGTAAACAAGGTATCTTGGAGTAAAAAACGCTTAGTGTTGGCCCAATAAAATTGTCCCGCATCATGATAGGTCACTTTTAAATCCTGTGATCTTGACTCTTCATACTTTGGGTACATCAATTTTATTTTATCGTTTTCACTAATCAGTGCACGTTGGATTGGGTAAGAAAAACGGACAATAGGAAATACTGCATCATAATTACACTTCTCTAATTTGGAGGAAGCTTCTTTTAACTTTAATACATCTATAAAGGGTGCTGTGGGTAAAATACAACAGAAGTAGTCATAATTTTCTCCGTTAGCTAAATACATATCCAATACTTCTTTTAGTACATCTGCTAAAGTTGCGTAATCATTAGACTTTTCAGTTGATCGTAAAAAGGGGACTACTGCTCCATAAGCTAACGATACTTTTCTTATTTCGTCATCATCTGTAGATACCATTACGGTATCAAACAAACCTGAGTTTAATGCCATTTCTATAGAATAAGCGATTATTGGCTTCCCCAAGAATAATTTTATGTTTTTTCTAGGAATACGCTTACTCCCTCCTCTTGCTGGTATAATGGCTATTCTCTTCATTTTCCTTCTACAAATTCTACTACTTTATCAATTACAAACACTTGCTCTTCATTAGTTAAAGTAGGATACATTGGCAAACTAATACATCTTTCATAATAATTTTCTGCATTCGTCAAATCAGCAGAATCCATAGCCAACTTTCCTTATAGTAAGGTAACGTATGAACTGGTATATAATGGATTTGTGCATAGATTCCTTGTAGTTCTTAAAAAATCATACAATCCTTTACGGTTCGCTACTTCAATCTACAAATAAATGGTGTGCGTTTACACATACCTTTTGGTAAAGATTGAAATTTCACCTATTCCACTAAATGCCTTCTTTGTACTTTATCAGAAATTGAATTTCTTTGAATCAACACCAACGTTGTCATTTTTCGCCAATTGAGTAATACCCAAAGCAGATTGTATATCGGTTAACCGATAATTAAACCCTAAATCTTGCATCTCGTAAAACCAACCACCATGATTTTCTTCTCATATTCTCTTTGGAAATTCCGTGTGAACGTAATAAATTTCAATTTTTTATAAATACTTCTTTAGAATTTGTTGTTACCATGCCACCTTCGCCACAAGCAATGTGTTTTACTGGATGGAAGGAAAATATACCAATATCTGCATACAGTTTCCATTTCCACACCTATTGTTTTTTATTTTCAGAATCAGTAAAATAACCACCAGGAGCGTGACAAGCATCTTCAATTATCCATAAGATCATGTTTGTCTGGCTAATTGTTTAAATAGCCTCTAAATTCTAATGGCAAACCTGCAAAAATCTACTGGTATAATCCCTTTAAAAAACCCTTTTGATTTGGATTCTATTAATTTACGGGTACTTTCTAGAGGATAATAAATAAGTATCTGGATCAATATCTGCAAACCAAACTTCGCCACCACAATAACGAATACAATTGGACTGAAGCTGCAAAAGTAATTGGCGTTGTAATAACGCGTTCGCCTTCTTTTCAATCCCATAGATGCTACTGCAATATGTAAGCCTGAAGTGGCATTATTTACAGCAACTGCATATTTTGCAGCCTACATAAGTCGGCAAATTTTTCTTCAAATTCGGCGAACTTTTGGACCTTGTGTTAAAAAATCGGCTGTCAATGTTTTAACAACAGCATCAATATCATCTTGTTGTATGGATTGTCGTCCGTATGGAATGGAGAATTCTTGTCATTACACAGTAAAGTTAGGATCTACATATGTCTTTAATTAAATCACGTAAACTTTCTACCGTTTCCCAATCGTCATTAGTCACCTGAATTATAATTAAACCCTTGTTCCACTGGTTTAGCATCAAATTTACTTTATAAAATCATCCAAACTAAAAACAGGCGTTTGTGGTAAAATAGCGTAATATTTTCCAATATCATAAGTTGTAAACGAATCGGAATGAGGTAATCATTTCTTCATGGATTTTTTCTCCTGGACGAATACCTACTTCTACTCTGTTTACAATTCTGGACAAATAGCCGTTGCTACATCTACAATATTATACGATGGAATTTTGGGTACAAATATTTCTCCACCTAAAGCGTGCTCCATGGCATAAAAAACCATTGCACAACCATCTTCTAAAGATATGTTGAAATCGTGTCATTCGTTTATCAGTAATTGGTAAAATACCTTCTTTTCTTTTATTAATAAAAAACGGAATTACAGAACCATTAGATCCCATTACATTTCCATAGCGAACTACGGAAAATTTTATATCACGTTGTTCCTTTAATATTATTGGCAGCAATAAATAGTTTATCTGACTCGTTAATTTTGGTAGCACCGTATAAATTAATTGGTGCGGCAGCTTTATCTGTTGATAAGGCAACTACATTTTTAACATCAGCTTCAAGAGCGGCTTGTATGACATTTTCTGCTCCTAAAACATTGGTTTTTATACATTCCATAGGATTGTATTCAGCCAAATGCACATGTTTCATTGCAGCTGCATGAATCACTACATCAATGCCTTCAAATGCCCTTACCAAACGTTCTTTATCTCTTACATCGCCAATAAAATAACGCATTGCAGGATATTTAGAATCTGGAAATTCCATTCCCATATTGAAAATGCTTTTGTTCATCTCTTGAAAGAGATAACCAAACGTCTTTACATTTGGGTATTTGTTCTAAAATAATTTTGGTAAACATTTTCCCAAACGAACCTGTCCCACCTGTTATTAATACTGCTTTTCCGTTTAAATCTAACATTTCAATACTTTATTTACTTTTTCACTACCCCACAAAAATCAAGTACTTGCTTTCCTTTTGTATCTATTTTTTTAAACTCATCATGAGCAACTAATAATACGATGATATCTGCTTTCTCTACAGCCTCTTTATAAGAGGTCAACTTAAAGACATTGTGTTCTTCTATATTAGGCTCTACAATAAAGTACTCTCCATTATGATCGTCTTGAAGTACTTTTTGTACGATATATTTTGCTGGAGACTCTCTCAAATCATCAATATTGGGTTTAAAGGCTAATCCCATTAATGCTATTTTAGGTTTTCTTCCGTGTTTTAATTCAAATTTCAGCTTTTCTGTCTGTACTTTTTCTGCACACCAAAAGGATTTGTAATTATTTACCTCTCTAGCTGTTCCTATTATTTTAGATTCCATAGGGTAATCTGAAACAATAAAATAAGGATCTACCGCAATACAGTGACCTCCAACACCACAACCTGGTTGTAAAATATTTACTCTTGGGTGTTTGTTTGCTAACTTTATTAATTCCCAAACATCAATACCTGCTTTGTCACAAATCAATGACAACTCATTTGCAAACGCAATCTGCACATCTCTAGATGAGTTTTCTGTCAACTTACACATCTCTGCTGTACGTGCGTTTGTTTTATGTAACTCTCCTTTGACAAAGCGTTTATAAAAAGCCAAGGCTTTTTCTGTTGATTGCTCATCGACACCTCCAATTACACGGTCATTATGAACCAATTCATACATTACATTACCAGGTAACACACGTTCTGGGCAATAAGCAATGCTCATTTCCCCTGTTAATTCAGGACGTTCAGAATAAATTAAACGCATCATCTTCTCTGTTGTTCCAATAGGAGAGGTTGACTCTATAATAAACAAATCATTTGCTTTAAGTAAAGGCAAAACCGCTCTTGTTGCTGACTCAACAAACGAAATATCAGGTTCATTTTTACCTTTGAAAGGTGTTGGGACGACAATGATATAAGTAGATGCCTCAACAGGAGTCGTTGAAGCTTTCAAATAACCTTCTTTGACTGCTTTTGCTACTGCGACATCTAAACTCGGTTCTACAATATGTATTTTACCTTCATTTATTGTATCAACAACCGATTGGTTGATGTCAACGCCATGAACTTTCACTTTATTATTTGCTATCAAGGCGGCTGTTGGTAAACCAATATAACCAAGTCCTATCATTACGACCTTCTCTGTATTCATTATTTTTCTATTAAAAAGTCAACTATTCGTTTACAAGCCTTACCATCTCCATAAGGATTA
>CBDCZI010000010.1:0-46094 GCA_965224495.1 Cytophagales bacterium | reverse complement strand
TTATGGATTGGTTTTACGTAGGGAACTACGGAGGGAATGCTGGATTGAATGATTTTTACTTGAAAGGAAAATTTAAAGTGAAAAAGCATAAGTTTGGTGCAGATGTTCATGCGTTTTTGGGTGGTTCGGCAATCTTGGATACCGAAGAGTTAGCGGTATCTGGAAACAGTGAACAAGCGAGTGCTTATTTAGGTACGGAGTTGGATTTGTATTATGCTACGAAATTGAAAAAAGGAATAACTTTCAAAGCTGGTTATTCACAAATGTTTATGACAAAATCTATGGAGTTTGTGAAAGGTGGAGACAAGGATGCGACTCAAAATTGGGTTTATGCTATGTTGGTTTTCAAACCTACTTTGTTTGATAGTAAATCGTTAGTTAAAAAGTAAAAAGTTAGTTTTTGTTGTTTTTTTACCTCTGTCTTTGATTAGGCAGAGGTTTTTTTGTTGGTTCGTAGTTTTCAATCTCTTCGCTCTAATTAATTCAAGAAGGTGTTTTGAATAAGAAAAAGAGTGTTAATTACACCTCTTGAGGTAGTTCTAAAGGTTTAGCCTTAGGGCTTCTGTGGTGAAGTAGCTTGTTTATCGAAATGATTTAGCAGTGCTATTAATTTTTCAAAGATTATCAAGAGGATTAAGCGATGAGTTTGAGTTATTTATTTGATTTAGAAGTATTCTTGCACTGTTTTGGTTTTATAAACGTAAAATAAGAAGTATATTTGTGGGTTATAACTAGTGAGGACACCATTTTACATATTGTTTTTAGTAAGTCTTGCGACGCTCTTTTTGGGGGCGTGTAAGACCAAATGTCCCTTGCCTTCGTGTGAGGTTAGGATGGAGCATCATCACGCTTTGAATTTTGAAAACACGAAGTCATTTAAGAAGAAGAGGAAAAAAGAGGCTAAAAAGCTAAAGAAAGAGCAGAAAAGGGTAGCGAAAGCAGAACAAGATTCTATTGCTACGGCAGAAAAAGCATTAGCTAAACAAGAAGAGCTAGACGCTTTAGAGGCGCCTGTGGAAGGTGATGAAGCAAAAGGAAACGAAGAAGGTTCGCCAGACACAGAGGTGGCTGAAGAAGGTAAGAAAAAAAAGAAGAAAAAACGTAAAACCGAAGAAAGCGAAGAGGAGGAGGTTAATGAGGAATTGGCATCGACAGACAAGGCTGCGAAGAAGGAATTAAAACGAGCTGATAAAGAAGCGAAAAAAGCACAGCGAGAAGCTGATAAAGAAGCAAGGAAAGAGAAGAAGAAAAAGAAAGAATCAGACACTGTTTATCGTACACGAGTACGTCCTTGGTGGAAAAAGCCGAAAAACCCAAAGATTGGAGAGGACTATGATTTACCTGAACGAAAAGTCGAAAATAACAAGATAGAATACACTTGGTAAACAGTGTGGATAAATACTATAAAAAAAGGGTTCTAAACAGAGGTTTAGAACCCTTTTTTGTTTAATTTAGAATGTTAGAAAAACACTTTACTTTTGCTATATGTCAGAGAATATAATTCCTATAAATATTGAGGAGGAAATGAGAATAGCTTACATCGATTATTCGATGTCTGTTATCGTTTCCAGAGCTCTTCCAGATGTTCGTGATGGTTTGAAGCCCGTTCACAGAAGAGTCCTTTATGGAATGGATCAATTGGGTGTCAATTGGAACAGATCATACAAGAAATCAGCAAGAATTGTTGGGGAAGTACTCGGTAAGTACCATCCACACGGTGATTCATCTGTTTATGACACTATGGTTCGTATGGCTCAAGATTGGTCATTGCGTTACCCGTTAGTTGATGGGCAAGGTAACTACGGATCTATTGATGGGGATTCTCCAGCAGCGATGCGTTATACGGAAGCAAGACTGAAAAGAATTGCAGAAGAGTTGTTGGGTGATATCAAGAAAAAAACGGTTGACTTTCAATCCAATTTTGATGATTCGTTAAAAGAGCCAACAGTATTACCAGCAAAAGTTCCTAACCTTTTACTGAACGGAGCGTCAGGTATTGCAGTAGGAATGGCAACGAATATGGCACCACACAACCTTACTGAGGTTGTAAATGGTATCATCGCTTACATTGAAAACAATGATATTGATCTTGATGGGTTGATGGAGCATATAAAAGCACCAGATTTCCCTACAGGAGCTATTATCTATGGTACAGAAGGTGTAAGAAGTGCTTACGAAACAGGTCGTGGACGTGTAATGCAACGTGCACACGCTCGTTTTGAGGTAACACCAGGAGGCAGAGAGCAGATTATTATTGACGATATACCTTATATGGTCAATAAATCAACTTTGATTGAAAAAACTGCTGGTTTAATTAACGAAAAGAAATTAGAAGGAATTGCTGATTTAAGAGATGAATCAGATAGAGATGGTTTACGAATAGTTTTCGACTTGAAAAGAGACGCTATTCCTAATGTTGTCTTAAACAACCTTTATAAATATACACAATTACAAAATTCTTTCAGTATCAACAATGTTGCTTTGGTTAATGGACGACCAGAAACATTGAATTTGAAAGATATGATTGTTCATTATGTAGCTCACCGTCACGAGGTAGTTACAAGACGAACACAGTTTGAATTGGATGAAGCACAAAAAAGAGCTCACATTTTAGAGGGTTACTTAATAGCTTTAGATCATTTGGATGAAGTGATTGCTTTAATTCGTGGGTCTCGTGATCCAGAGATAGCAAGAAACGGCTTGATGGAGAAATTCAAATTGAGCGAAGTTCAAGCAAAAGCTATTTTGGAAATGCGCCTTCAACGTCTTACAGGACTTGAAAGAGACAAAATCCAAACAGAATACGACGAATTGATGGTAATTATTGTTGATTTGGAAGCTATTTTGGCAAGTGAAGAACGTCGAATGGCAATAATCAAAGACGAATTGATCTTGATGCGTGAGCGTTATGGTGACGAACGTCGTTCAGAAATTGTAATTGGAGGAGACGATATTAGTATTGAAGATATTATCGCTGATGAAGAAATGGTAATCACTATTTCTAACGAAGGATATATCAAACGTACACCTTTGATAGATTACAAAACGCAAAATAGAGGAGGAAGAGGTTCGAAAGGAGCAGGGTCGAAAGACAAAGATTTCACCGAACACCTATTCATGGCGACAATGCACAACCACATGCTCATCTTTACTGATAAAGGAAAGGTCTATTGGTTACGTGTTTATGAAGTTCCAGAAGGACAAAAATCTGCAAAAGGGAGACCTTTACAGAACCTAATTAATATCGCATCAGGAGAAAAAGTACAAGCAGTAGTAAATGTGAAAACGTTGAAAGACGACGATTACATTAACAACAACTTCTTAATGATGTGTACAAAAGGAGGTACAATCAAGAAAACACCTTTAGAAGCCTATTCAAGACCAAGAACAAACGGTATTAACGCGATATCTATCAAAGAAGGTGATAGTTTATTGGATGTTAAACTGACAAGTGGTAACAACAACATCGTGATAGCCAAACGTTCAGGTAAAGCCATCCGTTTCCACGAATCAAATGTTCGTTCGATGGGAAGAAACGCAACAGGAGTACGTGGTGTAAGATTAGAAAACGACCAAGATAGTGTGGTTGGTTTCGTTTGTATCGAAGAAAATGAAGAAAGAGATATACTTGTAGTTTCTGAAAACGGTTACGGAAAACGTTCGAATATTGGAGAATACAGAACAACAAGCCGTGGTGGTAAAGGTGTGAAAACCATTAGTATTACAGAGAAAACAGGTGCTTTAGTTGGTATCTTGAGTGTCAATGATGACAATGACTTGATGATAATCAACAAATCAGGTGTTTTGATTCGTTTAGATATATCGACACTTCGTGTAATGGGACGAGCAACACAAGGAGTTCGTTTGATTAAATTAACGAAAAACGATGTGATTTCGTCAATTGCTCGAATAGAGAAAACAGACGAAGAAGAGGAAGAATTGGAGGAGGGAGCTTCTGAAACAACTACAGACGAAGCGTCTTCGGAAGAAGAGGCGACCGAAGAGTAAACGGAAGTAATTTCTATATATACAAATCCCTGTGAGGTATCTTCTTACAGGGATTTTTTTGTTTCGTAGTATTTGGAGCTTCCCCCTTTGTGACGAACTGTTTTTTTGAATAAGTCACAAAAAAAACCGATAGAGAAGAACTTAGCCGATAAATACACAGGAAGGGGTCGGGCTTTATCGTTCTCAATCTTTCGTTGCGAAGGGAATATTTATTTGGTAGAGGCCTTGTACCGCAATATAGCTTATCATTAAGAAAGGGAAGAGAAACGAAAGGATTTCCACTTCAATCCCTAAGCCGTTTGTTAGCCGACCGACCATAGACAATAACTTGTGATTACGGCGACAAAAAAAGCTGACTCCCTTTGTTTATTTTAATCACACAAGATGTACTAGTAGTGTGAGAGGAGTGTTGGTTGTCATTTGGTAGTCATCTATTTACTCGATTACTTGTGAATTAGCCCCTTAAAGGTTCGGACATTATTATATATCAAAAAGTATAATAGCCTGTAGTTACACTAAGAACTAAAACAGAGAACAAAGATTATGGTCAATGTCTTACTCCCAGAGTTTATAGAGTTCTAAATTTATTTTCTCACCAAAAAACTGTTCTGTTGCTTTTTGGAAAGACTGCGTGAAATCTGAAACGAAGAAATGGTGTTTGTTATTTGGTGCGTCAGCTAATAGCTCTTTTTCTTCTAAACGTTTTTTTAAATATTCAGCAACAATCTCTGACGAATCAATTACTTTAGTATTGGAAGTATAAAAATCTTGAATTTCTTTTTTAATAAGAGGGTAGTGGGTACAACCCAAAATCAAGGCATCTAATTTGTTTAATTCCTCATTTCCGAGGTAACGAGCGATGATTTGGTGGCTAATTTCATTCTTGAAAAAACCTTCCTCTATCATAGGAGCCAAAAGAGGTGTTTCGACCGATGCCAAATCTATATTGGCTTGTGTCGCATCAATCTTTGTTTTGTAAATATTGGAGTGGATAGTACGTTTTGTACCTATTAAACCCACTTTTTGGTTGGGGTGTTGTTGGGCTACATAATCAACCAATGGGTCAATGACATTAACGACAATCGCACGACTACCGACATATTCTTTCACTAAGTCGTAGGCAGAAGCTGATGCTGAGTTACAAGCGATAAGTATTAATTTGACACCTTGTTTCAATAATACGTTACAAATTTTGACCGAATAGGCTTGAATAGAAGCTGTCGATTTATCACCATAAGGCAGGTGAGCGGTATCGCCAAAGTAAATTAACTTTTCATTAGGCAACAGGCGGTGTACAGCACTCGCTAAAGTCAGTCCGCCTATACCCGAATCAAAAATACCTATGGGTGCTTGTTTTTCTTGCATTACTCAATAACAACGATGATTTTGTTGGTTTTTTTAGCAGAAAGAGGACTCGTTTTATCCGAATTAAACATATTGGATAAATCGCCTTTATCTACTTGCATATAATAAGAAATAGCATCCAGTTTGGTGAATTTCACACGTCCTTTTGCGTCTGTTTTCTTTGTTACTTGCACTTGGTTTTTGTCGTTATTGAAGTCGTCAATAGTCTTGAATAACTTGACTTCAGCACCTTCTATCAACGCACCTTGTTTATTTACAACGGTAATTGATATTTTTGTTTTTAATAATTGTTGCGGTGTAAAAGCAACTAAGGCTAAAAGAGCCAACGAGATTAGAATAAGTTTTTTCATTTTTAAAAGTTTATTTGACTGAAGAAGCGGGATTACCAAACACAGTATCCTCTGCTTTTACGTCAGCAATGACCACCGAACCGATACCTATACGGCTGTTTTTGCCGATTTTGACACCCTGAACGATAGTTACTCCGCTACCGATAAAGACTCCGTCTTCTATTTCTACGTTAGCTCCAATATTCGAGCCAATTCCGATTTGAACGAAATTACCAATTTTAGCCTCTGCATCAATGGTTACTCCCGAATGAATAATCGAGTGGTTCGCAAGACTTACATAAGCATTGACTTGTGTGCCCATGCCTATCATGTTTCCGTAACCTATCTCTGCTAACGGCGAAACGTTGGCTAAGTTGTGAATGGCATTGACAGGCATTACTTTTCTTTCTTTGGTAATCGTTTTTACGGTTGATTTTCTGTAGTTGTTATCATCAGAAGCAATAAAAACATCACATTTGTTTCCTACAAACTTGAGGTATCCTTTGTCGTCACAATCGCTCAAAATACTTACGTCATTGATTTCGGTACCGTGTAATTCTTTGTTGTCATCTAAAAAGCAATAGATAAGTTGCTCGTTACTATTAAAAATATCGAGTACTAATTTACCGACTGTTCCTGCTCCTAAAATAATTACTGGTTTATTATCAATCATCTTTTCTGTTTTTTTTCACTAAATGTAGGGTGTGTTTTATCGATTAATTTTGTTTGGAATCAGTTTAACTGAATTAAAATTGATCGAAAAGATGCCCCATATCATCTTTTTTTGTTTTCAAATAATCTTTATTGGTAGCGTGTGCTTTTATTTCGATAGCAATTCTCTCAACTATTTCAATTCCTGCTTTTTCAAGTTGCTTGATTTTGTCTGGGTTGTTGGTCAATAATTTTATTTTACTGATACCCAAATCTGCTAAAATCATCTTAGCAATGTCAAATTTCCGTTCGTCTTGATGAAAACCTAATTTAATATTTGCCTCAATGGTATTTAATCCACCGTCTTGTAGATTGTAGGCTTTCATTTTATTGACAAACCCAATTCCACGTCCTTCTTGACGCAGGTAAATAACGATGCCACCGTGTTTATTGACATAATCTAAAGAATAATCTAACTGATCGCCACAGTCACATCGAGCCGAACCAAATACATCTCCCGTCATACATTCAGAGTGCACACGAACAATGGGGACTTTCCCTTGCTTGGTTTTACTGAAAAGCACCACGTGAGGAAAATCTTTGAAGGGACTTTCGTAAGCCAATAGCTCAAATTCTCCGTGTTTTGTGGGTAAAGATGCTTTTTCTAATCTTTTCATATTCTTTAGAATTTCTTATGTATGTTTGTTCAAACAAATATACGTAAGAATTAGTTGTCACTACAAATATACTTAAATAGAAGATGATTTAATATGCTATGTTTGAGAAATCATTGTTAAAAAACTTTCACAATTCGTTTAAACTTGTTATTTTTCTTTTTGAACTGTTATTCTTACTATGATAAAGAACGATAAAAAGACAATTAATGCGTGGGCAATGTATGATTGGGCAAATTCTGTCTATTCATTAACGATTACAACTGCTGTGTTCCCGAGCTATTTTTTCGGTGTAACAGGAGGGAAAGATCAAACAGTTAATTTTTTAGGATTGGATATTAATAATTCAGTTTTATATACTTATGCACTTTCATTTGCGTTTTTGTTAGTCGCTTTTCAAAATCCTTTTTTATCTGCCATTGCTGATATCAAAGGAAATAAGAAAAGGTTCATGCGTTTTTTTAGTAATATGGGTGCGTTGTCTTGTGCTCTAATGTATTTCTTTGACGGTAACTCCATTGTTTTGGGCGTGTTTTTATTGGTTTTTGCAGGGATGGGCTACGCAGGGAGTTTGGTTTTTTACAATTCGTATTTACCCGAAATAGCTACGGAAGACAAGTTTGATAAAATAAGTGCCAAAGGGTTTGCTTTGGGTTATGTCGGTAGCGTTATTTTATTGATTTTCAATTTGTTATTAATTCAAAAACCCGCATGGTTTGGTATCGCTACTCATCTTGTTGATGGGGTAGAAGTGGCTGTAAATGGGTTGTTAGCACCTAAAATTTCATTTTTAACCGTTGGGGTTTGGTGGTTTGCTTTTGCTCAATATACGTTTGCTTATTTACCCGCTCAGGAAGCGAAACATTCTAACGAAAATGTTTTTACAAAAGGAATCAAAGAATTGAAAAAAGTTTGGCAAGAAACAGCACAATTACCTTTGCTGAGAAAGTTTCTAATTGCTTTTTTCTTTTATTCGATGGGAGTACAAACGGTTATGTATTTGGCCACGATATTTGGCGAAGAGGTCATTGGTATGAAACTCGATGAGTTGATTAAATTGGTTTTGTTGTTGCAGATATTGGCTATCGGTGGGGCTTATGGAATGGCTTGGTTGGCAAAAAAGAAAGGCAATATTTTCGCACTGTCAATTACACTTTCGTTATGGGTAGTAGTTTGTATTAGTGCTTATTTTATGAAAGAAGGAATGGTAAATGAATATTATATTTTAGGGATATTAGTCGGTTTGGTAATGGGGGGCGTACAGTCAATGTCTCGCTCAACGTATTCGAAATTGATGCCTCAAAACACTTCTGATCATGCTTCTTATTTTAGTTTTTACGAAACCTTAGAGAAATCGTCTATTGCTTTAGGTACATTTGTATATGGCGGGATTTTACAAATGACAGGGTCAATGAATAACAGTGCCTTGTCAATGGCAATATTCTTTATTATAGGTATATTCTTTTTATTAAAAATCCCTTCAAAATCATCTTACAACACCACCTTAAAAGCGAATAATGAATAAATACCTGCTACTTTTGTTATTGACGAGTTTGACTGCTTGTGATTTGTTCCAGTCTGAAAGTTCTCAGAATACCTTGTTTTTTGAAACGATAAAAGTCGATGAGTTAAAGCATTTAGAAAAAGGGCTAACCGATGAAATTACTTTTCTAAAAGGCAAACCTTCAAAATACATTTGCCCAGAAAGCGTGAATTGTAACGAACTGACCGAATATTTACGGACTGTTCGCAAAACGAAAGGAGAGTTGCCTTTGATAACAAAGTACTATTTTTCAAAAGACAGTACAGTGAAGTTTATTAAATACGAATGGAGTCAGACTGTACCAGGGCTAACTGTCGCAGAACGAGAGCGACGTATGTCTATAGAAAGTAAACGATTTCCTGTTTACCTCAAAAAGCTCAATAAAGTAGCTGAAATTTTGCAAGTAGAAATGGGGAAGCCAGTTAGTAACGATGGTGAGATAAAAAAGACTAAAACCAGTTTGTTGGATTTGTACAATTACACCATGTCTTTCAAAAAAGGAAAAAAAAATGTGGATTTAAAATTGATTTGGTCTCCCAAACGAGGAGCGAGGTTTTTCAAAGTATGGACAAAAGTTTATTGGGATAAATAAGGTGCTAAAGTTCGTCTTTCAGTTTTGTCAAATCACGAATAAGTAGCCTTTTTCTATCAAAGTTAATTACATTTTTATCGCGTAGTTCATTCAAAACCGTTGTTACTGTTTGTCGGGAAGTTGCTGTCAATGACGCAATGTCTTTGTGCTTGAAAAAGTGCTTTACTAATGTTTCATCACCCACTTTTTGTCCTCTTTCTTCTGCCAAATCGTAGAGGTAGTCAATGATTCTTGTTCGAGCATCTTTGTTCATAAGGCTCTCAATCTTTCGCTCGGCTTTCATTAATCGAAAACCAAGAATACGAAATATTTTGAAAGAAAATTCTTTGTTCTCTTTCATCAATTCCTCCATGTCAGAGAGAGTCAAAGGACAAACAGCAACGTCGTTATCCATTGCCTGTGCAAAATATTTGCGGTTTGTCTCGCCTGACAAGGCTTGCTCTCCAAATATTTCTCCTTTTTGAAGAATAGCTTTTACGACCTCTTTTCCCTCTTCTGTATAAGCACCAATTTTTATTTGTCCTTTCTGAATAAGGTATACATGTGATGATTTTTCTTCTGAAAAGTATACAAAATCATCTTTTTTAAAAGTTTGAAAAGCGTGTTTGTCTTTCATCTCCTTTATGTTGTGTGGGCAAAATACCTTGTATAAATCAGTGTCTTCAAAATACCAAATGGACATAATTTTTTCTTTTTCTAAAGCTACTAAAAAAGGGTTGTTTAAACGAATTTATTTTTATCTAAACATTTTAATTGTGCTAGCGGTCTAACCTCTTTATTAATTGTGTTCTTCGTTGTTTTTCAGAAACATCAAAATAGGTTACGTTCTCACTCTTGAATACTCTAAAAAGGATTTCCTGCCTAACGAATTTGATAAAAATCATTTTATTTCTTAATAAACCACTTACCTTTACAAAATGAAACGTTGGTCAGCCTACATATTCATCGTCCTATTCACAGCAAACGCCCTTGCGGTTGCGATGATGAGCGTATGGTACAGCAATGACCAAGCCTATTTTACCGAAAACTTTTGTGTCAATAAGAAAAAAGTGGAGCTAAAATGTAACGGGCGTTGTCACCTAAAAAAACAAATTAGCGGACAAACAGAAAACAACGAAAAAGAAACAATCAGCGTTCCTGTACTCGAATTAGAATTTACAACCACCTTTTTTACAGTTATCCAACAACCAATAGTAAGTGGTTTTATCCAACATCATTTCATAAATCCTTCGGTGCTTTACCAAGCCCCAACACTTTCAAATGAGCAACACCCACCAACGGTGTAATCTTTTTTATCATTTCTAATTTCATCAATAAACAAATTGTTTTTCGTTTACTTAGGCTATTTACGCCCATTCAATCGATAAAACGAAGCCTTAATTGACAAATTAGATTATTCATTTGTTAGACTTTAAACCCATTAAGATGAAGGAATTTATTTATCTAAGTGCGTTGATTATGCTCTCTATTTCTTGTAAAAAAGAACCCGAAGAGTCAACTAATATCCCTGCAGGAACAACTGCATACACCTTACAACACCCTGCCTATTTTGGCAAGAGCTACACTATTCCATCTGACAATCAGATGACTAATGAAGCCGTCGATTTGGGGAGACATTTGTTTTACGACCCTATTTTATCGAAAGATAAAACGGTTTCTTGTGCCACTTGTCACCAACAAAAATTTGGTTTCAGTGACCCTTTAGCCCTATCCGTAGGTGTCGATGGTAAAACGGGGACACGTCATTCGATGACGATAATCAACTCACTTTGGCAAGATAAATTCTTTTGGGATGGGCGTACAAACTCATTGGAACAGCAAGCCTTAGAACCGATAATCAATCCAGTCGAAATGAACCTCCCACTCAATGACGCAGTGTTACGGTTAAATGGTTCGGCGTTTTATCGCAACAAATTTAAGACCGCTTATTCGACTGAAACGATTACAGCGTCACTTCTTGCCAATGCGTTGGCTCAATTCGAACGCACCCTGATATCGGGAAATTCGAAATATGACCAATACAAACGCAACGAATACACGCTAACCGCTTCCGAAAAACGTGGGCTTACTTTGTTCTATATTCACCCCGAGCCATCTGAAAATTTGAGAGGGGGCAATTGTGGTGATTGTCATTCTGGCTTTTTGACATCGGACAGGGGCTTTCACAACAATGGTTTGGACGTCTCATTCCTTAATGATCAAGGATTAGAAGAATTCACAAATTTGGCTACCGACAACGGTAAATTTAAAACGCCAACTTTACGAAACATCGCCGTTTCCGCACCCTATATGCACGATGGAAGGTTCAATAACCTCGAAGAGGTACTTGACCATTACAACGAACATATACAACCAAGTGCGACTTTAGACCCACTGATTTCGCTTGGTTCAAACGAAACAAACGGTACTTCGCTCGCACTCACAGCACAAGAAAAAAAGGATATTATCGCCTTTTTACACCTGCTAACAGACGATGAATTTCTGAACAATCCAAAATTTAAAAGTCCATTTGACTAATGATAAAATAAAACGAAGGAGGAGCATACCCCTTGGAGACCAACTGATTTTGACCAGTTAGTTAGTCACTTTATCGGTAGATACAAAATCAATCGATAAAAAGTAAACAAGGGGTCGGGCTTTCGACTATATCTTTTTAGGGTAGAAAAAACCCTAAAAAGGATGCCGTCTCTATCCCTATGCCGTCCATTAGCTTTTGACAATTAGTTATTGGCTTTTTATATTCTTTTCGTCTATGTATATAGCTGTCTAACAAAAAACGGACGGTAACACACGAAAAGGCAACTCAATAAAAAAACAATTGGCTTCTTACATAAAGAAGCCAACCTTTAAAAATTAAAAAAATGAAAGTTATCAAATTAATAACAATTGCAACCTTAGTATTCTTAGGTTTTTCTTGTAAACACAAGGTAGATGAAGTAGAACCAGAAACACAAGTAGAAAACGTAGGCACACTGACACTAATGTTTGAAAACAAAATGAAAGGATTAGACGGAAGTATGACTGACTTGAAACTTAATACAGAGTTCAAAACAGCCAATGGAGACACCGTACAATTCTCAAAATTCAAATACTACATCAGTAACGTACAGCTTACCGATAAAGACGGTAAAATAACCAAAGTAGCCAATAGTTACCATTTAGTAAGCTCAACGGCGATGATGAATATGTCTAAATTTGACTTACCACTTCCATCAGGAGATTACGAAACAGTAACCTTTTCTTTAGGAGTGGATAAAACAGCCAACCACGACGAAACAATTATCCAAGGAGATTTAGACCCAAATAACGATATGGTTTGGAACTGGATGATGGGTTACAGATTTACTTTCTTTGAAGGGAAATACAACCTAAACTCAGGTGACAATAACTTCCTTTACCACATCGGAATGGATATGAACTACGTCACTTACACCAAAGATTTGCCTAAAACATTAAAAATAGTAACCAACAAAAAAACAGAGTTACATCTTATGGCAAACTTCAACAAGTTCTTTGACGGTGTAAATACCATTGACGTAAACACCATCAATAACGTCAAAAAAGGACCCGCTGACCAAGTGAAAAAGTTAGTTGACAACTACAAACAAGCCAGTTTATTTATGATTCATCACATAGAAAACCCTGAATAATTTACAAAAAATACAGTAGTTGTGAAAACAAAACACACCCTACAAAAAACAACTACAAGGACTTTCCTTGTAGTTGTTTCACTTACCCTGTTCCTCTCTTGTAACAAAGAAAAGGAAACAGAAGCGTATGCAACAAACAATTTTGCGTATTTAGATACACTCAACACTGTTCCTGCCAACAACCCAATAACAGTAGAAAAAGTAGCCTTAGGCAAACGATTATTTTTCGACCCTTTATTATCCAAAAACAAAGATATTTCGTGTGCTTCTTGCCACGAACCCCGATTTGCCTTTGCCGATGGTGTCGCTTTATCAGCAATTGGAACATCAAAACAAACCTTAGACCGCAACTCTCCTGCCTTATTTAATTTAGCTTGGCACACAGGTTTCTTTTGGGACGGAGGAAAAGAAACATTAGAAAACCAAGCCTTTGGACCTTTGCGAAGCAAACACGAAATGGGCATTGATTTAGACACTTTAGTACAACGCTTAAAAAACAACAATACCTACCCCTTATTATTTAACCAAGCCTTTGGCGATGGTTTATTGATACAAAATGTAGTCCGTGCCATCGCTTCTTACGAACGTACCTTGATTTCATTTTCATCAAAATACGACGATTACAAAAAAGGAAAAACAACATTTACCCCAAGTGAATTAGCAGGAGAAAAAGTGTTTAACACTAATTGTAAAACCTGCCATACACCACCCTTATTTACGGATACTAAATACCACAACAAAGGTTTAGATGGTGAAATAGATGAAGAATTTGAAAACCACAAACAAGGGCGTTACCGCATCACAGACAACATCGAAGACCAAGGAAAATACAAAACACCTTCTTTGAGAAATTTAGCATTCACCGCCCCTTACACCCACGACGGACGATTTGAAACCCTAAACGAAGTACTTTTACATTTAGAAAACCCTAAAAAAAGTAGCACCTTAGACCCTTTATTACAAGACGGTATCCACCTTACCGAGCAAGAAAAAAACGACTTGCTTCTCTTTTTAAACACCCTTAACGATTATAAATTCACGCAACAATAATATGAAAACAATACTTACCCTCACCTTATTCTTCAGTTTCATCAGCACCACATTCGCTTGTGATATTTGCCCGATGGACGAATACAGTACCACAGGAAATCGAGGGTATATCGGTGTGTTTTATCGGTACAGTTTGTTTCAAGGCTATAATTACCTCAAGCAACCCAACACCTTTTCCTTCAATAAATTTGGACCACGTAAAAAAAAGCACAACTCCTTTCAAGACGGTAACTTCTACGAAGACACACCTGATGATTTTGAGACCTTTCAAACCATTGAAATAAGGTTCAATTACAACTACAAAAACAAATGGAACTTTTTGGCAGTTCTTCCCTACCATTACAACATCAGTTACGCCGATAAAGTCACGCCTCAAATAGGTCAAACCTTCGATAGCACCACCGTTACCCAAGGAATTGGCGACCTTATCATCGGAGCACAACGCCTAAGTATTTATGAAACTGACCATTGGCGTCACCAATTCAAATACGGTGTAGCACTTAGTTTACCGACAGGAAACAGCGAATTACGAAAAAACGCCACCGACCCCTACAACGACCCTACTCATTTACCAGGCAAAGGAGCGACAGATTTTATACTCAGGGGAAACTATACCGCCTCAAAAAATGATAAATACGGCGTAAAAGTCAATCTATTGTACGCTACAAGTCTCAAAAAACCAAAAGCAGGAAATATTAGCCAAATTCCCACCTCACCCAACGCTACCATCACCGATTACCGTTTCGGAGACCGAGCCTCAGTCGATGGATTTGTATTTTATGTCATTGGAAAAACACGTTTCAAAGTCATTCCTAAATTAGGTTACGCTTTTAATTTCGCAAAAAAAGACAAAGCCAATGCTCAAGAATTAATAGATTCAGGTGGTTATATCAACTACGGAATATTCGGTTTAGACATCACTTTCGGACGATTTACGTGGCAAACTATGTACAACGCGCCTTTGCATCAATTTTACAATGGACAACAACTCAAAGCCACAGGCAAATTGCAAACAGGTGTATTATTTAGTCTAAAAACGAAGGAATAAAGGAAGACAAACGCTATCTTTGGCTACAAATCACAGTACAAATGGCGACGATAAACCAAAGTATTTACATAAACAAAAAGGAAAAATTAACCTGTCCAAAGTGTAGGAAACATATACCTAAAGAGGATTTTGTTGTATTTGAAACAGAGGACGCTAAAGGGATTTGTTTTGCCTGTTCGCCTTTTGCAACCTACCTTTTCTTACCGCCAGGAGAGGTAGCGATGACTCGTCGTTCAAAAAAACACTCTACCCATTGTGGTGTCGTATTCGAACGTAACGAAAGACGTCGTAGGTTTGAACGCAGAGGACAATACGTAGAAGCTTCGGCATTAAACAAAGCACGTACCGAATGTAACGCCGACAAAGAAAAACGAGCGATAAGTAATCAAAAAGCATCCATTGTTCGTGAAAAACAAGACAAAATATACCTTACCGAATTTGCAAAAGTAATACGTTCGTATTACCCGGGTTGCCCCAAAGGAAGAGAAACGACCATTGCCCAACACGCTTGTGAAAAACACAGTGGACGAGTTGGTCGTTCGGCCCATGCGAAGGAATTTGATAAAAAAACGGTAGATTTAGCAGTCGAAGCACATATTCGTCATGCCGAAACAAACTACGATTTACAATTTAATAAAGGTAAAAAGAAAAAAGAGATTCGTTTGGACGTCAAATTTGATATACTCAAAATAATGAACAAATGGAAACAAGCTAAAAACGAGTAAAATAGTTACTTTAGAAGACTTACAATAAGTGAAGAGCTTTCATTCTATGCTTTACGAACTGCCAAGAGGAGGAAGTGTACCTTGAGCTGGGGATAGCCAGTTTTTTTCGGTTTATCAATAAATAAAAGGGATTAGTTTCTTTGTTATCTTTTTATATTTATCAAATTGCTTTTTATACTTTCCTGCTAAATATTTGTCTAATGCAGGAATATTCCAAAATACAAAAAGACAAAACAAGAGAGTTGGAATTGCTATAGAGTAATAATTTCGTGTAATTATAGCATATGCACTAACCCATAAAATATCTCCAAAGTAATTGATATGCATTGAATACTTAAATAGTCCAATAGTATATAGTTTTCCTTTGTTTTCTTGATGGTTTTTCCAGAAATGCCTTTGCAATTCTGAAATTGTATTTAAGCATGAACTTGTAATGAATATAAAAATAGCCAAGTAGTCTACCCAATCTATTGAAATTTCTCGATTAAAAACGAATAACGGAAAGTCTATAAAGTAAAGAGCAAAAGCCATTGGAACACTAAATGATTCTTCCCAAGGGATTTTCCTTTTTAGTAGGTATATCATCATAAAAGTCATTCTAATAAAAACAATTATCGAAAAAATAAATGTTATGAAGTAACCACCAAAAGATTGCAACAAAAAGCCCGACCTCGCTGTTGATTTAAGTGGTGGTTTGTCGGTTGATTTAATTCTTTAGCCACAAAATAGTGACTGACAATACAGGAGCGAGGGCACGTCCTAAGTTTTCAATGACATAAAAAAATACCTTTCAAGCTATTAAACTCAAAAGGTATTCGGTATTCTTAATAAGTAAGTGTTACGCCATCGTATGAAAAACGTTTTGTACGTCGTCGTCTTCCTCTATTTTTTCTAATAATTTGTCCACGTCAGCTTGTTGCTCTTCGTTTAGCTCTTTGGTCATTGTGGGAATTCTATCAAATCCTGACGATAAAATCTCAAATTTGTTGTCTTCCAAATATTTTTGAATCCCTCCAAAACTTTCGAAAGTTCCGTAAACAATAATACCATCTTCGTCTTTGAAAACTTCCTCTGCTCCCAAATCAATTAACTCTAATTCAAGCTCTTCAGGGTCTATTCCTGTGTCTGTTATACGAAAATTACACGTGTGGTCAAACATAAACTCAACAGAGCCTTGTGTGCCTAAACTTCCGTTGCATTTACTGAAATAACTTCGGATATTGGCAACGATACGGTTGTTGTTATCGGAAGCTGTTTCTATCAAAATGGCGATGCCGTGAGGAGCGTAGCCTTCAAATAAAACTTCTTTAAAATCACCTTGGTCTTTTTCTGATGCCTTTTTTATCGCTCTTTCTACGTTGTCTTTTGGCATGTTTGCCGACTTCGCGTTTTGAATAATAGCTCTTAAACGGGCATTTGTCGCAGGGTCTGGTCCACCAGATTTTACTGCCATCACGATATCTTTACCTATTCTTGTAAAAGTCTTAGCCATTGCTGACCAACGTTTCATCTTACGTGCTTTTCTAAATTCAAATGCTCTTCCCATTTCTTTGTTCTTTATATTAGGAGCTTTTACACTCTATAAGTTCTTGTTTGATTAGTAAATTTAATAGTAATATTGAATTACACCAATTTTTTAAACCTCTTTGTAGTTTTTGTATTCGCCAATACGTGTTCCTGTCAGCTTTTCGTACAAGTTTTTTAAACGGTCTTTAAAATTGAACTTGTTCATAGAAAGGTCAAAGTCAAATTTCCAGTTTTTAGAAGCAATTCTTTCTTTCATCACTTCTGGGTGTGTGCCCTTGAAAGGGTAGAGGGCGTCGATAATCGAATAGTCAAACTCATCCGCTTTAACGACGTTTTTATCCATCCAAGTGTCGGTATGCCACAATTTATTGAATGTTTCTTGTTTGCCTTGCATCGCTTCAGGTTCTTTGACCCAGCCATAATGGTAGATAGAAGCCTTAATCGCCTTTACGTTTAGCTTTTGGTTGTTGTCTTTTCTAAAACCTTGAGCGTCTTTATAAGAGTAGATGTTTTTTGAGTTTTTTATTACCCGTATTTCTTTTCTGTACCAATTGTGTGTCGCCCCGATATAATCGTACGAACCGTAAAAATGTGTGTAGTCAAACAATAAGCCATCAACGTTTTTGTTGTCTTTGTGCTTTTGCATCGCTGTTTGGATAACGGGTAAGTACTTTTGGTGTACCACTTCGTCTCCTTGTATATAGAATGCCCAATCGCTGTCCGCTGCCACTTCTTTGAAGGCTTTGTCTGTTTCTATAGCTAATACTTTTCCACCTTCACGTAGGCTATCGTTCCATACGGTGTCGATAATTCTGATTTTAGGGTCGATGTTTTCTATCGAAGCTCTCGTTCCGTCATCGCACTGTCCGACAGCAACGATAAACTCGTCACAGAGGGGTAAAATAGATTTTATCGCCTCTAAATAAGGGAAATCGTACTTTATTCCATTTCTAATAAATGTAAAACCTGTGACTTTCATCTGCTCCGTGTGTAATATTTTGTACTACAAATATAAGTAATTCGACTTACAGAGTGCTTTGAAAGGGCTTTAATTAAAGAATATTCTTGTAAATCGCTGATTTATAGGTGTAATCACTTAGGTGAATAGCTAACTGTCTAAGTGAAAGGACTTAAATTTCATTTTAGGTAATTGACGTCATATATAAACGGTTGATTATGTGCAACTTTGTATTGTAAGATTAACTAAAGAGAAACGAAAAGATGGCTTTAATGAAAACGATAGAAAACAACACCCCAACCAACCGCTCTTATGAGACGATTGAGCTTGGACTTGATTTCTTTGGTGTAATTGAAAGTGTTTTTTCTACTGAGAAAGATTCTCGTGTGATTTTATATAAAGGAGCAAGTGTTTATGACCTTATTCATCCTGCTTACCATGCTAATTTTGAGTTTTATATGTCATCATTAAGTGAACTACAAGAAAGTGTTCCTTTTGATATGCGAATAAAAAACAAAGAAGCAACAGTTTCTTACCCTGTAAAGGTGGTATTAACTCGTGGTAATGTAGATTATAAGGTAAAGATGACTCGGGTAGATATTGAAAAGAGAAATAAATACGATTCGTCGTTGTTTATTCACTTGGATAAAGAAGTTTCGGAAGAGTTAGTGAAAGAAGCACAAGCTTATGTCGGGTTGTCACCTAATCCGTCGCATCAGAAAAAAGATTACGAAGACGTTTCTGAATTGTTGCTTTCAGTTTTATTGCAAGTTGCATCAAAAGAAAATTATATCGTTGCTAAGAAATTTCCTTCTGTATTGATGGAGAAAAACACAGGAGAATTAGTTATCGACGAGTTGTTTGCTTGGTTTTTTAGTAAACACGAAGAGTTTGAAGGAATAAAAGAGTATTTAATTGAGGGAGAAATAAAAGATTCAACCTTGATTGTCTCTTTAAAATATACAGGTCAATTGTTTACGATGCACCAACGCATTCAAACGTCGGATATTTATAAACGATTGATAGAAAAAGTAGATAAATTAAACGGAGTAGTGTTGAATATCTCTTCAGAAAGAGGGATTGCAAAGTTAATATTCCCATTAAAATATAATAAGATTAGTTAGTTGGTTGTGTTTATGTTTTTTCACAAATAGTGATTAAACAGAATTTCAGAGAGAGGGTTTTTCCCTTTCTCGAAATTCATAGAAGAAATAAGGTGTTTCGTAGAAAATAGATAATATAATTAGAGTAAAACTTAAAAACAGTTTAGTTTTGCAGATATAAAGAGGAAAAAAACCTCTTAAAGATTTTATAGTTTGGTTAATAGTTGGTTGATTGTAGTAAACCGGTAGGAGATGAAAAGGTTCTTATCGGTTTTCTTTATTTCAAGGATTATTTTTTAAACATACCATTGTTATCTGCTCACTGACCATAAAACAACGGTTTATGAGAGCTATTAAAATCAAAATATTATTGGTTTCTATCACCAAATTTAAAGACGAGTGCTACGCAAATGGAAACATTAGCGAAATCCTTAAATTAAGAGAGTTGGAAGCAAAGTTAGAAAATCAATTGCAGGTACTTGAGCTGACTTAGGCAGTAAGCTTTAGCGTGCTACTTTTAATGAATAAGCAAAAGAAGTCGCTTTTTCAATTTGTACGCCAAATAAAAATACTATATTACAGTTACAAACAAGGTTTGTTTAGGTCTTTGGTAAAGATTTAAATACTTTTTTTTATAAACGACTAGCTGTAAATAGGATATGAGTCAGATAAATGTATTATTAGTTGACGATCACAATATTGTGAAACAAGGATTGCGAGCGATTTTAGAATCTCACGCTAGCATTACTGTTGTTGAAGAAGCGGATAATGGTCAAGAAGCATTGGATAAGTTAGAAACCAGTGCTGTTATTGATTTTGTAATTATCGATATCAATATGCCAATAATGAACGGAATAGAAGCTACCGAAATCATAACTAAAAAATACCCAACTATTCATGTGTTAGCTTTGACTATGCTGAATGAAGAATACCATATTCGCAAGATGTTAAAAGCAGGTGCTGATGGGTATATTCTGAAAAACAGCAGTAAAGATGAACTGTTGAAAGCAGTGACTACTATTGCTAAGGGCGAACATTATTTCAGTAAAGAAGCTACCGATATCATTATGATGGATATGGTACAAGGAGAGCCTCAAACAAAAGGAGCACCAACAACAGAGGTTTATTTGACTGATAGAGAAAAAGATATTATTAAATTAATAGCTCAAGAGTTTACAAATGCAGAGATTGGAGAAAAGCTATTTATTAGTGTCCGAACAGTTGATGCACACAGAAGGAATTTGTTACAAAAAATAGGAGCAAGAAATACCGCTGGTTTAGTGGTTTATGCTATTGAGCATCAACTGAACTAATACTAGTTGCGTTTAAGAAGACAAAAAAGTCTCATTCATTAATTTGAATGAGGCTTTTTTGTTTCCTTTTTTTTGTCTCGTCCTGAAATAGCGTTACACAAAAAGTAATGTTATGAAAGAAAAGAAAGAGAATGAGCACATTAAGCGAACACAAAAAGGTTATAGTTACGCTTTTAAATTAGGAGTAATTGAGGAGGTTGAAAGTGGGGAGTTAGGTATAAAAGCCGTTGCAAGGAAATATGGTATTCAATCACACTCAACAGTTACTAATTGATTGCGTAAATATGGTAGCTTTGACTGGATAAATAAATCAACTCATAAGATGCCAATAACTAAGGATCAACAACTGCTCGAACTTGAACAGAAAGTTCTGTTACTTGAGAGACAAAAGAAGGAAGCAGAAAAGAAAGCTGAAACAGCAATAAATCCCATACTTTAATAAAGTTACATTAACCCCATTTGTTTTAGCCTCTTCTAATATCGACTGCTTGGTTTCTTTGCTAAACGTTCTTCTTTTTGACATAATTACAAATTTATTATACTTTTTGATATATAATAATGTCCGAACCTTTAAGGGGCTAATTCAGGAGTACTACAAGAGCATAATATTAAATGCAGTATGACAGAAAAATATGACCCCTATGAAAATGCTGTTGCAGAACGAATAAATGGTAGATTAAAACAGGAGTTTTGGGGGTGAAACTTAAGAATATCTATTTAATGACAAAATTGATAGATGAGTCTATTCTTATTTATAACCAAGAGCGCCTTCATTATTCTAACTACTACAAAACTCCAGAGGAGATGCATCAACAGAGAAAAATAAAAATAGCATCACTGTTTCCAATGATGCTATCTAATTAATTATTATACTTGTAAAACATGTAACTCTATTTTAGGACGAGACATGATTAAAACTAAATCATCGAATAAAACTCTTCTAAAATACTGTGTTCTTGATTAATTCTTCCACTTAAGTTTTCTGAAGCACTGATTAAAGGTAGGCGTACATTGTTTTTACAAACTCCTTTAATCTTTAAGACTTCTTTAATTCCGACAGGGTTGCTTTCTTCGTAAAGCAAGTCGTTGATATCAGCAAAACTACATAAAAGGCTTGTTGCTTCAGAGAATTCCTCGTCTAAAGCCAAGTGTATCATTGACGTAAATTCTTTTGGGTAGCCGTTAGCTAAAACCGAAATAACACCTTCTGCACCGATAGAAATCAATGGAATAGTCAACAAATCATCTCCAGAGATGAACATAAAGTCTTCGGGTTTGTCTTTGATGATGTCAAGGGCTTGACCAATATCACCAGAAGCCTCTTTTACTCCAAAAATGTTTTTATGTTCAGCTAAAATCAAAGTTGTTTTAGCTGTCATATTAATCCCTGTTCGTCCCGGTACGTTGTACAATAAGACAGGTACAGGTGCTATGTTTGCGATTGCTTCGTAATGTGCAATAATACCATTTTGACTTGGTTTATTGTAGTAAGGCGTAACTGTTAATATACCTGAAACACCATCAAAATCAACCTCTTTAATCGTATCAATGACTACTTGAGTGTCGTTAGCACCGATTCCATAAAGAATAGGAAGTTTTTTTGAATTATGTTTTTTTACAAACGAAAGAATTTCCTTTTTCTCTTGGTTATTGATTGTAGAAGCTTCACTTGTCGTTCCGTTTACAACCAGATAATCAACCTCACTTGCTGTGATTGTCGATAAAAGATTTTTTAAAGCATCAAAGTCTATGCTTAAATCATCGTTGAATGGTGTAATTAACGCAACACCTACTCCTTTAAACAAATCTCTCATTAGTATTAAATTTCTATATAATGCAACATGCTATTCGTTAGCTTGTCAACTGAACTGTTTTCTTTTACTTTAACCATAAAATCGAGGTGTTCATTCTCGTGTTGAGTTGTCGTTCCTATTCTACATTTCGCGTTTGAAAGTGCCAAAACATTCTCGATTTGCAAAATTGATGATGTATTTACAGAAAACAAAAGGTCAAAGGGTGTTTTAATAAAATTAGTTACCAAAGGGCTATTTATTTTTCCCGACCAATTGTAATCTTTTTTACCGTATTGTTCTTTCAAAGTGTCCGTATCGTTTTTCTCTTTGTTAAAAACCAACACTTCTGTCTTTACTCCTTTATTTAATAGATCTTTGGTAAACTTCTTAAAACCAGCCGTGTTGTAAATTTCTTTTGAAGTAATAACGCCTACTTTTTTTGTTTTTTTATCAGTGAGGTTCACTGATAACGTTCTTTTTTTAGAGGCCTTTTTTGTGCGATATTTTAATCCTAACGTTTTAAACATTTTTCAGTAAGTTTAAATAATCTTGCTCGGAAATGATGTTTACGCCCAGTTTGTCAGCTTTCTGCTTTTTACTTGGTCCCATTTTATCTCCTGCAACGAGGTAATTTAATTTTCCAGAAATCGAAGATACGACTTTTCCCCCATTAGAAATAATATTTTCCTTTAGTTCGTCACGAGAAAAATTTTCAAAGACACCAGATACCACGAAAGTCTGTCCTTCAAACAGGTTAGAGTTTACTTCTTTTGGCTTAGGTATTTCTGTTTTGATACCTATCGCCTTGAATTTATTAATGAGTACTTGTTTCTTTTCGTTTTGAGAAAAGGAAACCATACTTTCGGCAATTTTTTCTCCTACTTCAGGTACGGCTAATAATTGTTCAAAACTAGCCATCATCAGTTGGTCAATTGTCCCAAAATGTTGGGTGAGTTTCTCTGCGCCAGTAATGCCAATATGGCGAATACCTAAAGCGAAAAGGAAAGTTTTGAATGTTGAATTGGCAATAGACTGTGTGATGCCTTTGAGTAAATTTTCGGCTGATTTAGAAGCAAAACGCTCTAAGCCAATTAAATTTTCATAGGTCAATCGGTAAAGGTCTATGGGTGATTTAACCAATCCTTTTTCGTATAAAGCATCGATAGTTTCAGGGCCTAAACCGTCAATGTCCATTGCTTTTCGTTGGATGAAATGCTCTATTTTACCTTTAACTTGCGGTGGGCAAATCAAATCATTGGGGCAATAATGGTTAGCCTCACCTTCTATTCTTACCAATTCGGTTTGGCACTCTGGACAATGTGTAGGAAAAAAGTAAGGGTTTGTATTCTCTTTTCGTTGGTCTAAATCTACAGCTACAATTTTTGGTATGATTTCTCCACCTTTTTCTACAAAAACAAAATCATTTTCTCGTAAACCCAAACGCTCAATTTCGTTGGCATTGTGTAAGGAAGCACGACGAACAGTTGTTCCTGCTAAACTGACAGGTGCTAAATTAGCGACAGGAGTAATCGATCCCGTACGTCCGACTTGGTAGGTAATTGTTTCTAATTTGGTAGAAGCTTGTTCGGCTTGGAATTTATAAGAAATTGCCCAACGAGGACTTTTAGCTGTGTTTCCTAAACGGTTTTGTTGTTCGTAACTGTTCAATTTGATGACAATACCATCTGTTTCTAAAGGCAATTGGTGTCGTTTTTCTCTCCATTCTTCGATGTATGCAACTACTTCGGTAATAGATGGGGCTACTCGAAAAGAACCAGGTACATTAAAGCCAATTTTTTTTAATAATTCTAATGAAGCGGAATGTGTCGTTGTTGGTAAATTGTCGCCTAACAAATAGTAACTGTAACAGTCCAAATTACGATTTGCTACTACACGAGAATCTAACATTTTTATTGTTCCAGAGGTTGTGTTTCGTGGGTTTGCTAATTGTGTTTCCCCCGATTTTTCACGTTCCTTGTTGATACGTTCAAATTCTTTTATTGGCAGGAAAACTTCGCCACGTACTTCAAAATCACTAATAGGAGAGTTGAAAACCTGTAAAGGAATCGTACTAATCGTTTTTGCGTTGGTTGTGATGTTGTCGCCTTGTACGCCGTCTCCACGAGTAAGAGCAGTCGTTAATGCGCCTTCTTCGTAATGTAGGCTAATTGCTACGCCGTCGTATTTCAATTCACAAACGTATTCGTAGGCTTCGTCTTCGTTCAGTAATTTTTTTATTCGTTGATCAAACTCTTCTAATTCTTCTTTTGAATAGGTATTCCCTAAACTTAGCATCGGTCTTTTGTGCTTAACGGTTTCAAAAGAAGAGGTAAGACTACCACCTACACGTTGTGTGGGAGAATGTGTTTGAAGGAATTCGGGGTGTTTTTTTTCTAACTGAATAAGTTCAGTTAACAACTTGTCAAATTCAAAATCACTAATTTCAGAAGTGTCTTTTTGGTAATATTGGTAGTTGAAAAAGTTTAATTTATCAACTAAAAAATCAATACGTTGTTGTACTTCCTCGGTTTTCATTTGTAGAGTGAATTTGCTTCTACAAAGATACTTTAACTACTCAATAAAAGAAAGTTTTACACGCTGCAAAATTGGAAGAAAGGTGTTTTTATTTTGTCTTGTATTTTTGTTCAAATTTATGTTTATTCCAAGGCGAAGCGGTTCTTTTACTGAAATCGATACTGAAACCTATCATCACTGCTATAAATAAAACAGCTACAATTACAAATATTTTTTTTTCAATTGGAGCTTCTTTCCACTTCATAGTTACTTAATGAAAGTATTTTTTTGTTTGATTAAAAATATCAAATTTATCAAATTCACTCTCAAGACCTTCTACTATCTCGGTAACCATCAGTGCCGCATTTGTTTTACGAAGACCTAATTTGTTCCCAAAATCGATACAAAAATTCATCTCATCGTCTTCAATAATGCCATCCGCCATCATTACAAGAGTTAAATCGTACAATTGTTCAAACTTATCTTGGTTGTTTTCAGGAATGATGAGTTTGGTTTTTTTATGGCAACGCAACAATTCCTTAATTTCGCCTTCAGTGAAGTTTCTATTGATACCAATTTTATAAATCACTTCTAATTCTGATTGGTCAATACTGTGGTCAGATTTAGCCATCAAAATTAAGTTCTGCAAATGCGCTTCGTTTTGTTGGTATTTACTCTTACCGAAAAAAGGGAAACTAGACATACGTTTTTATTTTATAATTACTTACTAATATAGGTCTTTTTATTGTGTTTTAGTTCTTAATCAGTAACAATTTCAAAACTACGGGTCAAATAATTTCCCTCTTCATCAACTAAAGTGATTTTGTGTTTGCCAACAGTAGGGGATAGTGCCATTTGATGGATGAGGTTTGTCGAGCCTAAATATTCATTGTCGAGATGCCAAAAAAGGGTAGCTCTTTTCTTTTTGTGTGTTGCTTCAAAAACAACTTTGCTTTTCTCTTCATTGAGTTCGGTAGGTATAAAAATACGAGTAAATTGTTGAGGGTAAATAAAAGACATTAATTTTTCGGCTTTCATCATACGGCAATCTTCTCTGAAATCAGGGACGTTTTGGTAATTAGGGTTGTTTTTTTTGTAATAAAACTCTTGAGTCGGAGGCAAAACAAAGAAGGTAGATTTAGTCATATTAACCACCTCCTCACATTCGCTATGTACTTGGTAAGTAGCTGTAGAATCGAGCCAATAGGTTTTGTGAAAAGGGCAAGTTTTCATTCTTAAACCTGTAATAGGGATAAAGTCGTTGACCGCATCGGGGCAGTCGGGGTTGCATCTGTAACCTGATTTGAAAGAAATATGTGTTTCGACCATATCGTCATAAGGTGCTTCAAACCACGTATTGGTTGTTGGTAAAGAATTGAAAATATCAAATAAAATAGGCGCTGCTGCTTTTGAGCCAATTAAACCTGTTCGTCCTTCGCCATCTGCGTTTCCAACCCAAACGGCGACAATATATTTAGGTGTAATCCCTACTGCCCAAGCATCTCTAAAACCAAAACTTGTACCTGTTTTCCACGCAATTTTTCGTGAAGAAGCAAAGTTTTCCCAATAATACTCTTCGTTGGGTCGTTTGACGTCTAATAAGGCTTTAAAAGTAAACCAAATAGAAGAGGCATTGAGTGGAGCAAATTTTAATTCTCCTTTTGGTTTTACTGATTGCTTGAAGTTGTAATTAAGGTTGTGGTATGGTTTTTTTTGGTAAGTACTGCTGTTGTTGGTATAATAAGTAAGTGTACGAGCCATTCCTCCATACATTTTTGCTAAGTCCCAAAGGTTGGTTTCTGCACCTCCGAGAATGATAGATAAACCATAATGTTCAGCATTTTTAGTAAGGGTAGAAGCACCTAGTTTTTTTAAGTTAGCGTGAAATTTTTTGTAGTTGTATTTTTCCAACATATACACGGCAGGGATATTTAATGATTTAGCAATCGCACGGTGGGCAGGGATTGCTCCTGAATTTTTAAAATCGAAATTTTTTGGTGTGTAATTACTGAAATAAGAAGGTATGTCGGGAACTAATGTTTTTGGTAATATTTCCCCATCATTCATCAGCATGGCATACAAAAAAGGTTTTAAAATACTACCCGAGCTTCGAGGTGATTTGATGATGTCAACCATTCGTCCATCAGTGATTTTACTGTATGTTGTATTGCCTATATAGGTCAAAATATCTCCTGTTTCTACGTCTATAATTAGAGCTGATGCATTATCTATACCGTTTTGAGAGAGCTTTTTTGCATGACGATTGACTATTTTACTTGTGATAAGTTGCATTTGGTAGTCAATAGTTGAATGTAATAAAGCGATTTTTTGTTTTTTTATTTTTTCTGTGAAATGGGGAGCGAAGTTCGGTAAAGTAAGTGGTCTTGCTGGTAGGTTTTCTAATAGGGCGAGTTCATATTCTTCTTTAGAAATAGCATGGTTAGTAAATAATTTTTTCAATAAGCGATTGCGTTTATTTTTGAGTTTTGTTCGGTTTCTATTCGGATGGATTAAGGCAGGACTATTAGGTAAAACTGCCAATACAGCTGTTTCAGCAAGAGATAAACGGTAAGCAGGACGACCAAAATATTTCCACGAAGCAGATTCTAAACCAACTACATTTCCACCGAAAGGTGCGTGAGAAGAATAAAAATTAAGGATTTCTTTCTTTGAATAGCGTAGCTCTAAACGAGTTGCTAAAATAATTTCAATTATTTTTTCTGAAAAAGTACGTGCTTTGTTTTTACGAGCCATTCGAATCACTTGCATCGAAAGCGTACTTGCACCACTTGTTATTTTATTGTCTGAAATATTTTGCCATACCGCTCGACCAACCGATAGAAAATCGACACCAATATGGTTGAAAAAACGTTTGTCCTCAAAGGTCGTTATTGCACTCGTAAACTGTTGCGGAGTACTGTCGGATTGTGGAAAACGCCATTGTTCGTCTTTTGCTATTCGGGCACCAAGCAAACGTCCTTCTTTTGAATAGACAACCGTAGAGTAAGGCGACTTAAAAAGTTGTTTAGGTAGAGCAAAATAATACCAAGTAATCAGCCCCAATAGTAGAGCGAAAAAGAGATACCAATATTTTTTTAGAAAAGTAAACAAAGAGGAGGGAGTAAAACAGTTCCTCTTTAATAATAAAGAGGAACTGTAAGGTAATTAAGCACCAATTCCTTCTGCTACAACTTCAGTAACTTCAGGAACCATTTTCTTTAATAAATTTTCAACACCGTTTTTTAAGGTAACTGTTGCTGATGGGCAACCAGAGCAAGAACCTTGTAAGAGAACGGTAACTTTTCCGTTGTCGTACGAAAGGAATGAAATAGCTCCACCATCACTTTCTACAGCAGGTTTTACGTATTCGTCTAGTACTACTTTGATTTTATCAATGGTTTCTTTGTCGTTTCCTTCGTTGATTTTTTGCTCTTTCAAATCAGCACCAACAACTTGTTTTTTAATATCGTCGGTAAAGATTACTCTCTCCGCTTGAATGTATTTCTTGATGAAATCTTTTACGTTTGGCATCACCTCAAACCAATCTGTTTCTTCTTCTTTAGTAACAGTGATGAAGTTGTTAGCTATAAAAACGCGTTGAATAAAATCAAAACTTTCAAATAACTCTTTTGCTAAAGGGCAGTTTTTAGTGTCTTTGATTGTAGGGAAATCAAGGCTGATATCTATTAAATCAAAATTTAAAACAAATTTTAATGAATTAGGGTTTGGACTTGCTTCTGTATATATATGTATAATTCGTTCGTTCATAATTTCTTTTTTTATTCTTTAATCAATGGGGTCAATTCTTTTTCAGACACAGCTACAATAGTTGCCGTAGTCGCATCACCCGTTACATTTATAACAGTACGACACATGTCTAAAATTCGGTCAGGACCTAAAATTAATGCAATATATGCCTCTTCGACTCCAATAGCACCCAACACAATAGTTAGCATAATAATTCCGACACCAGGCACACCAGCTGTACCGATAGAAGCTAATAACGCCGTGAAAACGATAGTTAATTGCTCTACTACCGATAAATCTTGTCCCGTTACTTGGCAAATAAATACCGCAGCAACTGCTTGGTACAAACTTGTACCATCCATATTTATTGTTGCTCCGAGAGGTAAAACAAAACTAGCCACCTTGTTAGAAATACCGATGTTGTGTTCGCAATTAGCCATTGTGACAGGCAGAGTAGCCGAACTCGAACTTGTACTGAAAGCCAGTACTTGTGCCGAACGAATATTGCGGTAAAACTCTAAAATGGAGATTTTGGTAAATGTTTTCAATAACAAAGGATAGACCACCAAAACCATCAGTGCCAAGCCTAAGATAACCGTTAAACAATAATTTACAAGAGCGATTAAAATATCGAAATTAGTTAATTGAGCTACAAAAGCACCAATTAAAGCAAACACACCAATAGGGGCAACCTTCATTACCAATTCAATTAATCGAATAAGAATATCGTTAAAATTTTGAAAAAATCCGATAAAGTAAGTCTTCTGTTCTTCAGGAACGAGTACCGCAGCAATACCTAATAAGATAGCTAAAAACACTATTTGAAGCATACTCTTATTATCAGAAGCCGCAAAAAACACATTTTTAGGAACCATATTTACCAAAGGAGCAAGTGGGCCGATTCCTTTTAAATCTGCTTGAGAAGAAGCACTTGTAGCTAATTTTTCTCCTGCTTCGGAAGCATACATTTTAAGTAACTCGGTTCTTGTTTTTTCAGAAACACTGTTACCCGGTTTGATTAAATTCACCGAAACCATCCCGATAATAAGGGCGAAAAGTGTCGTGAATAAATAAATCAAAACCGTTTTTCCTCCCATACGAGAAAGTTTCCGAATATCATTGAGATTGGAAATCCCGACGACCAAAGAGGCAAAAACTAATGGTACGGCAATCATTTTCAATAAACGAATGAAAATAGTACCTAAAGGTTTAATCCAATCATTACTTATTGAGTGAGGAATACCTTGAATATTCGCAAAGACACCCCAAGCAACACCTAAAACTAAGCCTATAATTATTTGAATATAAAGAGGGAACTTTTTCATTTAGATTTGACGTGCTTTTTGACGCATATAAAAGTCTAAAATAGTCATTGCTGCCATTGCTTCTACGATAGGCACAGCACGAGGAACAACACAAGGGTCGTGGCGACCTTTTCCAGAAACTACCGCTGCATTCCCGTCTTCGTCAATACTTTCTTGGTCCATCATAATGGTAGCGACAGGCTTGAAAGCTACATTAAAATAAATATCAGCACCGTTCGAAATACCACCTTGAATCCCTCCAGAATAGTTTGTTTTTGTTTTTACGACACCATCTTCTGTGTAAAACTTGTCATTATGAGCCGAACCTCTCATCGTTACCCCTTCAAAACCACTGCCGTATTCAAAACCTTTTACCGCATTTATACCTAACATTGCCTTTCCTAAATCAGCGTGCAAACGGTCAAAAACAGGTTCGCCCAAACCGACAGGTGTTCCTGTAATCACTCCTGTAACCACACCACCAATTGTGTCCCTGTCTTTTCTCACAAAGTCAATCAAATCAATCATTTCCTCCGCCATTTTAGGGTCGGGGCAACGCACGATGTTTTCTTCAGCCAAATCAATATTCAATTCGGTGTAAGGTTTTTCTAATTTCAAATTCCCTACTTGCGAAACGTAAGATTTTACCTCAACGCCAATTTTTCTCAACGCCAATTTTGCAATCGCACCAGCCGCCACACGAGCCGCTGTTTCACGAGCCGAACTACGTCCACCACCACGGTAATCTCGGATGCCATATTTTGCTTGGTAAGTAAAATCAGCGTGTGAAGGTCTAAATTTTGTAGCAATATGCGAATAATCCTTACTCTTTTGGTCTTGGTTCCAAATCATCAAAGTCAAAGGAGTTCCCGTAGTTTTTCCTTCAAACTCTCCCGATAAAATCTCAAATTCATCTGCCTCTTGTCGTTGCGTTGTGATTTTTGATTGCCCAGGCTTACGACGAGTTAACTCGCTTTGTATAAATGCGTAATCAAGGGTAATTCCCGCAGGGCATCCGTCGATAACAACGCCAATACCTCTACCGTGTGACTCTCCAAAAGTTGTGATTGTAAATAATTGTCCAAAAGAATTGTTCATACTCGTCTGTTTTTGCAGTCACAAAGTTACGCATTACAACTCACAAAAAGGAGAATGTTTACTTATAAATAAAATGAGAGCTGAACTAATAAACCCTTAAATATTAATAAAAAACAGAGTAATATAATTAATAATCGAAATTTAAAAGATTACTCTGGTCTAGCCCCCTATTAACCGGACAATCTTATTTGATAAAGAGGACTCCCTAGTTCAAACTCAATAGTTTCTTTAGTGTTACCGATCTGAATATTTTGACCGATTCCAAAAAATGAGCTTTCTGATAGTAATTGTATAAATGTTTGGTCTTTGTCTTCCGCAGCCCAACCATATTTATCCTTCCAGTAGGTGTGAGTAATTAGAGTATTATTATAATTGTCATTAATGATTCTGTATTTTCCGTCTATTAGAATCTTTTCAAATAGAGTATAAAACACTAATATTCCTGAATCGCTTTGGTTAAAGTGTTTGTCCGATGGGTAATTACCTGCAATTCCAGATGTCTCATAATATAAAAGCAATGAATCAATGTCTGGTATTGGGTATTCAATAAACTTTTTTTTAAATTCTTGAGGCTGAGTTATACTAATTATGATTGATGTATCAGTAGCTACAGACCTATTTGCTTCAAGTGTACTTTCACTTTGTTTAGAACAAGAAATCAAGAGAAACGTAACACAAAAAAAGGCAAGGTATTTAGCTATATCAGTATTTATTTTCACCATGAGTATTTTGATGCTTGCTAGTAGTAGCGCACCGAGAGAAAAAGCCAAAAGTAAATACCAAACCAATTTACTTTCGTTTTTATAATAAACCTTATTCATAATTAAAATAGCGAGTATCCTCTCTTTTCGTTGTTTCTAACAACACTTTGTAGTAGGGCTGTTTCGTTTTTCTTGCTTTTAGCCAAACGTAAAAACTCATTGCTTGTAAATCCTCCTTTTCTTCATCGAGGGTGATGAGATTCTTGGTAATTAATTCGTCGTACTCATCACTTGCAATAAAATCAATATCCGTTAATACCTTTCTGATAAACTTTACAAAATATTCTGCACGTGTAAAAACAGCCAACTTAAACAACTCTTTGTAACGTTGTAGTAAAGTATTTATTTTCGTCAAACCGATTTCTTCATTCCCCAAATCTATTTGGATAAGAGCCTCCATGATGGAACGTTTCAATGCCCATTCACTGCTAATTTTCTTTTCGTACCAACCATCGGTATGGTGCAACTCTTGAGCTAATTCAAGAGCTTTTTCTAACTGTTGGTTGCCATAATAATAAAACGACAAGTTGAGCGTCAAGTAATTTTGTTCTTTTTCAGAAAACCAATTCCAATAATTTTCTTTGCAATCTTCGAGTGTTTCAATAGCCTTTTCGGGAGAATTGGTGTAAAACAATAATGCCGAATGAAGTAATTTATGTTTAGCGAAAAAAGTACGGTAATATTGATTATCGTACTTTTCAAGACCTGTAGTTAGCTTTTTAGAAAAACTTAACGCTTCATTAAATCGTCTGTTACGGTACATGGTATGTGCCGTTATATAAGTGATTTTCAGGTAATAAATATGGTCTTTTTTATTGAAATTTATAATCGAAAAATACTCATTAGTAATTGATTGCAGGTATTTCTCAAACTCGTGAAATTCCTTTTTAGACATCAGGTTACTACGTACACTCTCAATTACTTGGTAAAGCATCTTGGGGCGTTGAATCACCGCATTTTCTAAATTGTATTTTCTTAATGTATGATCAAGTAAAAGTTCAAAAGGGACTAAACGTTTCTTTTCTCTCGCTTCCTTTATCTGACATCTCAAATAAACAAAGGCCAATGAAGCACGACCTTGTTCGTCTTTTAATGAAGCGAAAGTGTCTTTTTTTAAAGCAAATGTTTCTAATTCGGCAGTGTTGAAAGTTTGAAACTCCAACTGTTTTTCAAAAATATGTGTCAGTAAACTAAAAAGTTCATTTTCTTCCGCCAACGTTTCGGCTTTAGCCAACGTACGAATTGCTTGTTCGGGGTTTTTCCTTTCAAACTGAAAATCTGCAAAAGACAACAAATGCATCACCTCCGCAGTCGCTGTACTATCTATCTCGACTCTTCTCAAATAAATAAAATGAGTAATTAACTTTAACAGTCTTTTTCTTAATGCGTGGTAGGCATTACTTTTTGCAGTCAATTCGAGAGCCTCGCTAATACGTTGTTCCGTGAGGTTACTATCCGTATAAATCAGTTCCAATAAAAGTAAATCTTTACGAATACGCTTACTTGGTTTGTGTTTAATAAAACTAAAAAGTTGTTTGTATTCCTCCGCATCAAGCGATAGTATCGTGCTTTCAAGTACTTTCATTAGATATAACCTTTAATAATAAAGTCAGTTAATTAGAACCTATCACCCTAAAAGTAATTAAATTAGCTTAGTATAACAACTTTTTAAAAGTCAGAATATGATAAACGTTAATTAAATGTGCGTAACCTGTTGATAACTGAAAAAAGAGCATAAAAAAACACCTTTCTAATAAATTAAAAAGGTGTTTTAGCTAAAGGAAATAGCGAGTTAAACACGCTCTACAATAAAGTAATTTTTCTTACCTTTTTGTACCAATAAAAACTTGTCTTGTAAGAAATTTAACACAGGTTTGTCTTCTCCGTTCGTTATTTTTTCTTTGTTGATAGAAATCCCTCCACCTTTAATCATTCGTTTAGCTTCTCCTTTCGAAGTGAAAATCTCATTTGCCGTTTCCGTAGAAAGCAAATCAATATAATTTTCTAAATCAGTAAAAGCCGATTTAGCAACTTTGATATGTGGCACACCCTCAAAAACACTCAATAACGTTTTTTCATCGATAGTAGCCAAAGCATCAGTCGCCTTTTTACTAAACAAAATTTCCGATGCCTGTATCGCTGTTTCGTATTCTTTTACCGAATGCACACGACAAGTAATATCTTTCGCCAACGCCTTTTGCAACGCTCTTTGGTGTGGAGCTTCAGCGTGTTCTTTTTCTATTTCTTCAATTTCTTTTTCAGTCAATAACGAAAATGTACGGATATATTTCCCTGCATCAGCATCCGAAGTGTTAAACCAAAATTGGTAAAATTTGTAAACAGACGTTCTTTCTGAATCCAACCAAATTGTACCCCCTTCCGTTTTCCCAAACTTACCACCATCAGCCTTTGTCATCAACGGACAAGTAATCGCAAACGATTGCGTACCCCCCATTTTCCTGATTAATTCCGTTCCTGTTGTGATATTGCCCCACTGGTCAGAACCGCCCATTTGCAAACGACAATCCATCGCCTGATTTAAGTGGTAAAAATCATAACCCTGCAACAATTGGTACGAAAACTCAGTAAACGAAATTCCCGTTTCTATCCTTTTCTTTACCGAGTCTTTCGCCATCATATAATTGACAGTCATATTTTTCCCCACATCACGAATAAACTCGATAAACGAAAAGTTTTTCATCCAATCGTAATTATTCACCATCACCGCAGAATTTTTCTCGTCATTAAACGTTAAAAATTTCTTCAATTGGTTATGTACACCATCTACATTTTTCTGTAGCGTTTCGGCATTCAATAGATTTCGCTCCTCCGATTTCCCCGAAGGGTCACCCACCATACCCGTTGCGCCACCCACCAAAGCGACAGGTTTATGTCCGTGACGTTGCAAATGGACCAACAACATAATAGGAATCAAACTTCCAACGTGTAACGAGTCTGCCGTAGGGTCAAATCCCACATAACCAGTCGTCATTTCTTTAGCAAGTTGTGCTTCTGTGCCTGGCACACTATCGTGTACCATTCCTCTCCATTTCAATTCTTCGATGAACTTATCCATTATTTTCCGTGACGGCTTTATATCGGTTTTGACTAATTTCTCTTTCAATCTGCAAGTTACTACCTCTATAATATGAAAAGAACCAAAAGAGCTAAAACTTTTAGTAAATACTAAAAATAGGAGAGGAATGAGCGGTTGAAAAGAGCTACCTGAAATGCAAAATAAAGATATTTTAGTTGGTGCTAATCTTTTGAGTAAAAAGAGATTTGAAAAAGTAAGAGACAAATATAAAATCCGTAACTTTGTGACTTGAACAATCATTAGATTAAAAATAGCTATGTCTGAAACTACTTATTTACCTTATAAAGTAAAAGATATTTCCCTTGCAGAGTGGGGGAGAAAAGAAATTATTCTTGCTGAGGCAGAGATGCCTGGTTTGATGTCTATTCGTAAAGAATATGGCGCAGCAAAACCATTAGCAGGTTCTCGAATTGCAGGATGTTTACACATGACGATTCAGACAGCTGTTTTGATAGAAACGTTGGTGGAGTTAGGAGCAGATGTTACTTGGTCTTCTTGTAATATTTTTTCTACACAAGATCACGCAGCAGCAGCTATTGCAGCAGCAGGGATTCCTGTTTATGCTTGGAAAGGTCTTTCGGAAGAGGATTTTAACTGGTGTATCGAGCAAACATTATTTTTTGGAGAGGACAGAAAGCCTCTTAATATGATTTTAGACGATGGTGGAGATTTGACAAATATGGTTTTTGATGAGTTTCCTGAATTGGTGGCTGAAATCAAAGGTTTGTCAGAAGAAACTACTACTGGTGTACACCGTCTGTACGAACGTGAGAAAAACGGAACATTGGTTCTTCCTGCGTTTAACGTAAATGATTCGGTTACAAAATCGAAATTTGATAACAAATACGGATGTCGTGAGTCTTTGGTTGATGGTATCCGTCGTGCTACTGATGTGATGTTGGCAGGGAAAGTGGCTGTAGTTGCTGGTTTTGGTGATGTTGGTAAAGGTTCTGCTGAGTCATTGAGAGGAGCAGGTGCTCGTGTTATTGTTACTGAGATTGACCCTATTTGTGCTTTACAAGCAGCGATGGAAGGTTTTGAAGTAAAGAAAATGGATGATGCGGTAAAAGAAGCTGACATTATTGTTACAACTACAGGGAATAAAGATATTATTGTTGGTCGTCATTTTGAGTCGATGAAAGATAAGGCTATCGTTTGTAATATCGGACACTTCGATAACGAAATTGATATGGCTTGGTTGAACGGGAAATATGGTTCTTCTAAAATAAATATTAAAGATCAAGTGGATCAATACACTCTTGACGGTAACGATATTATTGTTTTGGCTGAAGGGAGATTAGTGAATTTAGGTTGTGCAACTGGGCATCCTTCATTTGTAATGTCTTGTTCTTTCTCTAACCAAACATTGGCACAAATCGAACTTTGGACAAATTCAGAGGCATACGAAAACAAAGTGTATGTTTTACCTAAAGAGTTAGATGAAAAAGTAGCTCGTTTGCACTTAGCAAAAATTGGTGTAGAATTAGATATATTGTCTAACGATCAATCTACTTATTTAGATATTCCTGTTGATGGACCTTATAAGCCTGAGGCTTACAGATACTAAGTCGGCAGCGTAACGATTAAGATAATGAAAGGCTACCTGTTTTAGGTAGCCTTTTTTTGTGCTAATTAAGAAAACAAAAAAAACCTGAGTATAAAACTCAGGTTTTTTAAAATTATTCGTTTTGTTGATTGGGTTAGACTAACTTTTTAAAGACATTTTTTAATGAAACAGCTTTAGCAATCATTGCGTTTAAGTCGCTGATAGCAACACGTTCTTGTTTCATCGAGTCTCTATGACGAACAGTAACCATTTTGTCTTCGATAGATTCAAAATCAACCGTAATACAGAAAGGTGTACCAACTAAATCTTGGCGTGTGTAACGTTTACCGATAGAGCCACCGTCGTCGTAAGATACATTAAAATCAAATTTCAAGTCCTCTAATATTTCTTTTCCTAACTCGGGTAAACCTCCTTTTTTACTCAATGGTAAAATAGCAGCTTTTATAGGGGCAACTGCGGGGTCAAATTTTAAGAATGTTCTTACTTTTTGTTTGTCTCCCTCGCCAACTGTTTCTTCGGTATAAGCATTACAGAAAACAGCTAAGAAAGAACGGTCAGCACCAACAGATGTTTCGACTACGTAAGGCACATAACTTTCTTTGATTTCTTCGTCTCGGTATTGTAATTTCTTTTTTGAGAATTCTTGGTGTGCCTTCAAATCAAAATCAGTACGAGAGTGAATGCCTTCCATTTCTTTAATTCCGAATGGGTACTCGTATTCGATATCAACGGCAGCATTGGCATAATGAGCCAGTTTTTCGTGGTTATGGAAAGTTAATTTATCAGCATCTAAACCAATAGCTTTATGCCAACTCATACGGGTAGCTTTCCATTGTTCGTAAAACTCCATTTCAGTTCCAGGACGAACAAAGAATTGCATTTCCATTTGTTCAAATTCTCTCATTCTGAAAATAAACTGACGAGCAACAATTTCGTTTCTAAACGCTTTTCCTATTTGGGCAATTCCAAAAGGAATTTTCATTCGACCTGATTTTTGCACGTTCAAGAAATTCACGAAAATTCCTTGAGCAGTTTCTGGACGTAAATGTATTTGTGTAGAATCTTCCGCAACAGAACCAACTTGTGTCCCAAACATTAAGTTGAACTGACGAACGTCTGTCCAATTTGCCGTTTTAGATAGAGGGCAAACAATTTCTTCTTCGATAATTAAATCATATACAGCTTGAAGATTTTCATCCCCTAAATGTTTGCCTAATTTATCTAATAAATCTTGAGCACGTTTTGCGTCACCTTCTTTTTTGTAAATCGCCGCTTTGTCTTCCAATAAAACGTCAGCACGGTATCTTTTTTTAGAATCTTTGTTGTCAATCATCGGGTCGTTGAAACTATCAACGTGACCTGATGCTTTCCAAACTGTTGGGTTCATAAAAATAGCAGCATCTAAACCAACGATGTTTTCGTTCATTTGAACCATACTTTTGTACCACAAACCTTTGATGTTATTTTTTAGTTCTACACCAACTTGCCCATAATCATAAACCGCTTGTAATCCACCATCGTAGATTTCACTCGATTGAAATATGAACCCGTATTCTTTTGCGTGAGCAACTACTTTTTTGAATAAATCTTCAACCACTTTCTTATTATTTAGAACTTTTAACAAATATAAGGCGAAAAGCCGATTTTTATACTCTAAAAGTAGTGCGAAATTACATTTCTAAGAAGAATAAATAAAAAAAGACAAGAAACTTAACTATTTTTGGGTTCTTAATGTTACCAGTGTACTTATGAATTTGAAATCAATTACTATCGCCCTATTTTTATTGGCAACTTTTACTCTCTCAGCGAAAGAGATTAAAAGTTTTTCTATTAACCCGATAGAAAAAACGAGCATCCTGCCTGGAGATGATTTTGTGTTTGTGTTGACGGTAACTTATACCGACGATAAACAAAAGAAAATAAAAAGTAACAGTGCTAAGTTTCGTGAAGATTACACGGTAGCAACGGACGGGTGCTCTTTTTTTGACGGAAAACTAGTCGTTAATAAACTCAGAAAAGAGATACCAAATAACAAAATTACTTTTACAGTTACGAGCAAGGAGAAGAAAGAGTTAGTCGAAACTAAAACATTGGATATCGCCTATTTTAAGAAAATAACGGTCAAAAATAACCGTTCGTATTTGGAGATTGGCGATAAATTAGATTTGATTGTAGAGGTGACAACAAATACGAATGAAGTGATTCAATTGACGCCGATGTCGTACGCTCGAAAGTGGGATTGGTTTACGGTAACCACTTCGAGAGGGGCAATTTTTAGCAAAGGATCATTGGTGGTTACAAAAGATGTACGTCAATTGATTTGTGATACCATTTTGTTGACAATAACCCCAGAGGGTGTAGATTCTTTACAACAGAAAGTTTTGTTTTTGATGGATTATAAAGAAACAGTTTATGCCAACCACAATGTGAAAGCTGCAAATGATGGGGCAGAAGGAGGTTCTTCTAAAGCAAGTGGTGCGAACGGAACTGATGGTAGAGATGGAGGAGATGGTGCGAAAGCGAATGATTTGGCTGTGTATATGAAAATACATCCTTGTAATAAAAACCTGTTAAAAATTGAGTTAAGAGACCTTGTTACAGATGTGACGGAGCAATATATTATTAATAAAAATGAAGGGAAATTAATCATCAACTGTTTCGGTGGTCATGGTGGTCGAGGTGGAGATGGTTCGAATGGAAATAAAGGCGCGAAAGCCAAGAAAACTAGACAGCCACAAGATGGAGGGCACGGAGGAAATGGAGGTAATGGCGGAAACAGTGGCGATGGTGGTAAAGTTACTATTTACACTACTTTAGGAGCAACGCCTTATGTTTTACGTTTACAGATAAATAACGAAGCAGGATTCGCAGGGAAGGCGGGTAAAAAAGGAAAAGGAAAGGACGGAGGAAAAGGAAATGATAGCTTTTCGGAAGGACACGCTGGTGCTGACGGTATTGCAGGGACAAAAGGAACAAGAGGAGAAGCTGGAGGAAAGCCCACAATCGAAACAGCGGAAATAGAATTTGATTGGTAAATAACAATTCGCTATTTTAGATTGAAATAAAAGAAATATTAAACAAGAAAGGTGTATTGTTAAAGTTGAATGGGAGAATTAGCAGGAATACTTGTCGTAGGAATATTAGCCCAATGGGTTGCTTGGAAGATAAAAACGCCTGCGATTTTGCCATTGATTATTTTCGGGTTAATGGCAGGTCCTTTTTCTACCTTTATTACACCTGATGGACATAAATTTATAGACACTTCTATCTTGTTTAAAAGCGAGATATTTTTTGATTTTGTAGCTTTATCCGTAGGGATAATTTTATTTGAAGGCGGTCTGACGTTACGTTTCAAAGAAGTGAAACACCATGTTTCTACTATTCGAAATTTATTGATTTTTGGTTCGTTAATCACACTTTTGGGAGGTGCTTTTTCGGCTTATTACATTTTAGATATTTCGTTACCAATAGCCTTTTTGTTTGGTGCATTGGTGATTGTTACTGGTCCGACGGTGATTCGTCCGATTTTGCAAAACGTAAAACCGACACAAAGTATATCCACTATTTTGAAATGGGAAGGTGTGCTTATTGATCCCATAGGTGCATTTACAACGGTATTGATTTATGAATTTATCGTTTCTGGAGGGGCAGAAGGTACACTTTTAGCCTTGAAAGGGTTCTTTATGATCATTCTTTCGGGCTCGGCTATCGGTGCGATAATGGCATATTTTACTTATTTGTTGTTGCGTCAAAAATGGGCTCCACATTATTTAAAAAACACCATTGTATTGGCATTAGTGATTTTTACTTATGCTTTTTCCGATCATTTTCACGAAGAATCAGGTTTGTTAGCTGTTACAATAATGGGGATGATAATCTCTAATTCGGGACTGAAAGACGTAAAAGAAATATTATCGTTTAAAGAAGATATCACGATGATATTAATTTCGATGTTGTTTATCGCCTTATCTTCTCGTATTAATATCTCTGACATTCAGATGTTGGGTTGGAAAAGTTTAGTGATTTTATTCATTCTTATCTTTATTATTCGTCCGTTAGGCGTTTTTATCTCTTCAGCCAAATCAAATAAACTCTCTTTTAAAGAGAAGTTATTTATTTCTTATATCTCTCCAAGAGGGATTATTTCTGCGGGTATTGCTTCTGTCTTTGCTATTAAGTTATCAAGTGGACATATTCATGGTTTGTCCGAACAAGATGTACAAGATGCTCAATTGTTGTTGCCATTGACCTTTATGGTGATTTTGGGAACGGTGATATTACAAGGTTCTACAGCCAAATATGTCAGTAAATTTTTGGGAGTACAAAGGGTAAAAGAAAAAGGAATAATCTTTGTCGGGGCAAATGAAATCTCTCGTTTTATAGCGAAGATTTTGATGAGTAAAAAAATCCCTGTCCTTTTGACAGATACCTCAATGACCAATACCAAAGAAACAAGAATGGCAGGCATCAATGTGTACCACGGAAGTGTGATAACAGAAGATGAATTTGAGGATTATGATTTTTCGGGGTATGGTCAAATACTTGCGATTACGCCAAATACGGAGATAAATAAATTTTCTTGCCAAATATTATCAGAAGAGTTTGGGAAAAAAAACACCTACCGTATTGCTTCAAAATACGAAAATGAGCTCAGGGATTTCTCGGTTCCAAAAGATGTTTTATTCAACAATGCAACTGAGTTTTATAACTTGATAGATTTGATAAACCAGAAACCACAAGTTCATACCGAAAAGTTTAGCTCAGTAGAAGATTTGAAAGCATTTGTTCGTCCTGGAGTTTCCGAAATAATACCTTTGCTCATCGAAAATGAGAAAGAAGATTTTTTCCCTTACAGTGGTCATGTTTTTGACCAAGTAAAAGGGGGTACATTGTATTACCTTGATAAAAAGACCGCCTAAAAAAATATTTTAGGTTAATTAGCATATTATGTCAAAGATAAAAAAAGCCGTTTTATTAGTTAATTTAGGAACACCTGATAGTGTCAAAACCTCTGATGTTAGACGTTATTTGAGGGAGTTTTTGATGGATAAACGGGTGATTGATATTCCTTATTGGAAAAGAAGTCCATTGGTGAATATGGTGATAGCACCTATCCGAGGACCTAAATCAGCAAAAGAATATGAAAAAGTCTGGACAAAAGAAGGTTCTCCGTTGTTGGTACACGGAGAAAATTTGGTAAAGGAAGTGCAACAGGTTTTGGGAGAGGACTACAAAGTCGTATTGGCGATGCGTTACCAAAATCCATCTATAAAATCTGCGTTAGAACAATTTAATAATAAAGGTTACGAAGAATTAATCATTTTACCTCTTTTTCCTCAGTATGCCTCAGCAACTACGGGCTCAGTAATTGAGAAAGTACACAATGAAATGAAAGGATGGGAAGTGATACCAACCTTAAAAGTTATTGCAAAGTTCCCTGCTGACGAAGGGTTTATCAAAGCTTTTGGTGAAATAGGAAAAACGTATTTACAAAAAGATAATTACGACCATGTTTTATTTTCTTTTCACGGTTTGCCCGAGCGACAAATCAATAAAGGGAGTTGTGGTGATTACTGTAAATTAGGTAGCTGTTGTGCAAGTTATAATAAGAAAAATATTTACTGTTACCGTGCACAGTGTTACGAAACAGGGCGTAAATTAGCTGAGTATTTAGGGTTAAAAGAAGAAGAGTATTCAGTAGCTTTTCAAAGTCGTTTAGGACGTATTCCTTGGATTCAGCCTTATATTACTGATAGAATAGAAGAGTTGAAAAAGACAGATATAAAGAAATTGTTGGTCTTTAGTCCTTCGTTTGTCGCCGATTGTTTGGAGACGATTATAGAAGTAGGAGAGGAGTACAAAGAGCAATGGGAAACCAAAGAAGGGAATAAATTACAGTTGGTAGAAAGTCTAAATACCAACCCCAATTGGGTTGAGGCAGTGGCTAATTTGATTAAAGAGGCGTAATTATATACCAAACTGAACCGAAAGAAGTGTAACTTTGTAGTACGGTTACATGCATCCATTATGGGATTTCAAAAGTTATTTGACACATACAAATGGGACGATATTAAGTCTCAAATTTATTCGAAGACAGCAAAAGATGTTGAACTTGCCTTAAATAAAACGACCAAGCGTACTTTGGACGATTTTATGGCATTGATTTCACCTTCGGCAATGCCTTATTTGGAGCAAATGGCACAGTTGAGTCATCAATTGACGAAAAAAACGTTTTGGGAACACCATTCAAATGTATGTTCCTTTATATTTATCTAACGAATGTCAAAATATTTGTACCTATTGTGGCTTTAGTTTTAGATAATAAAATCCCTCGAAAAACACTGTCAAATTCTGAAATAAAAAAAAGAAGCTGAGGTTATTAAATCTTATGGCTACGAACACGTTTTGTTGGTGACAGGTGAGGCAAATCAACATGTAGGTGTTGATTATATAAAGAATGCGATGAATAAAGTACGTCCTTATTTTTCGAATATATCGATGGAGGGTACAACCGATGGAGACTGAGGAATACAAAGAGTTGATAGAGGAGGGGGATTTGAATGCGGTGTTGGTTTACCAAGAAACTTACCACCGAGAAGATTACAAAAAGCACCATCCAAAAGGGTAAAAAATCAAATTTCAATTACCGATTAGATACACACGACCGTTTAGGAAAAGCAGGTATTTATAAAATGGGATTAGGTGTGTTGATTGGTTTGGAAGATTGGCGTGTCGATTCGTTTTTTCTGTGCCTTACATTTAGATTATTTGGAACGTACGTATTGGCAAACCAAATATTCAATTTCATTTCCTCGTTTACGCCCTTTTTCGGGAGGTTTAGAACCTAAAGTTGAGATGAATGACAAAGAATTGGTACAGTTGATTTGTGCTTACCGTATTTTTGATGAGGAAAGTCGAACTTTCAATGTCCACGCGAGAAAGTGAGAAGTTTAGAGATAATATCTTGAAGCTGGGGATTACGTCCCTTTTCGGCAGGTTCTAAAACTGAACCTGGAGGTTATGCTAATGACGAAGAGGCTTTGGAGCAATTTGAAATATCTGATGAACGAACCCCACAAGAGATTGCGGAAATGATAAAAAGACAAGGTTACGAACCTGTTTGGAAAGATTGGGATGTGAGTTATGATGTTACGTAGTTGATTTATTCTGTTTTCTATTGCTTGTCTTTTGTGTTTGAGAAGAAAAATGGCACATAAAAAAAGCCCTTAATTTACAGTTGTAATTTAAGGGCTTTTTTATGTGGTTTTTTAACTATCCTTCAGGAGCTTCTGTTGCTTTTTTACATTCTGTTTTCTTTTTACAACAAGATTTTTTTGCTTTTTTCTATGCAACAAGATCTCTTCTTCTTACATTTTTTTCCGTCTTCTTGCTCGATAGTTACTGGTGGCTCAGCAAATGCTGATGATATAGAACCAAGTGCCAAAAGGGCTGTCAAACTTATTGCTATAACTGATTTTTTCATATTAGTAGTTTTTGAATTCAAATGATATATTACTTCAACGAAGTTTTATTGAATATAGTGCATTTTTTGATAAAAAACAATTTTTTATTTGTCTAAACAAGTTTGGTGTAAGGTAGGAAATGAAACGGTAGGTTATGATAAATCCTAAATGGAGGCATAGGGATAGTCGTGAAAAATCCTTTTTGGTCTGAAACCTCCTGCTGTTCTCTTGCTGTAGAGTTCCTCTTTGTCTTTAGAGGGAATGAGTCAGGTTTTCTGAGACCAAAAAGATTGCAACAGATAGCCCGCTCGATGCCCCATAATTATTTTTCACCGTCCCATTCGGCGAAAAATTGTGCTAAATACAATTCAAGAAAATCGTGACGTTTTTGAGCAATTTGGGAGCCTGTTTTTTGTATTCATTCTGTCTTTTAAGAGTAACAGCTTTTCGTAGAAATGGTTAATCGTCGGAGCAGTGCTTTTTTTGTATTCTTCTTTGGTCATTTGGAGGTTTGGCTTAATGTTCGGGTCGTACAAACCTCTGTTTTTGAAGCCACCGTAACTAAATGTACGGGCAATACCGACAGCACCAAGGGCATCTAAACGGTCGGCATCTTGTATAATGTCAAAGTTCGCGCGAATGAAATGTCTGTTTTTCGTTTCCGCCTTTAAATGAAATGTGTTGAACAATATTGACCAAATGAGTAATGGTTTGTTGAGGTAAATTCATTGAATGGAGGAAAATAGCCGTTTTTTTTAGGACCTATGGTTTCGTCTCCATTATGAAATTTACTGTCGGCGATATCGTGTAATAACGCACCTAGCTCGACAATGAATAGGTTAGCTTGTTCTTTCTTAGCAATTTCTCTCGCCGATTTCCAAACACGGTAAATGTGCCACCAATCATGTCCACCTTCTGCATTTTTCAATTCTGTTTTGACAAAACTTATGGTTGCTTCAATGATTTGGCTGTCTGTTGTTGTGCTCATTTTACGGTTTTATTAAAGAAATAAAAATCAGAAATTTACTAAAGGCAAGAAAACTGATGTTTTGTATTACAAATCTACACGTTTCATCGGAAATCATTCATTAGTTGGTGTATCTTTGTGTGAATGAAATTTTTGAAAGATATATTACTTTACCCTTTTTCGTTGCTTTACGGAATGATTACAGCTATCCGAAACAGGCGATTTGATAAAGGGATAAACAAACAGACGGGGGTTTAAAATACCTGTTATCGTTGTCGGGAACTTGACTGTCGGAGGTACAGGAAAGACTCCTCACGTGGAGTTTTTAGCAAATCATTTTATCGATAAGAAGAAAACGGCGTTGGTTTCTCGTGGTTATGGTCGAAAAACAAAGGGGCTTTATTGTCGCTCATTCAAAGTGTACGGCAAAAGAAATCGGTGATGAGCCGATGCAATATTTCCAGAAATTTGGAGGTAAAGCGACTGTGGCTGTCGGCGAAAAAAGAGTTTATGCGATTAAGCAATTGTTGAATAAGGAAACGTATGATTTGTTTTTATTAGACGATGCTTTCCAACACCGTGCGTTAAAAGCATCTTTTTATATTTTGCTAACTGATTACAAACGGTTGTTTACAGATGATTATTTAATGCCCTTGGGCTTGTTGCGAGAGAGTAGAAAGGGAGCGTCAAGAGCGGATGTTATTATCGTTTCTAAGTGTCCGTACTCGTTGGCGGAGTCAGAACAATCTGTTATTATTGAAAAAATAAGAAAATACAGTAAAGCACCAGTTTTCTTTACTAAAATGGTGTCAAGTGAAGCGATTGAGTACAAAACGAAGAGTGAATTGCCTTTAAATAGTAAAGTCGTGACTTTGAGTGCAATTGCTCAAAACGACCTTTTTGTTGATGAAGTAAAGCAAAAACACGAGGTTGTAAAGCGTTTTAGTTTTAATGACCATCATCATTTTACACACGAAGAGTTAGCTGAAATAATGCGTTATACAACGGAATATAATTTGTCTGTTTGTAACTACAGAAAAAGATTTTATGCGTTTGTCTCACCCTGATTTTATGGACTTAACAGCTAAATGTCTATTTTCGTAATACCAATTAGAGTTGAGTTTCTTGCAAAAAGAAACAGCGTTCTTATATCATTGGTTAGGTATTTAAAGGAAGAAAAATATATGATGTACCTGTCAAACCTATATTTTAAATTGAAAAATAGCACGTTTTTACTTGTTCTTACG
>CBDCZI010000009.1:0-28536 GCA_965224495.1 Cytophagales bacterium | reverse complement strand
TCAAACAGCGTCTGATTGTGAGGTGATTTTAGCTTTGTATAAAGAAAAAGGAACAACTTTTTTAGATGATTTAAATGGTATCTTCGGTTTTGCTGTTTACAATATTGAAAAAGATGAATACTTAATCGCTCGTGACCATATGGGTATTATTCCTTTGTATATGGGATGGGACGAAAATGGTACTTTTTATGTTGCTTCAGAGTTAAAAGCATTGGAAGGTTACTGTACAAAAATCGAATTGTTTCCTCCTGGTCATTTCTTATCAAGTAAAGATGGTGTACTGACACAATGGTACAAGCGTGATTGGACTGAGTTTGATACGGTAAAAGACAACGAAACAAGTATTGCTGAATTGAAAGAGGCTTTAGAGGCTGCTGTTCATCGTCAATTGATGTCAGATGTACCTTACGGTGTGTTGTTATCTGGAGGGTTAGATTCTTCTGTGATTTCTGCGATTGCTAAAAAATATGCTGATAAACGAATTGAATCAGGCGACACAAAAGATGCTTGGTATCCTCAGTTACATTCTTTTGCTGTTGGATTAGAAGGATCACCTGATTTGGAGGCTGCTCAAAAAGTGGCTGATCATATCGATACGATTCATCATCAAATTACCTTTACAATTCAAGAAGGTTTGGATGCTATCAAAGATGTGGTTTACCACTTAGAAACTTATGATGTAACGACAATTAGAGCTTCGACTCCGATGTTTCTTTTGGCGAGAGCAATCAAGGCTATGGGCGTGAAAATGGTGCTTTCAGGAGAGGGTGCTGATGAGTTATTTGGCGGATATTTATATTTCCACAAAGCTCCTAACTCAAAAGAATTTCACGAAGAAACTGTACGTAAGTTAAGTAAACTACATATGTACGATTGTTTGAGAGCAAACAAATCGTTGGCTTCTTGGGGAATTGAAGGTCGTGTTCCTTTCTTAGATAAAGAGTTTATGGAGGTTGCTATGCGTATCAACCCACAAGATAAAATGATTAACGGTGAGCGTATGGAGAAATGGGTTATCCGTAAAGCTTTTGAAGATATGTTACCTGAAAGTGTAGCTTGGCGTCAAAAAGAACAATTTTCTGATGGTGTAGGGTACGATTGGATTGATACATTAAAAGAGGTGGTTGACGAAAAATATACGGATGAGCAATTAGCTAATGCTAAACATAAATTTCCTATTCAAACTCCTTTATCGAAAGAAGAATTGTATTACCGTTCTGTTTTTGCAGAGCATTTTCCTTCTGACACTGCAGCTTTATGTGTACCACAAGAGGCTTCTGTAGCTTGTAGTACAAAAATCGCTTTGGAATGGGATGAAAGTTTTAAAAACATGAATGACCCATCGGGACGTGCTGTTGCAAATGTACACGATGATGCTTATTAAGAAGTAACTCATTTCACAAAAAAGCCTCTACCATTGATTTGGTAGAGGCTTTTTTGTGAAAAATTGTTTATTCCTTTTCTGTTTTAAATGTGGTTTGTTTTTTTCTAACAGTTCTTCGAAAACAGGAAACTCCAAGTCTATATTCTTTTAGATAAATATAAAATACTAATCACGTGCTTACCTTACAACCTTCACCCATTTACCTGTTTGGCTTGCGTAGATACTGTTGTCGTACATTGCTTGACAAACGATGCTTGGTAGGTAGTAATCACCTGCGTATGAGCCACTAATAGTGTAAGAAAATGTTTTTGATTTTTTCGCTTTGAGGTCAAAAAAGAGGTTTACACGGTCGTCACGGATATCCATATATTCGGGTTGTGCATAATTGTTGTTTGTCGAATTATCCATACGTTGGTTGTGAACTTCCCAACCTGAAGGGAAAATATGTGCTAACGCCAACTCTTGGTAATCTTGGTTACTTGGGTTGCGAATATACACTTCAATCTTGACGTCTGTTCCTTGTTTGATGTTTTTCGGGTTGACCTGTTTGCCGTTTTGCGTGTAATTTATCGACATAATGAGGCGATTATTCACATTTTTTTCTGCGGTATGTTGGTTGGGCATTGGTTGTCCTTCGACGGTGATACGAGGATGTAACTTGTGCTCTGTTAGATTTTTGAGCTCAATATCATGTGGTCCTTGGTCTATTTTTATCATTTTTGTCCAAATAGTTTTGTCGTCAGTAATTGTCAGCCAATCTCCTTTGTCGATGCGGTATTGAAATTTCAATGTACCCGATTTACGCATATTGAGGTAATGAGCAATGGCAACCAACGAATAAGCAGTGGTTTGTGTACTCATATAACGCTCGTTGTCCGCCAACTTGTAACAAAGGTCTTTAACTAACTTTTCGGACGTTGTTTTTTTCTTTAATAAAGCCGAAATAGATAAGATAATCGCTTTGTCACGACTATCCGAACCATAAGTATAACCCAAATGGCGGTATTCTGTGTTGGGAATACTCAAATTAGAAGCGAGGTCTCGTGCTACTTGGTGTTGTCCTACTAATTCGTAAGCACCTGCCAAGTACCACGAAGCCATATTGTAACGTGTATGTCGCTGTTTTAATCGGTTCATTGCTCCTAAAACGGGTTTTTTCGCCATCGCTAAGAGGTAGAGTCGGTAGGCTTGTGTCGTTTGTTCCCACTCTCTACTCGATGAACCGAAGTTTTCTGCCATTCGTGTTTGGTAAGCAATCCAATTTGTTTTGAATGCCGAGGGGACGTGGTAGCCTGAGTTTTCAGCTTCGAGTAAGAAATGTCCTGCGTAGTTTGTTCCCCACGCATTTTCCCATTGTCCACCTGGCCAATAACTCAACCCTCCTGAGTAAGTTTGAAATTCGGTAAGTCGTTGGATACCTGATTTGATGTTTTTTTCAATCTCTTTTTGTTTTTTAGGAGACAAATGTACGTATTTGTTCAAGTGTAATTGAGGAAAAACAGACGAGGTTGTTTGCTCGACACACCCATAAGGGTAACGAATTAAGTAGTTTAAACGGTTCTCAAGATTGATAGGGTAGAGAGCTGAAACTTCCAACGAAAGGTTGTTTGTACCATCTACACCAAAACTTTGTATGCTTTGTTTCCATTCTTTTTTTCCTGCCGAAAGGGTTTCTTTATAAAACTCTTTTAAAACAGGGTTAGGGTTACGAACGTCGATATAAGTTTCATAATGAGCTTTTTCATTGGCAGAACTTACGTCAAACTTAACAAAGCCTTTACCGACAGCTTCGGCAATTTTCACTTTAAAATAAACGATTTTATCTCCCATTTCGGTAAAAATGACCTCTTTGGTGGCTTCGTCTTGTAGTTCAAAAAAAGCATTGGTTTGAATTGTTACTTTTACTTTCTTAATCTTGTTGTCCATCGCAAAAACGGTAACAGGAATATTGACAACCTCACCAGGTCCAATCACACGTGACAGAGCAGGTAGCACCATCAAAGGTTTGCGTACAGGTGTTGTTTTTTCGGTATTTCCATAAGCACCGTTGTCTCCTGCTATTACCATTGTACGGACAGAACCGACATAATTGGGTATTGAAATTTGATGTGTTTTTGTTTGGTGGCTGTTTAAATGAAATGGACCGATAAAACGCACCATTGCTTTGAATCGATTTTGACTTTTATCTTTTTCACTTCCTGCAACTTCGCCATCACCACCAATGGTAAGAATATTTTTAATCTGTCCTTTTCTTGAAGCAATTACTTGGTTGTATAAATCCCAAGTCTTGATAGATAAGGCTTGTTTTTTGTTGAAATGTGACCATATTTCAGGTGTTTTAAATTTTGTCAAATCCAATAGCCCTTCATCAACAATAGCTAAAGTGTAAGTCATCGCTTTATTGTCTTTTTCGGAAACCTTAATACGAACCGTTTCTTCAGGTTTTAATTCGGTAGGCATAGTCAATACAGGATGCAGTAGCGTGGCGGGATTAACAATTTTTAAAGGCAAAATACCATACATACGTAAAGGCAAGTCATTTTTTGTCTTTTCGTGAGGTTGGAGTAGGGCGACATAAACGTAGATGTTTGGCGTCATGCTTTTTGTAGCGTTAAAAGTAAAACGTGTTTCTCCCTTTTTTGTGTTTACCCAATGGGTTTCAATGATTTTATTGCCTGTTTCTATCGAAATTAAGGCTTTTGCCCCTTCGCTCGAAGGGAACGAAACGGTTACTTTTTCATCTGTTTGGTATTCTTTTTTATCAGAACTAACCAAAAGCATGGTTGCACCTTCCGAATTGGCGTTATTTTTTGTGCGACTTGACCAACTTGGCCAATCGACATAAATGATTTTTCCTGTGCTGTGTCCGTTTGGTATCGTCGCATTGACAAGGAAACGTCCCCAATTATTTTCTTTGATATTAATGTTCCATTTGGCTAAACCGTTGGCGTCAGTCGTTACTTTCGCCTTTTTTATAGATGAATAATTGTTTCTCGAACGGAAATCAAAATCAGCACTTTCGTTGTAATAATCCCACCACCAACGCCATTGCAAACGGTACAATTCGATTTCTATTGTTTTATTAGCCAAAGGCTTTCCTTCCTTGTTCAATACCACCAATTCTACGACATGGTCTTTGTCGGTAACTAATATTCCTCGGTTGTCTCCTTTTGGCGTGTGAATACCGACATATTCGTTGTAAGGGTCATAAGGAGCACTAAATCGATCGACACTAAAACCACCGCCAGCTTCAAAAACTTTTGTTTTAAATTGTGCTTTCAAACGGCCAGGCGCTTGGTCATCAATAGTAAAACGCAGTGGGATAGAAGCTTCACCATTGGCGTCCAGTTTGCTGTCAAAAATAGTCTTTTCTTCAGCATTAAATCGCATCAATGGATTGTCAAAATTAAAATTACCATAGTTATCAAAAACGGTAGTCATTTGTTTTAAAGTGACTTTGACATCAGCTTTTAAATTACCCGCTTTGGCACCGTGTAACCACTTCGTTATCATTTTTACTGACTTTGATTTTGATGATAAAACAGTCTTTTCGTCAATATCAAATTTGATTTTGAGTCGGTTAGGCACAATTGTTTCAATTTTTAATGATTTTTGAAAAGTTGTTCCTCCAATATGTGCTTTTACTTGGTAGTTACCTGTGGGAGCATCTGATCTCGTGGCGATTTTGTAACTGTAAAATCCTTTTGTGTTTTGTTTGGTAACTAATTTATTAACCAATTTATCATTCGGATCAAATAACTCAAAGGTTACAGGGTGGTTAGCGGGAATAGCCATTTTCTTATCTTCCAAAACAAAGGTTAAAAACAACGTATCTCCAGGTCGCCAAACACCACGTTCGCCATAGATAAAACCTTTAATCCCTTGATGGTAAGATTTTCCTGAAACGTCAAAACGGCTAAAACTAATGTTGTTTCCGTCGTCTAATCGTAAATAACCTCTTTCTTTGTCCTTTTTAGCAATTAATAAAAAGGGGTTTCTTTTTAGGTTTACTTTAACTAATCCCGACGAATTGGTTGTGCCAGAATTAATGAGTTGGTGTTGGAAATCGTAAAACTCAACTTTTGTGTTGGCTAATGGTTTTGCTGTATTGATATCACTTACGGCGATAGAAAAATTGTTTTCTTTGTCTCCTTTGGCGATAATACCTAACGAACTTGCTAAGATATTGCGAGTGACAACACGTGACTTGTTGTAATAAGCCTCTTTACAAGGGTTTTTTCGGTCACTGTAATTTCCGTAGTAATACCCCCAATAATTTCGGTTTGGATTGTCCCAATGTTTGAGTTCCAACATATCTTGCACCTCTTCTGTGCTTTCTACCTCTTCCTCGTCGTCATTTTCTTTGCAATTGTAAAGCGAATAACCTTTCTGAAAACCAATACCTATTTCGTAGATTGCTCCAGGTTCGGGCGAAATGATTTTGTTCAAATCAACCGTATGCGTACACCATTGACCTAAGTTTTTATTCTGTCCTTTTAAAGAAACTTTTTGACGAGCCACTTCTTGTCCCACACGTTTTAACTCTTGGCTACCACCGATTTGATTAACTTGAAAAAATTGTTGTACGTTTTTCTCAAAAATCTTCACGACACGAATATCAACAGCATCTAAATTTTTTGTTTCAAACACAAAAGGAATTTTCCCTGCCGTTTTTGGGATAATATTTCCCTTTCCTATTAGGCGGACTTCAGGTTTTTCTTGAGAAATATATAAGTTTAATGTAGAAGAGTAAGTAGATGCCGAACCAGCACTATTTTTAATTCCTGCGTTGATAGTGACTTTAAATTCTCCATGAGAAGCATTTTTCGGGTAAACTTTAATGTGATTACCTTCGATAATTGTCGCTATTTTTGAGCCTTTTACACTAATCAAACCTTTCAAGTTTTGGTTTGGGTCAAGTGGGTCAGAAAACTCTAAACTAATGTAACGGTCATTTCCGAGGTGTACATACGAGTTAACCAACGTAAAATCTCCTAAAGCCTTTACTGAAAATTTCTGTTCGCCCGAACGGTCGTCAAGTTTTAATTTATCACCGTCCCAATGTACAATAACGTCACTTTCTTTCTCTAAACGTTTAATTCCGACAACGGTAAACAGGTGTTTGTTTTTATATAAATGTTGCCATTCTATTTTTAAATCAGTTCCTTTTTGATTAGCCGAAAAAAACGTTTCTATCACTCCGTTTGTTTCGAAATCATCGGTCAATATCGTTCCTTGCAAGGTTTGTTGTGCCAAATCACTTGGGTCAGGTGTTTTAATTCCGTCGTATTCGATAGCGAAATCTTGTGCTTTTGTGTGAAATTGAAACCTGAAATTAGCTAAACTATCAGGTATTGTATTTAGTAACTCATCGAGCTCTATTTTAGCAATAAAAACCTGTGCAGAGGGTAGAGGTGTTGCTGTAACAAACTCCAATGTTCTTGTGTCCAACCATTTAGAATCTCCTTTTATTTTCGGTGAGAATTCGATGAGGTTACTTTTTAACACCTTGTCAATTTCTTCAAAGGCGACGATTTCTTCTTGGAAGCGAATTTTTATGGTCGATTTTCTTGATATTTCGCCGTTGGTATAAGCTGAAATGTAATTATCAAAAGCAGGGTTGTAGGTAATAATTTCATTTTCAGAAGTTTTTGAGTTTCTAAAAAAGAACCATAAAAACAGGAGTAAAAGTACCGCAAAAGCAATACCTCCATAGAGCCAAAGTTTTTTGTTGGGTTGGTTTGTTGTGTTGTTTTCCATAGTGTAAAAAAAGAAAACCCTTTTATGGGTGGTTATAGCCTACTAAAATAAAAAATAAGGAGCTATTTTTCGTGTGATTTACCCAAGTGTGTATAAGATGTTAATAAGTAGCTTGTTATAACACAAATAAGTATTTCAGACAAAAGTGATTTTGTAGTGTTATTTTAGCATTTTTATCACACGTTCCAAATCCTCAGGTGTGTCAATACCTATTGTTTCGTGGCATGTTTCGGCAACTTTTACACGGTAGCCTTTCTCTAACCAACGCAATTGTTCCAATTTTTCAGTTTTTTCTAATTTGGATTCTTTTAACTCTACAATTTCGTGTAAAACCTTACTTGTATAACCATAAATACCGATGTGTTTGAAGTAATCGTGGTTTTCTAACCATTCTTCTTTTTTGCAATCTCGCTGGTAAGGAATGGTGCTTCTTGAGAAGTAAAGGGCATCAAAATGTGATGAGAATATAACCTTTGGTGTATTAGGGTTAAATAAAGTGTCGTAGTCTTCTATTTTCTTTATTAAAGTACCAATTTCTGTTTCGGGGTATTGAGCAAATAAATTACTCAATAAATCAATTTGGTTGGGCGAAATAAACGGTTCGTCGCCTTGTATATTGATAACAAAGGCGATGTCTTCATCATCTAATTTTGTTAAAACCTCTTGGCAACGCTCTGTCCCGTTGGTATGGTTAGGGCTTGTCATCACGACTTTACCGTCAAATGAAAGTACGTGGTCGTAAATACGTTGGTCGTCCGTAGCAACGTAAACAGCATCTAAGGTATTTGCCTCGATACACTTGTTGTAAACACGCTCTATCATCGATAGCCCTAAGATATCAGCTAAGGGTTTACCAGGAAATCTACTTGATTCGTAACGTGCGGGAATGATGCCTATCGTTTTCATTTTGTCAAATTTAGAAATACAAGATTACACATTGTCTCCGTACTTTTTAACTTTTAACGAAGATTTGTCATCTTCTATAACAATAATTTTTTCATTTTGGTTGATATAGTCTCCTCGTGAGGTTGCATCATAAATAGTCCCATCAATTTTGACCTTACCACTTGGTCGCAAAACGGTGTAAGCGACACCTTCTTTTTGAAGAAGTGAAAAACGTGTTTCTACCGATGTATTTGCCTTTGTATCGATAATTTCTTGTACAGTGAACTTAGAAAAAGCTTTTGATTTCAGTAATAAAGAAGCAGTTAAAAACAGTAAAACAATACTACCTATAAAGCCGATACCTACGGTTTGAAAAGCTGTATTTAGATGGTCTCCCTTTACAGTATCAAAATCAAAAACATTGTTTTGAATCATAGAAAGTAGGAGAGAAGAGAAGAGAAAAACAATTCCCAACACGCCTGCAAGACCAAAACCAGGTATTACAAATATTTCTAACACAACAAGAGCTAAGCCGATAATAAACACTAAGATTTCCCAATGTGCAAGTAAACCGTGCATATAGTCAGGGATAAAATAAAGTAAGGCTGAAAAGAACGATATAGAGGCAAATACTCCAATACCTGGTGTTTTTATTTCTAAATACAATCCACCAAAAATCAATAAAATCAAGAGTGATTTGACGGCTGGGTTTAAGAAAAATGAAATGATTTTGTCTGTCAGTCCGAGCTCGTAAGTGTCTATTTGTGCCTTTTCAAAGCCATATTTTTTATAGATTTCTGTTTTACTCTCATAAACACCTTCGCAAAAACCAACTTCTAATGCCTCTTTATTCGTCAAAACACGTACAAATGCAGAGTCTGAGTGTAGGTAAATACCAACCAATTCTTCTGCTATTTTAGGGTTTCTACCGTTAGTTTCTGCCGTAGTACGCATTTTTGAACGCATAAAGGATTGTACTTTTTCAGGCATAACTTCCATTTGCTGATTGACCACCGTAGAAGCACCCATAACAGAGCCAGGAGCCATAAATATACTATCACAAGCCAATGCAATATAAGACCCTGCACTTCCTGCGTTGTTGTCGATGTAAACATAGACAGGTAGTTTTTCTTTTAATAGATTGGCAACAATCGTGTCGGCATCAGTCACAAAGCCACCATAAGTATTCATATCTACGAATACCAAATTATAGTTTTTGGCTTTTGCTTCTTCAAGCCCCAACTGAATATAGCGTGTTACCTTATGGTTAATATCGCTTTTGATATTTAAAACGAGTACTTTTTCAATTTGAGAAAATGAAATTATTGAAGAAGTAACAAAAAAAAGGTAGATAATAAGTCGAATGGTGTTAATTTTGTCTTTCATTTGAATGAATTAGAAAAGTTGTGTTCTTAAATTTAGGTAAAAAAAACAAATCAAAAGCAAAAGGGCAAGAAAAATCATATTGTTTTAAAGGACAAATATGGAATTCTTGTTTAGATACGGAGAAAGATTTGTTGATTGTAGAGACAAGAGATGCTGATGCTTTTCAATGCTGGTTTTACACCATCGACTTGAAAAAAAACAAATTACTTTGTGAATTTCAACTGGAAGAAGAGTGCTGGTGGGTTGGCTTAAAATACGCTTTTGATGGTAATTTTGTCTTGTATACTTATGAAGATGAAAAAAGTCCAATTTCAAAAGGTGTCATTATAGTTGATGCGACAAGAGGAATTGTTCGTTGGAAAAATGAAGATTACAGTTTTTTAGACGGACAAGGAAACCAAATTTGCGTGCGAGACACGAAGGAAGAAAATAACTTGACGGTAAGTATGGAGTCTGGACGGTTAGTTACTTTTCAAGAATTACCAGATAATAAAATGGTGCAAACTCCCATGCGTTATTTACCTGAAACAGACTATTTTAATGAAACAGCCGAATTGATTAAATTGGTAACTGACAATGTTGCCACCGAAAGTATTGAGTATTTAGAACACAATAATTATTTATTCATTTCTTATTACATTTACAATGAGCTAAAACAAGAAAATCATTTACTTATTTTGACCTCAAAAGGTCTGTTTGTAAAAGAATATTGCTTATCTAATCACACCAAAGGGATTGGTTTTGGAGATTTTGTTGTTTACAAAAACTTATTGTTGTTTGCAGTTGACAACCAAAACTACACTGTATTACCTATCGAAATTTTATAAAAATGAAACTTATAACTTTAATATTTCTTCTTTTTTCACTTCATTCATTTGCAACACCTTGTGATTCTATAGGTGTGCGTAGTAAGGATGGGCAAAGTTATATTTTACACAAAGTAGAAGCAAAAGAAACGTTGTATGGTCTTTCAAGACACTATGGAGCAACGGTTTCGGAGATAGAAACAGCTAATGATATAAAGGGAGGTTTGTCTGTTGGGCAAGTGGTTTGGGTACCTACGAAACAAAAAATAGAAAGCCAAAAAGAAGAAACGAAATTGCACACCGTAACGGCAGGTCAAACATTGTATGCTATTTCTCGCTTACACCAAGTAAGTGTTGCTGATATCAAGTTATGGAACAAAATGACCTCTAACGAGCTTTCTATCGGTGAAAATATCATTGTAGGTAAGGTAACAGGTAAAGAGGAAGTGTCAACCGATAAACCTGAAGTAGAAAAGAAAAAAGCCTCAAATGTAAAAACACGTATTAAAAAGAAGGTAATACTAAAACCTACAATTTCAAAAAGAACACACCCTCAGCAACAAGTTGGTAAAGTAGTTTTAGGAAGTACAGAGGAACTGCAACATAAGTTTTCGTATTGTTTACACCCCACAGCACCCATAGGGACGATTATTGTATTGACTTGCAAAACTAACGACCGTGTTATTTTGGTCAAGGTTATTGGTAATACGGTGCTTTTAGATGGTATTATTTTACACGTCAACCAGTCAGTTTTTAATAGCTTATCGATTGATAACACTACTTTTGAAGCAGAAATTAATTATTTGGATTAGTTGAATTACGGTAGGTGTAGAAATGAAATACAACTGGTGTTTGTTTTAAACTGAAAAAGCCTCTCCGTAACTAAACGGAGAGGCTTTTTTGTGAGGTATATCACCTGCTTCTTTACAAGTTAAACTTGTCTTTTATTTCTTCGTAAGACATTCCTTTTAGGCTTTTCTTTCTTACGTTAGTCATCAATTTTGATTTGATATGTACTGCTCGGAAACTGAATATTAGTGGAAAAGTTATAGCAGTTTCTGTTTTGTCGTCCATGCTTATTGAAACAACTCCCGTAGTTCCATCTAGTTCATAATTGAAAACCCAGATAGTACCATCTTCGAATAACGATGTATGAGGTAGTGGGTGATAAAGGTTTGTTTTGTTTTCTTTTACAAACAAAAGAATGACATCTCCTTCAGTAAAGTCATAGACTTTTTCGTTTAGAGCTAAAGACCAACTACCTTGAGTGTTTAGCCCTTTGATATCTAGTGAGAAATCATAAGTTTTGGCTTGGTTTTCTTCGATTGATTTGGTTACAGCCGTGTTTACTTCGTCCATTGTAATATGCTCTTTTTTCTTACACCCAGAAAATAAGGCACTAACAATTGTTAAGATAAGGATTGATTTTTTCATCTGATTAATAATTAAATTTTTAAATAAGTTCAAATATAAATAAATTATAGCATTATACGCTATAATTTATGAGTTATAAAATCTCTTACTTCACGTAGTGAGAAAAGGAGTAGATATAGCGTATGTTTTAGCGTTTGGTAAACACGTAGCAAAAACAAGAAAAAAGCAAGGTTTTACACAAGAATCGTTGTGTTATACTATAGATTTGTCTTTGTCTCAAATAGCAAGGATTGAAACGGGAAAAATATGCCCATCAATAGATACTGTTCGTCGTATAGCAGACGGTTTGGGTGTTCCTCCTAAAGAATTATTGGATTTTTAGCATAATAAATACAGTCGTTCAAGTGCATGATACGGTGTTTGTAGTCGTAATATATAGACGTATTGAATGTCAGCTATTGTCCATCGTCTATGGTCGGTCGTCTTACAACGGCTTAGGGGGTGAAGTGGAAATCCTTTTACTTCTGTATTCTTTATGAAAAGAGGCGATGAAAACTAAGTGATGAAGTGACTAAATAGTACTGCTCTTCGCAGTAAAAGATTGAGAACGATAACACCCGACCCGTTCTGACTTTTGTCGGTTATCTTCGTTTCTATCGGTGTTTTGTTCTATGAAAGAGAGAAAAATCAGTTCGTTGCTAAGGGTAAGCTCCTCATTCTCTTTAATCAGGTGATGAGATAGTCAATTTGTTTGCTATCATACGGTTGTTGTATTGTTGTATGAATGCTTTTATCTTATTGGTAGCCGTTGTTTCGTGTTTTGGTCTTGTGCCTAATAAATTATTGTCAAGTCGGTAATCGGTCTTGAAAAGGAAAACGCCAATTAGTTCTTTTCCATTGTATTGGTAAAGATAATCGTCTTCAAAAAACTGATAGATACCGTCTCGGTAATTAATAACGAAGTTGTTTTTTGTTGTGTCAAAGACATTGTGACCAAAACCTAAATAAGGTAAGTCATAATCCATATAACCCAAAACAGAAGGCATAACGTCTATTTGTTGAATGAGCGTACTATCTGTCTTAATGTCTTTGGGGCTGTTGGGTCGATAAAAGAAGACAGGAATTGAATGTCCACCTATCATTGTTTTGTAAGTGGGGTCAAAGGCAGTAGAGGCGTGGTCGGCGGTGATGACAAATAAGGTGTTTTCGAACCAGGGCATCTTTGAAGCCTTTTTGAAAAACTGCTTCATACTGTAATCGGTGTAACCAATCGAGTGTAAAATCGGACCATCACCTTCGGGGAATTCTCCTTCATATCTCGGCGGTAATTTGAACGGGTCGTGTGAGGATACAGTGAAGATAGTCGATAAAAAAGGCTCTTTAAAAGTATTCATTTTATCGGCATAAAACCCTAAAAACTCTTCGTCCCAAATACCCCAAGTACCATCAAAATCAGCCTCATTATTGTATTCATCTTTCCCGAAATAGGCATCAAAACCCGCTTGTTTGGCAAAAGCATCAAAGCCCATACTTCCGTTGGGGGCACCGTGAAAAAATGCCGAATAATAGCCTTTTTCTTTCAGTAACAAAGGTAAACCATTGACTTTATTTCCCGAATAATGCGATAAAACAAAGGGTTCTTGTAACGAAGGCATACTTGTCAAAACGGAAGGCATGGCATCAATAGATTTTCGTCCGTTGGCGTAAGAATAGTAAAAAACACGGCTTTTTGTTAATAAACTATCCATAAAAGGGGTGAAGCTCTTATGGTTTTCTATGTGCTTATTGTAAAAACCTGTGTATTCTTTCCCAAAACTTTCCCAAATCAAAACGACCACATTGAGTGGTTTAAATTGAGCTGAATCTTTAGGGTAATGGATAGGCGAATATACCTTTTCTAACGCTTGTTGTGAAGGGTAATAGTTGATGCGTTCAAAACCTTTGGTTTCCATCGAACGGAAAAAAGAAAACGGCGTATTGAGTACAATCGCTCTTTCATTGACATTGACCACGTATTTCGAGGCATTACTCAAGGTGATTGGTCGTACGTGTTTTCCTACTCCTCCACGTATTCCGATAATCGAAAGAGCGATGGCAAGACCTAACAAAACAGTGTTGGTAAGGAAGAAAGATAATTTGTTTTTGGGGTAAAAGCGGATGACTTTGACACGGTTTACCAACCAAATAAAAACGGCAATCAGCACCACCAAAAACAAGGTAACATACCAATAAGTAAATACAAATTGGCTTATCATTTTAAGGGCGTGTCCACTTTCGTTTTCAAACTCTTTTAGTGCACTAAATGTCGTTCTACGTAAAGTGAAGCGGTAATAAATAACGTCAGCACTATTCATTGCAAAGGCCAATATGTTACTGCCAATGAAAAGCCAAGTCAAAATCTTTTGGTAAATAGCCGAATACCGAAAAGTAAAAGGGAGTAAAAAAAGAATGATAAAACCCAAATTGAAATACAAAATTGCCGTCAAATCAAACTGAATACCACCATAAAGCATATAGGAAAGACTCGAAAAAGTTACTTTATCGAACAATGATTGGTTGTAGAAATAAAAAGCCAATCGTTGAACAGAAAACAAGACAAACAACAAGCTCAAACGGTAGATTAAAACATATAAAATGCTCCCTTTTCGCCCTAAAAATGATAAATTATGTTGTAACCAATCTTTCATACACAAAGCTAAACAAATTTAGGTTTTCTTAACTTTAAAAAGGTTAACTTTCCTTTTTACTTATAGATAATATTATGGAATTCCACTTTAAATCATTAGCTACTATCCGTCAGTTCACTCTTCGTCAAATAGAAAATTTGACTACCGAGCAGTTAAACAAAATTCCCGAAGGGCATAACAATAATATTGTTTGGAATTTGGGGCATCTTGTTGTTGTACAGCAGATTTTGACATACAAACTATCAGGTTGTACAATGAACTTTCCTGACGAATGGTTGACAAAATACGCTAAAGGCACGGTGGCTAATCAAGAGATCTCAAGCCAAGAAATAGCCGAAATAAAGCGTTTATTTGTAGCACATATTGAACAGACAGAAGAAGATTACAATAATAATATTTTCAAAACATATACCAAATACCAAACCTCAATGGGGATAGAATTGACTTCGACCAAAGAAGCAATTTCTTTTGTGAATATCCACGAGGGAGTTCACGCAGGGATTATCTTGGGGATTAAGAAATTGGTTTAGTTTTTCAAAACACCTTAGAGGACTAAAAATTAAGTCGTCCTCTGAGGTGTTTTAATTTTAATGAGTCAGTGACTGCTGTTTGTATCCAAACAAATTCTTTTGGAAGGGTCGAATAATACTTGTAACTGCTGTCAAACTTACTGTTTTCTACACCGTGTTTTTTCAAAACTTCGGGCTTGTAAACCGATTTGAAGTAGATAGAAGCACTGTCTAAGGGTAATTTTGCCATGCCTACTTTTTCGGTAGCGAGGTATAAATCCACCATTACGGGAACCATTTCTTCGCGAGACAACACGTAATCGTTGGCAGTTTCAGAACACGAAACCAAGACCATTCCTAATAACAAAAAACTAAATACACTTTTCATCGGCTAATTATTGAATAATAAAAAAGAATTTAACGAAATTAGTGGAATGAACATAGAGGAACAAATTTCGCCTTACCAAAATTTAGTAAAAAAATACAATGCCCAATTGGTAGCCGTCTCTAAAACGAAGCCGAATAGCTCGATTGAGACTGCCTACACCACAGGACAGCGTGTTTTTGGCGAAAATAAAGTGCAAGAATTGGTCGATAAATACAATACCTTACCAAAAGACATCAAATGGCATATGATTGGCCACTTACAACGTAATAAGGTCAAGTTCATCGCTCCATTTGTTCAATTAATCCATGCGGTAGATAGCGTTCGTTTATTGAAAGAAATCAATAAACAGGCAAAAAATAACGACAGAATTATCGATTGTTTGTTACAAATTCACATTTCTACCGAAGAAACCAAATTCGGTTTTTCATACAATGAATTACAGCAATTACTCGAAGAAAATGCATTTGAACAATTTCAAAACATCCGTATAGTTGGTTTGATGGGAATGGCAACAAATACAAAAAATACCACACAAATCAGAAAAGAATTTGCTGAATTGAAGGCTTTTTCAATTAAAATAAAAACAACAAATAACATTGATACGAAAGAAATATCGATGGGGATGAGTGGCGACTACCAAATCGCACTCGAAGAAGGTTCTACGATGGTACGTATCGGAAGTGCTATTTTTGGCAATAGAAATTATAAAACAAATTAGAATGCAGAAAGCAATACTATTATTCGCAACCATTTCAGGTACATTGGCAGTCGGTATCGGTGCCTTTGGAGCGCACGGGTTACAAAAGATTTTAGAGGCAAATAACCGATTAGATACCTTTGAAACAGCTGTTAAGTACCATTTCTACCACACATTAGCGTTGTTGTTTTTGGGTGTTTATATGCAGTTTGCTGAAGATAAAAGTTACCTCAATATCAGTGCTTATGGGTTTATGTTGGGGTTACTTATTTTTTCAGGTTCGCTTTATACATTGAGTCTTACAAATATCAAAATATTGGGTGCAATCACACCAATAGGAGGTTTAGGTTTTCTTATTGGATGGGTGGCTTTGGCTGTAAACATAACTAAAAACCAGTTTTAAAACGAACAAAAAGTTTTTTTTGAAAGTGATTATTTATTTGGAGCTTCCCCCTTTTTTATGAACTGATTTCTCGGCGTTATACCGTTGTTTTATCGATAGATATACAGTGAGCCGATAATAAGTCAAAAGGGGTCGGGTCTTATCGTTCTCAATCTTTTACTGCGAAGGGCTCTGCGTTTTAGATTTTTTGTTGTGTCTTTCACTTTATCTATTTTTAGAAAGACCAGAGAAGTAAAAGGATTTCCACTTCAGCCCCTAAGCCGGTTATCATAGCGAAAATTGTACTTTTCCCATTAACCGTGGGTGTATTTATCAGATTCCGAAACAAGTTCGGAATGACATGCTAGTTGGGGTCATGCTGAACTTGTTTCAGCATCTGAGTTTGTTCAATTGCTCTAACCACTCTTTAGGGGAAAAAACGGCGAAAATTATTCTATATATCTATCTGTCTCGTGTTTGGTGTTATTACTACCGAGAAACGTTCAAAAAGAAGGATGAATAACAACATTACTCAACGAATGAAAATTAGATGAGCCGATTAGGTCTCCTAATCGGCTCACTAAATAAATAAAAAATGAGCCGATTAAGTTTGCTAATCGGCTCATTTTTTACGTATATTTGAGTTGGTAAGTATATTTAATCGGCTCATGAGTTACAATTGGCAATTATCAGATTGGAAAAAATTCAGTTACGACATAGGTTGTTTAGATAAGTATGTCCATAATTTTTCAGAGAAGATTGGTGTATCTAAAGGGAGTTTAGAAATATTATCCAAAAAGTATAAAAATAAAAACTTAATTGAGATTTTGGTTACTGAAGCAATGAAAACTTCAGAAATTGAAGGGGAATATTTGAGTCGTAAAGACGTAATGTCATCGATAAAAACCAATTTAGGACTAAGTATAAAGCAAGAATGTAAAGACGTCCAAGCGAAAGGAATGGCTACATTAGTCACCAAAATCCATTCAGATTACACTTCGTCATTGAGTGAGGAAATGCTTTTTGATTGGCACAAAATGATATTTCCGAGTAAAAGCAAGGTAGCGGTAGCTTGTTGGCGTACACATAGCGAACCTATGCAAGTGGTTTCGGGAAGTTACGGCAAAGAAGAAATTCATTTTGAAGCACCACCTTCTAAAATAGTACCAAAAGAAATAAAAACTTTTATCAAGTGGTTTAATGATACTGCGCCAGGAGGTAAAAAAGAACTACTTTTTGCACCTGTACGTAGTGCTATTGCACATTTGTATTTTGAAAGTATTCATCCTTTTGAAGATGGTAACGGACGTGTTGGACGAGCAATTGCCGAAAAGGCATTGTTACAGACCGTAGGTTTTCCGTTGTTAATTAGTTTATCGACAGTGATAGAAGCGGAGCGAATGAAATATTACCAAGCCTTAAAAGTAGGGCAGGGAACAAATGAAGTGACTCAATGGGTAGTTTATTTTACAGAGGTGATTTTACAAGCATTAGATAATTCAGCCGTTTTAATTAAATTTACCGTACAAAAGACACGTTTATTTGATACCTACAAAAACCAAATTAACACGCGTCAAACAAAAGTACTTAAACGTATGTTGCAAGAAGTAAGTGGTTTTGAAGGAGGGATGACTGCCAAGAAATATATGCGTATCACAAAAACCTCAAAACCCACAGCAACACGAGATATGCAAAAACTCCGTGAGTTAGGAATTTTCAAACCTTTCGGCGAAGGACGGAGTACGTCTTACCAAGTAGAGTTTGTGGAGTGATAGATGGTGTTATGAACTATTTAATACCTATTACTTCCATTTGATTTGTAATTTTAAACGCCCGAGTTCCTTTTCTGTATTTTCAACTTTTTTAGTAGCAAAAAAGAAAAGAAAAATGTCTTGAGTAAGGTCTTTAAGTAAAATAGTTTCCTTTGTGTCGTCAATATAAACCTGTTGAATGGTTTTTAAACCAATAACTTTTTTTCCTTTTACCAAAACTCCTTTATCAAACCTATGCCAATCCATTGTTTTATCGTAAAACAAGAAAGATAAACTTTCAGTATCAATACCAAATTCTTTATCACTATTAAAAGAAGGCTCTGCACGGCATTTAGAACCTATGTATTTGAAATCCTTTATCGGCTCAGTCTCTTTTGTGTCAAAATACCCTCGATCAAAAGAAGAACTCATATAGATACCGTGTATGTTTTTCAATGTAACCCTTAATTGAAACACCTCTTTATCTAAAATAACAGTATTACCAGTAATAGGTACAACGACACCGTGCTGTATAATTTCGATATTATATTTTTTTGATTTTAGTTTAAAACTTGAAACTAAAACCAATAGGCTAAGTAGCGTGATTAATTTGACGTTAAATTTCATAATATATATTTAAAGGCTGTGTGGCTCACTCCTAAGCAAAAAACCAATAATCGACAACAGGTTTTTTCTCCCATTGGTCAAAAATGGCTTGAATTTCTTTTTTACCGTCAGGCGAAGAAACAACGACCATAATTTGTGGATTTTCAAGGTCTTTTATTGCGTCAAAATGTTCCATACGGACATCATAAATATCTTTTCCTATCTTTCGTTCGTTATCACAAACCCAGTGAAAAGTATCCTTGCGTGCTTGTAGTAATTTAGCCATATCTTTACCATTACGACCACCACCCCAAAGAACAAGCGGACGGGAATAATCTCGGTCAATCTCGTAGAAAAAACGTAATTTCATATCAAAATAGCGGTTGTCTTTGTATTCTTCCCACGTACGAGAAATGCGGTCTTCACGGTCTCTCCAATGGTGTAAAATTTTATCCATACCGATAATGGTGAATTTTTCTCGGTAAAAACGGAAACACAAATCGTAATCCTCAGGATAAATAATCGGGTCAAAAGCCCCAACCAAATCAAAATCATCTTTATGCAAAATCCAGCAATGCGAAGGAATAACACATTCGGTATATATTTGTTGGTAATGTGTGCTTGTACGCGCCACCTCATTGAGCCAACGTTCGTATTTTAAGAAACCATCACCAACAACACCTTCATCAACAAAATGTTCCGTTCCTCCCGCTATGACAGTACCTTTGCCGTGTTTCAGCCATTCATTCACGAGGACTTCTAACTTGTAATCCGGCATTTTATCATCGCTATCCATACGATTGATAAGCATTCCTTTTGCGTGAGCGTAACCAATTTGGAGTGTAGGAATCAGTTTAGGTCTATCGCTATTTAGAAAAACAATTCGCGCATCTTTGTTAGCGTATTCCTGTAATATTTGGGGTGTTTCGTCAGAAGAATGGTCATTTACCGCAAGTAACTCCCAATTTTGATACGTCTGATTTAAGATTGAATCCATACAATCCCTGAGGTAGGGGGCAGTGTCTTTGACTGCCATAATGATAGAAACTAAAGGTTGATTATTCATATTATTTCCAAGAAAGAGGTAAGTTTTTTTCAATTTCTATATTTTCAAAATTTTCACTCGAACGAGCGCCATTTTCAATAACCCATTGAGCCATCGGTTGTAAGCCCGTTTTCAAATCCGTCGAAGACTTTGGTTTAAAAACCCGTTCAAATTTTGAGTGGTCGGCATAAGCGTGTACCACCTCTTCACGTTGTTCTAAGTGCGTAATTTCCATAGACGATTGCATCGCTACCGAAACCTCTGTAGCCAATTCTTTTACGGTGCTTACCTTATCAGTACCGATATTAAACACCTCATTGTAAGCACCTTTTACATCTACCGATTGAGCAATATAAGGAGCCACGTCATCAATAAAACTAAAAGCACGACTTTGCAAACCATCACCAAAAATAGTCAACGGTTTCTTTTGAAGTAGCTGATTCATAAAAATACCGATTACATTACGGTATTTATCGCCAATATTTTGGTGCGAACCATACACATTGTGAGGTCTAAAAATAATATGGTTGAGTCCAAACATTTTTTTAGCATTGATTAAGTCCATTTCTACCGCATATTTGGCAATCCCATACGGGTCTTCAGGATTTGGCGATTGACCTTCGTGTAGAGGTAAATCATTTGTACCATACACAGCGATAGAAGACGTAAACACAAAACATTTGATATTATGATTTACCGATGCATTAATCAAATTGATACTACCAATCAAGTTATTTTGGTAATTAAATCGGCGAATAAAGTGACTAAGTCCTTCCGCCGCATACGCCCCTAAGTGGTAAACATAATCAAACGTATATTGCTCAAAAAGCGTATTTACAAGCTCGCTATCGGTAAAAGAGCCAACACGAAGTACCGCTCCTTTAGGTACGTTTTCCTTAAAACCTCCAGACAAATCATCTAAAACTACCACCTGATGCCCCAAATCGAGCAGGTATTGTGCCACGTGCGAACCAATAAAACCAGCACCACCAGTAACCAGAGAAACGTTTTTCATAAATTAAAATCTAACCATAAAAAAAGAGGAACAAGTCCTCTCTTTAAAATCTATATTCGGAAAACAAAAATTAGTAAGTCTTACCGTTCAATGTATCGATTAACTCTATCAATTCAGGGTTTACAGGCTTTCTTTTTTCGATAGCATCAGTCAACGAAGCATGTTCCAATTTGTGATTGATTACCCCAATCATAATATTTTTTTCTCCCGTTCGCAATGCCTCAACAGCACCCAAGCCTAAGCGAGAAGCCAAAATTCGGTCAGCCGAAGTCGGCGAACCACCACGTTGGATATGTCCCAACATCGTTACTTTTGTATCCAATTCAGGAATAGCTTTTTTCACTTGGTCAGCAATCTGTTGCGCATTTCCAGCCTCATCGCCTTCTGCCACCACAATAATACTTGACCCTTTTCCCATCGAAGCACCCGCTCTTAATTTAGCGATAACCTCTTCAATAGGCTCTTGTTTTTCAGGAATCATAGCCATTTCAGCACCACCAGCAATCGCCGAACGCACCGCGATATATCCCGTGTCACGCCCCATCACCTCAATAAAAAACACACGGTCGTGTGCATCAGCTGTATCTCTAATCTTATCAATCGCATCCAACGCCGTATTTACCGCCGTATCGTAGCCAATCGTGAAATCCGAACCATACAAATCGTTATCAATCGTACCAGGAATACCAATAATAGGGAAATTATGTTCCTCAAAAAATAATTTAGCACCCGTAAACGTTCCATTTCCACCGATGACCACCAAGCCATCGATATCGTGTTCTTTCAATTTTCTATAAGCCTTTTTACGTCCCTCAGGCGTGATAAACTCCATCGAACGAGCCGATTTCAATACCGTTCCCCCTTTTTGGATGATATTACTCACCGCCCTACGGTTCATCGGCGTAAACGACCCATTAATCAGTCCGTCATACCCACGCAACACCCCGTAAACTTCCATTCCGTAATGTATTCCCGCCCTAACTACAGCACGAATACACGCATTCATTCCCGGAGCATCGCCCCCAGAGGTAAGTACAGCTATCTTTTTCATAAAATATTCTTATAACCCTGCAAATTTCAATCAAAAAAAGCACACTTCAAAGTACTTTTCAACCCTTTTTTCAATGAATTTAAAGACGACCTCTTTAAGTAGCTAAAAACGTGAATAATATAAAAGTTTCTATTAGTTGGAGCTTACCCTTTTCGTTGAACAGATTGTTTAGTGTTTTATAGTCAGTTTTATCGATAGAAAAGAAGTGAGTCGATAAAAGTAAGAGCGGGTCGGGTGTTATCGTTCTCAATCTTTTACTGTAAAGGAAATGTGACTTAGTTTGTTTACCAATTTATTAACCTCTCTATCCTTTAGAAAGAATAGTAAAGTAAAAGGATTTCCACTTCAATCCCTAAGCTGTTGTTAGACGATAGACCATTGACAATAGCTGACTTTCTAACGCATATATAATTACGAAACTCTTCTTTTCCTTCCTAAGAAGGAGGGGAAGGGGTGTTTTTCACTACAAACAGGGCTATTCCATCTTTAAAAGGCAACCTAAAACAGTAATATCTAAAGGGAAAAACTATTTTAAAGGAACAAAATCAATATGGTAATGGTCGTCGTGAAGAGAATTGATAAGTGGCGTTAATCCTTTCACAATATAGATGCCTGATTTTTTTAATTTCCGACCACTTGGTGTATTGTATAACTCGTCTTTCAATTCGATTTTAATAATCACCTTTTTTATCTTGTAACCCAAGGCACGTGCATTCTTATCAAGTAATAAAATATGGTAAGCAACTGTTTCAAAATCTATAACTACAGATTTGTTCATTGTGAATTTACCCTCATCGTTAAATGAAAGTAAATAATGACTAAACCCTCGGTCATCTAGCTTGTAATAAGGTTTTTTGTCTTTACGTAGGGGCATCATAAAGTCAACACTTGTTCCGTTTTGATGGGTGCGGTGCGGTTTTAAAGCACCACCATGTTGGTGACCACATTCCATTACTCTAAATTGACGGTTAGTGTGTGATCTCTCAAGCCCTAAATAGGTTTTTAATACAGTGTTCTTTACCGAGGAATGTAAAAAAGCTTTGCCATTGAGGTAACTACTTTTATCAAAATATTGGTAATTGTTGCCTTTAAAAGGAAGTAGTTTTCCATTGTTTAATTTGCCATTAGAAACAGAACCCGTTGATTTGCTAGATAAACCATTGTCAGGGTGTTTTTTTATGTAGGCATTAATTTTGGTTAAATCTTTATCACTTATTTTTTGAGAACAAGCAGTCAAGAAGCTAAAGAGTAAAAAAGGGAAAAGAAGAAAGGTTTTCATAAGATATAAATTAGTTTTTAGCCCCTTTAGAAAAAATGATGCCAACTATGATTTTGAGATATTTAGTTTTGATACTAAGTAGGAATATCGTGTTGTGTGAATAAAAACTTATACACATAGGACTATGTTTATTTAGTATTTACTTTAAAAATGGTTAGTTTTGGTTTTCTATAGATACTAATAAATTGTATTCAAATGGGTCAGTTAAAAGACAAAGTAGGAACTGGTGTAATCGCTGGTGAGAAATTAAACGAGTTATTCGCTTATGCAAAGGAAAAAGGGTTCGCTCTTCCTGCGGTAAACGTAACTTCATCAAGTTCAATCAACGCAGTGATTGAAACTTCAGTTAAAGTAAATGCTCCTGTAATCGTTCAGTTTTCGAACGGAGGAGGTGTATTCATGGCAGGGAAAAGTCTTTCTAACGAAGGACAACAAGCTGCTATTTTAGGTTCTATTTCTGGAGCAAAACACGTTCACTTGTTAGCTGAGGCTTACGGTGCGACAGTAGTTCTTCACACTGATCACTGTGCGAAAAAGTTATTGCCTTGGATTGACGGTTTGTTAGATGCTTCTGAAGTACATTACAAAGAAACTGGGAAACCATTGTTCTCTTCTCACATGATTGATTTATCAGAAGAGCCAATCGAAGAAAATATCGCTATTTGTAAGACATACCTTGAGCGTATGGCTAAGATGGATATGACTTTAGAGATTGAATTAGGTATCACAGGTGGAGAAGAAGATGGTGTTGACAACTCTGACGTTGACGAATCTAAACTTTATACACAACCAGAAGAAGTGGCTTACGCTTACGAAGAATTGTTGAAAATTTCCCCAAACTTCACTATCGCAGCATCTTTTGGTAACGTTCATGGTGTTTACAAACCAGGAAACGTAAAGTTGACTCCAACAATCTTAGATAACTCACAAAAGCATATCCAAGAAAAATATAAAACTGGAGAAAAACCTGTAAACTTCGTATTCCACGGTGGTTCAGGATCTACAGTAGAAGAAATCAGAGAAGCAATCTCTTACGGAACAATCAAAATGAACCTTGATACTGATTTACAGTGGGCTTATTGGGATGGTGTTCGTGTTTACGAAGCAGCAAATAGAGACTGTCTTCAAGCACAGATTGGTAACCCATCTGGGGCTGATTCTCCTAACAAGAAATATTATGATCCACGTGTTTGGATTAGAAAAGGTGAAGTTTCTTTCGTAGAAAGATTAGAATCTGCATTTAACGATTTGAATAACATCGATACTTTATAGTCGATACTTCATTCATAAATAAAAAAGGGTACTGCGTTTTACGTAGTACCCTTTTTTATTTATGAATGAATGATTACTGTAACTATTATTCGTGAAATAGTTATGTCTTTAGGGTGGCGTATGACGCGAAAAATGTATAAATGAAAACAAGTGTTAATTAAAATATTAATGCTTTTTGTAAAGGACTCTTTTTAATAACTCAATTTTTTGTGTGTAAAAGGTTACCAAACCAATCAGCTAATTTTTGTTTACCCCAAACAGCGAAATCAGTGTTTTGTTGTTTGTAAAAAGATTGTTCTAACTGTACGTTTGATAATTCGTTAGAAAAAGTTAAACCAGCGTTTGATTGTTCGATTAATTTATTCCATTCCTTATGTTTTTGGCAGACAATAGGTAATTGAGAAGCCAAATACTCATAGAGTTTTGTAGGGTATTTGTTTTTGTTTGCTTCGGTAAGTTGGTAACAAACCAATCCAAAATCAGCCTTTCCTATAGCTTGGTCGATAAGTTGATGAGAAATAGGAGAAAGAGAACCTTTGTAAGTGATTAAAGGGTTGTTTAACTCATTCATTTCTTTGTGTAATGAAATGGAAGGAGTGTGTCCAACAACAGTAAGGTGGCAAGGAGTTGTTTTGTTCAATTGATCAACCCAAACTAAAGCATTTTCAATACCCGAAGCTTCACTGATAGAACCTGAGAAAAGTAGGTTGATAGGAGATGAAATAACTCTTTGTTGACGAACAGTAGAAGGGAGGGCTTTATTTTCAAGAACAATAAACGGTTTGTTTTTGATGAAATAAAGTTCTTGTTCGTAACATTTTTCTGCTAATATGAAACCATTACAATGTTTAGCTATCTTTTTATTGGCACGATGGGTAAGAAATAGGTACAGTTGTTTCTTGAAACCTTTGTAAACGCCTTGGTAGGTAATGTTTTTCGCGGTGTTTTCTTGCATATCGAAAATCAACTGCTTATTAAAAAGCCTTTTATAAACAATTGAAAGTCTAACCAAGTCGTTGTTGTTGAGGATAATTGTTTGTGGTCTTATTTTGAGTAGCAGAAAGAAGAAACGAATATTTATAGCCAAACGAAAAGTTAAACCACGTCCGTATTTCCACGAATGAATGCGTTGGTTTTTATTGGCAGAAGTAGAATGAACACCACAAAAATGGCAAATGTACTTTTTATTGTCCTCGAAAGAAGAAAAAAGCTTTTGCGTACGGGTATCGAAAGCAGGTTTGAGCGATGAAGCAAAAATAATTCGATGAATGTCCATAAATAATGCAGTGTAAATTGTAGTTGTAGCTTGGCTTAGTTAATTTTGTAACAAGATAGAAAAAATCTGTCGGTAGAAATAGAGAATAAGCACACAAAGATAAAATTGAAATGAGAGAATTAATAGAAAAAGCTTGGGACGACCGTTCGTTGTTGAAAGACCAAAAGACATTAGATGCGATTTTTGCAGTAATTGAAGACTTAGATAAAGGGAAATTGCGTACAGCAGAGCCTTTAGCTGACGGAACTTGGCAAGTAAACGATTGGGTAAAAAAAGCTGTAATTCTTTATTTTCCAACACAAAAAATGGAAACAATCGAGGTTGGTCCATTCGAATTTCACGATAAAATCAAGTTAAAGTCAAACTATGCCGAACAAGGTGTTCGTGTAGTACCTCACGCTATCGCTCGTTACGGGTCGTTTTTAGAAAGTGGAGTGGTGATGATGCCTTCTTATGTAAATATCGGAGCACACGTAGAAACGGGTACAATGGTAGATACTTGGGCAACAGTTGGTTCTTGTGCACAAATAGGGAAAGACGTTCACTTGTCAGGTGGAGTAGGTATTGGAGGTGTTTTGGAGCCAGTTCAAGCTTCACCAGTTATCATTGAAGACGGTGCTTTTATCGGTTCAAGATGTATCGTAGTTGAAGGTGTTCGTGTAGGTAAAGAAGCTGTTTTAGGAGCAGGAGTAACTTTGACAATGAGTACGCATATTGTTGACGTAACAGGAGATGAGCCTGTAGTTACAAAAGGATATGTTCCAGAACGTTCTGTTGTTATACCTGGTACTTACCCTAAAAAGTTTAATGCAGGAACTTATGAAGTGCCTTGTGCCTTGATTATCGGTAAACGTAAAGAAAGTACAGATAAAAAAACGTCTTTAAACGAAGCGTTGAGAGATAATAGCGTAGCAGTATAATGTCAGTAGGATTAAAAATACTCTTTATATTGAGCATTCCTTTGCTCTTTGTTTTCGAGTTCTTAGTTGTATTAAGCTCAAGTAGTATCTGGGTACGATTGGGAGGGTCGTTGGTAGTTTTCTTTTTGATTTTCGTAAATATTGTTTACGTGTCAACAAGAAAAAGAAAAAAAACACAAGACTAAGTAAGGATAAAGTAACAAAAGCCAACCAATTCGTTTTGGTTGGCTTTTGTTGTTTAAAAAGGCACGGTTTTGGTAGTAGTGTAAATGTCGTGTGTTGTACTTTTGGTGTAAATAACAGATACGAATTGGTAGAACGCTTAAAAGGGTGTTACCTTCATTAAAAAGGAAAAGATATGAAAAAGCAATTGATAAAATCGGTACTTACTTTACTCGCTATGGCATTTGTGGTGTCTTGCAACGCACAAACAAGAGTAAATAGTCAGGCTTACGATAGTTTGTTGGTTCATTTGTTAGAGCATAATGTTCCAGAAGTGAGTGTGAAAGAAATGACAAACCCATCGGTAGTTTACCTTGATGCGCGAGAAATAAATGAGTTTAAAGTAAGTCATATCAAAGGAGCTACCTGGGTAGGTTACGACGATTTTAAAATGAAACGAGTAAGTGCAATCGCTAAAAACACAAAAATAGTCGTTTATTGCTCTGTTGGTTATCGTAGTGAGAAAATCACTCAAAAGTTATTAGCGAAGGGTTATACCAATGTGAGTAATTTGTATGGCGGTCTTTTTGAATGGGTTAATCAGGATAAGGTAATTGTAAATAAACAAAATCAACCAACAAATAAAGTTCACGCTTACAACAAGGAGTGGGGTTTTTGGTTAGACAAAGGAGAAAAGGTTTATTGAAACCAGTAAGCTAAGACTGTTTTAATATTCTTTATTTTTTATTTTTTGAAACTGAGTATTGAAAAAGCCATTCCAAAGTAATTTGTAAGCATCTTTTCGTTCAATTAGTCTTTTTGTTTTAGCGCCATTGTTTTTGGTTAAAATACCGTCTTTTATTTGCATAAAATCAGTTCTGTTACCTGTTACTTGATTGTTCTTATCAAATGTAAAATTGCTTTCTCCATTGTAGCCAAATGTTTTTGAGTTGGTGTCAAGCATGTTTCCTGCAAGAGAATAGTAGTTGGTATTTGATAAGCTAAGGTTAAATAAAGTAGGGAAAATATCTTTATGAGAACCACATTTCAAGCTATCATAACTGAGGTTGTTCTTGTATTTTTCGGGTACATAAAGGTAAAGAGGGACGCCATTTTTCTCCATCATTTCATTCCCTTCGTAATTGGTCATAAATAGATTGCCATGGTCTCCCGTAACAGCAATAATTGTATTTTCGCCCATTGGGGAGTTCTTTATTTTAGAGATAATTTTACCTAATTCATTATTTGCATACCAGTAGCTTTTTAAATGGTTTTTCACTTGGTCTTGGTTGTTGTCTCTCGATTTCAAAAAGGTTTCGTATTCTGTTAAATCATCGGTAGATATACCTTCTGGTAGGGTAAATGGAGGGTGGTTGGTCGTTGACATAACCATAGTGAATTGAGGTTGTTTTTGTTTTGCTAATATATTGTTATAAACATAATCAAACAAATACTCGTCAAAAACACCCCAATCATCAATACCTATGTTACCTATTGCATTTTTGATGTCGTACATATCGTGGTATTTATCAAAACCTTGACGTAAGATAAAGTTGTCTGATTGGTGCCAACCTCGTTGTCCTCCATATACGTAGTCTGTTTTGTACCCACTATTCTTAAACAATAGCGGGTTGGCGTGTTTCCAATGTGTATTTTTGTAAGCAGACTCTGCCATTGGTCCCATCGGTGTATTAATCATTAACTTCTCTATTGCGTTGAGTGTACCAAAGGCATCAGCAGTAAAATTTAGAAAGACATAATCTTCTTTGAAATGTTGTTCTAATTCACCTAATAGATTGCAAGTCTTAGTGTTATGATAAGCTAAATATTCACTGTTAAATGTTTCCATCAAAAAGAAGATCACATTTGGAGGATTCTGTTTTAAAAAATCATTCTTTTTC
>CBDCZI010000008.1:0-21325 GCA_965224495.1 Cytophagales bacterium | reverse complement strand
ACTCCTTCCCTAAAGAGTCCTTTAATAGGGGAAGTGTTTCTAAATCATCACCTAGTTTTTTTAGTAACTTCTTTTCTTTAAACTTTTCAGAAATGTTATCAATATCAATCTCTAAACGGCTGTATTTTTGGTAACTAATCGCTAATGCCTTTTCAGGGTCGTTTTGTTTTTTATTGGCGACAACCTTTTTGATAATAGCGATAGCAGGGTCTTCGCCTACGTGAATAACTGCCTCTTCTAATTGTATGCCTTCTTCTTCTAAATACAAACGCAAGATTTGGGCAGTATCTTTTTGATGAATCACTTTTTTGAACGAGGCGTACCCCATTGCCGAAACAACCAAAGTATCTGTTTCATTACTAAAAGGAAGGGAGAATTTACCGTTGATATCTGTTGTACCGTTTGCTCTTTCTGTTTTCAAAAACACAGAAGTAAACGGTAGTGTCTCGTTGGTGTTTTTGTCATAAACCACACCCTTTATTTCTTGAGCATAAGCAAAAGAAGCGAGAAGAAGTAATAGAGCAGTGGTGTAGTGTTTTAGTTGATGCATTCTTTCTTTCCTAAGAATTTTGGCGTAGTTTTTAAAATGTAAATATCCAATAAAGCTTTCACTCGTGCAAGATATTCTCTTATAGTTGTCTTTATAGCATAGGCTTTAGGAACGGCCGTCGCTTCAAAACCAATGGCTTTCATACCAAAACTGTTCGCTAAAAATAACGAACGGTGTAAATGAAACCGTTGTGTAATAACGGTAATATCATCTTGACAAAAGACCTCTTTGCACCGTATCATAGAGTCAAATGTACGGAAACCAGCATAATCCAACGTGATTTTGTGATTAGGAATACCTGCTTTGATAAGTTCTTGACGCATTTGTTCGGGTTCATTGTAGCTTTTGTGTCCGTTGTCACCGCTCACCAAAACGTGTTGTATTTTCCCTGCTTGGTAAAGTTGAGCTGTAGCGTCTATTCGGTGTTTGAAAAATAGATTTAAACCACCACCCACAACATATTTACTTGTACCAAGTACCAAACCTACTTTTTTGGAAGGTACGTCTTTTATGTTTGTTACAATCTGTCCGTCAGTAGTCCAATCAATCGTCTTGTAAGAGAGTATGATAACTAAACTCAAAGCCAGTATTGATTTCCATACGATATGAAAATATTTTCTAATCATTATTTTTTAAAAATACACTTTCAACAATTTCTGCATTGCGAACACAACTCTTTCCCCAACGCAATTTCAAATCCAGTTTTTCTGTCTCTGACAATTGCCAATCAATCTCTGACTGACGCAAATTGTGTGTGACTTGATTCAAACACAAAGCCGCAGCAACAGATATATTAAAACTTTCAGTAAAACCAACCATTGGTATATTGACAAATACATCGGCTTTTTCCATTACTTCATCACTCAGCCCTTGCATTTCTGTACCAAAAAAAACAGCAGATTTTTGTGTAGGATTAAAGTCATAAATAGAAACCTCTTCCGTATGTGGAGTTGTCGCTACAATTTGGTAACCTTGGGCTTTTAGTTTATCGATACACTTCTCTGTTGTCGGATGAGGGTAAACATCTACCCATTTTGAAGCCCCCATTACGATACGAGGGTTGATGGTATAAGTATTCACACTTTCGATTACGTGTAAATCTTGAATACCAAAACAATCACAACTTCTCAATACGGCACTCGCATTTTGTGGTTGGTAAACATCTTCCAAAACCACAGCGATATGACGTGTCCGTTCGTCAATTACTTGCTTAAAAAGAGCCTTTTTGTTTTCTGTAACAAACGACCAAATGTGTTCCGTTAGAAGTTCCTTTTTGGTCATCGTTAAAATAAAGTCATTTGATCATCAGGAGAAGATAAATCAACAGAATCTCCAGCCTCGAAAGTCTCTTTGTCCTCTTCGGTAGTTTTTTCTTCCACCACAGGTTCTTCTTTTTTTGTTTCTTCAGCCAATTCAGCAGTTAATTCTTCTTGAGTAGGAGGGACTAACTTTACTTTTATCACCTTATCTGTAGTCAAGCGATTACCCATTGCTTTCCATCCTTTAACTTCTATCATAGCCATCAAACTATAAACAGCCGATAATTTTTCGCCTTTAGGACCTTTTCGGTAATCCAAAGCAATCTTTGGGTCTTTATAGATAGACACAACCGAAAGTTTTGAATTTGGAGCTTCTGAAATGTAAGGAAACCTTTTACCTGTCGTAGAAGTTTCGATGACAAAACGTTTGACATAGTAGTTTTTTGATTTCCCGTCGTAATAAACTGCTGAAATTACTTTTTCAGGATTATATTTTGTGATGATAGCCATCTTTTTGGCATCGTAACGGTTGGTTAACTCGTACGAGGTCAATTCGTAACTACCGTCTGAATGAAGAACAAGCACCTTGTCATCACTATTAAACTCACCAATGTAATCACCTCTATCCGAAGTGTTTAGTTTGCCTAAGTTAGGGTCGAAATAGATTTTCAAACCACCTAAAGTAGAAACCCCTTTTGTTTTCTGAACTATTTTTCTGAGGCTATATTTTGATAAACGGTTACCACCAGCACCACGACCCTTTATTGCCAAATCAGCAAAATCAAAATCAAACACTTTCTTTTTGGCAGGACTGTTAGCCGTCAGGTGTGCGGTGATAATTTCCGCCTCACCATTAGGGTTGACTGTGAAATGCAACACTTTCGAACGCTTACTACCCTTTGTCAATTCGTATTCTTTATCACGAGTAACGCCTTTGATATTAAAACGCTTGATATAAGGAAGACCTGTTTCGCCATCTTGGTAAATCAAGTTATAAGTCATTCGTTCGTCCCCTTTTTTGAAAACAGCGACGTGTATAATGTTTTTACCAACAAAAACCTTGTCTTGTAATTTTGTAACGATAAATTTACCGTCTTTTCTAAAAATAATTACGTCATCAATATCCGAACAATCCGTTATGAAATCGTCTTTTTTGAGTGACGTACCGATAAACCCTTCTTTAAAGTTGGCGTAAAGTTTAGCGTTATTCACAGCTACTTGAGTAGCTTTTATCGTCTCAAATTGTGATATTTCAGTACGTCTTTCCTTTCCTTTACCGAAATCTTTAATCAGTTTTTGGTAATAAGCAATGGCGTAATCAACCAAGTTAGCCAAGTGATTTTCCACCTCTTTCAGCTCCTCTTCCATTCCACGCATCAGTTCATCAGCTTTAAACGAATCAAATTTAGAAATACGCTTGATTCTGATTTCTAACAAACGCAAAATATCATCACGTGTGATTTCTCTATAAAAAGCAGGTTTGTAAGGTATCAACCCTTTATCTACCGTATTGATAACCTCTTCAAAAGACTCATCAACCTCTTCTATATCACGGTAAATACGGTTTTCAATAAATATTTTTTCGAGCGAAGTGAACAGGATTTTCTCCATCAATTCAGCCTTTCTAATCTCTAACTCTTGACGCAGTAAATCTTTGGTGTTTAGTGTCGAAGTCGCTAAAATCTCATTGACACCCAAAAACACAGGCTTGTTATCAATAATGACACAAGCATTTGGTGATATTGAAACCTCACAATCAGTAAACGCATACAAAGCATCTATCATAATGTCAGGCGAAATACCAGTAGCCAAACTGACTTCAATCTCTAACTCTTTAGCCGTATTATCAACTATTTTTTTAATCCTAATCTTCCCGTTATCATTCGCCTTAATTACCGAATCGATAACCGAAGAAGTTGTCGTCCCAAAAGGGATTTCTTTAATTATTAAAGTCTTTTTGTCCAGTGTCTCTATTTTAGAACGCACCTTGATTTTTCCACCACGCAACCCATCATTGTAGTCCGAAAAATCAGCAATACCACCATTCGAAAAATCGGGTAAAATAGTTGTTTTCTTCCCTTGCAACACACGAATAGCACCTTGACACAACTCAATAAAGTTGTGAGGCATTATCTTGGTCGCCAGTCCAACCGCAATCCCTTCCACACCTTGGTTAAGCAACAACGGGAATTTCACAGGCAAAGTAACGGGCTCTTTTTTACGTCCATCATACGAAGACTTCCAATTGGTAGTCTGTGGATTAAACACAATAGTTTGTGCCAACTTAGTCAACCTCGCCTCAATATAACGAGGCGCAGCCGCACCATCACCTGTTCGAGTATCTCCCCAGTTTCCCTGCGTGTCAATCAATAAATCCTTTTGTCCCAAATTGACCATTGCATCACCAATAGAAGCATCTCCATGCGGATGGTATTGCATAGTATGCCCAATCACATTGGCAACTTTGTTGTAACGCCCATCGTCCATTTCCTTCATTGAGTGCAAAATACGACGTTGCACAGGCTTTAAACCATCTTCAATCGCAGGAACAGCACGTTCTAAAATCACGTAAGACGCATATTCTAAAAACCAGTTTTTGTACATTCCAGCAACAGGGACAAGGTCATGAATCACGTCATTGTTTTCCTCTTCGTTGAAATCTTCGTTTTCAGGCATAGTTTGGTGTGTTTTATCGGACTAACCTACAAGGTAGCTAAAGAAGTAATTGCAAACAACCCAAACTTTTTTTTGTTGATAATTAACTTTTGGTAAGCGATGATTTGGAACTTCTTCTTTGTTATGAACTGAAGAGCGTATTTCAAATTAGGTTTACCGATAGAGAGAAAATCAACCGACAAAAGAAAGAGCGGGTCGGGTCTTTCGTTCTCAATCTTTTACTGCGAAAGACGACGTTATTTAGTTAGTTTATTTTATTCGTTACCATCGTTATATTTAGAAAGAATAGAGAAGTAAAAGGATTTTCACTTCAACCCCTAAGCCAGAGTTAGATGATGGACAATAGCAGACCTACTCTGACTTTTATCGACTATCTCTTGTGATCTATCGGTAAAACTGACTATGAAATACACAAAGACAGTTCGGTGAAAAGGGGAAGCTCCAACTAATTAAACTATTTTGGGATCAAGGTAATTAAGGGAATAATCATCTCTTCTAATGAGATTGGGTAATAGGTCAAGATGATTTTTTTAAGTGTAGGAGGTCGTTTAATGGACGGCTTAGGGATAGACGAGAAAATCCTTTTGGCTTGGAGTTGTTTTTTTAAAATGATGAACCCCCCTAATTGGTAATGACAACTAAGAGCGACAAACTCACAGCCAAAAGATTGTAACAAATAGCCCGACCCGCTCTGACTTTTATCGACTATCTCTTTATCTATCGGTAAAACTGACTATGAAATACACAAAGACAGTTCGGTGAAAAGGGGAAGCTCCAACTAATTAAACTATTTTGGGATCAAGGTAATTAAGGGAATAATCATCTCTTCTAATGAGATACCGCCGTGCTGGAAGGTGTCTTCGTACATACGAACGTATTGGTTGTAGTTGTTGGGGTAAACGAAAAACTGGTCGTCACGGGTGAAGGCGTAACGAGAGGATACGTTGGGGCGAGGTAAAAAATATTTCTCGGGATTGTCTATCATAAATACCTTTTTTTCATTGAGACTAAGGCTCTTTCCTTGTTTGTAGCGCAGGTTGGTGTTGACGGTTTTGTCGCCTAATATCTTAATAGGGCTGTTTACTCGCGTGGTGCCGTGGTCGGTGGTCAGGATAACTTTGTAGCCTTTGGTTGCGATTTTTTTGAGTAACTCGAAAAGAGAAGAGTGCTCAAACCACGACTTGGTAATCGAGCGGTAGGCACTTTCGTCGGGAGCAAGTTCTTTGATGACTTTCATATCGGTACGGGCGTGTGAAAGCATATCGACAAAGTTATAGACAATGGCGTTTAAATCGTAGTTTTCTAAAATATTGAATTTGCTGACTAAGGCATTCCCTTTTTCTACGGATAATATTTTGTTGTAAGAAATCTTTTTATTCGACTTTTTACGGTCAAAATAGGCTTGTAAAAAGTCTAATTCGTGGTTGTTTCTTCCTTCTGTACTGTCTTCGCCGACCCAAAATTGGGGGTATTTCTTTTCCATATCTAAAGGAAGTAATCCTGAGAAAAGGGCGTTCCGAGCGTATTGAGTGGCAGTTGGCAAGATGGAGTAGTAACTGTCCTTTTTGGTAATGGTGAAGTAATCAGCGATGAGTGGTTCGAGGATTTCCCATTGGTCCATACGGAGGTTGTCGATGACTAACCAAAAGAGCGGTTGGTCTTCGTTTTCTAAGGCAGGGGCAATGACTTGGTCGAGTACTTTGTGACTCATCAAGGGTGCGTCTTCGTCGTAAAGCCAGTCTTGGTAATTGTCTTCGATAAAGTCGCAGAAGTTTTTGTTTGCCTCTGTTTTTTGCATCTGAAGGACCTCACGCATACTTTTTTCTTCGGTTTCTTCTATTTTTATTTCGTGACGAATCAATTGGTTGTAAATGTCTTTCCATTCTTGGTGCGTCAAATGGTCATTGTAACGCATACTTATTTGTTGAAATTCTTTTTGGTAATCGGTGTTTGTTTTTTCGGATACTAAACGGCGGTTGTCCAATATCTTTTTTAAACTTAATAATATTTGTTGAGGCTTGAGTGGTTTTATCAAATAGTCACTGATTTCAGAGCCAATGGCTTCTTCCATCAAGTATTCTTCTTCACTTTTGGTTATCATCACGACGGGTAGCGAAGGTTTTGATTTCTTGATAGCCACGAGTACGTCAAGACCCGATAGACCGGGCATATTCTCATCTAAAAAAACGACGTCAAAATGCTTGGTGTTGATTTGCTCTAAGGCATCAATACCGTTATTTACAGGGGTGATTTGGTAATCTTTTTGTTCAAGGTAAATAATGTGAGCTTTTAATAAGTCAATTTCGTCATCTGCCCAAAGAATATGGTATTTTTGCATAAAGCATTTAGTTTAAATTATATTAGCTAAATAATAAGTCTTTAGCGTATCGGTTACTAAGGAAACCTAAAGAAAAGCTATTCTGTCAATATATCAACGAGAAGAACGTGGAAAAAATTTTAAATAAGAAAAAAATATTTAATGACCCTGTTTATGGGTTTATTACAATCAAGAGTGATTTGATTTATGATATTATACAACACCCTTATTTTCAGCGTTTACGTCGAATAAAACAGTTGGGGATGGCAGATTATGTTTATCCAGGTGCAATACACACACGTTTTCATCACGCGTTGGGTGCAATGCATTTGATGGGAGAGGCGTTAACGCATTTGCAAGGGAAGGGTGTTTACTTGTTTGATGCCGAAGTAGAGGGGGCATTGATAGCTATTTTGTTGCACGATATTGGTCACGGTCCGTTTTCTCACGCATTAGAGCATAGTATTTTGACTAATGTGCATCACGAAGATATTTCAACTCTTTTGATGGAGCGTTTGAATAAAGAGTTTGATGGTAGGTTAGATTTAGCAATTAAGATTTTTAAAAAAGAATATGCTCGTCCGTTTTTATCCCAATTGGTGTCTAGTCAATTGGATATTGATAGAATGGATTATTTGCAAAGAGATTGTTATTTTACGGGAGTGAATGAAGGAACGATAGGGGCAGAGCGTATCATCAAGATGTTTGATGTGGTTGATAACAATATGGTCATCGAAGAAAAGGGGATGTTTAGTGTCGAGAATTTTTTGAATGCCCGTCGTTTGATGTATTGGCAGGTTTATTTACACAAAACGTCTATATCGGCAGAACAAATGTTGATTCTGGTTTTTAAAAGAGCAAAATATTTGACAGCAAAAGGTGTGCGGTTAAACGCTTCACCGTCGTTGCAATTGTTTTTAGAAAAAGAAATAGGTATAGAAGAGATAAGTACAAATGCGACTTATTTAGAACGGTTTGCACGATTAGATGATTACGATGTGTGGGGGGCGGTTAAACTATGGGTTGATAGCGAAGATAAGGTGTTGGCTTACTTGTGTGATAATTTATTGAAAAGGGAATTGTTCCGAATAGAATTGACCAATGAACCCTTTTCTACAGAGAAGGTAGCAGAAATAAAAAAGGCAATTCAAACTAAATTTGGGTTGAGTGAAGAAGACAGTGCTTTTATGTATTCGGAGGGCGAAGTGACCAATGAAGCGTACTTATCGAAGAGTGAGGCAATAAATGTTTTGACAAAATCTGGCGAGATTATTGATATAGCCCAAGCTTCTGATTTGCCTAATATTAAAGCGATTAGTAAATTAGTAAGGAAACATTATTTATGTTATCCAAAAACGTTATCTTTGTAGTAAAATTATCACTCTATGAAATTTACATTAGAACAGGTTGCTAACCTTTTGGGCGGTGTCGTCGAAGGGTCGAGTCAAGATGTTGTTCGTACGATAGAGAAGATAGAAGTAGCCAATCCAGGAGCTATTTCTTTTCTTTCTAATCCGAAATACGAAGAGCATCTTTATGGTACTCAGGCTACTGCTGTGATTGTAAATGATGATTTTAAACCAAAAGGTGATGTCAAAGCGAGTTTGATTCGTGTGAAAGATGCCTATACAGGTTTTACACTTTTATTGGAAGAATACACACGCTTAACGACTTTGTCTCGCGTAGGTATCGAACAACCAAACTTCATAGGTAAGGGTACAAAAACAGACGAAACAGTTTACATTGGTGCTTTTGCTTACATTGGAAGTAATGTAAAAATAGGTGAAAATGTAAAAATTTACTCTCATGTTTATATTGGAGACGACGTAGAGATTGGAGATAATACAATTTTATACAGTGGAGCGAGGATTTATTCAAAATCTTTGGTAGGCAATTTTTGTACAATTCACGCCAATGCAGTCATCGGTAGTGATGGTTTTGGGTTTGCTCCACAAAATGATGGTTCTTATAAAACAATCCCTCAAGTAGGAAACGTGGTATTGAAAGATCATGTGAGCATAGGGGCAAACGCTGTGATAGATTGTGCTACAATGGGCTCAACTATCATCGGGAAAGGTGTCAAAATTGATAATCTTGTTCAGATAGCCCACAATGTAGAAATAGGAGAAAATACAGTAGTTGTTGCACAAACAGGAATTGCTGGCTCTACTAAAATTGGTAAAAGCTGTGTGATTGCCGGTCAGGTAGGTATTATTGGTCATTTGAATATTGCTGATAAAACGTTTATCGCTGCACAATCAGGTGTGTCGAGAGATACAAAGGAAGGGGCTCAGTTATTTGGTAGCCCTGCATTAGACAAATCAAACCATATCCGTTCGATGGCAATCGTGAGAAATTTGCCGGCGGTAATGAAAAGAATAGAAAAATTAGAGGCAATGATATTGTCTTCAGAAAAATAAGAAATGAACGAAAAGCAACAAACCATCCAAGGAAGTGTCTCATTATCAGGCATAGGTTTACACACAGGTGTAATTGCAACTATTACAATAAATCCAGCGGATGAAAATCACGGGATTAAATTTCAACGTACCGATTTGGAGGGGCAACCTTTGATTGATGCAGATTGTGATAATGTAACAAGTGTGGCTAGAGGGACTACTTTAGAACAAAATGGAGGTTCAGTCTCTACAGTCGAACATTTATTGGCTTCGTTTGTCGGTTTACAAATTGACAATGTAGTTGTTCAAATAGATGGACCAGAGATTCCGATTTTAGACGGAAGTTCAAAGCAGTTTATAGATGCTTTTTTAGCGGTAGGTTTGAAAGAACAAAATGCGAAAAGAGATTATATTGAAATTGATAAAGAAATTAGCTATGTAGATGAGGAAAGAAATGTAGAACTTTCTATACTTCCTTCTAATGAATACAGAGCGACGGTAATGGTTGATTATAATTCTCAAGTTTTAGGGAGTCAACATGCTACTTTAAATAATATTGAGGATTTCACAAAAGAGATTTCTGAAAGTAGAACTTTTTGTTTCTTTCACGAATTAGAAAGTTTACATAAACAAGGTTTAATTAAAGGAGGAAATGTTGATAACGCAATTGTTATTGTAGAACGCCCTGTAGAGAAAGTTGAGTTAGAAGAATTGTCTGTATTATTGAATAAGAAAAACCTAAAAGTTGATAAAGAAGGTTATTTGAATAATATTGAACTGCACCATAAAAATGAACCCGCACGTCATAAATTACTTGATGTAATGGGTGATTTGGCTTTAGTAGGTCGTCCGATAAGAGGACATATTATTGCAGTAAGACCAGGGCATAAAGCAAATGTTGAATTTGCTAAAAAGATTAAGGCTTCGGTGAAGATAAAGAAAAATCAACCACCAAAGTATGATCCTACTGTAGCACCTGTTTTTACTTCGGCTGAAATTTATAAATTATTACCTCACGATTACCCGTTTAGATTGGTCGATAAAATCGTTCATCTGGATGAGAAAACGGTTGTGGGGGTTAAAAATGTAACCATCAACGAACCTGTATTTACTGGTCATTTTCCAGGTAATCCTGTTTTTCCGGGTGTGATGTTAGTTGAAACGATAGCACAAGTGGGAGGTATTTTTGCCTTAAACACAGTTGATGATCCAAGTAATTATTGGACTTATTTCTTAGGAATAAAAGAATGTAAATGGCGTGCGATGGTAACCCCTGGAGATACAGTGGTTATTGAATGTACCTTGTTAGCGCCAATTAGAAGAGGTATTGCAACTATGATGGGGAAAGCTTTCGTAGGGAATAAGTTAGTTTGTGATGTTGAAATCATGGCGTCAATTGTAAAGAAATCATAATGAATCAACCTTTAGCATATATTCACCCAGAGGCAAAAATTGCTAACAATGTAGTGATAGAACCGTTTACTACCATCCATAAGAATGTAGTAATTGACGAAGGTACTTGGATAGGTCCTAATGTGACGATATTTGAAGGTGCTCGTATAGGGAAAAACTGTAAGATTTTCCCTGGAGCAGTCATTTCAGCAGTTCCTCAAGATTTAAAATTTGATGGAGAAGATACAACTGTCGAAATTGGTGACAATACAGTTATCCGTGAATGTGTAACTATTAATAGAGGAACAAAAGACAGACATAAAACCGTTATTGGTTCTGATTGTTTATTGATGGCTTATGTACATGTTGCTCACGATTGTATCGTTGGAGATAATGTGATCTTTGCTAATTGCGTAAATTTAGCAGGGCATGTAGAGGTTGGAGATTGGACAGTGATTGGCGGAATGTCAGCGGCAGTTCAGTTTGTGAAAATCGGTGCTCATGTAATGATTGGAGCTGGAGGTATTGTTCGTAAGGATGTACCACCATTTACCAAAGCAGGAAGAGATCCTTTGAGTTATGCAGGAGTTAATTCAGTAGGACTTCGTCGTAGAGGGTTTTCTAATGAACAAATCAATGAAATATCAGAAGTATATCGTTACTTCTATTTGAAAGGGCATAACCAAACAAAAGCAATTGAGTTAGTAGAACTAGAAATTAATCCATCGCCATCGAGAGATGAGATTTTAGATTTTGTTAAAAGATCTGAAAGAGGGATAATGAAAGGGTAAAGTCTTCTACCGCTTACTAGAATAAAAAAGACTTTTCAAAACATTTTTGAAAAGTCTTTTTAGTTTTAAGTAAAAGCTGAATAATCGGGTTCACCAACTATTTTTCTGATGTCGATGTATTCCATACCTGCTTTTTTAGCTGCAATGATACCAGGTTCTCCGTCTTCAAAAACTAAACATTTATCAGGAGATATTCCCATCTGTTCAGCACACTTTAAAAAAGTTTCGGGGTGAGGTTTGTGAAACTCTACGTCATCAGCAGTAACTACCACGTCAAAGTATTGTTGCATATTTACTTCCTCTATTGTTTTTTTTGCTATTAAACTTGTTCCACCAGTCCCTAGTGCCATCGGTAACTTGTTGAAATAATGTAAGGCGGTATCAGCGATGATAGGCATAGGAGAAAACTCATTGATTAATGACTCTAATATACTTTCTTTTTTTATGCCTAATTCTCTTCCGTCAATAGAAAGTCCTTTTTCTTTGATTAGATCTTCAAAGACGGATAAAGTTGGTCTTCCTGCGTTGTCAATAAAAAATTGTAAAGGGAAATCAAAACCAAGTTTTTGGCAAGCGATTTGAGAAGCTTTGTAATGTGTAGGCATCGTATCAACGAGCGTTCCGTCGATATCAAAGATGAGTGCTTCTATATGTGAAGGTATATTTAATGGATTCATAAGGCGAAGTTACGTAAACATTATTAAATTTATAAGTATATGAAAAAGCTACTTTATATTTTCGTTCTTTTTATTACAATCAGTTGTTTCGGACAATTTGATGAGGTGCGTCGTGGAGATTTCTTTTTAGAGAAAGAGATGTACTCTGATGCAATCTCTTCGTATTCAGCTTATTTAGAAAAACGTCCTAATGATGCGAGAATACAGTTTAAAGTAGCCAAATGTTATTTGTTATTATTAGATGAAGAGTCAGCTGAAAAGCCATTATTCCTTTCTTTTAAGTTGGCTAAGCGTGTTAGTTATGAAATGTATTTTTACAGAGGAAGGTATTACCAGTTAACTAATCGATTTAAAAAAGCATTAAAAGACTACCGAGTACTTCCAATAAAAGCAATTCCTTATTTAGAAAAAAGAATAAAGGAATGTGAATACGGAATAAAGGCAGTGAAAAAGCCAATAAATGTAGTTGTAATAAATTTAGGAACGGAAGTGAACTCTTCTGAAAATGAGGTGTTACCCAAAATAACAGCTGATAACAAGCAACTTTATTTATCCTCTTATAGAAAAGGAGCGATGGGAGGAAACGAATACCCAATGGATATTTACCACTCGGTTAAAGGCAAGGAAGGTTGGACTCGTTTAGCACAGTTGCAACAACCTATAAACACAAAGTACAATGAAGCGTGTGTAGGTGTTTCAGCAGATGGAAACCTTATGTTCTTGTATAAAGGTGATAACGGAGGGGATTTGTTTGTAGCGAGTTTTAAAGAGGGAGAGTGGCAAGAACCTGTTCCTTTCCCTTTCAATACTCCAGCAAAAGAATCGTCAATGGCAATCAGTCCAGATGGGCAAGAAATGATGTTTGTAAGGCGATTAGTAGGACGCGCAAGTCAATTGTATGTTTCTGTATTGGGGAGGGAGGGTGAATGGTCAGAACCTAAGCTATCGAATTTAGATACGCCTTATGATGAAGAAACTCCATTTTATCATGCCGACGGACAAACTTTGTTTTTTAGTTCAAAAGGTAATGGAAGTATGGGGGGCTATGACGTGTTCTATGCTACAAGAGAAGGGAAAGGATGGTGTTTACCACAAAGTATTGGTTATCCATTAAATACAGCAAAGGACGAATTGGGTTTTGTTCTTTCTGCAGATGGAAAAACAGGTTATTATTCATCTTCGAGAAAGGGCGGTATAGGGAAACAAGATATTTATAAATTAGTCTTAGAAACTAAACTGTTTAATACGGAAATGGTTTTACTGGCAGGGAAAATTAAAGATGATAGCGGACAACCTTTAGAAGCGAATTTGATTATTGTAGATTTAGAAAGTCAAAAGGAGCTAATTGTTATTCATTCAAATAAAAAAGAAGGCAAGTATTTGTTGCCGTTAGAGGGTGGTAAAGAATACGGCGTAAGGGTAGAAAAGGAAGGGTATACTTTTCAATCGATAAATATTTTTCTACCTAAGAAAAAAGGGTACACAGAAAGAGCATATGATGTTGTTTTACAATCTTATAAAAATACAGGGCGAGTAGTACTTAGCAATGTGTTTTTCAGTTCAGGTGAGAGTCAGTTAGAAGAGAAATCAACAAATGAATTAGAAAAGTTAGCTGAATTGTTACTTGATAATAAAAAGCTAACGGTGATGATTTTAGGGCATACTGATAATGTTGGAGACGAAAGGAGTAATCTCAAGTTGTCTCTTCAGCGTGCAGAAAACGTAAAGGTGTTCTTGGTAACTAAAGGAGTGGAATCAATACGGGTATTAGCTAAAGGCTTAGGTAGTGAAATTCCTATTGTCAGTAATAAAACAAAGGAGGGAAGAGCAAAGAACCGTAGAACGGAGTTTGAGTTGGTTCTGGATTAAACCTGTTGCTAGAACAGTTGTTTTAAATTTACCCACAAGGCTTTTTTCTTTGTTAAGTCTGCTTGTATGATTTTTAAATTATCAACGTGAAGAACAGGTAAGTTTTTGAAATCTTTAATTTCGTAAGTAGGTATTTCTATCTCCTGTATACCAATCTCGAAAGGTTTTGTGCCGAATAAAATGATTTTTTCAGCAGAGAAGGTTTCTGTATAGAAAGAAAATTTAGCTTCCTTTTTAGGGTTGATAATGACTACGTCGTCTAAAAGTAGCCCGATACTGTTGAGTATTTTTACTAAAAAAGTTTTGTTTTCATTGTGTAAGACTCCCTCGTGATCAGGTGTGATAATGAGGATGTTTTTTTTGTTTTTACCTAAGAAATTAATATCTGTTTCTATTTTCTTAGCGGGCGCGCTTTCTTGGCGGAATAGTGTTTCGTTAAAAATAAATTTAAGGGCGTGTTGATTAATCTTCATTGAAAAGGGATTTTAGCTCTCCTGCTTCGTGAGGTTTTATTTTACCACCCAAAATTAAGCGAAGTTGACGTCTTCTCAATGCACTTTCAAATAAAACCTTTTCTTCTTTTGTGTCGGGTGTTATTTTAGGGACAGGAAGAGGTTTTCCATTTTCATCAATAGACACAAAGGTAAAGTAAGCTTCGTTGCTTTTGAATTTTGTGCCATTTGGTATACTCTCAGCAATAACCTCTATTTTCACTTCCATTGATGAAGTAAAAGCTCTTGTTACAAAAGCGGTCATTGTAAGTACGTTACCTAGTTGGATTGGTTTTTTGAAAGAGATGTTATCTACCGAGGCAGTAACCACCACGTTGTTACAATGTCTTTGTGCAGCGATAGCAGAGACAATATCCATATGATGCATCAATCTACCTCCCATTAAATTATTGAAGGTATTGGTGTCGTTAGGCAAAACCATTTCGGTTTTAATAACTAATGATTCTGAAGGGCTTTTTGTTTTTTGCATAGATAAAAAAAGCAGCTGTTAAGCTGCTTTCATTAAATGTTACCTTTTCTTTTTGAGCCCCTTGTGCATTCTCAAACGAGCTGAATTTTTCTTTAAGTTATTTCGTTGGTGACTAACCATTAGCGTGTAATCTACTCTAAATCCAACAACCATATAGGTGTCATAGAATTTCTTACTACCTCGCTTTAGGCCTTCAACCTGTTTTACTGTTCTAGGGTCTCTTAGACTTAATTGTTGAGTTAGTGGGCTCAGCTCAGATAAGTTTTCAGGGTATGTTGTACTGACATCATCAAGGTAATCTGTGAATGTTTGTCTGTAAATCATTTCTGCGGATACATTAATATGAGGCGTTACTTTCATTCGTATTCCTCCACCAAGTTGTGCTGAAAGGCTTATTGGAGAGTATTTTTTTCCCTCAGTTTGGAATTTTCTTAGTTTGTAGGTTTTACCATTTAGTTCAGCCTTCGGGGTAAATCCAAAAACACCGAACCCTAAAACTAGATAAGGAGCAAATTTTTGTCTTTTACGGTGAATTTTTTGGTATTTAAAAATATCATAGACGCCATAAACGTTTAGCTCGTAGATGTCTGTTTTGAAAGAAAGGTTTCGAGTGACGTTTTTAGTCCCTTGGTCAGTTCCTTTTAAGCGAATATAAGTTAAGTCACCTCTGAATGAAAAACGTTCATCATAACGGTATTCAGCACCTAACCCAAAAGCTAACCTTGATCTATTCATTTTCTGAAGACGACTAGACAGCTCCCCGTCGTATTTACTTAGACCTAAGAAGACGGTTCCCTTAATGTTATTGATGTAGTTTGTAGGTTTGTAATGAGATCTAGAATTTCTAGAGCTAAACTTTCTTCCTGTCATCGAGCTTCTTCTTTTTTGTGCGTAAGAAAACGTACAAATAAAAGCTAAAAGAAGCGTTAATATTTTGGTTTTTGAAATCATTTCAATAGGGTTATTATAAATCTAACTACAAATATATATTTATTTATTGAAGAATAATAAGTAAAAAGCTAATACTTAAGACTTCCAACCTTTATCTCCGATTAAAGGTACGAAACTAAAGGTTCCGAAGCTTTCTTTTGTGATTTTTTTATCCGAGAGTTTAGTAAATCTCAACATTTCTTGTTTCTTTTCATCTCCGATAGGTATTACTAGTACACCTTTGATACTTAGTTGTTTAATTAAATCTTTGGGTATAACGGGAGCACCTGCGGTTACGATGATTTTATCAAAGGGAGCAAAAGCTTCTAACCCCTTGCTTCCGTCTTGAATAAAGAATTTTATTGTTGTGTAACCAAGTTCTTTTAATTGAGCTTTCGCTTGTGTCCCTAAGGCTCGGATACGTTCGATAGTGTAGAGCTTAGCACCAACTTCGGCAAGAACAGAGGCTTGGTAACCTGACCCTGTGCCAATCTCTAACACTTTATCACCTTTTTTAATGTTCAATAATTCCGTTTGTACAGCCACAGTATAAGGTTGAGAGATGGTTTGCCCTTCTCCGATAGGGAATGCTTTGTCTTCGTAAGCATGATCGATAAATGCTGGTTCAAAGAAAATGTGACGAGGGATTTTTCCTATCGCTCGTAATACCTCTGCCGACTTGATGTTCTTCTCTTGTAAGATTTTGATTAAGTTTTTTCTTAAACCTTGGTGTTTGTAGCTATCTATTATCATGGAAGAGCGTTAATGAATTGTTAATTTGTACGAACGGCTGTATATTTGAACAAAAGTTGTAAAACGAATTTAAAAAAGCAAGGTTTTGAGGCGAGACTATTATAAAATTTGGGCAATACTTAATGATTTCTTAGCGGTTGCGGTTGCTTGGGTTATCTTTTATGTCGTTAGAAAAGAGATTTTAAGTGAAGAGATGGTTATTGATTACCCTCAATTGACGAAGGGCACTTTAGTAGTTGCGGGTTTCTGGATGGTTTTATTTATTGCAGGTGGTTTTTATCAAAATGTTTTTAAAAAATCACGTGTGAAACAGATTTTCAGTCTGTTTTTGATTTCTGCTGTAGGTTCTGTTATTATTTTTATGAGCTTGATGTTAGATGATGAAGTGGCACACCCTCGCCTTTATTATAAGTTGTTTTTTACTTATTTTGTTATTCATTTTGGGATTGTAGCACTCGAAAAATTATTGACATTAACTTATTTCAAGAAATTAATACGTCTTAAAAAAATATTCTTCAACACCTTGATTATTGGGTCAAATAAAAAAGCGAAAGAGATTTTATCAGAATTAGAAAAAATAAATTATTCGTTGGGTTACCGATTTATGGGTTACTTAAATGTTTTTGAAAACACACCAAATATGTTATCTGAGGATTTGAGACATTTTGGTGATTTATCTGTATTAACAAAAATTGTTCGACGAGCGAGGGTAGAACAAGTTATTATTGCTATCGAACCTTCTGAACACACCAAGATAGCAGAGATATTGAGTGCCTTACAAGAGTTTGATGTCAAAGTGAGTATAAGTCCTGATATGTATCAGATTTTGATAGGAACAGTCAAAGTAAATCACTTGATGGGTGTTCCTCTTATCGAGGTTGATCAACAGTTAATGCCTGTTTGGCAAATGATGTTGAAAAGAATATTTGATGTTACTTTCTCAGCCTTGTTTATTATTTTAGGTTCTCCATTTTTATTGTTTATCGCTTTGATGACAAAGTTTTCTTCGGAAGGTCCAGTTTTTTTCAAACAAGTAAGAATAGGGAAGGGACAAAAGCCATTTTACATTTATAAATTTAGGAGTATGTATATCAACTCGGAAGCGAAAGGACCTGCGTTGTCTTCTGATAATGACCCTCGAATTACTAAATGGGGTAAGTTGATGCGTAAAACTCGTATGGATGAATTACCTCAATTTTGGAATGTCTTGAAAGGAGATATGACGATTGTTGGACCTCGCCCAGAACGAAATCACTTTATTAAAGAAATTGAAAAACACGCTCCGTATTACCGTCAATTATTAAAAGTAAAACCAGGGATAACCTCTTTGGGGCAAGTGAAATATGGCTATGCCGAAAATGTAGAGGAAATGGTCAAACGTTTGGCTTTTGATATTATTTATATAGAAAACATGTCGTTAGCAATGGATTTTCGTATCTTGTTGATGACGGTATTAATTGTTATTCAAGGAAGAGGGAAATAATGTTTACAGGAATTATAGAAACGATGGGAATTGTTCACGAAGTGACTGAACAAGGAACAAATAAAACATTTTGGATTAATTCAAATTTGGCATCCGAATTGAAAATTGACCAAAGTGTCGCTCACAATGGCGTGTGTATGACTGTTGTTGAAAAAACAGCTAAAAGTTATGCCGTAACAGCCATAGAGGAGACGTTGGAGAAAACCAACTTAAATAACCTACAAAAAGGCAGCTTAGTCAATTTAGAGCGTTGTATGCAATCCAACGGGCGATTTGATGGACACATGGTTTATGGTCACGTAGATGGAACAGGTACCTGTTTGGTCGTTGATAAAAAAGAAGGGAGTACCGTTTTTACTTTTGGTTTTGCCGATGAATTTAAAAATTTATTAGTCGAAAAAGGTTCAGTAACGATTAATGGAATTAGCTTAACCATTTTTGATGTGACGAAAAAGTCGTTCAAAGTGGCAATAATCCCGTACACGTTTGAACATACAAATATTCAAACCATAAAAGTAGGTACATCCATTAATTTGGAATTTGATATTTTGGGTAAATACGTAGCTAAATTGATAAATAAATAGTTTTAGATGAAGTGTCTAATTGTAGATGACGATCCGTTATCAAGAGGAACAATCGAACATTATTGTGGGTTGAGTGAACATTTGGACTTAGTAGGTTCGTGTGAAAGTGCGGTCGAAGCGTTACGATTTTTAGGTAAAAATCAAGTTGATATAATATTTTTGGATGTCGAAATGCCAGAAATGACAGGGCTTGAGATGTTACAATCTATGGAGGGTGAAGATTTGCCTTACATTGTATTAGTTACTTCTAAAAAGGAATATGCTTTAGAGGCGTTTGAATACAATGTGGTAGATTATTTGTTAAAACCTGTTGATTACGTACGGTTCTTAAAAGGCGTGAACAAACTATTGTCTCGGAAAGCAAAAGACTCAGGTGAAGATGTCGATAATGAAATTTTTGTAAAATCAGATTTGAAATTTGTGAAAATAAAATTTGATGAGATTATATACGTAGAGGCTATGGCTGATTATGTGATTATTCACGTGGAGGATGGGCGTCATATCATTCACTCTACAATGAAAGGAATTGATAAAAAATTAACACAAGAAAATTTTATAAGAGTACACCGCTCATATATTGTCAATCTTAAAAAAATCGATGAAGTTGATCACCATGCTGTAGTACTCGGTGAGAAAAGTGTACCAATAGGAGCGTCATATAAAAATGAATTTATGGCGAAATTAAAAATTTTGTAAAGTTAAATACGCTGACTGTTGATTAATGATTTATTAACAGTCAGTCTGTGGGGCTTTCAAATACTGAAAAGGTTCCTTCGCTCTTGTGTTTATTGAATAATTACCTTAGGGCTATTTTTTTTATTGGTTTGATATTGATGAACGCCCAAGCGTACAGTAACCCACAAAAAGCACCAGCAAGGATATCTAAGGGGTAATGAACACCCAAATAAATACGGCTGTACGCAATAACTGACGCCCATAGTAGTAGCCAGTAATAATATTTCTTTTGTTTGCCGAGCAAGAAAACAAGGAAAAAAGAAAAGACATAGGTAGTGGAAGCGTGAGAAGAGAAAAAGCCATAAGTTCCTCCTTCGTATTCGTCAACGGTATGCACCATGCCTTCTAAGGTTCTTTCGTGTGTTGGTCGGTAGCGTTTGGCGTTGGGTTTGAATATTTTACTTGCCGTGAAATCTGCCAAACCAATGAGTAAAACCAAACTTAAAATCGGAATAATCGCTTTCTTACGGTAGGTATAGATAAGGTGTCCGAAAATAGCTAAGTAAAGAGGGAACCAAATTTTCTTACCACTAATAGCGTACATTAATCCATCAAAAAAAGGGTTATGCTTACTGTTTAGGTATAAGAAAATTTCAGTATCTAATTCGATAAGTTGCTCTAACATAATTATTTATTTACCCAATTAATTCCTTTTTTTAAGAATTGAACTGTATCTTCTTCCAAACGAGATAGTTGGTGGTTGTATTCCCACTTTGCCATCGGAGGCATACTCATTAATATTGATTCGGTTCGTCCGTCTGTTTCTAAACCAAATTTTGTTCCTTTATCATTGACCAAGTTAAATTCTACATAACGGCCACGACGTAGTGCCTGCCCATTTCGTTGCTCGTTAGATATACTTTTATCCTTATTGTTTTTAATTAATTCGATGTAGGTAGGAGCGAAGGTTTTACCTACAGAAAGAACAAAATCAAACAACTCTTGTTTTGTTAATTTTGTGTTTTTATCATTTAAACGGTCAAAGAAAATTCCTCCAATCCCTCTTGTTTCTTTACGGTGAGGGATATAGAAATAATCATCTGCCCACTCTTTGTATTTCGGATAAAAGTCTTTATCAAATTTATCACAGGTGTTTTTGAGTTGTTGGTGAAAAAACTGAGCCTCTTTTTCAACAACAAAATGAGGTGTTAAATCAATACCTCCGCCAAACCACCAAATCCCGTTACTCATTTCAAAGTAACGAATGTTCATGTGTATAATCGGGATGTTAGGGTTCTCTGGATGTAATACAATAGAAACACCTGTTGCGTAAAACGCTGAATCCTCAAGTTTGAGAGCATCTAATATTTTTTGAGGAGTTGGTCCTTCGACAGCAGAGAAATTTACACCTCCCTTTTCGATGATGTTTCCAAGTAGTACACGTGTTCTCCCACCACCTCCACCAGGTCGTACCCATTTGTCTTCGTGAAATTGTTGGCCATCAATAGTACTTAAATCATTACAAATACTATCTTGAAGCTCTTTAAAAGCATTTTCTATTGTTTTCTTATCTAACATATCAAAAAGGGTAACCAATACCTATGTTGTGAACGAATTTACTTTTATCGTTCCATAGAACAATGTTTTGTCTCGATGGGTCCCAGATTTTCATACCTACATCCCATCTAAATATTAAGAAACTAAAATCTAAACGTAGTCCTAACCCAGCACCAATTGCTAGCTCTTTAGGCAGACTGGTTGTTTTAAAATGAGCATTTGGTCGTGCCTCATCTTTTTTCAACATCCAAACATTACCAACGTCTGTAAATGCAGCCAAATGAATAAAGCTAATTACTTTTGTACGGTATTCTATACTTGCCTCGATGAGCATTTCTCCTGGTTGCTCAAATTGATAAATTATTTTCCCTTTGTCATCTGTCAAGGCATAACCACCAGGTCCCAAACGACGAGGTTGCCAAGCGCGAATAC
>CBDCZI010000007.1:0-14994 GCA_965224495.1 Cytophagales bacterium | reverse complement strand
ACTACAATATAGCTGAGATTTATCATTTTACCAATATTTTAGCTAAATAAAGCGAGATAGACGAGTGTTTAATCAAAATTAGGTTTCCTTTTCTCTAAAAATGCACGAGTTCCTTCTTTAAAATTTCCCGACTTTGTACACGCACTAAACGAATTGGCTTCTACCAAATAACCATTGGCATTTTTGTTATACACGGCATTGACACTTTCAATAATCAATCCTGTCGCTATCCGTGGTTTAGAAACTACTTTTGCCATTATTTCTTGGCATTTAGCCATTATTTCATCTTGTGGTAAGACATAATTGACCAACCCCAAACGGTACGCTTCTTTCGCATCGACATAATCTGCCGTACACATCAACTCTATCGCCTTGGCTTTACCGACCAACTGCGTCAATCGCTGTGTGCCTCCATAACCTGGTATAATCCCTAAATTGATTTCTGGTTGAGCAAACACCGCGTTTTCTGACGCTACACGTAAATGACACGCCATAGCTAATTCGCAACCTCCACCTAAAGCATAACCATTGACACAGGCGATAATTAACTTATGACTGTTCTCAATATTCGCAAAAATTTCTTGCCCATTTTCTGCAATTTTACGTGCATTTATCTCATTCATATCAGCTATTTCATTGATATCCGCACCGGCAACAAATGCTTTCCCCCCTGCTCCAGTAATGATTATCCCTCGAATAGTAGCGTCATTTTCGCATTTCTCTATTGCATTTTTCAATTCTTCTAAGGTCTGAAAATTTAACGCATTCAATTTATCGGGTCGATTAATGGTGAGTGTAGCGATATGATTGGATTGCTCAAAAGTAATGTTTTGCATAAATAACAAATTAGGTCAAAAACTAATGTACGTTATTTCTCAAAGAAAGGGTAAATATAATTTAATCAATTTTGGGCATGCCCCCTTTTCGCTCGACAGATAGTCACCGTTCGTTAGTCAATTTACCGATAGAAACACAGTTAACCGACAGAATGTAAAGCGGGGTCGGGCTTCCGCTCTCAATCTTTCGGTGCGAAGAGCGTAGTCATTTAGGTAATTGATTACTAATCACTTTTCGTCAGGATTTAGAAACAGCAGATAACCTCAAGGATTTCCACTAAAATCCCTCATGCGACGTACTTACTAAGAGTAGCGAATAAGAAAAACCATGGTTGCTTATACACGAAATTGAAAATTTATATTCAAACCTTTCAGGTAATCACAAAAACAAAACACTCCCCCTCTGATTTCAAGAAGAAGAACTAGGGTTTTCACGACAAAACAGCTTAAAAACGCCAACCAATTTTTACACCTAAAGCAATATATATCCCTTTGTATTGGTTACCACCTGCAACGATCCCCTCGGTTGTTGTCTTTCCATTTACTGTTCTTTTGTTATAAAAAGTTGCCCATGGTGCAAAGCCACCATAAGGATAAATAGAAAACCTTTTTTTGACCAAAAAAGTATAACCTGCCTCCAAACGAAGCTCCACATTTTCTTCTTTTCTACTATAGTATTTATTCTGATGGTAACCACCAGACAAACCAATAGTTAAACTTTGTGCTTGGGGTTTTAAATACCAATAAACACTCGCTTTTGCTCCCGCACCACGACGCATTAGTAAACCTTCTAACTGAACACCTAGCTTATTTTTCGCACCAAAAAATCGTTGGTAACCCAACTGACCTCCCAAACCTGTATAACTTCGAAAAAAAGGACTTAAACTCACTTCGTTTTTATAACTAGACGAGGCTTCAACGACCGTACTGTCTTGTGCAAATAGAGAGGTACTACCAATAGAAAGAAGAAGGGTAATAAGAAGTAATTTTACAGTCATCATCATTAGGTTATGTATTTTATTTTGGGAATTACTTGCAAATGTAAAAAAAAAAAAACGAAGTTTGCAACTTCAAACGGTTGATCAGCCCTTTTTTATCAAACTAATAGTAATTATTTAAAAAATTAAAGATGAATAAACTTATACTAACCGCTGTTTTAAGCGTGTTACTCTCGCTTTCTGGTTACGGAAGAGAGTTACAATACGAACACCTTGGTAACGGAAGAACTAAAGTCTGGATAACTGGAGGGATTCTAAGCAACAATATACTTACATCATCTCTTACTTTTCAGGTTCAAGGTGGCTTGATTGTAAAAACATCAGCTCTTACTCCTCCTTGGGGATTCAATACCGAAAAAGCAGTTGATTACCCTAATGGATACCCTTATAGTGGAGGAACATGGGAATCTTTCGGTCACAGCGGGACATTCAACCATTGGGTAGTTGTTCAGTGGGACAATTCACAATACCACTTTATAAACCTTGTAACTAGGTATGGCTTTCTAGGGCTTTTCAGAAAAGTACATACTTACGACTTCTGGTCTTTGCCAAATGTACAACAAATACAGAATATACAAACACCAACGAGTTGTAAGTCAACAAATTTCTCTTACAGCGTGAACCAAATACCTAATGCTTCTTACCAATGGTATTTACCATCAGGTTGGAAATCTTGGTATAAAAATGGAAATGCTGTTTCTGGAAATGCCATGCCTTACCCTGCAACATCTTTTGCTAGTGGACACGTATCTGTAAAGGTGACAATGCCCAACGGAGACGAACACTGGAGACGATTTGTAGTACATGCACCAGCTACACCAACTGTTGCCTTTGATCGAAGTGTGCTTTCTATCTGTACCAAAAACAGTGCTAACGTGATTGTAAAACCAAGTATTTTAACTGGCACAGCTCCTTTCAAAGATGCTGTATGGAGTTACAATAGTGGTACACCTCAATATACCACACAAAATACCTCTATTGGCGGCTTGGCTTTACCAAAAGGTCAATTGAGCATTAATAAAAATCAATATACAGGTTTTAGGTTGGGTAAAATTACCACAACAGTAGAAGACGCTAACGGGTGTAAGGCATCAGCCTCTATTGATGTAACAAATGAAGCGTCGGGTTGGAGAGCTTCGGCTCCTTATACAGGAACGGCACAACAACCTGCATTCAATAACACCAACATTATACGTAACAAAGAAGGTGATATTTTCTATGTAGGTGCAGACCAAAATATATGGACGTACGAATGGGATGAAAGTAAGTCAAAATGGGTGAATAAGCAGATATTAGATTTCAGAGATCCTATACAGGCTAAGTCTCAATTGGTGTATGAAGGAGATGTATTGGAAGAAGAAAACCCAGGTGAAGAAGCTGATACTGCTCGACGTATTTTATTTATCGACGGTACGAACACAATACAAAAAGCAATTGTATGGGAATGGGACAACGATGTAACTGATGGAAATTCTTCTAGTGAAGATTATGATGTTCAAATAGATGGTAGAGCAACAAGAGGAGATGCAAAAAGTCACCTTTATGTTCACAACCAAGAACTGTATTACTTAACCTTATCCAATGATATAAAGAAAGGAATGAGTCCATTAATCTCATTAACGGGTACACTAACCTCACCTACATTTAGCGTTATTGGTGATGTGTTGTACTATGTAGAGGACAATGTCTTGAAAGGAATAAACACCAACACACAAGCAAGTGTAGCTATTCCTTGGAACACAGTGAAAGAAGGGTCTCACTTAGAAGCTTTTGGAAATCAACTTTATTTTATAGACGGTAGTTCACAATTAAAATACCTTGAAGCGGGACAAATTAAATCTACGGTATGGGTAAGTGGCGTGATTGACAAAAACTTCTCTATCAATACCGTTACAGGGACAGTATATGTAAGAACAGGTACAGGAACGAACACCAATATTGTTCAAGTGTACCAAGACCCGTATTGGAAACAAAATAGTTTGTCGAGTAATAGTGCAATCAGAGGGGTGCATCAATTTATGAAATGGTCTTCACCTAACTTGTTTTATGTAAGTGATGACAACAACAAGATTAAAATGACGTTTTTCATGACCAATGGTTGTGCTCCTGTCAGTTTCAGAAAAGGGAAACACTCTCCTGAAGATGAAATAAACGCTTCTAAAGAAGCTGTTGTTAACGAATTAAGTATCTTCCCTAACCCTGCGGTTACTACAGTAAACTTAGGTTTTACAACTCCATCTAATACAGTTAACGTGACTATACAAGACTTGTTAGGTAACACTGTACTCACGCAAGAGGTAGCTACCAACACAGGTACCGTAGAGGTAACACAAAATATAGAAATGCTTTCGGCAGGAATGTATATTGTAACTGTAAAAAACGGAAACGAATTAATTGGCACACAAAAGCTAATCGTTAAATAAAATCAGTACTTTTGTACTTATTCAACAGCCTAAGAGTTTTGCTCTTAGGCTGTTTTTATTTCTATAAATACTACATTATGAAAAGCATTTTACTTTTCTTTCTTTTCGCTCCGCTGGTACTACTTGCTCAAAAAGAAACCAACCATTGGGCTTTTGGAATGGGTTATCACATGGACTTTAGTACCGAGCCTCCTACCGTAACTAGAGACTTGAACCGTTCTGCTTTTTCGGGAGCAACTATTAGTGACAGTACAGGTAAACTACTTTTTTATACCAATGGAGAAACCATTTGGAATGCCAACGGTAGCGTAGCAGAAAATGGAACAGACATTGGTGGATGGGACAGCTCTTCTCCACACACCTCTATTGTGCCTATTCCTTACACCAACAGGTATTATGTTTTTAGCTGTGGTTACCATACACAACTTCACCCCAACTACCACGACCACGTCTATAATCTTAATCGCAAAGCACTTACTTATGCTTTAGTCGAGTTTAAAAACAACAAAGCCAAAGTACTACAAAAAAACGTTGAGCTCTGGGAAAATATTGTTTACCAATTTAGTGTTACTCTTCATGCTAACAAAGAAGACGTATGGGTGGTCACTTTAGACAAAAGGTTTAAAACAGATAGCTTATTTGTTGCCTGGCAAATGGGTAGCTGTGGAGTTAAAAAAGAAGTACTCTCATTGACCAAGATAATAAGACATAGAGGTGATTCACGGGGCTCTATCGGTATCTCTCCTAATGGAAAATACTTATTACACGCAGGCTATGCTTACAGCTTTAACACCACCACAGGGAAAATTGACTTAATCAAACAATTTGCACCAGATGAAGAACAAACATCTAGATTGCACCCTGGTTGGACTGCAGACTCCAAACAGGTGCTTACAGTAGAAGCGTATAATAGATGGATCATGAACAATTACCATGTGGGCTCCTTTTTTGAAGTATGCGCTCAAGATATTACGTACAATATACCTACTTCTCATCATTACCAATTAGGTCTTGACGGACATATCTATTATGGCGTAGAGGCATGCTCTAAGCAAATAAAACGTATCAATACCCAATATCCTTTTTGTCCTAAAGTACGTATGGAAACCATTCACAACGCCCCAAGTGCCTGTTTAGTCCCCCCCATATTCCCCAACTATTTCTTTGACCCCAACTACAAAAGCCCTCCCAAAGAGTACCCTATGAAAGCTACTGTTTCTCGTGTTTGTCAGGGTAACGCTACTTCTTTTGCCCTCACCACCAAAGAGGACACACAGGTAACTATCCAATACGCTGTGATGGGTAACGGTGACACACTTTACCCTAATACGTTTTCGTTTGATTACAACTATACAGCGCCTGGTATTTACAAAGGGTTCTTTGTCTGCGAACGTAAATGTTTCACCCAAAACGTACCTTTTACTGTGGTTGTAGATACTGAGCCTGTTTTAGATTTAGCACCTACCTACAACTTTTACCATTGCAAAGAGTTTGGTGTACCTTTTGTTATTGACTCTATCTACAACACGTCTATCTTGTGGTCAGATGGAGCAACTGGTTTCAAACATTTCATTTCTAAATCAAATGACTATGAGGTTACAGTAAAAAACACTTGTGGAGAATTAACCTCAGATTTTGAAATAGAAGAATTAGTCGTTACTGATGTTCCCAATACCATCACCCCAAACAATGACGGTAAAAATGATGTGTTAGTCATCAAAAACCTACCTGAAAATGCTTTTTTCACTATCTCCAACCGCTGGGGGCAACTTATCTACGAAACAGCAAACTACCAAAACGATTGGCCTAACGAGCAATTAGTTTCTGGTGTCTATTTCTATGACCTCATCATCGAAGGAGACTGCAAACACCGAGGTTGGGTAACTATTATGGAGTAAATGAGATTTGTCTTTAGCACATCTCCCTTTTTCAAAAAAAGAATAAGAGATGGGTTTTCGTTACAACACGGCTTATAATTAAACAAAAGAATAACAATATTCATTTAGCTATGCTTATTTTTACAATTACTATATTTAGTTCGTTAAACTAAGCTGTTATGAATAACTCCAAATCACTTTTACTTCTTCTTTTTGTATTCGCTCAAAGTAGCTTTGTCTTCTCACAAGACACCTTAACCTACGAAACTTGTGTACAAACTGCCTTAGAAAACAACCACGGGATATTAATCATAAAAAACAAGCAACAAATTGCTAAAAACAACGCTACTGCGGGTAATGTCAATCTATTACCCAAACTCTCACTCAACGCAGGTGTAAATGGTGGCCTAACCAACGTTAACCAACAATTTATCACTCAAAAAGAAGCAAACGAAGTACGAGGAGCACAGGCGACAAGCGAAAACGCAAGCCTCAACTTATCTTACATGCTCTACCAAGGAAATACACGTACCAACCAACTCAAAAAATTGCGTGTCCAATCACAAGTAAGTGAACTAGAAACCAAACAAAAAATAGAAGAAACCATGGTGGCTATTGGTCAAATCTATTACCAAATAGCAAGTACACAAGCCCAAGTTTCTTTATCGACCGAAGTGTTAGGCGTTTCTCACGAACGGTTTGTACGTATCAAATACAAATATGAATATGGCAGTGCCTTAAAAATAGATTTGCTCAATGCAGAAGTCAGCCTAAACGCTGATAGCGTCAATTATATGCTAGTAAACCGTACAGTGAACCAACTCAAACAAGATTTGATGGTGGTCATGGGACAATCTCCTCGCACTGATTATTTTGTAGATGGCACAACTTCTTTTCTCTCCCTTTTGGATAGAGAGAGCTTAAAATCTGCCTTAGAAAAAAACAACACAGCATTGCGTCTCTCAGAAGGAAAAATCACAACGGCACAATACAACTTAGCCATCGCCAAAGGACGTCGTCATCCTGTGCTTAGTTCGGAGCTAGCGTATGGTTGGCAAGGAAGCCAAAGTGATGCTGGGATTTTAAAAAGCAACACCTCAAATGGTTTAAACGGTGGTTTACGTTTGACATTCGATTTGTTTGATGGAAAGAAAAAGGAAATTCAAGTTCAAAACTCAAGGTTGCAACTCCATTCTGCCCAACAAGGACTAAAGCAACAAAACCTATCACTCAACAGAGAGTTAGAAAACCTATGGGCAACATACATATTCCAATTAAACCTGTTGCGTTTGCAAACACGAAATAGCGAAACCAATCGATTGAACTTTGAGCGAAGTAAAGAATTATTTGATTTTGGTCAACTCACAGCGACACAATACAGAGAGGCACAGGTCAATTATTTAACGGCTCGCTACAACTTGATAGTGAGTAATACATCGGCTAAAATTGCTGAAATCAACTTATTACGTCTAAGTGGGCAATTGGTAAAATAGCTCTATTTCTCTTTTTTCTTAAAACTCAAATTGGCCTTACTTTCTTCGTTGTTAAGCAAACGAGAAATATTTTGTCTGTGCGTATAGATGAGTAAACCTGCTGTTACTACTCCAAATATTTTCATGGCTAACAAATTTTCTGGGTTAAAATAAGGCACAAACATCATTGAGGCATAAACTATACCTGCAATCATAGAGCCGAGAGAAACGTATTTTGAAAGGAAAAAGATTACCAAAAAAGCAAGAATACAAACACCTGCTCCTGCGGGATTAATCGCTAAAACCATTCCCAATAAACTTGCCACGCCTTTGCCTCCTTTAAACTGAATATACACAGGGAAAATATGACCTACAACAGCAATAATTCCAAAGGCAATTTGTAACAAAACCAATTCACTACTCGATACCTCTACATATTGAGCAATAACTTTGGGTAACGAAGTGGCTACAAAACCCTTCAATATATCTGCCGCCATCACTATGCTCCCTGCCTTTTTGCCTAATACACGGAAGGTGTTTGTTGCTCCAGCATTGCCACTACCAAAATCTCTTACGTCTGTACCGTGAAAAGCTTTACCATACCAAACAGCAGAAGGTACTGCACCCAATAGATAAGCCACTAAAAGACCAATTGAAACAAATATCCAAAACATAAAAAACAAATTTATAGTTATAAAGGTACACCGAATAGCGCTGACTTGAAAATATAACCAAGCTATTTACGCTACACCATCATACGATGATTACGTTCTTAAAGCTAAAAATTGGATGAAAAAAGACCCGAACAACAAGTAGCCCAGGTCTTTTGAATAAACGCAAAATCTAAATTTAGAAATTGGGTTGTAATACGTATTTACTATAAAAGTCATCAATAATATCAACTGCCTCTTCGGGTGTATCGACAATAGAGAATAAATCTAAATCTTCAGGACTAATATTTTTTTCCTTTTCTAGCATCACTTCTTTTATCCAATCAATCAAGCCAGACCAAAAAGAAGAACCAACTAAAACAATAGGAAAACGTCCAATTTTTTTGGTTTGAATAAGAGTTAATGCTTCAAAAAGCTCATCTAAAGTTCCCATTCCTCCTGGCATCACCACAAAACCTTGTGAATATTTCATAAACATTACTTTACGAACAAAGAAATAATCAAAATCAATCAGTTTGTCGGGATCGATGTAAATATTGGCGTGTTGTTCAAAAGGCAAATCAATATTTAAGCCCACAGAAGTTCCTCCTGCAATGTTTGCTCCTTTGTTTCCTGCTTCCATTATCCCTGGTCCTCCGCCTGTGATTACACCGTAACCTTTAGCTACTAACTGCGAACCAATTTCGACAGCCATTTCGTAATATTTGTTATCGGCAGGCGTACGAGCCGAACCAAAAATAGACACACAAGGTCCTATTTTTTTCAATTTCTCAAACCCTTCTACAAACTCGGACATTACTTTAAAAATAACCCAAGCGTTTTCTGTTTTGATATCGTTCCAATCTTTTTTCTTAAAAGCTCGGCGTATTTTTTGTTCGTGTAGTTCGTCTGACATTTTTCTGTTTTTAGTAGTTGCTTACATAAGGTATAAAAATTGTACAAGCTCTGTTACTATTTACACATAAAAAAGGCACAAACTCATACGATTTGTGCCTTTTTTGTTCTTTTTACTCGATAAACTAACGATTTACTCGCATTTGTATCGTTTTTCCTTTTATCGTGTGAATGTATTTTATCTTATCATACGGCAAAAAAACTTGGTACGCCTTCCCTGTGATTTGCAAATAATTTTCTTTGTATTCTATCTTCATCGTAGCAACGTTTAGCGATTCATAAGAAGCTAAGTTTGCATCTTCCATATGTCTATGTGCATCATCGGAATGAAAAACGATATAAAATTTCTCGTAGGTTTTTACGTCTATTTTACCAAAGATTTCTTTGACGTCATTTTTTTGTAATTGAGCAAAAGAAAATTGAAACACGCCAAGTGCTACTACTAATAAAAATATCTTTTTCATAATTTAGGGGTTTGTTGAATAAAAAATGTTTGAACCATTATATACGATGCGTAATCCAAACAGTTTGATTAATTTAGCATCTCCTTATGATTAAACAATTTTATACCGTTCAATTACCCGCCTTTTTACAGCTTATTCGTTGGCGAAATTTGGTTATCTTGGCTTTGACATTGTACGTTTTGTTCAATAAATGGAGTGACGGAAGCACAGGTTGGATAGAGGCTAATTTTTACCTTTGCGTGGTTACCGCCGTACTTATCGCTGGAGCAGGCAATGTGATTAATGATTATTACGACCAAGAAATAGATAAAATAAACAAACCTCAACTACTGCTTGTAGGTAAAATATTTACACCAAAACAAACCATCTGGATTTATTTGGTGATGAATACACTCGCCTTGACATTGACACAAAACACGGTGCTTTTAATGCTCTTTTCATTCTCTATTTTGCTGTTTTGGTTTTATTCTTACCGCCTCAAAAAAATACTTGTTATCGGTAATCTCACCGTCGCCTTTCTGTCTTTTTATGCTATCATTTCTGGAGTGCTTTTTCTTGACAAAGACAATTCTTTACTTCTTTTTGCTGAGATAGCCTTTATTATTCAGTTTTTACGAGAAATAATCAAAGATATGGAAGATGTCGATGGTGATAAAATTGGGCATTGTCGTACGTTACCTCTTGTTATTGGACAACAAAAAACCAAAATTGTGCTTTATGTTTTTTCTGTATTACTTGTACTGACCTTATTGTTTTGGCAACTCCAATTTGACCGACAAATATGGTCTTTTTATGCGGTATATTATTTATTAGCCGTGTTTGTGGTCAAGGTTTATCGAGCCAATCACAAAACTCATTTCTCCTTTTTGAGTAGTTTATTAAAAATGATGATGCTTATTGGTCTATCGAGTGTTATTTTTGTGTCCTAAGAAAATAACATTATGACAAGAATAGCCATTTTCGCTTCAGGTTCGGGTTCAAACGCAGAAAATATTGCTGATTATTTCAAAGGAAATGAAGCGGTAGAGATTGCATTGATTTTGACAAACAGTGCCAATGCTTATGTATTGGAACGAGCCGAAAAATTAAAAATTCCCTCATTTGTCTTTTCTGGAAAAGAGTTTAGGCAGTCAGAAATTGTATTAGAAAAGTTACTACAAGAGAAAATTGATTTTGTGGTATTGGCAGGTTTTATGCTTTTAGTACCTAAATATTTGGTAGATGCTTACCCAAGTAAAATCGTGAATATCCACCCTGCTTTGTTGCCAAATTATGGTGGGAAAGGTATGTATGGCGATAATGTACACCGTGCAGTGATTGCCAACAAAGAACCAAAATCAGGGATTACTATTCACTACGTCAATGAAAAATACGACGAAGGGAATATTATTTTTCAAGCAGAGACAAGTATCACAACTACCGATACTGCCGAAGATTTGGCAACAAAAATACACGCCTTAGAATACAAACATTTCCCTGAGGTTATTGGAGATATTATTGGAGCATAAAAAAGCCACTGTTTCAATAAAGAAACAGTGACTTTTTTATGGTTACCAAATGGTTTTCCTTAAAACTGTCTAACCGCTCTTACATTTTTGTGGTTAGATTTTAAAATCAAGGTTTTTGTATTGTCTGAACCGTAAACAGCCCAAGCTTGTGTATTACCTCTCTGTGTAGATGTCCAATAGCTATTTTTTGTTGGGATATTCTTGACAAACTGCACACCTTCTTGCAGACTTGGTAAATACCAATCACTATACGCACCCAATACTAAATCATTACACACTTTAGCAGCGGGTGAGCTTGGGCATTTATCAATCATCTCATTCGTATTTTCCTTACCTCCAAATAGACTTTGGCGTTCAGATAGAGGTAAATCATACTCTACCCACTCTGGAGGAGAGCCATGATATTCTCCTGTTATCTCAACTAATTCAGTAGTAACACAGCCCCAGTTTGCACTGCTTGATTGGTCTGTTGGTGCTGCTACCAATCCTTTCCCTGTAGTCACGTCAAGATAAAAGATAACTCCTTCTTGGTACGTTTTTCCGTACAGTTTTTCGAGGTTCGTATTATCCTCCTTATAAATTTCAAAAGGTGTTTTTCCTGCATTTAGTTTTACTTGTATTGGGTCTGTTGTTGGTGTAGCATCATCATCGCTGTCTTTTTTACAACTTGTTGTTACTGCTAAACTAAGTAATAACAAAAGGGTAGTTAATTTGAATAAATATTTCATCATTGTTTTTTTAGGTTAATAAATGTAAGTTTTGAGTAAAACAGTCTGAATTAAAAATTTCGTATTGGTCTTACCGCTTGGTAATATTTTGTTAATGTTTCTTGAGAAGTTAAACCATTACTAAAATTGACTACCCAAGCTTTTTCTGTCGTACTACCTGCGGTACTTGTCCAATAATGTGTTATTTGAAACTTAGCTCCTCCATTAGCCCCTAAACCTGCTTCTACCTCCGTTTTTTTACTAAAATCATTTCGGAATGTTGAATAATCATACCTTCCTCCTAAGTACCAATCACTGTAACCTCCTGTTGTTAAGCCGTCACAATATGTTTTTGCTGATGCCCAATTTTTAGTGTTGGGAGCGTCTTTTAATGCACAAACTTTTCCTTTGGTGTTGTCTGTTGGGTCTAACCAGATGACAATTCCTCCTTCTTTAAACTCACCAAGATCAACTACATTAGTCAAAGTAATGGTTACTTGTGCCGTTTTCTTTTCTACTCCATTACTTACTTCAACTTCAGCAGTAACCGTTGGGCTGATTTCAAAATCATACAACTGTTGGTTCATTACAGTTAATTCACCAGTAGTTGCGTCAATAGCAAAAGTATTTGTTGGTGTTTGATTGAGCATACGGTAGCTAAGTGTCCCTTCTGTGGTCGTTGCCGTTATCCCACCCAATTTTTGTCCAAAAGTAGGGTTTTCTGCTATCGTTTTGGTGAAGTTAGTTACCGTAAGTGTTGTTGGTGTTGTTGGTGTGGCATCATCCTCATTGTCTTTTTTACAACTGGTTGTTACTGCCAAACTAAGTAATAACAAAAGGGTAGTTAATTTGAATAAATATTTCATAATCATTTTTTAGAAGTGATAAATGTGTATTTTAAGTAAATTGATCGGTAAATAGTACTTAATGAAAACACCCAATAAAGAAACCTTTATTGGGTGTCTATGAAAAAAACTAATTAAACTAATATTAGTACCTAACTTACTAATGTGCTTTTTCCATCATATCTAACTCTCTAACATCTGTTAGTGTAATGGTAATGTTACAGATTGCTTCTGATATACCGTTAGATACTTTTACTTTTCCTATTACTTGGCGAGATGTATTTGCTTCGTAATCAAATTTTGCTCGATTACCTACTTTCAATTCTCCTGTAGAAGAGTTGACAACAAATGTAGCAGGAGCTTCTTCTTTCGCTTTTTTCTCTGTTGCTTCTTCCATTAAGGTATAAGTCAGCGTACCCGAACCGTTTGCTGTGATAGTTCCTAAGACAAGCTCGTTAGCAGGGTTTTCTGCTATCGTTTTGGTGAAGTCTTCCGTAGTCACTGCTGTAACTGTTGGTTCAGTGGTTGTTGGTGTTGGGTCTTCTTCTTTGTCTTTTTTCTTACAAGAAGAAATAGAGAATGTCATTGCACTCAATAATAAGGTGGTAATCAATAAGTGTTTCATAATTATATATTTTTAATTGTTTATGTTTATACAAATCTCGTGGGTTTGGTTTAACTATACTCGCCAAAAACACAACCATTTCGGACATTATTTATAGCTCATCTTCGTTTTAAGTAAACTGGTCGATAAATAGCCTTTTTGTCTTTTTAGGATGTTGCTGAATATCAGCGGTTTTGTTTTGTGGAGTTTTTACGCTTTGGGTAATCGGTAGCTTATTATTTCACGTCTTACCGATGCGTGAGGGGTTGCAGTGGAAATCCTTGAGGTGAATTGCTCTTCCTAAGTCTTTCTGAAAAATGCTAACCATAAAAGTAACTAAGGAGCGGTGTACTTCGCTCCGAAAGATTGAGAACGATAAAACCCGACCCCGAACAGACTGTTTGTCGGTTAACTTTCCTTTTATTAGTGTTTTTATAAACTAAGTAAAGAAATCAGCTTACAGAAAGGGGGCACGCCCAAACTAATTACGCTTAATTCTTTAATTTAATGACTGTTCCAAAACGTTCTTTGTAGAGCTTTTGAAGGTGTGAACTGTTCTTCATTCCTACGTTTTGAGCCAATTGACCGATAGATGTCGGGTTTTGAGTTTCTATCAAGTGACGAATGTAGAGTAGTTTTATTTCACGAATAAACTGGTTGGGTGTCAAGCCTGATATTGCTTTTATTTTTCGGGAAAGTGTACGTTCGGTGGTGTGTAATAAATCTGCCAAATCGTTCACGCCAAAATAGGCTTTGTCGAGGTTGTTTTCTACAATTATTTTTGCTTCTTGGATAAAATCTTGTGATTCGTCTGTTGTATTTTCCTCTAGTTGGAAAACCAACCGCTCTTTTGCATTTGCCAAAGAGTTTTTTAATCGGTAGAGTAATTCGTCTTCGACAAATGGCTTGGTGAGGTAATCATCAATACCCAATTCAAGCATTTTCAGCTTACTTTTCATATCTCCACGGGCAGTAATCATTACTATGGGAAAGTTGTAGTTTTTGGCTTTTATTGTTTGTATCAATTCCAGTCCATCCATTACAGGCATCATATAATCAGTCACCAAAGCGTCTATTTTTTGACTCTTTATTATTTTTAAAGCTTCTATACCATTGGTCGCCTCAATAACGGTATATTCAGTAAGAACGGTGCGTAAATATTCTCGCATTTCGTCGTTGTCATCTACCAATAATACAGTTGTTGCCGACGCATTTATATTTTTTGGAACAGTTATTTTTTCAACGAAAGAGTCAATGATAGGCAAGGTGATATCAAAAGTCAGTCCTTGGTTTGAATTTACGGTTGCAGAAATTTCACCCTCGTGCAATTGAATGATTTCTTTTGTAAATGCTAATCCTATTCCGCTTCCACTCGCTTGGTTGATGTCATTTTTTGATTGGTAAAATCGCTCAAATATACGGTCAGTTTCATTGGTATCGACACCTATGCCATTATCGGTGGTACTGATTATTACATTATTTTCTCTCAATGAAACACTTACTTCTACTGTCCCATTTTGAGGTGTGTATTTTACAGCGTTTAATAAAATATTACCCAAAGCTCTTTCAAAATACACGTTGTCAATCGCTACAAAAAGATTTTGTTGGGCGAGGACTAAATTAAAAGCAATCTTTTTTTGCTCAAATAAAGGCTGAAAAGAAAGGTAAATTTTTTGGGTGATTTGATTTACTCCT
>CBDCZI010000006.1:5000-21551 GCA_965224495.1 Cytophagales bacterium | reverse complement strand
GTTATCGCTACCCAAGACAATACAACCATTACTTTCACACCATCTACTGACTTGTTCGCTACCACAGGTAATCTACCGGCAAACACAGATATCACCATTACATTAAACAAAGGACAAACGTATTCTATCCGAAACGCAAGTCAATCAGCAACAAACAGCCTTAGTGGTACACACCTTGTTTCGGACAAGAAAATCGCAGTAACCATCAAAGACGACTCTGTACTCGATGCTTCAGGTATTTCTTATGACTTAATTGGTGACCAACTCGTTCCTATCGACTTATTGGGCGTAGAGTATATTGTTGGTGTTGGTCAGCTCTACATTGTAGCCACACAAGACAATACAGAAATAAAAATTAATGGTACAACAACAGCTACAATCAACACAGGAGAAACCTTTTCACAAATATTACAAACAAGTAATGGCAACCAATACTTTATAGAATGTTCGTTACCTGCTTATTTGTTTCAAGTCAAAAATATCGGCATCGAATATGGTGGAGCTTTGATACCTACCATCAACTGTACAGGTTCTAAACGTGTTTATTTTTCTCGTGCCACCAACGAAAGTTTCTTTATTGAGTTTATTGTAAAAACGGGAGGAGAAAATGATTTCATTTTAAACAACCAACCATTGACAGCTATCAGTTGGCAAAACGTCCCTGCGACAAGTGGTGTTTGGAAATACGCCTTAGTGGAGTTTACCCCATCTGAAATAGAACCAAATACAACCAATATTTTAGAAAACACAACAACGTCTTTTCATATCGGTGTACTCAACGGCTCTCACGACACAGGTACAAGTTATGGTTTCTTTAGTAATTTTGGTAACCTAGACATCGGCAACGACCAAGACTTATGCCAAGGCGATGACTTGACTTTAGATGCGGGATTTGGACGAGACAGGTATTTATACTTTGTTAGGAACAAATCAATACGGTTGTTCGCACACTTCTTCAGTAACCTTGACTAAGGTACTTTTCCCTGTGATAGACATTCCTTTAGAAAAAACAATATGTACCAACACGAGCTACTCTATTGCGTTGACAGAAGGTTATGACAGCTACCAATGGTTTCAAGAAGGTAATTTGATAGAGGAAAACAGACCTCTACATACATTTTCAGAAAAGGGGAATTACAGCGTTGCTGTTACTAACTTTTGTGGAAACGCAAACGCAACAATGAAATTAGATTTTTGGAATATCTCTATCCCTAACATCATTACCCCTAACAATGATGGAAAAAACGACCTACTTATCATTAAAGGAATAGATAAAGGCGAATGGGATTTAACGGTTTACAACCGTTGGGGAAAACAGATATACCGCAACACCGCATTCAAAAACAATTGGATTTCAACCGATGCTGACGGCACGTATTATTACTCACTTACTCACAAAGACAAATGCAACTTTTTTAAAGGTTGGATTTATTTGGTGAAATAAAGGGCTTAGGTTGAAATTGTAATTGCTTCATCATCCTTTTTTTTCATAACTTTACATTTACAATTTTGTTTTACAAACGATTCCAATTTTCTTATGAAGCCTTTTTTGTTCATCTCTTTCTATTAATAAGCACCTCATCCTTTTCAAAAAAACCTAATAAAGACTACTTAGAGTCATATGTAGCTGGATTTACTGCAATAGACTTTTCCCGTTTAACAATACAGGGAAGCAAAAAAATCAAAACTTCTACAATCAGTGGCAGAACAATTCTGATTCAGTCGTATGATAATTCCTCTATGTACAAACAATTTGCTGGTAATATCGAATACGATAAACAAAGTGACAAATCTGGATATTACAACAAACTTTGGACTAAAGCTTTTGGTTCATCTTCGCTTAAAGGGAACTTGAAAATTAAGATTGGCGATTATGCCCCGCAAAATCTATCAATGCCTAAAGACTCTGTTTTTAGGCTTTCATATCATCAAAGCGAGAAAGGTATGGGAAGCTTTGAAAACCAATATGTGATTCTTTGGTATTACAAGGATAATGAATTATATGCTTGTCCGCTTATCTCCCCAAGAATAGCAGACCGCACGTAGAGTGCTGAGTAGATTCTTATTATTGTATTGTAACTAAACTTGTAGCAATATGAAAATGCTTGAATTCTTTCAAACCTATCCAAACGAAGAAAGCTGTAAAGAAGCTTTTAACATCAACTAAAAAATCATTCTCAGCAAAAGAAATCCAATGTCAATTAGGGCATAATCGCTACGAACCTATTTGGGCGATGCTTCATAAAATAAGAGCAGTTATGGGGATAAGAGACAGTTCCTACCAACTAAAAGGAAATGTAGAAGTTGATGAAGGTTTCTTTGAGACAGTATCAATCACAGCTGATAAAAATGCAAAACAAAAAAGAGGCAGAGGTAGCACTAAACAAACGACAGTATTAGTAAGTGCTGAATACGACAATGTTGAGGATGAAGAAGTCACTAAAAAATACAGTATGGATAGTAAATTAGGCTTTGTGAAAATGAAAGTAATACCCTCACTGAAAAAAATAGATATTAATTCTACCGTAGGAAAGCAAATAATTAAGGGTAGTACTATTAAGACAGATGGTTCTAATAGCTATAACGACATCAAGAAAAATTACGAACATGAACCTGTCATTGTGCCAAATAAAGAAAAATCAAAAGCATTACCTTGGGTACATATCATAATCAGTAATGCTAAAAGAATGCTCCTAGATGTTCACCATAGAATAGACAGCGATTTTTTAGAAAATTACATCAATGAGTACGTCTTTAAACTCAATAGAAGATATTTTGATTGCATATTTGAAAGGGTACTTATAGCAGCTGTATCTTATAGATGGAATTGGCTTGGGGAAACTTGCGGATAAGCATATTATAATAATTATGCTCTACCGTGTAACTCTCCAAAAGTAGAGATTACCATGTTATATTATCATTTTTCACTTTTTAGTTATCCTTTTGCTGTGATTGGTGTAACTTCGTAACTATGCAATTACTTAATCCTTACTTTTTGTTGTTTGGTGTGGTGTTGGCAATTCCTGTCATCGTCCATTTGTTTAATCTTCGGAAATTCAAGACCGTTTATTATTCGGACACTTCGTTGTTGGAAGAAATTGTATTGAAGAGTAAAAAGAAAAGAACACTAAAAGAATTACTTGTTTTAGCGACTCGTTTGTTGTTGTTGGCAGGTTTAGTCATTTCTTTTGCTTATCCTTTTTTTGGCAATCAACAAAAAAGCCAAATAGGGAAAGAGATGATTGTTGTCGATAACTCAAGTAGTACGGCAGTTTACTCGGGAGAAAAAAGTGTATTTGACGAAATAAAATCAGCTGTAACAGAGGTTTCAGGTAACCAATTTCAATTTGTAAGTAATGATAAAAAAGTACTTAACGAATTGAACAAAGAAAGTTTAGTGAGTTTAGTGAACGAAACAAAAAACACAGTAAAACAGCTTCGTTTGAAAGAAATCAATACCTTGGCTTTATTGAAAGCAGGAACGGATGAAGTGACTGTATTTAGTCCCTTCCCCAAGTCTTTTGAGCTTGACGGTTTGGGAGAACGTAAACTAAATCTTGTTCATTTTGAGAGTAAACAGGTCGCTAAAATACTTATTGATACACTTTGGATAGAACAAAAAGGGGATATAAATACGGTTATTTTGAATTACCAATCTGTGGGAGAAGGGCACAGTTATGAAGCGAAATTGTTTGTTAATAATGAATTTCGAGGAGTGAAAAAAATGGAAACAGGGCAATTGAAATTTGACACACATTTTTCTAAATCAGTGAACCTTTCAGTGGTGCGTTGTTATGACGAAACAGGGTTAGAAGTAGGTGCGTTTTATTTTGTATTAAGAGAAAAAAAAAATCACACAGTAACACTTATAGGGGAAGTAAAAAATTCGCCTTTAGCTAAAGCCTTTAGTGGGAAAGAAGATTTTACTTTGAACGAATACAAGATGAGCCGTATAGACTACAGTCAATTATATGCCTCTGATTTGGTTTTTGTAAGGTTCGATAGTAGAAACAAGGGGAGTTACAAGGATGTTATTCATCAAGTTTTGGAGCGAGGGATAAAAGTTTGTTTGTTTTTTGAAGGAACTATAGATAAAAACGTGTTACAGTCATTTCAAATTAAGTCGGCACGATGGAGCGGAGGTCAATTGGTGAAAGTAAAACAACCTGACTCAAAACTATACAAAGGTGTTTATTTGGGTAAAGTAAGGGGCGTTTCGGACTTCCCCAAAGTAAAAAGAGATACTAAGTTAACAGGTTTGTTACAACCGTTATTGGCTAATGAATTTAACGAACCTGTTTTATGTCAATCAATAACGAAACCACAGCTGTATGTTTCTACGATAGATTTCACGAAAAAATCAGCTTTTACCAGTCATTCTTTATTTATACCTACGGTTTATCAATTCTTGTTTTATGAAAATTTACAAAGGGAATTATTCGTTCGTCCGAATAGTTATTTTACGTTGCCTAAAGCATTTTCTTTGGCAAAAGAGATTTCAATAACCAGCTTGAAAGATACAGTAAAAACTGATATTCAGCCGATTACTCAAGGTGAAAAACAATTGTTATTACTCAATGAAAATTTGAAATCGGGTTGGTACAGTTTAAAGAAAGACACAACAGAAGTACTTGTAGCGATAAATGAACAGCACCATATTTCGGAGTATGAATACAGAACATTGGAGGAGTTAGAAGAGTTGGCGTCGGCTCACGAAAACGTAACCGTGTTTTCTTCTACCGAATTTCAAAAACAAAACAATGCCTTACTAACAGCCAAAGAAGATTTTCCTTTGTGGAAATGGTTTGTGATTTTTGCTTTATTATTTTTAGTAGTAGAAATGTTGGTATTGAAGCTGAAGAGCAGTAAATAAAGTAATATGTCAAAGGTATTAATCATAGGAGCGGGAGGTGTTGCAAATGTTGTAGCCAAAAAATGTGCGATGAATGCAGACGTATTTACCTCGTTGGTGATAGCCAGTCGTACAGAAAGTAAATGTCAAGCAATAGCTGAGCAGATAACTTCGATACCTGTGGCAACAGAGCAAGTTGATGCTGATTATTCGGAGCAAGTAGTAGCCGTAATCAAAAAGCACCAACCAGTAATGGTCATTAATGTAGCTTTGCCTTACCAAGATTTAGCGATAATGGATGCTTGTTTAGAGACAAATGTACACTATTTAGATACAGCAAATTACGAACCGATTGATGTGGCTAAATTTGAATATTCTTGGCAATGGGCTTACCAAGAGCGTTTTAAAGAAAAAGGGTTGATGGCATTGTTAGGTTGTGGGTTTGATCCAGGGGTAACGGGCGTGTTTACAGCGTATGCCAACAAACATTACTTTGATGAGATGCACGAGTTGGATATTGTCGATTGTAATGCAGGAGATCATGGTAAAGCATTTGCTACTAATTTTAATCCTGAAATAAATATTAGAGAGATTACTCAAAAAGGACGTTATTGGGAGAATGGAAATTGGATAGAAACTGAACCAATGGAAATACATAAACCGATTGCTTATCCTAATATTGGCGAAAGAGAAAGTTATTTGATGTACCACGAAGAATTAGAATCATTGACAAAGAATTTTCCGACATTAAAGAAAGCTCGTTTCTGGATGACTTTTGGACAAGAATATTTGACACATTTACGTGTACTCGAAAATGTAGGAATGACAGCAATTAGACCTATCATGTATGAAGGAAAAGAAATTGTACCCTTACAATTTTTGAAAGCAGTATTGCCTCAGCCCGAAACATTGGGAGAAAATTACACAGGAGAAACGTCTATTGGGTGTAAAATCACAGGGATTAAAAATGGGAAACAGGTTGCGTATTATGTTTATAATAATTGTAATCACGCAGAAGTGTATAAAGAAGTGAAAGGTCAAGCTGTTGCCTATACCACAGGAGTACCGACAATGATTGGTGCTAAAATGATGCTGACAGGTCAGTGGAAAAGAGCGGGTGTTTATAATGTGGAAGAATTTAATCCTGATCCATTTATGGAAGAGTTAAAGGTGCAAGGTTTACCTTGGAAGGAAGAAATAGGATAGTTGGCTATGAGGTATTCACTCGATAATATTCCTTCACCTTGTTATGTATTAGAAGAAGAAAAGTTAATTCATAATTTAGAAATTCTTCAACAAGTCGAACAACAAGCAGATGTAAAGATACTTTGTGCCTTGAAAGGGTTTGCTTTTTGGAAAGCTTTTCCTTTGATGAAAAAATATGTACACGGAGCAACGGCAAGTTCGCTGTACGAAGCCAAGTTGATAAAGGAAGAATGGGGCGTTTTGGCACACTTATGCTGTCCTGTTTATTTAGAAAAAGATTTTGAAGAGCTAACGGATATTTCTTCACATATCACATTCAACTCACTTAGCCAATACCAATTGTTTGGTCAGAAAGCAAAAGAAAAAGGATTGACTTTGGGTTTACGAATAAACCCCGAATACTCAGAAATAGAAACGGAGATGTATAATCCAGCATCACCAGACTCTCGTTTGGGGATTCGTAAAGCTGATTTAAAAGAGATACCAAAAGACATTGAGGGTTTGCATTTTCATGTTTTATGTGAAAATGACTCACAGAGCTTAACTCGTGTATTGCAACGAGTAGAGCGAGATTTCGCTGTACTTCTACATCAAGTCAAGTGGGTAAACATGGGAGGTGGTCATCATATCACAAAAGTAGGGTATGACACCGCTCATTTAGTTGAAATTATTAAAACGTTTTCTGAAAAATACAATGTTGAAGTTATTTTAGAACCAGGAGAAGCCTTTGGATGGCAGACAGGGTATCTGTTGAGTACGGTTCAGGATATCACTAAAGGTGAAAATGTTGATACGGCGGTAATGGATATTTCGGTAACGGCGCATATGCCAGATTGTTTAGAAATGCCTTATACGCCCGAAGTGACTACTTTTTCTTTGGCTAAAACCAAGCAGAAATACAGGTTAGGAGGCTTGTCTTGTTTGGCAGGTGATTTTGTAGGTGATTATGAGTTAAACACACTTAAAATAGGAGATAGGATTCATTTTGAAGATATGATACATTACACCATCGTGAAAACAACGATGTTTAATGGTGTAGCATTACCTTCTATTGGTTGGGTGAAAAAAGAAGGAGGGTTTGAGTTATTGAATACATACAATTACACAGATTATAAAAATAAATTGTCGTAGCTATTTGTGTAAAACGTAAACAGCCATTTCCTTTTCAAGGAAATGGCTGTTTTTGATAAGTATAATCTGTAACTAATTAAAAGCTTGAGCTTATTTTAACAAGTAAGCTTTGAAATCCTCAAACTTTTTAGTCATTGGAATAGCTACCTTTGTTCTTTGTGCCAATTCAGCTAATTCTGTAGGCATTTCTATTTCGGTATTCAATATAGGATTGACAATATCATCAAATTTGGCAGGGTGAGCAGTACTTAATAAAACACCGTTAGCCTTGCTTCCACTTTCTTCTAAATAAGTAGTTAAGCCTAAATAAGCTACCGCTGTATGAGGACACATGACGTAACCATAGTTGTCGTAAACCTCTTTCATCGCCATTTTTGTCTCTTCGTCATCAAACGTTTTTCCAACTATTGTTGCTGTTACTTTATCGTAATCGTTACCAAACAAAGCAACCATACGAGGGAAATTACTTGGGTTTCCAACGTCCATAGCGTTTGAAATAGTTGCTTTAGAAGGCTTAGCTTTAAAAATACCTGTTTCTAAATAATGAGGAACAATATCGTTTACATTTGTTGAAGCGATAAATTTCTCAACAGGTAAGCCCATTTTTTGAGCAATCAAACCACCACATATATTTCCGAAATTACCACTTGGCACACAGAAAACAACAGGTTTCCCTTGCTTTTTTAATTGTGCATAGGTCCAGAAATAATAAAAAGACTGAGGAACTAATCTTGCGATATTAATTGAGTTTGCCGAACTTAGATTTAGTTTAGCAGATAATTCTTTGTCTAAGAATGCAGATTTCACCAATGCTTGGCAATCGTCAAAAACACCATCTACTTCTAATGCAGTGATGTTTTGACCTAAAGTCGTTAATTGCTTTTCTTGGTTTAAAGACACTTTTCCTGATGGGTAAAGGATAGTGACGTGAATACCGTCAATTCCTAAAAAACCAGTACCAACAGCCGAACCCGTATCACCCGAAGTTGCTACTAAAATATTTATTTCTTTGTCTTCTTTTTTGTGGAAATAAGACATAATACGAGACATAAATCTCGCACCAAAATCTTTAAATGCAAATGAGGGACCGTGAAAAAGCTCTAATACATTGATGTTATCCTCAAGGTTTACAACAGGAGCTTCAAAATTTACAGCATCTTCGATTAATTCTTTCAAATCATCAGCAGGTATTTCATCACCAATCAAAGCTTTAGCTACTTCAAAAGCAATTTCAGGAAATGTTTTCTCCTCGATAGTATCAAAAAAAGCTTTTGGTAACTGAGGAATTTCCGTTGGCATAAATAAACCATTATCATCAGGTAATCCTTTGAATACTGCTTCTTGAAAAGAAACGTGTGCTACTTTATGGTTTGTGCTATATAATTCCATTTGTGTTTTTTTATATAAAGTACGACGTACTTTTATGTTATCTCTTATTTAATCAATGATTCTTGGTCCTTGGTCGCTTACTTTTGAAATGTAAACTTCGCTTTGTACGTTGAGCTCATCAAAAACCTTTGTCATAGCGTGACCAATTTGATTAGCGATACCTTTATCTGTGCTCAATGCAAATATCGATGGTCCTGAACCCGAAATACTACAACCTAAAGCACCAGCGTTTAAGGCTTCTTGCTTTACTTTGTCAAAACCTGGTATCAACAACGAACGGACAGGTTCAACAATAACGTCTTCTAACGAACGACCAATTAAATCATAGTCTTCTTTCATTAGTCCAGTAATCAAACCTGCGACATTACCCCATTGCACCACGGCATCTTTTAATTTGATATCGGTACGTAAGATATTTCGAGCGTCTTTTGTTTTTACTTCAATGTGTGGATGAATAATCGTAGCGTACATTCTTTTAGGCGTAGGTAATTTGATTACGTCTAAAGGATTGTAGCTTCTCACCAAAACGAAACCTCCCAATAAAGCAGGAGCTACATTGTCGGCGTGAGCAGAACCACAAGCTAACTCTTCCCCTTTCATCGCAAAAGGAAGTAACTCAATATCGGTAAGTGGCGAACCTAATAATTTGTTTAACGCAAAAACACCAACAACAGAACTTGCGGCACTTGAACCCAAACCACTTTTTAGTGGCATCATTTTCTTTAGTTCGATGGCTACTCCTAAGTCACTTTTTCCAATATGGTTTAAGTATTCTTGAATAACTAAGCTAACTGTGTTTCTTGTGGCATCTAAAGGCAATTGACCTTCGTCTCCTGTAATAGAAAGTACTTTTACACCTGGCTCATCGGTCAATGTAATCGTAACTTCGTCACCAGGTTTTTCGACTGCAAAGCCTAAAATATCAAACCCACAAGCTACATTGGCAACAGTTGCAGGAGCAAAAGCTCTAATTTTTTTCATTACGATAGCGAGTTACTAATAGAAATCATATCTGCAAACACACCAGCGGCTGTAACTTCAGCACCTGCACCAGGACCTTTAATTACTAATGGGTTTTGTTCGTAACGTTTGGTTGTGTAAGATATCATATTGTCACTGCCACTTAATCCACTAAAAGCGTGGTCAGCATTTACAGCAACTAAATCAACGGTTACATTTCCTTTTTCTAATGTAGCAACAAAACAAAGTTTTTGGTTGTTTGCTTTAGCATCATCAGCCATTTTTTTGAAAACAGCATCGCCTTTTTCTAACTCAATAAAAAAATCTTCAACCGTTGGTGCGTCAACACAGGCTTGTGGTAAAATGTTATTTACCTTGATGTCCTCCATTTCTAAAGGAATACCTGCTTCACGTCCTAAAATTAAAATTTTACGAGCAACGTCCATTCCGTTCAAGTCATCTCTTGGGTCAGGCTCTGTGAAACCTGCGTCTTTTGCTTGTAATACGACGTCTTTGAAAGAAGTCGAACCGTCGTAGGTGTTGAATATAAATGATAAAGAACCAGATAAAACACCTTCTATTTTTATGATTTCATCGCCTGAGTGCATCAAATCTTGCAATACACGAACTACAGGTAACCCAGCACCAACATTTGTTTCATACAAAAACTGTACGTCACGTTTGAAAGCAATGTCTTGTAGTTTTTTATAATAAGCGTATTCACTTGAGTTAGCGACCTTGTTCGGTGTAACAATATGTACACTTGCGTCTAATATTTGGTCGTAATAACGGATTAAGTCTTTGTTAGAAGTGTTATCTACAAAAACAGAATTTGGTAAGTTTAATTCTTTTATTGTTTGAACAAAACCATCAAAGCTCATTGGGTTTTTACAAGTCTCTAATTCGCCTTTCCAATTTGTTAAATCAATACCGTTGGCATCGACCAATAATTTACGGCTATTTGCAATAGCGACAACATTGATATTTAACCCTTTTTTGTCAGCCAAATAAGCTGTTTGGTCTTTGATTTGGTCTAGTAATGTAGCACCAATCAATCCCGGGCCTATCATAAACACGTTTAATGTTTGTGTTCCAGATAAGAAATAGGCATCGTGTAAAGCGTTTAGTGCTTTTGATATGTCTGTTTTGTCGATTACCGCAGAAATATTTAATTCTGATGAGCCTTGAGCAATGGCTGAAATGTTGACACCATTAATTCCTAAAGTATGGAACATACGACCTGAAATACCAGGTGTGTTTGTCATGTTTTCGCCAATGATGGCAACAATTGATAATTCGTTTTTTACTTTAATAGCTTCAATTCGTTTCGCTTTGATTTCGTAATGAAATTCTTCTTTGATTACTTTTTCAGCAACCATAGCGTCTTCAGGAGATACAGCGAAAGTTATTGATTGCTCAGAAGAAGCTTGTGTAATTAAAATAACACTTACGTCTTGACGAGCCAATGCACCAAACATACGAGCAGAAACACCAGGTATTCCCACCATGCCACTACCTAACATAGTTACTAAAGCAACGTCCGAGATAGAAGAGATGCCTTTGACACGCATTTTGTTTGGTGTGCCACTTTTTTCAGAAATGATAGTTCCTGCGTTTTCGGGATTAAAAGTATTCTTTATCCAAACAGGTATTTTTTTAGTAATAACAGGTAATAAAGTCGGTGGGTAAATTACTTTTGCTCCAAAGTGCGACATTTCCATCGCTTCGGTGTACGAAATCGCGGGTAGTGTAAATGCGTTTTTTACACGACGAGGATCGGCAGTCATTACACCATCAACGTCTGTCCATATCTCTACAGACTCAGCATCTAAAGCAGAAGCGAAAACCGCCCCTGTAAAGTCTGAACCTCCACGACCTAAGGTTGTAGTAATTTCATTTTTATCTGAAGCGATAAATCCTGTAATAAATTGGATTTTGTTGGTAGCCTTAAAGTGTGCTTGAATATTTTTGTTCGTCAAAGCAAAATCAATTTTTGCTTTTCCGTAATTGTCATCTGTTTTAATCAGTTTTCGAGCGTCTAAATACTCCACTTCCAATCCTTGTAGGTTAGCGACAGCAGTTAATATACGTACATTCAAACGTTCTCCGTGACTTAATATGAAATCAGAAGACTTAGGAGAAAGTTCTTGAATTAAAGAAATACCTGTTAGTTGGTCGTCCAAATCGTTGAGTAACCTTTTGATGTCAGCAAAAACGGTGCTTTGGTCTTTAGCAGGAAGTAATTCACGAACAATGGTGTAGTGCGTGTTTTCAAATTCGGTAAAAATTTCTTTGTAGGTTTGGTCTCCTTGCGATGCTCTGGTGCTCATTTCAATCAACTTATTGGTCATTCCACCAACAGCTGAAAAAACAGACGCAAACTTAATACCTTTCTTATTATAGTCAGAAAGGATATTTAATACTTTAGAAATGTTTTCTGCTGACCCTACAGACGTACCTCCGAATTTTAAAATCTTCATATATTTAACTAATTATCACTGCTTTATCTTTTTCTTACAACTGAAAAAGATTGGGACAGCTATATTTGTGCTATTTAATCGAGTAAAGGTCGTAATAACGCACTTGTTTTCATAAGGAAAGTGTGTTTTTTTTGTTGTTGGTATAGATGAATAATAGGCTACGGTTCTTTTGGCTTAGGGATAGAGGCGGTATCCTTTTTAGGGCTTTTCTGCCCTGAAAAGATATAGCCGAAAGCCCGACCCGCTGTTCGTTTTGTCGGTTCACTTGATTTCTATCGGTATTCTTTCTCTTGAAATACAAAAAAATCAGTTGAGAGAAAAGGGGAAGCTCCAAATCCCAAATACATTTTTTCTGTTTTTGTAAGTGAAAAGAAGGAAGTGTCTTTCTTTTAATGTTTGATAATAAAGATGGTGATATCGTCAACTTGCTCTTCGCTACCTTTCCATTGGGTTAGTCTTTCTTTTAGTGCGGTGACTTGGTCGTCACATGAACGGTCATTGATTTTTAAAAGCAGTTCTTTGAAACGTTTTTTCAAAAACTTTTTCGGTAAATCATCACAGTTTCCCGATTCACAACCAAATTGGTCGGTATAACCGTCAGAAGCGAGGTAAATGGTGTCTCCTTTTTGAAGGTCTATTTTGTGTAAGGTGAACTCTCGTTCGGCAATGTAATCTCCGACCGAACACCTGTCTGCTTTGTATTCTATGACTTCTCCGTTACGGACAATCATCAAGTTGATGAACCCTCCTGAGAAGCAAAGATGGTTTTCTTCGGGTGTATAGGTACAAACAGCGGCGTCCATAGCTTCCAAACGGAAATTATCGGCATTGGTATTGAATCGTTCTTTAGCAATTTTTCTTAGCTTTTCTAAAATGATATTCGGTGGTTCGCTAATGTTTTCGTGAATAACAGAGTTTACTGATTGGATAGACATAGAGGCGATAAAAGCACCTGGTATACCGTGCCCTGTGCAGTCACCAACACCAAAATAAATACCATTCGCTCTTTTGTAAGCGAAATAAAAGTCACCACTTACGGTGTCTTTAGGTAAAAACAAAACCGATGAATCTCTGAAATTTTGTTTAAGTGTCTCTTGGTTTGGTAATAATGAGTTTTGTAAAAGTTGGGCGTATTCAACACTCTCTGTTATCTCGTTGTACATGGAACTCAGCGAGTCTCTTTGCATTTCTACTTCTTCACCTTGCTCTTTTAACTCTTCTTTTCGTTGGTCAGAAAGGATACGGCGAGATAAAATATCAGCAATTGCTTCAATGTATTTTATAATGTTTTCATCTTTTTTACGGCCTTGTTTTATGTAAACATTGATAACGCCTATCACCTCTTTGTGATGAAGTATTGGTATCACATAATGCCCATGAGGAGTCATGCCTTCGGGGCGAATAGTGTGGTCGTGACCGACACTGTTACAAAAAAGTTTTTCTTTGTTCTGTAATACTTTGCCACATAAGCATTGTCCAGGAGCTATATTAGTACACGTTTTTTTAAGTACTTCACAGTTGAGTTGTGCAACTTGCTTAAGGTTTCCGTTGGTGTCTTTTAAGAATATCAGTCCTTTTTGTTCGACTTTTAAATCTTCTAAAGAGAGTAAATTCTCTAATACCTCTTGTAGTATGGTGTTGAGTGGTTTGTCTTGTGATATAATGTCCAATACAGCATATAGATTTGCTTGGTATTGAAGTTGTTTGTTGAGTTTTAGTATGCGTTCTCTTTCTTTGGTCAGTGTTTTGTTTCGTTTGGTTAATTGGTCTTTGAAAAGGATTCCTATTCTTTGAAAGAAGAGGACACTAAGCATAGGGATACAGTAAATAAAAAAGAACATGACTTTAAAGAAAGGGTAATACTCATGTTCGTAAGGGAGTGTCTCTAAATAGATGTCAAACTGATGGTGTATTGTGTCGAATAAGAAGACGGGAGGAATTAAGAAAACAAGGGCTATCAACATTTTTCGCCAAGACTTGAGCCCGAAAAATATTAAAGGGGTCATTAAGGATAGTGTAACAAACACTCTAGGCATCAAATAAAAGAGTTTATTCTCAAGAACACCTTGTGTCTTTAGGTAGATACTCACAGCAAAAATGAAATAAGCAGGCAAGATACTTATCATGTATTTCGCTAAATCGTATTTTTTTGTTTTCACAAACACGAGGGCTATCAGCATAGTGAAAGGAAAAATAAGTATAGGGAGAGCTACGGGAAGGTTGTTGCTTAGGCGAAAAACATTAATGGTCACGACAAACCCGAGCACTACGCAAAAAATAGCGTAGCCCATCATTAAGCCAATAGCAACCGATTTGTAATTCTTTTTTATCATATACCAACTTGTAAAATAAACCTTTTTTAACTTATAAACACGGTAAATATTGAATAAAACCATTTTTCTTACTTTGTTCATGTAATGTATCTTTTTTGTGTTAACTTGCTTATTCACCACAAATAAAATAATGAAATCAACCATACCACCGATAGATCGTATCGAATGGAAACAGCTCATCACGGGAGAACTTGTTCACCCGTTTTCTAATTTTGTATTGCAAATACAGATTGATCAAGCGAAAAGAGAACTGTTTTGGAATACGAGATCAGAAACAGAATCGGTCAAGCTCTTACATGCCCTTTGTGATAAATATACTTTGGCAGTAAAAAAAGATATGTTAGCAATTTTTAAAGAGTGGTAGGTATGGAAAGGAAATTATACAGTATAGCCGAAGTTTCTAAGATGATTAACGACGGTAGAAAATTGGTGTTAGCAGGAGACGAAACTGCATTGAACCAACTTCCTAATGGTGATTGGGTGGGAGGAACTATTCCCTACTTTGTAAATGTAGATGAAGGTAAATTTACGAAACAAGAGATTTTTGTAGATGACTTTACTGAAGTAGGTGTTGATTTTAAATTGGAAAAATACACGGTCGATACGATTAAAAATATTGCTAAAAACTCATACGATAACGGGTTTATTGTGACAATAATCCCCGCAGGGACAGCTTGTCATACTGAATACAGTTTGAACTCTTTGCGTTACGATAGTATTTTCAATAACCCTATAACAGGTTTTATTTCGGGGTTAGATTTAGCTTTGCTAGGCAAATCAAAACCAGGGGTCTACTTTGGAACAAATAAAAAATTAGAAGAGGGAGCAGTCGCTTTACATACCCAATTGCCAACAACCAAGGTGGCACGAGTGGAAATCGTAAATATTTTTGATGAAAACAAAGAGGCTGACACACTTACTTTTACTGAAAATAGCTTTATACAATCGGAATGTTTGGTTAATGGAAAGCAAAGAAACCTTGTCGAATACCTTAAGTCGATAGAGTTTGATAGTCAATTTCCTTTTACCAACAACAAGGGAGGAGCGATGATTAATACCTGTATCCAAGAGGTTAATGAAGTCAACGGGACGGTAACTTTTTACGCTCCAATATTTACTGATACAGCTTACAAAGTCGCTCTGCCGATTACAGATTACGTAAAAGAATTTGAAGTAAAACAGCCAGAAAATACCAATGTTGTTTATTCTTGTAATTGTATTTTAAACTACTTGTATGGAGAAATGGAAGGAAAGAAACCAACCGTTACGGGAGCGGTAACTTTTGGCGAAATCGCTTACCAATTACTTAACCAAACAATGGTTTATTTAGTGATTGATTAGGGGCTTTTCTAAAATGAAAACAAAAAAAGCATCTTTCTATAATTTAGGAAGATGCTTTTTTGGACGGTATCTCATCGCATTTAATGTCATCTGTAAAACGTCATTTAAACCATTTTCTTTCTCTAAAAAATTGCTTAAGACTTCTTCTGTTTGTTTCTTTGTTAATTCCATAAGGTTTCTGACTCTTTAATCTAATTTGTTTTATTGCTATTACAAACTTGTTAAATTGTTGGAAACTTTTATAACCTAGACACACTTTTTTGGACGGTATCCTACTTACACACAACTTTTTACATTGATCCCTTTTTGCATTGATCCGTCTTCACAATATAGTAAAAATTAGATTTTGGGCATAAAAAAAGCCTCTGTATAATTAAATACAGAGGCTTTAAAATAAGGTTGGCGGCTATCTACTCTCCCACATATGATTGCAGTACCATCGACGCTACAGGGCTTAACTTCTCTGTTCGGAAAGGGAAGAGGTGAACACCTGCGCTATTACCACCATTCTTTTTAGGCTTCTTGCTAGTTGCTTTTGGCTCCTAGCAGTTGTATATCTCCAAACTTATCCTGGATATACTACCTGTAATATTATAAATTGTTCTTTGAAGTTTATCTTCGTAGTTATCTTGCGACTTACTACTAAAGACTTACGACTTTAATTAACAATAATGAGAGAGAAATTAAATCACCAAAGAGATATTTGATGGGAAGTTATCGGGTAATTAGTACTGCTCAGCTATGGTATCTCTACCTTTACACCTGCAGCCTATCAACGTAATAGTCTCTTACGACCCTCTATGGAAGCCTCATCTTGAGGTCAGTTTCGTGCTTAGATGCTTTCAGCACTTATCTGATC
>CBDCZI010000005.1:0-65181 GCA_965224495.1 Cytophagales bacterium | reverse complement strand
GCTTATAAATTACCAATACGTTACTATACACCTTATATTATTACATTATAATTAATAATAAGGAGTAAAACATGTAATATCATTAACCATTACCGTATTTAATGTTAATATGGAAATTTAGAAAATTAATTTATAGCTGTAAATAAGAGAGATAGACTAATGTTAGCACATAAAAAAACCGAAGGCATAAACTTTCGGTTCCCTAAAAAAAGTAATCAATAGACTTATTCGGATAGTAAATCTTCGATGGCAGCCATTTTCTCTTCCGTATAACCACCAGCTATTTTTTTGACCAAATTTCCTTTCGCATCAACGACCAATAAGGCGACCTCTTTGGTGTTCATTCCCAATGATTTGTACAACTCTTTCGCATTTCCCTTGTAGATAAGCACGTTTGATTGTAGCGATGGATCTAAACCATTAAGCATTTGTTTTTTGATATTTTTTGCAGCCGTCTTAGCCACACCGCTAAACACAGGTACGAAATACGTATTGACATCGTAAGCCTCCGAGGCGAAAATATTTCCTGATTGGTCAGCGATAAAATTTTGGTAAATCGGCACCATCCATGATTTGAGGTCAGCCTCTGTCTTTTTTGAAGCAGCCAAGACTACAATAGACATTTTCCCCGTGATATCTTTAGGTAAAGAAACTACCTTATCGTGCAAGTCGGAACATGCCATAGGCGGGAAAGTGGTCGTTGAATTTGACGTAAAAGCCAATAACAAAACAAGTGTGGGTATAAGTAATAGTTTTTTCATATACATAAGTTCTACAATTTAAAATGATTTATCAAATAATTTAGATGCGTTTTAGGGCGTTCCCCTTTTTAGATGAAATGGTTTATTGTATATATTTACACAAAACAGCGATAGAAAGTAAGTTCATCGATAAAAACTCAGAAAAGGGTCGGGCTTTATCGTTCTCAATCTTTGTTCGTTCCTCACAAAGGATTTCCACTTCAATCCCTAACGCAAGAAGCCACCTTCGCAACCAACAAACCCAGCCTCTAAATTAGTTAGAACAAAAACAATGCCCTATATATAAAGACAGCTTATCAAGTTTAGCTTTTTAGAAGCTTTAGTTTACTTGAAAAGCACCTGATTTTATGACGGAATAGAAAGGTAAGGTTTTCTGTGGGTAACTATTGATAAAATGGATTATTTGTAGTTTACCAAAAAACAAGAAAAATAGAAAACGCGACCAATTTTAACAAAAACGGTTCTTTTTTCCTGTTTTTTAGTCTTAATTATAATGAATTAGTTAAAATTTAGAGAAATAAAGAGAGAAAAAGGCATTTTTCGTATAAAAACAGAAATAACACCGAAGAAGGAAGACGTGACAGTCTTACAATAGGATTATTTCAAGAACAATTTGGTTAAAATGCGATTTTAACTAAGATAGATAGTAAAAAACTCATTTTATAAAGTTGTATTCTAAAATGGAAGAAGTATATTGCAAACGATAAGGGAAATCATATTGGTTTTCTATTTCTAATCATAAGAAAAATAAATTATGGCATATTCAAGACAAAGTGCTCTTGAGAAGGTGACAAGCGTTCTTCCAGTAGAAACGGAAGTACCATCTTCTAAAATTTCAAGCTATTTCGAAGCGAACTACTTCGGGTTATCGAAAATGAAGGAATTACTTTCATCTGATGACTTTAAGTCTATTGAAGATGCGATAAAAAATGGAACTAAAATCGATGAGGTTACAGCAAATGCAATTGCAGTAACAGCAAAAAATTGGGCAACTTCCAAAGGAGCTACTCACTTTTCTCACTGGTTTCAACCATTGACTGGAGGTACAGCAATGAAGCACGATACGTTCTTCGACAAATACAGCGGTATCGAAGGATTTAAAGGTAAATTATTAATACAACAAGAGCCTGATGGTTCTTCTTTCCCTAACGGAGGAATTCGTGGGACACACTTTGCTCGTGGATATACAGGATGGGACCCAACATCACCAATGTGGATTTACAAAGGAACATTATTTATTCCTTGTGTATTTGTATCTTATTCAGGAGAAACATTAGATTTCAAATCACCTTTATTGAAAGCTCAAAGAGCCGTAGATGATGCGTCAACTGCAATCTGTAAAATGTTTGATCCAAAAGTAGAGAAGGTTTCTTCTTCTTTAGGAGTAGAACAAGAATACTTTTTGATTGACAAAGGAATGTACAATGCGCGTCCTGATTTAGTTTTAACAGGAAGAACAGTATTTGGAGCTCCTTCACCAAGAGGGCAACAATTAGATGATCATTATTTCGGAGAAATTCCTAACCGTGTGTTGGAATTCATGAAAGAATTTGAAAGAGAGTGTTTCTTAGTAGGTATTCCTGTAACAACTCGTCACAACGAAGTTGCTCCAGGTCAATTCGAAATGGCGCCTATCTTTGAAGATATCAATGTAGCAAACGATCATAACCAATTGGTGATGACAATGCTTACAAAAGCAGCAGACAACCATGGTTTGGCTTGTTTAATGCACGAAAAACCATTTGCAGGAATTAACGGTTCAGGAAAACACAATAACTGGTCATTAATAACTAGCAACGGAAGAAATTTATTTGAACCTTCATTTACTTCTCAAAAAGATGGATTGTACTTCTTATCTTTCTTAATTAACACGTTGAAAGCATTGCATGACAACGAAGGGATTATGAGAGCATCTATCGCTTCTGCATCAAACGATCACCGTTTAGGAGCAAACGAAGCACCTCCTGCTATTATCTCAGCATTCTTAGGTCAAACGTTGGACGAAGTATTAAATGACTTTGAGAAAACAGGGAAATTCCCAATTATCAAAGGAGAGCAAAAACCAGTTATGGGATTAGGAATCGAAAGAATCCCTAACCTTAAATTGGATAACACAGACCGTAACAGAACATCACCATTCGCATTTACAGGAAACAAATTCGAATACAGAGCCGTTGGTTCTACTGCATCTTGTGGTATGCCAATGACCGTTGTGAACACAATCATGGCTGCTCAATTAGAATTGTTTAAAACAGAAGTTGAAGCTGCTGTTAAACATGGAGAGAAGAAAGAAGAAGCGATTGTTCGTATCTTAAGAACTTATGTAAAACAGTCTAAAGCTATCCGTTTTGAAGGAAATGGATATTCAGACGAGTGGGTTGTTGAAGCAGAAAAAAGAGGTTTGTCTAATGTAAAAGATACACCAGATGCTTTAGATTTCTATGTAGAGCAAAAATCAATTGACTTGTTCTCTTCTATGGGAGTAATGAATAAAGTTGAATTAACAGCTCGTTACGACGTTTTTCAAGAGATTTATGCTACAAAAATTGATATTGAAGCTAATATCATGGCGGAAATGGCATTGAACAAAATCTTACCAGTTGCTATCGATTACCAAAGTGTATTGATTGATAACGTTTCAGGGTTGGAAGATTTAGGAATTGATAACTCAGCAGGATTGGAAACTTTGAAAGAGGTATCTGCTTTGATTAATACAGTAAAATCTAACGTAACAGCAATGTTAGCCGAGATTGCTAAAATCGAAGGAAGTGCTGCTGAAGAAGCAAAAGCTTACTGTCATAAAGTAAAACATACGTATATGGAAACAATCAGAACAGCTGTCGATTCATTAGAATTGTTAGTTGACGACGAAATGTGGCCATTACCAAAGTATAGAGAAATGTTTTTCTTGAAATAAGAAAAATAAATCATCTATTTTAGCCACTTGATTCATTTCAAGTGGCTTTTTTTATTTCTTTTTCTTATCTTTTAGTATTGGTCGTAATTACGGTTCAATTAAAACACACTATTGATAAATTAATATGAGGTTAAAACTCAAATCATCAGATATATCATTAAATATTTTAGGGTCTTCTTTCTTAATTGTAGGGCTGGCTTTAATTATTTTATTGTTTAACTATAACCTTGTAGAAGGCGATTATATAGCTAATAATAAATTGAATAAAGTTACTTTTGATAAAAATCAAAAAAAGCTTTCTTTTTTAGAACAAAAGGTAAAAATTAATCAATTAATCTTAGATGTTAATTTAGCCTCTACTTATGTATTACATCGATTAGATGCTCCTCGTGGAGGAAAAGAAATAGTGAAGCATAAAGAATTAGATGCTTTATGGAAAGAGAAAATAATACCTAAATTAAATTCATTAAATGAAAGCTTAAAAGATCAACCTGACGAGTTGAAGGCAGGATATTATAAAATATTTGATAATATCTACCGTGTAAAGAAAATTCATAATGATTTATTGGCTAATTATGTGGATTCGACAAGTTCATCGTTAAGAGAGCGAGAGAAGATAGCACAAATAGCTAAAGTGAGCCAATATACTGGCGAATTGAACACTTCATCAAAAGAGTTTCTTAATGAGAACCTGCAAGAGGGAAAAGGTCATTTTTTCAAACCAAAATACAAAGAAGACTATTTTGGTTTGGTAGTGATTTCGGGACTTGTTTTTTTGGTTGGCGTGCTACTTATTGTTTATCGAAGTTCTCGTTTTTTGAAATACCCAATTCGTCGTTTAGAAACGATATTGAAAAACATTAACGAAGGGAACTTGTTAGACCTTGTAAGTATGAAAACGAAAGATTACTTACAGATTGATACGTATATTAAGGAAATAAATAACACCTTTCAAAAGGTGCAAATTTTTGCGCAACACGCGAGTGATGGAAAGTTTGATTTAGATCAAGACATGAGTTTTGAGGGGAATGGTAAATTGGGAGATTCTTTACATGGAATGCAGAAAAGTTTGTTGAATATTGCAAAAGAAGAAGCACAACGTAGTCATGTGAATCAGGGATTAGCACGTTTTTCGGAGATTTTAGGAGATAACTCAAATAATTTACTCAAGTTTGGTGATGACGTTATTTTGAACTTAGTACAATTTTTAAATGCCAATCAAGGAGCGCTGTTTGTTGTGAACGAAGAGGAAACAGTTCCTTCTTTAGCCTTGGTATCTTGTTATGCTTATGAAAAAAAGAAGTACCTGAATAAAAAGATAGTTAAAGGTCAAGGATTAGTTGGGCAATGTTGGCAAGAAGAAAAAAGTGTATATATGACTGATATACCAGCTGATTATATAAGTATAACTTCTGGCTTGGGGCATTCTACACCTCGCTGTGTGTTGATAATACCTCTCATTTTTAATGAAACAATTCAAGGTGTTATAGAGATGGCTTCTTTTAAGAAACTGGAAAACTATGAGTTGAGTTTTGTTGAAAAAGTAGCTCAAAATATTGCATCTGCTTTGGCTTCTGTAAAGGTGAATAGTAAAACACAGGTGTTACTTAACCAATCAGAGCAATTGACTAAGAAGATGATGGTGCAAGAAGAAGAAATGTTACTTAACGTAGAAGAACTTCGTCTGACACAAGAAGAATCTCAACGAAGAGAAGAGGAGCACTTGAGAGAAATTTCACGTTTACGTAAGCGATTAGAAGAGTACGAAAGGAACTTTTAATAATTACAGATGGCTTTTCTTAAGGCGAACGCCTCTAATATTTGCGGTGAGTAAATTATTACTTAACCAATAAGTTACTTTTTAATTCAACAATGCATTATAGTAAAAACAAGTTCTTTCAAAATTTGTCCTTGAGCTAAACTACCTCCGACAATTCCTTTAGACTGTAAATCTGCCTTTTGAATAGCCTGAATAGCTAAAATAGTAGAACCTAACTTGTAATTTTTTGAAGCAATAATATAGTCTTTCGCAAAAAACGGGTTCACTTTCAGGACACTCGCAATCGCTCTATCCGATTTATCTTTGGCATGATGAACCAATAATATTTTTGAATAATACGAATACAATAACGCTATAATAGGGATAATCGGATTACTTTTAGGGTCTTGCTCAAAATAATTAATAATAGTATTGGCTTTCAATACTTGACGTTTCCCTAAAGCATTTTGTAATTCAAATACATTGTAATCTTTACTGATACCAATGTATCTCTCTACATGCTCTTCATCAATTTCAGTATGTCCTTTGAAATTGATAAGCATTTTTTTGATTTCATTTGCTATCTTAGAAAGGTCATTCCCTACATGTTCAGCAATCAACATTACTGCTTTCTGACGGATAGCATGACCATTATCTTTACAATACTCTGCAATCCAACCCGGTATTTTATTATCGTAAAGTTTTTTAGAAGTAACTAAAATGGCTTTTTTATCCAACTCTTTCCCTAAAGCCTTTCTCCCATCAAGTGTTTTGTTTTTATAAGCAAACACTAAAATAGTTGTAGCCAACGGATTGGTTATATAAGCGGAAAGTAACTTCGCTCCTGCCTCATTGTTGATATCAGAAATATTCTGTGCTTCCTTCACAATCACTACTTGCCTCTCCGACATCATCGGAAAACGTTTTGCTTGTGTCATGATACTGCCAACCGTATGGTCTCGACCATACATTACAACTTGATTAAACCCTTTCTGGGCTTCTTCAAGTGCATTTTGTTCAATATAATCTGATATTTGATCTATGTAAAATGGTTCATCTCCCTGTAAAAAATACACAGGTGAATAATTCCCATTTTTCAAATCGGCAATAACAGTAGCTGCAGGTACAGGCATAATTCTATCTTACTTAGAGTAAATCTTTCACATTGACTGGTGGACGACCAATAACTGCTTGGTTACCGTTGATTACAATCGGTCTTTCTATCAACTTTGGGTTCGCCACCAAAATAGCCAACCACTCGTCTTCTGTAAACGTTTTACCCTTATAATTTTCTTTAAATATCGCTTCTCCTTTCCTCAAAATAGTTTCTGCTCCGACACCTAACTTCTTAAGTATTCCTTTTAATTCTTCTTTTGTAGGGCTATTCTCTAAATACAATATAACTTCAGGTTCTACTCCTGCTTCTTGAATTAGTTTTAGCGTTTCACGGCTTTTGCTACAACGTGGGTTATGTAATATTTGCATTATTTTACTTCTTCAACGATTAAATTATGATTTGTAAACACACAGATATCAGCAGCTATATGTAAACTTTCTTCTACTATTTGTTTCGCTGACATATCAGGAGCATGTTTAACCAAGGCTCTTGCTGCTGCCTGTGCGTAGTTACTTCCCGAACCAATCGAACAAATACCAAAATCTGGTTCTAATACATCTCCTGTTCCCGAAACGATTAAAGCTCCTTTATTATCGGCTACAATCAACATCGCTTCCAACTTTCGTAAGTAACGATCAGTTCGCCAATCTTTAGCCAACTCAATAGCACTACGTGTCATATTACCACCAAAGGCATTCAACTTTTCTTCAAAACGCTCCAACAAAGTAAAGGCATCGGCAGTTGACCCTGCAAAACCTGTCACAATTTTACCATCTGCCAATTTACGGATTTTACGTACGTTTGATTTAGCTACTGTATTCCCCATAGACGCTTGACCATCTGCTCCTATCGCTACTTCTCCATTATGAACTACCGCCAAAACGGTTGTTGACCTTATCTTTACCATCTTATTTTGTTTCTGTATCTTTTCACAATTTACTCGAAAAAAAACAGAATTGGCAAAGATAAATAAAGTTATTATCCACGCTCTTTTTTCTCAGGAAAAAGAGCGTAGCAATTATGGCTTTTCTTAAACAGAAAAGTCTGTTGTGTTTACCCGAAAAAGGTAAGTACAACAGACTTTTATTTTATTCCTCTAGCCTATTTAAAAGTAGCAGGATCTGCAGCTACATGGTAACGAGGATCATCAATCGCCTCTTCTATCATTCCCTCAAACAAAGGGTCAGCTTTCAATAACAGTTCTTTACACTCTCTACTCAAGTGTTTTAATACTAGTTTTTTATCTTCCTCTTTGTATTTGTGTGCCAAAATACTGATTGCCTCAATCGCTGATTGGTCAGAAATACGTGACTCTATAAAATCTATCTCTACACTTTTAGGGTCATTTTTCACATCAAACTTTTCATTAAACGCTGTGATAGCACCGAAAAATAATGGTCCCCAAATTTCATACACTTTCGTTCCGTCTTCCTTAATGTATTTTCTTGCACGAATACGTTTTGCATTTTCCCAAGCAAACACTAAAGCGGATATAATCACACCTGCAAATACAGCGATTGCCAAATCAGCAAAAATTGTAATCACAGAAACTGCGACCAACACAAAAGCATCTGACTTTGGTATTTTTCCCATTATACGTAAACTTGACCAAGCAAATGTTTCGATAACCATCATAAACATCACCCCAACCAATGCAGCAATAGGCACCATTTCTATGTATTTATCAGCAAATAAAATAAACGACAACAAAGTCAATGCCATCACAATCCCTGATAGCCTACCACGCCCTTTAGCACTGATATTAATCATGGTTTGACCAATCATACCACAACCACCTGTTCCTCCAAACAAACCACTAACAATATTACCTACACCTTGACCGATACATTCTTTATTTCCGTCTCCACGTGTATCTGTCAATTCATCTACCAAATTTAAGGTCATCAACGACTCGATAAGACCAACTGATGCCGCTAAAAAAGCATAAGGTAAGATAAACTTCAACGTACCAAAACTGAAAGGTAAATTTGCCCAAAGCTCCGTATTGAATGTAGGGAAATGACCTTTTAAACCTTCTCCTCCTTCACTTTTAATATAAGACCCTACTGTTGCCACATCTATCTCAGCAAAAACCGTAACCAATGTGATAATCAAAATAGCCATTAAAGCTGCTGGTATTTTCTGTGAAAGTTTCGGTAAATAATGAATAATCAACATCGTTACCGTAACTAAACCAAGCATTTTAGTCAATTCATTAATTTCAGTTAATTGACCAAAAAAGGCAACTAAATAATTCCCGAAACTTAACGCCCAACTTTTATCACCATGAAAGAAATCTCCCAAACTAGGTAAACCATTCGGGAACATATTTAACTGAGCCAAAAAGATAACAACAGCCAAACCATTTACAAACCCCAACATCACAGGATGAGGAATCAAACGAACAAAGCGCCCTAATTTGAAATACCCTGCGGCTATTTGTAAAAGTCCCATCAATACAACAGCTCCTAACAAATAATAAAGTCCCATATTTTGGATAGGAGCATCAAAAGCCAGTCCTCTTTCGTGACCTTTAGCAATCAAATCCACAAAAATAACAGCTACAGCACCTGCCGCACCCGAAATCAACCCTGGCCTCCCTCCAAAAATTGCCGTAATCAAGCCAATCATAAAAGCCCCTGAAAGTGCCACTAATGGATCTATTTTCGCTACAAAAGCAAACGCCACCACTTCAGGTATCATTGCCAACGATACCGTCATTCCTGCTAATGTATCATTTTTAACGTTTGATGACAACTCTTTTATAAATTTCATATTTAGTGTTTTTCTCAACAAGTGGGCAAAGGTACGCATTTTCAAAGGCTTTACCAATATTGACTTACATCAATGTTTTTTATTCGTATTTATTCATCTAAACTGAAAAATGACTTTTATCAGTTATTAAATCTGTATATTCACGACCTTTACCTTATACAAAAGCTAGTATTTATGAAAGCAGACATCACAACTCAGGACGACATCATTATTTTAGTCAATAAATTTTATAACAAAGTAAATGAGGATGATTTACTTTCACCAATTTTCAATGGTTTCGCTAAAGTAAATTGGGAAAAACACATGCCTATTATGTATAGCTTTTGGGGAAGTATCTTATTACAATCAGCCAAATACAGTGGTCAGCCATTCCCTAAACACATGCGTCTCCCTGTCGAAGCAAAGCATTTTGAGCGTTGGTTGGTACTCTTTTACCAAACAGTTAATGAAAATTTTGAGGGACCAAAAGCCGAAGAAGCTATTCAAAGAGGTCTAAATATAGCTAATGTATTTATGTACAAAATGGGGATTATCTCAGAATTACCCAATCCTTAAATACACGAGATTAAAACAGCTTAACTATTTTCTTTGTTACATTCCTTACCTCTGTTACAATCGTCAAAAAATAAATACCTGGTGTCAATTCATTACCAAACGAATCAATACCTTCGTCACTAATCTCTTCAACTAATTGGTTTGAGGCATCATAGATAAGTATCCTTTTTATAGTCACATGATGATTTGAACCCATATCTAATTTAAAAGTATTAAAAGAAGTTATAGATATAAACTTAATAGAAGAAGGAAAAGCTGTCAATAACCTATTTTTTTGTTTCAATTTCACTCTTTTTTCTAACTGTCGTTTTATTACGAGCTTAGGATGGAAAAGGTGTTTTTATGGATCAAGGACAATTGTTGTGTGTGAAATCAATAGGTATAATTGTTTCAGATGGGTTAGCTGGCTTAGATAGTACTATCGCTCAGTCCTTTCCTAATACACCTCACCAAAAGTGTTGTGTACACTTACAGAGAAACCTATCAGCGATGGTTCGTAGAGAAGATAAAAAAGAATTAGCACAAGATGTAAGGGACGTATTATCTCCTGATAATGAAAATCATACCAAGGAAAAAGCATTAGTCCTAGTTAATGAGTTAGTGGGTAAATGGCAAAAGAAATACCGTAGGCTTTCAAAATATATTTTAAAAATGGAGAGGGAACCCTATTTTACTTATTTAGATTATCATGTGATAAATTAGACGTATGCTTTACACTACAAATTGGATTGAGCGTTTTAATAGATGTGCAAGGCGTACACTCAAAAATAAGAGGGGCTTTCCCGAATGAAGAGTCAGTCACAGCACTAATAACAAGTACAGCAATGGATAAAACAGAAAAAACATATAAATATCCAATTTATAATTTTAACTTGGAAGAGAAATTAAAAAGAAAGAGATAAACCAATATGTGCTTATTAATTTATTGAAAACTTTTTAACCTCCGCAGACACACTAATATGGACACTACCCTTTCTAGCAAAGACATTAAACGGTATTCTTTCGTGTTTATGCATTCTTGTTATGCGGGTCAAAGCGAGACGCTTAGACCAGTAGGGGCACAGTATTTAGGTTCGGTTTACAAAGATAAAAGTCAAATATGAAACTGATATTTAAAATCTCTGCTATGGCTTTTATTCTGTTGATTTTCTCTTGTAGTCGCAGGTATATGACATTTTCAAGAAACTTAAATAAACTTGAAAAAGGCAAACTATCAAGAGTTGAATATGATTCCATAATCCAAACATTATATACAATACAAAAGGATAATTTCAAATTTGATGATAGATTAAAATTGTCAGGTGCTTATGTATGCAAAGAATATAGTGATTATTACAAGAATTACGATTATAAAACGTTGCATTTCACAGATAGTAGCTTTGTGTTTAAAAGTTATAGGATTAGTGAACCATTAACCAACAACACATTACAACAAACCGAAGGAGTTTTAAATAGATACTCTTCAAAAGACGATAAAATCTTTATAGAATATCTGCTTAGTCGAGATTATGAGTTGTACAATATTTACAGGTACGCAAAAATTAGCAATAATGGGGACACATTAACTTTTTATAAAACAGAAAACTTGCAAAGACCAAATGAAAAGAAAGGTTTTGAAAAACCCGAAATATATATTTATAATCCCGATTTAACAGCACTTCCTAAATTGTCAAAATAAAATTAAAGAATCACAGCCCCGAACTTGTCGAGGCTTCTTTTTTTACTACACTTGTATCAAAGGATGTGTAATTTGGCAACAAGCCACCCGCTCGCGCGCATATAAAAAATGATGGCTAGAGCGCATTTGCAATGCGTTCAATGTGAGTAAACAACGAAGAACAAAAAAGCCCCACTGGTCTAGCCCCCTATTAATCGGACAATCTTATTTTTAGTTTGGTAATATCGTTATTTTTTCCAATTAACAAGGAACTGCTACTAATTGTTTTTCAAAAACATCAAGCTTAGTTACTTTTCCAAGTGTTTCTTTATGGTTTATTACTTCATCAGGAAACGAACAAGGAATTTCCTTTAAATTCAGGTTACTTGACAATTCTTGATATGGCATTTTAAGTTTAAATTTCACTTTTTTATGCTTTAACACCTTACGGTCTATTAAACCATTCTCCCATAGTTTCCAAAAGTGATAAGGTGTTAAATTTGCTATTGAACTATGCAAACGTACACTGTTATATTTGGGGTAAAAGTCATTTATTTTATGTTCTAACTCTTGAATACTCCAAAAAGGATTCTTACCTAATGAGTTTGATAAAATAGCATGAAAGCTTTCTATGTGTCCATTCTCCTGAGGAGTATAAGGGTGTGTAAATACTTGATTCAAATGATTTTCATCAAAGAATTCCCTTACTGTTTTGGCTATAAATTGTGGCCCATTATCATTGCGGACTTCAATACTTATTTTTTTATTTAATAAATCAGCTGGTTGTAAGTAGTTTTCAATCACATATTCCCATACTTTTTTGACCTGTACAGCCTTCATTGAGAAGCCAACAATTCTATGTAAGACAAAACGAGTAAATGTATCTATAATCGTTAAAATATAAGCGTGACTTCTATTCTCGGTTACCCAAACTTGTTTGATATCCATTTCGATTAAACTTAACGGTGATTCTGGACAAACAACTCTATATTTAGCATATGTTTTACTTGCTCTTTGATGTTTTGGTTTAAGTAACCCTTCCAACTTCATTAAGCGATAAACCTTTTTATGGTTGATGTAATAGCCTTTTTGCTGTAATTCACAGGTCATTTTATGATATCCATAATTTGTATCTTCATCCTCTTGACAATCACGAATATCAAACAATACTTGCTTGTTACTAATGTCTTTTAACGAATTATCAACTAACTTCAGTGTCGTTGATGACGGAGTCCTGCCTGAGAGTTTACCTGTTGGCTTATAGTAATATTGATGTTTTGAAAGTTTTGAAATCCCTAACACTACATCTCTTTTTAAGCCTAAACAAATAAATCTTGAAACTATTTGTTTCTTTTCTCCCAGGCACGTTTCTTTTTTAGCAATTCATCTTTTAAATGACCTTCTAACTCCTTCTCTGCCAATAACTTTTTGAGAAGATTGTTCTCTTTTTCTAAGCGTTTTATCTCTTTCAAATGCTCTGGAGTCATACCATGACGAAACCCTGCTTCACCCATTTGAGCAAACTTCTTCTTCCATGAATAATAAGTGACAGGATAAATACCATACTTCAATAGAGTTACATTAACTCCATTGGTTTTAGCCTCCTCTAATATCGACTGCTTCGTCTCTTTACTAAATGTTCTTCTCTTTGACATAATTACAAATTTATTATACTTTTTGATATATAATAATGTCCGAACCTTTAAGGGGCTAATTCAATATCCAATTTATAATTTTAACTTGGAAAAGAAATTAAAAAGAAAGAGATAAACCAATATGTGCTTATTAATTTATTGAAAACTTTTTAACCTCCGCAGACACACTAATATGGACACTACCATAATTATCTCGTATTTCATACTTACTTTACGATTTCTTCTCTTGTATAAGTTTTAGATGTAGCAGCTCCAGAAGCTTGATTATTTTTATACCCTTGAGTAGTTTCAGTTACTGTAAGTGTTCTGTATTTTTCCGTTCTTGTTCCACCCCACCAAGTGCCTACTTGTCGAGATTGAATATCTCCTTTTTGAGTATTAAAAGAAGTTACGCTATTGATATTAAAATTACCGTCTCCATCTGGTCGAGTTAAATTGACAATTTGAGTAATATAATTCTGCTCAACTGTCATAATATTAAATGATGTCTGATTTATATGAAACACTTCAGATTCTGAATATCTATCATCTAAAAAAGTATAAGGGTAGTGTCCATATTAGTGTGTCTGCGGAGGTTAAAAAGTTTTCAATAAATTAATAAGCACATATTGGTTTATCTCTTTCTTTTTAATTTCTCTTCCAAGTTAAAATTATAAATTGGATATCTATATGTTTTTTCTGTTTTATCCATTGCTGTACTTGTTATTAGTGCTGTGACTGACTCTTCATTCGGAAAAGCCCCTCTTATTTTGAGTGTACGCCTTGCACATCTATTAAAACGCTCAATCCAATTTGTAGTGTAAAGCATACGTCTAATTTTCACATGATAATCTAAATAAGTAAAATAGGGTTCCCACTCCATTTTTAAAATATATTTTGAAAGCCTATGGTATTTCTTTTGCCATTTATCCGCTAACTCATTAACTAGAACTATTGCTTTTTCCTTGGTATGATTTTCATTATCAGGAGATAACACATTTCTTACATCTTGTGCTAATTCTTTTTTATCTTCTCTACGAACCATCGCTGATAGGTTTCTCTGTAAGTGTACACAACACTTTTGGTGAGGCGTATTAGGAAAGGACTGAGCGATAGTATTATCTAAGCCAGCTAACCCATCTGAAACAATTATACCTATTGATTTCACTCCTCTATTTTTAATATCAGAAAAAATCTGTTTCCATCCCTGAGCTGATTCTGACGGGAAATTAACAATAGCGACTATTTCTCTTGTATAATCTTCTTTTAAGCCTAGAATGATATAAAAACACTCATTTTGATATTTTCCATCACGTTTTAACTTAACGTGTAAACCATCAATGTAGAAACCTAAATAATGAGCGTCTAATGGTCTATTTATCCACGCTTCCATTTGACTATAAAAACTTTGACTAATGTTACTCACGGTGCTTTTACTATAACTTTTACCATAAATAGTCTCCATAACTTCGGAAATATCACGAGTAGTTAAACCTTTGCTATACATTTGAAAGGATACTTCTTTTAAATAATGTTCTTGATCACGGAATAAGGCTAGTATTGTAGGAGCAAAAGCACTTTGCCTATCACGAGGAATACGTAGTTCTAATTGTGTACCGAAGCCAAAGACTTTACCTAAACGGTAACCATTCCCTTTATTACCTACCGTACTTTTTAGATGCTCTGCACGTTCACTATGCATCATCGCATTTAATGTCATCTGTAAAACGTCATTTAAACCATTTTCTTTCTCTAAAAAATTGCTTAAGACTTCTTCTGTTTGTTTCTTTGTTAATTCCATAAGGTTTCTGACTCTTTAATCTAATTTGTTTTATTGCTATTACAAACTTGTTAAATTGTTGGAAACTTTTATAACCTAGACACACTTTTTTGGACGGTATCAGTATAAGTTCCTTTCTTTGCAACATTTCTCCACATTCCATCATTCGGAGAGCCGTAATCGGATCCAGGATATTTATTACTTGGAAATAGTTTACCCAAAGCTGCTTTAGCTCCAGAAGAAGTGTATTTAAAATTGCTTTCGTGAATATTGTAAGAAGCTCCAGCACCTTCTCCATCAGGCTTCCCTCTTTCTCTTTTTATCCAAGGGTTTGCATTGTTATATAAATCATTATCTCTTACTACGCTTAATTTAGCATAGTCAATATAATTAGCATCATAAACAGCTGCTCTGTTTAAATTTAAAGAAATAGGTTTTCCAGTTCTTGGGTCAATAGGTTCTCTACCATCAGGATCTATTAAATTAATAGGATTATTAACTACAAAAACGTATGGTGACACACTTGGATATTTAGCCGCTAGGGGGTCAACAGATAAAAACCTACCCAAACGAGGGTCATGAATACGATACTTAAATGACACAGCACCCCCTGCCATTCCTTATCTGTCTCTTGCCCTTGGAACCCATACCTGTACGTTTCACCCCTGTAACTATAATTCATCTGCATATTAACGAATTACTGTTACATCTCCTTGTAGTTTCCGACCATTACCTCCAACATGGATAATGTAATAATAAGTACCTATAGTTACTTTTTTACCTAGACGATTCATTCCATCCCAAGAGGTAAACCCTCCTTTACTTTGATGAATTTTTTGTCCCCAACGGTTATAGATAAATACCTTTGTATCTGGATATTCCTCTAAACCACCTATTACCCAAGTATCATTGATACCATCTCCATTTGGTGTAAATGCATTTGGAATCGTTATAGGTAAAAAGACTACAAGTTGAAACTCAGAAGTAGCTTCACAATTTGTCGTTTCATCTTTTATAGTAACATAGAAAGTCGTTGATTTTTCTGGCGTTATCGATAGCTCAATATCATCAGCATAAGTCTCACTATTACTATCTGACCATGCATAAGTAAGGATACCTATGTCTCCTATTGATACAGCTTCCAAATCTGCGGTTTCTCCTAAACTAAGTGTTTCGGGTGTTGATAGAATACTAACAGCTAGATCTTGAGCTGATACCGTAACCTTCGCTTTACTTGAACAAGTTCCATTGTTTAATGTTACTTCATAAATTCCTTCTTCTGTAAGGCTTAGAGTTACTCCATTCCCTTTTGGTTCGATACTGTTACGTGTCCATGAGACAAGCTCTGTTGTTGCATTTGCTACTTGAATAGTAATTGGCAGATCATACATACAAATCACTTTGTTTTCATCCGTTACATCCACGCCATTCATCGTTACAGCAGGGTGAGGTGTCGGTTGAATAACAACAGTTACGTTATCTGACAAACTACTACAGCCGTTTACTGATGCTACAACGGTATAAGTTTGCTCGTTTATTGGTGCAACATTATTCGTCACCAATAAATCTGACCCTTGACCTATAAAGCTACCTCCTGCATCTTTCCAATCGTAAGTCAATAATACCGATGGACTGTTTATTAATAAATGCAGTTCATCGTCTGTACAAACCGAATTGTAATTTGCACTTGGTTTGGCTGGTATTTCATTTATTGTTACGACTACAGATGCTGTTGCTGAGCTACAAATCCCTACTGTTGTTACGGCATAATAAGTATCGGTAGATGATACTACTGAACTTGCCATAGCAGGTGAACTTGGTACATTATCATAATAAGCTACCACTCCTGCACTTGGGTTAAATGAACTTGCTAAATTATATGTTCCTCCACATTGTGCTGTATGAGCCGTTACTGCAATAGTCGGTATTGGTGTTACCGTTACCGCTATCGATTGGGGTACTGACTCACACGTTCCGTCTATCGCTTTAGCATAATAAGGTCCTGTTGCTGTGATGAGCGAACTTGTTAATTCAGTAGTTGCTGTAGCGTCGCTGTAATATTTAACGATTGCTCCTGTTGATATACCTGATACAGCACTGCTCAATTCGTAATCTTTACACTGAATAGCTACTGGTGCCGTAACTGTAAATGTTGGTATTTCATTAATTGTTACTGCTACACTTTCTACTACTGAGTTACAACTTCCTACTGCTGTTTTTGCATAATATGTTGCCGAACTGTTTACTGGGTTCGTTGCTACCGTTGTTGCTCCCGAGTTTGTGTAATAAGTAATCGTTCCTGCACTTGGGTTAAATGAACTTGCTAAATTATATGTTCCTCCACATTGTGCTGTATGAGCCGTTACTGCAATAGTCGGTATTGGTGTTACCGTTACTGCAATCGTTGCTTTTGCACTACTTCCACAAACATTGTTTGCTGTAACTTCTACATCTCCACTTGTTGCTGTTGTCCCAAAATTAACTGTTCCCGTCGTTCCTGTTGGTACTGGTGTAAACATTGCATTTGCACCAGAATAACTCCACGTATAGTTATCTGCTCCTGTTACTGTACTTATACTATAACCTACCGCATTTTCTCCTGCACAAACAGCTACATCAGTTGTTACAAACGTAGGTGTTACTGGTTTTTTCTTTGCTGTAACAGTAATATTATCTGACGCTGTTGCTACTGATACACAAACTAAACTAGACGTCATCGCAACACTAACTGCATCTGCGTCGGCTACACTTGTTAAAATTAACTCATCAGTCGTACTTCCATTATTCGCTACACCAGTTGTCCATACAAATACTGGCGTTACTCCACCTCCACTAACCGTTGCTTTTATTGTTACAGCATCTCCTTCACAAGGTAATATTGGTGTTTGAGCCAAAGTCACGGTTGGTGTTACAATACCTGGGTTTGTAACTGTTATTTGTGTACTTAATCCTGTTCCACAATCTCCTACAGGTGTTACTTTAACTACATAGCTATTGGCTGTTGCAAAAGTAATATCTATTGAATTATTATCACTTGGCGTACTAAAGGTAACTCCTGCACTTGGTGTTACTTCCCACGTGTATTTCACATTCACTCCTGCTACTACTGGTACAGAATAAGTTTCTGTCGCATTGTCACAAATAGCCGTTGCTCCTGTCATTACTCCTGCGTCTGCCGTTGTTTCATTTATAGTCACAGTTAAAGGAATACTTGTTTTTACACCACAATCTCCTGTCACTACTACTGAATAATCGCCTTCGTGTGTCGCTTTCACTGTACTTGCTACATTATAAGTTGGTGCATCTGTACCAATATTTACTGTTCCTAATTTCCATTGGTAAGTTAGATTTTCGCCATCAGCAACTGTACTCAATGCTAAAGCATCTCCATCACACAACACGCCTGCAATCGTTGGTTGTGTTGTTATCGCTGTTGCTACTTTATGCTTCACTTCGATACTTCCACTAAGCGAGGCAATACAACTTCCAACATAGTTTTTAATTGTATAAATCCCTTCATCACTTACTGCCTTGGTGATTGTTCCTGTTGTTTCATTTGTATAAGCCTGAACCAAAGTTGTTCCGTCTCTATACAAATCAAACGAATAATTCACACCTCCTGCTAAAGTAATTTCTAAATCTTCTGTCGTTCCGTCTCCACAAATACTGACTGGGCTTGTTCCTGTAGCCAATGTCAAATCAACGGTTTCTAAACAAGTACAGCTTCTTGTAAATGTTTGTCCTGTAATGTAATTACAACTTGTAGCATCTTCTACTCCAAAAGTATAAGTTATATTTTCCGCCATTGCATTCGACGTAAAAGTATTTCCTACAAAAGTTCCCGTTATACCTGTTACCGCATAGTTACTTACATCTCCTCCTGCAACATCAAATGTCACAATTACATCATTACTTCCGTCACAACTTGTTACTGGTGCTGTAATGGTCATATTTGTTCTATCCGTCACCGTTACCGTACCTGTATTCGTTGTCGTGTTGATACAATTTGTATTCAAATCTTTGACACTTGTTACGGTATAAATCGCCGCAGTACTTACGTTATGTGTTCCTGTTGCTGTTGTTAAATTGACCGTTTGTCCGTTACTTAATACAATATCATAATTAGGATTACCTCCTGTTACCGATAAGTTCAATGTTGCATTTTCACTTCCATCATCACAAATCTCTACAGAGGAGTTTGTTAAAGTTGCTTCTGGTATCTCATTTATAGTTACTAAAATGTCATCCGTTGCATTACACGTTCCGTTTACTCCTTTTACTGAATATGTTCCTCCTGTAGTTACTGCTGTTGCATCTCCAACTGCTACTCCTGTTCCTCCTGCCCCTACGTGGTAAGTTAAAGTTGTAGCTACTGGTAATGCTGAGCTTATGATACTTACTGGATTTGGTGAACAAACTGCTGCTGGTGTTGCTGCTGTTAATGTTACTGTTTCATCAATAATAACCTCAACTTCTTGTCTCGATGCACTTGTACATCCATCTTTTGTTGCTTCCAAATAATAACTATTCGTTCCTGTTGTACTTATTGAATTACCAACAACATTGCCTCCTGTCAACGCATCATAATAAGCCAAAGTTGCTCCTACTGGTGACATCGCACTTACTGCTGTTGACATATCGTAACTTCCTGAACATTGTGCTACTGGGTTGGTTACTGTAAATGTTGGGATTTCATTTATGGTTACTACTACATTCTCAATAGCCGACTTACACCCTGCATCATCTGTTTGTGCATAATAGGTTGCTGATGAATTAACATCTTTAGCTATAGCCATTGTTGCTCCCGAATTACTATAATAAGTAATCGTTCCTGCACTTGGGTTAAATGAATTTGATAAATCGTACGTTCCTCCACATTGTGCTATTTGGTTTGTTACCGTTACTGTCGGACCTGCTGTTACTGTTACTGCTATTGCTTTTATAATTGATTGACACGTTCCATCATCTACTTGTGCATAATAAGTAGTTGTTCCAACTGTAGATACCGTCGAACTTCCTAACTCTGTAGTTGCCGTTGCGTCACTGTAATATTTAGCCGTTCCTGCTGATACCGCTGATACTGCTGTTGACAAATCATAACTTCCACATTGATTAGTCGCTGGAGGTGTTACTGTAAAGGTTGGTATCTCATTTATTGTTACTACCACACTTTCAACACCTGATTGACATCCTGCATCATCTGTTTGTGCATAATAGGTTGCTGATGAATTAACATCTTTAGCTATAGCCATTGTTGCTCCCGAATTACTATAATAAGTAATTGTTCCTGCACTTGGACTAAATGAATTTGATAAATCATACGTTCCTCCACATTGTGCTATTTGGTTTGTTACCGTTACTGTCGGACCTGCTGTTACTGTTACTGCTATTGCTTTTATAATTGATTGACACGTTCCATCATCTACTTGTGCATAATAAGTAGTTGTTCCAACTGTTGATACCGTTGGACTTGCTAACTCTGTAGTTGCCGCTGCATCACTGTAATATTTAACCGTTCCTGCTGATATAGCTGATACTGCCGTTGACAAATCATAACTTCCACATTGATTAGTCGCTGGTGCTGTAAAAGTAAAAGTTGGTTGTGGGTTTACCGTAACACTAATATCCTCCGTTGCATTACACGTTCCATTTACTCCTTTTACTGAATATGTTCCTGTTGTAAGTACTGCTGTTGCATCTCCTACTACTGCTCCTGTTCCTCCTGCTCCCACGTGGTAAGTTAAAGTTGTAGCAACTGGTGTTACTGTACTCGTGATATTTACCGTATTTGGTGAACAAACTGCTGCTGGTGTTGCTGCTGTTAATGTTACTGTTTCATCAATAATAACCTCAACTTCTTGTCTCGATGCACTTGTACATCCATCTTTTGTTGCTTCCAAATAATAACTATTCGTTCCTGTTGTACTTATTGAATTACCAACAACATTGCCTCCTGTCAACGCATCATAATAAGCCAAAGTTGCTCCTACTGGTGACATCGCACTTACTGCTGTTGACATATCGTAACTTCCAGCACATTGTGCTACTGGGTTGGTTACTGTAAAGGTTGGTATCTCATTTATTGTTACTACCACACTTTCAACACCTGATTTACACCCTGCATCATCTGTTTGTGCGTAATAGGTTGCTGATGAATTAACATCTTTAGCTATAGCCATTGTTGCTCCCGAATTACTATAATAAGTAATTGTTCCTGCACTTGGGTTAAATGAACTTGCTAAATCGTAAGTACCTCCACATTGGGCTGTTTGGTTTGTTACCGTTACGGTCGGACCTGCGGTTACTGTTACTGCTATTGCTTTTATAATTGATTGACACGTTCCATCATCTACTTGTGCATAATAAGTAGTTGTTCCAACTGTTGATACTGTCGAACTCCCTAACTCTGTGGTTGCCGTTGCGTCACTGTAATATTTAGCCGTTCCTGCTGATACCGCTGACACTGCACTACTCAAGTCGTAACTTCCACATTGGTTAGTCGCTGGAGGTGTTACTGTGAAGGTAGGTTGTGCGTTTACCGTTATTGCTACCGTTTCACTATCCTTACAGCCATTAGCATCTGTTCCTTCTACTGTATAAGTAGTTGTTGCTGTCGGGTTAATTGCTGTTCCGTCAGTCACACTATTGTCCCATACATAAGTACTTGCTCCACCTCCTGTTAAAATAACTGCTTCACCATTACAAATCGTATTTGCTGTTGCATCTGAATTTGCTGTTACACTTGGTAAGCTATTTACCGTTATAGCAATCGTTTCACTATCCTTACAGCCATTAGCATCTGTTCCTTCTACTGTATAAGTAGTTGTTGCTGTCGGGTTAATTACTGTTCCGTCGGTTACACTATTATCCCATACATAAGTACTTGCTCCACCTCCTGTTAAAATAACTGCTTCTCCACTACAAATCGTATTTGCTGTTGCATCTGAATTTGCTGTTACACTTGGTAAGCTATTTACCGTTATTGCTACCGTTTCGCTGTCCTTACAGCCATTAGCATCTGTTCCTTCTACTGTATAAGTAGTTGTTGCTGTCGGGTTAATTGCTGTTCCGTCAGTCACACTATTGTCCCATACATAAGTACTTGCTCCACCTCCTGTTAAAATTACAGCCTCGCCATTACAAATCGTATTTGCTGTTGCATCTGAATTTGCTGTTACACTTGGTAAGCTATTTACCGTTATTGCTACCGTTTCGCTGTCCTTACAGCCATTAGCATCTGTTCCTTCTACTGTATAAGTAGTTGTTGCTGTCGGGTTAATTGCTGTTCCGTCGGTCACACTATTGTCCCATACATAAGTACTTGCTCCTCCTCCTGTTAAAATAACTGCTTCACCATTACAAATCGTATTTGCTGTTGCATCTGAATTTGCTGTTACACTTGGTAAGCTATTTACCGTTATTGCTACCGTTTCGCTGTCCTTACAGCCATTAGCATCTGTTCCTTCTACTGTATAAGTAGTTGTTGCTGTCGGGTTAATTGCTGTTCCGTCAGTCACACTATTGTCCCATACATAAGTACTTGCTCCACCTCCTGTTAAAATAACTGCTTCACCATTACAAATCGTATTTGCTGTTGCATCTGAATTTGCTGTTACACTTGGTAAGCTATTTACCGTTATAGCAATCGTTTCACTATCCTTACAGCCATTAGCATCTGTTCCTTCTACTGTATAAGTAGTTGTTGCTGTCGGGTTAATTGCTGTTCCGTCAGTCACACTATTGTCCCATACATAAGTACTTGCTCCACCTCCTGTTAAAATAACTGCTTCACCATTACAAATCGTATTTGCTGTTGCATCTGAATTTGCTGTTACACTTGGTAAGCTATTTACCGTTATAGCAATCGTTTCACTATCCTTACAGCCATTAGCATCTGTTCCTTCTACTGTATAAGTAGTTGTTGCTGTCGGGTTAATTACTGTTCCGTCGGTCACACTATTATCCCATACATAAGTACTGGCTCCTCCTCCTGTTAAAATAACTGCTTCACCATTACAAATCGTATTTGCTGTTGCATCTGAAGTTGCTGTTACACTTGGTAAGCTATTTACCGTTATTGCTACCGTTTCGCTGTCCTTACAGCCATTAGCATCTGTTCCTTCTACTGTATAAGTAGTTGTTGCTGTCGGGTTAATTGCTGTTCCGTCGGTTACACTATTATCCCATACATAAGTACTTGCTCCTCCTCCTGTTAAAATTACAGCCTCACCACTACAAATCGTATTTGCTGTTGCATCTGAAATTGCTGTTACACTTGGTAAGCTATTTACCGTTATTGCTACCGTTTCACTATCCTTACAGCCATTAGCATCTGTTCCTTCTACTGTATAAGTAGTTGTTGCTGTCGGGTTAATTGCTGTTCCGTCGGTTACACTATTATCCCATACATAAGTACTTGCTCCACCTCCTGTTAAAATAACTGCTTCTCCACTACAAATCGTATTTGCTGTTGCATCTGAATTTGCTGTTACACTTGGTAAGCTATTTACCGTTATTGCTACCGTTTCGCTGTCCTTACAGCCATTAGCATCTGTTCCTTCTACTGTATAAGTAGTTGTTGCTGTCGGGTTAATTGCTGTTCCGTCGGTCACACTATTGTCCCATACATAAGTACTTGCTCCACCTCCTGTTAAAATTACAGCCTCGCCATTACAAATCGTATTTGCTGTTGCATCTGAATTTGCTGTTACACTTGGTAAGCTATTCACGGTTACTGCCACCGTTGCTTTATCGCTACTTCCACACGTGTTGTTTGCTGTTACTTCTACATCGCCACTTGTTGCATTATTTGCAAAATCTAACGTTGCACTTGTTCCTGTTGGTGCAGCAGGATTAAACGAGGTATTTGTTCCTGAATATGTCCAAGTATAATCATCTGCTCCTACTTCTGCTCCTATAACATAGCTCTCACCTGTTGCTCCTGCACAAAGATCTGTAGTACTTGTTGTAAAAGTTGGTATAGCAGGTTTATCTATCGCTACGATTGTATAATCCCCACTTGTTTTTTTACACGCATTGTCTGCTGGGTTTGCATTGTCTCTTACTTGAACATTGTAAGTCGCTCCACTTGTTAAAGTAAAACTATTACTTGCTTGCCAAGTCGTTCCTCCGTCTATAGAATAATCAAAAGTTCCTGTTCCTGTTTGACCAACAGTTATTGCTTTACTAATAGGTGTACAAATATCTTCACTCCCAGTTTCTGATAAAGTAACAACCAATGGGTCATCACAGGCCGGTGCACAAGCGATAGGGTCAACATAGACATTGACTGTATCCGATATTTTGCAAATACCATTAGGGTGGGTCGCTGTAATCGTATACTCTGTATCCGTAGTAAATGTAGCATTCGTGTTTTCTGAAGTTGGTGTACTAAGCCCAGAAGATGGTGTCCATTCATAGCTATAAACAGGAGGTGTATAAGGACATTGAGCTACCCCAAGTACCAAATTGAGTTGTCCCTGCCGTATTTCCTGTGAAACTCCATGAATTTAATTCTGTATCATTATCGTTAAATATTTTTATTGCTGATTCTACTGTATAACCAAAAGCAGTACCGCAAGGTACATTTAATGTTGCTTATAAATCTATAATATCACCATCAGTTACTCTTAATTTAGTCACAGTTGGTGGACGATCCCATGTGCCATAAGGGGCTTTCCATTTATTAACAGGAGGTGTCCCTGGTTCAAAAAGATTCGCTACACCTCTCCCATTTTTCAACACATCCATAGTAAAGGCCACATCCCAATTAGCTGGTGCAGTAACACCATATTTAATAGTGATATCACAAGGACCTTTTACTTTAATTATCTCCGACTCTAAGTCTGCATCAAAACAACTATTGTATTTATCTACAGAACCTATTATTGAATCTAAAACTTCATATGTAGGGAAAACCTCTATAAAATCAAAGGCTTTACAAGCTGGATCAGCTTGGTCAACAACTTCAATCGCATACTTACCATCTGTAGCACTTAGTAGATTTTGAGTTGTCCCTGCTCCTGCTCCTGTCCATAAGAAATTGTAATTCCCAGAACCTCCAGAACCAGCAACTACAACTGTTAATTCACCATCAGTGTACCTAGAACACGTAGGTGGTGTAACAACCGATGCTATTGCTGTTAGGTTACAACCACTACAAGCAGGATCAACATTAACAGTAACTGGGTGAGACTCTACACAACATAACTCTGTCGTGCCGTCTTTTGGTCCTGCTGGCCAACCAGTAGGATAGTTATAATCCCTACAAACCTCGACTGTGTAATCTCCTTGATCAGTTACAATTAATGTCTCATTCGTTTCTGAAGCGATAGCAATTCCATTTTTTTTCCACTGAAACACAGCCCCCGATTTCGCACCTAGAACATCCGCACTTAATGTAACACTTAATCCACTACAAAAAGTTATAGGTCCATCTGCACGTATCTCCGTATAGGGCCCCCAACACTCTGTTTTCAAACCACACCCTTTCCCTTCAACCGCAGTCACTGCAGACTGAACAGGGTCATCCTTTGGTAACCCTAAGATAATCGCATCCAAAACCACAGGAAAATCGTATCTAAAAGATATTGATAACCCTGTATTAACCCCATCAAAAACAGCCTTAACATCAGTTTTATAATTGATAATACTTTGTATATCCATATCTGGATACAAAGGAAGAATCTTATCAATATATCTATTTACAGTATCCCAAGCTATTTGCTCATCAAAATACCCATAAAATTGATTTTGACCAACCTCTAAAGGAAAGCGAGCATCTGCCCAAGCTACATCATTTTCTAATACAGCTACCATTTTTGTTATTTCTTTTCCGTAATTCCCATTACCTTCAAAACCAGCCTGTAGTGCCCAATGATTCCAACCATAAGCACCTGTTCTACCCGCCCCTACAAAAACGCCATCTGCTCCTCCGGCATTTAGCCCTCTATTGTAATAAAAAGCAACGGTATGTTCTATTGCATAAGGATCCTGTGTATTTGCCCATAATTCAAATGGATCTAAATTCTTCTCATAAGCTAATCTGTGAGTCCCTATTATATCGTAAAAAGCTTTACTTATAGCTCCTGTTTCAAAGTTATCCCCCCCCATTAATTCAGCGTGTTGATTAGCTACTGCCGAACAATCAAATCGAGTTGGCATCCTAGAAGCAATTGTAACATAACCAGACTGATCTGTATGAAAACAGCCGTCAGCATTAAACACAGAGGTTGCCGCCCACGCATTCATTGGTGCTTGAGGGTAAGTAACAGCGTCCCAAGTCGCTTGATCATCACACGTTCCATTAGATTCTTTAATACTTGTAGCCAACCAAAAACCTGGATGCATCAACTCTGTTCGGAATGTATTCCTATACAATTGCCAAGAATGAGCTACAGCTATAGCCCAAGTAAAACGGTTATTTGGTATAACAATATCATACGTTTGAGATGTTTGAATATTAGCAACTCTACCTTGTCCAATTTTCAACTCTGGTGTTCGCATAAAATTAAGTTCATTCCACGCAGCAGTTGAAGGTACTAATGGACACGAAGGTGTTTGCGCATTAACATAAGTCAATCCTAAAACAAAAACAAAAGCCAGTAATGAGTATATCTTTTTCATAAGTATTCTATCAAATAACACAAAGTAAGCATTAATACCTTACAAGATACGAAAAGTAACCTTGTTATTCAAAAGCTAACGGTTGTACTCGCCACCCTTTTACATAAAAAGACCTCGCCTACTAATTAAAGTAAACGAGGTTTATATCAAATGAGGTTACTTCGGGCTTATTCAACTCTCCCTTTTTTATTGACAAACAGCGACTTACCATCTAATACCACTTCTATCCATCCTTTATTGTATTTACCTACGGTGTCGTACTGAGGTGTTAATAAAATATTTCCTTTTTTATCTATTATTCCCCATTTTCCTTTTTTAGCGTAAGCAAATAGTCCGTTTTGTATGTATTTCAATTCCGAATGTTTTGGTAATTTCAATTCCACCCCTCGTTTGTTTACTAAACCACATTTTTTCTTCTTCTTATAAACAAGAGGAAAAACAAGTTTTTTATTTTCAATTGCAACACGTAATGAGGTGTACAACGGTAAAATAGCAGAGCGACCTGTTTTTCTTGTTATACCATAAAGACCGTTTTTTTTGACCAACAAATAATTCGCATCTAAAAAGGCTAATTCTTCATTTTCCATTCGTATAAGCTCTTTACTCAACAAACGCAATCCCCATTCCCCTCCTTGCTTGATAAAGAAATATTGCAGGCGTTTATTTTCTATTCTTAATACTTCGTAATTATTAGGAATAACTTCTTTCCCCAAGGTGTCAAGCACTCCGTATTTTCCTGCGGATTTAAACAAAAACACGTTTCCATTTCGTTTTTCTATATGGTCATATTTCTCTGTTGTTTTTTGTTTATCTCTATCAAAATCATACAAGAAGTAACCTTCTTTTTTCACTCTTACTAGCTTCGATTCAACGTCTAAATCAATAAACTCAAACGATTTATTTATTTTCAATTCTCCTCTCTGGTTAATAAAGTATTCCTGCCCTTTATATTCCGCTACGTAATATGCATAACCTACCCCAGACTTAATGAATCCAAAGGTATCTGTAACCACCCATTCGTTTTTAGCATTTATCAGTCCGTACTTATTTTCTTTTTTAGCGATACAGAGTCCGTTTGAAAATCGATCAGCAAAAGTAAATTCAAGAGGTAAAACCAATCGCCCTCTTACTGAAATAAACCCGCATTCCCCAGCCTTACAAACCTTTGCTCCTCCTTGGTGAAAGTCTGCTATTTCGTCAAATTGAACAGGCGTGACTACTCTTCCTTTGTAATTCACCAATCCTTTTTTCGTTTCTTTTTCTACTTGCAATAAATTTTTATACTTAAAAAACAAAGTGTCGTATTGTGGCTTAACTAACAATACACCGTGGTAGGTAATCATTCCCCATTTCTTATTTTCTTTTATCGCCAATCGGTAAGGTGCTACTTTTAATACTTTTTCTATTTGCATCGGATACACCACCTGTGCTTTATCTACTCGTATTATCCCTGAGTATTTATCTGTTTTGACTAAACTTGTTTTCGCATCGAGTACTTGGGTTTCTGTAAATTGTGGCTCGTAAACAAAAGTTTCTTTTTGCAAATCATACACGCCCCAATACTGTCCGTGTAATACCCAAATTTGATCAGAATAACTCGCTATTTCTTTTATCTCTTTATATAAAGGGTGTAAAAGTCTTTTCCCTTCATCGTTTACCAAACCCCACAGCCCGTCTTTTTTGACCCACGCTTTTCCTCCAACAAAGTCTTTCATCACTTCGTATTGGCAAGGCACGATGAGTCGTCCGTCACAATTCACAGCTCCATACTTCTTACCTATTAACACAACCGCTGTTTTACCTCTAAAGGCATTTGCCGTAGTAAAAGTGGGTAATATTTGCCATTGGTTAAATAGATTTACATAACCCCATTTACGGTTTTTACTTTGTTTGGGAAATAAATCTTGCTTACACAATTGCCCTTGTCCAAAAGAAAAAAGAGTCACAAATAGTAAGGCTAAAGTTAGTTTATGTTTCATTATTATCAAATATCAGTATTTTTTTATTGTGAAGTCTAAACCAAATCAACTAGTAAAAACATTAAGACATACTTTGACCTCTCCTACCCCCTTATGTGTACTGTTGCACAAAATCTCAGGTACAAAAAAAGGGTATCCATCATGGATACCCTTTTGATTTAATTAAGCTTACACTTACATCATTTTTTTTGCTTGAGAAACCCAATCATCACGTGTAATACGTCCTGGGAAGAATTCTATTGCTTCAGTCACATTATCAATATCATCTGGAGTAAATTTACTCACTTGCTTGAATGTATAAATATCCAAAGCATTCAGTTTTTTCTCGATAAATGGACCTACACCACTGATGCGTTTCAAATCATCTTTTTCATGCTCTTCTGCTGTACCAAAGCTACCAAAATTCAATAAGTGCTTTTTAGCAGACACAGCAGCTAACTTATGGTCATCAGTACTTAGTTCCGTTTTTACGGCTACTGGCTCAATTACAGGCGTAGATACTGATGCAGCAGACACCTTTAAAGCTTGAAAAGCATCCCAAAGCTTATTATCTTCTACTTTTCGTTCATTAAGGAAAGCGTCTTGCTTTTTATTCACTTCCTCTTCCGATTTAAGCCTACGTTTTAGTGCTTCCAAATCTGTTTCAATAGCCCTTGTATCACATTCGTTACCTGACTTTCTGAAAAGTAACCACCCCAAGATAAGCCCCAACAATAAAAAGAGTAGAGCAATTATCAAAAATTCTATCCATACGCTACTTCTGTTTGTTGCGAAAGGAAATATTGCGTTCAAAATCATATTCATAACTGTTTATTTATTAATTTTTATTACTATTCTTCTGTTTTTAGCCTGTCCTTCATCTGTTTTATTACTGGCTATTGGTTGTGTTTCACCTTTAGAACCAGTCGCTATTCTGTCTGACAAAATACCGTGTTTCATAAAGTACGCTTTTGTTAACTTCGCTCGTTTCAATCCTAACCATTTGTTAGATGATGCTTTTCCTACATCATCAGTATGTCCTACGACGGCTAAATTAGCTGATGGATTTCCTTCTAAATATTCTTTTAGCTTACCAATATATAAATTCAAGTTTTTTTGCTCTTGAAATTCACTATCTCCAAAGGCACAATACAATACCCTGTTGTTTAACTCTTCAAAAACGGCTTCGTCATCTATCTCATTATCCGCAAAAGACAAATCATACCCCCCTCCTTGTTTGGCTACAGCAAGCATTTCACAGTTAGAAGCGTCCAAATCATCTACATTAAACATATCCCAAACTTTCTGACCTCTCGCTAGAGCATCAGCTTCAGTTTCTGTTTCTCCATCATAATAAGATGTGATAACAAAACGTTGGTGATGATTTTTGTACAAATGATTGTAAACCGTATCCCTCATGCTTTTCAGCTGACTAGCATCTGTTACCATCGGGTTTTCACTTTCTACAATCTCCGCTTTGAAATTATAAATAGGGTTACCCTTGTAATTGATATTTAAATCAGGAATTTTTACTTTTTCAACCTCAGCTACCACAGGAGCAATTGCCTTCTCGACAACCTTTTCCTTCGCTGTACAATCGGGACACATCTCTTGTATGTGACACACGTAATAATGCCCACCAAAAACGGTGCAGGCTATTAATCCTATAAACCAAAAAAGATATTTCATAGTGTTTGTTAATAATAATACTGTTCAATACTATAATACTAAGAAGAATGTTTCACTAAAACCAACTTTAATTCCATTTTAAGGTATCTATTCAATAGAAAACATACTTTAACCGATAAAAAAAAATAAAACCAAAGGATTTATCTACCTTAATAGAACAAAATAAGTTTCCCTGTAAAAATACTTGTTAGTGTATTTTGCATACACCAATCATTACCTATATATTTAAGCTACAGCGCTACTCCATTCGTGGCATTTAACAATTTTCCTTACGTTATTCCCAAAAACAACTACGTCTGGTTCCGATTTATAGACGTCAAAAAGAGGAACGTCTGAGGGAATAAAATGTAATTCATAATTTTCGTATTCAGTAAGTAAGTTTGACAGCTCATTTGTTGTCGTTTTAGCATCTGATAGAATAAAAATTTTGTAGCACTTCTTCATAGATAAATCGATTTTATTAAAATAACATTAATAGCCTATACGAAGTAGTTATATTTTAGTTACAAGTCGATTATTTCTCGGGTAAATCGAATCCCTAAACTATCTAATTCGGTCATTACAGGACGGTATATACCAGGAACAGTGGGGATCTGCACACCTGTAACATCTAATCTATTTTCTAAAATCAATTTTGCCAAAATACCTAAAGGCAAACCTACCGTTTTTGCCATGGCTGTATGTTTTGCATTATCACCAAGAGTTACAAACGAAGAGATTAGTTTTTTCAATTCCCCTTCTTGTTTGTATTCAAATTGATGTTGCATCACCACCATGTCTTTATCTTGTGGTTCTAAACTCCATTTTTGTTCTAATAGCTTTTGTAAAGCCATAGCAGGAGTAGCGTTTTCAATGCCTATTTTTTGATTCCCAAAAACACCCAACCATTTCAGCTTATTATAAATATCTCCTTGGGGGTTCAAATCAAAATATTCAATTATTTTCGCTTCTACTGATAATTCGTCACTATACACTAAAAAAGAGTTCAGAAAATCTCGGTAAGTCATTTCTACCGAGTTTTCTAATCTATAGCTATCGTCAGTCATTCCTAATTGCACAAAAACATTCCACGCTTTACAAAACCCTGTACGTCTCAATGTCCCTCGTAAAATAGTAGGTATTCCCTCTAACGCATATAGCTCACGATACTTCAAAGAATCTCTATTTGCGTAGGCTTCAAAAAAACCATATCCATTGACTTTCACCAACTCAATACGGTTAAATAAATTATTGTAGGCTATGTATTTGTATTTATTATTTCGAATAAACTGCGTCACTCCTTGCCCTGCCAACACGACATTTCGAGGGTTCCAAGTGAGTTTATAATTCCAGGGGTTTGTATCATTTTCTGGAGCAACCAACCCTCCTGTAAATGATTTGAATGATACAATTTCGCCACCTTCCTTTTTGATGTGATCAATTTCCATCATGGCTGACATGTGATCAATACCAGGGTCGAGCCCTGCTTCCATTATTATTTTAACTCCCTTTGTTTTTGCTTGTTTGTCTAACGCTACTATTTCTTCCGAAACATAAGAGGCTGTTAGCATATCTTTCCCTAACGCTACACACTCCTGAGCGACTGAAAAATGTAAATGAGCAGGTAACATAGAAATAACCAAGTCAGCCTTAATAATTTCCTTTGTTAATGTTGTCTTATCCGAAACATCAAAAAAAAGAGCTTCTGCACGGGGAAAGTCTTTAATTCGTTCTTGTGCTAAGGAGATGTCTTTATCGCCTACAGTTAGGTGCAACGGTTTTGTTTTATTGTATTCGCACAAATAAGAAACCAAAGAGCTAACTGACCGACCTGCTCCTATCAGAAATATACGCTTCATCATGAGGAACGATTACTCTGTCGCTGTTTTACAACGCTCTAATTCTTTAGATGTTTTAAGCAAGACATTTTGAAGGATTTCAGTTTCTTCTTTCAACTCATTTCTCTCAAAATTAGCATTATGTAATTTATCTTGCATGTCTTCAATCATAGCTTTCATCTCTTTTTGAGCTTGTCCCATTTCTTTTTGCTTAAAACGAAGTTCATCATCATGACTTCTCATTTTTGCCGTAGCCTTTTGTGCTTGACTCAACAAATATTTTGTTCGCTGATTGACTTTTACTGTTGATATTGTTGAAGCTGTTGTCTCCGCTACCCTTTCCACAAATTGAATTTGATGTGGCTCAAACTCTTTAAAAGAAGCAATTTCTATCACTCCAAATATTTCGTTATTGACTACCATAGGTACAATCAATAGACATTTTGGGTTTGCTGTTCCTAAACCAGAAACAATTTTCACATAATCATCTGGAATATCTGTAATATACAAGGTGTCTCTTTCTTGCCAAACTTGACCAACTAACCCATCACCTTCTCTTACATGTTCTTCTAAATACTTCACTCTGTCCCAAGCGTAACAACCTACCAAATCAAGGTATTCGTCGGATAATTCTTCATTATTTATCACAAAAACACCTCCTTGATTAGCTCCTAAATATTGTACTAATTCAGAAATAAGATTAGAGGCTAATCCTTTTACATCATCACTGTTACGTCTTAAAATCTCTCCAAACTTTGCTAACCCTTCAGTTATCCAACTACGTTTTTTATCTTCACTTGCTATCTTATGTAAGTTTTCTCTCATCAATAACAAGGAGTTTCCTAAAGTATCTTCTGAAGAAAGTGCTTTAAATTTAGATTGAAAATCGCCTTGACCAATTGCTCTTGCAAAAGCTGAAGTGCCCTCTAATCCATCAATCAACTTATCCAATGCCCCCGACATTAGCCCAATTTCATCATCTGTGTTTCGTTTCCTTTTTTCAGGAAGTTTTCCTTGCCCCAACACTTCCAATTTCTCTTTTAAAACAGACAAAGGACGTACAATTGAAACACTTGTAAAATAGGCAATAAGCACGCCTCCAACTACCAAAAACAGACTCAAATAAGTAACATAATTTTGAAGTTTCTCAAATTCATCCTCCATCTCTGCCGTATATTGGTTTGCTAAACGTGCTTCTTTCGCTATTTGTTTACTTATTTCTTTCGATATATGTTTAATCTTTTTAGAATAATGTCCATTACTTAACTGAAAACTTTTAATTAAATCAAATCGTTTTCGCAGATTTGAAGAGGGCATATAGTATGATTTCTCATCTTTAAAGGTATTCATTATCTCATGTTCTTTATCAAACAATGAATCAATGCTTTTTCGTACATCGTTCATGAAATCCTGATCCTTAACACTCCACTTCACAACTAACAAGCCTAACTGTTGTGTTACTTCAGCATAATCGTGTTCATGTAACTTTCTTAACTCTTTTTTATCAGGTTCATTTTCTTTCACTTCGTTCAGCCAAGAGATTACTAGGTTACCTGATCGTTCAACTAAAGTTTTTAAATCTTTCAAGTAACTTTTCGATGGCGTATAGATTTTAGAAATCTGCTCATTCTTCCCTTGAGTTATCGTTAAGGTTCTGTAAGTAAGTGCACCATTAAAAATGATCGCCAAAATCAAAACACCAAAACCTATACTTAATTTTCGACTTATTGTAAAGTTTATCTTCATATATAATAGCGTATTTTACACTCCGCTTATTTATCCAAAATAGAATTTCACCCCTTCTGTAAAGAGGTGGTAAGTTCAATCTAATAAATATAAGGCATTTTCTTTACATCTTGTAAGATTATCCTTTAGATAAAAACATTTTTTCAATCTTCCTCTTCATAAAGAGGGTTCATCCAAACTTTTAATGTATATTGACTCTATATATTAAGAAAAATGAACCGTCTCAACAACAAACCATCTTTTAGTCGCCAGTTACTCCGTATGTATATCGGTGCTTTTTTGATCTTATTTATTAGTTTCGTTGTCCTTTACAAGAAAAACGAACAGCTTAACGCTCAAAAAAACACGATTAACTTAGTGGAGAAATTGAAATTTGAACTTCATAAATTGACTTATAGAATTAGTAAAAATAACATATCTAAAATAGCGATCAAAACCAAAGTAGATAGTTTAGATACCTCATTTGGTAAACTCGTAAACCTGTCATCAGCGATTTATAATACTCAATTCACTGACAGTACTAACTTTGAAATTTTATTATTACAAGAACCTGATAGAGAAAAACATTTTTTCAAAGCTTACAAAAACTGGAAATATTTCATGTTTTTAATTGATGAAAACATCATCAAAAACAAAGTACATCATCAGTATACCAGTCTAACGGTAAATAAAAAGGAGCAAATTAACCAACTAATTTTCACAAGGAATACCATCTCATCTAAGCTTTCTTCTATCCAAATTATCAATACCCAAGAACATAAAGAAAACAGAAAGCGATTTATCACCTATTTTTTCGTCTGCTTAATTCTAAACTTACTTTTTATCTATTACCTGTTTTTATACACAAGAAAATCTGTAATACACCCTATTGAAGCGTTGGTCAAAAACACAAAAAAAATAGCTCGGGGTACAATAAAAAAACTCCAAACGGACAGTCCCAATAACGAGATAAACAAGATAAGTACCACTATAAACAAACTCGTTAAGGAGAATCAAGACGCTACGAACTATATCAAAAAAATCACCTCACGAGAAAACAGTGATTCAATCAAGATTAAAGCTAGTTATGCAAAATCCCAACTTTTCACTTCTATTCTTGAAATGCAAAACGAGTTAAACGACATTGCTCAGAAAGAAAAGGAAAGGAAATGGGTTACAGAAGGACAAGCGGTCATTAGTGGTATACTAAACAGGTACAACACTAATTTCGAGGTACTAACCAATAAAATAATTCAAGAGCTTGTTAAATACACGGGTGCGCTACAAGGTGGGCTTTTTACTGTCACCAAAGATGCGGAAGAAAAGCCAATCTATCTTGAACTTGTGGCTTCTTATGCTTATGACCGAAACAAATTTACCGAAAAACGAATCTATAAAGGTGAAGGCGTTTTAGGACAAATATGGATAGAAAACAAAGGTGTTTACCTTGAAAATATCCCAGATGACCATATGGAAATCAAATCTTTTGTAGGTAATACCGCTCCCGAAAGTATTATGATTGAAACGCTCATCGATAATAAGGAGTTTTACGGAGTTATTGAGTTAGCTTCGTTGAAGCCAATGAAACCCTACGAAAGAGAGTTTGTAACTAAAATAGCTGAAAGTATTGCTGCCACACTTGCTTCTGTTGAAAACAACAACAGAACACGTAAATTATTAGAGGAGTCGCAACACATGACGGTACAGCTAAAGACACAAGAGGAGAAAACGTTCCAAAATTTACAAAAACTGAAGGCTTCTCAGGAGGAAATTAAAAGGAGAGAAACACAAAAAGAAAATGAATTAAAAGCTTTTACCGAGCAGTTTTCTGACGAATTAAACAAGCACAAACTCATTGAGGAAAACAATGAATCAACAATAAAAAAACTAAAAAAAGAACTTCTATTAGCTGAAACGGATAATGATGTGATTCGTAATCTCAAAGAGAATATCGAGGCGATTAAATCTGACCACCTAAAAGCTATTGTAGATTTAGAAGAGACTATCAAAATAAAAGATTTAAGGTTAGTGAAAAACAAAAGGAAAATTGATCGACTTTTAGGAAATAACGATAAATAATGAGCGATACTACAGCTAAACTTTTATTAAATATCGACTTGTTAAGTGTCAAAAAACTAACCGAATTAGTAAAAGAAAAATATGATTACGATTTCACTAACTATGCACTAGCATCGTTCAAAAGAAGGGTTGCTAAAGTTTTATATGAACAAAAGATAGCTGGTATTGAGGAGTTGATTACGAAACTAAAAACAACACCTTCTTTCTTTCCTATTTTCTTAAGTCATATCACTGTAAACGTTACTGAAATGTTTAGAGATTCTTCTTTTTGGCTGTATTTGAGAGACGAATTATTACCTGATTTTAAAGGTAAACCATTCAAAATATGGCATGCGGGTTGTTCTAGTGGCGAAGAAGTCTATTCGATGTGTATCTTACTGAAAGAGTTAGGTATGCTTCACCTGGTAGAAATCACCGCCTCGGATATGGATACAACCATCCTTAAACAAGCTAAAAAAGGGAAATATTCGATAAAATATCTTCCTGTAAATAATCAAAATTACAAAAACGCTGGAGGTGTAAAGACAAGTCTGGCAACCTATATGACTGAAAGCTCCAATCATTTCTATATCAATGATGAGATGAAAGAACACGTTGTTTTTAAAGAACATAATTTAGTAAAAGGCGAAGGGGTTGGTCATTTTGATCTCATACTTTGTCGAAATGTATTAATTTATTTCAATCAAGAATTACAAAACGAGGTGCTAAACACCTTACATAAAAATCTGAAAGATGATGGCTTATTAGCAATAGGGACAAAAGAATCTTTGGTTTGTTGTGCTAACTTTAAAAAGTTTGACACGTTGAGTATTGAAGAGAAAACATTCATAAAAATTAACGACTAAGTTTTATGAATGAAAGACCAAACAATACAAATATTCGAGCCGTGGTTATCGGAGGTTCAGCAGGGAGTTTACCTATTATTTCTGAAATATTAGAAAACCTATTACCTGACTTTGATTTACCTATTGTATTGGTTTTTCATCGTTTAAAAGATGTACGTTATGGACTTAAAGAAACCTTACAATTAAAAACAACGAGGAAAATCATCGAACCCGAAGACAAAGAACCTATAAAAAAAGGGAAAATATACTTAGCTCCTTCCAATTACCATTTAAACGTGGAACTTAGAGGTGTTTTTGCCTTATCAACGGCTCCTCTTGTCAATAATTCAAGACCTTCTATTGATTTAACTTTCGATAGTATTTCTTATAATTACAACGCTAACCTTGTTGGTATTTTACTTTCGGGAGCAAATAACGATGGAGCCGAAGGAATGAAGAAAATTAACGATAGAGGTGGAATAACTATTATTCAAGACCCAAAAACTTGTGTTATTGATACCATGCCTAACGCAAGTTTAAAGGCTACTAAAATAGATTTTATCTTAGATACTCAAAAAATCATTGAATTTCTGAATGATTTAACTTAACTTTTATGTTTCTGACTATACAATGGACTTAAATTACAACTCAAAACAATTCGGGACTACCCTTTTTATTATTTATATAATATTAATTGTCCCTATTATATTTATGCTCACCCAGACGGGTAGTGACTTAAATAAGTTAGCTATGAACCCTAATTTTGCTACGGCAAACGAGGTAAAAGCGAGCTTTCCTGCACTATTTTTCGTTGTTGGTTTTTCTTTCTTTATTGCTATAGTTGCTATCTCATCCTTGTTTTTCTATATAAGAAGAAACAAACTTTCGATTGACTTTGATGAAACAATAGATTTTGAAACTTGGAGAGGAGAAGACTCTACAACAGAAAATCAACCAAGTCTTGCTGAGACACAAAAAGAACTGGTCGCTCAAAATATCAGTTCGCTAAAGGAAAAATTTAACGAATTAAAAGCATTACCTACTCATGAGGAAAAATCAGAATTAGCAATTAAATACTTATGTAAAACGCTTGATGCTGGTTTTGGAATTATTTATTTGACAGACACTACTGAAAATACTGATTTCTTAACCTATTCGGCAGGGTATGCTTTTCATAAACCCAAAGGAGACAGTAGCAAAATATTATTTGGTGAAGGCTTGACAGGGCAAGTAGCCAAGTCTCAACGTACCATCATCATTGACCAACTCAATGCTAATGGTATTACAATATTTTCTGGTTTAGGAAATTCCTCACCTAAAAGCCTTATTATCACACCTATTATCAAAGACAACGTGACCATTGGTATAATCGAAATTGCTAGTTTCAAAAAAACGACTGTCTACGACAAACAACTCGTTGAAACAAGTGCTCAAATTCTTTCTTCTGAATATTAATAGCTAACAAATGTTCAAAAAACTAAAAATAAGTTCTAAAATAATTATTCTTATCCTCTCATTGGTTACACTAACCGTTGTACTGGAAAGTTTGGTTTCCTATGTAGAGAACCGTGAATTAATCAAAAAAGGTACTTTTGAGAAATTTGAGGTGATAAATAAGGATAATGAAGAAAAAATAAATGAATATTTCGACAATTTATTCGTTGGCTTACACGCTTTTATTGAACAACCTCATTTCAAGAAAAACTTTCGATTATTAAACACCTTACACCTTCCCCAAAACAAAAAAGACTCCATTCGTAATTTGTTCCGAACGGAGATTTTTCCTTCGGTGAAGTCTAATTATGGTTTTGACAACATTTACATCCTAAATCAGGATAACATTACCTTATTTGACTACCATAATCACTTGGCGGAAAATGGCTCTTTCCGTACGATTGATAATGGAATAATTAACCTTTCAAGTAGAAGAGACAACGTTAACCATGCGATACTCGAAGGTAAAAAATTCTACAATTACATTACTGTTCCTATTATTACAAAAAACAGTTATTCGCTTCTCATCTTAAAAATAAACATTAGTAAAATTTTGAAAGCAACAGCCTACAAAAACTATGTAGCTGATGCTTCTATTCAACAGATTGCTTACAAAGTGAATAATAACGAGTATTACTTTTTCGATAACAAAGTAAAGACAGATGCTTTTAAAACAGAAAAAAATTACACAAAAGGCTCATTTTCAAAAAATTCAAAAAATAAAATCGGCTTTTATGATCGATTACAACCAAGTGGCACGGGTGAGCACATAGATACAGAAGGACACAGCATAATATCTTCCTGGAGATATGTCGAGCAATTAGGCATTGGCTTGATGGTGCAACAAAAAGAAAAAGAAGCGTACGCAAGTCAAGAAGCCTTTAACCACTATACCATTTTATTTGGTTTTCTTATCATCACTATTTCGTTAGTTTTTAGTTTCTTGTTTTCAAGAATTTTAACTTATCCTTTATTGAGATTAAAAAAAGTACTTCGTTTAATATCTAATGGTATTTTGCCTAAAGAATTGCATTCGCCCTTGCAAGATGAAATTGGAGAGATGGTGCAAATTCTCAATAAAATTGTCGCCTCAATGAAAAACACAGCTCAATTTGCAAGGAAAATTGGACGTGGCGAATTTGATGATGATTTTAAACCTATCAGTCACGAGGATACTTTGGGTCAATCACTCTTACAGATGAAAGATTCACTTATTCAAGCAAAGAAAAAAGATGAACTTCAAAATTGGGTTATCTTAGGAGTTGCTGAAATTGGTGAGGTATTGCGTGGAAACGATTCCATCGAAGGTTTAGGAGATGATATATTGGAATACACTTGTGATAAAATAAACGCGGTACAGGGTGCGTTCTATTCTATTGAAGAAAGTATTGAAAACCCTTTATTAAAAATCACCTCTTCTTATGCTTACAATAGAAAAAAATATTTAGAAAAAACATTTGAATTTGGCGAAGGACTTGTTGGCCAGTCTGCCATCGAACAAGAAGTTATTTATAGAACTGAAATCCCTGAAGATTATGTAGCTATTACTTCGGGAGTATTAGGAGAACAAAAACCAAGTTCGGTTCTAATCATACCTTTAATTACAAATGAAACAGTATATGGTGTACTCGAATACTGCTCTTTACAAGAGTTTACTGCTGGCGAACTTGAGTTTATGCAAGAGGTAAGTAAAATTATCGCTCGTACTATTTTCAATATCGGAAGTAACGAAAGAACAAGAAAATTACTTACAGAATCACAACGATTGGGTAGTGAACTGCAAATACAACAAGAAGAGTTGCGTAAAAACGCACTCGAAATGGAGAAATCTCAAGTACAGATTAAACAATCAAATGTTGAACTTGAAGATCAAGTCAACGAGGTAAATAACGCACAGATTAAAACACAAGCTTTATTAGAAAATGCTTCAGAAGTAATTACCATTTATGACAAAGACGGGATTATTAAATACGTCAGTCCGTCGGTGGAAAAAATACTTGGTTACCACCAAAAAGACTTGGTTGGAATTTCGGATTTGAAATTTATTGACGAACCTTCACAAATAAAATTTAAGCAGTTATTTAATGAAATAAAGAAAAATAGCGACACAGAAAGTGAGCCTATTAAAATAAATTATTTCAAGAAAACTGGAGATAAAATTTGGCTGGAAGCCACAGCAAAAAACATGATTCACAACCCTGCTATCGAGGGAATTGTGTTTAACTGTACCGATATTACTGAAAAGATAAGAGCCGAAGAAGAGGAAAGAAAGAAAGGACAAATGCAGTCACTTTCAGAAAACTCACTCGATTTGATTTTAAGATTAAACGAAAATGGGCTGATTTTCTATACCAACCCTCGTATCAAAGCGTTGACTGGTAGAAGTAAAGATTTCTTTATCAACAAAAAAATCACAGAGACGAGATTGGATAAAGAAACGGTTGCTTCTTTATTAAAAATAACAAAAGACGTCTATCAAGCAAAAGAAAAAATAGCTGTAGAAATTAATTTCCAAAGTACCGATGCTACTTTGATTATGTTGATTAACGCTATTCCAGAATTTAACAAACAACAAGAAATAGAAACTGTATTGCTCGTTGCTCACGATATCACAGAGAGAAAGAAACAAGAAACAGCTCTAATTGATACCAATACAAAAATCAACGACAGTATCAATTATGCAGAGGATATTCAAAAATCTATTATTCCCGATACTAAATTGATTAATAAGTATTTTGATGAAGGGTTTATTTTATTCAAACCAAGAGATATTGTTAGTGGAGATTTCCCTTGGTTACGAGAAAGTGATGATTACCTCTATTTGGCGGTAGTCGATTGTACTGGGCACGGTGTACCTGGAGCAATGATTTCTTTCGTAGGGTATTTCTTATTAAATAACATTATTGATAGTTACGATAATTTAGACGCTGGTGAAGTACTCAACAAACTGGATCAGGCAGTAACAGATACCTTTAAGCAAAACGAAGAGGATTCGAAATTGAAAGACGGTATGGATATGTCTATTTGTCGTATCAACCGAAAAACGGGAGAAACCGATTACGCAGGAGCACAAAGACCACTGTATTTAGTAAACGAAAAAGGAGAAATCAAAGAGGTGAAAGGAGATAAATTTCCAATTGGAGGAGGTAAATCGTACACAAACAAAACGAACTTCACCAACTACAACTTCACACCAAAAAAAGGAGAAAGTGTTTATATGTTCTCTGATGGTTTCCCCGATCAATTTGGCGGAAATAACGAAAAATTTGGTACTCGAAGAATAAAAGACATAATAAATAGCAATTCTTCGAAAAACCTTTCCGAAATTCACGAACAATTTGAAAACTCTTTCGTAGAGTGGAAAGAGGATACGACACAAACGGATGACGTCCTTTTAATCGGATTTAAATACTAAGAACCAACTTATAATTAGTTTAATGAATTACATTGAAAATATTTTTAAAGAAATGGATCAGGAGAAAATCATCCTGACCTACCAAGGTGAGTTCACCCAAGATATAACGAAAAGTGTTTTATCAATGGCCGAACGTAACTTAGACAACGACGAAGAGGCTTCTACAGTAAAACGTAAAGTTTTTAACGTAATGGTCGAATGCCTTCAAAACATTGTAAAACACTCTCATAAGGGGAGTGCAACAATCGACAAAGCTATTTTTATCATTGGCAAAACAGATAGCGTTTATGAGATTGCGACAGGTAATTTCATGAAAAAAGCAGAAATCACTTCACTGACCTCTAAGATTGAAGAGGTCAACAACCTTGACAAAGACGGTCTAAAGAGCTTATACAAAGAAATAATAAGGGATAAAAAAGGGCTTTCAGACAAAGGAGGAGCTGGATTAGGTCTTGTTGATATGGCAAGAAAATCAGGCTATAAAATCGAATACATGTTCAACGATTACGATCAAGAGCATACCTTCTTTTCATTAAAAACAAAAATTTCACGTAAAAAATAATTCCAACTATATGCAAAACATTAATTTAGAATCTACAGAAGACACACCAAAGGTAATATTAGACGCATCAGCAGGGAAACTTGAGATGTCTGGTCGTTCGTTACCAGAAGACGCAGCGGAGTTTTACCAACCGATATTGGATTGGTTAGACGCTTATTCAGCTTCTCCAAACCCTGAAACTGTTTTTGAAATCAAATTAGAATATTTCAATACTGCCTCATCAAAACTAATTTTAGACGTATTAATGAAATTAGAAGATATTGACAATTCTAAAGTTCATTGGTATTTCTACGAAGACGATGAAGATATGGAAGAAGCAGGAGAAGAATTTTCTGAAATCATTGAAGTTGATTTTGAGTTAAAAGAATTTTAATATATTTTAGAGATAAGTTTTAGGTTATTTCTGTAACTAAAACTTATCTCTTTAAATGATCTTTTCGAGTATTATTTAATTTTTAAAAATGAGTGAGGAAATACTAAAAGCACTCACCCAACTGTTTGCCATTATAACCAAACAGGATGGTGGGCCTACAGTTACAGAACGTGAATTTGTTATCCATTTTTTCAAGGCTAGACTGACCTCTGAAACTGTTGAAGAATACATTGCCTTATACAATGATTTTTTAGTTGAAAAACGAAAAAAACGTTTCGATAAGGATGGCAACGAACGTAAAGCAAGAGTATCTACGATGACTTCTATGAAGGATTCGGTACGTACACTGGCTATCTGTAAAAAAATTAATAAAACCTTAGCTCAAAAACAAAAAGTAATTGTTGTTATTCAACTGTTGGAGTTGATTAATTCGGATAAAAACTTTTCAGATCAACGTAGAGAAATTATCAATACGGTATCCGAGGTTTTTAATATCCAAAATGACGAATACACACTTATTGAGCAATTTGTATTGGAAGAAGATGATTTCACTTCTTTTCAGTCGCCCAATATTATCGTTTCTTCTGCCGAAAATCCTTTCAAAATAAACGAAGAAACTGAAGAGGATGAAAACAAAAAATTCATTCTTTCAGAAGATTTAGTAGGTACAATCCTTTTTCTAAAAGTACCCTCTGTTGACTTGTACTTTACCAAGCATATTGGTCAAGACCAAGTTTCGTTAAACAGTTTGACTATTGGTAACTATTTGGCTCACCTCTACTCTACTGGTTCGACGTTAAAACCAAGTAAGGGAATGCCTTATTATTACAGTGATATTGTTTCTCATTTCAATAGAAGTGAAAACATTGCCCCACTAACTTTCAATGCCGAAAATTTAGATTTCACGTTTCCTAACGGAGCGATGGGTTTAAGGGATATTAATATATCTGAAAAAGACGGTAAATTGATTGGTATTATGGGAGCAAGTGGTGCGGGTAAAACGACACTACTTAATGTACTCGCTGGTATTGAAGAACCTTCAAGAGGTACAGTTAAAATAAACGGCATTGATATTTTTCAAGAACAAGAGAAAATAAAAGGGGTCATTGGCTACATCTCACAAGATGATATCCTGATGGAAGACCTTACCGTTTTTGAAAACCTTTATTACAACGCTAAATTATGCTTTAGTAAAGCAACAAAGGAAGAGATAATTGAGAAAGTAGAAGAAACCTTAGCCAATTTAGGGTTATTACATATTAGCCACTTAAAAGTTGGTAATATACTCAACAAAAAAATTAGTGGAGGTCAACGAAAAAGGTTAAACATTGCCTTGGAATTGATACGTGAACCCGCAGTAATGTTTGTTGATGAGCCTACTTCTGGTTTATCATCACGAGATTCTGAAAACGTAATTGACCTTTTAAAAGAGCTTTCTTTGAAAGGAAAAATCATATTTGTAGTTATTCACCAACCTTCGTCAGACATCTACAAGAAATTTGACAAAATGTTTTTGATGGATACGGGAGGTTACCCCATTTTCAACGGACCACCTGTCGAAGCAGTAACTTATTTCAAGACCGCATCTAACCAAATAAATAGTACCAAGGGACAGTGTGGCGAATGTGGTAATGTAAACCCTGAACAAATATTTGATATTGTTGAAGCAAAAGTAGTCAATGAATACGGGCAATTAACAGGTAAAAGAAAAGTAACCCCTCCCGAATGGAGAAAAGCTTACGATGAATCGCTCACTCTTATCAAAAACAAAGATATTACAGAAGAGCCACCCAACTCTTTGAGTATCCCTAATAAAATAAAACAAGCGTTTATTTACATAACAAGGGACGTAAAATCAAAATTGAGTAACACCCAATATTTGATTATAAACTTATTGGAAGCACCTTTATTGGCCGCTCTTTTAGCATTTATTATTCGTTACAAAGACAGTGAAGCTGAAAATTATGTATTTATAGAAAATGACAATATCCCTGCTTATATATTAATGAGTATTGTTGTTGCTTTATTTATGGGACTCACGGTTAGTGCCGAAGAGATTATAAAAGACCAAAAGATACTGAAACGTGAACACTTTTTGAACCTAAGTAGATTTAGTTATTTGAGTTCTAAAGTAGCTATTTTATTCACACTATCTGCTGTACAAACCTTTATGTACGTGGTAGTAGCCAACCTTATTCTTGATATTGAAGGTATGTTATTTACCTATTGGGCGGTATTATTTAGTATTTCTTGTTTTGCAAATATCTTAGGTTTAAATATTTCGGCAAGTTTTTCATCAGCCATTACGGTTTACATTTTAATTCCTCTGTTATTAATTCCACAGATGATATTGAGTGGAGCTTTATTCAATTTTGACAACTTAAATTCATTAATTACGAATAAAAGTAAGACACCTATCATCTCTGATGTCATGGCGTCAAAATGGGCTTACGAAGCCATAACTGTTCATCAATTTAAAAATAACGCCTATGAATCACCCTTATTTAAATACAATCAACGAAAAAGTGAGTTGAGTTTTGTGAAATCTCACCGTATTCCAAAATTGAAAAACCTGCTACAAAAAGAAGTGAATACACAAGATGGTAAATACATCCAGGTTATTCAAAATGAAATAAATGGCTACCATAAAAAGCACCCGTCTATTTTTACTTCAGAACTTGAAATAGACAAACTTGACAGGGCTACATTTACAACAATTGATGGTCAATTAAAGGAACTTACGAAGGTTTTAACAAAAAAGTACAACAAAATAAGTCACCTAATAGAAACAAAAAAACTGAAAGCAAAAGACGGAGGGCTTAATTTGACGGAACATAAAAACCAACACACTAATGAGAAATTGGAAGATTTGGTTAAAAACTTAGGAGCAAAACATCGCGTAATACTTTACGAAGATCAATTGATTCAAAAAGTTGACCCTATCTATCATTCAGCTCAACCACACGGTTATTTTGATTACCGTTCGCATTTATACGCACCGAAAAAACATCTTATGGGTAAGTATTTTGACACGTTTTATTTCAATATTTTTGTTATTTGGCTAATGTCATTATTCTTATTTGTATTTTTGTATTTCGATTTACTTAAAAAAGTAATTACAGGAACACCTAATCTTTTTAAATCAACAAAATAATGAGACATTTATTTATAGGAAGTATTTTAGCTTTAGCCTTAATTGGTTGTGGAGAGAGTCACCCTACCTCTCACGACGAAGACCTAGATAAGGAAATGGAAGAAAATGTAGAAGTTGTTTCCACAAAAGAAATCTCTGTGGATTTAATTCAAACATTAAATTCTATACCCTCACCAATAGAAACAGCATACCAAATTCAAAAAAGTGGTGGCGAATACAATAAATCTTTTTTGAACAGTACACAAAAAAGGGAACATTATTTAACAAGTACACAACAGGCTTTAAATTTAGGTATTTATAGTGCTGACTTGGCGTATATCAACATATACAAGAGCAATGACGTCCTTAATTACCTTACTGTTGTGTCAAGAATTTCAGAAGATTTAGGAATTGGCAAGTTTTTTGATCTACAATCAATGAGCGAATTAGCCAAGCACGATAGTGATTTGGACTCGTTACTACAAGTAACTACTGATAACTTTGAAATGATTAATAACCATCTTCAAGAACAAGAGCAATCTCACTTATCAGTATTGATGCTTACAGGTGGTTGGCTTGAAGGTTTGCACTTAATAAACTCTGTTTATAAAGATAAGCCATCAGAGGAATTGAAAGAAAGAATTGGAGAACAAAAAATCGTTCTTAGTCAAATAGTTAAACTTGTTAAATACTTTAAAGGAAAAAACTCGACTATATCAAAGCTTTATAGTATATTACAAGAATTGAATACCATTTATGACAAAATCGAAATAAAAATCACTAAAAGCGACAAAGTTGACATCATTTTCGAAGATGGCTTAAGAATTGCAGTACCTAGAACAACAAGTAAAGTTATTATTTCAGATGCGCAAGTAAATGAAATAATAGTAAAAACAAATTCGATTAGGAATTTTATCACTGAATAAACCAATTTCAAGATGAAAAAAACATTTATATACAAAACACTCGTAGCTCTATTCTTAGTATTCTCTTTTAGTAGTGCCTCTGCTCAATGTGACCCCAATAGTTTCAAAGCAAACTGTAAAGGTCAATTAGCTACAGGATTTACTTACATCAAATCTTACCCTCTAAAAGAGAGTAAAATTAATGCAAAAGGTGAAATTGAATATTCTTTTGTGTTTAGTAAAGGAACTATCTATATGTTAACTTTTGCAAATAACGAAGGAGATGCTAAAGATATTGAAATCACTCTTTTCGACCCTTCTCGTACAAAAGTAACGTCTAATTTTGACGAAGCAAACAATCAATATTTCCCTATGGGATATAAATGTACAGCTACTGGTGTTCATTATATGACTTTCAAATTGAAAAATGGAACAGCGCATTGTGGATTAAGTATCTTAGGTTTCAAACGAGGATAAATTCAGAAAATCATAAAAAAAGAGCTTAGGTAACTAAGCTCTTTTTTTGTTTCCCTACCTTTGTAATTCATAAAACACCTCTCTTATGCAAAAACTAACTGTTGTGAAAATCGGTGGTAACATTGTTGACCATCCTGAGAAATTAGATGCATTTTTAAAGCTATTTTCGAGCTTAGAAGGAGCTAAAGTTTTGGTGCACGGAGGAGGAAAAATAGCTACTCAGGTAAGTAAAGCATTAGGCATAGATGCCCAAATGATAAATGGAAGAAGAGTAACCAACAAAGAAACAATCAAAGTAGTAACGATGGTTTACGCTGGGTTAGTCAATAAATCTATCGTTGCCAAACTACAAGGCTTACAACAAAATGCCATCGGTTTGAGTGGTGCTGATGCCAATGTAATCCAAGCACACAAACGAATAGTTAAAAACGATGCTGTTGATTATGGTTTTGTTGGAGATATCGATAAAGTTAACGGTGCATTTTTGACTTCATTAATTAACGAGAACAAATTACCCATAATGGCTCCGATTACACACGATGGAGCAGGACAATTATTGAACACGAATGCTGACACGATTGCTTCTGAAACAGCCATTGCTTTGAGTAAATTTTATGAGGCAACCTTATTATATGCCTTCGAGTTGCCCGGTGTACTGACAGATATCAACGACAAATCATCGGTTATAGACGAAATAGACACGCTCAAGTACAAAGAATTACTAAAACAAGGAATTATAGCACAAGGTATGATTCCTAAAATGGACAACTGCTATAACGCTATTGATAAAGGCGTTACGGAAGTATTAATTGGAGATGCTTTAGAACTTTCTGCTCTTTTTTCTAAAAAGAGAACAACTGGAACAAAACTAATTGCTTAACAAGTTGACTACCTTGCTTATCGGTATATTATTTGCTACTATTACGTTATGAAACGATTTTTATTTAGCCTTATATTCACTCTCACAAGTCTTGTGCAATTTGCCCAAATAAAAACAGGTGCAGAACAGATTAAAAAATACCTCCCTTTACTTAAGAAAAAAAACATTGCTGTAGTAGTCAACCATACCTCTATGGTAAAAGAAGTCCACTTGGTCGATTTATTATTACAATCTAATGTTGCGATAAAAAAAGTATTTGCACCCGAACACGGTTTTAGAGGAACTGCTGACGCAGGTGAACACGTTAAAAATCACATCGACAAAAAAACAAAAATACCAATTATTTCACTGTATGGGAAGAATAAAAAACCCTCTATTGAGCAATTAAAAGATATTGAATTGGTTGTGTTCGATATTCAGGACGTTGGCGTTCGTTTTTATACCTACATCTCAACGATGCACTATGTTATGGAGGCCTGTGCCGAACAAAACATTCCTGTTTTGATTTTGGACAGACCCAACCCTAACGGGAACACAGTAGCAGGACCTGTACTTGATTTAAAATACCAATCTTTTGTCGGAATGCACCCTATTCCTATTGTCCATGGGTTAACGGTGGGCGAGTTGGCTCAAATGATTAACGGTGAGAAATGGTTAAAGGACAGTGTCGTTTGCGACTTGACCGTTATCACTTGCAAAAAATACACTCACAATACAACTTACGAATTACCTATAAAGCCTTCTCCAAATTTACCAAATACTATTTCCGTACAACTGTACCCTTCACTGTGCTTATTTGAGGCCACGGAGGTCAGTATAGGGAGAGGAACGCTGTTTCCTTTTCAAGTTGCAGGTACGCCAAACGGGAAATCTATCGGAGAGTTTAAATTTACTCCAAAAAGCATTATAGGAATGTCCAAATACCCAAAACACGAAAACAAAACCTGTTACGGTATTGATTTTAGGGAATATAAAATCCCTAAATTCTCCCTATTTCCTTTATTACAATTTTACAAAAACAGCAAGAACAAAGCTCGTTTTTTCACAAGTCCAAAATTCTTTAATTTATTGGCTGGAAACAATGAGTTAATGGCACAAATAAAACGTGGAGACACGTACGAAGACATCAAAAAAAGTTGGCAACCCAAACTAAATCACTATTTAGCTTTGAGAACGAACTATTTACTTTACCCCGATTTTGATTAAATGAAAAAAGATTTAAGAATTATTTATATGGGTACACCCGAATTTGCGTGTACTGGTTTAGAAATTTTAATTCAAAACAACTACAACATTGTCGGTGTCATTACCGCTCCCGACCGTAAATCGGGACGAGGACAAAAGATTACACCATCTCCTGTAAAAGAAGTTGCATTGAAGCATGACCTACACATTATGCAACCTACCAACCTCAAAGCACCTGAGTTTATTGAGGAATTAAAAGCGTTAAATGCTAATTTACAAATTGTGGTAGCTTTCAGAATGCTACCCGAAATGGTTTGGAATATGCCTGAAATAGGTACATTTAACCTCCACGCCTCGCTTCTACCTCAATACAGAGGTGCCGCTCCTATCAATTGGGCAGTGATAAATGGAGAAACAAAAACAGGTGTTTCTACTTTTTTCTTAAAGCACGAAATTGATACTGGCGATATTCTTTTTCAACAAGAAGAAGAAATAAAAACCGAAGATAATGTCGGTTCTCTTTACGAAAGACTGATGCATATCGGAGCAGACTTGATCCTCAAAACAGTCGTTTCAATAGAAAAAGATAACTATACCCCTTTCCCTCAACAATACACAGAGGAACTCAATTCTGCACCCAAAATATTTAAAGACACTTGTAAAATTGATTGGAATAAATCAGCGGTAGAAATCCATAACTTGGTACGTGGGCTCTCCCCCTACCCTGTTGCATGGACAGATTTAAACGATAAAACGTGTAAAATTTTCAAATCTGTACTTACAGATATTCCTTCTAAAGGAGAAGTCGGAAGTTTTGAAAGTGACGGAAAAACATTCCTCCATTTCAACACGGCAGACAAACAGTTAAAAATAGAAGAACTTCAACTTCAAGGTAAAAAACGTATGCTTGTTGCTGATTTCTTGAGAGGGTTTCAATTAAACACCAATAAATCACTTTAAAATGATTATTTCACACATTGTAGCCGTTGCAAACAACCACGTAATTGGAAAAGATAACGATTTAATTTGGCGACTTCCTGCTGATTTAAAGCATTTCAAAAACATAACGATGGGACATTGTATGTTGATGGGTAGAAAAAACTTCGAATCTATCGGACGTGCTTTACCTGGACGAACAACCATTATCATCACTCGTAACAAAAATTACAAAGTAGAGGGTTGCCACACGGTATTTTCTATCAAAGAAGGTATTGCATTAGCCAAATCTCTCAACGAAACAGAACTGATGATTATCGGTGGAGGACAGATTTACGAACAGTCTTTAGAACTTACTTCAAAGGTTTATTATACAGAGGTGCACGAAAACTTTGAAGGTGACACCTTTTACCCTGAACTAACAAGTGATAATTGGGAATTACAAGACGAAGAATTTCATTCTGCTGACGAAAAAAACAAACTCAATTACACTTTCAAAATTTATTCACGAAAAGATAGTAAGTAACTCTCCTCTGTCTAAAACAACTCGTTGATAGCCTCAGCTAAGCCTATGATTTCTTCGTCCGTGTTGTGGTTGTGAATACATACACGTAAACGCTCAGTGCCTTTTTTAACCGTTGGACTCAATACTGGGCGTACATCGTAACCTAATTTTTGTAACTTTTCAGCACCAGCTTTTACCGCCTCATTGCCTTTGATAATAATAGACTGAATAGGCGAATTGTTTGGTGATGACGAGAAACGTACCGCTTGACTAAATAAAAATATTTTATTCATTAAGTCTTTTTGTAAGAAATCAAATTCCTCGATGAACTTGTATGCCTCAAGTATAGAAATAGCACTGTGAGGAGGAATACTGGTCGTGTAAATGAAAGATCGTGAGAAATTAATAAGGTAATCCTTTATCAATTGATCAGCTACGACAACCGCTCCGTGTGCACCTATCCCCTTTCCAAAAGTATGTACTTTCAAAAATATACGGTCATTAAGTCCTAATTGACTCACTAAACCTGCCCCATGTTTACCAAAAACACCTGTACTGTGTGCTTCATCGACTATTAAATTTGCACCTGTACCTTCACAAAGTTTAACTAAAGCAAGTAAAGGTGCGAAATCTCCATCCATCGAATAAACCGATTCGACAGCGACAAAAACATTTCGCCCATCTGCTAATTCTATTTTTCGTTTAAGATCTGCCAAATCGTTATGACGAAAACTGTAATGTTTTGCAAAACTCAAACGAGCACCTTCCTTGATACAAGCATGAATCAAATCATCGTAAATTATCAAATCATTTTTCTTTGGTATACTCGAAAAAACCGCCAAATTAGCAACATACCCTGAATTAAAGACCAACGCACTTTCTTTTCCGTGTACCTCTGCCAATAAGGTTTCTAATTGTTCGATTTCAGGGTAGTTCCCCGCTAATAAGCGTGAGCCTCCCGAACCTAATTCTTTGCTTTTCGTTTTTTCAAAACTCCATTTCACACGATCAACCAAGCGTTCGTTATGAGCTAATCCCAAGTAATCGTTAGACGAAAAATCGACTCCATTGGTAGATGAACCTAAATGACGGAAGGTCTTGTCTGCTTTTCGGTGATCAAGGTCTGATTGGATACGTTCTCGGATATTCATAGCTGTAAAAATTTGGTGTGATTGAGTTACTTATTGACAAATAGAATGTCTTATTTTAAAACATTGACATTTGTTCATTTTTAGCCACAGGCTTTTCTTTTTTAGCTACCGATACAGGCTTAACTACTTCTACTTTTGGCTGTTCTGCTTTTGGTTGTTCCTCCTTTACGGACTCAATAACCTTTGCCACTATGGGTTGTGCTGTATTAGGAACTGAAATCTGCCCTCTCAACCATTCAGCAACTGACTGATTTGCTTTCTTTGCAATTTCTTTCAACTCAACCAACTCATTATCATTGACTTTAAAAGAAACTTGATTAATTCTTGGGTTATCTTTTTTAAAATGTTCTCCTCTTGGCATAACTTTGTGGTTTATTATTTAATCTAATATAAAGTATTCTCAATAAAATATGCTCTTTTAAAGAAAATTATTTTTAAGTTTACTTAATATAAAGCAATTCAATTAAGAAAACCTAATCATGCTTAGTATCGACAACCTAAGAAAAGGTTACAGTTATAAATTGACCAATCATGGTGAAGAAACTTCTTTTGAAGTCATAGAGTTCACTGAAAATGATTATTTGGTCAAAAACATTCATACATTTGAAAAATTCGAACTTAACGAACTTGTTTGTTACGGCGAAGGGAAAGATTACGAACTTATAGATATAGAAGAACATGAAAGTTAATTTGTTGAAGGTATTGCATTATATAGTATGGTTTTTCATCGGTATTTCGGTGATTATTATGCTCTACAGCTTCACTCAACCAAAAATGGGGATGAAACTAACACTAGTTGCCTTAGTCACTTGCGGTATAGGATTCGGAGTAAATATGCTCCTGAAAAAGAAACAACAAGACGAGGAGGAAAACGAAGAAGAGTAAACACTTATTCAAATTCACAAAAGACGAAATGAAACAATTAGAAACTAATTTTTACCTGAACAGGTACCAATTTTCTGAACAAGAAATATCTTCTCTTCCTCAGGAAGGTTTAAATTTAGTAGTCGTTATTCCGTCTTTTAAAGAACCTCAACTTTTAGCTAGTTTACAATCTCTTTTGGCGTGTGTTTTTCCTCAAAAACCGACAGAGGTTATCGTAATGATTAACTGCTCAGAAAAAGCTGAAGATATTGTCAGACAAGAAAATCAATCTGCTTTTGAATTGGCTACAACTTGGGCACGCTCCCATTCGACGAATCAATTACGTTTTCATATTATAAAAAACTTACATCTCCCTAAAAAACACGCAGGTGTGGGATTAGCAAGGAAAATAGGTATGGATGAGGCTGTTCGTCGCTTAGAGTTAGCTAATAATCCTAAAGGAATTATCGTTTGTTTTGATGCTGATAGCCAAGTAGCTACTAATTATTTGGTAGAAATAGAAAAACATTTCGATAAGTACCAAAAAACACCCGCTTGTTCCATTCATTACGAGCACCCTTTATCAGGTGATCTTGATGAGGTTCATTACGTCGGTATCACTAATTACGAGATGCACTTGAGGTATTACATTCACGTATTGAAATATGCGGGTTACCTCAACGCTTACCAAACGATAGGTAGCAGTATGGCTGTACGAAGTGAAATTTACCAAAAGCAAGGAGGAATGAACCGTAGAAAAGCGGGAGAAGACTTTTATTTCTTACATAAAATCATCCCTCTCGGAAATTTTTCAGAAATCACCACAACACAAGTAATCCCTTCTCCTCGCCAATCTGACCGTGTTCCGTTTGGTACAGGTAAGGCTATCGGAGATTTTATGAATGAAGAAAACCAAGTAGATTACCCAACGTACAATTTTCAATCTTTTGAAGATTTAAAACCATTTTTAGACGACATACAACTCTTTTACGAAGCAGAAACTATTGACCTGAATCAATACCCCGTAAGTATAGCAACATATATGAACAAGTTAGATTTCACGACAAACATAAAAGAAATCCGACGACAAAGCTCTAATTTACAAACTTTCATTAATCGCTTTTACCGTTGGTTTGATGGATTAAAAGTCTTACAATTCGTTCATTTCTCAAGAGATAATTTTCACAAAAATACAGAGATAAAAGAAGCCGTTTTACAATGGAACGGTGTACGTAACCGACTATCAGTAAACACAGCCTCAACTAAAAAAGAGATTTTATTAGCTCAACGTTTGTTAGACAAAGGATTATAGGTATTTTTACCTTTCAATATCATTCATTATGCGACTTGCCAAAATAGCCTATTCATTCATTATTATTATCAGTGGAATTACTGCTTTGGTTTACGCCAAACCCTTATTAATCCCTTTTATTTTAGCTCTTATCATTTGGTTTCTGATAAAAGAACTGAAAGTTGGTCTCAAAAAAGTTTCCTATATCAGTAAACAGCTACCCAATGTCGTACTTACTTTACTGGCAAGTTTTATGATTATGGTTTCGCTCGTACTTATTGTTTCGATGATTACAAGTAATATCCAAATGCTATCCAAAAACCTTAAAGTGTACGAAGGGAATATTGATACAACCATCCAATCCATCAATAACACATTCAATATAGACGCGATGGAATACGTAAAAGGGTTTACAAAAGAGTTCAACTTTGGGCACATTTTCCAACTGATACTTAATTCTCTGAGTGAGCTATTTGGTAATGCTTTTATGATTTTGCTTTATGTGGTTTTTCTCCTATTAGAAGAATCTGTCTTTACGCATAAAATAAAAGCCGTTTACCGTGACAAAGAGACGTTTCGACATGTCAGTGAACTTTTAGAAAAGATAGACCGTTCGATTGCTAGTTACCTGACCTTAAAGACTATTGTTAGTCTTATTACTGGCGTTTTGAGTTACATCGCTTTGTATTTCATGAAGGTTGACGCTCCTGTTTTTTGGGCATTTCTTATCTTTTTACTCAACTACATACCGACTATTGGCTCGCTTATCGCAACCGTTTTCCCTGCTGTGTTTGCTCTTTTACAATTTGGTGACATCGCTACAAGCTTGTATGTTTTAGGACTTGTAGGACTAATACAGCTAATCATTGGTAATATTGTAGAGCCAAAAATCATGGGGCGTTCGCTCAATATTAGTTCCCTAGTCGTGATATTATCACTTTCTTTTTGGGGTGCTATATGGGGCGTTACAGGTATGATTTTGAGTGTACCTATTACTGTCGTGATGATTATTTTGTTCTCCGAGTTTCCTCAAACAAGGTTTATTGCCATTATGCTTTCTGACAAGGGAGATATTGGTGATTAAACTCTGTCTTACCATTCGCCTATATTACTGGTAGAAAACCATCAAGAATGCGAACAATCTATTCAATAGTTTGACATAATTCATGGTAAATCAAAATCTCGTAATTCAATTATTCTACCCCTTATTAGACACAAAAAAAAGGGACACCACACAGTAGTATCCCTTTCATTTATTTGTTTTTAAAGTTTACCAACCGTCGTCGTAACTATCGTCTGTTGCCTCTTCCTCTTGGTATTCTTCTTCAGCCTCTTCCACCTCCTCGGTAGGTGCTGTTTCTTCAATTACTTCTTCAGGTTCTGTCACTTGCTCTGGCTCAGCCGTTGCTGGTGGTGTCGTTTCAGGAACAGCTTTATTTGTACTTCCTCCCGAAGGTGCACTTCCTGATTTAGGTGTATTGTATTGGTCACTTGCATCTTTTGGTGCTTTGAATTTTTTCTTATGCGATCGTTTTGCAAATGGTGAATATTGCAAAGTCAAACCTACCGTTGCGTAAGCATCTTTTGCTTTCCCTCCTCCTTGATTTTCTCCAAAAGCATCTAATTGGTCAGAAAACACATAGCGGTAAGCGACATCTAACGATAAACTTACTCGGTGTGTGAAATCAAATTGTAAACCTCCTCCTATAGGCACGGCAAAAGATATTCCTGAATCAGAAGTTTCTCCACCCTGAGCATCCGTTGCTGTTGCTTTGAAAAAAACAGGTGCAAAACCTAAAGTCACAAAAGGCTTTACCAATTTTAATTTATCATTTGTAAACTGTGCATGACGTGTTACTATGTCTTCTACAAAATAATATTTACCATAAAACATAATCTCCTTTAGATTACCTTTCATTATTGTTGCTCTGTCATTCTTTTCTTCTACATTGAAGTTTACCATTGCAAACTGAGTTCCAAAACGAACACGTGGCCAAGGTTTGTAAGCAATACCTGCGTTATAAGTTGGTGCAAATTTATTCCCTTCAAAAAAAGTAGCTAAATCTCCATTATAAAGACTCGCTCCTCCTCCAAGAGTTAAACTCCAAGGTCCCCGGAAATAGTACGAATCAAAAAAACCTGAATACTCAAGGTTTTTCTTCGCCTGTGCGTTGGTAAAGGTTGCACTGAATATCAATAGCCCTAATAGAAATAATTTTACTGCTTTCACTTTCATAATATTTAATCTACAATCTCCAAATATAACATTTTTCTATGACCAAACGCTCCTTATTACTCATTCAATTTAGGGAATAGCCTTAAGTCTTCTACGGTATCAATATCCGTCAGGGTCGGTAGTAACGAATAATTCATTGAAACACTTTCTATTTGCTTGTATGTTTGCTCAAATACTTTGTCCGTACTCCACTCTATTTCACTGAAAAAAGCGCTATTATTCTGCGTTAGTCCTAATAAATAATAGCCTCCGTCTGTACTTTTACCAATAACAGTATCACTTTTTCTTTGAAATGAATCTTGTAGAATAGCCGTAGTTAATTCAAAACAATCACTACCTATGATACTTATTTTTTGATAACCCTCATCAAAAATCTCTTCAAAAGCATGATGCATTTTTACGCCCAAATCTTCTCCCTTTTGTAACCGCCAAGTGTATCCCTCAAAAAAACCATCAAAATAATCGTCTGAATAAATGAAAACATCTTGGTTTAAAGGCTTGATTATTTGTTCTGTTTTACGGAGTAACTTTTCGTATATCCTGACCGCCTCGAAATGACCAATAGTATGTGCTAATCGCGTTTTTACTTTTCCTTCGGTAGGTTTTTTTATAAAAACAATTAATGCCTGTCTCATTCTTTAAAGATAAGGAAGACTTCTTGATTTCCGTCCAGTAACTGTGACTTATTCACTGAGCCAAGTTCGTCTCACTTTTAAACTTGAGGTATGTTTCACTGTGTCTGGCAGTGTATATTCATCTGATGGTAAGGATTTTACATTGTTGTTTTGATTACCAAATACGCTGTGATAAAAAAACAATTATTCGTCGCTAAGCCTAATAGACGGCATAGGGATAGAGGCGACATCCTTTGTGAGGAACGAACAAAGATATAGCTGAAAGCCCGACCCGCTCTACGTTTTTATCGACTACCTTCATTTCTATCGACAATAAGACTAACTAACTACGAGAGATCAATTGTTCACTAAGGGGATGCTCCAACTACATAAATCAAACTTTACAAGCTTCTACTAATTGGTTCATTCCTTTTTTGAAAATATCTAAGGTAAACGGACTGTCTTGGGTCAATATAATTTCTATTCGACTGTCTTTTCGGTAAGACGAAGGAAATAATCCTGCTATATCTTGACCTGTTCGGTTATAAGTCAACCAACGGTGCGTGGTACGAAAAACCCCCTTGATTCGCTCTGTTTCCTTGTAAAGCTTCCAAATAATAGTTTAGTTTATCGGCATCAAATAAAATATATTTCGTGAAAATAGCTCCCAAAGCAATAGTCCCCAACCCCTTTGATTCATAAAAAGTGGGTGCGTCAATCGTTGGTGCTACACACTGTGTTTTATGTGCATGGGCGTGTGTATGGGCTTCTTTAAACTTCGGTTGCCTAACAGTTTCACGTTTTACGTCAAGTAAACCGAGAGGAAAAACACCTTGCTTACAAGTAAGTATCTGCTGTTTTGGGGGAAATAAAGTCGCTGACCAATCATGGAAATTTTGCAATTGTTTGTCGGTGCACAAATCTGTTTTATTGGCAATAAGAATATCCGCCACTTCAATCTGATCAATAAAAGTTTCGTGTCCCATGTGCTTTTCACTTCGCCAAATTTCGTGGGTCAATCAATGTAATAATCGCTTGTAAAGTGGCTACATTTTTTAAGCCTTCTTCCAAAATATCAAGCACCCCCTCCTGGATGACCGATACCCGATGGTTCGATTAAAATACGGTCGGGTTTAACCGTGGTAAGCAACTCATTCAAAACAGTTTGCAACGCCGTACCTGCGGTACAACAAACACATCCTCCTTGTATTTGGCGAATGGTATTTTCGGTGTTATCGGTGGTCAATAAACTTTCATCAATACCTACTTCTCCAAATTCATTAACGATAATTGCCCAATATTCATCGGTAGGTTTATTTTTTAATAAATTTTGGATAGACGAGGTTTTTCCAACACCCAAAAAACCTGTGATTACATTTACTTTTATCGCCATAACGAGCTATTGCTAAAGTTTTAGGATATACAAAAATACAAAGTCTTTAGGGGCTTTAGACAAAACAGCATTTATTTCATCAAAAGTAATTTTAAAAACGTTAGTATTTTATTATTCATCTCAAAAAATGGGTTACTCATCTAAAAAACAATACGTTAAAAGTTTTTCGGCTGTTGGTATGCGTAAATAAGAACAGACTTTTTAACGTACTATCTCTTTAACCAACAGATTATGTTTGATTTAACAAGAATGAAATTTGCGTCAATTTTGATGCTGATTTTATGTGTTTACTATCCTTCTTTTTCACAAAATGAAAACGGTGGTTACAATACATTTCGAAATAATCAAGTCACTCAATGGGACGTGTTTGTTCAACAAAATTACGCAAAATCACCTGACGTATTTACAACAATGGAGCCATGGAACGGGCTTCCTTCGGCTGTTTATTTACAGTTTTTATTCTTTTATAGAATCACATACTATCGAAAATATAGCCTTCGTTTTAGAGCATCAAAAAGAGGTATATAACCAATTAGAAGAGCGTTTACAGAACAAACACGGAAATGTAGCCAACCAATTATTAATGCAATTACACGCTGGTGAGTTAGTAAAAGTCAGAGAGGTACTTTCCAAAGAGGCATTGGTTTCTACGAGTAAAGATGGGTACAAATATCTACGAAGGTGCATTGATAGAGGAGTTAAATTTCAACTCGTTGGAGGCTTCTTTTTTATACCGTTTGGCAATAAAAGACAACAACTCGACGGAGTTTAATGTCGGTTATGCGGAGTTATTATTCCAACACAAACAATTTAAGCGGTGCTATCAAACAGTTGGATTCGATAGAATACAACCAAAGACAAAAAGGTAAAAGCACGTCTGCATACCTTATTGGGAAACATCGAGTTTACGCAAGGAGACTTGGACAATGCGCTCTTAAATTATGCACAAGCTGTGAAATTTAGCAAAGGTAAAAACAGAAAAATATTACATAATTTAGCCGTTTTACAGTTCGCAAAAGGTGATTACAAGGAAGCAATAGGTAATCAAAAGAAAGTTTTTGCGTTTGGAACAAAGAGAGTTTGGCTCAAACCATTTTGATGATAGCCAAGCGTTACCAGATTTTAGGTAATATTTATTTAGCTTCCAAAAACAACCATCGAGCAGAGTCTTATTTCAAAGAATCTATGAAATTGAACAATAAATATTTCAGCCAAAATCACTCTATATTGACTGAAGATTATAAATTATTAGCTGAAATCGCTTTTGAAAAAAACAACAAAGAAGAGGCTTTACTTTACCTAAACAAAGCGTTGGAAAAACGAAAAAACCTCAGCTACAAGTAGTTTAGAAAAAGTTATTTCTTTGCAAAACGACATTGCTAAAATGTACTTAGAAAAACAGACTTCCAAAACAAGCTTTGGCTCAGTTTGAAGAATCATTAAGTATGCTATCCAATAAGGAAAACACTTATTTATCAAGTGCTGTGCATTACAACATGGGGCTTACTTACGTGCAATTGCGTAAACAAGAACAAGCGAACTACCATTTTGACAAGGCTATGCGTTTTGATAAACAGATTTATCCTCCTAAAATAAACCCTGAGATAATTGTCGGTTATAAGAGTTTAAATGTTTATGCCTCGGCAGAGCAAGAATACAATATGGTGAGTCATTTGTACCGAACAATTATGAATATTAGCCCCAAAAATGATTGGCGTTTCTTGCCTAATATAGGGTCGGGTTATTCGTCTTTGGTAGGGCTTTATTCGGTTAAAAAACAACCAAGGACACCGCATTGGAATATTTCTTAATGGCATTGAAGGTTGATCAAACTGTATTAGGAGAAACCCATCACGACTTAGGGGTTGACCATAATATTTTAGGGATTCTTTATTACCAAAAAGGGAATAATGAACGTGCTACGCACCATTTACACCAAGCAAAAAAAGTGTATGTTTTTACATTTACCAGAAAATCACCCGTACCGAAGAAATTTAGAACACCAACTAAGTAAATTAGACGTCAAAGTGGTTGAATAGTGCGAACTTTTGGCTTAGTCCTTGTATGTTATCTATAAATGAGTATTTTTATGTTATTAAGATAATGTATAGTTTTATGAAGAAATTAATCGTAGCCCTATTTTCAGTTGGTTTTTTGTCTGTTGGTTTTGCCCAAGACCAAACTAAAAATAGATAAAGAAGTAAAAGAACTATTGACTGTTTACAGTGAAAATACGCTACTTTTTGGGGATGCTTCCCTTTCGCCTAAAGCGAAAAAGAAGGTTTATACTACGTTGAAAGGTATTACAACTTCTCCTTTTATCAGAGTAGTTGATGACCGTCTCAAAAGTGCAAATGACTCAATTATCAATTTCACAAAAAATACTTAAGACTTTTAGGGACTACACACGAAAATGAAATCAAACTTTTATTAACCAAAGCGAATATTAGCCCTGTTTATTTAGACAAAGCAAGAAATACGTTCAGAGTAAAGGCTACGGTAAAAAAACTATTTAAGACGAAAGTAATTACCATGGTCGATGATTTTCGTTTGGACACCATTTTAGATGGTAACGAGGTGCGTTTGGATACCGTGAAATTTCAACGAGCAGATACAACAAGTGAGAAAAAACTAACAAACCTAACTTTCTATTTTAAAGCGAATCAAACTCCTTTAGGTACTTTTGAACCTTTAAAACTTTGAAGCTATTCAAGTCAAAGGGAAAAAGCCTGTGTACAATAAGAAAATGAGTCAACCTCCAACAATATTGGGTAAGTTTGAGTCCTGTTTGGCAAAAAAAGATTACAAAAACACTACGCCTACCCGAAGCTCCAAGTGATTATTATTTAAAAACGAATTAATGGCATCAAAAAGATTGACGTTTCGGATATTCCTGCTACCGATTTAGAGCCATTGAAAGGATTAAGAGGTTTACAAGAATTGGATTTAAGCAAAGTAGGTTTAGATACATTACTTGTTATCGAAGGAATGAAAAGTTTAAAATGGTTAAAGATTTCAGGGAATAAACTAAGAAGTTTACACGGAATTGAACAATGTACAAACTTAGAATATTTAGAGTTTTCTAAAAACGAAATTGAAGACTTATCTCCTCTTGCTGGTTGCGTAAATTTAATGAGTTTGCACTTGGCAGGTAATAAGGTAGAAGACTTACGGGTGATTAAAAACTTCAAACATTTACTTACCCTAAATTGCCAAAACAACCTTATATCAGATTTATCTCCTCTAAAAAATTGCTTAGCTCTTAAGGTTTTGAACGTTGGAAGAAACAAAGACATCAAGGATTTATCTCCTATTAAGAATTGTTTTGCTATGGGTAAAATTAACGATATTCAACACGGGAATCACCTCATTAACCCCTATTCGTCAAATGACAAGTATTTACGAGTTAAATATGGGTTATATTAAAGTTACTTCAATAGATGAAATTAAAGCCTTGAAAAACTTAACTTATTTGAACATCTCCGGGAACTTAATCACTGATTTTAGTGCTCTAAATAACTTTAGAAATATCAGACGATTAAATGTAAGTAAGACGAAAGTAACAGATATCTCCCCTATCCTAAAAATGGAAAATATACGTGAATTAAAAGCATTTTTCAGTAGCCTTTCGAAATCCGACATCCAACGTTTCAAAAAGAAATACCCTAAATGTGAAATTACTTATTATTAAGCCATTAATTACATCGGCTTAGACACTCTTCGTTTGCCGTTTCAAACTCAATAGTTACGTGACTAATCCCTTGTTCTTTAAGTAGAGAGCGAATGTTTTTTTTTATCGACTCAAGCTCCGATAAAGCCACGTCATCTTCTAACACTACATGAATAGACATCACATGATGCTCTCCATCTAAACTCCAAGCGTGCACATCGTGAATAGCGTTTATTTCTTGATTTTTTGATTTTAATTTTGCTGTTATTTGAGTCACGTCAAACCGAACAGGGTTTTCTTGAAGGAGTATGAGTATGGTTTCTTTTAAATTGATAGACGCATTGTAAATCACATAAACGGCTATCAACAACGACAAAAGAATATCTACCCAATACCATTGAAAAAAATAGATTAAGACACTACCAATAAGTACAGCTACCCAACCCAATATGTCTTCTAATAAATGTAAAGTGATGACACGCTCATTAAGTGTGCTTTCCCCTTTTTTCATTTGTAACACCGCATAGCCATTGACAGCAACACCTACCAAAGCAAACAAAAACATACCTGTCGCATGAACAGTTACAGGCTCAAAAAAACGAGGGACAGCGTGATAAATAATTAATACACTACCGATAATTAACAATAAGCTATTAAATAATGCTCCTAATAAAGAAAAACGTTGGTAGCCAAAAGTGAATTTTTCATCCGCTTTCTTTTTTGCTAAATATTGCATTCCCCAAGCAAAACCTATCATCAAACTATCACCCAAATCATGCACCGCATCAGCGATAATTGCATAGCTGTTTATCCATGTCCCTCCAATAATCTCGGCTATCGCAAAACCTAAGTTTAAGAAAAATGCTATCTTAATTCCTTTTTCAGCAATCGAATGGTTATGATGATGGTCGTGCATGGTGTTGTTGTTTATTCTACAACATACGAAAGAATACACTTATTAATCAATAAGTAAGACGGTTATTTAAACAGCAAAATATTTACTGATTCCGTTCTGTTGGTGTCCAAATATTGGTTTTTATTCCTTTTGTATAAGCAACAAACCCAAAAAGCAATGCCAAATTCATCCCAAAAAGATGACTAACAAAGCGTAATAATTTATTATGAATACCAACCTGACTCAATAGAGCATCAACCAAAGGTAAACTCCAAACAAAAAGTTGACCGAAAAATAACAATTCATAAAAGACGCTTTGATGAAACAATAACGCATTGAAAAGTAGTGCCAAAATCATAAAAAAAGGACCAAACCAACGCAAGACTTTATGCGACCAAAAGCTAAATGAAATCCCTTTAATTGGTGGAAACAACAAATGTTTAAAACGATTTAGGTTTTGGAAATTACCTGATGCAATACGTTTTTTTTCGAGCAAACTCTTTTCCGATAACATTACTGACATCTTCGTAAGCAATAGCATCCAATTCATTAATTGCAGATTTTTTATTCTCAAGTACCGACATCGTCAAAAAGAAAATCATCGACAATGAAGTTTTTAGGAACATCCACACATTCCGTTTTTTTTATAGCATAAACACCTCCAAAAGCACCTATCATTGTTCCCCAAACGGACACCCTCTTGGTATTTCAGTTTGTTTTCAATTGATAAATATTGTTTTTCTTGATTAGAAATACCCTCTTTTTTCACTTCCAAATTAAGGATATTACCTCCTACCAATCCTATTTTTGGGTTTTTAAAATGTTTTACTAAATGAAAAATCGTATGCTCTTCAAAAAACACATTTGCATCAGTCAAAATGAAGATCTCACCTAGAGCACCTTTTTTTCAATTCATCTATAATTGCAGGTTTTCCTGTTCGCCCTTCAAACCGTCGGTATTTCACACCTGCAAACAGTCGTTTGTATTTCTTTATAATTTCATCAGTTTGGTCAGTTGAGGCATCTGAACCAATAAGTAACTCTATTTTATCTAAGGGGTAACCTGTTTTGAAAGTCGCCTTTATCTTCTCTTCAATTACTTTTTCTTCATTATAAACAGCCAACAAAATACTTACCATCGGTAACTCTTCGGTAGCCAAAAAGCAATCTTGGTTTTGTTTTTTTCCTTTACTCAAATAATTCATAATAAGAGGAAAACCAATATAATTATAGAGTAAACTTGCTACTGCTAACCAAAAAATAATCGCTACTATTGTCATTTTATCAACGTTTTATAATAAGTAATTAACTCGTTCACTTTCGATTTGTTCGAATAAACACGTCCTGCCAGCTCATAGGCTCTTTGTTCTAAAGTCTCCTTTTTCGTTTTGTTTTCAACCAACGAAACCACTGCTTCAGCAAACTCTTTTGCATCGTCCTCTAAGAGGCATTCATTGGTGATTTCAATTCCCTCAGCCCCTACTGAGGTACTCACAATCGCCTTTTTACCTGCCATTGCTTCTATTATTTTAATTCGCATACCACTCCCCGAAAGTAGAGGTACAACAATTACTTCTTGCTCTTTCAAAAAAACTTGAGCAGAGGCGACTTCTCCAATAATATGTAAATTTTCTTTTGGATTGTCAAGAGCCAATAACCAATCAGGAGCATTTTTACCCGCAATATTCAAGTGAATAGAAGGTGCTTTCTGACGAATAATTACCCATACCTTTTCTAAAAAACCATTTCACTCCTTCTTGGTTGGGCATCCAATCTAATGAACCCAAAAAGCCAATATTATTTTTCTTTTGAGTGACTTGAACCGCATCAAATTGCTCTATATCAACTCCTGTCGAAGAGACTTCGTATGCTGAACAAGCAAACGCTTTCAAGGCTTTCGCATCTACTTCCGTAATTGGTACGATAGCATCAAACTGAGGCAATAACTTTTGCTCATATTTCTTCAAACGTTTGGTCAACAAGCTCAAATATTTGTTTTTAGGAAAAGAAGCTCCTTCAGCCATTCCTTTCCCAAATTTTATATTCTATGTTGTGCTGACGCAGTACCATTTTTGCTCCAGGTACAACTTCTTTCATCACTTCTAAATAAGGAGCGGTAAATAAGCCCTCAAAATGAATTATGTCGTATTCTTTATTTTTAAACGTTTGGCGAATAAATGTTTTCATTTCCTCGCTTTCAAAAACGTTGGATATTGTACGATTTAGAAGAAAATAATTCAAAAAAGCATCAATCGGCTTTACCGTATTGTCAATAGGGAACTCATAAACACGTGTTGTAGAATAAATCTCATCGGCAATAGATACCAAATCCACCGTGTGCTTTGTTGTATTGTACGAAAGAACCTCCAAATCCACACCGTTTTCCACAAAACCTTTTGCCATATTATACATAGCAATAGCTCCTCCGTCATTAAGAGGAAATGGTAACCGGAAACAAATTGTAAAACTTTCATCTAATCGTGTGTACAGTTTTCTTTAAAACCAGTAATATTTGACGGATCGCCCAAAA
>CBDCZI010000004.1:0-22245 GCA_965224495.1 Cytophagales bacterium | reverse complement strand
CAAATCAAAGTCTTCGTAACTTAGTTTTTTCGTTGTACCCTCCCAACTCTATAAGCCAAGATTTTCGCATGACCATAGAGGGTACATTGATAAAATAACGCTTCAAAACTTCTGTAAAAAGCCACCCCGAAGGAACTTTTTGTATTGCTTTTTCATCGCTGTTTATCTCAAAATGGTGCTTAATGAACTGCCCTTTTGCATCGACAATCTCGGCATTGGAAAATAGCATACCGACATTGTCGGCTTGTTTTTCAAAAAACGCTATTTGCTTTTGAAACGCTCCTTCTAAAAAAAAATCATCGGTAGCTAAGTCGATGATATATTTCCCTTTGGCTAATTTCAGGGCTTCATTGAATGATTTACAATTCCCTTGGTTTTCTTTATGTAAGATAACGTGTGAAAAAGGGTGTTTTTTTGCTAATTCCTGAATTTTTTCGGGACTCCCATCGGTACTGTTATCATCGACGATAATGACTTCAAACGAGCTATTTTTTTGTGAAAACACCGACTTCACTGCTTGTTCTACATACTCTTTTTGGTTGTAGCAAAGACAAATTATAGTCAGTATTGGTTTCATTATTTAAAATTTTACGTCTTTGGTTATCTGCTCTAATGCCATCCCTCGGCTTCCCTTGATGAGTAATTGGTACTTTCCTTTGAGCCAATTTGGGGTTTTATTCAAATAAGTAACCACTTCATTACGCGTTTTGAAAAACAGTTGATCAGGTGCTTCTATTTTATTTTTGAAAAATAATTCCCCACAAAAAAGGGTTTGTATTTTATTAGAGATACTGTACTCAATTACTTTTAAATGCTCGTCATCGGTGTAATCTCCCAACTCAAACATATCGCCTAAAATGGCGTATTTGTTGTTTTTTGTCAATGCTAAATTGTCAATCGCTACTTCCATAGAGAATGGATTGGCGTTGTAAGCATCTAATAAAATAGTGCCTTTTTTAGCGGTTATCACTTGTGAGCGGTTATTTGTCGGCACATAAGAGCTTATGGCGTCGGTGATTTTCTCGGTATTAACTCCAAAATATTTACCAATTTCGTAGGCTACGGCTATATTATCTAAATTGTATGCACCAATGAGATTGGTCTCTATGATTTGATTTTCGGGTGTTTGAATTTTTAACGTAGAGCTTGTTTCTACTAATGTACTTGTGTTGGCCTTGTCGTTTTGAAAGTAAATGATTTTATTTATTCGTTGTGCATTACTTTTTAATCGCTCTTGTGAACCATTTACAAATGCAATTTTATTTCCATTATAAAGAAAATCATACATTTCTGTCTTGGTTTGGATTACTCCTTCAAAACTACCAAAACCTTCTAAATGTGCTTTCCCCACATTGATAATTACACCGTGAGTTGGGTTGGCAAACGAACATAACTCTCTAATATCTCCAATTTTATTGGCTCCCATTTCTATGATTGCCAGCTCCGTTTTTTCGGTAATAGACAGCAAGGTTAAGGGTACACCAATGTGGTTGTTTAAGTTCCCTAAAGTGGCCGTTGTGTCGTATTTACTCGATAAAACAGCTGAAATCAACTCTTTTGATGTCGTTTTTCCATTTGTTCCTGTAATAGCCAATACGGGAATATCAAATTGCTGTCGGTGGTGATTTGCTAATAATTGTAAGGTATGTAGGCAGTCTCCAACTAAAATACAACGGGCGTCTTTTTTGTGTTTTTCTTCATCTATCAATACATAAGAAGCTCCTGCTTCTAACGCTTGTTGCGCATACGTGTTTCCATTAAAATTAGCTCCTTTTAAAGCAATAAAAAATTGCCCTTTACCTACCTTTCGGGTATCTGTACTGACACCTGTTGTTTCCTTAAAAAGCGAATATATCTCTGGAATTGTCATACTTTTGAGCATACTAATTTTAACGGTCTTGAATAATTTAATAATTTACATAGAAGTTTACAAAGAACGCCCTTTTAATTTCGGGAATATCGTTTTGGCATCTATTCAAAAAAATAAAGGCAACGCTACCCTATTAGATTTGGATAACTTTTCTTCAACCGAATTGTTTAATCACTCACTTGAGGCTTGTAAAAACGCAACGAATACCTCGTTGGTTATCAATCAAAAGGAAGAGGACACTTCTTTCGGTACGGTAATTAACTTTATAAATAAATTAATCCGAATAAAGAAAAACGAGGTTACTGCTTATTTATTAGGAGAGAACATACATTTAGCGAAAATGTTGAGTAAAATGGAGCGTTTTACTAACTGTTCGGAAAATGAATTTCTTGAGCGTCCATTTTTAGCAAAAAAAGCCCCACTAAATAAATAGCAGAGCTTTTAAACTTTTGTTTATTGGGGAACTACCTCTTCTCAGTGATTTTTCCTTTGTGCTTTCTCAACTGTCTTCTTAATGCCTCAACAGCATCGTCTGCAGCTGCCTCAAACGAATGAGACTGTTCTTTTGCAAAAAAAGATGTTCCTGGTATATTAATTTTCATCTCCACCACTTTGTTTGATCTATCGTTGCTCTTGTCTAATTTCATGTTTACCTCACCATCAATTATTTTATCGAAGTAAGTTTCTAACTTATCTGCTTTTTTTTGAACAACGTCTAATAATTTTTCGTCTGCATCAAATTTCAAAGCACTCATTTGTAATCTCATCTTGTTTAATTTTTAGTGGTTTAACAATCTATTTCTATGCCTTTGGGTGAGCTTGATCAAAAATTTTCTTGAGCTTATCCAAAGTGTTATGGGTGTAAATTTGCGTTGTCGCAAGGCTACTATGTCCTAATAACTCCTTTATCGCATTCAAATCAGCTCCTTTATCTAACAAATGTGTAGCAAAGGTATGCCGCAATACGTGGGGGCTCTTTTTTGACTGAGTGTTTATAAGGCTTAAATATTTTCTAACTGTCCGATAAACGAACATTCTATAAACTTTCTCTCCTGCATTTGTTACGATAAGAAATGTACTTTTGTTGTCTTCCTGTTCGTGTTTTTTCTTAATATATTTAGGTATCAATTCTAATAGCGTACTATTCAAGGGAATGCGTCTTTCTTTATTACCTTTCCCTATTACTTTTAACTCTGCCCCCCCCTTTTTTACGTCAGACTCCTGTAAGTTCATCAACTCTGCTAATCGCATACCTGTACCATAAAAAAGTTCTAATATAAGTACGTCTCTCATCTCTTCAAATGTTTCGTAGCGTGCTAATTCATCCAGTAATTTATTGATATTGTGTTCTTCTACAAACTCAGGAAGTTTTTTGTCTTTTTTGAAATTATGTACTTTTGATGTCGGGTTTTTACTTATTTCTCCTTTTTTGAGTAAAAATTTATAATATACTTTTAGTGTAGATATTTTTCGATTGATACTTGTCTTAGCTAATTCTTTTTCCATCAGTTCAACCACCCACGAACGCACTTGATTATGGTCAACTTTTCGTGTGTCTTCTTCATTAAAAACCTCGGAAAGGAAAGCCTTAAACTGCTTTAAATCTATCTTATAGGAGGATAAAGTATGTGCACTATACCGTCTCTCAAATTCTAAATAATTATAAAAACCGTTTACCATTTGCTCATCCATAAAATAAGGTAATAGATTTATTTGATTAACTCACGCTCAAAAGAGGAAATCTTACCATAGTTTAGTAACTTCAATATTTTACAAAGAGAATCTTAATAAAAGACAACTAAGAATGAAAATAGCCGTTGTAGGAACTGGGTATGTAGGGTTGGTTTCAGGGACTTGTTTTGCTGAGACAGGTAACCATGTAACTTGTATTGATATTGACGAAAAAAAAGTTAAAGTAATGCAAGCAGGCGAAACGCCTATTTACGAACCTGGATTGTCTGATTTACTTAAAAAAAACATTAAACATAACCGTTTAAAATTCACCACTGATTTAGCCGAAGGCATAAAAGGTGCTGAAGCAATCTTTTTAGCTTTGCCAACTCCTCCTGGTGAGAACGGATCGGCAGATTTGAAATACATTTTAGGTGTTGCAGAGCAATTAGGGCATATTTTAGAAACTTACGCTGTTATTATTGATAAAAGCACTGTTCCTGTCGGGACAGGCGAATTAGTTTACGCCGCTATTGCAAAAAATGCGAAAGTAGATTTTGATGTCGTTTCTAATCCTGAATTTTTACGTGAAGGCGTAGCTATTGATGATTTCATGAAACCTGACCGTGTCGTTATTGGCGTTGAAACCAAGCGTGCCGAAAAATTAATGAAATCTTTATACTCTCCATTTGTTCGCCAAGGAAACCCCTTGATTTTTATGGATATAAAAAGTGCTGAGATGACTAAATATGCAGCAAATGCGTTTTTAGCGACAAAAATCACTTTTATGAACGAAATTGCCAACCTTGCTGATAAAGTTGGTGCAAATGTAGATATGGTAAGAAGAGGAATCGGTACGGATAACCGTATTGGTAAACGTTTCTTGTTTTCTGGAATTGGCTACGGCGGTAGTTGTTTCCCTAAAGATGTTTTGGCATTATCTAAAACGGCGAAAGAAAATGGTTATGCATTTAAAATATTAGATGCTGTAATGGATGTCAATCAAACACAGAAAACTATTTTATTTGACCCTATCAATGCTTATTTCCGACAAGATTTAAAAGGTAAAAAAATAGCTCTTTGGGGCTTAGCTTTTAAACCAAACACAGATGATATTAGAGAAGCTCCTTCTCTGTATATGATAGAAAAACTTCTAAAAGCAGGTGTAGAAATAACGGTCTATGACCCTGAAGCAATGCCTAATGTTAAAAAAACATTGGGAGATACAATTTCTTATGCGACCAATGAGTACGAGGCATTAAACAATGCTGATGCACTATTAATCGTTACTGAATGGCAACTTTTTCGTTCGCCTGATTTTAAATTAATTAAAGAAAAACTAAATAACCCTGTTATTTTTGATGGTCGTAACCTTTACGATACTGAAAACATGAAAGAACGTGGTTTTGATTATTACTCAATAGGAAGAAGCTAAATATGAAAAAAAGAATCTTAGTAACTGGGGGTGCGGGATATATCGGTTCGCATACTGCTGTGGAATTAATAAATGCAGGATACGAACCTATTCTTATTGATAATTTCGATAACTCTTTCCCTTTTGTTATCAAAAGGGTAGAAGAAATTGCAGGTACAGAAGTTATTTTTCATCATTCAGATGTGAATAATTACCACGATTTATCACGTTTATTTTCTGCTGAAAAAAACATTGATGGTGTCATACATTTTGCAGCCCACAAAGCTGTTGGAGAATCGGTGAATAATCCCTTAAAGTATTACGACAATAATGTTGGTGGTTTAATCAAATTATTAGAGAAGTTAATAGAAAACAAAATCAATAACCTTGTTTTCTCTTCTTCTTGCACTGTTTATGGAGAACCTGATTCGCCTATTGTATCTGAAGAGACACCTACAAAACCTGCTAACTCACCTTACGGAAACACAAAAAAAATAGCAGAAGATATTTTACAGGATTACGTAAAATCGTCTCTGGATTTCAAATGTATTTTACTACGTTATTTCAACCCTATTGGAGCGCACCCTTCGGCTAAGATTGGTGAGTTACCAACTGGTGTACCAAATAATCTAGTCCCTTTCATCACACAAACAGCCATCGGTAAAAGAGATAAAATCACTGTTTTTGGAGATGATTACCCAACCAAAGACGGGAGTTGTATCCGTGATTATATTCACGTGGTTGATTTAGCCAAAGCACACGTGAAAGCACTTGATTTCTTATTCAAAAAAGAGCCTAATACTTCGTCTTGTGATATTTTCAATATCGGTACAGGTAAAGGAAATAGTGTTTTGGAAGTTATTCACGCCTTTGAACAAAGTACAGGAGTAAAATTAAATTACGAAATAGGTGCGCAAAGAGAAGGCGATGTTACAGCAGTTTATGCAAACGCTGACAAAGCGAATAAAGTATTAAACTGGAAAGCTGAAATAGGTATTAATCAAGCGTTGAAAGACTCTTGGAATTGGGAAAAGAACTTAAAAGAAAATGAAGAATAAGACACTCTTAATTACTGGAGGTGCTGGGTTTATTGGTTCGCACGTTGTTCGTTTGTTTGTAAACAAATACCCGAACTATCAGATTGTCAACCTTGATTTCTTGACTTACGCAGGAAATTTAGCGAATTTGACAGATATTGAAAATGCACCAAATTACACTTTTGAAAAAGGTGATATTTGTGACGCCAAATTTATCGATGATTTATTTTCTCGCTATGATTTTGATGGCGTTATTCACTTGGCTGCAGAGTCACACGTTGATCGTTCGATTACTGATCCTTTAGCATTTTTGAATACCAATATTTTAGGAACTGCCAACCTCTTAAACGCTGCTAAAGAGAGTTGGAAAGATAATCTTGAAAACAGGTTGTTTTACCATGTTTCTACGGATGAGGTATATGGATCTCTAGGCGAAACAGGCTTTTTCTTAGAAACAACTTCTTACGAGCCTCAATCTCCTTATTCTGCTTCGAAAGCGAGTTCAGATCACTTTGTTCGTGCCTACAACAATACTTACGGTTTAAGAACGGTAATTTCAAATTGCTCAAATAATTATGGACAAAATCAATTTCCCGAAAAATTGATTCCTCTATGTATCAATAACATTAAAAACAATAAACCATTACCTATTTATGGTAAAGGGGAAAACATCCGTGATTGGCTGTATGTTGTTGACCACGCTCGTGCTATTGACGATGTGTTTCATAAAGGAAAAGTTGGTGAGACGTACAATATTGGAGGGTTCAATGAATGGACAAACATCGATATAGTCAAAGCTATTTGTGATTTGATGGACAAAAAATTAGGCCGACCTATTGGTACGGCTCAACAATTGATTACTTATGTAAAAGACCGTGCAGGGCATGATATGCGCTATGCTATTGATGCCAATAAAATTAAAAACGAATTGGGCTGGGAACCTTCGTTACAGTTTGAAGAGGGATTAGAAATCACCATTGATTGGTATTTAGCTAACGAAAAATGGCTAAACGAAGTGACTTCTGGTGATTACCAAAATTATTACAAAGCACACTATAAGAAATAAATTAAAGCTTAATCTACTCTCCCATTTATGTTTCTGTTAGGGTTTCTAAAACCAAAATCTGCCGTTTGGAGAGAATCAATAAACCTAACAAGATTGTTTGTATCAATAAGTTGGCTGATAGTTTCGGGTATCAAAACAGCTTGGTTTCTGTCAAATCCAGTGATGTAGCTCATCGCTTAAAGATCGCTATTTATACCTTTTACAACAAACTATGTGATAACTAATTTCGCTTATAGTTTTTAGACAGTCTGACGGCCCGTGTTTTGAATTTAAGGACTAAACATAGTCGAAATAACAGGCCTATTTCTGAACTCAATTTACAGTTTTTAAATTAAATTACGCCCAATTTCAAAACTGTAAAATGAGTGGACTTGCAGATGAAGATAAACTTCAAATCACCCGCCGGGCCCTTATTTTCTAAACACCTTGTTAGCTGTTTTTTTTATAAGCGTCAATATTAGTAAAAGCAATAGAACTAAAGAAGTTATAAACCAATATCTTGATTGATGACCTTCTTCGTTTTTTGTTTGATTTTCAGGTGTAAGTAAACTTTTAATAAACTGAGTTTCTAAAGTGTTATAATTTGATATAACTCTATTACTATCGATGATGTATATTGATTCTTGATTCTCAGTACAGGAAAAGTGTTTTATGATTATTCTCTTAATTCCAGAGTATTTGTATTCTAACTCTCTAATTGGCCACCTTCTTTTACAATTTAGCTTGATTACAAGAGGGGCTGGGATTTTATGGAATGGACTTTTAAGATAATAAAAAGTGGAGTCGTTTGTGAAAACGAAGTGACTTCTATCATTGATTCTAATTATTTCATGGATGTTGGATACTTTTAAAAATGAATTTACAATTGATGTATCTGCTTTTTCCAAATTATTAGTGTCGTTCAAGTGTTGTTTTATTTTAGTTGGGTAAAAGTAGAACACATTGTCTTGAAAGTAATAATTTATTCCATTGACTGTATCATATTTATTAATTGATCGAATTCTTTTTTTGGAAATTACTTGATGAAGTAATTTGTTCTCATGTGATTTGAAAATTCTATCGATAGCCTTAGTTGTAATTGAATTAACTGTGTCATATATACCATTGACAGAATGATACTTGTTTAGTATATGTGGTATTTGGGACTCTTGAATGTGCTTTTTATTACTTGATGCATAATCTACTAACTTGATAAGGTCTGATATTCGGAAATTTTTGTCTCTAACTATTATTTTAAGACCTTTCACTGTGTCATTCTTTGACCTTTTGTAATAACTCCATCCATTAACTATGTTATCATATCCTAAGAAGTATTTTATTGAATCAGTATGGTCAAAATAGATATAAATTTTTTCGTTATAGTTCTTTTGAGATAGAAGGTCGTCTGCAATTTTGAGGGAAATTTCTACTTTTTTGATGTATTCAAATTTATTGAAACTAACTATGTATTTAGAATAGATCTTGGAGGATTCATATGTGTACATTTTATCTGTATGCCCACTTGTAATAAGAGGAAAAGATATTAAGAAAAATATTAATATGAATTTCATAAGTGTATTACAGCTAACATTTCGATATCAGTAATCTCTAAAGCGATTACTGATATATTCTCTTTACATGAAGTGACAATATCGTTAAAATTATCACAATTAGCAAGGGAATAGTTCTCTAGCTATTTTAAAGATTTAACTCAGTTGAAACGGGCTTTTATGTTTCTCATCGTGTAGTTTTTTTGTGTTTGTAGTGAAAAGCACCCCTTAATCCCCTCCTTGGAAAGGAGGGGAGGCGTTTTGTGATTTGTGTGTGCGCTAGAAAGTCAGCTATTGCCCATCGTCAATGGTCTGTCGTCTAACCACGGCTTAGGGGCTGAAGTGGAAATCCTTTTACTTCTCTGTTCTTTCTGCAAAAATGTAGCGTGAACTTATTGAAGAATGAACTAAATAACTCTGCTCTTGGCAGTAAAAGATTGAGAGCGATAAGACCCGACCCGCTCTTTGTTTTGTCGTTTATCTCTCTTTCTATCGATAAAACCAACTATGAAATACTAAGAAATCAGTTCAGCGAAAAGGGGAAGCTCCAACTAAAATAAAGGGCATAAAAAAAGCCTACTCTATAGAGTAGGCTTTTAAAACTTGAATAAGACGGGGTCTTATTTTTTGTCTTCAACTTCTTCGAATTCTACGTCTTCAGTAGAGTCTCCTTGTTGTTCTGCTTGAGGTTGCCCTTCTGCACCTGCTTCGCCTGCGTCGTAGATTTCTTGAGATGCTGCTTGGAATGCCGTGTTTACAGCTTCGATACCAGCGTCAATCCCTGCTAAATCTGTTGCTTCGTGAGCAGTTTTCAATGTAGCTAAAGCTGTATTGATTGCTTCTTTGTTTGCGTCTGAAAGTTTTTCGTCATACTCTTTCAATTGTTTTTCTGTTTGGAAAATCAATGAATCGGCAGCGTTTACTTTTTCAGCTGTTTCTTTAGCGATTTTATCTGCTTCTTCGTTTTCTTGAGCTTCTTGTCTCATTTTCTCGATTTCTTCATCACTTAATCCTCCTGATGCTTCAATCTTGATTTTTTGCTCTTTCCCTGTTCCTTTGTCTTTGGCAGAAACGTGTAAGATACCGTTTGCATCAATATCAAATGTTACTTCGATTTGAGGGATTCCTCTTTGTGCTGGTGGTAAATCTGTCAATTGGAAACGACCGATAGATTTGTTGTTAGATGCCATTGGACGCTCTCCTTGCAATACGTGAATTTCAACCGATGGCTGATTATCAACTGCTGTAGAGAATACTTCCGATTTTTTGGCAGGAATAGTTGTGTTTGATTCAATCAACTTAGTGAATACACCGTTCATTGTTTCAATTCCTAAAGAAAGAGGCGTAACGTCTAATAAAAGAACGTCTTTTACTTCTCCTGTCAATACTCCTCCTTGAATAGCTGCTCCGATAGCAACAACTTCGTCAGGGTTAACTCCTTTTGAAGGTTTTTTGCCGAAGAATGCTTCAACGTCTGCAGCCACTTTAGGGATACGAGTAGAACCACCAACTAAGATGATTTCGTCGATTTCGTCAACTGATAAGTCTGCATCTTTCAACGCTTTCTTAACAGGTACCATTGCTCTTTTGAATAATGAGTCAGCTAATTGTTCGAATTGAGCTTTTGTCAATGTTCTTACCAAGTGTTTTGGTCCTGAAGCGTCTGCCGTGATGTACGGTAAGTTAATTTCAGTTTGTGCACTTGAAGAAAGCTCAATTTTTGCTTTTTCAGCTGCTTCTTTCAAACGTTGTAATGCCATTGGGTCAGCCAAAAGGTCAACATCACATTCTCCTTTAAATTCTGCTGCTAACCAATCGATGATTACTTTATCAAAGTCATCTCCTCCTAAATGAACGTCTCCGTTTGTAGAAAGTACTTCAAAAACACCGTCTCCTAATTCAAGAACAGAGATATCAAATGTACCTCCTCCTAAATCAAATACAGCAATTTTTTGGTCAACGTCTTTTTTATCTAATCCGTATGCCAAAGCAGCAGCTGTTGGCTCATTGATAATACGTTTTACTTCTAATCCTGCAATTGCACCAGCTTCTTTTGTAGCTTGTCTTTCTGCATCGTTAAAGTAAGCAGGAACTGTAATTACAGCTTCAGTTACTTCGTGACCTAAGAATTCTTCTGCAGTAGCCTTCATTTTTTGAAGAATCATTGCTGAGATTTCTTGTGGTGTGTACTCTCTATCTTTGATATTGATACGAACGCTATCATTCGCTCCTTTTGATATCTTGTAAGAGATTTGTTTTGCTTCGCTAGAGATTTCAGAGAATTTTTTCCCCATAAATCTTTTTACTGAAGCAACTGTGTTTACTGGGTTGGTGATTGCTTGACGTTTTGCCGCATCTCCAACTTTTCTTTCACCGTTTTCTAAGAAACCTACTATAGAAGGAGTGGTTCTTCTTCCTTCTGCGTTTTGGATTACTACTGGCTCGTTACCTTCCATTACTGAAACACACGAGTTGGTAGTTCCTAAATCTATACCTATAATCTTACCCATAATATTTTTATTAAATTCTATTTTTCTAATTCTTGAAAAGACATTTACAACAGATATGCCAAAAAAGAACTTTAGATAAAAGCTGACATATTGGCAAATGATTGGCTGTCTAGTTCTTGTGCTTTATCGGTTTGGCAGATAAATAATGCTTTTGTGTCAGTATTTGTTCGGAAAACAAAATAGTGGATAAATAAAAGCATTTTACTTATTAGAATGGCATAAGACTTGCCAACTTAGTTTTTCCATTGTGTAAAATGGATTTGTTAGAAGAATAGATGACTTGTCTGCCAAGTCTGTCAAGTCTGTCAAAAAATATAAATATGAGCGATAGTAAATTAATTATAAAACAGTTTTTTAATCCTGACGAAATAGACCAAGAAGGGGGCGATTTGATTCCTTTGTTGTCTTCGGAAGAGGAAGAACAATTAAATGCCGAGGAGTTACCTGAAGAATTATCCATATTGACAGTTAGAAATACGGTGTTGTTTCCTGGTGTGGTGATACCTGTTACTGTTGGACGAAAAAAATCGGTCAAGTTGGTAAAGGAGGCTTATGCTAATGGTGATTTAATTGGTGTAGTAGCACAAGAGAATCCTCAAGTTGAAGAGCCTGGTTTTAATGATTTGTTTAAAGTAGGTACGGCTGCAAAGATTTTGCGTATGTTGGTGCTTCCTGATGGGAATACAACGATTATTATTCAAGGAAAGAGACGTTTTGAATTAGAAAAACCTGTGCATACAGAACCTTTTTTGCGTTCTAAAATTAAGGCGTTGGGAGAAAACTTTGATAAGTTAAAGAAATCAGAGGTTGATGCTTATTTACGTAGTTTAAAAGGCGAGGCAAAAAAGATATTGAAATTAAGCCCTGAGTTACCTCAAGAGGCACAGTTTGCTATTGATAATATTGATACGCCTGGTTTTTTAACGCACTTTATTAGTTCTAATATTGGTACAGATGTGTCTATCAAGCAAACTATTTTAGAGGAAAATGATGCGCGTAAGCGTATTCTTCGCTTGTTAGAGTTGTTGGATAAAGAGTTACAGGTACTGAAACTGAAAAGTGAAATTCACAGTAAAACGTCAACAGACATTGATGCTCAACAACGTGATTACTATTTGAGACAACAAATGAAAGTCTTACAAACTGAATTGGGTGATGATACACCTGAGAAGGATTTGGAGGGCTTTAAAGATAAAGCGAAAAATAAAAAATGGCCTGTAAAGGTGAAGGAGCATTACGAAAAAGAGTTGAGTCGTTTGAATAGAATGCACTCACAAGCTCCCGAATATTCTGTTTCTTTAAATTATATTGAAACGTTGGTAGATTTGCCTTGGGAAAAATATTCAAAAGATAATTTTAATTTGAAAAGAGCCGAGCGTATCCTTGATAAGGAGCATTATGGTTTGAAAAAGGTCAAAGAAAGAATTTTAGAGTATTTGGCAGTTATTAAATTGAAAGCGGACAAATCGGGTGATAAAAACCCGTCGATGAAAGGACCTATCCTGTGTCTTTATGGACCTCCAGGTGTTGGGAAAACTTCTTTAGGAAAGTCTATTGCCAAAGCGTTGGGACGTGAATATGTGCGTATGTCATTAGGTGGTGTGCACGATGAGTCTGAAATTAGAGGACATAGAAAAACGTATATCGGTGCGATGCCCGGTAAAGTGATTCAAAATATTAATAAAGCAAAAACCTCTAATCCTGTTTTTGTGTTAGATGAGATAGATAAATTGGGCTCTGATCATAGAGGTGACCCTTCTTCTGCTTTGTTGGAGGTACTTGATCCCGAGCAAAACAGTACATTTAGTGATAACTATTTAGAGGTTGAATACGACTTATCGAAGGTATTGTTCTTGTCAACTTCCAATTCATTAGATACTATTCAGCCTGCTTTGCGAGATAGAATGGAGATTATCGAATTGACGGGTTATACCATCGAGGAGAAAGTAGAAATTGCCAAACGTCACTTAATTCCTCGCCAGATTGAGGAACACGGTTTTGAGAAAAATGAAATTAAATTTGCCAAAGCGGCAGTTAAAAAGATAGTAGAAGGCTACACAAGTGAATCAGGTGTACGTGGTTTGGAACGTCAAGTCGGAGCGGTTATTCGCTCGATAGCTAAAGATGTTGCTTTCGGAAAAGAGTTACCATCTACTTTATCAGCTGCCGATGTAGTGAAAATATTGGGTGCAGAGTTTTTTGAAAAAGAAGCATACGAAGAGTTAGATAAGGCAGGTATTGTAACTGGTTTGGCTTGGACTTCGGTCGGAGGAGTGATTTTAACTATCGAATCAATATTGAGTAAAGGTAAAGGGAAAATCACGTTATCAGGTCAATTAGGCGATGTGATGAAAGAGTCAGCAATGGCAGCACTTTCTAACTTAAAAGCCAATGCTAGTCGTTATGGAATTGACCATCGTTTGTTTGATGCTTTTGATTTGCATATTCACTTTCCAGCAGGAGCTGTTCCTAAAGACGGCCCGTCTGCGGGAATTACTATTTACACTTCTTTAGCCTCGTTATTTACACAACGAAAGGTGAAAGCTAAATTGGCAATGACGGGAGAACTGACATTGAGTGGTAAAGTTTTACCTGTTGGCGGTATCAAAGAGAAAATTCTTGCTGCAAAAAGAGCAGGAATTACAGAGTTGATTATGTGCCAAAAGAACAAAAAGGATGTTGATGATATCGAACCCGAATATATCAAAGGTTTGACTATTAACTATGTTTCTCAAGTTGAAGAGGTAATTGATATTGCGTTATTAGATGAAAAAGTAAATAACCCTGTTGATTTGAGTTTAGAGAAACCAAAGAAAAAGAAAAAAAAGAAGTCTAATAAAGACAAGAAATAAGGTACTAACTGAACAAAAACAGCGTTTTAATCTTTAATGATAAAAGGGATAAGCATATTAGCCGTGAGTTTACTCGTCAATTTGTCGTTTGCACAAGTTGGAGGTAGAGCGTCTTTTCAGTTTTTGAATGTGTCGGATAATGCGCGTACAATGGGGATTGGAGGACAAAACGTATCAACATTTGATGAAGACGTTGCTACGAGTCTAACCAATCCATCGGCACTGGATACGACACATACCAATAATGTATCGGTTAATTATTTACCTTATTTCTCGACAATTAATCGGAGTACTATTTTGTATGCTTTTGAGCGTCCAAAATCAGGTATGTGGGCGGTAGGTACGACTTATCAAGGTTACGGTAAATTTGATGAAACCGATGCTGGGGCAAATACGGTGGGTAGTTTTAAGGCGAATGATTTTGCATTATTTGGCACAAAATCGCATCGCATCGCGAACTATTCGGTGGGTGCGACAATGAAATTGGTTGGTTCGTCTATCGCTGGGTACAATAGTTATGCGTTGGCAATGGATGTTGGCGGAATGTTTATTCACCCCAAACACGATTTACAAGTCGGTATGGTCTTGAAGAATGTTGGTTTTATCTTTGATAAATTTATTAAAGGAGGGAAACAATATATGCCGACTGATTTACAACTAGGCATTTCTTACCGATTAGAACACGTTCCTTTGCGTTTTTCGCTTACTGCATTTAATTTATTACGAAAAGATGTACATTATTTTGACCCTTCAAGAAATGTCGAGTTTGATGAGAACGGAGAAAAGAAAGAGGGTAAAAAGAAGTTTAGTGAACAGGTTTTTCGCCGATTGATTGTTGGTGTTGAGGTAATGGTTTCAAAGAAATTTCAAGTTCGCTTAGGTTACAATCATTTACGAAGAAAAGAATTACGATTAGAAAAAAAAATCTGGTGGAGCAGGGTTTTCTATCGGTGCGATGTTGGAAATTAAAGGTTACCAAATCGCTTATACACGTGCAATGTACCACCCAGCGGGAGGCACAAGTGTATTGACGGTAACGACAGATTTGGGTCGTTATTTTTATAAAAATGTTTCAAAATTTGAATAAAAGAAAATGAGTATTTCTCAAGAACACTTAACGCCATCACAGATAGTATTGGAATTAGATAAGTATATTATTGGACAAGCTAATGCAAAGAAAAATGTAGCCATTGCTTTGCGTAACCGTTGGCGAAGAATGAATGCACCAGAGGATATTCGTAACGAAATTGTGCCAAATAATATCTTGATGATTGGTTCTACAGGGGTAGGAAAAACAGAAATTGCTCGCCGTTTGGCTAAATTAGCTAACGCTCCTTTTGTAAAAGTGGAGGCTTCAAAATTTACAGAAGTAGGTTATGTTGGAAGAGATGTGGAGAGTATGGTGCGTGATTTGGTAGAACAAGCCGTGCATTTGGTCAAAACACAAAAACACGATGAGGTAGAAGAAAAAGCAAAACAAAATGTAGAAGAGATTATTTTGAATGCTTTAATTCCACCGATGAAAGCGACACAAACGACAGTAGAAGGAGAACCAAAGTCTGACGAAGAATTAAACCATCAAACACGAGAACGGTTTAGAGAAAAAATAAAAAACGGAGAATTAGAAGATAGGAAGATAGAAATCGCAGTTGATTCTTCGCCTCGTAATATTGGTGTTATGGCACCAGGAATGGACGAAGAAGCAATGGGTAATATCCAAGAGATGATTGGGAATATGATGCCCAAAAAGACAAAAAAACGAAAGTTAACAATAGCAGAAGCTCGAAAAGTACTTTTTGAAGAGGAGGCTTCGAAGTTGATTGATTTGGATGAGGTGAATGAAGTAGCAATTAAAAAAGCAGAAAACTCAGGGATTATTTTTATTGATGAAATTGATAAAATAGCGAACGGTTCAAAAAGCCAAAGTGGTGGTGAAGTAAGTAGAGAAGGTGTACAGCGTGATTTATTACCTATCGTTGAAGGTTCGACAGTAAGCACGAAGTATGGTGTGATTGATACTAGTCACGTGTTGTTTGTTTCGGCAGGGGCGTTTCACGTATCCAAACCATCTGATTTAATACCTGAATTACAAGGTCGTTTTCCGATTAGGGTAGAGCTTGATTCGTTGACAAAAGAAGATTTCTTTAAGATATTGAAAACACCCAAAAATGCTTTAACTAAACAGTATGAAGCTTTATTGGCATCAGAAAATGTAGCGTTGGTTTTTGAAGATGAAGCATTGGAAGAAATCGCACAAATCGCATTTGATGTCAATACGGAAATGGAAAATATTGGAGCAAGGCGTTTGCATACCGTAATGAGTCAATTGTTGAATGACATTTTGTTTGATGTACCAGATAAAATCGAAGCAAATACCAAGATTACCATCACCAAAGAAAAGGTACAAACGACTTTATCAGGAATGGTGAAAAATAAAGATTTGAGCCAATACATACTTTAATTAGAAGAAAAGATGTCAAAAATATACGAATTTGAAGTTACCTTGGTTGATGTAGTGCCAGTGGTTAAGCGAAAAGTACAAATTAATTCGGATGCTACATTTGAAGATTTACATATGCTCATCCAGATTTCTTTTGGTTGGCTAAACTCTCATTTGTATCAATTTGAGGTTGATGGTACTTATATCGAACCACCAAGTGAAGATGAGTTTTTCGATGGAGGGGATCAGCAAGGGCTTAATACTTTAGAAGTACCTTTGGAACAATTAGTGACCAAGAAAACAACGTTTGATTATACGTATGATTTTGGTGATAACTGGGAACACGAAGTGAAATTGGTAAATATTAATACCGACGAAAAATTAATTTTCCCTAATTGCTTGGAAGGAATAAATGGATGTCCGCCAGAAGATTGTGGTGGACCTGGTGGTTATGACCATATTTTGTCAGTACTTGCTAACCCCAAAAGTACAGACTATGTGGATATTAAACGTTGGGTGGGAGATTTTTTTGATCCAAAAGCTTTTTATTTACAAGAAACCAATGACATGATTATCGCGTTTTTTAGCCAAAAAGATAGAGTGAATTAAAAAAGACAGAAGCAAGAAGAGAGAACAAATCATTTATTTGTTAAGAAAAGGGGAATACATCATTAATGCATGGTTTTCAACGAGTAATTTTTCTGTCTCATTATTGAGTCTACCAGTTTCAATTTGAACTATTTGATTATGCCGAGAATAGCCTCCCCAATACTGCTGTTTTATTATATGGTTTCTTTCTTCAACCCTAAACGAAGACTCAATATTACGCTTAGCTAGTAGCTCTCCGTTAAGGAAAGTATCATCGAGCCATAACATTAATTGAAATGTCTCTGAGGTGTCATTTCTAACTTGTAAGTCAATGTAATTGTAAGATAACGTTGCTCCAGCTCCAAAAGGAACTTTTCTATTAATATCAGGGAAGACGTCAAATCCATGTCGGTGCCTTTCTGTAATAGTCAATGGGCTGTGTGCAAAAATCCAGAAAAGTAAATTACCTAATTGGCATAGTCCACCGCCAATTCCTTTTGTTGTTTTTCCTTGTTTTAAAACCAAACCATCAAGGTATCCTTTGCTTTTTGTCGGTCGCCCCACTAATTTCCAAATAGAGAACGCCTCTCCTGGGTTAATAATAAGTGTGTTAATCGAGGGGATAGCTAGTTTTAGATTTGTTCTTTTGTTTTCTTGAAGATACATATCAATATCTTTAAGAGGTCTTAAAATCATTGATTGATGTTTGAATACCAGATGACTAAAGGTAACGGTAGATTTTTTAGAAGCCCATTTTTGTTTTCCAAAGATCCATTGAATTTTTCGTTTTGCAATAAAATATTCTTTACCCAAATACTGACGAAGGCGATTACGAACGATAGGTTTTTTTATTTCATTCATATTAAAAAAAGTCGTTATACTTTGGCTGCCATAACTAATATATCATCCGTCTGTTCGTGTTTCCCTTTCCAATTTGCATGAAATTCCTTTAAGTCTTTCATTTGCTGTGCTAAAGGTTTTTTGTGTCCATCGTATAGTAATGAACGGAATTTAGCAGGGAATATTTTTTTACCGCCTTTTTCGTCACCGCCAAATTGATCTTGGAATCCATCAGAGAAAAGGTAGAATATTGTAGGTAGCGAAAGGTCAATTGTGTGTTTAGTGAATTTAACTTTCTTGTTTAAAATAGCACCTCCAATGCCTTGTTTGTCACCTTTTACAACAGTCATTTCATTGTTTTGTATATAGACCAAAGGGTTCATTGCACCCGCAAACTCTAGGGTATTTTTTTCTTTATCGATAACCACAAGTGAAATATCCATTCCATCGTGGTTTTGATTTTGATTTTGATTTAAAGCTCTTTCAACACCATAATGAAGTTCTTTTAATATTTTCTCGGGAGAATATACCTTACGGAAATTGATGATATTGTTCAAGGTAACGTGACCAATAAAACTCATAAATGCACCAGGTACACCGTGTCCAGTACAATCAACAGCTGCTAAAAACAACTTACCATCTATTTCTTGTTTCCAATAAAAGTCGCCAGAAACTACGTTAATTGGTAGGTAAAGTACCTCTAATTCAGCTAAAATAGTTGATTCTAATGTAGGTAAAGTCGCTTGTTGTATCAGCTGAGCATATTCCAAACTTTCTGAATTGTACAAGTTTTTAACACGAAGTTCGTTATTTTTTATTTTAATGACCCGTGTACGTTGTTTCACTACTCTTTCTAATCTATTTTTCTTACGAATAATACTTCGCGCGGATAATTTGAAAATAGCAAGTAAAAGCAAACCGATAAAAACAGCGGTAAGTAACCTAAAAAGGGGCGTATCATAAAAAGGCGCCTCTACGGTAATCCCTACTACCAATGGTGTTTTAGTCCATAAATCAGTATTGTTACTCGCTTTTACTTTGAAAGTATAAGTACCTGGAGATAAGTTGGTGTAAGTTGCTTCATTTTTATTATTAATATAGATCCAATCCTCATTGAAGCCCTCTAAGGTGTAGGCGTATTGGTTTTTTTCGGATTGTATGTAATTTAATGCTGAAAACAGGATAGTAAAGGAAGTGTAATCGTAGGGTAAAGTGATATTTTTCACCTGTGAAATATCTTTGTGAGAAAGTATTTCACTTGTATGCGGATCAACAGGTTTGTTATTAAGTTTGAAGTCTGTAAATACAATTTTAGGAATAAAAGGGTTTCCTATATTATCGGGGTCAAAACTGACCATACCATTTACACTACCAAAAAGCAGTGAACCGTCTTGTGTTTTACATGAGGCATTGATGTAAAAATTTTCGAATTGAAGCCCTGCGTCAATGTGGTTTGTTTTAAATATCTCTGTGGTTTGAATAAACTCAGAAAGCCCTTTCTGAGTACTAATCCAAAGGTTATTGTTGTTGTCACAAAGTATGGCAGATACATAGTTATTACATAAACCATCTTTTTCATTCCAACTACTGAAATTATCTTCAAGTGGATGATAGGTACTAATACCTCCTCCAAAAGTACCAAACCACAGGTTGCCTTTTATATCTTCTGCTATTGTAATCACCCAATTGTTACATAAAGAAGTTGAGTCGTTAGGGTTGTGTGTGTATTCGTGGTAGTTCCCTTCTTTGTCATAACGGTACAAAGCCTCTTCAGTTCCAAACCAATAGTTGCCTTGTTTGTCTTCAAAAATAGTTCGGGTATTACTGTTTTTGATAGGCGAATTGGAAGAATTGATTGTGGTAAAAGTTTCTGTTTCAGGGTGAAATTTACTTATTCCTAAAGACGTTGCTACCCATAAATCACCCTTTGAATCAACCAATGTATACCAAACAATATTGGAGGCTAAAGAGGTTGAGTCGTTATTTCGATGTTTGTAAACCGTTATTTTATGTGTTTCAGCGTTGATGTGGTGTAACCCATAAAGATATGTTCCTCCCCAAATGTTTTCATCAGCATCAAAAGCCATATTCATTGTAGCAAACGAAACATTGGTATTGTAAGCGTGTATGAGATGGTTTTCTTTGGTCAAATGAGCAATTCCTTCATCAGTAGATATCCACTTGTTTTTGTTTTTCTCCTCCAAAATACTACAAACAATATTATCATTACCTATTCCTTCAATGTGTTCTAGTATTTTGAAAGATGAATTTCCTATGTCAGAAAAATTTAATCCTTGAAAGAGTGTACCAACCCAAAGACCTCCTTGGTTGTCGTCATAAATCGCTGAAACAACTCTCGAATTGATAGAAGAAGGTAAACACGGGTCGTGTCGGTGAAAGTAAAAACGGTGTTTTATATCATCGTAAAGCGCGAGTCCATACGTTCCTCCACTTACCCATATACGTTGCTTGGTGTCTTCGTAAACTGAAATGATGTTACGTGTTTCTTCTGAGCAATTACTACAGGCTAAGGATTTGAATTTATTAATTGCCGTATCTAACTGAAGTAAACCACTACCGTCAATAGCTAAAAGGACATCTCCATTTTTTCTCACAAGTAACGAAGAAGTGTAGAGAAGCGTTTTTTGAGGAGAAATAACGTCAACGTGTTCAAACGTACTGTTTTTGGCTAACTTAAAAACACCAAAAGATTTGACTGTAACCCATAAGGTTCCATCATTATCTTCTACTACATCTTGAATAACTCCAGAAGGAATATTCGTGTTTTTTTCTGTGTAATGATGGATTTCCTTGAAATCTTCAGAGAAAATAAACAAACCAATATCAGTAGCAAAAACTAAATCATTTGTTCCTTTCCGCTGAACAATTTTTTTGACGTGAGCTTTAATCAACGAATGGTTCTCAAACTCTTTATTGTTGTGGTTGTATTCACAAAAACCTTTATCAGTAGCGATTAAAAGCTGGTTTTTACTTGTGTTAAAAAGGTGATTAATGGTGTTATCAGGTAAAGAATATGTTATTTCGTTATGATGAAAGTAGGCTTTTATCGTTTTTCCGTCGTAACGATTAAGTCCATTTTCTGTACCTATCCATATAAACCCTTCATTGTCCTTCGTTATTGTTTTCACAACATCACTTGACAAACCGTCTTTTGTTTCTATAGAAGTGAATTTTAATCGCTCTTGTCCTGTGCTAATCGTAGTGAAAGCAAGTAGTAGTAAAAATAAATAGAGGCGGTTCTTATTCATTAAATTAGTCGTAATAACTTAATTTACATATAAAACAGTTCAAAACATAGCATAAGACTTGTTTTCCCTATAAGAAGTTAATAACTATTGAGATGAACGGCTTTGTAACCGACAATTACGTCTTCTTTTGAACCAAATGGACGGTAATAAACAATGATTTCATAGAGGTTTTCTGTTTGTGAATAAGTACCTTCTAGCTTTATTTCATCTTTGCGATTGACTACATATTGGTAATTGTAATAGCCTTGTTTAAGTAAAACACGCCCTTCGTAGCGCTTTTTATCACTATTGTAGTGCATCTTGTAATCATTTTTTATTCTCCAGTCAGAAAGTGCTCCAAAAATAAATATTGACTGATGAGGAGCTTGTTTTTCTAGTGTGAAATGCACAAAAATATAATCAGAATTAACAGACCCATCATTGTATTCGTAGTGGTCAATAAGGAAACTACCATTAATATCTCTGTTGTTTTGATAGGTGTGGTAATTACGACTTTTTTCATATGTGACATACAATTCGTGAGGTAACTTGGTGTCATCAACCATAGCTATGTTTTTTCCTGAGAAGTTAGTACTTCGAGCATCAAACATTCTAAATTCATTCCCACCATTAAATTGGTTTTCGTCAGTTAAGAAAGCATAGGTTAATTTCCCTCCAGCGTCATTGGCTGTAAAGGGAGCAATATCGTGTTGTGCATTGTCCCATCGGCTGTTTTGCTTCATTGTTACAAATAGCGAAGCTGATGGTGAGTCAATATCGTTTCCCCCAACATGCACCGTATAGCCAAAGGATTGTTTTCCCTTGTAGTTTCTTACGTCGCTGTAAGTTGTTGTTGGCTTGATTTCTAACAAATCCTCAAAGATAATAAAACGACGAATAAGGACTATTTCCTCACTGTCTGTATCATACACTACGACCCCATAATTCCCTGAAATATTGACACGAGGGATTTCTATTTGGTAATGAGAATAAGGTGTTTGTGTACCAAAAGAAGGTGTAACCTCTTCGATAATAAATTCATTGAATTCGTCGAGGTAGTCGGAGTCGGCAAGTTGAGATACTTTCCAATCTCTGTTGCAATGCACAATGTGGATAGCGTAATTACTAAACTCTTCTGTCAAGTCGTCAAAATGGAGCTCTAACTTTACGTTTTGTTGTA
>CBDCZI010000003.1:0-36512 GCA_965224495.1 Cytophagales bacterium | reverse complement strand
GAATTTTTAGACAAATTAAATTACCGAAAAACATTTTTCAGTATGTCTTCACAAAAAATTCATTCTCAATCATTCAACTTTTATGAGCTATACAATAGTCAAAAATTATTAGCTAGTAAATTGATTATTGACGAACCACAAATAACCGTAGCTGAAAACCTAAAGAGGGAAAAAAGGAAAAACAGAACGCCTTCAATGCCTAACGAATTACTTCAAGAATTACCATTTTATATGAATATTGAGGAGCTAGAAATACACAATGCAAACATTGTTTACAATGAAAGAGCAAAAACAGGTTCGGGTACAGGGACAATTTATTTTACAGAAACAGATGCACTGATAGCAAATATTACAAATGATTCAACTTTGATGTCCGTTTCTACACCTGTGGTGATAAAAGCGCATACACAATTTATGGATGAAGGAACTTTGAGTTTGGTGATGACCTTGCCCTTGTTAGAAAAAGATTTCTCTTGTACCTACAAAGGCTCTTTAGGAGAAATGAAAGCAGAAACTATTAATGAGATGATTGTTCCGAATACCAATATGTCATTGAAAAAAGGTGAAATACAGCATATATCCTTTAATGCAAAAGTAGCGAAAGGTGTTGCAAAAGGTGAAATGTTGGCGAAATACAGTTCATTTAAAGTACAGGTTTACCGCAAAAATCAAACTAAAAAAACGCATTTTAAAACGTTTTTTAGTAACCTCTTAATTTCAAAAAGTAACAAAAAGAAAAAAGGTGTTATCTACTATGAGAGCAAACCAGTCGATAGTTTTGTGCGAATTATTTGGTCAGGGATTCGTAGTGGGTTAAAAGATACCGTCTTGCCAGGGTTTATTGTTAACAAAGTATAAAGTTAGGTTTATGGGTAATCTTCCGTTAGTTAGTGTTCTTGCTGTTTCTTACAATCACGCAGAGTTTGTAATCGAAACGTTGGAGTCTATTCGTAAACAAACTTATGCCAATATTCAATTGGTTATTCTCGATGATTGTTCGACTGACAATACCGTAGAGCTAATTAATGCTTGGATAAAAGAGTATAATGTAGCGTGTACATTTATCGCACATACAGAAAATAAGGGCGTTTGTAAAACGTACAACGAAGGAGTTGGTTTGTGTAAAGGGAAATATTACAGCACCGTTTCTTGTGATGATATTTTAGCTCTTGATAAAACAGTTAAACAAGTTGAGTTTTTCGAAAAGCAAGGTGATACAGTCGGAATGGTTTATTCGGATGCTGAAATTTTTGATAAAAGGAAAAGTAATACAGGTTTGTTTATCGAGCTTTATCGTAAGGATGGTAGTAAACCAAGTGGCGAAATTTTTGAAGAGTTAATTACCGGTAATTTCATTCCTGCGATGTCTGTTTTGGTTCGTAAAGATGTATTTGATGAATTAGGAGGTTTTGATGAAGAACTTATCTTTGAAGATTATGATTTTTTTCTTCGTTTAGCACGGAAATATAAAGTGCTTTTTTTAGATGAAAAGTGTGTAAAATATAGAGTACATGGAGATAACTTACACCTTAAGATGCATCAAATTGGTGGGTACAATCAAACGATGGGGCAGATTTATTTGAAGCATTTTGAATACAGTCAGGTAGCTAAAAAGAAATTGTATGATTCATTTAATTTGTTGGATCAACTTAAGTCATTACCCGAAGTCATAAGCAAATTAAATAGATCGCATCATCAAGTAATTCTTTCGTGGAGGTATCGGATAGGCAACTTAGCTTTTAAATTATTAGGCGTAGTTATTCCTAAATTTAGAAAGGATTTGAATAATGAACGCTTCATAGAGGCATTTCTTAAATCAGTTCCTGATCAATAGCTTTTGTTATAATATCCATTAAAAATACTTATTTTTGTAGTTGAATTTTATTTGTAGATGAACTTTAAAAAGATAAAAAACATATTAAGCAACCAATGGCAATTAGAAAAGGTTAATTTTAGTCATGAAGGGCTTGTAAGCCGAAATGTAAAAACAGCAAAAAAATGCACTCGTTTTGTCCTCAAAAAAGGCTTTAAAAAAGTGTATAAAAAGCTTAAAAAATGGACTATAACCTCTACGGCAATTGAAAAAAGTTCACACTTACACCAATTAATATATGAAGCTTCACAGATAGAACCAAAAATAGGTATTGAGTATTTGATTTCACCTAATATCATTGTTAACACTGTTTCGCGAGAACCTACGCCAGTAGCAAATGCTTTTCAAAAAGTAATGCTAGCTATTGATTTTAAACCAGATTACTTAATTATAACTTCTGAAATGGAAAAAGGAGGTGCTGAATGGGTAACAGCATCGCATGTTAACCATCTAGTAGAAAGTGGTAAAAAGGTTTTGTTAATAACAACACAAGGAGAAAGTACGGCGACTAAAGAATGGTTTGTTGATCAGCCAAAGACAATTCATTTATCACCTTACTTAAGTCCTCTTGGGGAGGATAATTATTTAGAGTTATTATTGAGAATTTGTATTCAATTAAAACCAAAATACATTTATAATGCAGATTCTTATTTTGCTTGGAGATTGTTGGAAACTCATGGAAAGCAATTAGCTTCATTTTCAAAAATAGCAGTTTCATTATTTGGCTACCTTTATCATAAAGATTCTTCTGCTAGCCCGAACCTACAAATGGTTAAAATGGGGTATATCGAAAATTATTTAAAACAAACAATTCAATACATTGATTTTGTTTTCACAGATAATAACAATGTAATAAAAACCCTTGCGAGAGATTTTGGATTTAATTCATCAACATTAGATAAATTTCATTGTATTTATTACCCTCCTCGAAAGCTTGAGAAAGTAGAAGCTAAATACTTGAAAGAAGCTACCTCACCAACGGAAGTGAAAATATTATGGGCGAGTAGAATAAACTTGAGTAAAAGACCAGATCTTCTATTAGCAATAGCAAAAGCGAACCCTCACCTCACATTTCATATGTATGGCTATGTTCAGAATGATCCCCCTGGATATAAAGAACTATGTAAAACACCCAATGTAAAAATAATGGGTGGATTTACTAATTATGCCGAAATTCATAATGAAAATTATACTGCCTTTTTGTACACTTCTTCTTTTGACGGTTTGCCTAATATTTTAATAGAAACTGTCTTGACAGGTCTGCCTATCGTAGCATCAATAGTGGGAGGTATAGCAGAAATTGTAACAGAAAAAACAGGTTTTCCTATTGTTGATATTGAAGATATATCAGCCTATTCACAGGCTTTAAATAGCATTGTAAATGATCCTTCTTTAGGTAAACAAAAAGGGAAAAATGCTTATGATTTAATTAAAACTAGACATTCAAAAGAGACATTTTCTAAAAAAATGAAAGAAGTAGGTTTTGTTTAATTCTTTCATCAAAAAATATATATATGAATACTATTGATATTACTATAATTATAAATGCTCATACAGAAGGAACTTTAGTCCATGCCTCTTGTTTATCTATTCGTAAATCAATGTTATTTGCAGAAAAAGAAGGGATTACTTGTGAAGTATTAGCTGTAATAGATAAAGGGAGTAAAGAAACATTAGATTATTTTAAGGAAACAGGGTTTGATTGGATAATACCTCACTATGTTGATTATGGTGACCTAGGTTCTTCTCGTAATTATGGTGCGTCTCAAGCAAAGGGCAAATATATCGCATTTTTAGACGGTGACGATTTATGGAGTGAAAACTGGTTAGTTGAAGCATTTAAGTTTCTCAGAAAAAGAAAATAGAGATGTTGTTTGCCACCCGTTAACTAACTTTTATTTTGGAAAAGGCGAACCGTATATGTTTGTGCATAAAGATTCTGAGGATCAAGATTTTAATTATTGGGAGCTTATAGACAAAAATTATTGGACAAGTTTAATTTTCACGAAAACCAGTGTGTTTGTTAGCCATCCTCAAATTGTATTAGATAAGAAAAATGGATTTGGTTATGAAGATTGGCATTGGCATTGTGAAACATTAGCGGCGAACATTCCCCATAAAGTAATTGTTGATACAGCTCATTTTATTCGAGTGAAAAAAGAGAGTTTATTGACAGAAGTTAATGATTGTGTGATTCCAGCAACGCAACTGTTTTCAAATCACATTAATTAAACTAGTTTTCAATGAATTTTAAAAGATTAAAAACTAGCTTAATTAATGAATGGAAGCTAGAAAAAGAAAATTTCAAGGAGGAAATTTTTTTTAGCCGAAACATTAAAACAACAAAAAGATGTGGACGTTTTGTGCTAAAGACGTTTTTCAAAAAAGCGTATAAGAAACTTGAGGATAAAAAATTAGTTATCTATATCAATGGGGTTAAAGAATCTTCTGAAGAAATTGAAATTACTATTGGTAAAGGCTCTCAATTACATCAAATGATTTATGATGCATCGTTGATAGAGCCTAAAATAGGTATTGAGTATTTAACCTCCACTGAGATAGATGTGAAAATAGGCATAGAAGATACGGAAGTAGTACGTATTTTTCAGGAGGTGATGCTTGAAATAGATTTTAAACCAGATTATTTAGTAATAACTTCTGAAATGGAAAAAGGAGGTGCTGAATGGGTTACAGCTTCTCATGTAAATCATCTAGTGAAAGATGGTAAAAAAGTATTGTTAATCACAACACAAGGTAACGGTACTTCGGCAAAAGAATGGTTTGTAGGTCAATTAAAAACTATCCATTTATCACCTTATTTAGGTACTCTTACTGAGAAAGAATATTTAGAATTACTGCTGAAAATTTGTATTCAATTAAAACCAAAATTTATTTACAACGCTAACTCTTACCATGCATGGGGTTTATTAGCCTCTTATGGAAAGCAATTAGCCTCATTTTCAAAAATAGCAGTTTCTTTATTTGGGTATGTTTACCATAAAGATTTGACAGTAGATCCAAAGCTTCAGATGGTTAAAATGGGGTATGTCGAAAATTATTTGAAAGCATCTATTCCACACATTGATTTTGTGTTTACAGATAATAACAATATAATAAAAACCCTTGCGAGAGATTTTGGATTTACATCATCAACATTAGATAAATTTCATTGTATTTATTATCCTCCTCGAAAGCTTGAGAAAGTAGAAGCTAAATACTTGAAAGAAGCTACCTCGCCAACTGATGTTAAAATATTATGGGCGAGTAGAATAAACTTGAGTAAAAGACCAGATCTTCTATTAGCAATAGCAAAAGCGAACCCTCACCTCACATTTCATATGTATGGGTATGTTCAGAATGATCCACCTGGATATAAAGAACTATGTAAAACACCCAATGTGAAAATAATGGGTGGATTTACTAATTATGCCGAAATTCATAAAGAAAATTATACAGCCTTTTTGTACACTTCTTCTTTTGACGGTTTACCTAATATTTTAATTGAAACTGCCTTAACTGCCTTACCTATTGTTTCTTCAATTGTAGGAGGTATAGGAGAAATTGTAACAGAAAAAACAGGTTTTCCTATTGTTGATATTGAGGATATATCAGCCTACTCTAAAGCCTTGAATGTTATTGTAGATAACCCTTCATTAGGTCATGAAAAAGGTAAAAATGCCTATGAATTAATCAAAATCCGTCATTCAAAAGAAGCGTTTTCTAAAAAAATGGCAGAAATAGGCTTTGTTTTAAAGGGTGGTATTTGATGTAAATTAACTACCCTTTTAAATACATTTCTGCTATTTCATCGACATTTCCTTGAGCCTTTAAAAAGCCATCGTGTAGCCATATCGCCTTATTACAAAAGCTTTTAATTTCAGGGAGGGAGTGAGAAACAAATAATATAGTTGTTCCACTGTCTTGTAGTTCTTTTACTCGGGTTCTACATTTCTCTACAAACAAATAATCACCTACAGATAATGCTTCGTCAATAATTAAGATATCAGATTGCTCTGAAACAACCATAGAAAAGCCCAAACGTGCTCGCATTCCTGAAGAGTAACGCTTGACCTGCATTTTTAAATCATCATCACTAAGTTCTGAAAAATCAACGATAGATTGCATGAGTTCCTTGGTACGAGCGTGTGATATTCCCATTAGAGAACATCCAATCTTTATGTTTTCATACCCTGATAATTCAGGCTCTAGACCTACTCCCAAAGCTAGCATAGGAGCGATCTTTCCATTGACTTCTATTGTGCCTTGTTCTGGAGGTACAACTCCTGCAATTGCTTTTAATATGGTACTTTTACCACTACCATTTCTACCTAAAAAACCGACAGAGTCCCCCTTTTTTACTTCAAAAGAGATATCTTTTAGTACGGAAGATTTGCGAAATAGCTTCTTAGTACCAAAACTAAAAATCCATTGTTTAAAAGAGCTTACTCCGTCATTATGAACATAAAAACAGATTTCTACATCTTTTACTTTTATAATTACATCCTGTTTCATATTCTATTAATAATGTGAATAAAACCCTTTACTTAGTCTCGTTATTACTTTATAGCCAATAAATAAAGTAACAATGCCTAGTGTAGTAATAATTCCAACTTGCTGTAAAGTCATCCATTGGTTATCATAAAAAGCAGTTCTAAACCCTGATAAGAAATGATGGATAGGATTGAACTGAACCAGTGTCCAAACAATTGAATCACGAGCAACCATACCTTCGTTTAATTGCCATACGATAGGTGTGAAATAGAATAAAGCAGGAGTAATTGTTGTCCATAACATACCTACATCTCTAAAATAAACGTTGTAAGTGCAAAGAATAAGACCAACTCCTAAAGTAAAACAAGCAAAGAAAAATAAAACGTAAAGAAATTGTAGCGTTTTCCAACTTGGTTCAAAACCAAAAAATGACATTAAGATAAAGAAAGGAATCAATGATAAAGCTAAATTTATCAATGCGGCTAACATTGATGATATAGGGAAAATCATGGTAGGTACATTAATCGCTTTTAATACTTCTGCTTTTGAAACAACTGAGATCAAAACCTGACTGACAGTGGTGTTGAAGAATGTCCAAAAAATCAATCCTGTAAGAGCGTAGAGCGCATAGTTTTCTACACCTAATCGTTGGCTAAAAATAGAAACGAATATGACTAGATAAACTAAAGGAGTTAAGAGGCTCCAAACAAACCCTAAGACAGAGTTTTTATACCTGATTTTCATGTCAGAAATAGCTAAGGTAATAGCTAATTCTAACCTGTTTTTTAAATGCTGTTTCAAAATAAGTTGTTTTTTTGAATTACAAATATAAAAAGTTATAGAATGAAAAGCTATTATTTATAGAATGAGTCTTTAATGCAAGTAATTTGAAAAGGCTGTTATAAATTATAATTAGAAAGGTAACCGCATAGCAGTGTTTTTACTCTTTTATCTTTGAATAGCAGGTTTTTTTCTAGTTCAGTTTTAAAGTTAGGAGAAGAAAGAAGGGGACCCATCCATGCGTGGTAAACGATATCATTTGTTATTAATGGTTCTAAATATGTTTTAATAAAAGGGTAGAGACTGTGATCAAAAGATACTGCAGAAAGGCTTGAATGGGTGCATTTATAAGCTATTTCTTTTGCTTTTAATTGTAAACTGCGTACATTCTTTTGTTTGAGTAGTTCTAATATTTCAGTAGTTGGGCAGTAATATGAGGCATGCCAATTCATTTGATTAAGGAAATCAAATTCTTTTGAACCATTAGTACCTGACTCAATAATTACTTTTTCTTTGATATTAAATTTTTGGTTTAAGTAATCAAGTCTTTTTGTGATTTGCAGGTAATTTGTTGCGTTTAAATTTTTCAAATCGAGCCAAAATCGTTGTACTTCAATATGATTTATTTCAGATAAATATTCTTCTAAATTACCCCACATTAAAGGAGCGTTTTCTTTAGTAAAATAGCCATCATGTATGGTCTTATTTTTAGGATGCCCTATCACAAATTTTTCTCCGTCAAAAACAACGTCTAACTCAAAAGACCGAAACCCATTATCCCAAATACTTTTCAATTTACCGATAGAATTAACCCTATGAGGGAATATTCTTGATGATTGTTTGGTTTTAATTAAATAATTTGTGTTTTCTTGTTGCCACCAAAGGTGGTTTTTATCGCCAGTATATTTCTTCTTTCTATGGAGGGTAAATGCACTGTCATTTAAGAAGTGGTAACCAGGAGAACTCAAATCATATTTTGATTGATACCTCTCCGTTTTTGTGTTTGTAATACCTAATACTGTTTCGTAATAAAAGTCATTTGAGAATAACTTATTGGTATGTGATTTTAGTGTTTCGTACTGAGAAAAATGTTTTTCTTTGTACTCAGAGGAGAACCAGCCGACCATTGGAATTTGAGTCATTTCGTAAGTGAATTTCTCAGAATTGTGTCCTAGCTGATGAAATACATCATCAGCGTGATCTGACATATAAAAAATTGCACGAACCCCTCTTTCTTTTTTGACTTCATCAATTATATTCCCTACTACTTTGTCATTATATAATACACTATTGTCATAACAATTGATGTTGTTTGTTGTTTTTTCATTTGGATAAAGTTGACCAAATGATTCCTTATCTAAGGAATTTGTAAAGACATTGAATTCATCAGGATAGCGAGCGCAATAATAGCCATGATTACCCATCAGATGAATAAAAATTGCTTTGTTTTTAGTCGTTTTACGAGCTAATGCTTTTTTTAGTTTGGGTAGTAGGTCATTGTCATAGTTTTGAGTACTTACATTTCCTCCTATCGAATTGTTAATGCCGATTAAATAATCTGCTTTTGCAGCAACAACAGAAACCATATTGTCATAAATTCCTTTTAGGTTTTGGTTCGTTAGCCAGTGAGTTTCAAAATCTGCTTTATTTAGAATATCTAAAAGGGATAGAGATTCATAATATGTTTTTTGATTAAGTTGGTTTGCTTCTGTTAATGCTAAAGAGAGGACCTCTACGGTATGGGTATGGTTAGAGTAAGCGTTTTTGAATACGATTAACTCATTGTTTTTAGCGAGTTTTAATAAATTTGGAGTTGTGTTTCGAGGGTAGCCATAAAGGCTCATATGCCTTTTGTTTAATGATTCACCGATAATAAAAACATAGGTTTCTTGTTCTTCTTCTTTTGTGGCTTCAAAATGAATATCACCGGTTTTTAATTTTTCTTGCACTTGGTTGAACAACTCTAATTCATTGAAATATTTATTGGCACTTGTTGTAATAAAATGATGAATTCTTGATGAAGAAAAACTAAATATATTTACAGAAAAGAAAAGGATAATTGGCAATATAATGATAGGTACTTTGAATGATCTCACTTCATTTTTTTCATGCTTAAAGAGTAAAAAAGCAATAATTAGCAGAGAGAACAAAAATATAAATAGCCATTTTACCTGTACAAAATCTATAAGATGTTCAAAGGACTCGTCAAGATTAGTTTGAAAGAAAGCATTTAAAATTTCTTCTGAAATTTTTGTTCCATAGTTTAATTTATAAAGTAAAAATAAAAGAGGAATTATTAGGGTAGATATGGCAAGTGTTAAATTAATTAAAAAAGGCAAGTGAGATCTTTTTACAACATGTAGAGATTGACTTATAAAGCTTAGAATGAAGGCAAGTGATACGGTGAAAAAAGCATAAACAAAGATGTCCTTAGTCTGTAATACTCCAAAATTTTGGAATTCAGATAACAATGAAATAATAAAGATGAAATAAGAAACGATTATTAAATAGGTCTTGTTGTATTTTATAAATACTAAAAATAGAAAAGACCATAAAACGGGAGTTAGTAGTACCTTTAAATGAAAATATGTTTGACCATTATAGGCTTCTACGGGTATGAGGAAGTAGAAAAACATAAAAATGCTTAATATACCCAACAGAGATAAAGCTATTTTGTTTTTTTGTAAATACATTACTAATCGTTTTTACTGGTAAAAATAACCATTCATATAACTATAGCCCATTTTATCACTTGTTATTTTGTAAGACGCTTGCTATTTCATTGTTTAAAATAGCTTATCTTTACAAAATGAAAGACGTAAGAGCTAAAAAACATTTAGGACAACATTTTTTGATTGATGATAGCGTAACCTATCGAATAGCTCAGGCTTTTAAGGATGTTTTCCCGAAAGGTGATGTCTTAGAAGTTGGTCCAGGAATGGGAGTGCTTACCGAATTTTTTCTTGGAGATGAGAATTATAATTTAACCGTTTCTGAGATAGATACCGAATCTGTAAAATACCTGAAACACGAGCTCAAACTTACTGAAGGGCAAATTATTGAAGGAGATTTTTTGAAGAAAGATTTAGAAAGCTTGTTGCCTTTAGGAACAGGTTTACTCGGTAATTTCCCTTACAATATTAGTTCTCAGATATTTTTTAAGGTTTTGGATAATGTAAACCTATTTCCTGTAACGGTTTGTATGTTGCAAAAAGAGGTTGCCGAACGACTTTGTTCACCTCCAGGAAGTAAAAAATATGGGATATTGAGTGTATTGCTTCAAGCCTATTTTGATATGGAATATTTATTTACTGTTCCGCCCGAAGCATTTAATCCTCCGCCAAAAGTCAACTCAGGAGTCATTCGTTTGAAGAGGAATAACGTAGAGAAACTAGACTGCGACGAAAAGCTTTTCAAGAGTGTGATAAAAATGGGTTTTAATAGCCGAAGAAAAACATTGAGAAATGCATTGAAAGGATTGGGTTTGCCGATAGAATTGACGAGCTCATGCCAATATTTCAATCAGAGAGCCGAACAATTGAGCGTAGCCGAATTTATAGACCTTACAAACTTAGTTGACCATGCAGTTCGAGATTAGCCAAGAATTTATAGACTTCATCAAAAATGCGGTTGAAGAACAAAATGCGGAAGCTTTACGTGAGCACCTGGTCGAGTTACCTGCCGTTGACATTGAGACTATTCTTGATGAACTCAACACGCAAGAATCAAAGTACATTTTATCTTTACTCGACACGGAGTTGAGTGCAGAGATTATTGTGCATTTGGATGAAGATGTCCGAACAAAATTTTTGAAATCATTTACACCTGCCGAAATTGCCGATTTTATCGAGTCAATTGACTCAGATGATGGTGCCGATATTCTTAATGAGCAAGGTTTTAAGACAAAAGAAGCCGTTATTGCCAATATTGACGACGAAGAGAAGTTGGCTTATATCTTAGATTTGTTACGTTACGACGAAGATATTGCGGGTGGTTTGATGGCAAAAGAGCTCATCAAAGCAAACCTTGATTGGAGTGTAACACAGTGTATCGAGGAGATTCGTCGCCAAGCTGAAAAGGTTGATAAAGTATATACGGTTTATGTGGTTGATAACTACAACACCTTAAAAGGAAGAGTCTCGATAAAAAAATTACTCCTTGCTTCTGATGATACCTTGGTGTCTGATTTGTATAACGAGGATTTACAAAAAGTAGATGCTTTTACAAAAGAGGAAGAAGTAGCTCACCTGATGCAACGTTACGATTTGGTAGCAATCCCCGTAGTAAATATTCAAAATAAGCTAATTGGTCGAATTACCATTGATGACATTATTGATGTAGTAACCGAACAAGCAGAGCACGAAAGACAAATCATGTCGGGTATTTCGCAGGATGTTGAGTCTGATTCGAAAATTTGGGATGGTATTAAGGCACGTTTACCTTGGCTTTTGATTGGTATGGGTGGAGGTTTACTCGGTGCTCGATTGATAGGTTTGTTTGAAGCACAATTGCAAATTGTTCCTGCTTTGGCCTTTTTTATTCCGTTGATTACAGCGACAGGTGGTAATGTCGGTATTCAATCGTCTTCTATTGTCGTGCAAGATTTAGCTGAGCAATCCAATATTCGTCGTAAGCTATTTTCTACTTCTTTACGTTCTACTTTTATCGGTATTTTAAATGGTGCGATTATTGCCACTTTAGTATTTTTAACCATCTATCTCTTCGGAAACGTAGATACTAATTTGGCATTAACAGTGAGTATTGCTTTATTTAGTGTTGTGATTCTAGCCTCGCTGATGGGGACAATCACACCGTTGGTGTTAGATAGGTTTGGGGTAAACCCCGCAGTAGCTTCAGGTCCGTTTATCACAACAACTAATGATTTGTTGGGTATTTTGGTTTATTTCTCTGTTGCTTATTCTTTATTACAATGAAAAAAGTTTTAATCATAGACCAAATGCACGCAAGTATCTGCCCGATGCTTGAAGAAATCGGCTATGCTCCTACGTACCTACCTGAGGTTACTAGAAAGGAAATTTTATCGACTATATCTGATTTTGAGGGGATAATTGTACGAAGTAAAACTCAAATCAATAAAGAATTGTTAGACAAGGCGACTAAACTCAAGTTCATAGGAAGAGCAGGTGCTGGTGTTGATCAAATTGATGTCAAAGAAGTAGAGAAAAAGGGGATTGTTTTATTGAACGCACCCGAAGGAAACCGTGACGCTTTAGGCGAACATACGGTTGGTTTGCTGTTGTCCTTGACCAATAAAATAACTTGTGCAGATAAAGAAATTCGTTCGTTTATTTGGGATAGAGAAGGTAACCGAGGAAATGAAATTGGCGGACTTACTATCGGACTTTTTGGTTATGGAAACATGGCAAAAGCATTCGCCCAAAGACTTGTCAGTTTTGGTTGTAAGGTGTTGGCTTATGACAAATACAAAACAGATTTTTCAGATGAGTTTGCACAAGAAAGTTCATTAGAAAAAATACAGCAAGAAGCCGATATATTTAGCTTACATACACCATTGACCGAAGAAACTAACAAATTCATCAATGAAAAATTCATTGCTAAATTCAAGAAAAATATTTGGTTGGTTAACACTTCTCGTGGAGAAATTGTACCGATAAAAGATGTGCTCAAACTTTTGGGAACAGGTAAATTGAAAGGCTGTGCTTTAGATGTTTTGGAGAAAGAAAAGTTTGATTTGTTGTCAGAAAATGAGCAGAAAAATTACCAAATATTATTTGAGAAAAAAAATGTAGTTCTAACTCCTCATGTAGCAGGTTGGAGTGTCGAATCGTACAGAAGAATCAACGAAGTATTGATTGGTAAAATAAAAGAATTAGGAGACGTTTAATTTGGTGTAAAAAGAGCAATCCCCACCCTTTTAAAGAGGAAATTGCTAACTATTTATTTTTTAGTTGCTACAAATCGAACAACAGAGGCTTTCCCGATGTGAAATTCGCCTTCAGACAATTCAATCTCAACTTCTTCTGCGAGAGAAATGTTGAAATTTACAAAATCAGCTTTTAACTCCTCAATAGAGAATAGCATTTCTACTTTTTTAGGTCCTCCTGCCAAAGGGTTTTTACTGTTGTATTTCAGGTGATTTTTACTGAACGCTTCGATGATTACTGTTCCACCAGTTTTTAGGTATTTCGTAGCTAATTGGTGAAACTCTGCTCTTTTGTTTGGTGGGAAATGAGCGTAAATTAAACCAACAGCATCAAAACTTTCTTCCTTGTAGGTTAATTGACCAAAATCGCCTACTTGGTAATTGATTTTAGTATTCATTTTACTAGCCAACAACTCCGCTTTTTCTTTTCCTGACTCACTGATGTCACAAGCAAAAACATGCCATTTGTTTTTTGAGGCATAAACAGAATTTCTGCCTTCTCCATCGGCGGGAAGTAGTAGAGACCCACTTTTTAACTTCATTAATTCTTGTTTAAAAAACACATTGGGTGTTTCTCCATAAGCAAACACTGTTGCCGAATACCTTTCATTCCAAAAATCTTTCATCTTATTTCCATTTTATACTGCACCCAACACTTGGCACAATTGGTTTGGCATTTTCTTTATTTTCTAACAAACAACCCATTGCATAACGTAAATCTTCGCCTGTAACTTTCACACCATTATCAGGTCTTGACGCATCGAGTTGACCGTGATATACAGCTGTCAAATCTCCATCAAATAAGAAAATATCTGGAGTACAAACAGCATCGTAAGCTTTGGCTATTTCCTGTGTTTCATCATACAAATAAGGGAAAGGATACCTTAACTCCTCAGCCAATTCCTTCATTAATTGAGGAGCGTCTTGCGGGTAGGCTTCGGTATCATTACTACTTATAGCGATGAAATTAATGCCCTTTTTTTGGTAAGTGTTTGCCATTTTGACCAACTCTTCATTGATATGAAGTACAAATGGACAGTGGTTACATATAAAAAAGAGAGCAGTACCTTTTGCTCCTTTTAGCTCATTTAGTGTTTCCTTTTTGCCATTGACGGTATTCAATAAGTTGAAATGGGGAGCCTTTTTACCGTGCATTAAATCGTTAGATACTAATCTTGCCATAAAGTGATTGTTTAAACAAATTTAAGAAATATAAAATAAGAATTTAAAACAAAGTAGTTTTAAATTAAACTGACCGATAGTTAGGGGTAAATTTCTTTCAAAGCGTCCTTTAGTGTAGGGTAAGTAAACTGAAAATCATTAGTAATAAGTTTTTGAGGAATTACTCGGTTACCGATTAATGCCAAGTCACTCATTTCTCCGAGTATTATTTTCAAAACAAATTTTGGAATAGCGGGCATAAATAAAGGTTTCTGTAGGTGTTGAGCAACCTGCTTTGTTAATTCTCGGTTGGTTAGTGGCTCAGGGCTACAAGCATTTACCGAACCAATAAATTTTTTGTTTTCGATGACTTGAACAAATACATTGACCAAGTCATCGAGATGAATCCAAGACATATATTGGTTACCATTTCCTAACGGTGCGCCGATTCCCATTTTTATTGGGTTGACTAATTTTTGAAATCCCTCTGCTTCTTTATCTAACACAAAACCTATTCTTACGCTAACTGATCGACAAATTGAAGAAAATTCATTGGCTTTAGTTTCCCACTTACTACATACGGTACTCAAAAAATCAGTTGGTTTTGTTGCTGTTTTTTCTGTTAACATTTCATTGCTCCTTTCTCCATAAATACCAACGGCAGATGCGCTAATAAAAGCATCGATGGTAATTTTGTTTTGCAATAAGCTTTGGCGAATCAACTCAGCAGATGTTACACGGCTCGTGATGATTTCTTGTTTACGTTTTTTTGTCCAACGTTTTGCACCAACACTTGCGCCTGCCAAATGCACAATGACATCAGCAAATTCCAAAGCATTTTTATCTACGGAGGTTTTATCCCATAAAAAAGAGTGTACATTTTTGATAGAAACTACCTTTCGGCTAAGTACACCGACTTCATAGCCTTTTTGGAGTAATAGATTGATGAGTTTTTTCCCAACTAAGCCTGTGCCTCCTGTGATAAGTATTTTAGTCATAATGTATAATTCAAAGGATTCTTTTTGTAGTTGGCTTCAATTTTGCTAAATTTTAGGAAACAATATACATTATTATGAAAAAATTAGCCGTAATATTTATTTCTATCCTATCATTTGGAGTTTCTTTTGCTCAAAACTATGAGATGAAAGTCACCGATTACGAAGGGAAAGTCGGGAAAATGAAACATGTTGGTATTTCTATTCTTATTGATCTTGACAAAAAGCCTATCAAAGATGCGTGGAAAAAAGAGTTAAAAGCATTTGGGAAAGTAAGTACGGTAAGTGGAGCTTATTTGGTAGAGTCTGCAAATTTTACAGCGGTTTCCAAATCGGCAGTACGTGTTTTATCAAAAGTAGAAACGACTTCGAAAGGAACACGTGTTTGGTTGTCGGTAAATAATGGAACAGGATACATCAAAAGTGGTGTGACAGGTTACGAAGGAGCTAAAAGGTTTTTAAAAAGTTTTGCTAAAAAAATGTATAAAGCGGATATTGAAAACCAAATAGCTGATGCGACTAAGTCACTAGAAAGTTCGAAGAAAGACCAAGAAAAAGTAGTTGGTACAGGTGAGTCATTAACTCACGATTTGAAAAAAAATGCGGAAGAAAAAATCAGGTTAGATAAGGCATTGGTACAAAACAAAAGTGATAAAGAATTAGCAATACAAAAAATCGCTACAATGGAGAAAGCATTGGAAGTAGTAAAGACTAAATTGAAGAACTTAAAATAAACGCTATAAAGAAAAAACGCCGACTAAAATGATTTTAGTCGGCGTTTTTATTGTTTTATACTTGCTGTTTTTATTTGTTCATTTCTACAAATCGATCGACATCGTAAGATTTTCCTAATAAGATAATGATATCCGAATCTAAGAGTACAGTGTCACTTTTAGGAACACCAATGATATGTTCGACGGGTATTACCTCTCCGTTTATTTCCTCTTGAAATTGCCGTTTGATAGTAATCAAATTGAGGTTGTAACGCTCTCGTAATGAAATCTCATGGATGCTTTTATTTGCTACACGCTTGGGAGTTGTGATTTCAACAATTTCGTAATCATCAGGCAAAGGTAAAAACGATTTTACATCTGGGTGGATTAATTTTTCAGCTACAGTCTTCCCTACTTCTTCATCAGGAGAAAACATTTCTGTAATTCCTATTTTTTCTAAAATCATACGTTGGTGTTTACTCGAAACACGTGTGATAATTCGTTTTACACCAATATCGTTCAATAAAACGGTAGTCAACAAAAGCCCTTCAAAATTGTGACCGATAGCCACAACAACAGCATCCATATCTTGTAGGTTTTGCGCACGTAATGCACGTTCATCAGTTGAGTCCATTTGCACTGCCGAGGCAACTTCTTCTTTGATGTCTTCTACTTTTTGTGCGTGGTTATCAATCGCTAACACTTCAGAACCACGGTCAGCCAACGCTTTCGCAATTCCTGTTCCTAATAAGCCTAATCCGATTACTGCAAACTTGTCATTCATAATACTGTGTTTAACTTCCGAAAATTACAAAAAGAAAGGTTCTCTCTCGTGATTAAGCCAACTTATTTAAAAAATCAATCAATTTACGAACGGCTTTTCCTCGATGACTAATTGCATTTTTTTCTTCCATAGACATCTCGGCAAATGTAATAGAGTAGCCTTCGGGTACAAAAATAGGGTCGTAACCAAAGCCATCTACACCTACTTTTTCTAAGGTAATTTCTCCTTTGGCAACCCCCTCAAATTGGTGCTTTTTATCGTTCAAAATCAATGTAATGACGGTTTTGAATTGTGCCTTTCTATTTTCCTTTCCTTTTAAATTTTTCAGAACCAATTGCATATTTGCTTCAGAGTCCCCGTGTGTTCCTGCGTATCTTGCCGAGTAAACTCCTGGTTCGTTACCCAACTCTTCGATTTCTAATCCTGTGTCATCAGCAAAACAATCTTGTTGGTAGTTGTCAAAAACGTAGTTGGCTTTTTCTAATGAGTTACCTTCTAAGGTTGTTTGGTTTTCGGGTAATTCTTCTCTACAACCGATGTCCGCCAAACCTAAAATCTCAATGTCTTTTACTGCCGATTTTATTTCTTGCAGTTTGTTTTTATTGTTTGTCGCAAAACAGATTTTCATAGCGAGTAGTTTTAGTTTTTACAAAAATCGTTGCTAAAAAATGAAAAGTCAATTTTATCGGTGAGAATATACCTTTTACTTCTTTCTTAATGGCCAGGCTATAGTTCTACACTTACGAGAGGGGTAGGTTATCGGTAGGAATAGTTCAAATCATTGTATTTTTATGTTTTTTAGTAGATATTATTGGGTAAAACCTTAGAATAAACGAACTTTACGTAATCAGCAAGTTATAAGAGCTTTGATAGAAGATAAATTATTCAAATATTCAGAACCATTTACTTTAGAGTCTGGGGCGGTTCTTCCTCGTTTTCAGTTGCAATACCGCACATTGGGAAAGGTTAATGATGCCAAAGACAACATTGTGTGGGTGTGTCACGCCCTAACTGCCAATGCCGAAGTGGACGATTGGTGGGAAGGTTTAGTGGGCGAAGGGAAACTTTATGACCCCGAAAAACATTTTATTATTTGTGCCAATTTATTGGGGTCGTGTTACGGAAGTACTGGTCCGTTGGATACAAACCCGGAAACACAAGATTTATATTTATTGGATTTTCCTCAATTTACGGTGCGAGATATGGTTTCGGCTTTAGAGGAATTGAGAAAAGACTTAGGTTTTGATAAAATTCACACCTTAATTGGTGGTTCGATGGGAGGAATGCAGGCGATGGAATGGGCGATAGTAAATCCAGAAGTATTTGAAAACCTGATTTTATTAGCAACAAATGCACGCCATTCGCCTTGGGGGATTGCTTTTAACGAAAGCCAACGTATGGCGATTGCCGCTGACCCAACGTGGAAAGAGAATTCGCTGAATGCAGGAAAAGCTGGTTTGGCAGCCGCTCGTGCAATGGCGTTGATTTCTTACCGAAATTACCAAGCCTATTGGAATACACAAAACGAAACAGACATTGAAAAAACAGACCATTACCGTGCAGCGAGTTACCAAAAATACCAAGGAGAAAAATTAATCTCTCGTTTCAATTGTCAATCTTATTATTTCCTTTCTAAGGCGATGGACTCACACCACGTGGGGCGTGGGCGTGGAGGAATTGAAAAAGCATTTGAAAACATTACAGCAAATACCTTGGTGATTGGGATTACTTCAGATGAATTATTCCCTATTTCAGAACAAAAATATATTGCGGATAATATAACGGGAGGCGTTTACCAAGAAGTCGATTCGTTTTACGGACACGATGGCTTTTTGATAGAAACGGTAGCAATTCATAAGTTTATAATTGAATTTTTTGAGGACAAAAACGTAAACTGGTCATAGTATGAAAAAGGAAATTAAAATCGGTCTTTTTGGCTACGGCGTTGTTGGTCAAGGTGTGTATGATTTATTTACTAATAGTAAAAGTTTGGCAATTGATATTGTAAAAATTTGCTGTAAGCACCCTGAAAAAAGGAGAAATATTTCGATGGACCATTTTACGTTTGACAGAAACGATATTTTGAATGATTCATCGATTGATTTGATTGTAGAGGCAATTGATGATGCTGATGCGGCATTTGAGATTTTGAAAACGGCTTTTAAAAATGGGAAGGATGTGGTGACAGCAAACAAGAAAATGTTGGCGAAGCATTTGAAAGAAATTATTGCCTTACAAGAAGAGTTTGGTCGCTCAGTATTGTACGAAGGTTCTTCGTGTGGAAGTATTCCTATCATTCGAAATTTAGAAGAATATTACGACAATGAGATGTTGGATAATGTCAATGGTATCTTCAATTCGTCGAGTAATTACATTTTGACGCAGATTTTCGAGAAAAATAAGGATTACGATTTGGCTGTTCGTCGAGCACAAGATTTGGGTTATTTAGAAACTGACCCTAGCTCAGATATTATCGGCTACGATGCTTTATACAAATTGTTAATCATCACAGCACACGCTTATGGCGTGTTTGTAAAACCCGAAGAAGTGGTGTTGCACGGTTTATTGAACCTCAACCCGTTTGATATCGAGTTTGCCAAAGAAAAAGGCTGGGTAATTAAGACCATTGCAACGGTAAAGAAGGTAGATGAAAATAATATTTGCCTATACGTTTTACCTGTTTTTATCGATGAAAAGAGTCCTTATCGCAATATTAACAACGAAGACAATGCAGTGATGGTAGAGGCCGCTTTTTCACAAAATCATTTCTTTAGTGGAAAAGGTGCTGGAGGTTTACCAGTTGGTTCGGCTATTTTGTCGGACGTTTCGGCGTACACTTACAACTACAAATATGCTTACAAAAAAAGTCAACAAGTACCTCAACTCGGCGTTTCGACGGACATAGAGTTAAATGTGTATTTACGTTATTTTGACGCCAAAAACTTAGATTTATTTAAGTTTGAAAAAATAAAAGGGCATTACAAATCAGATGATTACAACTATGTTATCGGTAAAATAAAGTTGTCTTCGTTGATGGAACATAAAGAAAGGTTGAACACTGCTGATATATTTATGTGTGTGTTACCTGAGTAATTACCGTTAAAGTTTTGTAATTTAGAATAGTACAATTTTTAGTCAAGTAAAATGGAAATTCGCAATAAAAAAATACAATACCCTGTAACAGAAAAATTGTCGGGTTACTTAAAACGTAACGGTAGGGAGGCTAAATTACCACTTACTTACAAGGATTTATTGCGTTTTGACTATTCTGCGCCTATTTACGACAAAGAAGACAACGACACACTTTGGCAATCAGTAATGTACGCACAGAGTGATATGAAGGAAATTCATCACGGCTTAAAGCAAATCTACACGATGCTTTATACTGATGGCGATATGTCGGTCATTCAACACATTTTGATTGAACGTGTAGAGTATTGCACTTTTGGAAATTCTCGTCCTTTTCGTATTCGTTTAAAAAACGCATTGAATGATAACTACGGTTATTATTATGTAAAAACGGCAGATGCTTCACGTTTGTATGGTTTGGAATTAGAACATATTTTATCGCCCAATAAGATTAACTTTATTTACAATCAAGAAACGTTGATTGAAGACCATATCGCAGGAATCCCTGGTGATGATTTTATTAAGAATTATTTTACAGATAGTAATATCAATATCATTCGTATTGCTAAAGAGTTTATCAAGTTTAATGAGCGTTGTTTTGTTCGTTTGTTAGGAGATATGCGTTCGTACAATTATGTGGTGGATATTACACCAGATTTTGAAGAAGCACAATACCGTATTCGAGCGATAGATTTTGACCAACAAAGTTACGAAGGGCGAAAAAACATTTACTTTCCACAGTTTTTCAAGGAAAATTATCCTGCTGTAAAATTGTGTTTAAAGCATATCACTCGAGAAACTGCCTTTCAATACCAAAAAGAAGAGCGTACCTTAATGGCCCGTCGTTTGAAAACTTCTCGTTACAGATTGAAAGACCTAATAGACACAATGGTTGCCGATACGATTGCCCCACAAGAATACGTGGAAGAGTTGAGAGGTGAATTAGCGGAGCATTTTAAAGATAATTCGTATTTGTTGTGTAAAAATATGGGAGAGATTTTAAAGAAAAATCTGAAAAAAACCTTACTTAGTCCCATGCGAAAAATCAATCAAAAGAAAAAGGGGTTACAAGATTTCACGAGTTTTTAAGCTAAACACGAAGAAATTACGTAAAACGAAAAAGGCGAAATAATTGTTAGTTAGGTATGCAGGAAGTAGGTGTTTTTATATTGTTTTTTTGTGCCGTTGGGTATTTGGTATGGCAAATCGTACAGACCTTTCGACCGACTTCAACTGGTTGCGTGGGTTGTTCGGCTTGTGCTACAATAGATTTTGATGCTATCGAACAAAAAATAAAAGACGACTTGAAAGGGTGAAAAATATACCGCTATTTTTTAGAGTAGTATAATCTTTAAGGAAAGGAACGCATACTTATGAATTTAGTTCTTTTGCTTATGATAAAAGGTTAAAATAAGAGGTTCACTTCTTTTTTATAGTTACTTCACTTTTTTATAGTTAACTTTCTGACGACTATAATCAGCCAATTATCAACTAGCTATGAACGAATTTTTATTATTTGGAGTAGGAAAGTCATTAAGCAAGAAGAAAAGATCTGCAGTAAAGCTTCTGAATGGATTTAACTTAATGACCATAGTTGCCTTTTTGGTCGTAACAGTGTTTTTTGCAACCACCATTCCTAAATACACTTATTTACCCTTTCTAACGGTACTGTTTATGTTTGTTCCCCTAGTGTTAACTCATTATGGGCATTACAATGGGTCTCGGTATATCTTAAGTGTATTGCCTAGTTATATCATTTTAGCAATGAGTGTAACCGTGAAGTACCTTGGCGTAATGGATGGTGTATTGATGTACTTACTACCTAAAATATGGATGTATGCACTAATTATTTCACCTATTACCTTTTTCGGTCTGTACAAAAAGAAAAAGTTAATGATTGCTTTATTATTAGTTGTACCCTCACTCATTCTTTACGAAACAATACACGGTTCTTTTGGTGTTCAATTAGAAGATTTACATTTTGATAGTGAATTTTATTTATTCTTTTATGTGTTATTAACTGTCTTTTTTATCGCTATTTATTCCGGAATACTAACACAGCAATCGATTAATATAGAAAATATTAAGTCTTTACGATCGAAAGAAAAATCCTTGGTTGCTAACGCTGAAAAATTGGAGTCACAAAATGCAACGTTAGAATTGAATGCTCACTTGTTTAATATTTTACAACTAACTTCTCAAACCAAAAAACCTTTGAAATGGGTATTAACCGAAGTTTTGAAAGATTTTTCGTCCATTGTTAAATTAGGGTTAGACGGTAAAGGAGCTGTGTTATTGAAAAATAAAGAGGGTAATTTAGAAATAAAAGCACAACACAACGCACCTGCTTTAGAACCCGCGTGTGCTTTAGTCAAACCTGGGCAATGTTTGTGTGGGAAGGTATTGGTTTCTCAAAAAAATATTTTTTGTAACAACGTCACTCACGCACACGATATTATTCCTGAAGGGATGACAGATCACGGGCATTATGTTGCTCCAATTATGTACGAGGAAGAAGTACTAGGTGTAATCACGGTATATATTAAAGCGGGCGTGCCAAAAAGTGATATCGTAGAAGACTACCTTGATGCTGTAGCCGCTATTTTAGCCAAACGAATTATTGCTGAAAAATATTTAGAAAAAATAGAAGCACAAAAAGAGATTGTTTATTCGGCACTCAAAAAAGTAAATGACAGTTTGAATTATGGTAATTACCTGCAAACGTCGATGTTACCAAGTCAGTCCACATTAAATAAAATGTTTAAGCAATCCTACTATGTCTTTATGCCCAAAGACACGGTAAGTGGGGACTTCTATTTCTCTTACGAATGTTGTAAATACCAGTATTTTGGTGTCGGAGACTGTACGGGACACGGCATACCAGGTGCTTTTTTGTCTGCCATGTCGATAGAAACTATTAGCCAAGTAACACGTGAGATGAAGGGAACAGAACCACATATTATGTTGGACAACTTACGTGATAAGGCAAAAATGAGGTTCGCTATCAACGAAGAAACAACCCGCTCTGACGCTATGGATATGGCATTATGCCGTTATGATAAAGAAAATAGAGAACTGCTCTTTTCGGGAGGGCATATTCATTTAGTTCATATTCGTAAAAATACACTGACAAGGTACAACGCCACGAAGTGCCCTGTCGGAGATTATCCAAAAGAAATACCTTTTGAGTTACAATCTATCGACGTAGAGAAAGGAGACCGTGTTTATTTGTTTTCAGATGGTTTACCTGACCAGTTTGGTTATTGTGCTACAAAAAAGAGAGAAAGGAAACTTTCAAGGAAAGGAGCTGAACAGTTGTTGTTAGAGGTTCAGAGTTTACCTTTTAAAGAGCAGAAAAGTGAGCTATACAAACGAATAGACGATTGGATGGGGGATTCTCCCGCTACCGATGATATTACCTTGTTATGTGTAGAGATTGAGTAGAGTTATAGATCCACCCAATTTCCTTGAATTTTTAACATCTTCTCTAACACTTCACGAACGGCACCTTCACCACCTTTTTTACCAGTTACATAATCACTTACCGCAAGGATATCGTCACAAGCATCTGCTGGGCAAATAGCTAATACTTCTGGCTTTTTCATTACTTTGTAATCCGCCATATCATCGCCCATATACAAACACTCACCTAAAGAGTAGTTGTTCTTTTTGATGTATTCGTCAAACATTTTTTCTTTGTCTTTTACGGCAATATTTATTTCTTCTATCCCTAAATATTCTAAGCGTTTAATCACACTGGCATCTCTTCCTGCCGAAATAACGATGACTTTATAACCCATTTTGACACAACGGTTCAATGCCCACCCGTCTTTGATATTGAACTTACGGATTTGAGATCCGTCATTAAATACAGTAACCGAACCATCAGTCAATACACCATCGACATCAAAAAATAATGCTTTTACCTTTCCTAATTTATCTAATATGTTATTCATCGCGCTTTGTTAAGTAATTCATTAAAGATAAAAACTTAATTTGAATAAAACAGATACCTTATTTACAAAACAATAAAAAAGCCCAAAATACCATAAGGTACTTTGGGCTTTTACTATTCGTTATTTTTATTTAAAACACATAACGTGCTGACAAACCTACATTACCACCATAGAAACCACCATTGTTGATTATAGCAAAAGAGGGTATCCAATCTAGTGAGAAGTTAAAAGGATAATCAGCCAGAGTGTATTCTATACCAACGATACCGTCAATACCTAGACCAACTTCACTAGTGTTTGAATAAGAAATCAACCCTACATCAGCACCAACACCTGCGTACCAATTCATTTGTTCTACAGGGAAGGGTAAAACCCATTGATATAACCCTGTAACGGCAAAATAAGAACCGTCATTCCAAATTCGAGCATGTCCAATAAATTCGAGGGCATTTTTGTCGCTCAAAAACTTCTTGTAAGTAATACCTGGTGAATGACTCAAACGAACACCTATTGCTTGCCCGTAATTTGTTGTTTGTGCTTGTACTTTACTTACCGATAAAAGTGCAAAAACAACGACTAAAACTGTAACTAACTTTTTCATAACATTATTTTTTAAAATGAATCCTCCTCAAAAATAAGGAAAGAATGTTTATTCTACCTATCAAACGTTAAATTTTGATTGCGGTTGTCATTTCTCTTTTTCCTGGAGGTCCTGGTTCCATTTTTATTTCAAAACCTAAGGCTTTCAAATCTCTTTTTAATTGCCCCTTGGCACAGTAAGTTACAAATCTCCCCCCTGTTGTTAAGGCGTTGTAACATTTTTCTAAAATATCAACTTCCCATAGCTCACTTTGTTTGTTGGGTGCAAAGGCATCAAAATAAATACAATGGTAATGATTTTCTTTAAGTCCTTGATTTTCTAATTTGTTATGTGTTTTGTGTAAATTAAAGTGAGACGTGATGCTTTGTGTTTCTTCCCATTTGGTTTGATGAATATGGCTATATAAGGTAGATGCATCGGCAAAATCAAACAATTTATCGTAATTCAATTGATTAATCATTTCAATAGAGACTGGAAACGCTTCGATTGTATCGTAATTTATTTTCTTGTTTGGGTGTGTAGTAAGCCATTCGAGGGTGGTCATCGCATTGAGTCCTGTGCCAAATCCTACCTCAAAGATATTTATTTCATCAACAATCAATTTATTAATTCCCATTTCAATAAATACGTGACGAGACTCGGTCAATGCACCGTGTATCGAATGGTAGGTTTCATTCATTTCAGGAATACGCAAGGTATGCGAACCATCTTTTGATACAATTATTTCTTTTTTCATTGGACAACTAAATTAATAACCAAAGATACAGTTTTCCTTTGACTATTCGATAGATTAGGCTGGTAAGAGGTTTTTCCCCGAATGAAAAAGGATAAAATCGATGCCTATTTCCCCTAATTCTTCTTGTATTTTTAGTAGCTTTTTGCGTCGTCTTTCCCCTGTGATTTCACGTATATATACTTTTTCTATTTGATCTCTAAACTCTTTAGCGATAGTAAAATAGATTTCGGCATCTTTTTGCCCGCTGTCTCCAACAAGAATAAATTTTTTATTAGGAAACGAACGCATCAAGAGTTCTAAAGTATATAGTTTGTGGTGTTTGGTCTGAAAATAACGGTAACGACCACTAAACACTTGAGCAATACTCATATGTTCTCTTAAAAATAACGGTCCTTTGGGGAATTTGTGTTTATATAGAAAATTTTTAATCAAGGGGTAGAGGTTCATTTCGCTATTTGAAAGGTAAATAAACCCATAATGTTTATCTATATGTTGAAAAAACTCATTCATCGCTTCGACTTGTTGGCGTTGTAAAGCACCATACCTAAGTAGCGTCAAAAACTTTTTCCATTTGTTGGTGGCGTGAGAAACAAGAATGGTATCGTCAATATCTGAAATCACTATTTTCTCTTCGTCAGGTACAGGGAAAATATTGTCTTCTGAGTACTTGGGTCGATAAACCTCGGTGGTATTCTCTCCCAAAAAATAACGGATTTGTTTGGGGTCAAAATCTGTGTATTCTGTCAAATCTAAGGTCACACGAAAATATCCTGCCTCATCTAAAGCTACTTCCCATTTTCTTTCATCTTTATAAAAAAGGTTTAACGTACTTTCTTTAACGTTTTTTGGGTTATACAATTTGTACAACCTCATAGAGTTTTTCAATGCCGATTCCTTCACCTCATAATTCAAGTATTTTGGATTAATCAGCACAATTTGTCCTTCTATCCAAAGTTTTTTCTGAGTCATAAATCCATTGATAGGCAAAAATGTAGCTTGTTTTTTCAAAATTTCAGTAGTTAAGTAAAACAGTTTTTTAGCGATAAAATGACAATTGACCAATAAACAACGTATATAAGTTGACATTGTAAAACAGTCTCTATTTTTATACGGTAAACGCTATTCAATGAAATATCTTTTTGTAATAAATTCTGTCGCTGGAGGGTTCGACAAAGCATTTATCCTGATGCAAATTGACGATGAATTTGATGATTACGCTATTTATTACACCAAAGGAAAGAACGATAAAAAACTTTTATTAGAAGACATAAAAATACGTCAGCCTGCTGTTTTAGTCGCTGTTGGAGGAGATGGAACGATACTTTTGTGTAGCGAGGTGATTATGTTAGCAGAAACAAAACCGCTGTTAGGGATTATACCTGCGGGTTCTGCCAATGGTATGGCAAAAGAACTCAACATACCCGAACACACCGACCTTGCTATCGGTATTATCAAGGCTCACGAGCATACTGTTGGGTTAGATATGATAGAAATCAATAAAACGATTCATTGTTTGCATATTGGCGATGCGGGATTAAATGCTCGGATAGTACGGGATTATACCGAAGACGACAACCGTGGGTTTTTTACTTATGCCAAATATTTGTTTGAAGAATTGATGCATGCCGAGCCATTTATCTCTCACATAGTAGCAGATGGAAAAGAATATCGGCTTGAAGGTTATATGTTGGCAATCTCTAATGCGATGCATTATGGCACGGGCGTAAAAGTAAATTCGGTAAGTAACCCGTCAGATGGGCTGTTTGAATTGAGTTGTTTGACAGATATTGGGTTGGCAACTATAATAAAAACAGGATTATCGGCATTAAATTTCGATTTTGCAAAAAATGAGAATAACCAAATAATCTCTTGCAAAAAAGCAACTGTAAAGTTTAATCGTTTAGTAACTTTTCAAGTGGACGGAGAATTGATAGGAAAGGTGAAAGGCTTTGAGGCTGAAATCATTGAAAAAGCCATTGCTGTTATCGTAAAAAAGGATTTTTAGGCTCTTTTCAATATAAAATTGTTGTAATTTTGTCCCATCATTGGGTTTCTATTTTATGAGCGAAAAAGAAAAAAATCACATTCATCCGATATTTGACACCATACTCTCTAAAGAAGATAAAGAAAGTATGCTCGACCAAAAAGGATTGGTTTTGTGGATGGTTGGGTTATCAGGAAGTGGGAAAAGTACGATTGCTCGTGCATTGGAACAGGAGCTACACAACAAAGGTATTTTGACAAAATTACTTGATGGTGATAACTTGCGTACGGGAGTCAATAACAATTTGGGATTTACCCAAGAAGACCGAACGGAAAATATCCGAAGAGCGGCAGAGGTTTCTAAACTTTTCAAAGAATGCGGCATTGTTACCATTTGTTCTTTAATAAGCCCAACGGAAGAAATACGTCAACAAGCAAAAGAGATTATTGGCGAGGATTTTCACGTGGTATATATCAACGCTCCCTTTGATGTGTGTGCTGAGCGAGATGTCAAAGGTCTTTATGCAAAAGCCTTAAAAGGAGAAATCAAAAACTTTACTGGATTAGACGCTCCCTTTGAAGGACCGAATAATCCATTTATAGAATTAAAAACAGACAAATTAACCTTAGAAGAAAGCACAGAAATTTTATTAAATAAAGTACTTTCTATCGTTAAAAAATAACACCATTATGTCATATAATTTATCACACTTAAAGCAATTAGAAGCGGAGGCTATCACTATCTTTCGTGAGGTTGCTGCACAATTTGAAAATCCTTGCATCCTTTTTTCGGGAGGGAAAGATTCAATTGTAATGACACATTTAGCAAGAAAAGCATTTTTCCCCGCTAAAGTTCCTTTCCCTTTGTTGCACGTAGATACAGGACAAAATTTTCCTGAAGCTATCGAGTTTCGTGACAATTGGGTCAAAGAATTAGGTGTCAATTTAGAAGTTGGTTATGTACAAGATTCTATCGATAGAGGTACGGCAGTCGAAGAAACAGGACCAAACCCAAGTAGAAATGCTTTGCAGTCGGTGACACTTTTAGAAAAAGTAGAAGACAAACAATACGATGCACTATTTGGAGGTGGACGTAGAGATGAAGAGAAAGCAAGAGCAAAAGAACGTTTTTTCTCACATAGAAATGATTTTGGTGAGTGGGATCCACGTAACCAACGCCCTGAACTTTGGAACTTGTACAATGGTAAAAAAGCCAAAGGTGAGCATTTCCGTATTTTCCCTATTTCTAATTGGACAGAAATGGATATTTGGCAATATATCAAAGCAGAAAGTATTCCGTTACCAAGCATCTATTTTGCTCACAAAAGACCTATCGTAATTAGAGAGGGAGTTTTATTAGCCGAATCGGAATGGGACTCTTTGAGAGAAGGGGAAGAATACAAAGAAATGTTGATTCGCTACCGAACATTGGGTGATATGCCGATTACAGGAGCAATCGAATCGGAGGCAGATGATTTGGATAAAATCATTCAAGAAGTTGCTGCTGCTCGTCAGACCGAACGTGGAAATCGTGCCGATGACAAACGCTCAGAAGCAGCAATGGAAGAAAGAAAAAAACAAGGGTACTTTTAAAAAACGACTATTGGCTTTTAGCTATTAGCCCTTGGTATTGCCAACGACTAATTGCCAAAAGCTAAAGGCATTCTAAATTTTAGCTTTAAAAACATTACAATGGAGGATATAAATTCTAAAGATTATTTAAATATGGACCTTCTTCGCTTTACAACAGCGGGGAGTGTCGATGACGGAAAAAGTACATTAATCGGAAGATTAATGTATGATACAAAAACGATTTTTGCCGACCAATTGGAAGCAATCGAGCAATCGAGTAAAAGAAGAGGTGATGAGAATATCAATTTGGCTTTACTCACTGATGGGTTGAAAGCAGAGCGAGAGCAAGGAATCACGATTGATGTTGCCTACCGTTATTTTGCTACACCAAAACGTAAGTTTATCATTGCTGACACACCTGGTCATATTCAATACACACGAAATATGGTGACGGGAGCTTCGACTGCCAACCTTGCGATTATCTTAATTGATGCACGTAAAGGTGTTATCGAACAAACTTGCCGTCATACATTTATTGCTAATTTATTGGGAATAAAACACGTGGTCGTTTGTGTTAATAAAATGGATTTGGTTGACTTTAAAGAAGAGGCGTTCAACGACATTAAAAAAGCATACAGCGATTTTACAAGTAAATTAGATATTCCTGATATCCGATTTATTCCGATTTCTGCTTTGAAGGGAGACAATGTAGTCAACCGTTCAGAAAAGATGGATTGGTACGATGGAGCAACCTTACTTTGGAATTTAGAGAATGTACAAATCAACGCTGATTTGAATCACGTAGATGCACGTTTTCCTGTGCAATGGGTTATCCGTCCTCAGTCAGACAAATACCACGATTACCGAGGTTTTGCAGGTAATGTTGCCGGTGGAACGTTCAAAAAAGGAGACGAAGTAGTGGCGTTACCTTCTGGGTTTACAACAAAAGTAAAGTCGATAGATGGTTACCAAGAACACTTTGAAGAAGCATTTGCTCCAATGGCAGTAACAATTACATTGGAAGATGAAATTGATATTGCAAGAGGTGATATGTTGGCAAAAGTAAACAACAAACCTCAAGTAGGTCAAGAAATTGATTTGATGCTTTGTTGGATGCACGACAAACCAATGAATCCACGAGGGAAATATATCTTAAAACATACGACAAACGAAGTACGTGCGATGATTACAGAGACTTTGTATAAAGTTGATATCAACACGCTACACAAATTGGAAGATGATAAAGTGATTGGAATGAATGATATTGCACGTATCAAATTGAAAACGGCAAAACCATTGATGTACGACAGCTACAAAAAGAACCGAACAACTGGTGCTTTAATCTTAATTGATGAGTTTACAAACGATACAGTAGGTGCCGGAATGATTATTTAATAAATTCGGTTCTGTCAAAATAAAAAGCCGATACGTTCAAATAGAATGTATCGGCTTTTTTATGCTGTAGTGTTTGTTAGACTACCCTAACTTCAAACGTTGCCCTGTTTTGATACCACTACCGTTTAGTTTATTCAATTTTTTCAATTTATCGATAGACAAACCACTGTATTTACGGCTGATACTCCACAACGAATCACCTGGTCTTACAATGTAAGTTTTAGGAATCCTTGGTTTGCGTGTTGTACGAGAAGCGACCGCTGTTTTCTTGAAGTAACTTGAGCTTTTGTATATCGCTAATTTTTGTCCTACACGAATTGTTCCTCTTGAACCGATGCGATTCCACCTTTTCAAATCACTCACTCGTACGTGGTAACGACTTGCAATCTTGCCTAAATAATCACCACCTTTTACACGGTAAACAATACGTTCTTTATTACGTGTCGTAGAACTTGTCTTACGAATTCTTTTTCTTTTTCTGTAATGATGAATCTCAGCCACTTTTGTAGCAGTCAATAAACTCAACGAGTCTCTGTTTGCTCTAAGGTAGATCGCTTTGTTTGCAGGAATTTTTAAAGCGTATCCAGCCATTGACGACGGCACTACATTGGTCAATAACTCAGGGTTCATCTTTATCAAGTCATCTTTACAGATACCCAATTGCGTAGCTAAACCATCTAAATCAGTATATTTTTTAAGAATGATTGTATCCGAAAGAGCCAAACGGTCATTGTAATCAGCTTGTAAGTTGTGTTCAGCAGCAAATCGCATCACATAGTTTACTGCCATAAACTGTGGTACATAACTTCGTGTTTCTCTTGGTAAGAAATTATAAATCCCCCAAAATGTACGTTTATAACCCGAACGACGAATCGCACGACGAACATTACCAGGTCCACAATTGTAAGCAGCTAATGCCATTTCCCAATCATTAAACATTTTATGCAAGCTTTTCAAATACAGACAAGCCGCTTCAGTCGATTTTTCGGGGTCAAGTCTTTCGTCTTTGTAGTTGTTGTAATTCAAATGAAACTGCTTTCCTGTTGCAGGCATAAATTGCCACAACCCCAAAGCTCCAACTGGCGATTGTGCTGTTGGATTAATTGCTGACTCTACTACGGTTAAGTATTTCAAAGCCTCAGGCATATTGTGTTTCTTCAACATTTTTTCAAACATTGGGAAATATGCCGTTTGTCTATTCAATAATTTTCTTGTGTAATCTCTTCTACGGATAGAGAAAAAATCAATAAAACCACGTACTCTATTGTTGTAAACAATTTTAATATCCGAATCTATCGACTCAATACGTTGACGAATAATACTATCTGGTTCGTCTGGAGCAAAATCAATGTAAGATAATGTGTCAGGACCAACAAGGCGTTGGGCAACTACATCATTTACTGAAAATAGAAAACCAATAACAAATAAGAAAGCTATAATTCTACGCATAAATACCATCTTTATATTTTAAAGTTCAAGAACTAAACACATTGATTGTCAACATGTAAGGTATTGAGTGCAATATCCGTTCCGAAATTAAATTGGTAAATAAATACCTGTTTAAAGATAGAATTTACTAATTTTTACTTAAAAAGTAAGAAGAAAATGCTAATAATTGACTTTCGTCAAATTTATTTGCTATTATTTGCAGCCCAATGGGCATTCCGTTTTCATCCGTTCCGTTAGGAATTGATACCGCTGGCATTCCTGCTAATGATGCTTGAACAGTGAAAATATCTGCTAAATACATCGAAAGAGGATCTTGCTCGTGTGCACCTAACGAAAACGCTGTGGTTGGTGCTGTCGGAAGAAGTAAGAAATCATATTTCTCTAACAATTTCTCTGTTTCTTCTTTAATCAATCTTCTTATTTTTTGTGCCTTTGTATAATAAGCATCGTAATAACCGTGACTAAGAACAAATGTTCCCAGCATAATACGTTTCTTTACCTCTTCGCCAAAACCTTCACCTCTCGATTTTTTGTACATTGACTCCAAGTCGGTCGTCTCCGAACTTCTATATCCATACCTAACACCATCGAAGCGAGAAAGGTTCGTGCTCGCCTCTGCAGCGGTTAATACGTAATAAGTAGGTAAGAAAAAGTCTATTAAATTAAAATCGAAACCTTCCAATTCGTGCCCTTCTTTTTTAAGGAAATCAATGGCTCCTTGTGTCTGTTCGATAACTTCTTTTTGTAAACCCTCACCCGAAAGTCCTGCATTAAAATACCCTATTTTCACTTTCTTATCAAAAGCTAATTCTTTAGAGTAAGCAGGAACAACTGATTGAGAAACTGTACTATCAAACTCATCTTTCCCCGAAATAACCTCTAAAAGTAACGACGCATCGGCTACATTGTTCGCTAAAATACCGATAGTATCAAAGGAAGAAGCGTAAGCCACCAAACCGTAGCGAGAAATTCGTGAATAAGTTGGTTTCAAGCCAACCACTCCACAAAAAGAAGCAGGCTGACGAACAGAACCACCTGTGTCAGAACCCAAAGAAGCCAAACACAAACCAGCTTGAACAGCCACTGCCGAAGCACCAGAAGAACCTCCTGGTACTTTTGTGTTGTCCAAATCGTTTAATGTTGGTCCAAAAGAAGAGTTTTCGTTAGAAGAACCCATTGCAAATTCGTCGCAATTTTGACGACCAATGACAATAGCATCTTCAGCTAAAAGCTTAGCAACTGCTGTGCCGTCAAACTGAGACACAAAACCTGTCAGCATTTTACTTGCACTCTGCAAACCGTGGTCTTTGTGACAAAGCACATCTTTAAGACCTACGACCATACCAGCTAATTTTCCTGCCGTTCCATTTTTGATTTTCTCATCAATGGTTACAGCACGAGTCTTTGCTTCATCGGCATAAACTTCTAAAAAAACATTGAGGTGTTTTTTCTTTTCTATATTCTCTAAGTAATGCTCAACTAATAAGGCACAAGAAGTTGTGCCCGAAGTCAAGTCAGCCTTAATTTCGGTAAGTGAATTTTTCAAGGGGAGTGGTTTATCCTTGAGTGATTTGTTTGTATCGTCTTTTACCTCCGTGATTTTCTTCGTTAATCTCTTTGGTAGCATCTTTAAATTCTTTGATACCTTTTCCCATTCCACGAGCTAACTCAGGAATTTTTTTAGCGCCAAAAACAATACAACAACACCTAAAACTAAAAACATTTCTGGCATTCGATTCCTCCTAAGAACAATAATGTAGTTGATAACATAATTCTAAAATTTTAATTCTACGCAAAGATAATCAATAAATAAGAAAATGAGTTCCACTAAAGCTGAATAATATCAATCTCTTTCAATATAATACTCATTTTTAAACAGATACAACTAATTAAAGAGAGTTATTAAGTGTGTCTTACCTCTGTGGAGTTTACTAAAATAACCGATAATAAGTAAATAACCGATAAAATGTAAAGTAAGTACCTGTTTCCTCCATAAATTATACGGTGACGAAATGTTGGAGATTAGAAAGAGGTTTATTCTGTTTTATATTGTACACCTGTGTTTTTTGGATTGTTCAAATCAATCCAAAAAATAGTTGTTGGTTCATGACTTTCCATTTGCCCATTTGTATTCGTGTCTTTTTTAGCAAATACATACATAAAATCATTTGCTAAATCATATTCAGAGCTCATAACGGAGTAACCTTTAGGTAGTAAAGACCTTTTGTTTTTTCCATTAATATCAAAGTGGTAAAGTTTTCTTAAGTCTTTTACATTTATAAAACCATCATTATTTGAATCCTCATCATAGGTAGAAACCATGTAATATTCCCTGTTTATTGGCTTGAAATTTAGCGTGTCTTTTGAAAATGCAGGGTAATAAAATGTTTTTATCAATACAGGTTTGTCAAACAGCTTGTTTTCTGTTTTTGTGGTATTGTTGTAGTGAGAAATGTTTATGAAATTATAACCATAAATTGCCTCAAATCCAGGCATAAAATTGTTATTCCAATTGTTCCCTTTGTCTTTTTCGTTACTCCAATTTGTATGGAAATGGGTTGTACCAGTAAAAGGCTTCTTCGATTTTTTATTGTAATTGACTTTATATATTGGTGTTAATCTATGTGCCGTACTGTTGGTTAATAATACATTTCTTGGTCTTGTTTCAAATTTTAAAGAATCAATATTGAGTCCGACAACCTTTTTTCCATTTTCATCTTCACTAATTTGGCTCACCTGAAACCCTTTTTTCTCAATTTTATTGTCAGAACAGCTAAGGAGAGATATACCTAGGGTCAATATTGTTATTATTAGTTTCATAGCGATGATTTTTTACTTCAGCAAGAAGTGGGTTTAAAACACTAAACTAAAGCTATTCTTATTGTAATCAAACAATCAACTAATATAAGCCCAGTTGATATGTGATTTTTTCATTTTTTGCAGGTGGGCAACCAGAACTTGATTAACGGGAGCACTTAATTGGGGGTCTCGCTCGATGATACGCCCAGCAATGTCACGTGCTTCGGTGAGAATATCTTGGTCTTTGGTCAAATCAGCCAAAAGTAAAATCCAACACACCACTCTGTTGTGTGCCAGACATATCACCAGGGCCACGTAAATTCAAATCTACATCAGCAATTTCAAAACCATTATTGGTACGTACCATCGTTTCCATACGGATACGTCCCTCTTTACTCAGTTTTTCCCTGTCATCAAGACGCAATACGATTGTTCGCCACCACGTCCGACACGCCCTCTGAGTTGGTGTAGTTGAGCCAAACCAAAACGTTCGGCATTTTCTATTACCATAATCGAAGCATTAGGCACATTGACACCAACTTCAATCACCGTTGTGGCAACCATAATGTGGGTTTCTTGTTTTGACAAAACGAGCCATTTCAGAAGCCTTTTCTTTAGCCTTCATTTTACCGTGAACAATACTCAAGTGGCACTCAGGAAAAGTAGCTGCTGTCGAGTGGTAACCATCTTCGAGGTGTTTTAGATCTAATTTTGCACTCTCTTCTATCAGAGGATAGACGATATATGCTTGGCGACCTTTAGCGATTTCTTTTCGCAAAAGACCTTGCATTTTTATCGCCCCGCCTCGGTCAGATGCGCAGTCCGGATAGGTTTTCGTCCCGCAGGAAGTTCATCTATAACCGAAACATCCAAATCACCATAAACCGTCATTGAAAGCGTGCGAGGAATTGGTGTTGCCGTCATCACTAAAATATGCGGAGTCAGTCCTTTGTTTTTTCCCCAGAGTCGAGACCGTTGGGCTACGCCAAAACGGTGTTGTTCGTCGATAACAGCCAGTCCAAGCTGATGGAACTGCACTTTATCTTCGAGGAGAGCGTGTGTACCGACGATAAGATGGAGTTCGCCAGAAAGCAGGTCTTCGTGAATGACGGCACGTTTTTTCTTAGAAACCGAACCGTAAGTAAGGCGATTTTCAGCCCCAGACTATCCATAAAACCTTTTAACCCTTCGTAATGCTGACCCGCCAAAATTTCGGTCGGAGCCATAATACAAGCCTGCGAACCATTATCAATAGCCATCAGCATACACAGAAAAGCCACAATAGTTTTGCCACTACCCACGTCACCCTGTAAGAGGCGGTTCATTTGTTTTCCTGAAACAAAATCTTTACGAATTTCTTTGACCACACGTTTTTGAGCATTAGTCAAATCAAAAGGCAGGTGGTTGCTGTAAAAATCGGAAAGAATTTTTGTCCCTTGAAAAACCTGTCCTTAAACTCATTTTTTGCCAAGCCCTTCTCACGAAAAAGTTTTAATTGTAAGAAAAAAAGTTCTTCAAACTTCAACCTTGCACGCGTCTTGTCCAGTGCAATTTGGTCTTTAGGAAAGTGAATATTTTTAATCGCCTCAGCCTTGGATACAAACTTATATTTATCGGTCAGATAGCTTGGAAGCGGGTCGTGAATTTGATTCATACACAATTCCAGTACCTTGTATGTCATTTTAGAAAGTGCTTTACTATCCAAAAACGCTTTTTCATCACTTCGCTTGTGTGGTAAACAGGCTGTAAAAACCATTAGTTTGTCCCTCTTCTTTTTCCGTTTCGCTCACCTCTGGGTGAGGAAAAGAAACCTTACCGTGAAACACATTTGGTTTGCCATAAATAGTGTATCACCATTTACTTTCAAAAACTTTGACATCCACGAAACTCCACGAAACCAAATCAACTCTACCTCGCCCGTTTTGTCGTAAAACCTTGCCGTTAAGCGTTGTTTCTCGCCACACCGGACACCTGAACGCTCCGTATTTTCCCTTTATTTGAATATTTCCCTCATCAGAAACCACTTGGGTAATAAAATGAAACTGTGTCTTATCCTCGTAGCGAAAAGGGTAATGTTGCAACAAATCACCGTAAAGTAAAAATCCCCAAATCTTTGTTGAGAATAGACGCTTTTTGAGGACCAACCCCCTTTAAAAATTCAATCTTTGTATCAAAAATAGAATTACTCAC
>CBDCZI010000002.1:0-55018 GCA_965224495.1 Cytophagales bacterium | reverse complement strand
ATATTCATATAAAATGGTAATTCTTGAAGTAATTCGTTAGGCATTGAAGGCGTTCTGTTTTTCCTTTTTTCCCTCTTTAGGTTTTCAGCTACGGTTATTTGTGGTTCGTCAATAATCAATTTACTAGCTAATAATTTTTGACTATTGTATAGCTCATAAAAGTTGAATGATTGAGAATGAATTTTTTGTGAAGACATACTGAAAAATGTTTTTCGGTAATTTAATTTGTCTAAAAATTCACTTTCTTCCATAGTTGGTGAATAGACAAAATCTTCGATTGTAAGTAATGAGTCGATAGATGAGGCTTCAAAAAAAGCTAACTTTACGTGTTGCATTTTTCGTTGGTCAACGAAGCTGTAGTTTTTGAAATCTACACGAACTTCTTTGGAACATAAGATTCTATCTGGGCAATTTAAGTGTGGTGGGGAAATTGAAATATGCTTAAACTCAGCATTTAGTTTTTCTAGTTTATGCAAACTGTTTGGTAAAACAGCTGAAACCGAAGCGTTGGTTATTTTCATTTTGTTTCCTTCAACTCCATTAAGTTTAGCAAATAACTTGTCTAAGAAATATGTACTGTCCTTTTTATTTACCGCATGACCAAATGATGAGTTTTTGACATAATTTATTTCTGAATTTACAAGGTCTAATTCATCAAAAATAACGGCTTTTTCTTTATAAAAAGTATTCAAATCAAAACCAGATAATTTCACCAAAGGTGTAACTACATCTATTTCATTGCTAACTAACTTTACTGTATCAATCGATAAACTCTGTGTTTGAGTTGAGGCATTTAATCGACTAACATCTATTTTGACCGTGTTTTTTGTGTCTTCGAAATGGTAATCGCTCAATTTGAGTGAGAGGTTTTTAAAAGGTAATTCGTCTTTTAAAAACGTAGTATCAAATACAATGTTTTCTATTTTCAAATCAAGCGCATCAACAGTATGTTTGCCAACAGTCTCTTGTTTCAATACTAAAGCTCCCTTGTTTACAACAATTTCTTTTATCAGTCCGTGAGGTAAAATGCGATGAATAGCTGTCAACGATTGCTTCTTAGTTTTTTTCAATTTCTTTTTTGTTGTCAATTCAAATACGGGTTGTTCCAATACAATCGAACTAATTTCTAAAGAATCTTTGTTCCAATATTTATCCCAATCAATGGTTCGAATAGCCAATTCAGGAATTTTGACCTGGTTCCCCTTTTCATCTTGTAAAGAAATAGCACGAAACTGAAGTAACGAATCGGTAGATGGCACATCTACTTTATCAATCAAAAAATGTATTCCTGACGAACTGGTCGATAAATCATAGTTGTTTATTGAAAATGAAATGGCATCTGAAAAGAGCAAACGTGCACGGCTTTGTTGAGAGGTATCAACCAGAAACCCTGTAATAAGGACTTGTAAGCTATCGGCTTTTTGTTCTATTCGCTCTTTGTTGCCTGAACGAATAGTTGCTGTTCCGTTTATTATTGCGATAGAATCTACACTTATAGAAGAGGCAAAACCAACCAACATATCAGGAATTATTTTTTTGAAATCGTGTAATTTCTTAACCGTATCTTTTGATTTTTGTTTGATATCTGCTACTATTTCTGGCTCTTGAATAAGTATTTTTGCCAATTCTAATTCGTTTGTTCTCAAATATTTTTGCCAATTTATTCCTAACAAATCAAAAGAAGAGATTTCAACGTCTGCTTGTTCCTTTACATTTAAACGAAGATTGGTAATGTTCAACGCTTGTTTTTGAGGAATAACTTTAACTTTTTTAGCTGTCAATTGGTAATGTTGGTTTACAGGGTTTAGCTCATAATCTGAAAAACTTAAATACCTAATATCTTCTAATGCCTTTTTAATAGGCTGTCTAATTGGTTTGTTTTTTTCTAAGTGAATAGCTTTAAAAAGTACATTTATATTTTTCGCTTTTTGTGATTTTAAACCTTTATTTGTACCATAAAAGTGCTGTGTAAACTGTCCTTTGTTAATGGCTATTTTATCAATATCAACTTTATACTTTATGCTTTTGAATAACATTTTGGGAATTTGGTTAACCAAGTTTTGATTTCCTCTGTTGCGCTTCTTTGTTTTCAAAATTACTGATGGATGGTTTACCCGAAAAGTATGAATGTCTATTTCCTCTTTATCCCATAGTTTTGACCAATTCATTTGATCCAATTCGACTGAATGAATGGAAATAGCCATTTTATTCGGCTTTTCAAATTTCACTTTATTCAATTGATGCACTTTATCATTGATTTTTCCTGAGAAATTACCAAAGGATAGTACCGCTTTGTTTTTACTATTTGTAAAACGAAAGGCATCAAAAGCAACAGTGATACTGTCCGAAAACATTACTTTCAAATTGTCTTGTAAGGTTTCTTTTTTAATTACCGTTTTGTCAATGAGTAGACTTAGGTTATTAAAGTGTAAATGTTTTGTTTCTTTTTTATCTGCATCTAATCGCTCAATGTCTATGTCTGCATTTCGGAAGGCGATATGATCGGTTTCAATATCATCAGTAAAATTTTCTATAAACTGAACCAAACTTTTCTTTATACTTTTGGAGGTAGAGGCTTCGTGTGATACGCCTTTCAAATAAATAGAAGGGCATTCGGCAATTAGTGAGTCTAATTTTATTTTCCGTTGGTAGATATAACGACCTACTTTGGGTCTAACCAAAGTAACTTTTGAGAAATTAATATTCGTTTTTCCTGTTTTTTCAAATACAAAATCAGAAATTACAATGCTTTTATTACTTCCGTCAGCGTGTATTTTATTTATTTTTAATGATTGAATACCTTGGCTGTAATGGTAATTGTCTAATGATATATCATAAATCGGTGTAAAGAGTAAATCTACATCATTGGGTTGCTCATTGATGGTGAGTCCTTTTAAGAAAATAGATAACTCGGGAATATGGTGACAGAAAAAATTAGTACCTTTTGATGAGTAATAATCTATAGAGGCGTGACGAATAGAAAAACTATCAATCATTAATTCTGGAGTGTATTTTTTTAAGGCTTCTTGCAGTTGTAATCTTGGGTCTTTTTTGAGCGTGTCTTTGGTGTAGTTCCAAATGGTCATATTTACTTTGTCAAATCTAAAATTACTGATAGAAAGACTGTCACTCAACAAAAAACGTTTGACGTTCTTTATTTTTACTAAGCCGTGATTGAGTTCAAAAAGAAAGGCTTTTTTGTTTTTATAGATTCGGTAAAGCGAATCTGCCAAGGCTCCTTTAGGCTTAATGACCATTTTAGAAACTTCGACCGATTTTGTGAAAAAATTAGTTGTTAGTTTTTCGATAGATAACTCGTACCTGCCTTTTGATTGTTCGTTGAATTTACTTTCTAATGTCGATTTGACGGTAGAATCAAAGAAAAAATAAGACACGACAAGAAAGCCTACGACTAAAAAAGCCAGAGACAGAGCAATTCCCTTTACCCATTTTTTCAATGTGGATTGCTTTTGTTGTGGTTCGTTATTTTTTTTCTCTTCTTTCAATTTTTATTTGAGTTGCCTTTCAAGTACTTCTTTTATTTCTGCGTCACTTGGTCTTGGTGCTTTTTTATCGACCAGTTGCCCTGATTTACCAAAAATAAGGTAGCGGGGAATACCAGTTAATTGGTACGTAGTTTCTAAATCTCTAACTAATTTTGGATTTGAAAATACGTGATTTCCTGTTATGTTTTTTGCTTCTACTGTTGCTTTCCATCTTTTCTTGTTTTCATCTACCGATAAATACAGAAAAACAATGTTTTTTCCTTTAAAGTGTTCTTGTAAATCTTTAGATGCTGACATTTCACCCAAACAGGGTCCACACCAACTTGCCCAAATATCTACATAGACTACTTTTTGAGGAAATAAATTGACGTATTCTTGTACAGTCTCTAATTCGTTTTTGACGATAGAGATGGTTCCAGTCGGTGTTTTTTGCTTTTCGCAAGAAAATAAAAACACCAAGAATACAAGAGAATACAAATACTTCATATACGGTTTTTCCTTAACTTATAAAGATACCATATTTTGAGGACTTACAGGGGCTATTTTTTATTTTAGTGCTAGTTATTTAGCAAAATAAAAAGCTCTCTTTGCACAACAACACCTTTAATTTAATATTGAGAAAAATGTCGTTTTTAATTATTGGTTTGGGTTATTGTACAGACACCAAAGACAGACCGAAAAAGAAAACCTGTAAGTAGCCTATCGCCAATTGCAAAAGCTAATTAACGGCATAGGGATAGAGGCGGCATCCTTTTGTGAGGAACGAACAAAAGATACAGCCGAAAGCCCGACCCGAACTGACTTTTTATCGACTAATTTTCTATCTATCGGTATTTTTCCCAAATTACAATAAAAAATCATTTGATAGAGAAGGGGATGCCCCAAAAACAAAAAAGGCTTGCTATTCAATGAATAACAAGCCTTTTAGTAAAATAGATAAAAGAATTATCTTCTTTCACCATCTACATATACGTAATCACCATCTGTGTAATCAATATCAACACTGATGTCATCACCTGAAACAGACCCTGTCATTGTTGCGTTATCATATGATTGCTTCAATTTATAAGACTCTCCACTTTCTGAAACTATTACGTTATCATAAACTTGATCCGTAGTTGTAGGTGCAAGATAATCAACAACAACTCTCACGTGTGTATCGTCAATGTGTGTAACCTTAATAAGGTTCACACTCAATGATGAACCACTCAAATCAGTGTCACTTTTATCGTTGTGAAAGATGTACTTATTCATTTTATAAGTACCTGTTACCTCTCCAGCAATGTTTGGGTCTACCTCCTCAGTTTCTTTACAGCTTGAAAAGAACACAATAGCCACTAAAGGCAAAGCAAATAATAACTTTCTCATAATAATATATTTTAAGTTTTTTACAAATATACGCTTTACATAAAGCGTGCCAAAAAAAATCATACTGTTTTTTATGTGACTTTTTCATTTGTTTAATAAGTATAGACTAAATACCAATACTATCTTTAGAATATGGCTTGACAATTAGGTATCTTTGCGAGATTAAGCTAAGTACGCTATGATTGATAAATTAGAAGATATAAAACGCCGTTTTGAAGAGGTTGGGGAGAATTTGGTTAAGCCAGATATTATTTCGGATATGAAGAAATATGCGGCTCTAAACAAGGAGTACAAGGATCTTGGGAAAATTGTTGAGGCGTATAAGGAGTATAAAAACATTTTGGATAATATTGATGATGCCAAAGGTGTGCTGAAAACAGAGAAGGATGAGGAGTTTCGAGAGATGGCAAAAATGGAGCTTGTCGAGTTGGAACCTTTGGTGGAACCGATAGAGGAAAAAATCAAGCAATTGTTGATTCCAAAGGATCCTGCCGATGAAAAAAATGTTATTCTGGAAATTCGTGCGGGTGCGGGTGGTGACGAATCAGCTATTTTTGCGGGGGATTTGTTGCGTATGTACCAACGTTATTGCGATAAGAAAAAATGGAAATTTACTATTTCTGAATCGGTAGAAGGTACTGCTGGCGGATTTAGTAAGGTAATCGCTTTTATCGAGGGTGAAGATGTTTATGGAACTTTGAAATATGAGTCGGGTGTGCATCGTGTCCAACGTGTTCCTCAAACAGAATCTCAGGGTCGTGTACATACTTCGGCAGCGAGTGTGGCTGCGCTTCCTGAGGTAGAAGAGTTTGATTATGAGTTAAATATGGGTGATATTCGTAAGGATACTTTTAGAGCTTCGGGTGCGGGTGGTCAGCATATTAACAAAACAGAATCAGCGGTACGTTTGACTCACAAGCCTTCTGGAATGGTGGTTGAATGTCAAGATGGTCGTTCGCAACATAAAAACTACGCTTCGGCATTGAAAGAATTACGTTCGAGATTGTATAAAATCGAATTGGATAAACAAAATGAAGAAATTGGTGCTCACCGTAAGTCATTGATTGGTAGTGGAGATAGGGCGGACAAAATCAGAACGTATAATTATCCTCAAAGTCGTGTGACCGACCATCGTATCAGTAAAACTTCGTATGCGCTTGACGCAATGATGGATGGAAATATTGAAGATTTTACGGAGGCTTTACGTTTGGCTGATAATGCCGATAAAATGATGAATGACGACGATAAAATTGTTTAGTTTTATCGCTAAAAATAAAACCTATCGATATTTTTACCTTTGAATAGTTATATAAACGATATTAAAATAGAGCTAAAGGCTTACAAAAAGAAGTTTTACACCAATAAGCTAATTAAAGGTGTAATTTTCTTTTTGGCGATGCTTTTTTCTGCCTTTTTGGTGGCTAACCTTATCGAATATATTGGTAACCTACCAACAATTGGTCGTGGTTTTCTGTTTTTTGGTTTTTTGGGTGTTTCTCTATATGGTTTGGTGTTTTGGGTTGCTTTGCCTCTTTACCAATTGTTTCGTTTAGATAATTATTTGTCAGATAAGAATGCCGCCCATCAGATTGGTGCTTTTTTTCCCGAAATAAAAGACAAACTACTCAATACTTTAGAGCTTTCACAATTAGATGCTTCTGCCAATTCGCTTATTGGGGCAAGTATCAAACAACGAACAGAGGAACTAAAAAGGACAGATTTTTCTACGGCAATTACCTCTAAAGAAAACAAAAAGTATTTCAATAAATACTTAATTGCTCCTGTACTTACTCTCCTGTTGATTTTACTGATAAAACCGAAAATATTTACAGTAAGTAGTCAGCGTTTAATTCATTATGACAAGGCGATTGTACAAAAAGCACCTTTCCTTTTTGATTGGAAAAATAAGCAACTCAAAGGGTTTAAAAATGAGGCTTTAATTATTGAACTTGCTCTTGTTTCTGATGAGGCTATTCCTCAAAAATGTTTTGTACATATTAATGGAAAACGTACGTTGATGACCAAAGAAAATACGGGTAACTTTTCTTTTACTGTTAACCGTTTGTTCAAAGATTTTGAATTGACATTTGAGGCTGCTGGTTTTCAATCTGTTCCTTATCAAGTAAAGGTTTACGACCGACCAACTATCGGTAATATGACTGTAAAGCTAGATTATCCACGTTACCTCAAAAAGAAAAATATAGTTTTAGAAAACACAGGTGCTTTAAAAATACCTGAAGGTACAACGGTTGGTTGGGAAATTTCTACTTCAAAAACTGATGAAATTAATTTCATTTTTAACAAACAAAAAACAATAACAACTACAAAAAATAACAAGAACTTTTATTTAACCAAAACCTTAAAAAAATCAAGTACATACGAGATTTTTTTAAGAAACAAACAGTCAAAAAACACGGCTCCAATTAAGTACCAAATTGATGTTATAAAAGACCAATACCCTAACATAGTGTTCAAACAATTTAATGATACATTGTTATATAACTATGTATTGATTGGTGGAAGTATTAGTGATGATTATGGGCTCTCTCGTTTCTCTATTTTTTATAGAAATGCTGATAAAAATAAGTCTTTCAAAAGAAAAAACATTCGTTTGGTAAAAGGACAACGTACACAGGAGTTTTTTCACGAAATACAACTGGATAGCCTAGCTATAGAAGAGGGTGAAAAATTAGAGTATTATTTGGCTGTTTGGGACAACGATGGTGTAAACGGTGCTAAAATGTACAAAACAAGGAAACAAAGCTACGTTTTACCTAACAAGGAAGGTATAGAAAGGCAATTGAACAAGGAGAGTGAAAAAACAGCTAGTGATTTAAGTAAGTCTTCGGACAAATCAAGTGAACTAAATAAACGTTTGAATAAGCTACAAGAAGAACTGAAAGGTAAAAAGAAATTGGATTGGCAAGATAAAAAAGCCGTTGAAAAGGTAATGGAGCAACACAAAGAGTTTAATAAAGAGATTAAAAAACTCAGTGAGCAAATGCAAAAAGAACAAATCCAAAATGAGCGTTTTAATAAACAAGATGAGGAGTTACAAAAGAAAATAGACCACCTCAACCGTCTAATGGATGAGTTACTTGATGATGACACCAAAAAATTGATGGAAGAATTGAGGAAATTACTTGATGAGAACAAAGATATCAATGAAATTCAAAAGAAATTGGATGAAATGAAAGCCAATGATGAAGAACTACAAAAAGAGTTAGATAGAACCATAGAGCTTTATAAAAAGCTAAAATTTGACCAAAAGCTTGATAAAAACATTAAAGAATTGGATAAGTTAGCTCAAAAACAAAAAGAGTTAGCTAAAGAGACTACTAACAAAAAACAAGCTAAAGAAGAGCTGACAAAGAAACAAGACAAGCTCAACAAAGACTTTAAACAACTCGAAAAGGAAATGAAAGCGTTGGACAAACTAAATAAGGATTTGAAATCTCCAAAAAAAATGGACGGGATGGAAAAAGAACAAGACGCCATCAAAGAAGAACAACAAAAGAGTAGTGATGCAATAAAATCTGGAGCAAACAAAAAGGCAGGAAAATCACAGGAAGGAGCGTCCAAAAAAATGGAAGAAATGTCGAGTAAAATGAAGGAAATGCAGAAATCTATGGAAATGGAACAAGCTGAAGAAGACCTTGATAACCTACGACAAATATTGCACAACCTCTTGTATTTATCATTTAATCAAGAAGAATTAATAAATAGTTTCAAAAACATAAAACAATCTAACCCGCTTTTCGTAAAACTATCGCAAAAACAAATTAATCTTAAACAAAGTTCTCTTGTTGTAGAAGACAGTTTATATGCTCTGGCATCTCGTGTTTATCAAATAGAACCGTACATAACAAAGGAGTTGGGAGATATGAAAAAACACTTATCTGAGAGTAATGAAGCTATAAAGGCTCGTCGTAAAAATTATGCATTGACTAAACAACAATACGCAATGACTTCGATGAATAACTTGGCTTTATTGTTGGATGAAGTATTACAACAGATGCAACAAGATATGGCTCAAAAGAAGCCTGGTGACCAAATGTGTAATAAACCTGGTTCGGGTAGTAAACCCAACTTAGGTAAAATGCAAAAGAAACTTAATGATATGATTAAGGAGCTTAAAGACGGTCAGAAAAAAGGTAGAGGTTTATCTCAAAAGGTAGCCAAGGCTGCTGCACAACAACAACGTATCAAACAAGGATTGAAACAATTACAAAAAGAAGGGAATGGAGGGAAAGAGTTACAAAAACAAATCAAAGAATTGGAACGGTTGATGGAACAAACAGAGAAAGACTTAATAAACAAAAACATATCTAATCAACTGATACAAAGGCAACAACAAATAAACACAAAGCTTTTAGAGGCTGAAAAAGCAGCTAAAAAACAAGGTTTTGATGATAAAAGAGAATCTAACACAGCAAGAACTAAAGAGAGTAATTATCCTCCTGCTTTTGATAAATATATCAAAGAAAAAGAGAAACAAATAGAAATGATAAAGACAATACCTGCTAACCTTAATCCGTATTATAAAAAGCAAGTAAACAAGTATTTCAAAAGAACAGGGTCTTAAATATAGATTTTATAAAACATTAAATTTCACAAAGAAATTAAAACAAATGAATGAATTAAACTTAGAGATTCCATCTCTAGCAGAAAATGTCAGAATTGTCGAAAGTTTTATTGACAATGCTAAAGACAAATACAGTATCAGTGATGATATGTATGGTAACATTATGGTAGCTGTTACTGAATCTGTAAACAATGCTATTCTTCACGGAAATGGTGGAGATGCTAAAAAGAACGTAAAACTACAACTTCTATTAGGAAAAAAAGACTTACGTTTTACTATCAAAGATGAAGGAAAAGGATTTGATTACGAAAATCTTCCTGACCCAACCTCTCCAGAAAATCTTGAAAAAGTAGGTGGTAGAGGAATATTCTTAATGAACCATTTGTGTGAAGAGGTTCATTTTAAAGATAAAGGAGCAACAATCGAATTAGTTTTCACTATAGAATAATGAAAGAAAATATTAATTTCTTCTTTGAAGATATTACAGAGCCAAACGTTGATTACGAAAAAATCAACGTTTGGCTTTCCTCGTTAATAAAAATTAATCAATTCAAGTTAGAAGAGATTAATTACATACTCTGTTCTGATGAGTATTTACTTAAAGTAAATCAAGATTTTCTAGACCACGATTATTATACTGATATTATCACTTTCGATAACTCGGAAGAAGAAGGTGTTATAGAAAGTGATATTTTCGTTAGTGTAGATAGGGTAGAAGATAATGCTAAAGAATTGAAAGAAGAGTTTAGCAAAGAAATAATAAGAGTACTTGCTCACGGAGTATTGCATTTGTTAGGTTTTAAAGATAAAACAGAAGACGATGCAAACGAAATGAGAAAACAAGAAGAAAAAGCAATTGAACTTTATTACACTGCTTAATGTTCCACGTGGAACGTTTTCATAAATTATAAATTCTATTATTTCTTACCAAAGAAAACAAGGTGTTCCACGTGGAACACTTAGATAAATAAATACTATTCTTAGTACTAGTAAGAATAAATAACAAACTGTTCCACGTGGAACACTTAGATAAATACAATGTTTGACGAATACGATGTAATAGTAGTTGGTGCAGGGCACGCAGGTTGTGAAGCAGCTTCTTCTGCGGCTAATATGGGTTCTAAAGTACTTCTCTGTACAATGAATATGAATACCATTGCACAAATGTCTTGTAACCCTGCAATGGGTGGTGTAGCAAAAGGACAGATAGTTAGAGAAATTGATGCTTTGGGTGGTTACTCTGGTATTGTAACAGATAAGACGATGATACAGTTTCGTTTGCTTAACCGTTCGAAAGGACCTGCTATGTGGAGTCCTCGTGCACAAAGTGACCGTATGCGTTTTGCTGAAGAATGGCGTTTGCGTTTAGAACAAACTGACAATGTAGATTTTTGGCAAGAAATGATTGTCAATCTTATTGTAGAAAATAATGAAGTTAAAGGAGTAGTTACTTCTTTGGGTATAGAAATAAGAGCCAAATCTGTTGTACTTACTAATGGTACATTTTTAAATGGATTAATTCATATCGGTGAAAAACAATTTGGTGGTGGTCGTGCTGGTGAAGGTCCTGCTCGTGGTATTACTGAACAACTAGTCGAATTAGGTTTTGAAGCTGGTCGAATGAAAACAGGTACACCTCCTCGTGTTGATTCTCGTACGTTAGACTATTCTAAAATGGAGGAACAACCTGGTGAATTAGATGGTAATAAATTTTCTTATTCGAAAGAAACAAAACCTCTAACAAAGCAAAGAAGCTGTTGGATTACTTATACTAATAGTGAAGTACACGAAATACTAAAGACTGGCTTTGAAAAATCACCTATGTTTCAAGGAAGAATAAAAGGTATAGGTCCTCGGTACTGTCCTTCTGTTGAAGATAAAATCAATCGTTTTGCTGATAAAGCACGTCATCAAATTTTTGTTGAACCTGAAGGTTGGAATACAATTGAAGTATATGTCAATGGTTTTTCTACTTCTCTTCCTGAAGATGTACAACTAAAAGCTTTAAGAAAAATACCTGGTTTTGAAAAAGCAAAAATGTTCCGTCCTGGTTATGCTATCGAATATGATTTCTTTCCACCGACACAATTGACCAATACATTGGAAACTAAGTTGGTTAAAAACCTTTTCTTTGCTGGTCAAATAAATGGTACGACTGGTTATGAAGAAGCGGCCTGCCAAGGTTTGATGGCAGGTATAAATGCACACAACAAGACACACGCTAAACCTGAGTTTGTATTGTCTCGCTCAGAAGCATATATAGGTGTACTCATTGATGACTTGATAAACAAAGGAACAAACGAACCTTACCGTATGTTTACTTCTCGTGCAGAATACCGCATTTTATTAAGACAAGATAATGCTGATATTCGATTGACTGAAAAAGGTTATCAACTTGGTTTGGCATCTGAAGAGCGTTACCACACCATGCTTATCAAAAAGAAAAATATAGAAACTATTATTGCTATTATAAAAGTACAAAAGGTAAAACCTCAATTTGTTAATCCGATACTTGTAGATTTAGGAAGTTCACCATTAAAAGAAGGTACAAAATTGTATAATATTTTAAAACGTCCTAAAATATTGTTTAAGGATCTGAAAGCTTTGCCTTATGTAGCCGAACTTTATGAAGACTATACTTTAGAAGAAATAGAGTCTGCGGAGATATTGATAAAGTACGAAGATTACATTGTCAAAGAATCTCAATTGGCAGATAAAATGATACAATTAGAGAATATGAAGTTTCCCGAAGAATGGAATTTTAAGGAAATAAAAACACTTTCTAATGAAGCAAGAAATAAACTAAGCGAAATAAAACCTAAAACTATTGGTCAAGCAAGTAGAATAAGTGGAGTCTCGCCTGCAGATATTCAAATTTTAATGGTTTATCTCAATAAGTAAATTATGAATAAATTAACCCAACAATTAATCCAATGGTCTTTAGTTACTGTTGGGTTAATTTTCTTTCATTCGTGTGCTAATGTTATTCCGCCAACGGGTGGTAAAAGAGACATTACGCCTCCTCAATTGGTAGATTCGTTAAGTTTCCCTAATAAAGTATTCAATACAAATAGAACAGGTGGCAATATATTATTAGTGTTTAATGAGAAAATAGAAGTCGTTGCTTTAAAAAATAAGACTACAGCTAATCCTCAGATTGATACTAAAGCTATCAAATACAAAACAAAGACCGTGCATTGGTCAGATACTTCGGGAAAAAGATACAAGGGAACGGCTGTAAGCATAGACCTTAATCAATCGTTGGAAAGTAATACAACTTATGTACTTAATTTTGATGGTGCATTTAAAGATATCAATGAAGGTAAAATAGCACAAACTATTGCTGTTGCTTTTTCTACTGGTCAACAAATTGATTCGTTAGCTGTTACTGGAAATGTTAGAAATAACTACTCAGGACAAATGGCTAAAAATATTTTGGTTGGTTTGTACCCTATCAATGACACAAGTAATGCAAGCAATACATTACCCAAATATTACACAACAACAAATGATGCGGGTAATTATACAATTGATTATTTAAAAAAAGGTACTTACCGTGTGGTGGCTTTTACTGATAAAAATAGAAACAAAAAATACAACGCAAGAACTGAACAAATTGCATTTACTCCAACTAATATTCAACTTGATAGTAGCCTAACTATTGATAGTTTATTTCTTTTTAGAGAAGACAAAAGAATTCCTTTGGTCAATCGAATAACTGCTTTTGATCAATTGGCATATATCGAATTTAATAAATCGTTGGAAAAAGTAGAAATAAAAAATTACAACAACGACTTTTTGAAATTTGATGCAAAAAGAAAAAAACTAACTATTTATAAGCAATTGGTCAAAGACACTACTATTTTCATCAAAATGATAGATTCTACGGGTATTTCTTCTGATTCTACTATTTCCTTACATTTCAATAATGAAAAAATATTTAAACAAAAAACAAGATTATCTATTGATAATCAATACATTAACTCAAATTTTAAACAAATTGTAAGCTTCTCACAGCCAATATTTGAAAGCATCCTTGATTCTGCATCGCTACAGGCGACAGATTCGACGTATAATTTTGAAGAATTTGTTGATTTAAAATGGAATTTGAATAAAACGAAATTAACGTTGACTGGATATTTACCAAAATACCACGATACCTTACATTTGAATAAATTAAAATTCATAAGTCTATTAGGTGATACCATTTCAAAAACAACAAAAATGATACGAACTTCTTCGGGGAGTTTTGGTTCTGCTCTTTGTAAGGTAGATTTAAAAGAACCTTTTTATATCATCGAATTATTAGCTGAAAATAATAAAGTAGTAGCAACGGGTAGAAATGTAAAAGAGTTGAAATTATTGAACTACAAACCTCAAGAAATAACCATTCGTATTCTTATCGATGAAAACAACAATGGCAAATACGATACAGGTGATTACCTCAACAGACTGTTGCCTGAACAATACATTTATTTAGAAGATAAGATACAGATAAAAGCAGGTTGGGATATCGATGTAATGATTAAACGATAGCTTATTGAAGTTGGATGATAAGTGTAAATAGCCATTTAAACACAATTGAGCGATAAAAATATGTTTATAACTGTGGATTTGGTGTGTACAAGGTGTATAAAGGGTAGCAATAACTTGAGCCTTATAAACAATTAGCTAAGTGGATAAGCTTTGAAATAAATAAGGTGTGAATAAATGGAAGTTAAACACAAAAAAGTACCAAGAAATAAACATTTGAAAAATGTGTTAAACAATGTGAGTAAATCCACAACAAAAATAAACGAATGTGAACAAACTATTAAATTCATTAAATAACAACACGTTAGCAAGTTGATAAATTGAGAACAAATCAGATAATAGCCTAGAGGTAACTCAAAAATAAGGTGAATACGAGTTAATAAGTTTACTTATCCACTTATCCACCCGCTAATAGTAACAATAATATTTACTTAATTTAAGATATATATTATATATACTAGGGTGTGCAGAACGTCAGGTCTTCGACCTTTTTAAAAATTGAACTAATTCAAAAAATGAAACAGATAAAAATATATTACTTAGTTGCCTTTTGTATTTCGTCTTTATACGTAAATGCTCAGCAAAAAGATATAGCCTTGGCAAATGAGTACTTTTCTGTCAATGATTTTGCGAAGTCAGCACCGATTTATCAGAAGTATGTAGTCAAAGATGCTTTTCGTGATAAAGTGTATGAGAACTACCGTATAAGTCAAATAAAGCTAAAAGAGTATGCGTCGCTTTTGAAAACTTTGAAGAAAATAAATAAAAAACAGCCTGACTTGTATTTGGTCTTAGTTGACCTTTTGCACATTGAAAAATTAGGTGATTTTAAAAAAGACTACAACAAAGACTACAAGCGTATCTATAATCTGGTCAAAGATGATGATTACACCTTGTATAAAGTCGCTGAGAATCTTCAAAACAGAAAACTATATACTGAGTACATTCAAATAATTAAATCGCTTAGAAAAGCTAAAAAGAGTAAGACGATTTATAGTCAAGAATTAATGGCTATTTATCGACTGACAGGCAACAAACAAGGATTAATTGAAGAAGGTTTGGCATTGATTCGTCGTCAACCAAACGAATTGGAAAGGATAGAAAATCTCTTTCAAACTGATTTTCAAGTAGATGATTATACTATTTTAGAAAAAAAACTGTTTGAAAAAATAAGTGATGACCCGCATTTTGTTTACCGTGAATTGTTGGTTTGGTATTATTTGCAACAAAAAGAATTTTATGATGCGTTTGTGCAACAACGAGCGATAGATATTTCAAAAAAAGAAAAAGGTTACGGTTTATTAAAAATCGCAAAAATCGCCTCGTCTAACGAGGCATACCTACAGGCAATCGAAATTTTGGAATATACTTGCCAAACTTACCGAGAACAAGAAATATTTGTAACTGCAAAAACCAATTTGATAGAAATTAAAGAATTGCAGGCTAAAGCCAATTATCCTGTAGATGTGGTGCAAATAAATCAATTGGTGACGGATTACAGTGAATTGTTAAAAATTGCACAAAATCAAAACGAAAAAGCTCGAATAGAACAGAATCAGTCGGTATTGTATGCGTTTTATTTGCACGATAACAACAAAGCATTGGCGTTGTTAACAAAAATAACAAAAACGGCAGGAATTTCTCGCAACCAACAAGCTAAAGCTTGGTTACTTTTAGGTGATGTTTATTTGTTAGATAATCAAATTGGAGAGGCTTCGTTGACTTATTTCTCTATAGAAAAACGTTGGAAAAATTCGACTTACGCCGAAGAAGCAAAATATAAAAATGCGTTGTTGTATTTCTATACAGGTGAATTTGACCTTTCCGAATCGATGTTAGATATTTTGAAAAGAGCCACTACACGAGAAATTTCTAATGATGCGATTGACTTGAGTTTATTTATCAAAGCAAACTCTGGTTTAGATACTTCGTACCGTGCATTGCAACTTTATGCCGATGCCGATTTGTTGGTTTATCAAAAAAAATATACTTCCGCAATTACCGTTTTTGATGAGTTATTAACCAAGTTCAATAACCACTCATTGACAGATGAAGTGTATTGGAAAAAAGCACAAGTTTATGCTCAAATCAATCAAAAAGAGCAACAGATTGAACAATTAAAATTGCTTATCAACAAGTTTGGTAAAGATATTTGGGCTGATGATGCGGTGTTTCAATTGGCAAAAATATATGATAAAAAGTCAGAAAAATCGACTGCTATGCAGTATTACAAAATGATTTTACTGGATTACAAAGGAAGTATTTATACAGAACAAGCACGAAAAGCGTACAGAAAATTACGTGGAGATGGGATATAAAGTATAAACACAAAACAGTTTAAAGTCAGTTTTTAAACTTAAAAATAGTTAAAAAATGGCTTTTACAGTTGTTTTTTTAATAATGTAAAAGTCATATTTTTTTAAAAACAGAATTTTATTAAAAAAAACGATTTTATAATTTAGCAGAACCAACTAAAACAAAATGAAAAAGAAAAATTTATTATTATCAATAGCTATATCTTTGAGTTCATTTCTGCTTTTTGCTCAAAAAGAATATATTCAAGTTAATCAAGAAACAATAACGATTTATAGTTCTAACTACAATACTTCTAAAGAAAGCTTAGAGGATTATATTTTACAAAATGATTTTGAAATTATAACTCAAACAGAAACGAAATACTCTCATCATTATGAGTTTAAAGTAAAAATAAAAGAATTAAAAAAAATAGATTCGTTAGCTAATAAACTAGGTTATGTGAGTTCAAAAGTTTTGAAAGCATTTAATAACAAAGAAAGATTAATTAATCAAGAAGCAGAATTGAAATACTTGAAAGAAAAAAAGATAGAGTATGAAAAAATGCTTACTCGAAAAGATGAAAAAAATAGTTTAGGGTATTACGATCACTGGAAAGAAATACAAAAAATTAATCAAGAAATTAATGACTTAGAGAAAGTGCTTTATAGTCGTAAATTGAGCTATGATGTTTACGTTATAAAAATAGATTTAAGAGATGAGCAACGTAACCCAACAAACACAAAAATATCTTTCGTTAATATGCCAGGAGTAGAATATTCGTGGTTATTTATTGAAAACCCGAAAGAGAACATTTCTTTTAAACGCTATGAAGGAATATCATTAAAGTACTTATTTACAAAAGGAAAGAGTTATGTTGTTTTAGGTGCTTTTAAACAAAAGGGAGGTGATAAATCCGATACTTTGGCTTACTCTCAATTGTTTAATATTGCCTTTGGACAAGATTTTTATAGTCGCCATTTTAATAGAGGAAGCAGAAAATATTTTAACCCACATATAAATTATATGGTTGGTGGTTCGATGGCAACAAATGAAAATGATATGGATTTTTATGGCTATTTGAGTCCAGGTATAGGTTTAGAAATATTCAAATTAAAATATTTTCTTTTAGATACAAAAGTAAATTATTATTTACCATTATATAACAAAAACCTTAACCTGAGAGGCTGGCAAACAAGTGCCTCTTTAAATGTTGTTTTCTAATAGATTACTGTATTTTTACAAAATGAAACTTGCCTGTTTAAATAACGAACCCGAAATATTTTATTCTATTCAAGGAGAAGGAGTGAGTATAGGTAAACCTGCTATTTTTGTACGGTTGAGCCAATGTAACTTGCATTGTATTTGGTGTGATACGCCTTACACTTGGAATTGGGAAAACACAAAATTTAAACACCAAAAAAAGGCAAACAGAAAAGAAAGTCAAGTAGATGTTACTGTTGACGAGATAGTTGAAATTATCAATCAATATCCTTGTAATCGAGTAATACTGACCGGAGGTGAACCATTTATTCAACAAGAAGAGTTGGTATTTTTAATGGAAAAATTGAGAAAAATTGATGCCGACTATTTCTTCGAAATAGAAACGAATGGTACTTTTAAACCCTTAGCTTCTTTTGATAAACAGATTAACCAATACAATGTATCTACCAAATTGAGTAACTGTGGAGATGCTGAAAAATTGCGTATCAAAACAGATGCTATGCAGTTTTTCAGTGCATCTGAAAAAGTGAATTTTAAATTTGTTATAGAAACAAAACAAGATTTGGAAGAGGTACAAGCTTTAGAAAAACAGTTTTCTATTGCAAGAAATAAGGTCTTATTGATGCCCCAAGCACAGACAAAAGAAGCTTTGCAAAAAGCACAAGAAAATTTAATAGAAACGTGTAAAACATTCGGTTACACTTATTCTGACCGATTACATATCCGAATTTATGGAGATAAAAAAGGGGTTTAATAGCTGTTTATTTAAGTAAAACTTAATTGGTTTATAAACTAAGTTTTGCTAAATAGTGTCCTTCATCTTCTGAAACAATCATCTCACAAGAAAAGCCTTCGGCTTTGGCATAATCGCTCAATAAGCCAAAATCAATATATATCCAATCAAAGGGTTCGCCTTTGATGTCTTTATAAGACACAAAATAAATCATTTGACCATAATAATCACCGTTCAAATCAACTAAATAACTACCGTCTTCTTCCTCAAACATATAGATAATATCTGTTGAGTCGATAAGAATTTGTCCATTTTTATTCAATAAACCCTTTAGTTGAGACAAAAATTGGGGCATATTTTCTATCTTCTGAACCATTCCAATACCGTTCATCAAGAGTAAAATAGTGTCGTATTTTTCTTCTTTTATGTCTCTGTAGTCTTGTAAGCGAACATTCTTCAAACCGCGTTTTTTCATTACCTCAACCGATAACTCAGAGATATCTATTGGGTAAACGTCCAACCCTTTTTGTTGTAATTCGAGACTATGAACACCGCTACCAGCTCCTAAATCTAAAATTTTCCCTTTTGCTAAATCAAGAGCCACTTGCTCCGATTTGGGCATTTGATCATAAGTTCTAAAAAAATAACTTGTAGCAATATCCTCATCTTCGGTCAAGTTGGTATCTACGTGTATAACGCCTTCTTTTTTGGTGTTGAGGTAATCAAGTAGTGCTTGACCGATAGGGTCGTTTTCAGGAGAAATTTTCATACTACAAAAATAAGAGAAATTTCTTACAACTGCCCTTGATAGATGTAAAACCAAGGCAAAGAAAAAGCAATTGCTAAGACCAAACTACGTATTGTTTTTTTTGTAATAGAATATTCTTTTGAAAAAAGTGTCGCCATACATTGTACAAAAAGTAAAATCATATAACCGATAACCAACCAAATAGTTGTAGAACTATCACCTGTCATTTGGTTAATTCTTACTTGTTTCATTGCTAAAAATCCAGCAACAAGTAAGCCCGAACCCGCAGTAAGTAATAGTGAAAGTGATAATATGACTTTAGTAAAAATGTGCATCTTATTTTTTTATTGCCTTTATCATACGGTCTTTGCCATTGATATCTTGTTTCAATACAATGTTTTGAAAGCCTTTTTCTTCTAGCATTTTAACCAAATCTTTCCCGAAATTTTCGTTGATTTCAAAGTATAAACTTCCGCCAGATTTTAGGTTATTACCGGTGTAATCTACAATACGTCGATAAAACAACAAAGGATCTTCATCATAAACAAACAACGCCAAATCGGGGTCGTAGTCCAATACATTTTTAGACATTTCTTTCTTTTCGTCCAAGGTAATGTAGGGTGGGTTACTTACAATAATATCAAATGGCTTTTCTACATTGTAAGAAAAATCAAGAATATTATCCTGTATCCAATAGATTTTCACCTCGTTCAAATCCGCATTATCTTTAGCAACAGAGAGTGCATCGTGAGATAAATCTAACCCACAAATGTCTGCTTTTTTCTTTTCTTTTTTTATTGAAATAGCAATACAGCCCGAACCTGTACCAATATCTAACAAACGAAAATCTGTTTTTTCTTGTGTATCTTCCAATACCCAAGCGACCAATTCTTCGGTTTCAGGACGAGGGACAAGAACTTCATCATTGACATAAAAGGGTAAACCATAAAACTCTGTTTCGCCCAAAACGTGTTGTATAGGTTCACTTTTCAATAAACGGGTGATACATTCGTTTAGGTTATTGATTAACTCGTCATCAAGTTGAGTAAAAGGTGCATCCATAATAATTTGCGTTTTACTCATCTCAAAAAAATACTCGATAAGAAGCACACTTATATTTTCTGCTTCACGTAAATCGTAAACAGTACTTAACTCTTTTTTAAGAACTTTTAATAGTTCTACCGAACCCTTTATTGTTGCAGTAATCATTTCGTATCTTTACTTATAAATACAAGTTACCTCGACAAAACCACAATACCTTGACCGAACAAGAAAAATATATGAATTATGCTCTCAAATTAGCTTTGAGAGGGAAAGGACAGACCAAAACTAACCCAATGGTTGGTTGTGTTATTGTTTATAAAGATGAGATTATCGGGGAAGGTTGGCACGAAAAATATGGTGGTTTACACGCCGAGCCCAACGCGATAAACGCTGTAAAAGATAAAAGTCTCATTAGTCAATCTGATATTTATGTGACACTTGAGCCTTGTGCTCATTTTGGAAAAACACCACCTTGTGCCGATTTGATGGTTAAAGTTAAGCCCAAGCGTTTGTTTATTTGCAATCTTGACCCCAATCCTTTGGTGGCAGGAAAGGGTTTAGAAAAAATAAAAGCCAATGGAACGGAAGTAATCACAGGTATTTTAACTGAAAAAGGGCGAGAGTTAAATCGAAGTTTTTTCACTTTTCACGAAAAAAAGCGTCCCTATGTTTTGTTGAAGTGGGCACAAACTGCCGATGGGTTTATAGCCAGAGAAAATTATGATTCTAAATGGATAAGTAACACAAAATCTCGTACGTTGGTCCACAAATGGCGGACGGAAGAAGATGCGATTATGGTCGGTACAAACACGGTTTTTTATGATAATCCACAATTAAACGCACGTCTTTTTGAAGGAAAAAACCCGTTGCGCTTATTTATTGACCGCACCTTACGTATTTCTACCGATTACCATTTGTTTGACAAATCGCAGGATACCATTTGTTACACGTCTCAAAAAGAAGAAAAAACGACTAATTTTGAATACAAAAAAATAGATTTCGGACAAAAAATAGTTCCTCAAATTCTTGATGATTTGTACCAACGAAATATTCAATCGGTACTTATTGAGGGTGGAAATGCGTTATTAAATGAATTTATTGAATTGGGTTTTTGGGATGAGGCACGGGTTTTTAAATCTGCTAACAAATTTGAAAAAGGTATTAACGCACCATCTATCGAAGGAACGATACTAAAAGAAGAGAAAATAGCTACCGATATTTTGGTGACATTGTTAAAATAAATGAAGTTTTTTTTAAAACTTCAACTGTAAATAGTCGATCAAAATTGTTCGAGTGGCATACGAGAGAATACCTGCCCAAAATAGGTTTGCCCAAACCATGTGAAAAATGATTGTTGGTTTCTTCACACCAAAAGCAACAGCGATTACAGCTCCACCAATTGGTGTAAGAATAAGTGGCGTAAGGAAAGCAATACCTGCCATACGGAACCGTCGATAAAAACGAATGGTTCTACGCCTTCCTTTGGTAAATACACGGTAATTTTTTTTCTTTTTTGCTCGTTTGGCTAACCATTTTCGGGCAGGTTCGCCAATAAGGACAATTAGTACAATAATGGACAAAGAGCCAAGAAATGTAAATAAGGATGTTTCGATGATAGTTAAGCCCTCTTCAGCACCCAAAATGGGACCCAAAATAAATTTGAGCATACTTGAAAAATATACGGAGAGGTATTTGAGCCAGAGACTACTCATGGTGATTAGGTGAAAAAGTCAAATTCTTTGAGTACCAAGGCAGTAGTGTACGCCACATAAAATAAAATCAAGATAGCTCCTGAAACTTTAGTGAAACGCTTAAAGAAAAATAGCATCGGTACGATTAATAAATACACGCCAAACATCCAGGGCATATCAAAATGTAAAATACGGTCTTGAACACCTGTGATAGGAGTAACTAAACTTGTAACACCCAAAATAGATAAGACATTAAAGATACAAGAACCTAACAAGTTACCTATCGCTAAGTCGGTGTTGCGTTTAAATGCAGCGATTACCGAGGTGATCAATTCGGGTAAACTAGTTGCAAAAGCAACAACGGTCAAACCTGCTACGGCTTCAGACATACCTAAACTTGTTGCTATTTTTAATACATTTTCACCAAACAAAGTAACACCGAAATACAAACCAATAATACCAATAACAAAAAAACCAATTTCTTTCGAAATAACAATTTCATTAAGTGGTGGTACGTCTTCGTCTGGTTCTAATTGTTCGCCTTTTGCAAGTAGTTCTTTTGTTTTCTTTCGTGAGTTTTGGATTAAGGCATACGTATAGATTGCCAAAATAAAAACCATAATGAAACCTTCGAATGCTTCAATCTTACCATCAAAAACCATAAAAAAGAAAAGCAAGATACCTGAACCAATAGTCATTGCCCAATCGACAATAATACTTCTTTCTTTAATTACAATTGGGTAAAAAAGAGCCGTAGCCCCTAAAACCAAACTTAGGTTACAGATGTTTGAACCGACAACATTACCAATTGCCAAGTTTGGACTTCCTTTTAATGCGGCCCAAGTTGAAATAAATAATTCGGGTGCAGATGTACCAAAAGCAACAATAGTCAGACCAACCACCATCGGTGAAATCATTAGTTTGTATGCGATGTTAGACGCTCCTCGGACTAAAAAATCCCCTGCAAAAATGAGGATAATAATACCGACAATTGATAAAACTACTTGTAAAAACATATTCAACTTTAAAAAACAATTTTCTACTACATAGGTAGTATTAGGAAAATTAAGGATTTTTTTTGAATTATCACGTTTTTTAATCGCCTTATTTATAGGGACTAGCTTTTTTTATTTATTAAAAATAGAAAAAGTCCGTATACTGTCTTATTTCAAACTCTATTTCCGATATTTACTACTTTAATATTTGATTATGTATAGATTTATTTATTTCGCCCTTCTCTTTTTTTCGTTTACTCATTTGTTTGGACAAAGTACTTACCTGCCTTTAGATGCTGATAAATACCACCAAATAGAGCGTTACGAAATAAAAAAGAGCTCTTTTAATAAAGAGTTTCATACTTCGGTCAAGCCCTACCTGAGAAAAGATGTTATTTGTTTTTTAGAGGATAGTACGCATCATTCGTTTTCTAAGCGAGATTCGTTTAATATTCAATATTTTAAAAATGACAATGCAGAATGGACAGTAGATACGACGGCGTATGCTAATTCTAAACGTCCAATTTTAAAACATTTTTATAAAAACAAAGCTGATTTTTTCCATGTAAAAGAGAAAAATTTTGATTTGCATATCAATCCTGTCATCTATTTTGGTGGAGGAAGAGAGAAATCGGGAAGAAATTTGTTTGTGAATAGTCGTGGTGTAGAGTTACGTGGAATGATAGATAATAAAGTTGGATTTTATTCTTTCCTTACTGATAACCAATACCAATTTCCTGATTATGAAAATACACGAATAAAAAAATACAAAGCAGTGCCTGGAGTAAATTTTTGGAAGCCTTTTAAAAAAGAAGGGTATGATTTTTTCACGGCACGTGGTTATGTGACTTTTAATTTGACAAAACATATATCGACACAATTTGGTCATGATAACAACAGTATTGGTGATGGGTACCGCAGTTTGATTTTATCGAACTATGCAGGGGCAAATCCTTTTTTGAAGTTGAATTTGAAAATTTGGAAGTTGAATTATCAAGTGATTTATAATTTTATGAATACGGGACAATATACAGGACCGACACAAATTGGTCAGTATGAAAAGAAGTACAATGTGTTACATCACTTGAGTTTCAATTTATTAAAAAATCTAAATATAGGTGCTTTTGAAACGGTTACTTATGGAGATGGTTTTGAAGTGAGTTACCTCAACCCTATTATATTTTACCGTTCGGTCGAAGGAAATGTGGGTAGTGCAAATGGTAATGCGATTTTGGGAGCTAATTTTAAATGGAATTTCCTCAATCATTTCTCTCTTTATGGTCAGGCAGTTTTAGATGAGTTTAAATTCAACGAGATTAAAGCAAATAACGGTTGGTGGGCAAATAAATATGGTTTTCAAGTCGGGGCGAAATACATTGACGCTTTTGGAATTAAAAATTTGGATATGCAAGGAGAGTACAACATGGTGCGACCTTATACTTATTCGCATAGCCAAAGTACAACAAGCTATTCTCATTTTGGTCAGATGTTGGCTCACCCGTTGGGGTCTAATTTTAAAGAATTGGTTGGTATAGTACGTTACCAACCAGCCAAACGCTTGTTCTTATCGGCTAAAGCGATGTATGCGACTTATGGTTTGGATAGTTTAAAGTCTAATTGGGGACAAAATATTTTATTGCCTTATACTTCTCGCAAACAAGAGTATGGTAATAATACGGGACAAGGTTTAGCTACAAAAATGTATTATATAGATTTGAATGTTAGTTATATGTTACGTCACAACTTGTATTTAGATGTGAAACAAGTGTTCAGAAAAGAGGAAAGTGATTTACCTGCCTTGACAAATAATACTTATTATGTGACAGCGGCTATCCGTTGGAATATGGCAGCACGAAGACATGAATATTAATCTAAATTTAGTTTGAATATTTGATCAGAAGCTTTGTGTAAGTTGAGGTTGTAGCTCGGGTCATTTTTAATATAAGTTGCCCATCGACCCCAAAATAAACTACGCTCTCTTCTGTACCTCAAAAAGCCTTCAAGGTGTTTGTGTTTTTTGCCACGAGAATAAGATTCGTAATGGTATAAACTAACGTGTGGCAAGTAAACATTGTTATACCCTGCATTGACCAATTTCAGACATAAATCAAAATCATTAAACTCAACGACAAAGTCTTCATCCCAACCTCCAACTTCTTCAAAGACAGATTTTTTCATCATCAAACAAGCACCTGTTAATACCGTGTAATTGACAATGCTATTGACATAGTAATGGCAATCTTCTTCTAGTTTTTTAGCAAAAGGGTGTGTTGAAATCCCGTCTATTCCTAAAAGTACCCCAGCATGTTGAATTTCATTATTTGGGAAAAGTAGTTTAGCTCCTACTGCTCCAATTGAAGGACGCTGTGCTTGTTCCAGCATGGCTGTCAACCAATCAGCAGTCAAAATTTCCACGTCATTGTTGAGAAATAACAGGTAATCACCAGAAGCCTTCTTGGTAGCCAAATTATTTAACCTTGAAAAGTTAAAAGGAATAGCTAGAGGAAGAAGGGTGATAGTTAATTTTTCTTGCCATTTTTTCACTACATCAAAAAACAATTGTTCAGTACTTCCATTATCTATAATGATAATCTCATAGTTTGTATAATTTGTTTTTTGATAGATAGACTCTAAACAATTAGCAAGAATTTCCCCTTGGTCTCTTGAAGGAATAATGATGGATATTTTCGCTTCTTGTTCTAATTTGTAACGGATAATGTAAATTCCTTTTTGGGAATCATTAATCAATACTTCACCTTTTTTACCTCTTCTTATTAGCGCTTGTTCTATGCTTCTTACCTCTTCTTCAATTTTAGTTGAGTAGCCAAAGCAAGATGATTTATGAAACAAAACAGCTGAACGATGAATTATTTTATCGGTATGTTCTGTCAATTTTAATAAAAAATCAAAAAGATAAGCACTCGTATAGTTTGTGTCAAATTTTTCTAATTTATGAAACAAGGACGAGCGAAAAATAACTCCTGCTGTAATGTAGTTGTGCGAAAGTAATAAGTCGGGACTCCATTTGGGTTTAAATGTAGGGACATGTTTAAGCCCTTTGTTATTTATTTTTCCCTCATCAAAATAAATAACGTCAAGTAAAGGGTCTACTGCAATTCTTTTACCAACAAGTGTTAAACAATGTGGTTCGATAACATCGCCAGATTTTATGCAAAATGTATAATCATTCGTTGCTAATTCGGAAGCCAAATTAAATGCCTCTGCCTCGTTATGAGCTGGTTTTTGCGTAATATTTAGTTCAGAAGAAAAAGATAAACATTTCTTCTTTAAGTCTTCAAACTCATCAGGGTTTGTAGCGATTAAGCTAATACATAACTCTTTTTTAGGGTAATTGAGTGCTTGGTAACTAACTAGACTTCTTTCAAATAAATCAAAAGAAGTTGAAGAGACAGTAAGTAAAATAGAAAAAGTTGGGAGGGTTTTCTCTTCTAATGTACGTTGCGTGTCTTTGCCTAACAGAGCTTGTTTCTTTAACCAATTGTTGTAATGCTGAGTAAACTCTTTATTAGTTAGTGGCTGAGCAAATGTCTTTTTTATCGAAGAAGGAATCTCTTTGATTGCACAATACCAATGGTAAGGCACTAATGCCAATTGACCAATTGCGTTTTTAATATTTTTGTTTAATGAGCTCAAAGAGTATTCTTTTTTTAGAATTAAATTACAAGATACTAAATATTTGGTAGCATATTTTATTTCTAATGTATTCTACTTCTTTTTTATCGAAGTAAGTCAATTAGTTTTAGGATTAAAATGTTAAATTGCAAGTTGATTATAATATTGGTTTAAAAATAGATAGAATATGGATCCTTGGCATGATGTAGAAGTTGGTGATAACGCACCAGAATTTGTAAATGGTATTATCGAAATCCCTAGAGGATCGAAAGCGAAATACGAATTAGACAAAAAAACAGGAATGATTTGTTTAGACAGAGTACTTTATGCTGCTGTTCATTATCCAGCAAACTACGGTTTTATTCCTCGAACTTACTGTGACGACAATGATCCATTAGATATTTTGGTTCTTTCACAAATCGATTTAGTTCCTTTGTGTTTAGCAGAGTCTAAGGTTATCGGTGTGATGAAAATGGTTGACGGTGGAGAGCAAGATGATAAAATCATTGCTGTTGCAAAAGAAGATATGGCTTATGCACACTACAATGATATCAGTGAATTGCCACCTCTTCAAATGAAAGAAATTGTTGCTTTCTTTACAGATTACAAAAATTTAGAAAACAAAAAAGTTGAAGTAACTGGTGTTGGAGGAAGAGCAGAAGCATTGAAAATAGTTGAGCAATCAATTGTTGATTACAACAAAAAATTTGGTAAATAATTCATTGCCAATTCAATAAAAAGGGAGTCTTGGCTCCCTTTTTTTATAACATTTTTTTAGAAATATCAATTTAGAAAATAACCATTTCCAATTTTAGGGACTTATGAAGCAATTGCTTTTTCTTCTTATTAGCTTGTCTTGTTTTATAGGAGCAGGTCAAACAACTTCGACTGTAAAAGAAAAACGAGCGCTTTACACTGTCTTCCAATTAAAATACCACGTCAATCGCTTTCCTCGAAATCATTCTGTTTTAGATGATTTCCTTACAAAGACCAATGCTAACGCAATAGAAGCCCGAATAGGAATTACGACTTACGGAAAGAAGCAATGGCACAAAAGGTGGAAATACCCAACTTATGGAATTGCAATTTTACAGACCACTTGGGGAGGTTCTAAATATTTAGGTAATCCAGGGGCAGTTTATCTATTTTTTAATACACCGCTTTTAAATTCTAAAAAGAAAGTTTCACTAAACTATGATGTAGGTTTAGGCTTAGGCTACGGAACAAAACGTTACGACTCGATTACGAACCCGACCAATGATTTGATAGGTTCTAGTCTTAATATGCTTATTAATTTTAGAGTCGAATTAAATTATGATTTTTCTAACCGTTTGAGTGCTGATTTAGGTGCTGGATGGACACATTATTCGAATGGGAGAGTACGTACGCCCAATATTGGTATCAATATGGTAGGTGTTAATGTAGGTTTACGTTACCATTTTCGACCGTCGGATAAAGCACTTTATGAAGGAGATAATTACAAACCTAAACAATTGAACCCAGTAACGCCTGAGTTTGTTCCTTTTGGTGAATACAGTGCGGTTGTAACTGGTGGTTGGCGAGAATCGAGTAATCATGTAGATAGCAAAACAATCTATGGAGTGGGAAGTTTTACCATCGAGGCAAACCGTCATTATGGTACGATAGGAAAATATGGCATTGGATTTGATTTGTTTTACGATGGAGGCTTAGCAGAAGAGTATCCTGATGGTGTGTCAGCTAAAAAATTCTTGTATAAAGGAATTCATATCGGGCATGAATTTAAAATTAACAAGTTTGCCTTTATTACTCAAATAGGTGCTTACTTACAAAAGACACCTGAAAAAGGGTTTGTTTATACACGCTTTGCTTTACGTTATAATGTAACTAAAAACATAAATGTACGCTGTGGGTTAAAAACTTTAAATGGGTTTGCTGCTGATTTTGCTGAAGCTGGTGTTGGCTTTTCGGTATATGGCAAAAATTATAGCCAACAAGACAACTAATAACTATGAAACAATTACTGACTTTTCTTTCGTTACTATTTCTACTTACTATTTCATTTGCCAATGACACGACCTATGTAAGTTTGAAAGCTAAATCGGGGGCGACAATCAGTCAATTGTTGAAAGAATACAGAATACAAGAAGGCTGTAATAAAGAGAAATTTTACGAGCAAAATAAAATTGATGCCAAAGGGTTTTTATTGGAAGGATTGACTTACCAATTGCCTGTTTTTGTTTACAAATACAACAAAGTAAGTATTCGCTCAACCATCAATAATTACGATTACCAATTGGCTTTGCGTATTCAAGATTACAACGATGCTTTATTTAAATTGGGCGTTAAAAAGGGAGATTACCGAGTAAATCACGAGTTATGGGTGCCTTACAGTTATATCAATTGTGCTTCAGAATTGGTTCATCAAAGTAATAAAGTAGCTAAGGAAACACAGGTTTTCCCAATTTTTGGAGAAAAACACCAAAATGTAACCTTCAAAGATGACGCACTAAAAGGTCATATTTATTATATTGTTGCCGGGCATGGCGGACCAGACCCAGGGGCGTTGGGAAGTTACAAAGGTTCGCAATTGTGTGAAGATGAATATGCGTATGATGTTTCACTTCGTTTGGTGAAAAATTTGGTTGAGCATGGTGCGACTGCGTACTTAATTATTAGAGACGATAATGACGGAATCCGTGATGATGCCATCTTACACGGTGACCATGACGAACGCTGTTGGCCCAATCAAAAAATCCCTTTAAACCAAATCAGCCGATTGCAACAGCGTGTTCAGGTGATTAATGAATTGTATTTGAAGCATAAAAAGTTAGGAGCAAAAACACAAAAAGCGATTGTTATCCATGTCGATTCGAGAAGTACACGTAGCCGAGTAGATTTGTTTTTTTACAATTACCCAGGAAGTAAAACAGGTAAGTCGTTTGCAACAAGTTTACACGAAACTGTAAAAGGAAACTACACCAAATACCGAAAAGGACGTGGTTATGGTGGTCAAATAAAAGATCGGGAATTGTATATTTTGAAATTTAGTTTTCCGACTGCTGTATTTATAGAGTTAGGAAATATCAGAAACCCTGAAGACCAAAAACGTATTGTCGTTCCTCGCAACCGCCAAGTAATTGCTGATTGGTTGACCGAAGGTGTTTTGAAAAAGAAATAATACCGTATCATTTTTCGTTTAGAGAAGGGAAAATTACAATTAAAACCCTTTTTTGAGAATGAATAAGCAGGTTTAGAATAGGTTAATCCAACACAAAAAAGTAATTTTAAAAGTTCATCATTTTTTAGTGATGGACTTTTAAAATTTTATTGAACTAATAGAACAGATGAATTATAAAAAATTAAACAATATTGGTGGATGGTTGGTCTTTTTGATTGCCCTGATTGTTTATACATTGACCGTCGAGCCAACAGCCAGTTATTGGGATTGTGGCGAATTTATCTCCGTTTCTTACCGTTTACAAACTCCCCACCCTCCAGGTGTGCCCGTTTACATTTTAATTGCTCGTTTGTTTTCTCTTATCGCTACAGATAAAGAGCAAGTGGCATTTTGGGTAAATATGGTATCGGTAGTATCGAGTGCATTTACTATTTTGTTTATGTTTTGGACGATTTCATTTATCGGACGAAAAGTAATGAAAATAGCTTCTCAAATAGAGCCTACAAAAATTCAGACTTACTTAATCTTATCAGCATCAACTATCGGAGCGTTGGCATTTACTTTCTCTGATTCGTTTTGGTTCAATGCTGGTGAGGCAGAAGTCTATGCGATGTCCATGTTTTTTAGTGCTTTTGTCTATTGGTCGATGCTCAAATGGGAATCGGTGGCAGACGAAGAAGGTGCTGACAAGTGGTTGTTATTGACCGCTTATATGATAGGTCTTTCATTGGGTGTGCATATTTTGAACTTGGTAATGATACCTGGTTTGGCATTGATTTATTATTTCAGAAAATACAAACCAACGGTTTTAGGAGGAATAGTTGCTCTTTTGATAAGTATTGTTGGTTTGGGTGTGGTGTTAGAATTGATGTATTACGGTTTTGCGACGATGTCAAAATGGTTGGATTTTTGGTTAGTCAATAGCTTTGGAATGTCTGTAAATTCGGGAATTTATTTATTCTTGTTTATTCTTACCGCCTTATTTATTGCCGGGATTTTCTATTCTATTAAAGCTCAAAAATATTACTTGAACTTAGGGATTTTATCGTTCTTCTTTATTGTATTGGGGTATTTGTCTTACGCAGAAATTGTTATTCGTTCGAATGCCAATCCACCAGTAGATGAAAATGACCCTGAAAACGCATACAATTTAGAAAAATATTTACGTCGTGACCAATATGGTTCGACGCCTTTAGTTTCTGGCCCTCAGTTTGGGTTTAATTTTCAAAACGTTAGAAACCCTTATGGCTTAGATGGATTGAATAGACAGGCCAGAGAAAAGAAGATTGAAAGTTGGAAAACGCCATTGTATATGGTGAAAAATGATAAATGGGTAGTTTATGATTACAATATGCGTCCTGAATACAGCAAAAAAGTAAAATCATTTTTCCCTCGAATGACACATGCTCAACCACGAAATATAGCCGTGTATGAGAGTATGTTGGAAGCTTCGGGAAAATATAAAAAAGGGAAATACAAACGAATAGGTTGGAAACCAACTTTTGGACAAAACATAAGTTACATGTTCAAAAGACAAATCGGGACGATGTATTTACGTTATTTCGGATGGAATTTTATCGGTAGAGATGGCGATTTACAGTTCTCAGGTGTACGTTATCCTTTTGCGAGTGATACCAAACCTGATGTATTGAGCAGTAAAGCAGAAACACAATTATTATGCTCTGCCATTTATTTTAGGGTTGTTGGGTGTTATTTTCTTGTTTTCTAAAAGTAGAGAAGATTTTTGGATAAGTTTGTGTCTATTTTTATTCACAGGTTTGGCTATTGTCGTTTACCTAAATGCACCAGCTGTAGAGCCAAGAGAGCGAGATTATGCCTATGCAGGTTCGTACTATATTTTTGCAATTTGGATAGGGATAGGCGTATTGTTTATTGCTGATGCATTGCAAAATGTAATTAAAAATCAAAAGGCAGTTGTTGCGTTTATCGTTAGTGATTTCTTTATCTGTTCCTTTGGTGATGGCAACTGAAAACTGGGATGACCATGACCGCTCAAAACGTTATTACTCGATAGAAAGTGCCGTAAACATGTTAGAGTCGTGTGTCGAAAATGCAATTTTATTTACAGGCGGAGACAACGATACCTTCCCTCTTTGGTTTGCTCAAGAGGTCTTGGAAGTACGTCAAGATATTCGTGTGTGTAACACCAGTTTGTTGGGTACAGATTGGTACATTTCACAAATGAAACGTAAAGCGTACGAGTCAGAAGCTTTACCTATTTAAAGTCAAAAAAGAATTGTACCAAGAAGGTGTCAATGATGTGGTGCGTTACCAAGATGTCAATGGGAAAAAAGAAGACCCTTTGATTTCGTTACAGCAGTATATGAAAGCGTTTAAAATTCAGCATTCATCGGTTACTACACCTTCTAATTCGGGAGGAAAAGACACGTATATCCCATCAAAAAGATTGATTATCGACTTGAAAGATAAACAAGCAATTTTAGCAAATGGCGTAATTCCAGAGAAATACAAAAAGTATTTTGAATACCAAGGGTTGACACAAATCAAGTTTAATTTAGCAACAAGTACGTTGACAAAAGATAAAATGATGGTATTGGAAATGATTTCGGAGATTAGTAAATCAAACTGGGACAGACCAATTTATTTTGGTGCGACTTATGGTACAGCGACTGATTTAGGCTTGACACGTTTCCTTATCAATGAAGGAATGGCTTACCGTTTGATTCCTTTTGAACCAAGGACCAAATGCTAACGAGGAAGTAAATATTCCTGTGATGTATGAAAACATGATGAATAAGGAAGAGTTGAAATGGACAAACCTTGATGATAAATCAATTCATTATTCTGACCAATACGCAAGTTTTGTACACCAGTCGAGAGGGAAATTTTTGACTTTGGCGAGCGCCTTGTTTTACGATACTACTGTTGTAAATAATGAGCAAAAAGCAAAAAAGGCTATTTATAAATGTTTAGAAAAAATGCCTAACGGACCGTTTTATTACGACAGAAGTAATATTCAAATGGCACAATTGTTACACTTGTTAGGTGACAAACCAAAAGCATTGGAAATAGTTGATGCAATGGCAAAAAGTGCGATTGAAGTAATGAAATACAAAACGGAAGACCATACGAAAAATAAACCGCAATATAATTTTAACCAAGTTTATATGTTACACGAAAGATTGTTTTTACCGTCTTGTTATGAGTTTTATATGAAGAATGGTTACAAAGAAAAAGCAAAAGAAATGGAAAGCTTTATGGAAGTAATGTCTCAATAGAAATGCCATTTTACCGATAAAAAGCATTCTTTGTAGTTTATGAAGAATGCTTTTTTTATGCTTAAAATTTAGTATTGTGAATAACTAATCTGTTAAAAAATTCACTCTTCATTTTACAACTTTTAACTTGTAGAATTACAACTAAACATACGCTAATTGTGGCCAAAGCAAAGGAAACTCCATTAATGAAACAATATTACTCCATCAAGGCGAAATACCCTGGGGCTTTGTTGTTGTTTCGAGTAGGTGATTTTTACGAAACCTTTAGCGAGGATGCGGTAAAAGCGAGTAAAATACTTTCTATCACCTTGACAAAAAGAGCAAATGGTTCAGCTTCATTTGTCGAGTTGGCAGGTTTTCCTTACCACGCATTAGATACTTATTTACCCAAATTGGTACGAGCAGGACAACGTGTTGCTATCTGTGACCAATTAGAAAACGCAAAAGATGTCAAAGGAATTGTAAAACGTGGAGTAACCGAGTTGGTCACGCCAGGGGTTTCGTTTAATGACAATGTATTGGATGTAAAGAAAAACAATTACTTGGCATCGGTTTATTTGACTAAAAAAACGTGTGGTGTTTCGTTTGTAGATATCTCAACGGGTGAGTTTTTAGTTGCCGAAGGTACCTTACCTTATGTCGATAAACTATTGCAGAGCTTGCGTCCTGCCGAAATAATTTATTCTAAAGCTCAAGGTGTACAATTTGAAGAAGCATTTGGTGATGAATACAACAAATACCGTTTAGAAGATTGGGTTTTTCAATACGATTATGCCTTTGAAACATTGACCAAACATTTCAAAACAACGTCATTGAAAGGGTTTGGTATCGGGAAAATGCACGAAGGAATAATTGCTGCAGGAACGGTTTTACATTATTTGGCAGAAACCGAACACAACGAATTATCTCACGTCGCTCATCTCTCCCGTATTGAAGAAGAACATTATGTTTGGTTAGATAAATTTACCATTCGTAACCTCGAATTGGTTTTTTCTCAGCACGAATCGGGCGTACCGTTGATAGATATTTTAGACCACACACAAACACCTATGGGCGGACGGTTATTACGTCGTTGGATGGTGTTGCCGCTGAAAGACAAACAAGCGATAGACGAACGTTTAGAAGTCGTATCAGGACTAAAAGCTGATACAGACTTGATGGACGAGTTACAGCAAAATATGCGATTGATTGGTGATTTGGAACGCTTGATTTCTAAAGTTGCTGCTCGAAGAATCAACCCAAGAGAACTGATGCAATTGAAACGTGCGTTGGATTATTTAATTCCTATTAAAGAAACCTTGGCAGCAACAGACTCTAAATATTTACAGTCATTTGCCGATAGAATCAATCTGTGTGCCGTTTTACGTGACAGAATAGATAAAGAATTAAAAACGGAATTGCCCATAGTCAACAACCAAGGTGGGATGATAAACACGGGAGTTGATGACGAGTTAGATGAATTACACAAAATCGCCTTTTCTGGGAAAGATTATTTGATGCAAATTCAGAAACGTGAAGCCGAACGTACAGGTATTCCGAAAGTGAAAATTGCTTACAACCGTGTTTTTGGTTATTATTTAGAGGTATCAAATGCCCATAAAGACAAAGTTCCTGAAGATTGGATTAGAAAACAGACCTTAGTAAATGCCGAACGATTTATTACTGAAGAGCTAAAGGTTTACGAAGAAAAAATATTAAATGCTGAAGGACAAATACATATTATTGAACAACGTTTGTTTAATGATTTGATGATGACAGCGGTAGAATATGTACAGCAAATACAAGAAAACTCTCGATTGATTGCTCAGATTGACTGTTTGAATTCTTTTGCAGATGTGGCAATTACCAATAAATATTGCAAACCCGAAATTTCGGAAGATTATGCGATCGATATCAAATCAGGGCGACACCCTGTAATTGAGAAGCAATTAAAAATTGGTGAAAAATACATTCCAAACGATGTTTATTTGGACAACGAAGAGCAACAAGTAATGATAATTACTGGTCCCAATATGTCGGGTAAATCTGCTTTGTTACGCCAAGTAGCTTTGATTACTTTGATGGCACAGATTGGTTGTTACGTCCCTGCTAAAAGTGCAGTAATTGGTTTGGTCGATAAAATATTTACACGTGTCGGAGCTTCGGATAATTTATCGCAAGGCGAATCTACTTTTATGGTAGAGATGACGGAGACAGCAAGTATTTTGAATAATCTATCGGACAGAAGTTTGGTTTTGATGGATGAAATTGGTCGTGGTACAAGTACTTATGATGGTATTTCTATCGCTTGGTCGATTGTTGAACATTTACATAACAGTCCTTCAACACGAGCAAAAACGCTTTTTGCAACACATTACCACGAGCTTAACGAGTTGACTAATGATTTTCCTCGTATCAAAAATTTCAATGTCGCTGTAAAAGAAATGGGCGATAAAATCGTATTTATGCGAAAGTTGAAAAAAGGAGGAAGTAACCATTCGTTTGGTATTCACGTGGCACAAATGGCAGGAATGCCCAATCAAGTGGTTTTGAGAGCACACGATATTTTACAAAATTTAGAAAAAGACAAACTCAGCGATAAAACAAGGGAACGTTTAGAAGAAATGCCAAAGGCAAATTTTCAACTGAGTATGTTTGAGGCAAACCCTGCTTTTGAAAAAATTAATGAGTTATTAGATGCGATTGATATCAATACGATTTCTCCCGTAGAGGCGTTATTGAAATTGAACGAAATAAAAGGTGTGAAGGATAAAGGGTAAATTTTCAGTAAAAGTAGAGCATTGGAAAACAGCAGTTAAGGCTCTAAAAAATTGAAAAATAATATTTATCATTATGGTCTTTTTGGACAAAAAATAGACAAACAACAAGCAGATTTGTATTACGAGAGCTATAAACAAATAGTAAAAAAAGAGGGAAGAGGAAGCTGATTCTTGGGATAAGGATCCGGTGTACGATAGCTCTGACGGTTGGTGATAATCCAGTGTAGATTAAAACTGTAAACATAAAAAAAGCCTTTCAGATTTCTCTAAAAGGCTTATAAGTAGCGGGAACTAGACTCGAACTAGTGACCTTCGGGTTATGAGCCCGACGAGCTACCAACTGCTCCATCCCGCGATTTGGTAATGCAAAAGTACACCTTTTTATCTTCTAAACAAGCTATACTAGGAAATAAATCCAAAAAAATGGATTATTTATCTTTTTTGAAAAATCTCTCTCGTTAAGTGTTTAATAAATAAGGTTTCTCCTTTTGAGAATCGTATCTTTGCAAAAATTCAAAACTATGAAAAAGTCAATATTATTAGCTTTATTCGCTGTCCCTTTATTTTTCAACTCGTGTGAGGCACCCAATGTAGTAAATGGAAATGCGAAAAAAGAAAATAGCAAATAGAAAAATTCGTCATATCTCTCACGAAGACGAAGAGGTATTTGGGATTATATTTAGTGAAGAAAAATTAGATAATTTGTTATCTGGAGGTATTAATCAACAACAAATAGATTCGGTCAATCAATTAGAAGGTATTTCAATTGAATTTATTACTAATGAAAATATAGTAAATAGAGAACAGTACCTTATTGAGCAAATGGAAATGTATGCTTATGAATTAGATAAAGGACACGAATTGGTCTCTAATGGGAATTACAATAAAACTCGCCCCGTTTACTATTACTCGACAAAAGCGGTACTTAAAGAGAATAAATTGACAGGCTTTTGGTTGTTGAAATTTGACGCTCCAACTGTACGACGCAATATGCCCCGAACAATAATTTTTTATTTACGCTCTCAAAAAACTTATGGAAGATTTCGAACAACTCGATCCTAAAAAATATATCATCATTAAAGGTGCAAGGGTAAATAATTTACAAAATTTATCCGTTGCTATTCCTCGAAACAAATTGATTGTAATAACTGGTGTATCTGGTTCGGGGAAATCTTCTTTAGCATTTGATACGCTATTTGCCGAGGGACAACGTATGTACGTTGAAAGTTTGAGTTCTTATGCAAGGCAATTTTTGGGAAGAATGGAAAAACCTGAAGTTGATTATATAAGAGGGGTTTCGCCTGCAATTGCCATTGAACAAAAGGTCAGTTCTAAAAATCCTCGTTCTACGGTGGGTACGACAACAGAAATCTATGATTATTTCAAGTTACTGTTTGCTCGAATAGGTAAAACAATTTCTCCTGTTTCGGGTAAAGAAGTACAAAAAGATACGGTCAGTTTGATTGTAGATGAGATTTTGAAAGAAGAGGACGGTACAAAATTCATGATTTTGGCACCTTTCCATATCCACGAAGGACGTACATTGACCGAAGAATTGAATATCTTATTACAAAAAGGATACACAAGGCTTCGAGTAAATGGAGCGGTTGATTTTATAGAAGATATTCTTGAAAGAGGAGAACAATTTGAAGAGTCAGAAATATTGATAGATCGTGGGGTCATTAGTACTGATGAGGAGTTGCAATTTCGTTTGGCTGATTCTATTCAGACGGCACTTTACGAAGGCTTAGGCACTTGTACGATTAGTGTACCCAAAAAATATGAGAAGACGTATTCAGATAAATTTGAATTAGACGGTATTCTTTTCGAAGAACCTACAGCTAATTTTTTTAGTTTCAATAACCCTTTTGGGGCGTGTCAAACTTGTGAAGGTTTTGGTCATGTATTGGGAGTTGATCCCGATTTGGTTATTCCCAACAAAGATTTATCAATTTACGAAGGGGCAATTATGCCTTGGAAAGGAGAGAAAATGGGACAATGGCTGGTTCCTTTAGTGAAAAACGGCATCAAATTCGATTTCCCTATTCATCGTTCGTATAAAGATTTATCTGAAGAAGAGAAAGAATTATTATGGACTGGAAATGAATATTTTGAAGGATTGACTGCCTTTTTTCAATTTTTATCGAGCCAAACGCATAAAATCCAATACCGAGTAATGCTTTCTCGTTACCGAGGAAGAACAGATTGTCCTGATTGTAAAGGAACACGACTAAGAAAAGATGCTGGTTATGTAAAAGTGAACGGTAGGTCTATTCAAGATTTAGTTTTATTACCTATCGAGGAGGCGTATCAGTTTTTTGATGAAATAGAATTGACCGAGTATGAGGTAAAAGTAGCCAAACGTATCTTGAATGAAATCAAAAATAGGTTAGGTTATTTATTGCAAGTCGGGTTGAGTTACCTGTCATTAAACCGATTGACAGGAACACTTTCTGGAGGAGAGTTTCAGCGTATCAAGTTGGCTACGTCTTTAGGAAGTGCTTTAGTTGGTTCGATGTATATTTTAGATGAGCCAAGTATAGGTCTGCATCCACGAGATACAGCTCAATTGATTACGGTCTTGAAGACATTAAGAGATTTGGGAAATACGGTGATTGTTGTTGAGCACGAAGAAGATGTCATGCGTTCGGCAGATCAGGTTATCGACATTGGTCCTGATGCAGGAACGGCGGGAGGAAAGTTGATTTTCCAAGGTTCGATAGAGGATATCAAACACGATAAGGTTTCTTATACAGGGCAATATTTGAATGAATTAGAAACTATTTCATTACCCAAAATCAGAAGGAAATGGCGTAATTTTATTTCTGTAACTGGAGCGTCAGAAAACAATTTGAAAGACCTGGAAGTTAAATTTCCTTTAAATACATTAACTGTTGTTACGGGTGTTTCTGGCTCAGGAAAATCAACGTTAATTAAAAAAGTGCTTTACCCTGCACTGAAAAAACTGAAAGGAGATATTGTTACAACAAGAGGAAAATTTAAACATTTGGGAGGCGATTTAGAGCAAGTTCATTCAATAGAATTTGTTGATCAAAATCCAATTGGAAAATCTTCTCGTTCCAATCCTGTAACTTATGTAAAGGCTTACGATGCGATACGCTCGCTTTATGCTGATTTGCCTTTATCAAAACAACGGGGTTATAAACCTGCTTTTTTCTCCTTTAATGTAGATGGTGGTCGATGTGACAACTGTAAAGGAGAAGGAGAGGTGAAAATAGAAATGCAGTTTATGGCAGATATTCATCTAAACTGTGATGTTTGTAATGGGCAACGTTTCAAAGAAAATTTATTAGAAGCAAAACACAACGGAAAGAATATTTCTGAGGTGTTACAGATGACCGTTAGCGACAGTATAGTGTTTTTTGCTGATGTACCTAAGGTTGTCGATAAACTAAGACCTTTGGAGGAAGTAGGCTTAGGCTACGTTCGTTTGGGGCAATCATCGAACTCATTGAGCGGAGGCGAAGCACAGCGTGTGAAATTGGCGTCGTTTATAGGAAAGGGGGAGCAAGCGACTAAACCTGCTTTTTTTGTGTTTGATGAACCTACAACAGGTTTACACTTCCATGATATTCAAAAATTATTAACTTCTTTTGAGGCATTAATCAAGCAAGGGCACACCGTTTTAGTTATTGAACATAACTTAGAGGTGATAAAAATGGCAGATTGGGTGATTGATTTAGGTCCTGAAGGAGGGGATAAAGGCGGACACCTTGTTTTTGAAGGAACACCCGAAGACCTTGTAAAAAGTGGTAAAGGCTACACTTCACAATATTTGAAAGAAAAAATTAAAACGTAATAGATTGGTAAATAGAGAGATGAAAAATATTTTAATAAATACCCTATTATAGTATTTGGAAAGGTGGAATGATTTGCTACCTTTGTATTCCCTTAAGTAAAACAAAGGGCCCTTAGCTCAGTTGGTTTAGAGCATTTGCCTTACAAGCAAGGGGTCGTAGGTTCGAATCCTACAGGGCCCACAAAAGCTTCACAGAAATGTGAGGCTTTTTTTATGTCCTTTTTTAATATAAAAAAAGCCAAAGACTATAAATAGAATTTGGCTTTCTTGAAAATGATAAAAGAATTGTTTATTTCAAAAACAACCCGTCATTTAAGGCTTGTAGTGCTTTTATTTTGTCATTCATAGCTACGAGTACAGAAATATTAAAACGACTACCTCCGAACGATACCATACGAATAGGAATGCCTTTTAATGAATTAAACACTCTTGCTGCGGCATCTGGCTGGTCAGGAATATTTTCTCCTGCGATACAGATAATTGTCTGTTCTCTATCCACCTCAACAACACCAAAATCTTCTAATTCACTGATGATATTTTTCAAACTTGTAGTGTCATCGATGGTCAATGAAACGGCTATTTCAGAAGTCGTAATCATATCAATAGGTGTTTTGTATTTTTCAAACACCTCAAATACTTTTCTTAGAAAACCGTAAGCCAACAACATACGTGTTGATTTTATTTTAATTGCTGTAATAAAATCTTTTGCAGCTACAGCTTTGATATCTCTCCCTCCTTTCGCTTCAGAAATCACTGTTCCTTTCGCTTCTGGTTCCATTGTATTCAACAATTTTACAGGAATATTAGCTTCCATCGCAGGGCGAATAGTTGCAGGGTGAAGAATCTTTGCTCCAAAATAAGCCAACTCAGCGGCTTCATCAAAAGAAATATGAGCAATTGGTGATGTGTTTTTAACGATACGAGGGTCGTTGTTGTGCATTCCGTCAATGTCAGTCCATATTTGGATGTCGGTTGCCTTTGTTGCTGCACCAATCAATGAAGCAGTGTAATCACTTCCACCTCTTTTCAAATTATCGACTTCTCCTTTTGAGTTGAGGCAAATATACCCTTGAGTAATAAATATACCTCCATTAGGATTGTCAGCAACAATCTTATTTAATTTAGTTGCAATAGAAACCAAGTCTGGCTCGTGATCAGCATCAACCGACATAAAGTCTAATGACCAAAGTAACGTGTTTTTTACTCCGTTTTCAGACAAGAATAACGAAAACATTTGTGTTGACATTAATTCGCCTTGTGCTAATAACAACCGCTCTTCTAAGTCAGTAAATGGCTCTCCCACCATTGCTCTAACAATGTCAAATTGCTTATCTACGACTTCTTTTCCTTTCAGATAAAATTCATCTTTCTTATAAAGGATTTTTAAAAACGCTTCGTATTGAGCATAAAGTGTCTCAATTAGATTATCCGCCTCTCCGTTATTTTTTTCGTATAGGTTTTCTCCAATTTGGACTAATGAATTGGTCGTTCCTGAAACAGCCGATAAAACAACTATTTTTTTATCATCTCCTTTTGTGATGATATCAGAAACCATTTGCATTCTTTCGGGTTTCCCTACTGAAGTTCCACCGAATTTTAAAATTTTCATCTTTAACTATTTTTAAAAGACCTTATTGTAATTTCTTAATGTACTTTTCCCATTAACCGTGGGTGTATTTATCAGATTCCGAAACAAGTTCGGAATGACATGCTAGCTAGGGTCATGCTGAACTTGTTTCAGCATCTGAGTTTGTAACCACCCTTTAGGGGAAAAGAACGTTTCTTAATCTATCGAAAGCATTTTGATGGCAGTAATCGCTGCTTCATCACCTTTGTTTCCGTATTTCCCTCCCGCTCTGTCCAATGCTTGTTGCTTTGTATTGGGTGTTAAGACACCAAAGACTACAGGTTTTGTATATTTTAAACTTACGGTAGTCAAACCTTGTGCTACTGCGTGGTTGATGTAGTCATTGTGTTTTGTTTCTCCCTGAATCACACAACCGATACAAACGATAGCATCAATAGTTTTCTGCTTGAGCAAAATATTGTGCTCCTAAAGTCAACTCGTAAGCTCCAGGCACATAATGTTTGTGTATGTTTTCTGCCTTCGCTCCGTGTTTTAACAAGGTGCTGTAAAGCCCCCGAATAAAGAGCTTCTGTGAATTTCTTCATTCCATTCGGCTACGATAATAGCAAACTTTTTTGTGCTAATATCAGGGATGTTTTTTTCCTGAGTATGTACTCAAACTTTTTTCTGAACTTGCCATTTTTTTATCTTATGAGATGAACATAAAAAAAGGATGAGATTAATTAAAACCTCATCCTTTTTTATTTTAACAGATGAGATTTGTTAAGACTTCTTTGTCTTAGCTTCCAAAACTGCCTTATATTTTTTTGCATCGTTTACCTCTGTAACCGTTGGTTTATAACCTGTGATTATTTTGTTGTAAGTTGCAATTGCATTTTCATTGTCTTTATTTAATTCGTAAGCCAGTGCCAACTTCATTAAATAAATAGGTGTAAATGCAGTATTTTCTTTTAACGTACTTGCTTTTTTGTATGCAGTAATTGCCTTGCTGTAATTAGACGCTTCTGTTTCGGCTAATTCCATATAAGCATCACCCAATAACGATTTACCTCTTGCTAATAACAACTCGTCATCAGAATCAAAATCTGACAAGTAATCTACTGCTTGTTGGTATTCACCGTTTTTCAAGTTCAACAAACCAACATAGTAGTTGTTCAAGTTCTTTACTTTAGAACTTTCTAACTCATTTGTCAATTCATCAAAACCAACTAAATCTTCGTTTAGTGTTTCACTTCCAAAAAGAGCTGCGTTAGTAGAGTCTAATCCGAAATAATACTGTGCCCTAAAGATTTTCTTTTGGTCAGCCAATTCAGAACTACCTGAAGTACTGTAGAAATAAATCCCCGCAATAACCGCAAGTAAAACACCCCCTACTACCATAGCGATAGTTTTGAAGTTTTTTTCTACAAACTCTTCTGATGCGTTGACTTCTTCTAATCCTTCAACTTCTATCTCTTCGATGTCGTTATTTATATCCTTAGCCATTGCTTAGTCTTTTGTAAAGTTATAATCTGATTCTTCATACAAATCTTCGTATGCTTTATCTGCAGTTGGGAATGGACTGTCTTCAGCAAATTTCACTGATTTTGCCACTACCTCTTTTACTTTAGCATCAATTTCAGCTAACTCTTCGTTTGTAGCCAATTTTAATTCTAAAATTCTTTGTTTTACTTGCTCAATTGGATCTTGTGCTTTGTAAGATTCCAATTCTTCTTTTGTTCTATACTTCGCTGGATCAGACATTGAATGTCCTTTGTAACGGTAAGTATTTAACTCTAATAAAGTTGGTCCATTTCCTGACCTTGCTCTTTCTGCTGCTTTAGCCACTGCTAAGTGTACTGACTCAACGTCCATTGCATCAACAGGCTCAGAAGGCATATTGTAAGCCGACCCCAAACGGTAAAGTTCAGTAACGTTAGACGTTCTTTCTACTGACGTACCCATTGCGTATTGGTTGTTTTCAATAGCGAAGATAACAGGTAGTTTCCAAGTCATTGCCATATTTAATGTTTCGTGGAAAGCTCCTTGACGAACTGCCCCATCTCCCATATAAACAATACACAAGTTGTCTGTACCTTTATATTTTTCAGCAAAACCAATTCCTGCACCTAAAGGAATTTGTCCTCCGACAATTCCGTGACCTCCTGCAAATCCAACTTCTTTATCGAAGATGTGCATTGAACCACCTTTCCCTTTAGAACACCCTGTTTCTTTTGCATAAAGTTCTGCCATAATTGCATCTGGGTTTGTACCCAATGCCAATGGAAAACCGTGATCTCTATATGATGTCATATAAGTATCTCCTTTTTGAAGAGCAGATTTAGAACCTGAAGCAATTGCTTCTTGTCCGATATACAAATGACAGAATCCTTTTATTTTTTGCATTCCATATAATTGCCCACATTTTTCTTCGAATTTTCGAATTAAAAACATTGACTCGTACCAATACATGTAAGTCTCTTTTGAAAACTTAGATTTTGCACTTAATTTTGCCTTACTTTTAGCCATAATAATATGTTTCCGTTAGGTTTGGAATACAAATCTAACAAATTCATTCAATATTTAGATTAATGTATCTTAAAAATATTACAATAACGAACTTCAAAAACTACGAAAATGAAACTTTTTATTTTTCTGAGGGAATAAATTGCCTTATCGGAAAAAATGGGAGCGGAAAAACGAATGTTTTAGATGCAGTTTATTTTTCGTGTATTACTAAGAGTGCTTTTCAGCATAAAGACAATATTTTACTCTTTCCTGAAAGTGATTTCTACTTAATAAAAGCGGGTTTTAGTGCCGATGAGCAAGAAATAGAGGTCCAGGCATCTTACCAAAAGAAGACAAGAAAAGTATTCAAAGTCAATGGGCGGACGTATGAAAAACTAAGTGAACATATCGGGAAATTTCCGATTGTAATGACAACGCCTTACGACACAGAGTTGATTAGAGAAGGTAGTGAAATACGAAGAAAGTTTTTTGATGAAATCATCTGTCAATTCGATAAAAAATATTTAACGGAGTTAGTAAAATACAATTCGGTGTTAAAAACGAGAAATGCACTTTTGAAACATTTCCAAGAGCAAAACTATTTTGACTCCGATTTATTAGCGATTTATGATGAACAATTATTTCCTGTAAACACTTTTCTTTCAGAAAAAAGGAGAGAATTTCTTGTCTCTTTTATTCCTCACTTTATTTCGCATTACAATTTCCTTTGCGACGAAACTTCAGAAGAGGTGACATTGACTTACAAATCGAATGTAACACCTGCTATTACTGAAGATTTCTTAACAAATAGGCAAAAAGACCGTATGTTACAACGTACCTCTATTGGTATTCATCGAGATGATTTTGTTTTTCGGTTAAATAATAGTTCTGTAAAACAAATAGGGTCGCAAGGGCAACAAAAATCGTTTATCTTAGCGTTACAATTAGCGAAATTTTCTACCCTTCACGAAAAAAAAGAAAGGAAGCCTATCTTACTTCTTGATGATATTTTCGATAAATTGGATGAAAATAGAATTCATCGCTTGATTGAGTTAATGGCAAACAAGCAATTTGGTCAAGTTTTCATTACTGACGCAAGTAAAAATAGAGTGCAATCGTTTATGCAAAACACAGCGATGAAGATTAGATTGGTGGCGATAGAAAATGGTCAAATAAAAGCAACGGAAGATGTATAATCCTTACGAAGAAAAAAAAGACGAAAGTTATACTAAAAAAGACACCTCCGTTTCTTTGAAGGATGGAATACGTCGTTTGCTCAATGCTTACAAACTCAACGGAAGACTTGATGAATCAAGAATAAAAGCCGATTGGGAAGTGTTAGTCGGTAAAATGATAGCTTCTCGAACGACAAATATTTATTTGAATCAAACGACTTTAATTATTACCGTAAATTCGTCACCTTTAAAAGCCGAATTAAATAATTTTAAGGAGCGAATAATTAAACATATTAATAAAACTTATAAAAAAACAGTTGTTGAACAGCTGGTTATTCGGTAAATTACTTTTCAATCGACAAAAACAGTATGCAATATTCAGAAAACGTATTTGGAGAATTATATTTAGCAATTAGAGGTGAACAATCGTCTTTTCGTTGGTTAATGGAGAATGATTGCAAAGAATTGGGCGCTTTTACTATGGCGTTAGGCGGACAACCTACGGCTTACAAATGGCTCGAAGACAATGGGTTTCATCATTACAGTTTGATTATTAAAGCTTCAAAAAAACACACTTCTTCGTTTCTTGCTTTAACAGAAATGAGGGATAAAGAATATGCTTGTTTGGTAGGGGCTGTACATTTTGATGCCAACTGCCGTAATTGGTTAGGAGAGCACGGTTACAACGATTTAGTCGATTTAGCATTAACGATTAGAGAAAAAATAGATTTGAGCTAAAATAGCTGAGATAATCAACTTATATTTATATCTTCAAAACAATTTCAAACCAACTCCGTATCAATACATTCGGATTAATTTTTAAGTCACCAATATTATGAGTACAGCATCTAAAAAAGGAAATAATAAAGGATTGTTAATTTTTCTCTCGGTAGCACTTTTAGGCTTAGCGGGTGTTTGTGTGTATCTTTTCTCTGAATTGAGCGCTTCTCAAGAAAAAACTATTGAGGTAGTTAAAGTTGCTGAAAAAAAACAAGATGATATTGGTGGTTTATTAGCACAATTAGATGAAAAAGAAGCGGAATACACACGAATTATCCAAGAAAAAGAAGCGTTGGGTTACGATGTAACTGATTTGGAGCAAGAGAGACAAGCCTTGTTAGAAGATATTAAAACGTGGAAAGTAAAAGCAAAACAAGCGGGTAGAGACACGAAAAAATTGAGAAAACAATTACAAATAAAGAATGCCCAATACACCTTGGAGTTGGCAGAAAAAGACCATATGATTTCATTCTTAAAAACAGAGAACGACTCATTAAATACAACAACAAAAGCATTATCCGAACACAAACACGTACAGGCTAGTATTATCCAAGCACAAAACGACAAAATACAAATGGGTTCTGTGTTGAGAGCTGAGCACGTCAATGTTTCAATGAAAACAACACGAGACAAGACAACAATGAAACAACCTTTCAGAGGAAGCAAAATTGGAAGTGTTGCACTTCATTTTAATATCGCTAAAAACGAGATTGCTTCATTTAACAAAAAGAAAATTGCTATGCGTTTAGTTGGACCTGATGGCGCTGTCCTTTATGACTTAGCAAGTGGTGGTGGTAGTTTGAGAACAAATAACAATGAGATGGTTTATTACACGTTAAAACAAAATTTATTATTTGATAACACCAACCAAACTTTAACATTCCCTTACGCACAAGACAAAGAATGGGCAGAAGGAGAGTATAGAATTTATATTTATGCAGACGGACATACCATCGGGAAATCTGGGTTTAAAGTGAAATAATCACTTCTAACAAAATACATTTTCAAAAAAGCTATCTTATACGGATAGCTTTTTTTATTTTTATGTAATCAAGCATTCAAACGCCTTATGTTGGTATTACTTTCTCCCGCCAAAAAACTAGATTTCACGTCCGAAATTACTACAACACTTAAATCTAAAGCCGATTTGTTGAGTGATAGCGAGGTTATTATGAGTCATTTGGCAAAATTGAAACCAGTAGATTTGGAGAAGCTAATGAAAATTAGTCCCGATTTGGCAGATCTGAATTTTGAAAGAAATCAAAATTGGAAAGTACCTTTTAAGAAAGGTGAAGCAAGACAGGCAAGTTTTGCATTTAACGGCGAGGCATACAATGGATTGGATATTTCTTCGTTCTCTGAGCAAGAGTTAGTTTATGCACAAGAACATTTGCGTCTTTTGTCAGGTTTGTATGGTTTATTACGTCCTTTAGATGAAATATTACCTTACCGTTTAGAAATGGGAACAAAACTTGCAGTAGGTTCATCACATAAGAACCTGTACAGTTATTGGGGTTCGGTGCTTACAGAAAAAGTAAATGCACTAATGAATGAACAAAATACCAATACATTAGTTAACTTAGCTTCTACAGAATACTTTAAGGCGATAAAACCAAAAGAAATAAAAGGGACTATCATCACACCAACCTTTAAAGATTGGAAAGTTGACAAATACAAAGTAATTATGATGTACGCCAAAAAGGCACGTGGTTTGATGACTGCTTACATTTTAAAAAACAAAATTAACCAAGAAGAACAACTCAAAGGTTTCGATGCTGATGGTTACTCTTACAATGAGGAGCTTTCAGAAGGAAATAATTGGGTCTTTACAAGAGGATAAGCATACGCTATGAAAAAACAACTTATTAAATTTTTACCCTTAGTCGCAATAGCATCTTTGTTGCTTGCTACGGCTTCATTTGTTTCGGTACAAAAGAAATTATTTTCTTCAAAAACGGAATTACAAGTTAATCAAGCCGATAAATACTCGGTAATTCAACAAGCTGTGGCTTTGGTTTTGACTGAAGGGCATCTTGAACCTAAAGTGTTTGATGATAAAACGTCAAAAGATATTTACAAGCAATATTTATCTTCGTTAGATTTTAATAAACATTTTCTTTTGCAAGAGGATGTAGATAAATTAGCGAAATTTGAGACAAAAATTGACGACCAAATATTAGCAGGAACACACCAGTTTTTTGATTTGTCTGACCAATTGATAGCCAAACGTATGGTCGAAACTTCTGAGATTTACGAAGGGATTTTAAGTGAACCGTTTGATTTTTCGGTGAATGAAACGATAGAATTGGACAATGAAAAAGTAGCATTTGCTTCTTCATTAGACGACAGAAAAGAAATTTGGAGGAAATATTTGAAATACCAAACATTGAGCCGTTTGACAGACTTGCAAGAAGAACAAGAAAAAAATGACACGATAGAAAAACGCTCGTTTGAAGCATTAGAAATTGAAGCAAGAAAAAAAGTAGCTAAAAGTCAAAAAAGTTGGTTTGTAAGATTGAATAGATTAGACACCGATGACCGTTTTTCTTTTTATATCAACAGTATTACGGCAGTATTTGATCCGCACACGACTTATTTACCACCAAAAGACAAAGAAAACTTTGATATTCGTTTTTCTGGAAAATTAGAAGGAATTGGTGCTGTATTAAGAGAAATTGATGCATCTATCAAAGTTGACCGTATCGTAACAGGTTCGGCTTCGTGGAAACAAGGCGATTTGAAAGCGGGAGATGTTATTATGAAAGTAGCACAAGGTGCTGCTGACCCTGTCGATATTCAAGGAATGCCTTTAGATGATGCAGTGAAATTGATTAGAGGGAAAAAAGGGACGGAAGTTCGTTTGACTGTCAAGAAAAAAGAAGGTCGTATCATTGTCGTACCTATTATTAGAGACATTGTGGTGTTGTCAGAAACTTACGCCAAGTCTTCACTTATCAAACAAGGGAAAAACACCTATGGTGTGATTCATTTGCCTCACTTTTACGCTGATTTTAACGATAGAAACGGTAGAAACTGTTACGATGATATCGCTAAAGAAATCAATAAGTTAAATGCTGAAAAAGTAAATGGTATTATTTTCGATTTGCGAGACAACGGTGGTGGTTCCTTACAACACGTGATTGAAATGGTTGGTTTGTTTACAGGAAAAGGACCTGTGGTCCAAACACGTGAGAAAAACAATGTACGTGTAAAATCGAGTCATACTGATGTGAAATACAATGGACCGATGACTGTTTTGGTAAATTCTAATTCGGCAAGTGCGAGTGAGATTTTTGCGGCCGCATTACAAGATTATAAACGTGCTGTTATTATCGGAGGGAATTCTTCTTTTGGAAAAGGTACAGTGCAAAACTTCGCTGATTTGGATAGAATATTTAGTGATAACTACAACGAGGGTAATATTAAACCGATGGGCGTGGTGAAACTTACCATTCAAAAGTTTTACCGTATCAATGGTGGGAGTACACAACGTTTAGGTGTGATTCCTGATATTATTGTTCCTGATATGTACAAGTATATCGAATATGGAGAGAAAGAGTATGATTTCGCTCTTCCTTATGATTCTATCGCTTCTGCAAAATACACGAAGAGTAAGCATTGTGTGAAGAACCTTTCTAAGATTCAGTTAAAATCAGCCAAAAGAGTAAAAAACAATGAGGCATTTACTTTGATTGATGAAAACGCAAAGCGTATTGAGAAAGTAAGTAACGAAACAGCATATTCATTAAATATCGATGCTTACAAGGCTTATATCGCCAAGGTTGAAAAAGAGGCTGAGAAATACAAAGACACGTTTAAAGAATACAAAAACACCACCGTTTCGACAATGGAAATTGACAAAGCGGAGTTTGAAAAAGACGATGTACAGAAAGAGAAAATTAGCAAATGGCATAAGGCATTGAAAAAAGACCCTTACGTACAAGAAGCTATGAATGTATTGAACGATTTGAATTAAGTCGTAAAACACTAAAGCACAAAAAAGCCTCTGTTTTCAATAAAGAAACAGAGGCTTTTTTATGTCTGTCAAGGAGTAACAGCTGCAATTTATTTGCTATCAGAGATAACCCTGTTTGTCGAATAGCCTACGGTAGCGTGAGAAATTGACTCCGCATAGATACGAATAATAGGTTAGGTGTTACTTTTCTAACAAATTCTAATTAGTCTAGTACTCTCTAAAAGATTACAAAAAAGGTTCTTTTCAAAGTTACTAATCGATTAGTCTCCTAATCACCAAGAACAGGAGCTTCTATGCACAGAATATTTTCGTAAATATCTTCCTCAGACAATGAAGAAGGGACATCGAAAGGCTGTTCTTTAATACCCGATTGTTTGTTTTTGTAACAATACTTTAAGAAGTTACCGAAAATAGGTAATGCCATACGTGCTCCTTGCCCGTTGCTATTTGTTGGTGGAAAATGAATGTTCTTGTCTTCTCCTCCAACCCAAACACCACAGACAATCTGGTTTGATATACCAAAATACCACCCATCTGCTGAGTTGTTGGTAGTACCCGTTTTTCCTCCCAGTTGGTTGTTGTTTTTCATCACGCCATATTTGGCACTATTCAAACTTCGTGACGTTCCTGATTTCACTCCTTCTCTAAGCATCATCACCATTTTAAAAGCATCTTCAGGATTCATAGCAATAGTTATTTCTGGCTTAGCTCGGTAAATCACTTGCCCATTTTTATCTTCTATACGGCTAATGTAATAAGGCTTGATATGGCGACCCGAATTTACAAATGAGGTATAAGCACCAATTAAATCCCAAATACTTAATGAACTTGTCCCTAAGGCTAAGGTATAATTAGCTTCTAATAACTCAGGATTAATTCCCAAACGCTGTGCTTGGTTGATGACATTTTGAGGTTCAATATCATCAATTAAGTAAGCCGCTATATTGTTTAAAGATTTGGCTAAAGCTTTTTTTAAAGGGATATAATCTCCTGAGGGTGTAGATTTGGGTTTCCAGACTTTTCCATCGACATTAATCGTTTTTGGCGCATCCAAAATAGTATCACAAGGTTGGTAACCATTGACTATGGCTGCAGAGTATAAAACAGGTTTGAAAGTAGAGCCTGGTTGTTTACGGCTTTGTCTTACATTGTCATATTGGAAATGCTTTTTGTCTATTCCTCCAACCCAAGCTTTTACTGCACCTGTTTTTGGTTGGACTGCTAAGAAACCTACACGCAACAACCATTTGTTGTGTATCACTTCATTTTTTAATGATATCAAGGTATCAATATGGTTCCCTCTACCTATTTTTTTATCGGTATAAACGAAGATAGTCGATTTTCGTCTCTTGTTTATCGCATGTTTTATTTTAGTTTTATCTCCTTTGGTATCTAAAACTATTTGCTTGTATTCCGCGTTTTTACGTAACTGTTTGTTGATATAAGATGATGACCAAGGTGTTTTACCTTTCCAACTTTTTTTGAATACTCCTTGTAAATAGCTCAAGTGGTTAAATACAGCTTTCTCTGCTTCTTTTTGTGCTTCGTAATTGATGGTGGTGTAAATTTTATATCCTTCCGAATATAAATCACGTCCTTTTTCTTTGAGAATAGTTGTTAGTTCATTTTTAATTTGTGCTCGAAAATAAGGAGCGACTCCTGAGTTGTAATCAGCGTAAGCAGGACGAGTAACTAAATCTAATTTTTGTAATTTCTTCTTTTCTTCGAGGGCCAAAAAACCCGCAACGTGTAATTGTAAGAAAACAATATTTCTTCTTTTAAACGCATTTTGAGGATTGGAAATCGGATTGTTTCGTGTTGTTGCAGTAAGCATACCGACTAAAGTCGCCGCTTCTTGTATTTCTAAATCTTTGGCCTTTTTATTAAAATAAGTACGTGCAGCCGAATTAATACCTAAAACTTCGACTCCCCGAACAGAACCAAAATTCACCGTGTTTAAGTACATCGTAATGATTTCTTTTTTAGTATAAGCTCGTTCGAGTCGCTTGGCTACTACCCATTCTTGAAATTTGACAAAATATTTATTGGGTTTTGAATGCGTTTTGGTCGCTATTCTCATATCGAATAGGTTCTTTGCTAATTGCTGAGAAATAGTACTACCTCCTCCTTTTAAATGCCCAGTTATAATACCCAAAATCACACGTAAAGTCGCACGTTGGTCTATACCACTGTGCTCTTGAAAACGAGAATCTTCGGTTGCAATCAATGATTTAATGACATCGTGAGAGATTTCATCATAGCCAACAATTGACCGATTAGAACGGAAATATTTACCTAAAAGATGGTTGTCTTCCGTATAAATTTCCGATGCCAGTTCGCTTGGTGGGTTTTCTAATATTTCAAAACTGGGTAGCTTTCCAAATACATCTATACTAATTAGCCAAAAGAAAAGAAGAATACTTCCGACTCCTGTGATAAAGCTAAACCAAAGGAATTTGACCAAAAATTTTGGGCTAAATAATTTAAAACTCATCTTCGTCAGTCGTTGTTTCTGTTGCCTTGTAAATATCTTCCACTCCTGTTTTTACTCCTTTTATAACGGTAGTGTCTTGAAACAATTCACCTTCTTTCGTACAATCTAAATTGATTTTTAAGTTAAACCGTGGTTTCGGGAATTCTTCCTTCTTGTAGTTCAATGTGGTATCGGCATATATTTTTTGCATATATTTTGCCCAAATAGGCATTGCCATACGAGCACCTTGTCCTAAAGCTATCGTTTTGAAATGCACACTTCTGTCTTCTGCACCAACCCAAACTCCTGAAACTAATTTAGGTGTAATACCCATAAACCACCCATCCGAGTAGTTTTGTGTTGTTCCTGTTTTCGCTCCGACATGTACATCTTTCCCTAACAGACCATAACGACGTAAACCTTGTCCCGTACCCCCTCTTTCTTCAGTTGCTCCACGTAACATATAGGTCATTACATAAGCCAACTCTTCAGAAATTGCTGTTTTTGTTTCAGGGTGAAATTGCTTAATCACATTACCATAGCGGTCTTCAATACGGTCAATGAAGCGTGGTTTTGTGTAAGTCCCTTTGTTTACAAATGTACTGTAAGCACCAACCATCTCGTAAACAGAAACATCAAAAGTCCCCAAACACATCGCAGGAACAGCTTCCAAATGGCTTGTTATTCCTAAACGTCTAGCATAATTCATCACCATACTTGGGGTTTGTGCACCCATTATTTTCATCATATAAGAGGTGATTGAATTTACCGAACGAGCCATCGCTTGACGAAGGGTCAATGTATCTCCTGTGTACTTTCCTTCGGCATTTTGAGGTGTCCACGTTGGTTTGTCAGGATCACCTGTAAAGAAAGTTACTGGTGCATCTACTACTTTGTAGCAAGGCGAATATTCAGTACCAGCCTCTCCCAAAATAGTTGCATAAACAATAGGTTTGAATGTAGAACCTGGTTGTCTTTTCCCTTGGCGTACGTGATCATATTTGAAATGTTTGTAATTGATTCCTCCGACCCACGCCTTGATTTCTCCTGATTGGGGGTTCATTGATACAAAACCAGTATGTAAAAAATGTTTGTAATATTTTAATGAATCGTAATGACTAAACAAGGTGTCTTTCTCTCCTTTCCATGTAAAAACAGACATCTTCTTTTTCTTATGTAAGGCAAGTTCTATTTTTTCCTCCTTGCCGTTGAATTTTTTCTTTAAGTATTTGTATTGTTCTGTCCGTTTGATACTTTTCTCTAAAAATCCGGGGATTTCTTGAAAATGGTCTTTTTCGTCTAATTGTACCCAAGGATTTTTCCCTGCCCAATGTTTGAAAAACTTCTCTTGGTATTGGCTCATATGCTCCTCGACGGCTTTTTCAGCGTGTTTTTGCATACGAGAATCTATGGTTGTGTAAACCCTCAACCCATCTGCCCAGAGGTCATAACCGTTTTGTTTACACCACCAGTTGAGGTAATTACTCGACACTGTTCTAAAATAAGCAGCCGAACCATCTGCGTGGTTTTCCACTTTGTAACTCAGCTTTATAGGTTGTACTTTTAACGAATCATAGTCTGCTCTAGTCAAATATTCGTAATGAAACATTTGAGACAACACCGTATTTCTTCTTTTTAGTGCTCTTTTAGGATTTAAAATAGGGCTATATGAAGTTGGTGCTTTTAAAACACCTGTCAATAGTGCTGCTTCACTTATGGTCAACTCTTTTTGGTCTTTGGCAAAAAATGTTTTTGCTGCCGTCTGTAAACCAAAACTCAAACTTCCAAAATCAACGGTATTCAAATACATCGTTATGATTTCGTCTTTTGTAAATGCACGTTCGAGACGTACAGCTGTTATCCATTCTTTTGTTTTATCGATAACCTTTTTGATTTTTCGGTGCTTTTTTACCAATGTCCCGTCAAAAATTTTGTCTCTTGTATTAAATAAGTTTTTAGCTAATTGTTGTGTGATTGTTGACGAACCACGTTTATCACCTTTCAATAAATAATAAAGAATAGCAAAACTACCTTTCATATCAATACCACTATGTTGGTGGTAACGCACATCTTCTGTCGCCAAAAGTGCATTTAACATATTAGGTGAAATATCATCGTATTTGATGGCTGTTCGGTTAGAACGGTAGTACTGCCCTAACACGACACTGTCTGCGGAAAACAATACAGAAGAATATTCTGACTCTGGATTAGCCAATAACTCGTAACTTGGCATTTTACCAAAATAATCATCCTCATTTGCTATTACCGATTTGACGTACCAGTTCACGCAAAATATTCCCACAAGGAAACCAAACCACATCAAAAGTGTGATACTAAAAGGAAACCACCTGATAAGTTTCTCTTTTTTAAGGGTAGTGTTGTCTGAAGAATTGTCCGTAGCCATCTGTGTTTTCTGTACTTATAAGGTATTGGTAATTTTTCTTAGAGATAATATAATACTTGTAATTGGATTTCAACTCTTTAAAGTCAGCAAAGTCACTAATTTTTTTCAAACAGGTCAAAGCCTCTTGTTCTTTATCAAACGATTTGAATACAAAAATAAAGCTTTCTGTATTTAATTCCATTCGTTTTGTCCCTATGCTTTTATGCTTGTAGTATGTACCAAAAAACTCGCTATTAAAGCTATCAGTCGATGACCTGACAAATAAACTATCTCGTTGATAAATAGAAATAATGAAATAAGCTGCCAAAGAATCGTAGGTAAATGAACTCGGAAGGGCAGAAAGTTGCGTACCATTCTTTTCTTCGTAGGCTTTGATTAGTCGTTTGGCATAAGGAATTATTTCACTCGTTTTATGTTTCACTAAAAAAGTTTTTAGTCCTTGGTGGTAAGCAAACATACGGTCACGTTTGGCATACGTCAATACGGTCAAAAATTGAACCTTATCAGGAATATCATTGATAGGATAAAGTGATTTTAGCTGATTTAAGGTATTGTTGCATTCAATGTAATTGCCCGATTGGTAAGAAGTATAAGCTTGTTCATAGACCTCACGTGCTTGTTGGTTTTTCTTTTGGTAATCTGCGACATAATTAGGGTTGTCAATTAATTTGGTGTATTTCGAGTTAGGAAATTCAGCTTTCAATAAGTCAACATATTTTTGCGTTTCACACGATGGCGAAGTTTGACATAAAACAGCCAAGGTGTATAAAACCTCTGCTCGGTG
>CBDCZI010000001.1:0-28730 GCA_965224495.1 Cytophagales bacterium | reverse complement strand
AAGGGGATAGGCGATAAAACAAAGAGCGGGTCGGGCTTTCGGCTATATCTTTTGTTCGTTCCTCACAAAAGGATGTCGCCTCTATCCCTAAGCCGGTTATTGACTTCTAGCTGACTTTCTAACGACTATATAAAACGTAATCACACAGACGAAACACTTCCCCTCCTTTTTTTAAGGAGGGGCTCAGGGGTGGTTTTTTAACGCTACTGACAACTCACTCTTGCTAACGTTCTAACGACGGTGTACAACGCAAACACTCTCAATACTCGGTACTCAAACTCAAAGCTCAATCAGGGATGTTTTCTTTGTAAAAATGATAAATAACAGTAAACTTTATCTTTTGCTTTGTAAATTACTTTCTTAAACAAACACACAACCGATTGTATCGGAGTAAAAACTGTACTTATGAAAAAAATCATCTTAGCTATCCTTACCGCCTCATTGTTTTTAGTTTCTTGTGAAAATAAAAAGACAGAAGAGACAAAGACAACATTGGCTTACAACAATGACAGTACCAAAGTCAGTTGGGTAGCTTACAAAACAACAGAGAAAAAAGGAGTGAAAGGTCAGTTTACTGACTTCGAGATTGCAGGAGTAAAAGAAGGAGAAACAGCAAAAGAAGTTTTTTCTGAGGCGTCTTTCATTATTCAAACAAACTCTGTAAAAACAGGAAACGAAGTACGTGATGTACGAATAGTAGAAAAGTTTTTCAATATATTCGTGAACACAGCTACAATCACAGGAAAAGTAAAGTCGTTAGATGAAACGTCAGGGGTATTAGAAATCTCATTGAACGAAAAAACAAACAATGTACCAGTAACGGTGGTATCAAACGGAAACGAATTTTCTTTAGAAGGAGTGATTGACTTAAATTTATTTAACGGACAGTTAGCAACGGATTCATTAAATGTCGCTTGCGGAAATGAACACAAAGGAGCTGACGGAATAACTAAACTTTGGCCAGATGTTAAAATCAAGGTTTCAACAGTATTGAAATAACCAAAGACAACCAAAAAAAAGCGATAGACGAAAGTTTATCGCTTTTTTTTTGGTTTATTTTTTCTTAAAAACAAGTTCTATATCCGATGCCTTGTGTTGGTTTCCTGCTTTTTTGAGACTTAAAACTAAAGAGTTCGTAATAACCCAATCAGTTTGTGTTGTGTCCAACTTAAATTTGTTGGCTAAGTAGCCTTGTAACTGAGCATAGCAACTGTCTTGTTGCTTGTTGTTGTTGGTGTAGATTACACAGGATATAACAGCTAATTGATGTGCTGTAAAAAGGTATTCAACGTCTAAGTTGATATCGTCTGAGATTGCTTGTTCGGCAAGTAAAATGTGTTTGTCATTATCTGATTGAATGAATTTAGCCTTTTCTATACTGCGGATATTCTCTTCATTTAGTCCAAAATCTATCCCACGAAAAACACCTTCCTCTGTCACAATAAGCTCTTGAATAAATAGAGGGTAATCCTTTAACTCTTTAGTCACAAGGTCTATTTTTTCTTCTTGTTGTTTAACTACCGTATTCTTCTCCTTTTCAGGTGTCTTAGCACACGAAAAAAACAATAAACTAAGTAGAAGTAATAAAAACGGTTTCATTTTTTAAGGTTGGTGTAAAAACGGTTCAATTTGTTCAATAACCTCAGTGTCTAACTGAATAATTTTGAAATAAAATAAGGCAAACAACACCACCGCACCACCTAAAAGGGTGAAAGCCAGAATAGGTGAAGGTTTTGGTTTGTTTTTGTACGTGATAGGATAAACGATTTCTTGCATAGTTTTGTTTTCCATATCCAACAAAAAAACACCATCATTTTTAATAAAAAGAGAATACTCTAAAATTTGTCTTCTTGTACTACTGTTGGTTATTTGTGTTGCACTTTCTCCTGTTTTGACTTCTACGATATAGGTTTTACCTCTTTTTTGTACCAGGTAGTCAATTTCTAAACTCACTACCACCGTTTCATCGTTGGCAAGTAAATCGTAGGTGTGTTTGATGTTGTTACCAATGATTTTGTAACCTAAGTTTTTCAGCACTTTGTAGGCATCTTTTTCTTTTCTGACACCACGTTTTAGTTTGTGCGTACGCTTTATTTTTTTGAAATAAAGTGGAAGAAGTTTTACTAAAAGTAACAAAATCAATAACCCCAAAGCAATTTGGATAATCAAATCTGTAGAGTATGGAATAGTCGGGAAGTTCATCTGTTTTTAAAAACGTCTATAAACTCCAATTTAAAGAATAAGAAAGGAAATTGAAAAAATGATTTCATTTATTTCATCTTATCGAGTTGAAAAAGCCTTAAATTGGGACTTTGAAAGAGAAAATTAGTTCTATGCGTCCTAAAAACAAGAAACCTCAACACAAAGAAAAACCTCGTTTACACAAACGAAACAAACATACAGGACGCTATGATTTTGAGAAACTGATAGCAAGTTGTCCCGGCTTATCCCAATTTGTAGAGTTGAATAAATTTGGAACAGAGTCTATAGATTTCTTTAACCCCGAAGCAGTAAAAATGCTTAACAAAGCCTTATTGATAAACCAATACGGTATTGAGTTCTGGGATATTCCTGAAGGTTATTTATGTCCGCCTATTCCTGGTCGTGCAGATTATATTCATCATTTGGCAGATTTAGCGAGTGCCAAAAACTTTGGACGTATTCCAAAAGGGAAGACGATTAAAGTACTGGATATAGGTACGGGAGCAAACTGTATTTACCCTATTATCGGTCATTCAGCATACGGTTGGTCGTTTATTGGTTCTGATATTGACGAGACGGCAATCAAGTCGGCAGGACAAATAGTGAAGCTAAATACTTCTCTGAAAGGAGCGATTGAATTGCGTTTACAAAACAACCCAAAAGATTTTTTTTACGGAGTATTAGATAAGGAAGAACAAGTTGATTTTACGGTTTGTAACCCACCATTTCATGGTTCTTTGGAAGAAGCACAAGAAGGTTCTGCTAGAAAAGTGAGTAACCTTACTCATAAAAAAGTGGAAAAACCAACGCTAAATTTTGGAGGTCAAAGTAACGAATTGTGGGTAGAAGGAGGAGAGGAGCGTTTTGTGAAAAACATGGTGCGAGAGAGTAAGAAGTTTGCTGCCAATTGTTTTTGGTTTACCACGTTAGTTTCCAAAAGCGGTAACCTCAAAAGTATAGAAACTGCATTAGAAAAAATAGATGCTGTTGATGTAAAGGTTGTACCTATGGGGCAAGGCAACAAAACAAGCCGCCTGGTTGCGTGGACATTCTTAACGATAAAAGAACAACAAGAATGGTCAAAAAAGAAATGGAACAGTAAGTAGGGCAGACTAGAAGAGCCCAACAACTCACACTGTTTTATTTTCTTTTTCTTCGTTTCTCTTCTTCTAATTCGATACGTTGGATATCGTTAGGTTCTTCGTCTTTTTTAGGTTTTTTTCGTTTTCTTCTAAATTTATTTTTGAGGTTACTCCAAAACTCACTGATCGAATCGTAGTTGTCGTTGTAGGACAAACTGACACCGTAAACCGTAGAGTTTTGTGATGAAATAGAGGTCGAAGTGGTGTTTTGATTAAGCTTATTGTAGCCTTTCAAACGTATCTTTCCATCGTTAGAAACAAGGTATTCGATAGTCCATTCTCCAACTAAATTTTTGACACCTTGGTCGGTTTTGGTGTTGGAGTAATTTCCGTTGTGGCTAATACGTAAGCGACCATCTAAAACAGAATAAGAAAGTCGAACATTCAGTGCGTTTCCATCTTTTGCCAAGCCTCCTAAGTCAATGTAAACCTCTAAGTCTTCATCGATTTGAGAAAGCATACTACCCAATTGGTTCGAAAACATTTCACTCACACTAGCCCCTGCGGTCGAACTGATATTAGCGTTGAACCTGTCTAAAGGAGAAAGCGTTTTTAAGATAATCAAACTGAAAACTTGCTTATTTAACTCTTGTTCGTTGTATTTGATACGGTTTTTGAAATCCAAAATAGCTTGTTCGACTTCTAAATAGTTAGGGTAGTCTTCTATCGAAATCCCAAAATTTATGTCAGGAGACATCAGGTTTCCGTTCATTATTAAAGCTACATCAACAGGGTTTGGGCGTTTGACGTCTGGGTGTGTAGCGATAAATGCAGAGTCGATGAGTAGAGGAGTTATACTTGTCAATACAGAGTATTTAGCTTTGACGTTCATCTTTCCATCGTAAGGATTGCCATTCCAAGTAATACGACTGCCTTTGTCAATGGTAAAACTCTTGTTTAAAACGTTGAGCATTGAAAATAAGTAATCGCCTTTGGTGATTTCGTAATTTCCGTACATATTGAAATCACCCTTGGTGCTGAGGTCAACTTTCAATAAACCATTTCCGTAGCCGATGAGTCGGTCTCCTGTTTTTTCATCAAAGACAATATTGATTAATGCGTCTTCTGTGATATTCATGTTCAGGTTGATGGTAATACCTGTCAAACTCACTTTTTCATCAGTAACAATAGTTAGACTGTCTTTTATTTCGTCTTTATCTACAAAATGGATGAAATCTGACTGAGTTATTGCTCCTTCGTTATCGAGAGGAATGGTGATATAAGTACCTTTTTCACTTGTTATTTCGTTAGAATGGATGATTAACTCTTCAAAAGGACCTTTGATTCCTACTTTTCCCGTGGCATAAACCGGTCCGTAATAAAGTTCGTTGTCCTCTTTTTTTGTGTTTTGTAAAAGTGTTTTATTCAAATCAACAGAGACATCTACATAGAAATTTTTGAATAAACTATGTTGGATATAGCCGTTAAGTTTGGCATTCGTATAGTCTAACGTATCTACTAAATCGGTCCCTTTAAAAGTGATTTTATCTTTATTGAAATAGATAATATCGTCAAAAACATAATGTGTTTTGAGGTATTCGATGGTAAATCCTCCGTTGTTGATATGAGGCTTTCCGTAGAAATTTGGTTTAACAAAGTCACCAATTATTTTGATTTCTCCTGTCGCCTTTCCTCCCATATGACTGACGTGACCTTTCATGTAAGGTTCAATTAGATTGAGCGGTGTATGGTTCAAGTTTAGTTTAAGGTTTAGGTTTTTGTTGGTTTTTTTGTCTGTATTTACATAACCTGATATTTCTGCTAATTTGAGGGTATCACTAAATAAGTCAACGTCAAGGTTGATATGTTTATCTTTTTCATTCCAATTGACGTTTCCTTTAAAATCGCCAAATCTACCATCATACAAACCGAAATTAATCATTTCAAAATCACTGGTAACAGTAGCTGTATTATAAAAATCAGAGAGGATGATATCACCTGTGTAATCGCCGTGTAACTCTGTTTTGGCAAACAATGAAATGTAATTTAAGTTGAACTGATGAAGAGAAAGGACAACTTTACTCGTTCTTGAAGGACTTATTTCTCCTGATAAAATATGTTTTTGGTTGTTTTCTCTGTCGATGAGTTCAAAATGTTCAAAGGTAATTTTTTTACCTTTTGCACCAATAAGGTTAGTGTCATTGACATGTACATGGTGGTTGTCAAATTTAAAATCGGTGTCATACATTTTGAAAACCGTACTGTCTTTCATAAAGCTAACATCGCCATTTATTTTATAGCCATTTTTATTGTTCAATGAGGATAGGTTTGAGCTGTATGTAAACGCTTTATTGTTCCAATCACCACTCAAGTCAAAGTTTTTGGTGACCTGTTTTTTACCTAATTTTTGATTAGTAGACGTCAAACGGTAAGACGCACGCACATCATTTGCATAACGTTTTTTTGTTGATACGATCTTGATACTATTTTTTTCAAGAGACAAGCGGTCCATGCGTATCGAATCAAAAACAGAATGAATTTTCAATTTACTAAGCTCAGCAGAGTTTGTAAATTGACCTTTCAAAATTGTGCCTTTTGCAATGCTTAATTCAGGAATAAACAAATCTAATACAGGTTTGGTATCTAATAAATCAAGTTTGAAATCAATGGCGTAATTCTTGCCAACCTTCTTTTTTGCGTAATAGTTAGCTATTTCATCTTGGCTGTTGGCGAGTTTGAGTTGGTATTCTTTTAAAAGTAATTCAATATCATCTGCCACGGTCATAAATTCAAAATCACCTTTAGCATCAAATTTCACAATACTCGATTTGACAGAGAAGTTTCGTAAACTATCTTTTTTGAATGATGAGAAGTTAAAGTTAGCAACCTTTAATTCTTTGCCTTTGTAATTGATGAGGGTATTTTTAAAATCACCTTTTCCGATAATATCATCTATTGTAAAACCTTTGAAATCGACATCCATTAAGGTGGATACTGATAACGAATCATCAGAAAAATGTAAGGCTTTCATATTCGCTTTTTCAATTTTTGCTTTGACTCTTATTTTCTGTTCCTCATCACGCAAATCAACTCGCCCCTTTGATTTTAATTCCAAATTAGGGTCAACCACAGTCAAATCACCATTAAAGTATTCATTTTTTAAATGCCCATTTACAGTGATTCCTTGGTAGGGGTAACCTAATAAATCAAATTTACTGACTTTAGCATTCATGTTTAGTTGCGCCTTTTCTATTGTGAAACCATAACCATCAACCTTTCCTTTGATATTAATATTACCCAACTTTTCGTTATTCAAAAACTTGCCTAACTGAAAATCTTTTGTCACCAAACCACCTTCGTATTCGCTTCTCCCTAGGTTTTTATTGATTTTAAATTGAATATCTGTTTCTAAATACCCCAAATCGGTCATGAAATTTCCATCTGCCGTAAACTGAGAAGGGAAACCATTAAACCGTGCATCAAAGTTTACCTTTCCAAATTTCACAAATTGAGCGTAATATTCATCATTTGTTAAATATTGACGAACATCGGTAGGGTAGAGGACCGATTTACCTAAGTTAAATTCAATAAATGTTTCGTTGATATCAGGCAGACCGTCTAACCCAACTTCTCCTGCTATCTTACTGTGCTTACCAAAATAGAAGTTCAACTTCTTCGATTCGAAATTGGAAACAGTACCTTTTACTGCTCCGTACATTGTCCAATGGTCTTTGATACGTTTTAAACTTGGAGCAAACAAAGTCAAGTCTTGGGTCGAAATAACCGTACTGTCTAAGTGTGCTTTGATTTTTACTTTTTTATTGAAATCAGAAAAATCCGCCATTTTATCATAGCTAAAAATCAATTCATTGGATAGGTGACTCGAACCCAAATCAGCACTCAACTCTCGGAAGGCCAAAGAGTGACTGGTGTACCTAAAATCAGTATTCAAATCATAAATATGAAAGTTTTTTTTTCTTGTAAAGAGCAGTTATATTTTCCCCTTTGAGTTGTACCGTATCTTTAAAAATGTACAAATCTGAAATATCACCATTGACGCTATCCAATTCAAAATGAAAATGGTCAAACCCATCAAAATCAATATGTCCTTTGTTTTCGTTGTGAAAACCATAAACACCATCAATAACTCTCCCTGAGGTAATAATAATCGGTTTAGCCTTTCGTTTTTTGTTTTTCTTAGGGCGCAATTTTTCACGTAGTCGCTTAATGAATATATTAAAATTGATATTTTCACCACCTTTGTACCATGTCATCAATAAATGTGGACGATACACTTCGACATAATCAATGGTAACTGTTTTTTTATCAATCAAAGAAGAGATGCGGTAATCAATCATTGCCGATTCGATATGCAACATTTCTTCGCCTTCCAAATCTTTTATAAAAATACCTTCAACACGCGCTAAGTCAAACCATCGCAGGCTTATTTTTTCTATAGATACCTGATGACCAATATCTTCTGTTAACTTTTCAGCAAGATTTTGGGCAATATATGTCTGCACACGGTCCAATTGTAGGACAGCAAAAAGCACAAAAATAAATAAGACTGTGTAGCCGATTATTTTTAACAGTACTTTTTTAATAATTTGCAGAATATTTGCGATACGTTTCAATTATGTCAATTTCTATACTTGCTATTGAGTCCTCTTGTGACGACACTAGCGCTTCTGTTATACAAGACGGCAAAATCCTCTCCAATATTGTTGCTACACAAGCTGTGCACGAAAAATATGGAGGAGTTATTCCCGAATTAGCTTCTCGTGCTCATCAACAAAACATCATTCCTGTTGTTCAACAAGCACTTGAAGAAGCTAAGGTAAGCAAAAACGACCTAAATGCAGTAGCTTTTACGAGAGGACCTGGTCTTTTAGGTGCACTTTTAGTAGGGACGTCTTTTGCTAAGGCTTTTGCTTTGGGTTTAAATATCCCATTAATCGAGGTTAATCATATGCAGGCGCATATTTTAGCTCATTTTATTGATGATCCAAAACCCGAATTTCCTTTTCTTTGTTTGACCGTTTCTGGAGGGCATACGCAGATAGTTCAGGTAAATTCGGCTTCAAACATGGAGGTTTTAGGAGAAACCAAAGACGATGCCGTAGGTGAAGCATTTGATAAAAGTGCAAAAATACTTGGACTTCCTTATCCAGGAGGACCGATGATTGACAAATACGCAAAACTTGGTGATGAAAACCGTTTTACCTTTGCAAAGGTAAATACTCCGGACTTAGATTTTTCTTTTAGCGGAATAAAAACAGCCATTCTTTATTTTTTGAGAGATCAGAAAAAAGAGAATGAAAGCTTTATAGAAGAAAATATGAACGATATTTGTGCAAGTATTCAACGAAACTTAATTGATTTGTTGATGCAAAAGCTTAAGAAAGCAGTAAAACAAACAGGTATCACACGTATAGCTATTGCAGGAGGTGTTTCAGCAAATTCTGGTTTACGTAATAGATTAGAAAAACATAGAGAAGAATTGGGTTGGGAAGTATTTATTCCCGATTTTCAATATTGTACAGATAACGCAGGAATGGTAGCGTCGGCTTCTTATTTCAAATATTTGGCAGGTGATTTCACCGACCAAAGTGTCAGTCCTAACCCTCGATTAAAAATCTCATTATGAGTGGAAAGAAGAAAAGCGACATCCAAAAGGATATTAATATAAAAAACAGAAAAGCATCGTACAACTACGAGTTTCTCGACAAAGTTACTTGTGGAATAGAATTGACGGGTACCGAAATAAAGTCGATACGACAAGGTAAAGTAAGTTTACAAGAAGCGTATTGTTTTATTAATAACGGTGAAATATTTGTCAAAGGAATGAATATCGCTGTTTATGATAGGGGAACACATTTTAACCATGAACCCACTCGTGTACGTAAACTATTGATGAAAAGGAGGGAAATTCTCAAGTGGGAAGAAAAGCTCAAAGATCAATCGTTGACTATTGTGGCGGTAAATATGTTTATTTCGGAACGTGGATGGGCAAAATTACACATCGCTCTATCAAAAGGTAAAAAACTTCACGACAAACGAGATTCGATTAAGCAAAAAGACAACCAACGAGAGTTGGATAGAATGAAATATTAAAGTAAGAGTAAAATCTTTGTTTACGTAATACAGACTAAAAAACTTACGACTAAAAGCCATCAATTATGATTTGTTTATTAACTGTAATACCTGTTCGGAGTAAACCGAATGATCGTGCGGAGATAGTTACTCAGATGCTTTTTGGGGAAACTTGTACGGTTATCGAAAAAGATGAAAAAAGTAGTTTTGTAAAGATAAAGCAAGATTTTGACGGTTACGAAGGCTGGGTAGATAATAAACAAATTACATCGCATTCGGCTACAGAGAAAGAAGAATATTCGTTAAGTATCGTTAATTCAATACGTTCAGGTAATACTTTTATATTGCCTTTAGGAGCCGTAGTTACAGCTTCTGTATTAGAGGATAAAGGCGTAGAGTTTACAGGTAAATCAGGTCTTCTACCAAAAGAAGAATTAATTCCTTTAGCGATGAAATACTTAAACACGCCTTATTTATGGGGAGGAAAAAGTCAGTTTGGCATTGATTGTTCGGGTTTTGTTCAGCAAGTTTTTAAAATTTGTGGCATCAATCTTCCTCGTGACGCTTACCAACAAGAAGAAATAGGTCAAGTAATACCTTTTTCCGAGTTACAAGTAGGAGATTTAGCCTATTTCGGGAAAGACCGTGTTACTCATGTTGGAATTATTTTGGAAAATAAACAAATAATTCATGCACACGGTTTTGTACGTATTAGTCCCTTTGATGAAAAGGGGATATTAAAGGATGATTTAAAAAAATATAGTCATTCTGCCCTATCTTATCGAAGGGTTCAGTAAGTACTATGTAATGACAAACTGAAGTTTGAAAAGTGACGCTATTAGATTTATTTAAGTAATATTTCAAGGACACCCTTGCTCATCGTTAGGAACTTTTCCTCATATCCCCAACTACTCAATATCCCTATCCTTACCTATAATTGGCTCGTTTGAATAAGCCTTTTTATCTGAAGACAAAACGATGATTAACAAAGTCACATCGAAAATAATACTGAAAATAGGAGCGTACTTTGCCCAGATAGTAAACAAACTACTAGAAGGGTCACTAGATAAAATAATCATCTGAGCAACAGCGAGAACGATACTAATAACCAAGGCTAAATAAACCAAAGGGATAGAAAAAGAGGTACGTGCGATAAGGAAGATGCCACCTAAAATATATAATACAGCACTAATAAGTCCCAAATAAGCAAAACGAACAGTCCATTTTTTTGTGTATTCAGAAACACTAAAAACATCATCAAATTGTTTACCGAGTTCGTCAAAAATCACACCTGGATTAGGAGGATTCATAATCGCAATCGTATCCCTACTTTGCAACGTATCCAAAATCTGTAGTGTATCCAAAAAAGGAATACTATCCAAAGTCACCTTGATAACACTATCAACATTTGCATTTTCTAACTCAACACTTAAGCTATCAAACTTGTTTTTGATAGCGTCCGTTGTTTTTTTAGCAGAAAAAGAAGACGTATCAGTCTTTGTATCGTCAATCAAATCAGGTAAAGCTAATAACCCGAAGATTACCATAATACCACCGATAACGTATGCCCAGTTTGGAGTTTTCATAATTTCTATTTGTTAAATTTATCGAAAAAATAGCACAAAAAAAACAGCAAGAAGAAATTAGATTCCCTTGCTGTTTTGTACTTATTACATCACAAAATTAATAACCTTTTTAGGAACGATAATCACCTTTTTAGGTGTTTTACCATCTACCCACTTGATAATAACCTCATCTTTCATTGCCTCTTCTAAGATTTGGTCTTTAGACAAATCAATAGGCAACTTCAATTTTGTTCTCATTTTTCCGTTAATCATCACGGGATAAACAAAATCATTCTCTTTCAAAAACGTTTCGTTACAAACAGGGAAAGTCGCATAAGCAACTGACTCGTTGTGTCCCATTACCTGCCACAACTCCTCAGCAATATGTGGAGCATAAGAAGCCAATAAAACAACAAACTCTTCAAGAATAGCCTTCTTGTGGCATTTCAAAGCAGTCAATTCGTTGATACAAATCATAAAATTACTCACCGAAGTATTTAACGACAAACGCTCAATATCATCACCGATTTTTTTGATTGTTCCGTGTAGCACTTTCAACTCTTCAGGAGTTGCTTTCTCGTCGGAAAGTAATAATTCCCCTTCGTTGTTGTAAAACAAACGCCAAAGTTTCTTTAAAAACTTCAAAACTCCGTCAATACCATTCGTATTCCACGGTTTAAATTGTTCTAAAGGACCTAAAAACATTTCATACAAACGCAAGGTATCAGCACCATATTTAGCGATGATATCATCAGGATTTACCACGTTGTATTTTGATTTAGACATTTTTTCTACCTCAAAACCACAAACGTATTTACCATCCTCTAAGATAAACTGAGCATCTTTGAACTCAGGTAACCAATTTTTGAAAGCCTCGGTATCCAACACATCATTGACAACAATATTAACGTCAACGTGTAATTTATCCGTTCTGTATTCCTTTTTTAAACCTTTAGAAACGTATTGATTAGTCCCTTGTACACGGTAAACAAAATTAGAACGACCTTGTATCATTCCTTGATTAACCAGTTTTTTAAACGCCTCTTCGGTATTTACCAAACCTAAATCAAACAAAAACTTATTCCAAAAACGAGCATACAATAAATGCCCCGTAGCGTGTTCGGCACCACCCAAATACAAGTCAACATTTTGCCAATACGCTTGCGCCTCTTTCGACACCAGTTCATTGTCATTATTCGCATCCATATAACGGAAATAATACCAACTCGACCCAGCCCAACCAGGCATAGTACTCAATTCGTACGGGTATTTCTCCCCATTTTTTTCGTAACCCCAATCTTTCGCACGTCCCAAAGGAGGCTCGCCCGTAGCAGTAGGTTTGTAATCATCAATTTTAGGTAAAGTCAAAGGCAAATCACCTTCGTCTATTGTATAAGGAACGCCCTCTTTAAAATAAACAGGAATCGGCTCGCCCCAATAACGCTGACGACTAAACACCGCATCACGAATTCGGAAGTTTACTTTCGCTTTCCCAAAACCTTTCTCTTCTATAAACTCACTCGCTTTCTCAATCGCCTCAAGGACAGTCAGACCATTCAAAAAATCCGAATTAATCATCGTTCCCGCCTTATCATAAAAATCATCTTGCGAAATATCCGTTTGTTTCCCTTCTTGGACCTGCACAATAGGTAAATCGTAAAAACTCGCAAACTTATAATCACGCACATCAGACGACGGCACCGCCATCACCACACCCGTACCATAACTCGCCAACACATAATCACCAATCCAAATAGGAATTTGTTTTCCCGTAAAAGGGTTGGTTGCATACGAACCAGTAAACACACCAGACACCGATTTTACATCCGACATACGGTCACGCTCCGAACGTTTTTTTGTTTCGTTTACATACGTTTCAACCGCCTCTTTTTGCGAAGAAGTAGTCAAAATATCGACCAAATCGTGCTCAGGAGCAAGAGTAACATAAGTAATACCAAACGAAGTATCAATACGAGTAGTAAAAACCTCTAACTGAAATTCGTGGTCAATCACATCAAAAAACAACGAACAACCCTTCGATTTCCCAATCCAGTTACGTTGCATTTCTTTCAACGAATCATTCCAATCCAAGCCATCTAAACCTTCCAATAAACGGTTGGCATAAGCCGAAATACGCAACGACCATTGCATCATTTCTTTTTGTTCGACAGGATATCCGCCACGTTCCGAAACGCCATTTACAATCTCATCATTTGCCAAAACCGTACCCAATCCAGCACACCAATTGACCCTCGTTTCACTCATAAAAGCCAAACGGTAATTGAGCAACAAAGCACGCTGTTCCTTCTCCGAATAAGCATTCCATTCCTCCGCCGAAAACGAAGGTGTTTCTTCATCGCAAGAAGCATGGATTGAAGCATTTCCTGATTGAGCAAAAACCGCCGTCAGCTCCTCAATTTTCTCCGCCTTATCCGTCACTTTATTGTACCACGAATCAAACAATTGAATAAAAATCCACTGCGTCCATTTGTAATACGACGGGTCACTTGTTCTTAACTCTCGCTCCCAATCAAACGAAAAACCAATATTATTTAACTGCTCCTTATAACGAGCGATATTTTTTTCGGTAGTCACCGCCGGGTGCTGTCCCGTTTGCATCGCATACTGTTCGGCAGGCAATCCAAACGAATCAAACCCCATCGGATGCAACACATTATACCCCTTCAGACGCTTGTACCGTGACACAATATCCGAAGCAATATAGCCCATCGGATGCCCCACGTGCAACCCTGCACCCGAAGGATAGGGAAACATATCCAAGGCAAAATACTTTGGTTTATCCGAAACAGAAGGCGTTTGAAAAGTCTTATTTTCTTTCCAGTAACTCTGCCATTTATTCTCTATTTCTTGAAAATTATACTCCGCCATATTGATATGCTTTAGATAGTAAAACACAAAAATAAGGTAGTTTGAGGCATCGAACAACTTTTGACGAGATAACCCACCAAAACTTCCCAAATAAAAAAGCCAATAAGCGAGCCAATAATTTGGAGCTTCCCCTTAGTTATGAAATGATTTGTAGTAGTGTTTCACAAAATCACCGATAGAAACAAAGATAACCGATAAAATCAAGAGCGGGTCGGGTGTTATCGTTCTCAATCTTTTACTGCGAAGAGTAGTCTTACTTATATTATTCTTCAAACAGTTCACCTCTCTACCTTTCAGATTGGGCAGAGAAGTAAAAGGATTTCCACTTCACCCCCTAAGCCGTTGTAAGACAGACGATGGACAATAGCTGACATTCAATACGCCTACACATAACGACCAAACCACCCCTGATCCCCTCCTTGAAAAAAAGGAAGGGAAGTGTTACGTGTTTGTACTTACATTTTGTACAGTCGTTAGAAAGTCAGCTAGAAGCTAGTTGCTAATAGCCCGACCCGCTCTTCCTTTTGTCGTCTATCTCTCTTTCTATCGGTAAAATGGACTATGGAATACTGAAAAACAGTTCATCACAAAGGGAAAGCTCCAAACAAAACATTAGAAACACACCTCATACCAACTTTACTACTGAAAAATTCGTAAATAGAATTAGATTTTTGTATCTTCCTTATAGTTTGGTTTTGTTGGTTGTCATTTGTGAAAAAAATAGCTCTATTTATTTTAACGTCGCTTTATTTGTCTTTTTTGATGGGACAAACGGCTTCGTTTACCACTTCGCTGACCAGTGGGTGTAGTCCACTGATTACGAGCTTTGATGCGTCCGCTTCTTCGGGGACGGCTCCGCTGATTTACCATTGGGATTTTGGAAACTCAAACACGACTACCGGCAATGACAAACAAAAAACAGATGCTATCTATATCACGCCTGGTGTTTTTACGGTTTCGTTGGTGGTGGAGGATGCGAATGGAAATTTGAGTGCTCCGGCAACAGAAACAATTACAGTTTTTAATAGTCCGACAGCAAATTTTTCGATTTTGAATGGCAACAAAGGTTGTGCGACACATACGAGTAATTTTCAGGATTTGTCGGTTGCAGGAGATGCGCTACTGACCAAATGGACGTGGGGTTTTGGGGATGGAAATATTAGTAATGACCAGCATCCGTCGCAAAGTTATGCGAATGCGGGAGATTATGACATTACGCTGATTGTGGAGGATGCGAATGGCTGTAAAAGTGATTTGACGGTGATTGATGCCTTAGGGATTCGTTTGCCGTTTGTGTTGGATTTTGAGACGGTGGCTCCTTTTGATGCGACGAGTACGTGCAAGGATAGTTTGCAAACTCAGTTTCGTCCGTTGCTCGATTTGGCGACAGATGGACCGTATGGTTTTAGTTGGAATTTTGGTGATGGAAATACGTCTCCGCAATTTTCACCGACAAACACATTCAATACTAACGGTCAGTTTGATGTGCAGTTAACGGCTTTTAATGCGTATTGCACGGCAACGGTAACGAAGCCACAGTTTATTACTATTGAGCCTCTTCAGCCTTCTTTTGCTATTGGTAATACGTCGGGTTGTTCGCCTTTGGATGTAGCGTTTACGAATACTTCGGCTGTCATTAATGACAAAACTACGGCTACTTGGGTGTTTGGAAATGGGGCTTCACTCACCGACAAATCGGATGTTATTCAAAACCATACACAAACGTATCCTTCGGCAGGTGTGTTTACGCCGATGCTGATTATGACTTCGGAATTGGGCGATTGTATCGACACGGCTTACAATGGTACGGTTACGGTGTCTGACCCTTTGGTGGTTAATTTTGCTTCGGATATTCAAAACTCGTGTGACATTACGACTCCGATTACCTTTACGCCCAATATTGCAGGGGCGTTTAGTTATTTGTGGGATTTTGGCGACGGCACAACTTTGTCTTTAGAAAACCCTACACACGTGTATAATTTGGCAGATACTTTTGATGTTACACTAACTATTACCGACCCTTTTGGTTGTACTTCGCCTGTTACTAAATTGGACTACATTAAACTCCATCCTCCGACAGCTTTGTTCACTTCGGATATGTTGACCAATGTGACCGAACCGCCTTTATGGAATGGTTTTCCTGATACTATGATTACTGGTGGTTGTTTGCCTTTGGATATTACCTTTACTGATTTGAGTACTTCGGTTACGCCGATTGTTGATTATTCGTGGACTTTTGGTGATGGTAATGTTCTTGCAGGAATGAATGCGAACCCGACGAATACGTATGTTACTGAAGGGAATTTCCCTGTGAGTTTGACGATTACCACAATAGATGGTTGTACGGATACTTTTGTTTGTGACAGTTGTGCTGAGACGGGGGCAAAGCCTGATGCCTTGTTAGATATTACAGGTTACCCTTTGCACCAATGTTGTGATGCCGAAACGGTGCATCCGAACTTGACGATTGCAGGAACGGCAGATTTCTTTTGGTACGAAACGACTTCGGGTGAGTCGTATGGTGTGCCTTATACGGCTGGTGGTGATATGAATTGGGATTACCAACAAAAACACGAGTTGGTCGATAGTGCAGGTTTCTTTATTTCGACTCGTTTGTTTGCTTACAACCACGGCTGTATTGATACTTTTGATTTGATTGATTGGGTGGAGTTACATAATCCGTATGTTGAGCCGTTTGTTATTTTTCCTCCTTGCTACCGAGAAGATTCTATCCGTATTGACAGCGTGTTACTTTACGGAAGGGCAGATAGTGTGCGTTGGGATTTTAGTTACCTTAATCAATTTTCAGATACCCTGCACCCTAACTTTGCTTTGCCTAACGGAGGTTCGCACAACTTAAATGTGGAGGTTTGGGATTTGACGAATAAATGGCCACTAAGCAATGGCGACACGGTTTGTTCGTGTGCCAATGATGTGACTATTGACTTTCCTGTTCGTCAGGTTTTTGGGTTTACTTCGGATGTGACTACGGGTTGTTTGAATTTGGTAACGACCTTTTCTGCTCTCGATGTGTTTGATACTTACCTCTGGGATTTTGGTAACGGACAAACTTCCACCGATGCTAACCCTTCGGTTACTTATACTTCAGCAGGTTCTTATACCGTAAAACTGATTACCACAGATGCACAAGGTTGTTCGGATACTATCACAAAAACCAATTTCATTAATGCCTTTGGTGTGGAAGCGTATATCGATACCACAGATTTTTCGGGTTGTTTGCCTTTGCCTATTTCATTAAAAGACACAAGTCAATTAGGTGCACCGATGCAAAGTCGTTTGTGGACTATTGAGCATTACAATGTAACGGCGACAACCCTCGAACTTACTTTTACTTTTGATACCTTGCCTCCTTATCCCTATTTACAAACAGACGGTATATTGATTACCCTTGTGGTTACTGATATCAATGGTTGTGTGAATAGCGATTCGGTACGTGTATTTCCAAGTAAACCGTTGGCTTATTTTACACATAACGATTCGATTCATTGTGCCAATGACTCGATTGCCTTTATTCCTACCCTAAAAGACAGTACAGGTATTGCACCTTTTTCTTATTTATGGCTGATGGATTCGGTGAATAATGTTACTTCGACAGCGAGTGCACCACATATCTTATTCACCACCAACGATACCTACAAATCGTTATTGATTTTGGAAGATGCTAATGGTTGTAAAGACACTTCGGCTACGCAAGAAATAGTAGTAAATATTAAACAACCACAAGTAGGCTTTTCGCTGACTCCCGCTATAGGGACGTGTACACCTCACTTGGTTTCATTTACCGACACGACTGTTTTAGGTCGTTCGCCCTTGGCTACTTGGGAATGGGATTTTGGCGATGGAACAACTGCTAAAGTCCAACACCCCGAAAAGATATATACCGTAGAGGGTTCTTTTGCTATTTCATTGACGATTACCGATAGTTTGGGTTGTACAAGTACTATCACGCCTCCTGATGGGGTTGCTATTTCGGGAATAACAGGAGGGTTTACGATTGATAACAAGGTGATATGTAATTACAACTACGTGACTTTTTATGCTTTCTCTCCCAATGGCAAGCATTTCAATTGGGATTTTGGTGATGGAACAGTCAGTTTTGGTGATACCGTAACACATTTGTACACCGAAGCAGGAACTCGTTTTCCTAAATTGGTTATTCAAGACAGTTTACGTCTTTGTGATAACTCATTTACAGATACCATAACGATTATCCCTACACCTGAACCCTTGATGCCAAAAGATACCTCTATTTGCATAGGCGAAACAGCGACTATCGGTACACCACTCGATAGTTTACTGTATTTATGGTCAACTGGTGAAACCACACAGTTTATCAACGTTTCTATCGCTGACACCTACCGTGTATTGATGACCGATACAGTTACAGGCTGTATAAATACCGACAGTACGACCTTGCATTTAATCTCTTTACCCAACTCTGATTTGCCCGATTCTTTGTTAATCTGCATCAATCAATCAACTAAATTAGCACCTAAACTCGATAAAACGGGTAAGACATACAGCTGGGAAGAAAACGCTTTAGAATTTGCTACCACACCAACCGTGACGGTGTTGGTAGATGCACAAAAACAAATTGTATTTGCATACACCGATACAGACAACTGTTCAAATAAAGATACGATACAAGTCATTCCTTTAGCTCCTCCGATTGACGAAGGAGAGCTTTTCCAAAAGTGTTTTGACGAGTTGATTACGATAGACGGAAATAAAAACAATATTCTCGATGTCAATGCGACGTACCAATGGTATGTCAACGGCAATTTATTTAGCCAAAACCAAGTGATTACGGTTAGTCAGCCCGACGAAACCTACACACTAAAATACACCCAAGATGGTTGCCAATACGAATTAAAGAACAACACCCATTACCATCCGTTACCTCTGCCGACTAACCCTGAACCGCAATATTTCTGTAAAGAATTTGACGGCAGTGTCAACCTTATATTTAACGGTTATGCCAAATATTATTGGGTAGAGTTCAATGACTCTACGAACAATGTTATAGCCGATGACGAAGGTATTTATCACGTGTTTTTAGGGAATGAATTCAATTGTTTTGTCCCCGATAGTTTAGATGTACGAGATGTTTGTCCGCCACGCTTGTTTGTCGGAAATGCTTTTTCTCCCAATGGAGATGCTACAAATGATGGTTTTGATGTCAAAACAAGGTACTTAGACGTTTATAATATTACAATTTTCAACCGTTGGGGAGAAATTATTTTTTACAGCGAAGACCCAAACAACAGTTGGGACGGAACTTACCGAGGAAATACCGTAGCAGTCGGTGTTTATCCGTGGTTGATACAATACAATGGCGAACACCCCCGACCATAAAGACATTATCAAATTAGAAGGAAAAGTAACCATCGTACGTTAAATGAAATACCTCTTATTTTACATAACGTCCTTAATTTCTCTTGTGACCATTGCCCAAGACACGCAGTTTTCGCAATACTACAACACCCCAAACTATATGAATCCTGCCTTGGTTGGTGCAGGTTCTCCTCATTGGCGAGGTATCGTGCACAGTCGTTGGCAATGGACAGGTTTAGAGGCACAATCATTTTCCAATATGGTATCTGCTGAAAAATCCATTAACTCTATCAATAGTGGTGTTGGTGGCTATATCCTCATCGATAATTACGGAAAATCGACATTAAACAAATACACCGTCAACCTTCAATATGCCTACACAGCAACCATAAATGACAATATATCGCTCAAATCGGGTGTAACCGCAGGTTTTATTTTACACCAAATCAACGAAGGCTCTTTGGTATTCCCAAACGAGTACGATAGCTTTGGTCTAACAGGCGCATCCAGTGGCGAAAATTTCCAAAAAAGCACCTCCATCTCTCCCGATATTGGTTTAGGAATGATGGCTTATGGCGATAATTATTGGGTAGGCGTGTCAGGAAAACACCTCAACCGTCCCAATGTTTCTTTTTTGTCATTCAACGATATCCGTTACCCCATCCGTTTTGACGTACAGATTGGGTTAAAAATAGATTTGAGTGAAACCAAATACAACCGATTATTTCATCAAAAAACAAGGAAAATGCTTCTTCCTGTCTTCAATTACAAGGCACAAAACAAGCACGACCAATACGAAATGGGACTTTACGGCATATACAACACCCTAATGGCGGGCGTTTATTACCGAGGCATCGCCTTCAAACGCTACAATTCAGAATTCCACAACAACGAATCACTCATCATTTTACTCGGCTACAACTACCACAACCACCTCCATATCTCTTACAGTTATGATATTGTTATTTCCAAACTCGCCCCCGTTTCGTACGGAGCACACGAAATAAACATTTCTCTGACACCACTTTTAGGCAGTAAACACCAAAAACGTAAGGGCAAACCAAGTAAACACCTTCCTTGTCCTGTTTTCATTCAAGCCGAGTGGTAAATACGAACTGGTTGTGTTTTTTATAGTTGGAGCTTCCCCTTTTCGTTGAACTGCTTTTTAGTATTTTATAGTCGGTTTTACCGATAGAAAGGGAGATAACCGACAAAACAAAGAGCGGGTCGGGTCTTTCGTTCTCAATCTTTTACTGCGAAGAGCAGTGTCATTTGGTCACTTCGTTACTTTATTCAGTTTACCGCTTTTCAGAAAGAACGGAGAAGTAAAAGGATTTCCACTTCACCCCTAAGCCGTTTGTGAGACGACGGACAATAGCTTTGTTTACAGCGACAAAAAAATCTTTTTGAAAATAAAAAAGGCTGTAATTAGAAAATCACAGCCTTTGAATTGTATTAAAATGAGGTTTTAACCTTGTTTCCAAACAGAGGGATCGTTACGCCATTCGGTGAGTGTTGCAACTTCGTCTTTTGCTACGTAGTTGTTCTCAACGGCTAACTTAATAAGGTGCGTGTAATCTGACAAACAAATCAATTCGGTGTTTGCGTTCTTGAAGTTTTCGGTTGCTTTATCGAAACCGTAATTAAAAATAGCCGCCATTCCTAAAACAGCAATACCATTGTCTTTCAAGTCTTGTACTGCTTTTAAAGACGAGCCACCAGTCGAAACTAAATCTTCGATGACAACCACTTTTTGTCCTTTTACCACTTTCCCTTCGATGAGGTTGGTCATCCCGTGCCCTTTGGCTTTTGAGCGAACATAAAGCATTGGTAGGTTCAATTCGGCAGCAACTAATGCGCCTTGAGGTATTCCTGCAGTAGCAACACCAGCGATAGCTTCGACGTGAGGAAATTCTTTTTTGATGATTTCGGCTAAGCTTTTAGCAATAAAACTCCTTACTTCAGGAAACGATAAAGTCAATCGGTTGTCACAATAAATAGGTGATTTCCAACCTGATGCCCACGTAAAAGGGTTGTTAGGACTAAGCTTTACAGCCTCTACTTCTAATAAATACTTCGCAGTCTGTGCTGCGATTTGGTCGTTTACTACTTTTATTGCCATAGCACAAAGATACAAAAGAAGTCAATTATTTCTACCAGAGTAAGGAGGAAAAACAAGGTGAAGTGACAAAATTAGCCTTATGTTACTAAAATCTTATCCACAAGTCTTGTGGTTTGAGTAATCCTCTTTATTTTTGTTTATTCAATTCAACAACTGACTTTATGAAACTATTTATTAATAACCTTGAGATTCACGTGAAGAAATTACCGATTGTGAGAAACAAGGTGCATTATAAATCAACAGAATCGAAATGGAGTAAGTCGTTATTGAAATCAGAATATTCGGTGTTGATTACCGATGAAAATGAGTTTGATATCAGTAATAGTATAAAAGAGCTGATTGACTTGAAGACTAAAGTCTTTAAACGAATTACTTTTGCCGTGAAGAGCCTTGACTTGTTTAAGGACTTTATGAAAACTGAGTTTTTGAGTGTTCCTGCTGCAGGTGGCTTGGTGGAGAAAAAAGGTGAGTTATTGATTATTAAGAGAAAAGGTCTTTGGGATATTCCGAAAGGAAAGATTGAAAAAGGAGAAAAGAAAAAAGTTGCCGCGATTAGAGAGGTAGAAGAGGAGTGTGGTGTGACCGTGAGTTTGGGAGATAAAATAGGTAAAACTTTACATTTTTATAAAATGAAAGGAAAGTATGCTTATAAGTACACACATTGGTACAAAATGAAAATCATCTCTGATAGAAATATGAAACCTCAAACCAAAGAAGGTATCGAAGAAGTGCGTTGGATGAACCACCAAGAGGTTGCTCGTATGAAAACTTACGCTTCGATTACAGGTATTTTAGAAGAATATTACAACGAATAAGGAAGTAAATCACTAATGTCTTGTTTGTACAGATGTAAATCTCTGACAATAGACGAGCTAACAAAAGCTAATTCGGCTTTACTGATAAGGAAAATAGTTTCTAATTCGGGATTGACAAGTTGATTGGCTTGAGAAATTGGGCTTTCATATTCCAAATCAGTACCGTTTCGAAGTCCTCGAAGTATGAATGCTGCCTTTTCTTCTTTTGCAAAAAGTGCCGTTAATCCTAGGTAAGTTTTTACTTTAACTTTGTCGGTGTCTGTAAAAAGAGCTTGGATTTTTTCGACCATTAATTCAGTGGGAAAAGCCCTTTTCTTAGTTGAATTAACACCAATACCGATAATTACTTCATCAAACAAAGACAAACTACGTTGTACAATGTCCAAATGTCCTTTGGTAAAAGGGTCAAAAGAACCAGGGAATATGGCTATGCGTTTACTCACAGTGGTAGATGTTGTAGGTGTTAAATAAGGCGTTTTCTTCTATTTCATCAAAAACATAACCATAGGTTAACGTTTTTGGTTTTTCACCTAAGTTGATGTAACGAATAAACTTGTAAAGGTTTAAATACGCAGGCGATTTGATATCGATATCTCCCCAAACCACCAAAGGAGTTGATTCGGTACTTAAAAATAATTCGTTCATTACAAACAAGGTGTAATAGACAACGTCTTGGGGTGTCGAATAACTGAAGTTATTGCAGTATTCCAAATTACCGTTGTGTAAAACGATAATCGTCAAGATGTTTGTTTCGCAATTGATGTATATGCTTTTGGCGGAAGAAGAGGTGCTGTTTTTTAAAACGCCTTCGATAAAAGCACTTGTTTGATGAACAAATTTCACTTCTTTTGCAGGGTAATTGTTTTTAAACCATTCGACTAATTCTTTATCGATAGCAAAAACAGAGGTTGCACCTAAGGCTTTATGTTGGTGGCTTAAAACGATTTGGTTATCCTCAATCTCGTTGTGTAAGGCTAAGTATTGTTCTTTGTTTTCGTCTTCAAATAAGCTATTAGGAACTAATGTGAAATTGTTGTTAGCGATGGCAACGGTGACTTGTCCCCAAAAACCAGCTTTCAATAAATGATGGTCTTCAATGATCTCTTCGCAAGAAGTTAGTGCTGTATTGTTTTTATTGAAGGTGTGCTTTTCGGCTAACAAACACCTGTTATTTTTTGAATTAACGATACTGATAGATAATTCCTCTTGTGCAATTAAAATTGTCAAATGGTAATCTGTGAGGTGGTTAATGTCTATTAACGCATCTTTCGCTTTGTATTTTAGCTTCGTACTTGGCGTTGCAATCATAACTATTTTGTCCAGCTAACATTTAGTGATTCGTCTGTTTTAGAGCCAATGCTCAATAAGGGCTTTGTTCCTTTGATTTTTTTTACCTTATCATTTCTGATTATCGGCTTACGTCTCATCTTATCTAACGGATTTTCGTCACCGATGTAGAGGAAATCGTCTTTAGTTGTTGAGTCATTTTTGACCACCATTACAAAATCGTGGTCTTGTAAAGGAATTTTTGAAAGTGTGTTTTTATCTAAAGTAGCGTATTTTTGATTTCCGAATAACGAATCCGAGACACTTACTCTACCTACGGTGTCAATTCTTACGATAATACTGTCCTCTTTGTATTGACGAGAAATGATTATTTCAGATCTATCTGTCAAATACAACGTGTCTTTAGCTATAAACTGGCTTAGCTTGTTCCAGTTTGGAGCGTAGTTTCCGTATTTCTTTTTGTGGATAACTTGTGCTTCTCTTAATCCCTTGAGGTTGTCTTTTATCAAGTCTTCACTCTTGATTATTAACTCAAATTTCGATTGCTCCTTGTGTATGGTATTACCTAAATAGTAGGCTAAAGCCAATGCTACGGCAGATAATACGAGTGTGATGAGGGTAGTAGGTTTCATTTTCTTATTGGTTAGTCAAAAATAACGAATTTTAATCTTTTATCGTGGATAACTTGTGTGAAATTACAACAGAGCGTTAATTTTTTTATCAAATACCACGGAGTGGAAGTATCGTTTGTCCCTTTTTTCTATTTCTACTTTAGAAAAATAACGCACTTCCTTAATCATTTGCTGTGAAGAATCTAACTCGGGGTCATTTCCTTTTTTTAGTTCGCCACTTTTCCATTGCACCATATAAAACAGTTCGATAGCGTGAAGAGGAACTTCGATATACTCGTGTAGAAGTACAAAATCTCCGACAGTAACGGTTAAGTTGGTTTCTTCTTTAAACTCTCTACTTATAGTTTCTGCGATTGTCTCGCCTAACTCGACACCTCCACCAGCAGGAATCCAAAGATGATTTAGCTCACCGATACCTTGGTGTTTGACAAGTAATATTTTTTTATCTACCACCAAAACACCACAAGCACGAACACGTAATTTGTGACCAAAAGATGAAACGATAGACGAAGGAATAGACATATTTGAAGAAATAATAGTGGATTAAACGCTTTTTAACTAAAGACAGTTATAAAATTAAAAACCCTATTTTATAATCTGTTCTTTTTTTGCTAAATTATGGTGATTAAAATATAGAATAGAAAAAATGGACAATAAAAAGTGCCATATTTAGAATAAAAAGTGATTTTATGAAACCAGTCAAAGGGAAAATATTATTGGCTCATCCGTTCTTACGTGACCCTAATTTTAAACGAATGGTCGTCCTTATTTGTGACGATAGTTTGGAGGGACATTATGGTTTGGTGCTCAATAACTCCTTGGCTTCCTTATCAGTGAATGATTTTTTACCAGAAAAAATAGACATTGATTTACCCGTTTTGGTAGGCGGTCCTGTTGACCCTACTTATATGCAATACTTGCATCGTTGCGAAAAAGTAGAGGGGTCAAAAGGGATAAAAGAAAATATATGGGTCGGTGGAGACTTTGAACAAGTAAAAATGTTCTTAAATTTGGAGAAAATTTCGCCAGAAGAGATACGCTTCTTTATAGGGTATGCAGGTTGGGCAGATGGTCAATTGGCAGAAGAGATGAAAAGTGACTCTTGGATAGTGGCGGATTTTAAATGGGAATACTTAAAGTATGCGCCCGAAGAAATGTGGAAAATGGTCTTGAGAGATTTAGGGAAAGAAGATTTAATCAATTACCCTATCGACCCTCGGTTAAACTAAAAAAGTATGTCAGAGTTAGAAGAACACGAAGTATTAGAAGAACAGTTAGAGAAAAACCAAGAAGTAGAAGAAACTTTTGATTTTGAAGGGAAATCGGACATAGATTTGTTGGATGTTCTGAAAAAAGCGTCATCAGACGAACTAACTGTTTTGGGAAATAAACTTCAAGCTGTTCAAGATGTTTTTTATGCACGTTACAACGCTAAAAAAACAGAAGCATTAGCTAAATTTATAGAAGAAGGAGGCGTAAAGCAAGATTTCGAATTGCGAGAAGATGAAACAGTATCGTCTATAAAAGACTTGATTAATGCTTATAGTGAGCAAATAAAAACAACCCGAAGAGACCAAAAAGAGCAAGTAAAAACAAACTTTAAACGTAAAGAGACCCTACTGAACGAATTGAGAGAGTTGGTTCAAGGAGACGAAGGAGACGAAACGTTTAAGCGAATCAAAGAAATTCAAGAAGAATGGAAGGGGATAGGTGAAATACCTCAAAATAAGCGTAAAGATATTTACCCTAATTTCAGAGCGTTGATGGATATGTTCTATAACAATAGAAGTATTTATTTCGACTTGAAAGACCTTGATAGAAAGAAAAATCAGAAATTAAAAGAAGCTGTTTGTCTGTCAGCTGAAGCATTGCTTCAATTGAGTTCTGCAAAAGTGATGATGAAGGAATTACAAGAACTTCATCTTCAATACAAAAACATAGGTCCTGTGCCTCGTGAGGTACAAGAATCTTTATGGGAACGATTGAAACAAGCTTCTCAAAAAGTATATGATTTCAAAGACAAGGTAAATGCTGAGTTTATTGATAAATTGGGAGCAAATTTAGTGCTTAAAACGGCATTAATTGAAAAATTGCAACCTTTGACTTCTTTTGAATCTACGGTAATCAATGAATGGAAAGCAAAAACAGAAGAGTTGCTCCAAATTCAAGAAGAGTGGAAAAAAATAGGACCTGTACCTCGTGCAGATTCTAAACAGGTGTCAAAAGATTTTTGGAAAAGTGGGAAAACATTTTTCGCTAACAAATCAGCCTTCTTTAAAACCTTAGACAAGAAAAGGGAAGAGGCATTAGCACAAAAAGAAGAACTTTGTCAAAAAACAGAAGACTTGGCATCGATGGAAGATGTAGGAGAGGCGTGTCACTTGGCAATCAATATCCAGAAAGCGTGGAAGAAAATTGGACCCGCACCTCGTGCCGTAAATGATAAGATTTACCAACGTTTTAAAACAGCTTGTGACGTTTTGTTTAATTCTCGACGTGCGCATCAAGTAGAGGCTGATAAAAACTTAATTGTTAACTTAGAAGCGAAAAGCACCTTGTTGACGGCGATAGACGAAGTTTTTGAAGCGGGAATCTCTCGTGAATTACTTGAAGCTTATTTTGAGAAATGGCATAACTTTGGTGATGTACCTGCGGCTGATCATTCGAGGTTAAACAAACAAGTACAAACGGCATTAGTTGCTAAAATTGACGCTTCTTCGGTAGAAAGCAAAGAGGTTTTACACGTAATAGTAGAAAAAGAGCTTTATAAATTTGATAAAAATGCGGACAGAGTTTTTCAAAAGAAAATTGTAGCTATTCGTAAAAAGGTGTCTGCTCTTGAAGAGGATATTTCTACTTGGGGAAACAACTTAATGTTCTTTAAGAAATCGGCTAACTTTGAAGAAATGAGAAAAGATTTTGATGATAAAATAGCATCTGCAAAATTGCAAATCGTTGGTTTCAAGCAACAACTAAGAATATTGCAAAATAACTAAGAAAAAACCTTATTGTGTGCTTTGTAGTTACAAAAAAGTAAACTACATTTGTATCACCATAAGGTAATTGCCTCCTTAGCTCAGCTGGTAGAGCAACTGACTTGTAATCAGTAGGTCGTAGGTTCGACTCCTATAGGAGGCTCAAAAAAGCTCAGATTCATCTGAGCTTTTTTTATGTCTAATTTTTAAAGCGGAGTTGTCTATTTTATAAACTATCTTTTTATACGAGAGCCAATTCTTGACCCTGAATTTGGTGTTAGGGCACAAAAAAGTCATGTGAAAGATTATTTACTGTTTCTTGAAAATAGGGTTCATTTTTAAGTATTGATGAAACGGCTCTATCTAACGAAGGGACTCAGTTATATAGTTTTATTACTTAAAAACAACTTGAAAAAGAAGGATGATTTTTGAAGAAAGAACAAAGTCAATACCAGGTATTACGTATAGGTTTTGTTATGTGTTTTTATTTTATTAGTTCATTTTCTTTCTCATTATTATTAATTAGAATTTTCCGTATTTTAGTTTCTTTTAAATCATATTGAGATTTTAAAAACTTAGCATCTTCATAATCAATATGAAATTTACTATCAAATGCTTTTAACTGATTATTTGGGTTAGGGGAATTGTCGTATAAAATTGAAACTTTATATTCTCCTTCTTCAAACAATAGATTACTTTCGTTTTGAGGTCTCCAAATAAACCAAACAAATTTATCGTTTACAGTACTCCCACTGACAGAAAATGCTCTACAATGGTCAATATGATTAAAATTCCTTTCACTTGAGTTCCATTTAACAAAATCAGCCCATCTTATTTTATAAACTTTTTTGGATGGGGTAGATATTTGTAAATAGATATTTATTATTTTGGCTGATTTGTGACCTTCATTAACAAAAGCTAATGGTAAATAGATACCACTTCCACCATCTTGTGTATAATAAACAGTTATGTTAGGTCCGACTATAATCTCAATTTTGGCTCTTTTTATTTGAGTTTCGTAAAAAGTATACACTGCGATAATGAAACCTATCACCCCAATAACACCACTAACTATTTCCATTTTTTCTATTTTACAATTACTTTAATTTAGGTCTAATTTTTCAATTATACATAACACAGGGCTATCAAACACTGTGATGAATAGCTCTCTGATGTATGAAACACTAAAGTAAGTTTTTTATACAAATACCCTTAATATTTAAGGGGTAATGAGTTTTGTAGCGAAAACCACCCCTTTAATCCCCTCCTTGAAAAAAGGAGGGGAAGTGTTTCGTCTGTGTGTTTGCGTTATATACAGACGTTAGAAAGTCGGCTAGAGGCTAGTTGCTAATAGCTGTCTAACCGGCTTAGGGGCAAAGGCGACATCCTTTTGTGAGGGACGAACAAAAGATACAGCCGACGACCCGACCCGCTCTTCGTTTTGTCGGTTAATTCTGTTTCTGTCGGTGTTTTGCTTTATGGAATACAGAAAAACAGTTCGGTGAAAAGGGGAAGCTCCAAATCATTTTTAAAAAACTGACAAATGTCATACTAACTGGTGTCGAAGGAAAGAAAAAGTCGGTAGGACTGCGTGTATCTTGCGGTTATAAAAAGAGATGAAAATGGAAAATATAAAAGATAAAACAGTTGCTGAGTTGGTTTCAGATAATATTAAAACAGCTAATGTGTTTAAAAAACACGGTATAGATTTTT